>NZ_FOJE01000001.1:795807-1281298 GCF_900111665.1 Luteibacter sp. 329MFSha | reverse complement strand
GGTGCTGGCGATGTAGGGCGGGGCCGGCTGGGCCCTGGGGGCGGTGGAGGGCTGGGTGCGGTTGTCTTCCATGACGAGTGACTCCGGTTGCGTTTCCTGCACGTTCCTCATGTCGATCGAGAGGACGGGATTCGTGGATGGATTCGTATCCGACTTACCTGTGCCGCTCGCGTTCTGCACGGTATAGACGACCCGGGCCGAGCCGTACCCTGGTATGCCTTCCTGCGAGACGATGCTCCATATCTTTTCGGCCGAAATGTCGAAGTCGACGAAGACCTTCAGTTCGGGAACGGGTGGCCGTACCGGGTCTCCTTCCACGTAGTCGTCCTTTGGAACGAGATCCGTGTCCTTCACTTCATAGGGGGGCAGCACGACGGGCTCCAGGTCGAAACTCGGATGCCCCGTTGGTGTACCGTTCGGCAGCCAGGTGACCGTTATCGTGTCGCCCGCCGCCATGTTTCGATACGCATAGATGCGCACGATGGTTCCATCGGCGCCTCGTTCGGTCAGGACGAGATGACCGAGATCGTTCACCAAGCCTTCGCGGAAAACCGCATATGGCAGAAGGTCGCCGCCGCCGGGGAGCTCGGAGGGATCGGCGATGGTGACGTCCGCGGCCGGCGACCGCGCCGTGTTCTCGAAGGGTTCCGTGGCAAGCTTCCGCAACACGGTGTAATGCGCGGTCCACTTTCCCGGCCCGGTGCCTGCGAGCGTGGGGCCGGGTATCGTCCTCAAGACATCCTCGCCCGGTGTCGACACGACGAAGGCCTCGTCGACAGGAGCACCGTTCCAGTAGAGCTGCACTTCGTCGCCGGCGGCGAAGGCGGGGAGCGCAGGATCGGTGGCCCTCATGCCGGGGATCGTGGCGATCGCATCGCTGTTGATCGCATCGGCGGGAATGATGTTGTCCTTGCCGCCTTGAGTCGAACGAACGACGGGCTTCTTGAGACCTTCGTGCTCGGGGGTGGGGTCGGGATCCTTGCCTCCGGGAATGTAGAGATTGACGGGCGCTTCCGTCGTCTCCTTCGGCTCGCCGATCGGGTTGCCGTTGCGCGACACGCGATAGGTCACGACGACAGGGACGTCCAGGTCGGTGTCCGAGGCGATGGCATTCCAGTCGTCGTACACATCGGTGTACGGGACCGTCAGCGTCATCAGCGGGTCTTGCCCCACCTGCGAAGCGTCGACGGTAAACGGACCGATGTCGCGAACACCCCACCGCAACAGGACGAAGTCGCCCGCCTTGATCTTCCGGTGACCGGGGATGATGACTTCCACACCGCCATTCGCATGCGCGTCACCGTCGGTGACGAGCCCGTCCGCCGCAGCCGGGACTCTGGGCGGCAGCAGGTCGCCGATCTGCTGCGTCAGCAACAGAAGAAGGTATTCGGAATCCGATTCGTCCGATATATTGCCCGCGCGATCCTCGAGCCGGTAAGCGAACGCATGCGCTTCGTCCGCGACGGTCGTCGCCTCGATGGCTTCGAGGACAGCCTTCGGAATGGGGAAGTCGACAGGATCGCGTTCCTCGCCCGCCTTGACTTCCACGGGCGGCAGGCCGTCGATCTTCTCGTGGTCGACGTACAGCCAGACATAGTCGCCCGCGGCCTGGTCGTTGAATGGCTCGATGACGCAGGGCAAGAACTCCCCATCCGGCCCCGATTGCAATTTTTCCGGTGTGACACCGTCCTCGATGACATCCGGAGCGAAGGTGGGCCGGGCGATGGTCCCGCTACCCCCAGGCGGCGTGAGGTCGGTGATGAACGACTGATCGGGGGGGCCGTCTTCCGTCGTTGGCGAGCCCGACGATTCGTAGGTGACGCGATAGTTGAAGCTTTGCGTCACGTCGGGGGGGCGCTGATCCGGCGTGAGGGTGAATGCGAAGTCGGCCGCGCCCGCGACTGGGTGGAGCAGCGGGCCCACCGGCGTGTTTCCAAGCATCAGCTGAATCGTATCCTTCGGATGAAGATCGGCGACGCGGGTCGATAGCAGGACCGTCAGTACGTCGCTCTTCACGGCCTCCTTCAGACGGAAGTCCTTAGGAACACCCGGCGGCAGCCGCGCCAGCACGTCGTCTTCGTTCTGAAAACGCAGGCGTTCAGAGAGCACCCGAGCCGAGCGGGCGGGTTCCGTGGGTAGGGTCATGGCAGCAACTCGTGGCGTGGATGCGGGCGGCCCGGGGTCCGGGCCGCCGACCGATGCTCATAAGCTAATCGGTGCCGCGCGGATCGATATCCGTGACGAATGCGGTCGTCCGCTCGGCTGTGCCGTGTTCATTCTCCACGGTGTATGTGATGTGCGCATGCATCCTGGGCCGGAACCCCTCCAGCTTTCCGACGACCTCTTCCTTGGTGAGATCGATGACGAGCTCGGCGTTATCCGAGATCTGGTCTCGCCTCTTCACGAAGGACCACGGTCTGTCGGTCTCAGGGGGCGCGGCAACGACGTCGGCCGTATGGTCGGTCACTTCATCGATGAACAACATCTTATAGGCAAAGTCGACCGTTACGACGTCCGTTACCGCTTGGTTTTCGTAGGGGGGAATCTTCACATGTACCCCATTTCCCGCCGACTTTCGGGTAATGATCAGACGGTCTGCATCACTGCCGTCGTTACCGACGGCTTCCGGAATTTCGAGTGCCGGCAATCCGGTGTTGCCACCGGGCAATTCGTCGGTGCCGGTGACGGTGATGACCTGAGGTGGCGACAGCGAGTCGTTCACGGCGCCGCCACTGAGCGTCCGACGAATGCGGTACGCAAGGGGCTTGTCACCGGAACCCGCGTCCGTGATGTTCGTCGCGGGCAGTTCGATCGCCAGATCGGCCGCGGCCGTCACGTCGTCTGTGTCGATGGTGCGAGGCGCGAGATCGACTTTGGCATACTCCACGATGAGAACGTCGCCGGCCTGGAAATAGGTCGTCGTGCCGCCCTGGTCGAACCATGGCACGGTGACACCCGCTGCTTCGCCGAAGTCTTCCAGCGGGATCGTGTTATCCGCGCCGCTTGCGCTCTTCAGGGATGGAGCCGTGAGGTTCTCGTTCCACGGGGTCTCCGGATACGGATCCACTCCCGCGGCCTGGTAGAGATTGATGGTTACCTGGTGATTCGGCGAGGTGCCGATGCGCTTGCCGTTACGACTTACTTCGTACGCAACGTTGACATCCACGTTCAGGTCGGCGCCGTTCGCCGTCGTGTTCCAACTATCGAGCACGGTGCCGTAGCTGACGCCTATCGAAATGTCCGCCGCCGGGTCGGCCACGTCGACCGGGACCGACCGAGCCCCGCCCCACAGCAGCGTGATGGTGTCGTCTTTCTTTAGTTTCGTGTCGGCGGGAATGACGACCTGGAGGCCACCTTCGGCACGCGCGTCGGCTTCGTCGATCAACTTGTCGGTGGCGTCGTCGTCGAATGCCGGTACCTTGGGGGCGACCGGATCGAACGCTGCGTTGAGCAGGATCGTTAGTGTCTGGGCCTTGGACCTGGTGGAGTCGTTATAGGCCCGATCGGTGACCGTGTAAGAGAAGCTATGGTCGCCGTCACCCTGATCGGCTATGAAAGTCTCGTCGATATGAATCTCGATCGAATCGCCGACCATGGTCCCGATAACGGCGGTGTCACTCTTATCGTTGATATAGGCAGTGACCGTATCCGTCGCGAGATCGATATCGGAGTAGCTACCGATCGTGGCCTTGAGGTAGTTACCCCCCGGATCCTGCGTGAGGCTGCCGGGCAGAATCCCGTTCGCCATGACTTCGGGAGTGAATTCCGGCGCTGCGAGATGCGACTCATGGGCGGGGGGCTGTGTGTCGACATAGAAGCGAGTACGAGGTCCGAAGTCGACGCCCGATCCAGTACTGAGATACGAGGTCTTGCAGTACACGTGGTGCTCTTTCTCCGGACGCGCGGCGGCCGGTAACTTGAGTACGGCCGTCGTGGCGTTGGAATCGGTCACGTCGAAGGGCGTACCGACGAGGTTGTCATCGGCGTCGACGCAGAGCTGGAGCCTATCGCCTGGGGAGACAACAGCGCGGCTGTAGGTAACGGTAACATCCAGATCGTCATCCTTACGCCTTCCGTCGAGAAGATCCTGAATAGCGGGCGCCGGGAGTGGAGCGACGAAAGCCGTGGCATCGATCGCCGAAGTGACGCCGTTGTCGGACGGGCCGACGCCCGCCCGGGCCTGATGGTAAGCGCGGTGGTGGGTGACACGTACCGGCAGGAAGGTCCGGCTGTCGTCCGATGATCGCTCCATGATCGTCTCCGTCGATGCGTTTGGTAGGAGGCCGGCGATCCTGCCGGCGTCGCCTGCGCGCGCTGAGGCGTGCGGCTATCGAGAGGCTAGGCCGGTCCGTACTCGCGAGCAATAGTTCCTAGGTCGTAGGGTGCGCTGTCCGGTATCGGACAGTTCGCATGTCCGATACCGGACGGTCGCGCATTCGTGAGGCATCAGAGCCGGCACTTCCGCCAGGCAACGTCGGCTCGCGGGGCCAGAAAACGGGCGGCCGCCCGCATAATCGGCCTGCATCTTTAGGACTTGTCCTATAGCCGGAGGCCGGCCATGCGCTTCATCATCCCGCACCCGCCGCCGCGGTACACGGCATGCGTGCCGGTTCCGGCTCCTCGCGTGCACGGCGCGGGCTCCCGCGATGACGTCCCCACCGCTCATCCATCAAAAGGAAACTACCGATGAACACATCGCGCTCAGACGCGAGGCGCGCGCGTCTGTACCTTGCCCTTGCATCGACGTTCGTGACATCTCAGGCTTTCGCCCTGACGGTCCTGAACCCCGGTGAGTCGGCGACCGTCGCCGCCACGGATACCCCCGACGCCTGGTTCCTGCAAGGCGCGGCGACCAACCGCACTGGCCTGACGTTGCTCGACAACGCGCGTGCGAACGGGATCGAGAGCTATTTCGGCGACGTCGACATTCGCCAGGGTGCGCGGGTCGAAGCAACGGACATCGCGCTCTTTCTGGGTGAATCGACCGTAGCGACGATCGTCGGCGCCACCGTTGTCAGCCAGGCGAGTCGTGCGTTGGTGATTGCGAACACGTCGAACGCGCCGAATGCGCCGGGTGCCACGGTCAGCGTCACGCGCAGTAGCATCCAGGGTCTCACCTATGGCGTGAGCGTCAGCGCTGCCGGTCACCTCGTGCTGGACGAGACGACGGTGACCGCATCGGGGGTCTTCGATACGCCGCCCTTGTTAACGGGAATCGGGGCTGGCGTGTTCAATGGAGGGCTCGACGTGACCAATGGTTCGAGCATCACGGGGCAGTACGCCGGGTTGCTGCTGCGAAAGGACGAACGGATCTCGGCCGGCGATGTGGGGCGTAACGTCACGATAGACAGGTCGACGGTCGAAGGTGTCGATGGTCCCGGCATCATGATCGAGTCGCGCAACGCGTCGGTCAACGATGCCAATGTCGTCGTCATTCGCAATGGCAGCACGTTGAAGGGCAATGGCACAGCGATCGTCGCAGGCGAGAATTCGTTCGGGGATATAACGGTGTCGCGGAGTACCGTCGTGGGCGATATCGTGACGACGGGTACCGGCGCGCTGAACGTCGCCCTGAACGATATGTCGCGTCTCGACGGAGCGATGAATGGCACCATCGCCGCGACGTTGACGAGTGACGCGACGTGGCAGATGAACGCGCCATCCGAGATCGCCTCCCTCGATCTCTCCGGCGCCACCGTCGCTTTCGCCCCGACGGGGGACACCAGCCGCCACACGCTCACCATTCGTGGCGATTTCGGCGGCTCGGGCGGGGCCGTGGCCCTGAATACCGTCCTCAACCAGGGCGGTGCGCTGGCCGAGCAGATCAGCGATCGTCTTCTCATCGAGGGCGACGTCACGACGTCCGGTCCGACGAGACTGGTCGTCGCCGGCAGCGGCAACGGCGGCCTCACCGACACGAACCGGAACGGTATCGTCGAGCCCAACGAAGGCATCTCGCTCGTGCAGGTCGCCGGCACGTCGCGCGCCGATGCATTTGCACTGCAGGGCGACTACGTGGCGGCGGGCGCGTTCAAGTACACGCTTCACGCGTTCGGGCCGGGACAGGTCGACCAGGCGCAGAACGCGCTCGCAAACGGCGTACCGCTCGCGTGGGACTACCGTCTGGGCAACAGCTACGTCTGCGAGCACGACTGCGATCCGGTCGAGCCACCGATCGATCCACCCGTCGACCCAGGCGTTCCCCCGGTCGACCCGCCGGTGGAACCGCCGGTCGATCCCGGCCCGGGGGAGGGCGAGCGCCTGGAGGTCGTCCCGCAGCTGGCGTCGTACCTGTCGGCGCCCGCGGCACTGCTCACCTACGGCGACATGCTCAACGACGGTCTGCACCAACGCCTGGGCGAGTTGCGTTCAGGCACCTCCAGCGATCCCGTGGGGGGCGAGGTCTTCGCACGCTATCTGGGCGGCCAGCTCCGGTACACGTCGAATCTGTCGTTCACGCGTTTCGGCTACGACTTCGATCAGCAGGTGAATGCGCTCCAGCTGGGTGGTAGCGTCATCGCGCTCGACGGCGACAACGGATCGTTGCGCGCGGGTTGGGCCGCGGATCATGGAACGACGCGCGTCACGCCGAAGGCGGTGGACGGCGACAGTTCGGCGAAGTATCGCGCGAACGGGATGTCGGCCTGGATCACGTGGCAGCACGGCAGCGGGTTGTGGGTCGATGGCGTGGTCGGCTCCACGCGTTTCCGCGGCGATGTCGGCACGGACGCACGCGGTGCCGACGTGGGCCGCATCCGCGCGAACGGGTGGACGATGTCGGTGGAAGCGGGCATGCCGCTCGCGATGGGTGGCGACTGGACCGTCGAGCCACGGTTCCAGCTGAAGCACCAGCAGCTGAACTTCCGCAACTTCACCGACGTCGACGGGCTGCTCGTCCGGCTCGGCACGGCGAAGCAGACCAGCGCGCGCATCGGAGCGCAGGTGGCGCGGACGACGAACGTGAAGCTCATGCCTTATGCGAGCCTCGACCTCACGCACACCAGCAACGGCGATCCGGCGGCCGACGTGTCGAACGCCGAATGGAACGTCGCCGAGCGCTTCGGCTCGGGTCGCGTCGGCAACGCGTACCGATTCGCCGCGGGCGCGGTGAGCCAGCTTACCGACCACGTGCAGGTCTACGGGCAGGGCACATACCAGCACTTCGTCGGCAGCTATGGCATGCGCGGCTGGTCCGGCAACCTCGGCGTCCGCGTCACGTTCTGACCGCCCTCGTCGATCCACCCCTCAAGAAACACCGCCGGCCGTGACGGCCGGCGGTGTGTTTCCGCGCCCCCGTTTCAAGGCAAGCAGTCCATGCGCCATCGCTCGAACACGCATCTCCGCCCGCTCAGGTTGTCCATCGCGATCTCCGCGACCTGCTGGCCCCTCTCTCCCGCCTTCGCGGGGGACGTCGCACCCGGGCAGAGCGTCGTCGTCGACGGCCGGGACGCCGGTGGCGAGAAATGGACGGTGGCTTCCACCGGCCACCTCGAGGTCATCGGCGGAAGTCGGATAGGCTTCGTCGACGTCTCCAACGGCACGTTGCTGATGCGTACCAGCGAGGGGACGGGACGGGGATCGATCATTCCCTACGGCGTGAGACTCGCCAATGGCGCGATGGGGACCTTCGACGCCGCGCGCGTGAGCGGCGATCTCGCGGGGCTCACCCTGTCCGCGCATGCCGGTGCGCCTGGCGACAACGCACGGGCGTCGGCGATCGTCCGCAACCGCAGCGAGATTCGCGGGAGCAGCGCAGGGGCGACGCTCTATGCGAATTCGATTCTCGAGGTATCGGACAGCGATGTCACGGGTACCGACGCGGGCTCCGTCGGCCTCGCCATCCATGGGGGAACGGCGACGCTGCGAGAGAACAGCTCGGTCACCGGGGATGCCCACGGCGTCTCGGTGGCCGCGGCGATCACCGCGGGCCTGGTCACGGGCGACCTCAAGCTCGTCGTGGATGGCTCGTCCGTCGAAGGCCGCACGGATAGCGCCATACAGGTCACCACGCTCGACCCGTCATGGGCGACGCGGACATCGATCGAGCTGCGTAACGGCGCCACGCTACGGTCGGGAAACGGCGTGGCGATCGGCCTCGATGCCGGAGCGTCCGCCGCCGTGCTGGTCTCGGGCAGTGACATCGCGGGGGATATCGTCGCCAGCGCGGGCGCGCGGGGGACGCTCGATCTGAAAGACGAAGGCACGCTGACGGGTGCCGTGCGCGGCGACATCGCGGTTGGCGTCTCCGATGCGTTGTGGCGTGTGACTGGCGATTCGACCGTGAGCACGCTCACGCTCGAGCGCGGCACGATACGTTTCGACCGTGCCGATGCGCCCGGACGGCTAGTCGTGCGAGGCGACCTCACCGGTACGGGAGGTGCGGTCGCTTTGAACGTCGCCCTGGCTGCCGGTGGCGCCTCGTCGGGTCGGACCACGGATCGCCTGCTTATCGAGGGCGATGTCACGACGACGGGCACCACCAAACTCGTCGTCACGGGCCGCGGCGCGGGCGCCCCGACCGACACGAACGGCAACGGTCTGCCGGACGCGGGCGAAGGCATCTCGCTGGTGCAGGTGGGAGGTCGCTCGACGGCGGATCGTTTCGTGCTGCGCGGCGGTTACGTGGCGATGGGTCCGTGGCAGTACACGTTGCACGCGTTCGGACCCGGCGTCGCGGACGCGTCGCAGAGCGAGCTTCCCGGGGGTGTCCTCGGCTGGGATTACCGGCTGGCCAGTCGCGACGTCTGCGAGGACGGATGCGAGCCGGTGGAACCACCGGTCGATCCGCCGGTCGGTCCCGTCGAGCCGCCCGTGGATCCCGTGGAGCCGCCGGTGACGCCCGGCCCCGGGCCGGGCCCCGGCAGCCGCCCCGCCGTCGTGCCGCAGCTCGCGTCGTACCTGTCGGCGCCGACGGCCCTGCTGACTTACGGCGATGCGATGGCGGACGGTCTGCACGAGCGGCTTGGCGACCTGCGCGACGGCGCGCCCGACCGTCCCTTGGGCGGCGACGTGTTCGCGCGGCTCGTCGGGAGCCAGCTGCGTTACACGTCGAACCTTTCCTTCCGGCGTTACGGTTATGACTTCGCACAGCGACTCGACGCCCTGCAGTTGGGGGGAAGCATCGTCGCGGTGGATGGTGACGCCGGTTCGCTGCGCGCGGGATGGGCCGCGGAGCGCGGGCGCACGCGTGTCACGCCGAAGGCACCCGACGGCGACAGCTCGGCGGAGTTTCGCGCCAGCGGCGTGTCCGCCTGGACGACCTGGCGACACGAAAGCGGTTTCTGGGTGGATGGCGTCGTAGGCGCCAGACGATACAGCGGTGACATCGGCACCGCATGGCGCGGAGCGGACGTCGCGCGCCTGCGTGCGAACGCATGGTCGATGTCGATCGAAGCCGGCATGCCCGTCGCGGTGGGCGGCGACTGGTCGTTCGAACCACGCATGCAGGCGCATCACCAGTCGCTGGCATTCCATACCTTCACGGATGCCGACGGGCTGGACGTGACACCCGGCCGGTCGAAGCAGACCCGGGTGCGCCTCGGTGCACGGGTCGCACGCATGCCGGGCGGCCGTTTCGCTCCCTATGCGAGCGTCGACGTGATGCGCACCGGCGGCGGAGCGAGGTCGACACGGGTGTCTGGAAGTCCCTCGGGAACGACGGATGCGTTCGGTAGCGGTCGCAGCGGCGATCTCTGGCGTGTAGCGGCCGGCGCGGTGAGCCAGCTCACCGACCACGTGCAGGTCTACGGGCAGGGCACGTACCAGCATTTCGTCGGCAGCTACGGCATGCGCGGCTGGTCCGGCAACCTCGGCGTCCGCGTGACGTTCTGACATTCCGGCAAGAAGAACCACGGCGGCACGAAACGATGCCGCCGTGGCGCCGGAAACCGGCCGCTCGCGAGTCGACATCGTAGCCGCGGACGGATCGCGCGTCGTGCGCGTTCCGTTTGCTGCGCATCCTTGGATCCTTCCTCGCGCATCCCTGCGCGCTGCGGTCCATTCCTTTTGCGCGTCCTGCTCCTCGAGGCCATCCTGCTGGCGGGCTTCCTGCCTTTCCCGTCCGCGGCTCCCGATGTCGAGGTTTGAGCCTAGTCGCCTGACTTCGCTGGGAAAATATGCCGGTGGTTGTAGGCGTCGATGTCCGTTTTCGGACGCCGGATCACGCCGTTTCGATGGAATTATGTCCGCACGTCCATAGGAATGGCGTCAGCGCTGGCATCGCGCGCGGATGCACGCCTCGACAGGTGTCCGGAACCGGACGGCCGATCAACGGAATGCGATGATCCACAACGCGGCGCCCTGCACGGGGGCGGCCGTCCAGTGCACGCGATAGGTGCCGGCCGCTTCCACCTGGCGCCACGCGACCGCGCCCTGCACGCCGCTTTCGTCAGGCAGTTCGACGAAGGCGTCGATGAGCTGGAAGCCGTCGCCTGGCGTCACGGTCATTCGCTTCACACCGCCGTCGCCCCACCAGAAAGCCAGCAGCGTCGCGGGACCGTCCACCGTGATCTCGTCGCTCGCGACGATCAGCGACGGCTCGGCGTACGATTGCGCGAACGCGCGCACACGCGTCGCGTCGCGCACTTCGACGAACGGCATGGAAAGTTCACCTGCCGGTTCGCCGCGCTTTTCGATCGAGACGCTGTGTCCCTCGCCACCCTTGCCACCGTTCGTGATCCACGCGCTGACGCTGAAGCGGTCGCCGTAGCCGGCGTAGGTCATGGCATGGCCGAGGCGCTTCCACGTGTTCCCGTACGTATCGGCGGGCCGTGCGTCGTTGCTCGCGTAGCCCGCGTTGAAGGCGATGAACACGCTGCCGGCCTGCCGGGTCGTCAGCGCGGGCGTGCGCGCGGGGCTGACGCCAAGGCCTTCGCCCTGGCCGAGAAACGCATGGGCGCCGAGCGACGGCGCGGATGACGAGCTGTCGGCGCTCATCGCCGCGCGCGGTTGGGCGAGCAAGAGGGCGAGCGCGACCGCGAGGCACGGGAGCCGTGCGGGCATGGCGATTCTCCAAAAGTTGTACTTGTCAGTGCGATGGGCCTGCGCCACGCTTGGTGGCGCGGGACGCGAGTAAGAGGATCCGTCACTCACGCCGCCCCAGGGGAGCCATCCGGTGGCACACGAAACCGACTTTCTCGATCTCTACGGCAAGCTGCGGCTGGAGCCTGGCTGCTCGCTGGACGAGTTCAAGCAGGCGTATAGGCGGAACGTCGCGCTGTGGCATCCCGATCGCCGCCGCGGAACGCGCGCCGACGCGATCGCGGCCGCGCGTCTGCAGCGTCTCACGGCGCAATACGGGGCGGCGATGGACTTCTATCGCAGGCACGGCCGGTTACCCGGTGCGCCGGTCGTCGCGCAAGCTCCGGTCGCTGAAACCGTCTCGGCCGAGCCGGCCGCGATGCCGCGCATCGACCCGGTGGCTTCCGTGGCGAGCGGCGCGGAGGCGCCGGCCCGCGCGCGCCGCGTCGCGCCGCGCTGGTGGTTCGGCGCGGTGCTGCTCGGCATCGGTGCCGTCGTCTGGTCGACGTGGCCGGACGGACCGGAGTCCGATCCGGGCGAGGATCCGGGATCGCCCGTCGCGACGCGTGCCGACGCCGTGCCCACAGGCACGCTCGCGCTCGGGATGTCGCCCGACGAGGTGCTCGCGATCGAAGGCGAGCCCACGCGCCGCGGGACCGATCGTTGGGAGTACGGTCCCTCCTGGGTGCGCTTCGAAGGCGATACCGTCGTGGACTGGCATAGCTCACCTCTTCGGGCGCTGCGCGTCGGCTCCTCCCGGCCGCGCCCCTGACGTCATGACCGCGGCGCTTACCGTGCGCCGCGTCCGAACAGCACCACCTCCACCGTCTCGATGAGGATGACCACGTCGAGGAACAGGTTATGGTTCTTCACGTAGAAGAGGTCGTATTTGAGCTTCTCGGCGGCGTCCTCTTCCGATGCGCCATAGGGGTAGCTCAGCTGCGCCCAGCCGGCGAGGCCCGGTTTGATGCTGTGGCGCAGGTTGTAGAACCGGATCTTCGTCTCCAGGTCCGAAACGAACTGCGGACGCTCAGGGCGCGGGCCGACGATGCTCATGTCGCCGCGGATCACGTTCCACAGCTGCGGCAACTCGTCGAAACGCAGCTTGCGGCAGATGCGGCCCACACGCGTGATGCGGTCGTCGTTGCTCGATGCCCAGCGTGCGACGCCGTCCATCTCCGCGTCGGTGCGCATGCTGCGGAACTTGTACAGCCAGAACGTGCGGCCGTGCTCGCCGACGCGCTCCTGCCGGTAGAGGATCGGCTGCCCGTGCCCTGATTCGATCCGGATCGCGAGCATCACGCCGAGCATGATCGGCCAGCAGAGCAGGGCGATCAGCGATGCGGCGCCGATGTCGAAGGCGCGCTTGACGAAGAGCGCGACCGGCGTCGCGTTGAAGCCGCCGGAGAAGACCAGCCAGGACGGGTCGAGCATGGTGAGCTGGACACGTCCCGCCTCGCGTTCGACGAACGTGGTGAGATCGGTGATCTGCACGCCGAGCTGGCGGCACGCGAGCAGATCGTCCATGGGCAGGCTGCCGCGGCGGTCGTCGACGCCGACGACGATCTCGTCGAGCCGTTCGCGGCGGGCGAGCTCGGCGAGCGTCGAGCCGGACTTGACGAGGAGCGCTTCCGGAATCGCCACCTTTTCGTTCGGTCCCTGCACGTAACCCAGCAGACAGAAGCCGCGGCGATCCGAGCGGCGGCGCATCCGCGTATGGATCTGGGCGGCGCGCTGCCCGGCACCAAGGACCAGCACGCGCCGCTTCAGCGACTCCATCTCCACCAGGCGCATGAACAGGGCGCGGAAACCCGCGGTCGCGATGAAAGCGATGATCAGCGCCATGCCAAGGACGCCACGGCCGACATAGGCCTGCGGTATGACGTAGTAGCCGACGACCAGCGCCAGGCCGCCGAGGGCGAAGGCGATGGCATGGCGGGCGAGCTGGCCGCGCCAGCTCATGCGCAGGGTGGAGCGGTACTCGCCGAGTGCCGCCATGCACAGGAAGATGACGACCGCGAACATCGTGGCCCGGGCGGTGACGGTATGCGTCGATGCCGCGAGATCCTCCGGCGAGGGGGCGAAGCGGATCCAGGTCGCGGCGTTCAGGGATGCGGCGAGCAGGAGCAGCTCGCACGTGCCCAGCAGGGTCAGCCAGCGCACGATCGGCTGTCGGAACAGGCGGATCATCGGTCATTCCTCATGACATGCATCCCCTGCATGCTCGTGTTTCAAGGCTAGGTAGCGTGGCGCCACGTGTCGATTCCACTTACGGTCGTCGCCCGGCTAGTCCGAATGGCCGGGCGATCACGCCAGCCCGCTGTGTTCGCATGCGGTCAGCAACACGCGCAGGTGGTCGGCGAGGCGCAGGCTGAGCGCCACGATGGTGAAGGTCGGGAAGGCCCAGCCGCCGGTCGGGAACGTCGAGCTTCCCGCGATGTGCAGGTTCGCCACGCCGTGCACCTTGCACTGCGCGTCGACCACGCCGCGCGAGGGATCGTCGGCCATGCGCGTGGTGCCCATGTGGTGCGCGGTGCCATGCACGCCGGGCGGCGCCGCGCCTTGGGTCCACGGTTCCGGTTCGAAGTGTCCGTTGCAGGCGGCCGCGAGTCGCGCGCCCGTGAGCAGCGTCGTCGTGTGCCAGGTGTGGCGGTCGAGCTCGTTGAGACGCCAGTCGACGCGCACGCGACGTTGACCCAGCGCGTCGCGTTCGTCGCCGAGCGTGACCCGGCTGTCGCGCTGGGGCGCCTGCTCGAAGAAGCCCACCAGCTCGACGCGGTCGCTGCGTACCGTCGGACGGTCGGCGACCTTCTGCGCGACGGCGCGCACGACGTCGCCGATGTGCAGACCCAGGCGCACGGTGCTGATCGCGAGGTTCTGCTGCACGGCGGCGGTTCCGCCGGGGCCGTTCTGCAGCGCGGCGCAAAGGCGTGCCTCGAGCAGCGCCGCCTCGTCGCGGGTCGGTGGACGCAGCGCGGCGCGTACGTCGCGCAGCGCGCGGATGCCGCGGGGTACCTGGCCTTCGACGGCGAACGGGTGCACGCGCGCATTGAGGCTGCGGTGATCGCGCTGTGCCTTCAGCGAAAGTCCGATCTCCGGCGCGAACGGCGCGCGAACCTTGCCGATGGTCCGCTCGTACGGCCGCGTAACCCGATCGGGGTCGTCCGCGCGAATCGTGCCGATCGTTCCGCTGGGGTGGTCCATGAAGTAGCGGCCGACCAGGTCACGGTCGTTGCCGAGGCCGTCGGGAGCCACACTGTCGGAGAGCAGCAGGATGCGGGCGTTCTCGATGCCGCCGGCGGCCAGCACGTAATGCCGTGCGAAGACGCGTCCGCGTCGACCGTCGAGCGTGCCGATCCGTGCCCCGGTGACGCGGCTGGCGTCGGCGGTGGATTCCAGCTCCATCACGTTCGCATGCAGGAGCAGGGAGATGTTGGGTGCCCTGCGCATGTCCTCGCGATACGCGTCGCCGAAGGTGATCGGGCTGCGCGCGAAGACGAAGTTCACGAGCGCGTCGGGATCGAGGTCGAGCGGCCGTCGCGGCAGCGGGCCGTCGAACGCGCCGGGGCCGAATCCGTGCGACGGGTCGATCCGGCAGAAGTCCCGCGCGCGCGCGTACCAGGGCGCCAGGTCGTCGTAGCGGATCGGCCAGCCGCTGTCCGGCACCCACTCGCGGGGCGCCATGTCGCTGTCGGCGAGCGGGATGCAGCCGCCGCCCCACAGCGTGCAGCTGCCGCCGAAGACGCGCATCCGGGAGGTTCCGGCGTCGAACGGCGCGTCGCCCGTCCAGTCGCCTTCGTACAGCGACTGGCTGCGATCCTCGCCCGCGAGACCGCCACCTTCGATCAGGCACACGCGGGTCGCCGTGCCCAGGAAGGCGCGCGCGATCGCGATGCCCGCCGGCCCGGCGCCGATGATGCACAGGTCGGCCTGCAGGTCGTCGGGAACCGACCGGTCGAAATAGTCGATGATCACGGTGCGTCTCCCGGGCAAGCTGCGGCGGCGAAGTTCATGGGCATCGTTCTTTTCTTGTTCTTGGCGTCAGGCGCCGTAATACCCGCGATACCAGTCGACGAACCGGCCCACGCCCTCGTCCACATCCACTTTCGGCGCGTAGCCGGTGGCCTGGACGAGGGCGGAGACGTTCGCCTCGGTGTCGGGTACGTCCCCGGGCTGCAGTGGCAACATGTCCAGTCGTGCGCTGCGGCCGAGCCGTTTTTCGAGGACTTCGATGTAACGCAGCAACGGGACCGGCGTCTCGTTGCCGATGTTGAAGATCCGGTAGGGGGCGACGCCGCTGCTGCCCGGATCGGGCCGGGTGCCGGACCAGTGATCGTTGGCGCGCGGCAGGCCGTCGAGCGTGCGGACGACGCCTTCGACGATGTCGTCGACGTAGGTGAAGCTGCGCCTGTGCCGGCCGTGATTGAACACGGGGATCGGCTCGTCGGCGAGGATCGCGCGCGTGAACAGGAACAGCGCCATGTCGGGACGGCCCCATGGCCCGTACACCGTGAAGAACCGAAGGCCGGTGCAGGGGAGGCCGTACAGGTGCGCGTACGAATGCGCCATCTGCTCGTTCGCCTTCTTCGTGGCGGCGTACAGCGTCAGCGGATGCTCGGTCGGCTGATGTTCGGAGAAGGGCAGGTGGGTGTTGGCGCCGTAGACCGAGCTGGTGGAGGCGAATACGAGATGCTCGACGCCGTGGCGGCGGCAGCCCTCGAGCACGTGCAGGAAACCGGTGACATTGCTCGATACGTAGACGTGCGGGTTCTTCGCCGCGTAACGCACGCCCGCCTGCGCGGCGAGATGCACCACGCGCTCAGGGCGGTGCGTGGCGAAGAGGGCGTCCATCGCCTCGCGATCCGCGAGATCGGCGTGCACGTGCGTGTAATCGGGGTGGCCGTCGAAGTGCGCGAGCCGGGCCTTCTTCAGCGCGACGTCGTAGTAGTCGGAAAGGTTGTCGAGCCCGATCACGGTGTCGCCGCGCTCCAGCAGCCGCGTCGCGACGTGGAATCCGATGAAGCCGGCGGTACCCGTGACCAGGATCTTCATGGGGAGGCCATGGCGTCAGAGGCGACCGTCCACCGCGTCGCGCGGCAGCACGTACTTGACGTCGTAGACCACGGAGAGCGGCTTGCCGAAGGCACGGATGCCGTCAGCGCCGAGCGCCACGAATTCGCGGTGGCCCACGGCGACCACCACCGCGTCGTAGGTGCCGTGCGCCGGTTCGGCGACCGGATCGATGTCGTACTCGTGCCGCGCCTCGGCGCGACGGACCCATGGGTCGTGGACATCCACCGCCACGCCATAGCCGCCCAGCGCGCCGACGATGTCGACGACGCGGGTGTTGCGCAGGTCGGGGCAGTTTTCCTTGAACGCGAGGCCCAGCACGAGCACGCGCGCGCCGACGGGGTTGATGCCCTTGCGGACCATCAGCCTGACCAGTTCGCTGGCGATGTACGGCCCCATGCCGTCGTTGGTGCGGCGTCCGGCGAGGATCACGTCCGGATGGTGGCCGACCTGCTGCGCCTTGTGGGTCAGGTAATACGGATCGACGCTGATGCAGTGACCGCCGACGAGACCCGGGCGGAAGGGCAGGAAATTCCACTTCGTGCCGGCCGCCTCAAGGACCTCGAGGGTGTCGATGCCGAGCTTGTTGAAGAGGATCGCGAGATCGTTGACGAGCGCGATGTTGAGGTCGCGCTGCGTGTTCTCGATGACCTTGGCGGCCTCGGCCACCTTCAGCGAGCTCGCACGATGCGTGCCGGCGGTGATCACCGAGCGGTAGAGCGCG
Source organism: Luteibacter sp. 329MFSha (assembly GCF_900111665.1). Classification (NCBI taxonomy): domain Bacteria; kingdom Pseudomonadati; phylum Pseudomonadota; class Gammaproteobacteria; order Lysobacterales; family Rhodanobacteraceae; genus Luteibacter; species Luteibacter sp. 329MFSha. The sequence continues at coordinate 1,264,485 of NZ_FOJE01000001.1, read as the reverse complement.
TCGACGAAGTCCGCGACCTCCGGCGTGGAGCCCGAGGTCACCTTGAGGATGCCCGTGACGCGATGCGTCTTGTCGCCGGGATTGATGCGTTCGGGGCTGTAGCCGGCGAAGAAGTCGCGGTTGAAGACGAGGCCCGATTCGCGCTCCAGGATCGGCACGCAGACCTCTTCGGTGCAGCCCGGGTAGACGGTCGATTCGTAGATGACGACGTTGCCCGGCTTGAGAATCTTGCCCAGGGTTTCGCTCGCCCGGACCAGCGGTGTGAGATCGGGGCGGCGCGCGTCGTCGATGGGAGTGGGCACTGTGACGATGTAGACGTCGCAGGCCGCCAGATCGTCGAGAATGGAGGAAAACCTCAAACGACCGGCCGCGGCGAGCTCGCCGGCGTCGACCTCGAGCGTGGCGTCCACTCCGTCGTTCAGTTCCGCGACGCGTTCGTTGCGGATGTCGAAGCCGACCGTCGCGTAGCGCTTGCCGAACTCGACGGCCAGGGGCAGCCCGACGTATCCCAGGCCGACGATGCCGATGCGCACCGTGTCGAGGGCCGGTGCGACGAAGCCGCCGGGTGCGGTCCAGGAGCGGGCGTTCACAACGGGCTCCGCCACGCCGGCCTGGCCGGTGGCTGCCCTGCGGCTTTCAGTGTCCATCCCCCGTCCTACCCCTTGGGTGCGTGGCGAAAACCCCTGTGGAGGGGGCCGAAGAAAGCGTAGCAACGCGCCCGGGCCTTGCCTGTATGGCTTACGGAGGTGGACAAATGGCCGATATCGGGCATGCGCGAGAGCATGAACGGCGCATCATGAGAACGTTTACAAGGGGTCCGCGCCGATATATGTTTCATCCCGCACCGGCCGGAGGCCGGGCTTTCGACTACATACAATGGTTCTATGGTCCACTCATGTCCGCGCGATCCTACATAGGCTCGGTGCGCGTGGCCTTGCTGGACGACCACGCGCTCGTCCTGAAGGGGCTGATCGCACACCTTGAGAAAACGCCCTCGATCGTGATCGTCGGCAGCCATACGAGCAGCCGGCCATTTCGCGCCATGCTGGCCGCGATGCCGGTGGATGTCGCGCTGATCGATTACTCGCTCGCCATGGACGACATCGATGGGATCGCCCTCATCAACCTGCTCCGTGCGTCCTACCCGAGGATGAAGATCCTCGTCGTGTCCGCCCATGCCCAGGAACTGGTGGTGCACAACATGCGCCTTGCCGGGGCGGACGGGTTCGTGGCCAAGAGCCAGGATCCCGACGACGTCATCCGCGCGATCGATGCCGTGATGACCGGACGCGAGTTCGTGCCGGTGCGCGAGGCGGTGGAAGGATCGGCGCCGAAGGACCTGGTGCCGCTTTCGCCGCGCGAACGGGACGTGATCCGCCAGTTGCTCGAGGGGCTCACCGTCGGGCAGATCGCGGCGCGAACGGGGCGCAGCCTGAAGACGATCAGCACGCAGAAGTCGTGCGCCTACCGGAAGTTGCGCATCACCTCGGACAACGAGCTGTTTCTGCTACGCGACTACGTCCTCGCGCTGGATGCCGGATCGCCGTGAAACGCCTGTTCGTCGGGTTGCTGGCCTGGATGGCCTGCGTCGGCTGCGCCGTCGCCGCCGCGTCCGACGATGCCGCGCGCAAGGCGTGGCTCGCCGCCCATCCCGTCATGCGCATCGCCATCGACGCGCAGCAGGGTTCCGAAGTCAATCGCGGCGAATCCAATCCGCTCGTCAGCCAGTACCTCGAACTCGTGGCGAGGCATACGGGCCTGCGGATCGTGACGGTGCGGACGCGTTCATGGGAGGACTCGGTGCGCGCCTTCAGGGAGCGGCGGGTCGACCTGCTGCCGTCGTTGAACGATCGCCTCCTCATGGCCGATCTTGGCGACCAGGCGCTCCTGTCGGAACCGTTCTACCAGGGCCGCACGGTCATCATCGCGCGTACCGTCGGGCCCGCCACGCTCGACATGCGGGCCCTGGACGGGCGGACGGTGGCGTTCACTGGCGGCGGCGCCTACGAGTCGTGGCTGCGCCGGGAGCATCCCGCCGTCACGCGCCTCCCGCTGGCCGATCTTCACCAGGTGCTGGCCGCGGTGGAAAGCGGCATCGCCGACGCGGGCATCGGCGTCGACGTGGCCTATCTTCCGATCGTGCGTCGCGACTACGCGCTGAGCCTGCGCATCGCGGGCGACATTCCCCAGATGCCGGTGGCGGTCCGCGTCGCGGTACACAAGGATGCGCCCGAGTGGCTCGCGATCGTCGACGACAGCGTCCGGGGCATCAGCGCGGACGAGAATCGCGCCGTGATCGAGCGCTGGCTGCAGGCCGCCTACCTGCGCGCGCCGACGCTCTCCCAGGTGCTGTCGGTGTATCGCGTGGAGTTCGGCCTGGGATTCGCGCTGATCGTGGCGATGGTGTTCGCGCTCTGGCAGCTGCGTCGCGCGCAGCTCGCGTCGCGTCGGGGCGAACGGCAGAAGACCATGCTGCTCGCCGTGATGAGCCACGAGGTGCGCAATGCCGTCAACGCGGTCACCTCGTCGATCGAGCTGCTCTCGCGCACGCCGATGGAGGGCCCGCAACGCGACCTCATGGCGATCGCCCAGTCCAGCAGCCGCAGCCTGCAGAACCTGCTCAAGAGCGCGCTGGACTACAGCCGCTCCGAGAACCAGGGGTTCACGCCGGACCTGACGGCATGCGACGCCGTCGGCGTCGCGCGCGACGTCATCGAGGGCCAGCGCACGGCGATCGAGCAGAAAGGCCTCGACGTGCGGCTCGACCTGCCCATGGGCCCGCTGCCGTGGCTGATGCTGGACGAGACGCGCCTGCGCCAGCTGCTGGAGAATCTGCTCTCGAACGCCGTGAAATTCACCGTGCGCGGCCACGTCGGCATCGCGTTGTGGCAAACCGCCGGGGAGGACGGTAACGAGGTTCGTCACCTCGTCGTCGAGGTGTTCGACACGGGTATCGGCGTGCCGGCGGACCGCCAGAGGGAGCTGTTCCAGCCGTTCTCCCAGGCGCACGGCGCGCACTCCGCACGGCTCGGCGGTGCGGGTCTGGGGCTGGGCATCTGCGCGGAGATCACCCGGCAGCTCGGCGGACGCCTCGAACTGAACAGCGATGTCGACGTCGGCACCGCGGTGCGCATCGAGCTGCCCACCAGTCGCGTGCCCGTCGCGCCGCCGGTGGAGGACGAAGCGGACGCGACGCCCGATGCGGCGGTAGCCGAGCGCGGCACCGTCCTCCTCGTCGAGGATCATCCCGCCAACCGGCAGATCATCGCCGCCCAGCTGAAGTTCCTCGGCTTCGACACCCACGCGGTCGATCACGGACAGGCCGCGATCGACACGTTCGTGCCGGGCCGGTTCGCGGGGGTCTTGCTCGACTGCGAGTTGCCCGACATGCAGGGTTACGACATCGCGGTCGAGTTGCGGGCCCATGAGGTCGCGGCGAACGGGCCGTTCACGCATTTCATCGCGATCTCGGCGAACGACGGCGAGGTGCACCTGCGGCGCTGCGCCGAAAGCGGGATCGACACGGTGCTCGGCAAACCGTTGTCGCTGGCCGCGCTCAAGACCGCGCTCGCGTCCGCGCCGGGCATGTCGCCGGTCGAGCGCACGTTCCGCGAGGAAAGCGAGCACGATCTTGCCGCGATGCGCGACGCGCTCGCGAAGGCCGATCCGGAACGCGCCATCGCCCTCGCGCACCGCATGAAGGGCGCCGCGCTGGTGCTGGGGTCGACGACGGTCGTCGAAACGCTCGGGCGGATCGAGGCGTTGCTGGTCGAACGACCGGTCGCCCGCCACGACATCGACCGGCTGCTCGACGATATCGCGCGGGAGCTGTAGCCGGCTTGTGGGAGCGGACCTGGCCGCGACAGCCGGCTTGTGGGAGCGGACCTGGCCGCGACGCCTTTGGGGCCGTGCGCTACAGGGCCTGCGGCTCTTCGCGAGAAGCTGTCGCGGCCAGGTCCGCTCCCACAAAAATCGACGAATCAGTGCAGCTTCACCGGCGGTAGCGTCGTGTTGCGCAGCCAGTCGGCCAGCCACAGCGCGGTGGCGCGGGGCCAGCCGTGCAGCGTCGCGCGGTGCATGTACTGGAGCGACACGTACAGCATCTTGGCGATCCAGCCACGCATGGGGATCGGCGATTTGCCCTTGGGCACCGACGGCAGTTCCCCCGTCGCGTGGAATTCACCGAGCGACACCAGCGTGCCTTTCGCGTGGTACACGAACGGCTCCACGGTCTCGCCGCGCAGCGCGCGCGGCAGGGCACGGGCGAGGTAGCTGGCCTGTTGGTGTGCCGCCTGCGCCGTCGGCGGCACGCTCGGTCCGCCGTGCGCCGCGGCGGCGAAGGCGCAGTCGCCGATCGCATAGACATGGTCGACGCCGACCGCCGCCAGCTGCGGCGTCACGATGATGCGGCGATCCTTCGACAGCGTGAACGGCCCCAGCCCGGCGACCATGTCGTGGCCGACGACGCCCGCGGCCCAGACGCGGATGTCGCACGGCACGGTGCTGCCGTCGGAAAGGTGGAAGGCGCTGGCGGTGACCGCGTCCACGCCGACGCCCGCGCGCACGTTCACACCCATGCCGACCAAGGCCCGGTGCGCGGATTCCGATGTTCGCGGATCGACGGCGGGCAGGATGCGTTTCGCCATGTCCATAAGCGTGATGTCCAGCTTCGACGCCGGATCGAGGCCGCCGTAGCGATGCATGTCGTTGAAGGCGTGGTGTAGTTCGGCGGCGAGCTCGACACCCGTGGCTCCCGCGCCGACGATGCCGATGCGGATGCGTCGCTCCGGATCGCCGGCACTGCGTAGCGCGAGCGCCAGGATCTTGCGACGCAGGGCGATCGCCTGGGCGGGGCTGTCGAGCATGTCGCAGTACTGGAGCACCCCGGGCGTGCCGAAGTCGTTGACACGGCTGCCGAAGGCGAGCACCAGCGTGTCGTAGCGCAGCGAGCGCGGCGGAAGGATCAGCTCGTCGGTCATCGGCAGCACGACCTGATCGAGGTCGATGCGCCGCTCGACGGTGTCGACGCGCTTCAGGGCGCCGGGCTCGTAGCGGTAGCCGTGCGCTTGGGCATGCGCCAGGTAGGGCACGGCTTCCTCGCCGTCGCCGAGCAGCCCCGCCGCGAGTTCGTGCAGTCGTGGTTTCCAGAAGTGGCTGGCGTCGCGATCGACGAGCACGACGTCGAGGTCGCGCCGCCGGCCCAGGCGGGTCGCCAGTTCGATGCCGGCCGCGCCGCCGCCGACGATGACGACGGCGTGCCGGCCGTGGGCGGATGGAGCGGTGTTCATGGGTGGATCTCCGGTAAGTCCCGCCGGACGAGGATAACGGTGGATTCGTGGCTGGCTTGCGAAGACCGCTTTCGTCATGTACACAACCGCCATGGCTTGCGTACCGATGCTCCGACGACGACGCTGATTCCGCGCTCACCGACTCCCGTACGACATGGGGGCGGTCGCGCGCGAAGGAAATCCGCCCGATCGTGATCCCTTCCGGAGCCATCCATGCCCGTTTCCCTCGCGTCCCTGGTCGATACCAGGCTCGCCGCCGTGTTCGACGCCCTCGGTCTTCCCGTCCACCTTGCCCGGTCCCAGCCATCCGATCGCCCGGAGCTGGGCGATCTGCAATGCAACGGTGCGCTGGCGGCGGCGCGTGAGGCGCGTCGGCCACCGCGCGCCATCGCGGAAGACATCGCCAGCGCGTTGCGCGCCGACGACCTCTTCGCGGACGTCGCCGTCGCGGGACCGGGCTTCGTCAACCTGACACTGTCCCGTCGCGCGCTCGCCGGATGCGCCGCCGCCATGGTGGAAGACGACGCGCTGGGCGTGCCGGACGACGGCGCGGGGCGCCTCGTGGTGCTCGACTTCGGCGGCCCGAACGTCGCCAAGCCGTTGCATGTCGGACACCTGCGCTCGCTCGTGCTGGGTGAAAGCCTGCGCCGCATGCATGCCGCATTGGGCTGGCGCACGCACGGCGACGCGCACCTGGGCGACTGGGGGCTGCAGATGGGCATGCTCAGCGCCGCGATCCGGCGGCGGTCGCCGGAGCTGGCGTATTTCCGTAGCGATGCCGAGCCTTTTCCCGCGAACCCGCCGGTGACGCTGGCGGAACTGGAGCGGCTCTATCCGGAGGCGGCCGCGGCGTGCCGGGCCGATCCCCAACGCATGGCCGAAGCACGGGCCGACACGGCGGCACTACAGGCGGGCGATCCCGGACTGCTCGCGTTGTGGCGCGCGTTGCGCGAGCTCAGCCTCGCTGCGCAGCTGCGCGACTTCGACCAACTGGGTGTCGTTTTCGATTCGCTCGACGGCGAGAGCGACGTGCGCGACGCGATCGCTCCGCTGGTCGCCCGGCTCGAGGCCGAGGGCGTCGCACGGCGCAGCGAGGGCGCGCTCGTGGTCGATGTCGCCAGCCCGGACGACGGGGCGGACGTGCCTCCCTTGTTGCTGGCGAAGAGCGACGGCGCGGCGCTCTACGCGACGACCGATCTCGCGACGCTCGAAGCGCGCGCGGACATGCCGGGAGTCGCGCGCGTCGTCTACGTGGTCGACCAGCGGCAGGCGTTGCATTTCACGCAGGTGTTCCGCGCGGCGGCGAAGGCCGGCATCGCGCCGGGCGTCGAGCTCGTGCATGCCGGATTCGGCACCGTGAACGGCCCCGACGGCAAGGCGTACAGGACGCGCGCCGGCGGCGTGGCACGGCTGACGGACCTGCTCGACGAAGCCGTGGCGCGGGCGGAAGACCGGATGAAGGAGACGGGCCACGGCGCGGACCTCGACGCGGGTTCGCGCGCGGTGCTCGCGAGACGGGTGGGGATCGGGGCCGTGAAATTCGCCGATCTCTCCGGCGATCGGCTTTCAGGCTACGTCTTCGACGTGGACCGGCTCGTCGCGTTCGAAGGGCGGACGGGTCCCTATCTGCAGTACGCCTGCGTGCGCCTGCGCTCGTTGCTGATCAAGGCGGGCGACGCGGCCATCGGACCGATCGACCCGGTGGTACCCAGCGAACGCGCCGTCGTGCTGGCGTGCCTTGCCTTCGGCGACACGGTCGTGTCGGCGTGCCGGCAGTACCAGCCGGGCATCCTGGCCGATCATGCGTTCGACCTGGCACAGCGCTTCAGCCGGTTCTACGCGGAGTGCGCCGTGCTGTCCGAGCCGGATGCCGAGGTACGGGCATCGCGACTGGGGTTGTGCGTCCTGGTGAGGCGCGTGCTGGAAAAGTCGCTCTGGCTGCTCGGCATCGACGTGCCCGAGCGGATGTAGGAAGCATGTGGGAGCGGCCGGGGCCGCTCCCACAGCGAGGCACGTCAGGCTTTCTCGTAGGCCTCGGCGGCGTCCATGACGCGTGCCGAGTAGACCAGCGCCGCGCCGGCGTTGAGCGCCACGGCCACGCCGAGCGCTTCGGCGATCTCGTCCTTCGTGGCGCCGTGCTTCAGCGCTTCCGCCGTGTGGACGGTGATACAGCCGTCGCAACGGGTGGTGACCGAGACGGCCAGCGCTATCAGTTCGCGCGTCTTCGCGTCGAGGTGGTTGGTCTTGGCGCCGGCGTTGGAGAGCGCCTGGTAACCCTGGACGGTGCCGGGGCTCAGTTTGGCGATTTCGCCAATACGGCCCATGAGCTGGCTGCGATATTCGACCCAATCGAGCATGGTGTTTCTCCGGTCATGCGGCGGCACGGTATGCGTCGTCGACAGGGGAAATCATGAGCCGATCGGCGCGCCTTGGGAACGCGCGCGCGGCGCAGGTTCTGGCGCGATCGTCTCGACCGCGATCGTGCGTCGTGCCCGTGCCGCACGCCGCGTTCCCAAGGGGCGCGACACCACGACATCAACGACAGGACACGCAGGTACCGCCGATGGCCAATCCCGTTCGCACCATTCCCGCCGGCTTCTTCGGCATGATCCTCGGCCTCGTCGGGCTGGGCAGCAGCTGGCGCGTCGCCGCGCGCCTGTGGGGGCTTCCGCCCGAGATCGGCGAGGCGATCATGGCCGTCGCGTTCGTCGTCTGGCTCATCCTGACCGCGGCGTTCTGGTACAAATGGATCGCCCATCGGGATGCGGCCCTCGAGGAAATTCATCACCCGATCAACTGCTGTTTCGTCGGGCTGGCGCCGTCGAGCACGGTGCTCATGGCGGTGGTGCTGGCGCCGCATTTCCACGCGCTCGCGGTCGTCGCCCTGATCGGCGGCGCGATCGGCCAGGTGGCCTTCGGCGTCTGGCGCTTCGGCGGCATGCTCGAAGGCGACCGCGACGTCTCCACCACCACGCCGGTCATCTACCTGCCATCCGTCGCGGGCAACTTCATCATCGCGATCGGTGCCGGCACGCTGGGCTTTCCCTCGTGGGGCATCCTGTTCTTCGGCGTCGGCCTCTTCAGCTGGTTCGCGCTGGAATCGATCGTCGTGTTCCGCCTGCTCAACGTCGCTTCGCTACCGCCGCCGCTGCGGCCGACGATCGGCATCCAGCTCGCGCCGCCCGTCGTGGCCGTGGTCGCTTTCCTCGCTAACACGCAGGGCCATCCCGAGCTGCTGACGCAGGCCGCGTGGGGTTATGGGCTGATCCAGCTGCTGTTGCTGTTGCGGCTCTTCTTCTGGATCACGAAGCAGCCGTTCGCGCCGTCGTACTGGGCCTTCAGCTTCGGCATCACCGCGCTGTCGACCGGTGCCCTGGTCATGACCGAGCGTGGCGTCACCGGCGCGATCGCGCAGCTCGCGCCGATCGTGTTCGTCTTCACCAACCTCGTGATGGCGGCGCTCGTCGTGGGCACGCTGGTACGAACCGCGCAGGGCAAGCTGCTCCCGCCGCCGGTGGTCGTTCCGGCGTCCGCCTGAATGCGTCGCCTCGGTGGGATCGCGATGACGCGCTCCCACCGAGGCATGGGCACGACGTCGCAGCCCACCGACATTTCCCCTTCGATCGACGCGCGATCGCTACGGTGACGCCAACGTCATCGAAGGAGAATCATCGTGCGTCACCTCACGTTTCTGGCCGCGGGCATCGCCTGCGCGGCGGCACCGACCGCATTCGCAGCCACGGTCGACTCGCCATGGATCGTTCACGTCGGCGCCCACGTCGTCGATCCCACCTCCCACACCGGCCGCCTCGCGGGCATGCATGCCAGTGTCGACAGCAGCACGCGGCCGACCTTCAGCATCGAGTACCGATGGAGCGACGCATGGAGCGTCGAAGCGCTGGCGGCGCTCCCGTTCCGCCACGACGTGAGCCTCGCCGGTTCGCGCGCGGTGCGCGTCAAACAGCTTCCGCCCGTGGTCGGCGTGAAGTATCGGTTCCTGCCGCATGCCGCCGTCACGCCGTTCGTGGGTGCCGGCGTCAACTACACGCATTTCTTCGACGCCAGGGGGCGGGGCCCACTGCAGGGAGCCAACGTGGATCTGGGGGACAGCTGGGGCCTCGCATGGCATGCCGGTGTCGACATCGTCCTCGCGCCCCGCTGGATCGCGACCGTCGACGTCCGCTACATCGATATCGACAGTCGCGTGAAAGCGGGCGGCGCCCGGGTCGGCACCGCCCACATCGACCCCTGGGTTTATGGAGCGAGCGTGGGTTACCGCTTCTGATTCTCCGCGAGGATCGCCTTGGCGGCGTCGACGCCGATCACCCAGGACCCAGCCAGCATCATGGTGTCCTTGAGCACGAGGCGGCCGGCGCCGGAGAGGTACGGGAAGCCGTGCTGCGCGTCACCCAGCGCGGCCACCCACGCCTCCGGTGTCGTGAACAGGAACGACAGCGTGACCAGCGTCGTGCCGAAGGAAAGGAAGGCGCCGAGCAGGCCGAGCTTCTTCGACAAGGGGTAGGCGAGGACGAGCGCGGCGATGGTCAGTTCGACGATGCCCAGACCGGTCGAGAAACCGTAGGTGTTGTTCGCCGTCTGCCATGCGCGTTGTTCCGGCACCAGCTGGCCTTCGTGGGTCAGGTGCGCCTTGTACTCGGTGGGGTGGTTGTAGAAGAACGACATCACCGGGCTGTTCGCCACGAACGGCGTGATGCTGTCCGCCTCGTACGGGACGAACTTCAGCATGCCGATCCAGATGAAGACGATGGCGATGGCGAGGCGCATCAGGTTCGGGCCGACGCGTTCGGTGCGGGCGAAGAGGCCGAGGGCCTGGCGGAAACGGGTGTTCATGAGGAGAGCTCCAGAGCAAGGCGTCCGGGGGAAGGTGGACGCGACCCGCATAGTGTTGCTCTGGGGAATGAGAGGATGAATACTCGTATCTCTCAATGACTGGCGCGATCGTCTCATGGATGCCCTGACCCGACTTCTCGACCTGGCGAACGTGCAGGGGGTGCTGGACGTCCGCTGCTATCTCGCCGGCGGCTTCAGTGTCGAACACGACATCGCACTCGCGGGCGAGGCGCCGTTCCACCTCGTGCTTTCGGGCGAGGGCATCATGGAGCTACCGGGACGCGTCATGGTGCCGATGTCCGCGGGCGACCTCATCGTGCTGCCGCGGGGCACGTCGCACCGCGTCCATGACGGTGGCCCGCGTTCGGCAGCGGTGCCGGTACACCTCGATCGGCAGGGCCCGCTCGACATCAAGCGCAACACGCTCGGTCCCGCGGACCTCGACCTGCTGTGCGGTCGCTTCACGTTCGCGCCGGATGCCGCGCGACTGGCGTTCGATGCGCTGCCGGACGTGCTCCACGTCAAGGTCTCCGAGCAGCATGGCGCCGCGGCGCTGGATGCGGTGGTCGCGATGTTCCGCAGCGAGGTGGAACGGATGGAGCCGGGCGCGCTCGCGGTGGTCACGTCGCTCAGCCGCACGTTGCTGGTATTCGCGCTGCGCGCGCAGCTGCGCGAAGGGCAGTTGCCCCCTTCGTTGCTGTCGCTGCTGGGCGACGCCCGTCTTGGCCGCGCGGTGCTCGCCATGCTGCGCGATCCCGCGCGCGAATGGACGGTCGAGACGCTGGCGCGCGAGGCGGCGATGTCGCGCGCGACCTTCGCACGTCACTTCGAGGCACGGGGACGCATCGCACCGCACGAGGTGCTGACGTTGCTGCGCATGCACCTGGCAGGCGACCTGCTACGCCGGGGCGACCTCACGGCCGGCGCGGTCGCCGATCGTGTCGGTTACCGTTCCGAATCGGCGTTCGGCAAGGCCTTCGTGCGCGTGATGGGCGTCACCCCCGCGCGCTATCGGCGCGATCACCTGCACCCACCGCCGGCCGAGGCGACCTGACGCACCCCGTAGGAGCGGACGGCCGCGATGGGTGCTCGCGGCAAGACCCCAAACTATCGCGCTGTTGGAGCGGACCTGGCCGCGATGGGTGCTCGCGGCAAGCTTCCGATCGCGCCCAGGTGCGCTCCAACGAGCGCTGTTGGAGTGGACCTGGCCGCGATCACTGCGACGTCACAGTTTGTAATTGATGCCGAAGAGCACCGTCCGTCCGTAGGTGTCGTACTTCAGCGGGCGCGCCACCTTGACGTCGTTCGGCAGCGCGGCGATCTGCTGCGTCTTCATCGGCGAATTGGTCAGGTTGTTCACCTGCAGCAGGATCGACAGACCGTTCCACGTGCCATGCTCGAACGCGTAGCCAAGCTGGAAGTCCGTCTGCTTGTCGGCCAGCACCTGCGTGTAGCCGAGCTGATCGAACAGCGCGACCGCCTCGCCGGTGAACGCCGAACGATAACGCTCGGCGATGCGCACCGACCAGCCATGCTTCTCGTAATACAGCGCGAGGTTCGCCACCTTGCGCGACAGACCGGGCAGGGTTGACGGGCTGCCGGGAATGCTCGATACCGCGCTGACCGGCAGCGTGCTGTTGGTGAGCGAGAAGTTCGCCTGCGCGCCGAAACCGTCCAATGCCGGCGTCACCAGGGCACCTTCCAGTGCGCCGGAGAGTTCGATGCCCTGCATCTTGCCGCCCGTGCCGTTCTCGGGGCGCGTGAACGAACCGATGGTGCTGGTGGGCGTCAGCGTGGGGTTGTCGTTGATGTAGCGGGAGAAGTCGTAATCGAGCGTCGTCTCGTTGTAGATGTAGTTCAGCAGGTTCTTGTTGAAGACGGCCACGGCCGCGTAGCTCGACGTGCCGAAGTACTTCTCCCACGACAGATCGGCACCGACGGCGATGTATGGCTTCAACTTCGGATTGCCGCCGCTTCCGGACCACAGCACCTGGCCCGCCGCGGGTCCGTCGTTGACGAGTCCGACGCCCGCCGAGGTCGCGACCTTCTCGTCGTCGATGCGTCCGCGAGCCATGGTCTTGGCGAGCCCGAAGCGCAGGTACTGCTTGTCCGCGATCTCCGCCGCCAGGTTCAGGCTCGGCAGCACCTTCGTGTAACGCGTGCCGCCCGTGATCCTGCCAACCAGGGTATCGCCGTTGGTCTGCAGCGCCTCCGACGACTGATCCGTGCGTACCGCCTGCACGCCCACGTTACCGCGCAGGGGTATGTCGCCCAGGTGCGTGTCGATGTTGAACTTCAGGTACGCGACCGGCACCTTCTCGCGCACCGTGTAGTTGCGGCTCCAGTCGGCCTGGCCGTTGCGCTGGGTGAGGTAGAACTGGCTGCGCAGCACGCGCAGGACATCGTAGTTGACGATGCCGGGAATCCCGCCGTAACTGAGATCGGTCGAACCGCTGAGCGCGGACGGATCGATGGGCGCGGCGAAGCCGGGGTCGTAGTCGTCGGCGGTCGATCCGTTGCCGTTGAGCCAGGCGAAGAACACGTCCGCCTCCTTCGTCTTGCGCCGGTCGGAGTAGTTCACGCCCAGGGTCGCGTCGCTGAAGATCCAGCCCACGGGATGAGTGACCTCGAGCCGGAACGCCTTGATGGTGTCCTTCTGCCGGTCGAACTCCTCGCGTCCGTTGTAGCCGTAGTTGTTCGGGTCGGTGAAGAAGATGCGCGACGGGTCCGCGAAGTTCACGCCGGGGCGGAAGTCCGGAAAGCCCTCGTGCTCCGGCGTCGCGAAGTCGGTCGACGACGTCGCCTGGCCCGGCAGGCCGGCGAAGAGATAAGCGTCGTGCAGGCGCCGCTTCGCGCTCGAATACGAGGCGTCGGCCGTCACGAGCCAGCCGTTGCCGAAGTCGTACTGGTTGTTCCATCCCGCGGAGAAGAGCGTGTCGCGCTCCTTCGTATAGTCGTTCTGCAGCACGGACTTCAGCCCGTCGATGTGGCCGGTGGTCACGATGGGGTAGGGCAGGGCCGGTACGTAGCCCACGTTCGAATACGAGACGTTGTCGTAGGGGCTGCTCGACCACTGCGCGCCGTTGAGGTACGACTTCTGGTCGAACGTCGAGTAATACAGGTCGAGCGTCGAGTGGTAGTGATCGTCGGGCGCCCAATCCAGCACCGTCATCAGGCCGTTGCGCACCTGGTGCTCGGACTTCGCGCGCAGCTGCATGCCCTCCTGCGAGAGCACGCCGTCGGGGAGGCCGGGGGTACGTGGGGCGCCCCAGCGTCCTTCGGCGCCGTCCGGGCCGTTGTTCAGGCTCCACCACCAGGCCTCGTACTGCTTCTCCTGCACGGGCGAGTCGAGCTGCGCGAAGCCGACGGCGAGACCGAGCGTATGGTCGAAGAACTGGTCGATGTACGACGCGCTCGCCCGGTGGCCGGTGTCGCCGACCCCGCTGCCGTGGTTGAGGCTGCCGTTGGACGTGTTCTCGCCGCGCAGGTTCGCCGCGAAAGCGCGTTTGGGCAGATCGAGCGGCTTGATCGTGTGCAGGTCGACGGTGCCCGACAGGCCCTGGCCGATGAGGGTGGCATCGGGCGTCTTGTAGATCGCCGCGCCGCTGATCAGCTCGGACGGGTATTGGTCGAAGTCGACGCCGCGGTTCTCGCCGATGGTCGCCTGCTCGCGACCGTTGAGCGTGGTGCCGGCGAAGTCGGGCGAGAACCCGCGGATCGATATCTGGTTCGCGCGTCCGCCGACACGCTGCGTCGCGAGGCCCGAGACGCGTGCGAGGCTCTCCGCGATGCTGCTGTCGGGCAGCTTGCCGATGTCTTCCGCCGAGATGGCCTCGATGATGTTGTCGGAGTTCTGCTTGGCCTTGATGGAATTCTGGATGCTGCCCTGGATGCCGGTGACGACGATCGCGTCGAGGTTGCTGGCGGCATCGGGATCGACACGCTTCTTCTCCTTCGCGGGAGCGGCCGGCGGTGCCGGAGTGGCATCCTCTTGCCGATTCTGTGCCTGTTGTTGCGCCACCGCGGAGGCGCTCGTGCCGAGCAGAAGGGCGAGGGCGCAGGCGCTTGCGAGCGCGCGCGGACGAGAAGCCAGCGCGGCGGTGCCGCGCGTCGAGCGAAGACGAATCATCCGTTCATTCCCTGCGTTCGTAAGAGATCGCGACCCACCCCTGACGTCGCGGTGGCGCAGGATGGGTGAGCGGACCGCGCATGTCATCTGGCGACGCAGCATCGTGGCCACGCCGGGGCGCCCTCGCTGGCATGACGCGATGCAGCACCCGATGGCCTATGCAAATCTGGCCGTTGACGCATTTTTTACCGTGCGCTATACCTTCCTCCATCGCGCATGCATGGGGCATGCGCGAGCACGCGCAGCTCGCGAAGTGAATGACGGGACAGCCTCGATGCGTCGCCTCAATTCCAATCAAGCGAACTCCCGCTGCGTCCTCGCGGAACGCTCGTTTCCGCTTGTCCGGGCCGATGGCCAGCCGATCCTCGCACGCGCGAAACTCAGCGCGCTGCGTTCGCGCGGCAAGTGCGTCGCCGGCTACTCGCCCCCGATCCTCGCGCACTGATCCAATCCGGCTGATCGGCACGTTCGACGCGTCCTGACGTCATGCCTTCGTGCGCCCGCATGCCTGCGCGCGCCGGGCATCGCGTGACCGTACGCGCACGCGAACCCGCTGGTCGCAGCCAGTGACGCGTCGCGTGGCGAGGGGCCGCGCGATCGGTTTCTCGTACGCTTTTTTTGGGGTGGGGTGCATCGTGCGTAACATTCATCGTCCGAACAGGAAATCGCTCGTGGTGGCGCTCTGCGCCGTTCTTGGTTCCGTCGCCCTGCCGGTCTGGGCGCAACAGGCGCAACCGGCAGCGTCGGGCACCGCGCAGGACAACGACAAGGGCGCGCCGGCTAAGCCGGAGAAAGCCGTGCAGATGAAGGCGCTCAGCGTGGTGGCGAACCGCTACGACGCGACGAACATGCGCATGGATTCGGTCAACACCGTCGAGGTGCTCTCGGCCAGCGACCTGCAGCGCACCGCCGTGCACAACGTCGCGGAAGCGCTCGGTCTCATGTCCGGCGTCAACGTGACGACCACCGGCACGGGCTATTTCGGCGGTATCGACGGCGCGGCACGCGGCGAAGGCATGTTCGCGTCGGTGCGCGGTCTGCCGTCCGAGTACAACGTGAACCTGATCAACGGTTCGAACATCGCCCAGGGCATGCCGTACAGCCGCAGCGTGCAGCTGAGCCTGCTGCCGCCCTCGGGCCTGCAGACCATCGTGCTCAACAAGACCGCCATGGCCGACATGGACGGGGACGCGATCGGCGGCACGATCGACTTCCGTACGCCGAGCGCCTTCGACTTCAAGAAGGATTTCAGCGGTAGCGTCACGGCCAGCGGCCGCTCCGAGAGCCGCGCGCGCGATTACGGTGGCAGCGGGCTCGGTGGCGGCCTCGCCGGCGAGCTGCAGGGCAAGTTCGGCGCCGAGAAGCAGTCGGCGTCTATGTCAGCGGCTATTACGACTACCGCAACATCACCAACAGCGAGATCGGCGCCGCCGAGAGCGCGTCGAACGACGGCTCCTGGGCCTTCCTGCACGCGACGGCGGAAGGCGACAACGCACCGGGATACGATCCGGCGCGCAACCTGACGAGCCTCGGCACGAACGTCGGCATCGCCGCCGGCTTCGAGCGCCGTTACGGCGGGAACATCTCGTTCGACTGGAACGTCGATCCCACGTTGAAGGCCTACGCGAAGATGACCTACGCGTATGCGCTCACCGAGCAGAACACGACGTACAACCAGCTGCTGCCGTCCGACGTGACCTACGTGCCGACCGCGACGCCGGGCGTCTACACGCCGAACATCGGCCGCATCGCGAACCGCTTCTGGTTCGAGACCAACCCCGAGCGGGCCGACCTGGCCACGTTTCAGTTCGGGGCCGACAAGACGGCCGGTGGCTGGACGATTTCTCCGAACGTGTTCTGGAGCTTCGGTCGCAACGACCGCCCCGAGCACGTCGAGATCGACGGTCGCGAGGACAAGTACTCGCAGGACAACTTCGCCTACGACCGCAGCTCGCTGCTTCGCTATGGCAGCAGCCACTTCCCGTATCCCGTGCTTACGCCGGGCCTGCTGAATTCCGTGAACAACGTCCAGGCGATGTGGGCCAACGATTACGGCGAGGTCACGCGCATCCGGTCCGGCCAGAAGCGCGGTGGCGCGAAGCTGGACCTGCGCTACGACTTCGAGGATGGCCCCGTGTCGTCGGTGAAGTTCGGCGTGAAGTACAGCGACAGTTCGCGCAAGTTCACCAACCGCGACTGGTCCACGGGCGGCATCAACGATGGCGTGACCACGCTCGACGACCTCGGCATCTTCAAGGGCTACTACTCGTCGATCTTCCCGGACAAGTTCCACTGGCGGACGCCGGACGTGAGTCGCGCGGCGGTCGCGGCCCTGATCGACCAGCACGTGCTGCCTTCCGATCTGGATACCTGCGGATCGCTCGATTTCAACAACTACAACTGCGATACGATGCGGGGCACCGAGGCGGTCAGCGCGGCGTACGCCATGGCGACGATCAACGAAGGTCCCGTCGAGATCATCCCGGGCGTGCGCTTCGAGCACACGTCGATCCACAACACGTTCTGGACTACGCCCACGGACGACGCCGGCAACGAACTGCCCGGCTATTTCTCCAACAACCGGACGATCTACAACGAGCCCCTCGGCAGCCTGTTCATCAACTACCGGCCTAGCGGCAACGTGGTCTATCGCGCGTCGATCTATCAGAGCTATACCCGGCCGGCTTTCGTGCAGCTGGGCGGCGGATCGCAGATCAACACGTCGGACGGCGTGACGACCATCACGCGCGGCAACCCGAACCTGAGCCCGATCAAGTCCACCAACGTGGACCTCGCGGCGGAGTGGACGACGGAGCGGGGCGGCTACGTGTCGTTGTCCGGGTACTACAAGAAGCTTCGCGACTACATCTACGACAGCGGCGGCGGCCAGGCCAATCCGAACACCACGGGCGAAGGAACGATCCTGACCAAGACGCCGACCAACGGCGGGGACGGCAAGGTCTACGGCCTCGAGGCGACCTGGCGGCAGAAGTTCCAGGACCTGCCGGCACCTTTCGACGGCCTGGGCTTCAGCGTCAACGCGACGCGGCAGAACTCGAAGGTCGACCTCGGCCGCGAGGGCTTCGGCAACGAGCGCCTGCAGGCGGCGCCGCAGCGCATGGCGAACGCGGAGCTGTTCTACGAGAAGAACGGGTTCTCGCTCAACCTGAGTTACCACTACACCGGTTCCTACCTCTCCACGTACGACTTCCTCAACCAGAACGATCCATGGGACGACCTGTGGATCCGGCCGATCCGCCGTGTGGACCTGCACGCGGGTTACCAATTCACCAACGGTTTCCAGGTCGACCTGCAGGTCAGCAACCTGACGAAGCAGTACTCGTACTGGTCGCACATCGGCAAGAACAGCCTGGTCAATTCCGACATCGTCGATGCCGGCATGACCACGCTGGTCACCGTGAAGTACGCGTTCTGATGCGAGCGGCAGCGTCCGAAGGCACGGCGGCCCGCGAAGGGCTGCCGCCCCGCGCGATCGGCCTGTGGGGTGGGCTGTCGGCCAACGTGCTGAACATGATCGGCATCGGTCCGTTCGTCACCATCCCGCTGGCGCTCTCCGCGCTGGCGGGGCCGGGCGTGCTGCTCGGCTGGATCGCCGGCGCGCTGCTGTGCCTTTGCGACGGGCTGGTCTGGGCGGAGCTCGGCTCCACCATCCCGGAATCCGGGGGGCCGTACCACTACCTGCGCGAGGCGTACGGGAGGGAGGGCGCCGGGCGGCTGTTCGGCTTCCTCTACCTGTGGCAGACGCTGCTCACGGCCCCGCTGTCGATCGCATCGGCGGCCGTGGGCTTCGCGCAGTACGCGGGATTCCTCATGCCTTCCCTCGGTGACGCGGGAAGGGTGCTGATGGCCGCGGGCCTCTGCCTGTTCAACACGGCCGTGCTCTATCGCCGCATCGGTCACATCCAGAAGCTGTCCATGCTGGTGAGCGCGGTGGTCGTCGCCGCCTGCGCGTGGATCGTCGTCACCGGCATCGCCCATTTCGACATGACGGTCGCGCGACGCTTTCTCGATGCGCGGCCCGACGCGGGGCAGGGCTTCTGGCTGGGTCTGGGCGCGGTCGCGCTGATCGCCGTCTACGACTACGGCGGTTACAACAACGTCTGCATGCTCGGCGGCGAAGTCCGCGAGCCGAGACGGACGATCCCCCGGGCGGTGCTGCTGTCGATTCCGCTCGTGGCGTTGCTCTACCTCGGACTCAACCTGAGCATCCTCGGCGTGTTGCCGTGGGAGCAGGCGGCGGGTTCGAAGGCCGTCGTCGCGGACTTCATGCAGGCGATCCACGGCCGGTCCGGCGGCATGCTGGCCGTCGCGCTCATCCTTCTCGCGAGCTGGGGTTCGGCGCTGGTGGTGCTGCTGGGCTACTCGCGCGTGCCGTTCGCCGCGGCGCGGGATGGCCAGTTCTTCCGGGTGTTCGGGCGGTTGCATCCGCGCGGCGGCTTCCCGACCGTATCGCTCGTGTTCGTCGGCATCACCTCGGCGCTCGCCTGTTTTCTCTCGCTGGAGCGGCTCATCGCGACGCTGATGGTCGTGCAGATCCTGTTCCAGTACATCGCCCAGTGTTTCGCGGTGGTCGCGCTGCGGCGTCGCCGCACCGCGCCGGAAGCCTTTCGCATGCCGCTGTACCCCTTGCCGATCGTGGTCAGCGTCGTCGGCTGGCTGTACCTGGTGGCGACGGCGGGATGGCCCTCGTTCGTCGTCGCGCTGCTCGCCGTGGTCGTCGGTAGCCTCATCTTCCTCGTCCAGTCACGGAGGACCCGCACGTGGCCATTTCAGTCGACATGAAGCCCTGGGACGTCGCCGTCGTCGGGGAGATCTACGCGGACCACGTGTTCAGCGGTTTCCCCTCGTGGCCAAAGCCCGGCGAGGAGGCCTTCGCGGAACGCTACGTGCGCGAACTGGGCGGCGGCAGCGTGAACACGGCCTGCGGCCTGTCGCGTCTCGGTCGACGGGTGCGCCTCGTCGGCCTGATCGGCGACGCCGATTTCGACTGGTTCGAGGGACGTCTCGGCGAGTACGGCGTGCGCATGGGCGGCATCCGGCTCGGGGCCGACGGAACGGGCACGACGTTCAGCGTCTCGATGCCCGACGACCGCTCCTTCTTCACCTATCACGGCGCGAACCGCGGCCTCGCCGAGCTGCTGGAAGTCCCCGCGGTGATCGCCGACCTCTGTGCCGCGCGTCACGTGCACTTCGCGATGCCGCTCGCGCGCGAGCTCGCGACCGCCATCCTGCCGCAGCTGCGCCATGCGGGCTGCACGACGTCGATCGACGTCGGTTTCAGCCCGGCATGGCTGCGCGACAGCGCCAACCATGCCACGTGCCGCGAGGTCGACTTCTTCCTGCCCAACGCGACGGAAGCCGCGCTCGTCGCCGGCGGCGCGGGCGTGGACGCCTATGCCGCCTGGGCCCAGGCCGTGGACCTTCCCCGCGCGGTGCTCAAGCTCGGCGCGGACGGCGCGTGGTGGACCGATGGCAGCATGTCGCAATCCGTGCGCGCGCCGCGTGTCGACGCGGTCGACACCACGGGTGCCGGCGACGCGTTCAACGCGGGTCTCATCGACGCCTGGCTCGACGGCGAATCCCCCGGCCGCTGCGTGCAGCAGGCCTGCGTCTGCGGCGCGCTGTGCACCACCGCGGCCGGTGCGCTGCAGGCTCTACCCCATCCCCCGCAATTGAGGACACTTCGTGACCGTACGTACGGATCGTAAGATCGCATTGGTAGGAGGCGGCGGCGTGCGCTCGCCGCTGGTGGTGTTCGGCGTCAACGACGCCGCGGAAGCGCTCGGCGCATCCGAGATGGTGCTTTACGACCCCGACCCGGCGCGCCTGGCGATCATGGTGGATCTCGGCCGCGCCATCGTGTCGCGTTTCGGCGGCGGCCTACGCCTGCGTGGCGCCGCATCCCTCGAAGACTGCATCGAGGGCGCCGACTTCGTGCTCAACAGCATCCGCATCGGGGGCATCGCTGGGCGCGCCGCCGACGAACGCACGGCGATCGAACACGGTTACCCGGGGCAAGAAACCACCGGCCCGGCGGGTGTCGCCATGGCGCTGCGCACGGTGCCCGTCGCCATCGAGCAGGCGCGGCTCGTCGAGCGTCTCAGCCCGGAGGCCTGGCTCGTCAACTTCACCAACCCCGCGGGCCTGGTCACCCAGGCGGTGTCGGACCACAGCAAGGCGCGGATCGCCGGCATCTGCGACACGCCGACCGAGCTCTTCCACAACATCGCGCGCGCGCTCGGCGAGCCGGCGCACGAGGTGGAGTGCGACTACGTCGGCCTGAACCACCTGGGGTGGGTGCGCGGCGTGCGCGTGCGCGGCGAAGACGTGTTCGACCGTCTGCTCGCCAGCGAGGAACGGCTGCGCCAGCTCTACCTCGCTCCCTTGTTCGACGTGGACATGATCCGCACGCTCCGGCTCATTCCCACCGAGTATCTGTTCTTCTATTACGAGCGCCGCCGCGCGCTGTTCAACCAGCGCAAGCAGGGTGGCAGCCGTGGCGCGGAGATCCAGCGCCTCAACGACGAGCTGCTCGCCACGTTGCGGTCGCGACTCGACGCCGGTGACGGCGACAGCGCCGTGGACGCGTACGCGGCATACCTCAACCAGCGCTCGGGGTCGTACATGAAGCTGGAGGCGGAGGGGGGATCGGCGTTCGACCAGGGTGTGAGCCTGCAGGGCGACCCGTTTCGCGTGGCGACCGGCTATCACCGCATCGCGATCGACGTGATGAGCGCGCTGACCGGTGCGAAGCCCGCACGCATCGTGGTCAACACCCGCAACGGCGGGGCGTTGCCGGATCTGCCGGACGACGACATCGTGGAGATCGCGTCGGACGTATCGCGCGATGCGATCGTGCCGCGCCCGATCGCGCCGCTGCCGGATGCGGTGAGCGGGCTCGTGCGTTCCGTGAAGGCGTATGAGCGCGCGGCTATCGCCTCGGTGCTCGATGGCGACCGGCTCGGTGCCCGCAAGGCGATGCTGATCCATCCGGCCATCGGGCAGTGGACCCCGACCGGCGACCTGCTCGACGCGATGCTGGGTCATGTGAACGAGGACGGCGAGTGCCTGTGCTCGGGGCCGGTGGCGTAACCCCCGGCGAAAAGGAAGCCGGGCGGCGAGGCCGCCCGGCTCCTCTTTTACTTCTTGATGAACGCGAGCAGGTCCTTGTTGAGCTCGTCCGCGTGCGTGGTCAGCATGCCGTGCGGGTAGCCGTCGTACAGCTTCAGCGTGCCGTTCTTCAGCAGCTTCACCGACTTCTCGGCGGCGTCCTTGTACGGGACGATCTGGTCGTCGGTGCCGTGCATGACGAGGGTCGGCACGGTGATCGCCTTGAGGTCCTCGGTGAAATCGGTTTCCGAGAACGCCTTGATGCAGTCGTAGTGGGCCTTGGCGCCACCGATCATGCCCTGGCGCCACCAGTTGTCCACGGTGCCTTCGATCGTCTTCACACCGGCGCGGTTGAAGTTGTAGAAGGGGATCGGCACTTCGCGGTAGAACTGCGCGCGGTTCTCGGCGAGCTGCTTGCGCAGGCCGTCGAACACCGAGATGTCGAGGCCTTCCGGATTCGCCGGGGTCTTGACCATGATCGGCGGCACGGCGCTGACCAGCACGGCCTTGGCTACGCGACCCTTGCCATGACGGGCGACATAACGCGCCACTTCGCCACCGCCGGTCGAATGGCCGATATGCACCGCGTCCTTCAGGCCGAGGTGCGTGACCAGCTCGTCCACGTCGGACGCGTAGGTGTCCATCTCGTTACCGGTGGCCGTCTGCGTCGAACGGCCGTGGCCGCGACGGTCGTGGGCGATGACGCGGAAACCCTGCGACAGGAAGAACAGCATCTGCGCATCCCAGTCGTCCGCGCTGAGCGGCCAGCCGTGATGGAAGACGATGGGCTGACCGGTGCCCCAGTCCTTGTAGTACATCTGCGTCCCGTCTTTGAGCGTAAGCATCGAGCTTTCCTTCTTTTTCGAGGAGGTGGAGGAAGGTGCCGCTTCGGCCGGGGTGGCGGCCGCCATGGCGCCGGCGCCTACGAGAGTGGCGGTGGCGACGGCGCCCGCGCTCACGACGAAGTTGCGGCGCCCGGCATCGGGGGCGGTGTTATGGGAATCGGTCACGGGTATCTCCTTGGGTGGCCCGCGCCCTTTTTACGTAATGCACACGCGGCCGGATAGGACGGTCGTGCCGCGTTTTGATCGACACGATGGTTCCGGGTCGCGGCGCCGGTCGAGGGGGCCTCAATGCAGGCGCCGGGATGCTTCGTCGACCGTGACGTTCGTCTCGGGCACGGCCTGCAGGCGTTCGCGGGGGATGGGATCGCCGCTCAGGTCGGAGAGGCCGTAGGTGCCGTCCTCGATCTTCTCGAGCGCGCGGTCCACGGCGGCGAGCCGGGCCTCGTCATGCGCGAGCAAGGCCTCGTCGTTCTCCTGTTGGGCGAAGCGTTCGCCATCGTCCCCGGCGTCCTGCGGCTCGCCACCGGCGGCCGACTGCAGCAGCTGCTCGTCGGCACCCGCCGCGTCGCCGGACGCGATCAGCTGTCGGCGAAGCGCGAGGAGACGCTGCTTCTGGCCATGGATGAAGGCATCGTCGAGATGATTGGCGGGCATGCGGCGTCTCCGGTAAGCGCGTGGGAAGGCCGCTGGTGTACCAGAGGCGGCGTGAAGGGGCTTGTCGATTCGTCCTCCGGGCAAGGCACCAGGGTCGCTCCCTCCGGTTAGGATGGGCTCCCGACATGGGAGTGAGGGGAGTGCGTATGACCATCCGAATCGTGATCGTGGCGGCGCTCGCCGTGCTCGCGGCCGCCTCCGCGCAGGCGGCCGCGCCGCCGGAGGAGCAAGCCGTGCTCGCACCGGTCCATGCGATGTTCGCGGGTATGGCGAAGTACGACCAGGCGGCCATGCTGGCGACCGTGCAGCCCGAAGGCAGCGTGGCGCTGCTGCGGGACGGCGTTGTGAAGCGCATGACCCTGGGCGAGTTCGTCAGCCACGTGAAGCCGGGCAAGGGGCGCATCGAGGAACGCATCCACGATCCGCTGGTGCGCGTCGATGGCGACCTGGCCATGGTCTGGGCGCCGTACGAGTTCCTTGTCGACGGCAAGGTGCACCACTGCGGCTCGGACCTGATCCACCTCGTGCGCACGAACGGCAGGTGGCTGATCGCGGGCGTGGCCGACAACAGCCGGACGGATTGCGCGGCGAAATAGCGATTCGCTCGCCTCCATCCGCGGGGTGGCGCCATTCAAGAGACCGCGACGGCCGCCGATAACCCGTGCACGGAAATCGCAAGGAGATCGCATGATAGGGAACATATCGACGGGCATGCTCGCGCGGCCGATCGCGCAGACGATGGAACGCGGCTCCGTGAGCCCTGTGGCGATGCCATCGGTCGCCGCACCGCCCTCCGTGGTAGTGACCCTGAGCGGGGCGGGCGCGCCCCCCGTGTCGCCGGTCTACGCCAGGCCGGCGATGCCGGTATGGCAGACGTCGTCCGACGACGCCGTCACGCTACGCATGGCGCGTCAGTACGACGCGAGCACGGACGGAGCGCGGTTCGCGGGACTCGGCGCCGCGCTGGTCGGGCAGTTCGCCGCCGAGGGCGTGGACTTCGCCCAGGCCGTGTCGACTCGCGGCGCGCAGGGCAGCGACGGAACCGCGTTCAGCCTCTCCGTGACGACCGCGAGCGGCAAAACGGTGACCTTCGCGCTTACCGGGAGCGACGGTGAACTTCAGGTACGGGCTCGCGGAAGCGCGACGCTCGACGACGCGGAACGCGCGGCGGTGGCGAAGCTCGCCGATGGCTTCCAGGCCGCGATCGACGGTCTGGCCGGCTCCCCGCCGAAGCTCGATCTCGCGGCGCTCGCCGCGTTCGACAAACATGCGTTCGCCTCGGTGGACGTCACGGCCAGCGTGGTGTCGGCCAACCGTGCGCCGATGACACTCGCGTTCCACGCCGATACCGGCGGACGAACCCTGAAGCTCACCTCGGCCGAGGGCGTCGTCGATATCGGGGTCGACGCGTCGTCGGGGGCCATCCTCGGCACGGCGTCGCAGCGAGATCGCGCGATGGCCAATGTCCTGGGCGAGGTCGACAAGGCGACGGCGCGGGGGCACGGCGATCGGTTCCTCGCGGCGATGTTCAAGGACGCCTTCCGTCAGCTGCACGCCGCCGACGACGTCCCATCCGGCACGACGCGACCGATGGCCGCCTCGCTCTCGAAGGCGGAGCACGCGATGCTGAGCGGCCTGGCGGACTACCATGCCAGCATCGTCCAGACCGCCGTGGCGTCGAACCCTTACCGGGCGGACGAGAAAGACGCCTTTTCGTACGACACCTCGCAAGCCACTCGCATCGGCGAGGGCGGCATGCGCAACCGCGAACTGTCGCAGCGCCGCGACACGCATCTGCTCGCCAGTTTCCATTCGCCGCTGACGGTGGGTGGCACGCTGTCCCTGACCGACGATCCGCTGTCGCAGAACTATCTCTACACCCAGATCGACGACCGGGCCAGCAGCCTCGCGGAAATCGGCTATCGCGACGGCAAACTCGTCAAGGCGTCGCTCACGCTGAGCGCCAGTCAGTCGACCCACCAGATGAAGTACGTTTTCGGCAGGCTTGTCGACGAGACCACGACCCCCGCGTCGCGCACGAGCACGCAGGACTTTCTCGAACTGCTCGCCGACGCGGACGAGCTGTCGCCGTCGACGACGCGCCGTCGCGAGGCGGAGCGCGAGCGGGTCTACGCGTCGGTCAACCAGCGGATCCGCCTGGAGTCGGACCCTTCCTCCGTCTGATCGACCTTGCCTTCGTGCGGGCGTGCCATTCACGTCGCTGGCGTTAACTTCCCGATGATGCCGAGCCTCCGGAGAAGCCAATGACGTCCAGAGTGCCCACGCCCGCAGGCGACGCCGCGTTCCGCCGCGACGTCGCGCACGCCTTGAGCACGCCGCTGGGTAGCCTGCTCCTGAAGATCGAGCTGGCCGACCACCACTTGCGCCTCGGCCGGATCGAGCCGGCGCGCAAGGAGGTTGCCGAGCTCCTGCGCGATGTCGAGGCCTTCGGGCGCGAGTTTCATGCGGCGTTCGCTGCGATCGCCGACGTGGCGGAGGGCGGCGAAGGGCAAGGGGATCCTCGACCTTGCCTCGACGCGGCGATGGACGATCTGGGCGACGAGGCGCCGCGCCTCGAATGGCAGGGTGAGTCGCACCGCGTGACACTCCCCACCGCCGCGCTGACGGCGTTGATGCGACGGCTCGTGTGGATCGCGATCGCGTCGGGAGCCACCGAATCCCGCGTGGTCGCCGAGCGCGAGGGCGACACCCTTCGTCTGACATTGCCTGGCGTGTTCGCCCGGTCCGGCACGGCGCCCCGTTCCGTGGACGGCTCCCTCCGACTGCATCTGGCCGTCGCGCGCGAACTCGCGGCCCGGTTCGGGGGCTGGCTGGACGAAGCCGGCGATGCGCCGCTCCGGCTCGTCCTGCCCCTCGCGCGCGCCACCGGCTAGTTCGCGCCGCTTCGATTCCGTTCGAGCCGCGCGAGCAGTAGCAGAAGCGTGCTCATGGACACCGGCTTGCCAAGATGCGCGTCGAAGCCGGCCTGCAGCGCCTGGCGCTCGTCCTGTGGACGGCCAAAGCCGGTCAGCGCCACGGCGGTCACGTCACGGGAGGCGGCGTCCGCGCGCACGGCGCGGATGAGGGCGAAACCGTCCATGTCGGGCATGCCGATGTCCGACAGCAGCGTGTCGTACTCGCCGGTCCTGAGCAGCTCGAGCGCTTCGGGCGCCGAGTGCACGGCGGCGACCGAGGCACCCTCCAGTTCCAGGAGCTCCGCGAACGGTTCCAGCAGTTCGTCGGAATCGTCGACCATCACGATCCGGCGGCCGACCAGGGCGCCTTCCGCGGCGGACGTGTCGCCGACCTCGCCGGTTGGCGCATCGGAGAGACGACGCGGGATCGTGACGACGAAGGTAGCGCCTTTCCCCGGCCCATCCGAGTGCGCGGTCACGAGGCCGCCATGTAGCTCGACCAGCTCCCGCACGAGCGCAAGGCCGATGCCGAGCCCGCCCGAGGTGCGATTGCGGCGATGGCCACCCTGTTCGAACATCTCGAAGGCACGCGCCGCCACCTCCGGCGTCATGCCGACACCGTCGTCCTCGACGCGCAGGATCGCCTCGTCGTCGTCCAGTTCGACGGTCACCTCGATATGGCCGTTGTCCTTGGAGAACTTGTAAGCGTTGCTGAGCAGGTTCCAGATCACCTGCTCGACGCGCACCGCATCGGCCATGATGACCAGGTCGTCCTTCGGCAGATTGAGCGTGAGCTGTATGCCGCGGCGCATGAGATCCCGTCCGAGGCCGTCGGCCACACGGAGAATGCAGTCGCTGACGTTGACCGGCGCGATGCTGAGCGCAAGCTTGCCCGTGTTGAGGCGCGAGAGGTCGAGCAGATCGTCGATGATCTGCGCCTGGCCCTCGACGGTATGCCGGATGGCGTCCGATGCCCGGCGGAGCAGGGGATCGTCCTTCGCCGCCGCGGCGCGCGCGATCAGCTCGGCGTTCATCACGATCAGGTTGAGAGGGTGCTTGAGTTCGTGCGACATCACGGCGAGGAATTCGTCCTTGAGCTCCACCGC
This sequence comes from Luteibacter sp. 329MFSha, assembly GCF_900111665.1. NCBI lineage: Bacteria > Pseudomonadati > Pseudomonadota > Gammaproteobacteria > Lysobacterales > Rhodanobacteraceae > Luteibacter > Luteibacter sp. 329MFSha. Next base: position 1,237,566 of record NZ_FOJE01000001.1, on the reverse strand, counting down.
GGTCTGTGCCTGCCGACGCGACGCCTTCTCCACCGACAGCATTTCCTCCCGCTCGCGTTCTCGCTCCTTCTCCAGCGTGACGTCGCGCGCGATCTTCGCATAGCCGTGGAATCCCCCCTGGTAGAGCGGCGTGGTGATGCCGCTGCAGAAGATGCGTTCGCCGTTGCTGCGCAGGTGCCAGCGATCGTCGGTGGCGCGGCCGGTGCGGCGTGCCTGTTGCAGTTCCGCTTCGAACACGCCGCTGGCGCGATCTTCCGGCGTGAAGATCAGGTCGCCGCGGCGGCCGATGACGTCGGCCGCGGAGTAGCCGAAGATGCGCGCGGCGCCGTTGCTCCAGGACGTGATGTTGCCATCGGGGTCCGTGGTGATGAAGGCGTAATCCAGGGCGCTGTCGGCGATAAGGCGCATCCGCTCGTCGCTGCTGCGCGCGGATTCCTCCGCGGCGCGGCGTCGCGTGATGTCGATGAAGGTCAGGACCGCGCCCTCGATGCGATCCTCGGCGGTGCGATAGGGCAGGATGCGCGCGATGTACCAGCGCTGGTCCCTGCCGCACACCTCGCGTTCGATCGTCCGGAGCGACTGGAACGCCTCCGCCGCGTCGTGGGCGAGCTCCGGATAATCGAGGCTGTGGTTCAGGTCGAGCAGCGAACGCCCGACGTCGGCGCTGATCAGCCGGAACACGTCGGCGGCGCGCGGCGTGAAGCGCTTGATGCACATGTCGCGATCGACGAACACGGTGGCGATGTCGGTCGAGGCGACGAGATTGTGGAGATCGTCGTTGACCTTGGCGGTTTCCTCGACCTTCAGCTTCAGCTCGTGGTTGACGGTGATGAGCTCCTCGTTGATCGACTGCAGCTCTTCCTTGCTCGTCTCCAGCTCTTCCGTCGCCGAGCGAAGCTCCTCGTTGATCGACTGCAGTTCCTCGTTCGACGCCTTGAGCTCCTCGCTTGAGCTTTCCGATTCCTCGATCGTGATCTGCAGTTGTTCCTTGGCACGCCCGAGCTCGTCTTCCAGCTGGAGCAGCATCGGCGTCTGCGCGCTCCCCTCCGCGTCGTTGTCGGCGCGCTCGCGCCCCGGACCCTCGTGGAACGTGACGATCTGGTAACCGGCCTCGGTCTCCTGGTCGCGGATGGGTCCGACCTCGATCGTGACCGTGACGGACGCGTCGCCAAGGGACAACGAGACACCCCTCGACCGGACCACGCGGTTCTCCTGCGTCGCCTGGAACAACGACGTACGCAGTTCCAGGCGCAGTTCGGGACGGATCAGCGAGGTGAGCTGGTACGACGGGGCACCTGCGATCATCCTCAGAAATCGGCTCGCTCCTTCGCTCATGTGCGCGATTTGTCCCTCGCGGTCGACGAGGATGCTGGGCGGCGCATGATCCTGGATGGCGCGGCGGTGGATGTCGGCCAGCGAATTCGCGCGGCGGTCCTGCGCCGTGGCGACCGCGACGGTGGTGCCGGCGACCGACTGCGCCGGCACCTCGCGCGTGGGTGCCTGCAGACGGAGGCCCGTTTGCACGGTGCTTGCCGCACGGTAGATCCGGTTCTTCTTGTCCACGGGGACGAAGTATTTCGAGGCCATGTCCGCGGACTCGGAACTGCCGAGGAACAGGTAGCCGCCGGGACGCAGCGCGAAATGGAACATCTCGAGCACGTGCGCCTGCACGTCGCGGTTGAGATAGATCAGCAGGTTGCGGCAGCAGATCAGGTCGAGCTTCGAGAAGGGAGGGTCCTGCAGCACGTTGTGCCGCGCGAAGAGCACCTTCTCGCGCAGATGCTTCGGCACGCGGTAGAAGTTGTCGTTGCGCGTCAGGAACTTCGATACCCGGCCCGGCGCGATGTCCGTGGCCACCGCCGCCGGATAGGCTCCCTGGCGCGCGTACGCGATGGCATCCTCGTCGATGTCGGTGGCGAACACCTGCACGAGCGTGCTCGGCGGTGCCGCTTCGGTAAGGAGCATCGCGATCGAATACGCTTCCTCGCCCGTGGCGCAGCCGGCGCTCCATGCGCGGATGCGATCGTCCTCGGCGAGCCCCTCGATGAGGTGCGGGAGGACCTCCCGTTCGAGCGCTTCGAATGCCTCCCTGTCGCGGAAGAAGTTCGTGACGCTGATGAGCATGTCCTTGAGCAGGGCCGGCCGTTCCGCCGGATGGTCATGCAGGAAATCGCGGTACGCCTCCAGCGTGTGCAGCCCGTTCACCTGCAGGCGGCGCTCGATGCGCCGCAGCACGGTCGCGCGCTTGTACGAGCGGAAGTCGTGGCCGGTCTTGGCCCGCAGGATCAGCATGATGTCGCGGAACGCGTCCTCGTCCACGACGAGTGTCGAGGGCGCGGCCGGCTCCCGGTCTTCCTGCTCCTCGTTCTTCACCGGCAGGGCGATGCGAGTCGTGTCCTTGCCCAGCCTGAGCACGCGGTCCGGCAGATCCCCCAGGGGAAGCACGAAATCGACCGCGCCCGTCGAAATGGCGGCGCGGGGCATCTGATCGTATTCGGCGTCATCGGGCGCCTGCACCAGGGTGACGCCACCTCGCTCGCGGATGCGTGCGATGCCGACCGATCCGTCCGCTCCCGTGCCGGTCAGCACGATGGCGATGGCCCGCTCGCGGTGCACCTCGGCGAGGGTCCGGAAGAAGTAGTCGATGGCGACGTGCTTGCCCTGTTCCTTCCTGAGGTCCACGAGGCGCAGGTAACCGTCGTTCATCGACAGCCCCTTGCGCGGCGAGATGATGTAGACCTCGTTCTTCCGCAGTGGCACGGGTTCGTTCACCTGCGTCACCCGCATGGCCGTCGCCCGCTGGAGGATCTGGTCGGCGATGCTGTCGTGCTTGGGCGAGAGGTGCATGACGATGACGAAAGCCAAGCCCGGATCGGAGGGCATCGATTCGAAGAACCGTGTCAGCGCGGCGAGTCCGCCGGCCGACGTGCCGATCCCGACCACCGGAAAATCGAGGTGGCTGACCCGGATGTTCGGATCGGCCTCGGGATCGATGGGCGGCACGGAGGAAGACATCGGGACAACCTTAGGCAGCGGAGCGTGGATTCTCGCTCATTGTGCCGCATGCAGGGGATCGTCCGGGGCGTCGGCACGATAGCGGGCCAGCTTGTTGTAGATGGTGCGTGTGCTGATGCCCAGCCGCGCGGCGGCCATCGCCCGGTCGCCGTCGGAGGCGATGAGCGCGTCGAGGATGGCTTCGCGTTCGATGTCGTCGAGCGTGCGCGGGTCACGCGTTTCCCGCGGCCTTTCCTGAGCCGGCCCGTCGAGGACGAGAGCCTCCCCTCCGCCAAGCCACGCGCGCTGCACGCGTTGGCGCAGCTCGCGTACGTTGCCGCGCCAGCGATCGCCGCGAACGGTGTCGAACGCACCCGGTGCGAAGCGTCGCGCCGTGCCGTACTCGCGGTTCAGGTCGTCGAGGATCGCTTGCGCGATGACCTCGATATCGTCGGGTCGCTCGCGAAGCGGCGGCATGCGTACCTCGTATCCGGCGACGCGGAAATAGAGGTCGGCGCGGAGTCGCCCTTCGTCGATCGCGCGACGTGGATCGACATTGGTGGCCGCGACGACGCGTGCGTCGACCCGCTTCGGCGACCGTGCGCCGAGCGCGAGCACCTCCCCGGATTCCAGGAATCGCAGCAGGGCCGCCTGCACCGTCGGGGGCGCCTCCGCGAGTTCGTCGAGGAAGAGCGTGCCGCCATCGGACTGGGCGACGAGCCCTTCCTCGTGCTCGACGGCGCCTGTGAAGCTGCCGCGCCGGTGACCGAAGAGCTGGCTGGCGAGCAGTTCCGCCGACAACGCCGCGCAGTTGACCGCGATGAAGCGGCCGCCCCGCGCACTCCGGTCGTGGATCAGGCGCGCCGCCAGCTCCTTGCCGGTCCCGCTCTCGCCGTGGATCAGCACGGGGAAGCGACTGGAAGCGACGGCTTCGAGTTCGTCGACGACCGCTCGCATCGCCGGCGACCGGCCAAGCAGGGAGCCCGGAGATGCCGGGGAAGGGAAGGTCCGGGCGAGGAGTTCGCGGAAAGCGGAAAAGCGAAAAGGCTTGGTCAACACGCCGAGCGTGCCCGGCACGCTGCGCCCTGCCCACGTCGCCAGGGACGCGTCCCCGCTCATGACGATCTTGCGCGTGCTCGCCAGCCGGGGCTCGGCAAGCAGTTCGAGCCCGCAGCCGTCGGGTAAGCCGATGTCAACGAGCGCGCAGTCGAAGCGCTGCCTCGACGCCATCCGCATCGCCTCGCCCAGCGTGGTGACGGGGTAGGGATCCAGGCCTATCTGACGAGCGAACTCACCCGTCGCCTCGGCGAAACGACGGTCGTCGTCCAGGATCAGTAGCGTGGCGGCGGACATGATCGGGACATGGGCACGTGCGTCGAAACAGAAGGAATATCCCGAACGTGGATCGATGGCCGTGAGCGGCATGTGAACGCGCCATCACCGGCGGCCGCGGTCGCTGTTCAGCAACGTCCCGTCGTGTTCACGCGAGCGGTTCCGCGGTTTGCGTGTCGCCTTCCCATGATCCTCCGCATCTTCTTCCGGAGTACGACATGGGCCGATCGACGGCGGATGCCGGGAGCGGCCGGTCGCGGCGACCCCTTCGCTGGCTGGGCGGCGGTGTCATCACGGGCGCCGCGGATGACGATCCCTCGGCGATCGGCACCTACGCGAGCACGGGTGCGAAGTACGGGCTTGGCGCGCTCTGGATCGCGCCCGTTCTCCTGCCGATGATGTACGTGGTGATGTATGTGTCGGCGAAGCTCGGGCGCGTCTACGGGAAAGGCCTGTTCGCCGCGATGCTCGACCGTTTCCCGAGTCGCGTCGTGTACCCGATGGCGGCGCTCGCGTTCATCGGCAACGTCATCGAGGCCGCGGCGAACCTTGGCGGCGTCGGCGCGGCCCTCAACCTGCTCCTGCCGTTGCCCGTCTGGGCGTGGGTCGCCGTGGTGGCGGTCGTGGTGACGGGCCTGCAGGTGCTCGGCTCGTACGACCTGTTGCGACGCATCTTCCGCTGGCTGGCGCTCGCGCTGTTCGCGTACATCGCCGCTGCCGTCATGGCGAAACCCGACGCGATGGACGTGCTGCGCGGCACGCTGGCACGCGACGTGCGCTTCGACGCCGGATTCGTCGGCATGCTGGTCGCCTGCATCGGTACCTCGCTTTCCGCCTACGTCTACACGTGGCAATCGAATCAGGAAGTCGAGGAGCGCGTGGACGCGGGGGATCCGGATCCGTCCCGGCATCCGGGCGCCTCGGACGCCGGCATGCGGCTGATGCGCCGCGACGTCGTCGCCGGCGTCGCGTTCTCCAACATCGTGCTGTACTTCATCATCATGTCCACGGGCGCGACGCTGTACGCGAACGGGCAGCACGACATCGAGAGCGCGGCGCAGGCCGCCAGCGCCCTCGAACCCGTCGCCGGAAGCGCGGCGCGCTGGTTGTTCGCGCTCGGCGTCGTCGGCGTCGGATTTCTCGCGATCCCGGTGATGACGACGGGGGCCGCGTACGATCTGGTGCAGGTCTTCCGGCGTCCGGGCAGCCTTCAAAGCGCGCCGCGCGAGGCTCCGCTCTTCTACGGGACGATCCTCGCCGTCACCGTCGTGGCGGTCGCGCTGAACCTGCTTGGCGTCAACCCCATGCGGGCGCTGGTCTGGTCCGGCGTCGTGCAGGGATTCTCGGTGCCGCCGCTGCTGTTGCTGATCATGGTCATGACGAGCGATCGCCGCATGATGGGCGACCGTGCCAACGGCATGCTCACACGCGTCCTCGGCTGGAGCACCGTCGCCATCACCGGCGCCACGACCGTCGCACTCGTCGTCCTCTGGGCGACGGGCCGGACATGACACCCCGAAGGAGATCATCATGAGTCGAACCGTACCCGTTTCCATGCGGGCCGCCGTCCTCGCCGGTCCTGCCGACGTGCGCATCGAGGAAGTCGTCCTGCCACGGCCCGGTCCTTCGCAGGTAAGGGTAAGGCTCCAGGGGAGCGGCCTGTGCGCGTCGAACATTCCCGCCTACGAGGGGCGGGAATGGTTCACGTATCCCATGCCGCCGGGCGACCTCGGGCACGAAGGATGGGGCGTGGTCGACGCGGTGGGCGAGGACGTGACGCAGATCGAACCGGGCCAACGCGTGGCGATGCTGTCCTTTCGTGCCTACGCGGAATACGACGTCGCGGACGCCACGCACGTGGTGCCGCTCCCGGCCGCGCTCGACGACACCCCGTTCCCGGGCGAGGCACTGGGCTGCGTCATGAACATCTTCCGTCGCGCCGGTGTCGAGGCGGGACACACCGTCGCCATCGTCGGCGTCGGATTCCTCGGTGCGGCGCTCGTCCAGCTCTGCGCGAAGGCGGGTGCCCGCGTCATAGCGGTCGCACGGTCGGAAGCGGCGCTCGACCTGGCCCGACGCTGCGGCGCGGCCCATGCGCTGCCGATGCACGATCACGCGACGTTGCTCGAGCAGGTCGGCGCCCTGACGCAGGGGCGCCAGTGCGAGCGGACGTTCGAATGCACGGGGAAGCCATGGCCGCTCGATCTGGCCGGGGAGTTCACCGGCGTGCGCGGGCGGCTCGTGATCGCCGGCTACCATCAGGACGGCCTGCGCCAGGTCAACGTGCAGCTGTGGAACTGGCGTGGCATCGACGTCGTCAACGCGCATGAGCGTGACCCCGCGGTGGCCGCCGAGGGCATACGCGACGCGGTGGACGCCGTGCTCGACGGGCGCCTCGACCTGTCGTTGCTCGTGTCCCATCGCTACCCGCTCGAACGAACGGGCGAAGCGCTGGAAGCGGTGCGCACGCGCCCCGGGGGTTTCACCAAGGCCGTCCTGCTGATGGAGGATCCGTCATGACGCGGAAACTGCGGCTCGGGTTCGCGGGGGTCGGCTGGATCGGACGCCACCGGATGGCGGCGCTGATCGATTCGGGAATGGTGGAGGCCCGCGGGATCGTCGATCCAGACGACATGTGCGTGGAGGAAGCGAGAAAGCTCGCGCCGGATGCGCTCGTCTGCGCGACCTTCGAGGAACTGCTCGTGCTCGATCTGGATGGCGTCGTCATCGCGACACCGAGCGCGGGCCACGCGCTGCAGTCGCTCGACGCGCTCGAGCGCGGTCTTCCCGTGTTCTGCCAGAAGCCGCTGGGCCGCGACGGCGACGAGGTGGCGGCGGTGGTCGCCGCCGCGCGTGCCGCGGACCGTCTCCTTGGCGTGGACCTCAGTTATCGCCACCTCGCAGGCATCGACGACGTACGCGCGATGCTGACGCTCGGGGAGCTGGGGCGTGTCTACGCGGTGGAGGCGGTGTTCCATAACGCGTACGGCCCGGGCAAGCCGTGGTTTTACGATCGCACCCTGTCAGGGGGCGGGTGCGTGGTCGACCTCGGCATCCACCTCGTCGATCTGGCGCTATGGCTGCTCGGTCACCCTTCCGTCCTTGGCGTGGACAGCCGATGCTTCGTGAAAGGGCGACCTCTGAAAAGCGTACCCGACGCGGTGGAAGACTTCGCCAGCGCCCGGATCGACCTGGAAGGCGGGACCGTGCTCGACGTGACCTGTTCCTGGAACCTTCCGATCGGCGCCGACGCCGACATCGGCCTGCGCATCTTCGGCACGAACGGAGGGATCGGCCTGCGCAACGTGGAGGGTTCGTTCTACGACTTCATGCTGGAGCGCTACGACGGTCGCCAGCGTACGACCCTCGCGTCGCCGCCGGACGCATGGGGTGGCAGGGCCGCGCTTGCCTGGGCGGAGGCGCTGCAGGTGTCGCCGCGCTACGACGTCGAGGCCGACCGGCTGGTCGACCTCGCCCGGGTGCTCGACCGCTTCTACGCCTGACTCATCGCGCGCGCGTCGGCCGCCGCCGTGGAGCGGCGCGCGCGCCGGCGTGTGGGAGCGATGCCGGCGCGGAACGCCTCGATCGTGAGCGCCAGGCCTTCCTCCGCCGAGACGCGCGGCGACCAGCCCAGCATCGCCTGCGCACGTGCGATGTCCGGCCGGCGTCGCTGCGGATCGTTTTCGGGAAGGTCGTGGAAGGTGAGCGTCGACGTGCTGCCGGTCAGCCGGATGATCAGTTCGGCGATCTCCGTGACGGTGCGCTCCACCGGGTTGCCCAGGTTCATCGGGCCGCAGTGATCGCAGTCCATGTAGCGGACGATGCCCTCGACGAGGTCGGACACGTACTGCAGGCTACGCGTCTGCGACCCGGTGCCGAACACCGTCAGCGGTTTGCCCGCGAGCGCCTGGCAGATGAAGTTGGTGACGATGCGGCCGTCGTCGGCATCCATGCGCGGGCCATAGGTGTTGAAGATGCGGATGATGCGCACGGGCAGCCCGTGGTGGCGGTGGAAGGCCATCGTCGCGGCCTCGGCATAACGCTTGCCTTCGTCGTACATGCTGCGCGGCCCGTTCGGGTTCACGTTGCCCCAGTCGTCTTCCTGCTGCGGATGGTGCAGCGGATCGCCGTAGACCTCGCTCGTGCTCGCGAGGAGGAACTTCGCGCCGTGCGTCTGGGCCATCCTGAGCAGGTGGTGCGTGCCGAAGCTGTTCGCTTCGAGGGTCTCGATCGGCCAGCGCTGGTATTTCGGTGGCGAGGCAGGACTCGCCAGGTGCATCACCCAGTCGGCGCGGTCGTCGAGGGAGAACGGTTTCGCGATGTCCTGCTCGACGAGACGGAAGCGTGGGTGCCGGTCCAGATGGGCGACGTTGGCTCGGCGGCCGGTGATAAGGTCATCGATGCCGGTGACGCGGTGGCCGTCGGCGATGAAGCGGTCGACGAGGTGGCTGCCGACGAAGCCGGCGGCGCCGGCGACGACGATGTGCAGGGGCGAATGAGCCGCCGACACGGCTCCCTCGGAGGTGGGTGCCTTAGCCATGATGAGTCCTCGACTGGTGGGGAACGATGTCAGCATGGAAGGCGATCGATGCGGGAGGAGTGAAAAACACGGGCCTGCACGAACACGATGCTGAGCGCACGGTGCCATTAAGCAATGTCGTCGACGCGCTCGCGACGGTTCACTCCTTCTGCTCCGGGACACGGTGATGCTCGGTACTCGGACCACGGAGACCGCGCATGGGCAAACGCATCCTCATCACCGGCGGCGCCGGTTTCATCGGGTCATGGCTCGCCGATCTGCTGCTCGATGACGGCCATCATGTGCGCGTGCTCGATCTCCTCGCGCCACAGGTCCACGGTGGCGAAGGCACGCGACCGGCGTACCTCGCGCAAGACGTCGAACTGATCGTGGGCGACGTTCGCGACCCGGACGTCGTGCGACGTGCACTGGACGGGGTCGACGGCGTCTATCACCTCGCCGCGTCGGTAGGTGTCGGCCAGAGCATGTACGAGATCGCCGGTTACACCTCCATCAACAACCTCGGCACCGCCGTTCTGCTGGAGGCGCTCGCCGAACGCCCCGTCGAGCGGCTCGTCGTCGCATCGAGCATGAGCATCTACGGCGAGGGCATGTACGAGGACACCCAGGGCCGCCGCTTCCCCGGGTATCGGCGCAGTCGCGCGGCGCTGCAACGGGGCGAGTGGGAACTGCGCGGCCGCGACGGGAGTCCGTGGTCGCCCGTGCCGACCGACGAATCGAAACAACCCGATCTTTCGTCGGTCTACGCGCTGTCCAAGTTCGACCAGGAACGTCTGTGCCTCATGGTCGGCGAGGCCTACGGGATTCCGACGACGGCGCTGCGATTCTTCAATGTCTACGGCCCTCGGCAGGCGCTGTCCAACCCCTACACCGGCGTGCTCGCGATCTTCGCGGCGCGGCTCCTCAACGGCAATGCGCCGAGCATCTTCGAAGACGGCCGGCAACGGCGCGACTTCGTCAACGTGCGCGACGTCTCCCGAGCCTGCCGACTCGCCTACGACAGCGTGTCGGCGGCCGGCGAGGTGATCAACGTCGGCAGCGGCAACGCGTACACGATCCTGGAAATCGCGCGACGCCTCGCGGATGCGGTGGGACGGCCCGTGGAACCCGAGGTCACGGGCCGGTATCGCGTGGGCGACATTCGCCACTGCGTCGCCGACATCGCGTTCGCGGAGCGCGCGATCGGCTATCGCCCCGCGATCGGGATCGACGAAGGTCTCGCGGAGCTGGTCGAATGGCTGGCGACCGCCAGCGCCGTCGACCGCGTGGTGGAGGCGAGTGCCGAGCTCCATCGCCGGGGACTGACGCTGTGACCGCGCGTATCGCCGCCGCCTCCCCGGATGTCGGCGTGCTGGAGTGGTTCCCGATGGGCGACCGGGACCTCGCTCGGGAAACGGTGGACGCGTTGTGCGCGCTCGGCGTGCGCCATCTTCGGTTCGGCGTCTCCTGGGCCGATTTCCTGCGCGACGGCGGACCCGAGTGGTACGACTGGCTGTTCCCCACGCTGTCGCCGCACTTCGATCTCCTGCCGTGCTTCCTCTACACGCCGCCCTCGCTCGGCGAGTCGCCGGCGACCGCGTCGCCACCACGCCGGCTCAAGGACTACGCGGATTTCCTCGACGTGTGCATCACCCGCTACGGCGAGCACTTCGATCATGTCGAGCTGTGGAACGAGGCCAACAACGCGATCGAGTGGGATTACGGTCGCGATCCCGGCTGGACGAAGTTTTGCGAGATGGTCGGTAATGCCGCGTCCTGGGCACGCCAGCGCGGAAAGAAGACCGTGCTTGGGGGCATGTCGCCGATCGATCCGAACTGGCTCGAGGCCATGTTCGAGAACGGGCTGATGCCGTACATCGACGTGGTCGGGGTGCACGGATTCTCGGGTAGCTACGACCGACCCGGCGAATCCTGGGAGCGCCGTATCCGCGAGGTGACGGAGGTGCTCGAGGCGCACGGGCACCCCGGCCGTGTGTGGCTCACGGAAACCGGCTATTCGACCTGGCGGCACGACGAATTCGAGCAGGTGAGGGTGGTCGCCGAGGCCGAGCAGCTCCCGATCGACCGGATCTATCTGCTGTCGCTGCGGGACCTGGCGTCGTCCCGCGCATCGCAGGCGGGTTTCCACAACGACGAGCGCGATTATCACTTCGGCATCCAGCGCGAGCACGGCGAGCCGAAACTGCTCTATCGGCTATGGGCCGCGCGGGGGCTGCGCGGCGTGCGCGACGCGGCGACCTGGCCCACGCGGCTGCGGCGCGATGGGCCCGTCTCGGCGATCACCGGCGGGGCGGGTTTCATCGGCTGCAACATCGCCGCGCGTCTCGCCTCGGACGGAGGACGGGTCCGCGTGGTGGACAGTCTCGCCCGGCCGGGCGCGGAGGAAAACCTCGCCTGGCTGCGCGAACGCCACGGCGACCTCATCGAGTTCGTTCCCTGCGATACGCGCGACCGGCACCGGCTCGCCGAGGCGCTGGACGGCGTCGAACGGATCTTCCACCTCGCCGGACAGGTGGCCGTCACGTCGAGCCTGGACGATCCCGTGATGGATTTCGAGGTGAACCTTGGCGGCGCGATCAACGTCCTGGAGGCCGCGCGCGGGCAGTCGCGGGTGCCGCCCGTGATCTTCGCCTCGACGAACAAGGTCTACGGCGGGCTGGAGGACATCGACCTCGCCGTGGTCGATCGGCGGTACCAGCCGGTGGACGGCGACTGGCTCGCCCACGGCGTGGGTGAGAGCCGACGGCTCGACTTCCATAGTCCGTATGGCTGTTCGAAGGGCGGTGCCGACCAGTACATCGTCGATTACGCCCGTTGCATGGGCGTGCCGTCGGTGGTCTTCCGCATGAGCTGCATTTACGGCCCGCGCCAGTTCGGCACGGAGGACCAGGGCTGGGTCGCGCATTTCCTCATCCGGGCGTTACGCGGCGAACCGATCACGCTCTATGGCGACGGCATGCAGGTGCGCGACATCCTCTACGTGGACGATGCCGTCGAAGCGTACGTGCTCGCCGCGCGGCACATCGATGCGCTGTCGGGGCAGGCGTTCAACCTGGGCGGCGGCCCGGCGAACACCATCAGCCTCCTCCAGCTCCTCGACTGGATCGAGCAGCTCACGGGGCGCAAGCCCGCGATCCGCTGGTCCGGGTGGCGGCCGGGCGATCAGCGCTACTACGTCTCGGATACCCGGCGGTACCAGCAGGCCACGGGGTGGCGCGCCGAGGTCGGGGCGCGCGAGGGCGTCGGGATGCTGCACGCCTGGCTGCGCCGCCACCGCGGTACCGACGCGCCGCTGCAACGCATGGAGGTCGCACGGTCATGTCTGTCCGCCGCGTCATGATGAGCGCCGACGCGGTGGGCGGCGTCTGGACCTTCGCGCTGCAGCTGGCCGAGGGCCTGCGGCGCCACGGCATCGAGGTGCTGATCGCCGTGCTCGGCCCGCGCCCCGACGGTGGGCGTCTGCGTGCGGCGGGACGCATACCGGGGCTGATGCTCGCGCACGGCGATTTTCCGCTCGAATGGATGGGCGAGGCGAACGATGCGAACCAGGATGCGGCGGGGCGTTGGCTGCTGGGCCTTGCGCGCGAGTTCGGGCCCGACATCGTGCACCTGAACCACTTCTGCCACGGCCACCTCCCGTGGCCGGCACCCTGCGTCGTCGTCGCGCACTCGTGCGTGGCGACGTGGTACGAGCACGTCCGCGGCACGGCGCCGGGGCCCGAATGGGATGGCTATCGCCGGCGAGTCGCACGCGGCCTCGCGGGCGCCGCGCTGGTGACGGCGCCGACGCGCAGCATGCTCGACGACCTGCGACGGCTGTACGGCCACGTCGGGCGCGTGGCGGTGGTGCACAACGGGCGCGACCCCGAGACCTTCCGCGGCACGCGAAAACAACCCTACGTCCTCTGCGCCGCGCGCGCGTGGGACGAGGCCAAGAACGTGGCGGCGCTCGACGCCGCGGCGCCGGCATCGCGCTGGCCGATCCGCGTCGCGGGCGACGTGCGTCATCCGGAGGGCGGCAGCGCCCGGTTCGACCACGTGCAGCTGCTTGGCGCGCTGGGAGAGGGCAGCATGGCGAATCAGTTCGCGCACGCCGCGATCTACGTGCTTCCCGCGCGCTACGAGCCGTTCGGCCTGTCGGTGCTCGAGGCGGCGTTCGCGGGCTGCGCACTCGTGCTCGGCGACATCCCGTCGCTGCGCGAGCTCTGGGAAGACACCGCCTGTTACGTGCCCAGCGACGATCCGGCCGCGATCGCGCGCACGCTGAACGCGCTGGTCGACGACCGCCCGAAGCTGCACGCGCACGGCATGCGGGCCCGCCGCCATGCACGGCGGTACACGGCCGAACGCATGGTCGCGCGCTGGCGCGATACCTACCGCGACATGGCGAGGGAAGGGGGACGACCGTGCGTGTCGTGATGTTCTATCACTCGCTGGTCTCGGACTGGAACCACGGCAACGCGCACTTCCTCCGCGGCGTGGCCAGTGAACTGCTCGCGCGCGGCGTCGAGGTCGCGGTGTACGAACCGCACGACGCCTGGAGCGTGTCGTCGCTGCTGGCGGAGCAGGGGAGCGGGCCGGTCGACGCGTTCCATCGGGCCTACCCGTCGCTGCGCAGCGAACGCTACGATCCCGCCACGCTCGACCTCGACGCCGCGCTCGACGGCGCGGATCTGGTGCTCGTGCACGAGTGGAACAGCCACTCGCTGGTGGCGCGGATCGGCCTGCACCGTCGCGATCACGACTACCGCCTGCTGTTCCACGACACGCATCATCGCGCGGTCAGCGATGAAGACGCGATGGCGGCGTACGACCTTCGGTACTACGACGGCGTGCTCGCGTTCGGCGACGTGATCCGCCACATGTACGAGGCGCGCGGGTGGGCGGCGCAGGCATGGACCTGGCACGAAGCCGCGGACACGCGCGTCTTCCATCCGATCGACGGTATCGAACGCGCGCACGACCTCGTCTGGATAGGCAACTGGGGCGACGACGAACGCACCGCCGAGCTCCACGAGTTCCTCGTCGACCCGGCCCGCGACCTGGCGCTCGAAGGCACGGTGCACGGCGTCCGCTACCCCGCCGACGCGCTGGCGGCTCTCGGCGAAACCGGGCTGCGCTTCGCGGGCTGGCTGCCCAACTTCGCGGTGCCGCGCGTCTTCGCCGCGCACCGCTTCACGGTGCATGTGCCGCGTGGCCCTTATGTCCGTTCGTTGCCGGGGATTCCGACGATCCGGCCCTTCGAAGCCCTGGCGTGCGGTATCCCCCTGATCAGTGCGCCATGGGACGACGTCGAAGGCCTGTTCCGGCCGGGCATCGATTTCCTCGTTGCCGCCAACGGCGCCGGGATGCGACGCCACATGCGGGACCTTCTTCACGATCCGGGCATGGCGGCGGAGCTTGCAGTCCGAGGCCGCGAGCGCCTGTTGTCCCGGCACACGTGTTCCCACCGCGTCGACGAACTGCTGCGCATCCATGCGTCGCTCGCCCCCGCCGCTCCCAGGAGTATCCACGCATGAAATTCGCGTTCTTCGGTTCGAGCCTCGTGTCCGCCTACTGGAACGGCGCGGCCACGTATTACCGGGGTCTGATCCGCAACCTGCATCTCCTCGGCCACGAGATCACGTTCTACGAGCCCGACGCGTACGGCCGACAGGAACACCGTGACATGGACGATCCCGAGTGGGCGCGCGTCGTGGTCTATCCGCCGACGACCGACGTGGCGCACGCCATGCTCGATGACGCCGCCACCGCCGACGTGATCGTCAAGACGAGCGGTGTCGGCGTGCTCGACCGCACGCTGGAAGAGGGTGTCCTGACGCTGCGGCGTCCCGGGCGAACGGTGGTGTTCTGGGACGTGGACGCTCCCGCGACGCTCGATGCGGTCGAGAGCGATCCGCGTCACCCGTTTCGTCGTCTCGTCGGGCGTTTCGACCTCATCTGCACGTACGGCGGCGGTCAGCCGGTGGTCGACGCCTATACGGCGCTCGGCGCGCGGCATTGCGAACCGGTATACAACGCGCTGGATCCGCAGACGCATCACCCGGTGCCGCACCGGGTCGATTACGCCGCCGATCTCGGCTTCCTCGGCAACCGTCTGCCGGATCGCGAGTCGCGCGTCGAACGCTTCTTCCTCGCGGCCGCCGAGGCTCGTCCGGCGCTGCGTTTCATCCTTGGCGGCAGCGGCTGGGAGGATCGGCGGCTGCCGTCGAACGTCGATTTCATCGGCCACGTGTACACCCGCGACCACAACGCCTTCAACGTATCGCCGCGCGCGGTGCTCAACATCAGCCGCGATTCGATGGCCCGCTACGGGTTCTCCCCGGCGACGCGGGTGTTCGAGGCGGCGGGCGCCGGCGCGTGCCTGATCACCGACGCCTGGGAGGGCATCGAGACGTTCCTCGAGCCCGGTAGCGAGGTGCTGGTCGCGCGAGGCGGCGACGAGGTCGCCGAACACCTCGACGCGCTGACGCCGGAGCGCGCGTGGCGCATCGGCGAAGCGGCGCGGCGTCGCGTGCTGGCCGAACACACTTACGCGCATCGCGCCCGTCAGCTCGAGGCACTGTTGCAGGGCCGGGACTTCACGCGCCGGGCCGTGGCGTGAGCGCGGCGGGCATGGACATCGTCTTCCTCGGGCTGTCGATCACATCCTCGTGGGGCAACGGTCACGCGACGACCTATCGCGGACTGCTGCGCGAACTCGCCCGGGACGGCCATCGGGTGACCTTCCTGGAGCGCGACGTGCCCTGGTACGCCATGCACCGGGATCTCCCCGAGCCTCCCTACGGAAGCACCCACCTGTACGCGTCGCTCGACGACCTGCGGGTGCGCTTCGCCGGTCTCGTGGCACGCGCGGACGCGGTCATCGTCGGTTCCTACGTGCCCGACGGTCAGCAGGTGGGCGACTGGGTGCTGCAGACGGCGACCGGGGTCACCGCGTTCTACGACATCGACACCCCCGTGACGCTGGCGAAGCTGGAGCAGGGCGATCACGCCTACCTCGCGCCACGCCAGATTCCGGGCTACCACGCCTATCTTTCGTTCACCGGTGGCGCGACGCTCGACCGGCTGCGGACCTATTACGGCGCCCGTTACGCCTACGCGTTCCATTGCGCGTTCGATCCCGAGGCCTATTTTCCGGAGCCCGCGCCATGCCGCTGGGACCTCGGCTACCTCGGCACGTACAGCGACGACCGCCAGCCGCGCGTGGACTCGCTGCTGATCGGGCCGGCGCGCGCATGGGCGGAAGGCCGGTTCACCGTGGCGGGACCCATGTACCCGGCGTCGATCGCCTGGCCGGGCAACGTGGAGCGCGCTGAACACGTGCCACCCGCGGAGCACCGGGCCTTCTACAACGCGCAGCGCTTCACGCTCAACGTGACGCGCGACGACATGATCCAGGCGGGATGGTCGCCGAGCGTGCGTCTGTTCGAAGCCGCGGCGTGCGGCACGCCTATCGTTTCCGACCGATGGCCCGGCATCGACGAACTGTTCGTTCCCGGTGCGGAGATCCTGCTCGTCGACGACACGGACGCCGTGCTCGACATCCTGCGGCACATGAGCGACGCCGAACGCCGCGCGGTAGGCGAGGGCGCTCGCGAGCGCGTGCTCGCGTCGCATACCGCCGCCCACCGCGCGAAGGTGCTCCCCGAGATGCTGGCGGAGGCCGGCGAAGGGATCGCGTATCGGTCGCGCGTGGCGGAAGCGTCGCTGTGAGCACGTCGCGCACGTTGCAGTCCCATCCACCGTCCGCGGACGAACGCGACCGGGACATCCATGCGCTCGGTCCGTGGTTCCACAATCTCCACCTGCCGGACGGACGCCAGACGGCGCCGGACCATCCGCTCGGCGATTACCCGTCGTACAAGT
This sequence comes from Luteibacter sp. 329MFSha, assembly GCF_900111665.1. Taxonomy (NCBI): domain Bacteria; kingdom Pseudomonadati; phylum Pseudomonadota; class Gammaproteobacteria; order Lysobacterales; family Rhodanobacteraceae; genus Luteibacter; species Luteibacter sp. 329MFSha. Next base: position 1,220,831 of record NZ_FOJE01000001.1, on the reverse strand, counting down.
GGCAGGCGTTGTCGGCACGCCTGCCGGAGAACCTCGCGGGACGCACTGTCCTGGACGTCGGTTGCAACGCCGGTTTCTTCGCCATCGAACTGGCGCGGCGCGGTGCCCGCGTCACGGCGATCGACCACGATCCCCATTACCTCCGTCAGGCGACGTGGGCGGCGCGTCAGTTCGGGCTGAGCGACCGGCTCCGGGTGCGGGAGGGCGACGTCTACGGTCTCGCCGGGGACGGCGAGCGATACGACATCGTTCTGTTCCTGGGCGTGCTGTACCACCTCCGCTACCCCTTGCTCGGTCTCGACCTCGCCGCGTCGCGATGCGCTGGCACGCTCTGCGTGCAGAGCCTGGCGACCGGAAGCGCCGCGCCCGGCGACATCGACACGTCCGATCCGGGTTACCTCGGGCGCGACCGCCTGCGCGAAGACGCGTGGCCGAAGCTGGCCTTCATCGAGGGCGAGCTGGCCGGGGATCCGACCAACTGGTGGGTGCCGAATCCACAGGGCCTGCGCGCGATGCTGCGCTCGACCGGTTTCAGGGTGTCCGCGATGGCGGGCGACATCCATATCTGCGACCGCACACACGAAGCCGACAGTGCACAGCGCCGTCTGGATGGCGTGCTCGACCGCCTTCGCTCCACCACGACAACATCCCGGGAGAACGACCATGTCCGATAACGGTTACCGCTGTGGGCATGCCTCGTGCGCATGCACGGTGGCGCAAGACGGCAGCAACTACTGCAGCGACCACTGCGAGGCCGCCGCCGAATCCGGCGATACCGGGCGCTGCAACTGTGGCCACGAAGCGTGCGAGCATCGTCAGGAACGGGCCGACGCGTCGAGCGATCCGGGTTACGCGGGCCCGACCTGACCGGCGGGCGGGAGCGGTTCTCGCCGCTCCCGCCGTACCTTCGGGCCTTGCGGCAGGTTATCGCGACGCCTCTTGCTGCAACGTGCCGAGGTCCGCGCCCGTCACCGGATCGCGCGACGGATCCGACGCGCCGCGCAGGGCGAACGCCTCGACCGCGGCCTGCTCGTCCGCGGACAGACCGACGTCCGCGTGGCCGTCGCCGCCGTCCACCGGGATGTTCTCCTCGCTGGGCACGAGGACCTCGGTGAAACCCTTGCCCTCGCGCCACGGTCCCGTGCGATCGCCCTCGCCGCGCGAGGTGTCCACGTAGAGGTCGGTGAAGCGCGGATCGCCCGGCAGCTTGCCCGGCGGGAAGCTCTTGTCCATCGAGTACAGCGCCTTCTCGAACGACTTCTGGTGGGCGACCTCGCGGGTCATGAGGAACGTCAGCGCATCGCGGACACCGGGGTCCTCGGTGACGTTGATCAGCCGTTCGTACACGATCTTCGCGCGGGCCTCGGCGGCGATGTTGGAGCGCAGGTCGGCCGTCGGCTCGCCGATGGTGTCGACGTAGCCGGCATGCCAGGGCACGCCGGCCGAGTTGATCAGCGCGGGACCGCCACCGTAGAGCACCTGGGTCACGTGGCTGTCGTTGCCCGCGCCCTGGAGCGCCCGGTACATCTCGGCCTGCTGGTCGATCGTCTCCGCGAGGCGGCCCTTGGCGCCGCGGTTGAGCATGGCGATGATCGAGCCGATGACTTCCAGATGGCTGAGCTCCTCGGTGGCGATGTCGAGCAGCATGTCCTTGCGGCCCGGATCCTCCTCGGCGAGCGCCTGCGTGAAGTAACGCATCGCGGCGGCGAGTTCCCCCTGCGGACCACCGAACTGCTCGAGCATGAGGTTGGCGAGACCCGGATTGGATTCGCCCACGCGCACGGTGTACTGGAGTCGCTTGTTGTGGTTGAACATGCTTGCATCGCTCCTGGCTGGCGGAGTGGCCATCTTTCGATGCCGCAGGTCGAAGCGTCGGGCAGCCACGGTGAGGGCGAAAACACGCTGGTGAACAGGAAAGCCATTTCGTCGCCACCTCGTCACGCGGCGACGCTGCGCCGTGCACGCGCGCGCCATCACGATCAGGTCTTCCACCACGACCAGAGAGCATCCACCCATGGCAGAACTCCGCGAGAACCTCCTCGACTGGCTTCGCGACGCGCACGCGATGGAGCAGCAGGCCGAGCAGATGCTCAGGGCGCAAGCCGCGCGCATCGAGCATTACCCGATCGTGAAGAAGCGCATCGAGGAGCACCTGCAGGAAACACTGGGTCAGCAGGAACTGCTCAAGGGGTGCATCGAGCGCCTCGGTGGTTCGACCTCGGCGATGAAGGACATGATGGGCAAGATGATGGCCTTCGGTCAGGCCGCCGGCGGCATGGCCAACTCGGACGAGATCGTCAAGGGCGCGATCTCCAGTTACGTCTTCGAGAATCTCGAGATCGCGACGTACACGGCGTTGATCGCCGCCGCGAAGACCGTGGGCGACGCCGAGACGCAACGTGTCTGCGAGCAGATCCTGCCCCAGGAGCAGGCGATGGCCGCGTGGGTGCTGGAACACCTGCCTCAGCTCACCGAGGAGTTCCTCGTTCGCGACGCGACGCCCAATGTCGAGGCCAAACGCTGACGAGGCATGGGGGCCGGCGCCGGAGCGCCGGCTCCTCACTCAGTCGACCAGCGAATGGGCTCCCGTCGCGAGCGCTTCGTCGACCGCCAGGAGCAACTCCCCGCGAGTGAAAGGCTTCAGGATGCGGATGGCGTCCGAAGGTGCGCCCGTCATGTCCGCCTGCGCATCCGAGATCATCAGGACGGTGGGCAGGGAGCCGAGCAGATCGCGGCAATCGGAAAGATAGGACCCGACGAAATCGTCGGCGTGCGCGGGGACGCATGCAAGCAGCAGCTGCGGGCAGCGCCCCTCGCTCAGGCTGGCGGCGCCGATGTGCGTGGCGGCGGCCACGACGTCGAAGCCGATCTCGATCAGCGTTTCCAGCAGGACATCCGCGAGATCCGTCCGTGGTTCGATGATCACGGCCAGGGGCCGGACCCACGGAAAAGCGAGGCCTGAAGAAGGCCCCTGGTCTGACTCGTTCAATTCGAGCTCCTGGCGGAAGTGGAGGCCGGGCGTCGTGCCGGCGCCGATCGGGCGGAACGCAGGATGCCCGGGCGCATCGCTAGGCCGCGCCAAGAGATGCCTCTCACACCGTCAACATGCTGAATGCGTCGTTCAGCCCGAAGGCGGCGACTCCTTGTCTCCGCGGACGCGCTCCGGCGAAGACACATCCTCGTACATCTTCTCGTTCATCCGCGCCTGCATGTGTTCGGACATGAACCGGCGGGAGAAGACCATGGCCTTGTTGACCGCGCCGGGCACGACGACGCGCTCGCCGCTCATCACGGCGTCATACCCGGCGCTGGCGACGTCCTCAGGGTCCATCAGGTTGCCCTTCTGGAAGGCGAAGCTGCATTCGATGTCGCCCTTGGGGAAGAAGTCGGTGTCGGTCGGGCCGGGGCACAGTGCCGTGACGGTGACGCCGCTGCCTTCGAGTTCGGTCGCGATCGCTTCGCTCCACGAGAGCACGAACGCCTTGCTCGCGTGATAGACGGACATTGTCGGGCCCGGCTCGAACCCGGCGATCGACGCCGTATTCAGGATGCGACCGTGGCCGCGCCGCAGCATCGCTGGCAACAGCAGCGACGTCAGCCGCAGCACGGCTTCCACGTTCAGCCGCACGATCGACAGATGCGTCGCGATCGGCACCTCGGCATAGGCTCCCTTGAAACCGTGGCCCGCGTTGTTGACGAGGATGTCCACGTCCCAGGCCGCGTCCCCCAACGCGGATTCCAGCGCCGTGAAACTGTCCCGGTGCTCCAGGTCGACCGCGATGCGCAACGTACGTACGCCATGTCGTCGTTCGATGTCCGCGGCCACCTTGTCGAGTTCGGCGCCGTCGGGTGCCACCAGGCACACGGGGTGACCGTGCGACGCGAACCGGTGCGCAAGGTGGAGTCCGATGCCGCTGCTGGCGCCGGTGACGAGGACGCGTTCGGCCGTATTCGCTGTCATGGCGGCTCCTTGTTGGAATTCCCGTGAGACGGTGCGCGCGATGCTCTCAATCCCTCGTACGGCCGCCATGAAGAGGAGATATACCTCTGTGAACGACGTCGGTTCGGTGTTGTGCAGTACGTGGCATCGTTCTTATGCACGCCAGCAACACGGTGAGGCCGAGGATGGGTGCCTCCTCTGACGCGGAGACGACCATGCTCGCGATGACCTACCGGCGGCCCTACAGGGCCAGCGCACGACAGGTACCCGACCCGGTGATCGAACACCCGTTCGATGCCATCGTGCGCGTGCTGCGAAGCTGCATCTGCGGCTCCGATCTCCACCTCTACCACGGTCTGGTGCCGGACACCCGCGTGGGATCCATCTTCGGGCACGAGTTCGTGGGGGAGGTCGTGGAGACCGGTACCGGCGTGCAGAACCTCAAGGTGGGCGACCGGGTGCTCGTTCCCTTCAACATCTTCTGCGGCACCTGCTACTTCTGCCAGCGCGAGCTGTACAGCAATTGCCATAACGTGAACCCGTCCGCCACCGCGGTCGGCGGCATCTACGGCTACTCGCACACCACGGGCGGGTATGCCGGCGGGCAGGCGCAGTACGTCCGCGTGCCCTTCGCCGACATCGGGCCGACGCGCATTCCCGACGACATGCACATCGAAGATGCCGTGCTCCTCACCGACGTCGTGCCCACGGGGTACCAGGCCGCCGAGATGGGCGGCATCAAGGAGAACGACACCGTGGTGATCTTCGGCGCCGGGCCGATCGGCATCATCGCCGCGCGCAGCGCCTGGCTGATGGGTGCCGGGCGCGTGATCGTCGTGGACCACGTCGACTACCGGCTCGACTTCGTCCGGCGCTACGCCCACTGCGAGATCGTCGATTTTCGCGAAGTGGGCGACATGGCCATCCACATCAAGAAGATGACGGACGGACTGGGTGCCGACGTCTGCATCGACGCCGTGGGCTGCGAGGCGACGGGTAGCGTCGTGCAGCACCTGACCGGCGTCACCCTGAAGCTGCAGGCCGGCGCGGCGACCGTGCTGCACTGGGCCATCAATTCGGTGCGCAAGGGTGGCAACGTGTCGATCGTCGGCGTCTACGGCCCAACCTTCAACGCGGTGCCGATCGGCAACGCCCTGAACAAGGGGCTGACCCTGCGCATGAACCAGGCATGCGTGAAGCGGCACCTGCCTCGTCTGATCGAGCACGTCCAGGCGGGGCGACTCACGCCCCGCGACATCATCACCCACCGGGTTCCGCTGGAGGAGGTGGGCGACGCGTACGAGATGTTTTCCGGCAAACGCGACGGATGCATCAAGACCGTTCTCATTCCCCCCGGCGTGGCCTGAGGAGCGCAGCGCATGAACACACCCCGCAACGACATCCCCGGATGGGGCGCCGACCTCGATCCCGCGAATCGTCCCGCCGTTCCGAAGGAACGCCGTCCCCCGCGCCTCGAGGGGGTGCACTGGGACGATCCGCCCATGCAGCAGTCGAAGGTGGAGGTGCTTCGCTCGACGGAGCACTTCCGCATGCCGCCCGTGTTCGGGACCACGCTGCCGCCACGCGGCGTCAGCGGCTGGATCCGCCGCCGTGCGTTCCGCCATAGCGAGAACGATCTGCGCCACTGGCTGATGCTCCTCTTCGCCGATCGCGTCGACGTCGTCGAGGGTGTCGTCTCCGACGGTCGCCGCGATCCGAAGGTACGCTCCGCCGTCACCATCGTCGGCGCGACGCTCATCGCCGCCTGGCTTCTGCGCCGGTAAAGATTGCAGTGACGCATGAAAAAGCTGCAGCGGGCCGCGCATGGCCGGGCGTATGCGCGGCCCCGTAGCGGGATTCTTCCGCTGGCATGGTGCTTGTATGGCTTCCGCCTATGGAAATGAATCAGCAGACACCGATCATGCTTTACCTCCCCTTGGCCCAGCGGCAAAGCGCCTTTCCCTGGGAGGTATTCCACGACACGCACCGGATGGGAACCTTCGCGACGCAGGACGAATGTTTCAGGCACGCGCTGCGCCTCGCCGAAAGCCTGGGGCGGCGTAGCGGTCGGCCGGTACGGCTGAAGATCGAAGACGAGCAGGGTGGATGGGAATCGGTCGAGGCATTTCGACCAACGGTACCTTCCCGATCTTCAGCGATGTGACGTTTCTTCACATCGCCACGCGAAACACGCCACGCGGCGCGACCTACGATGACGGCTCCCGACCAACACGGAGCCGTGCATGGCCATCAAGACGATCGAAGACCTCTTCATTCACGAACTGTCGGATATCTACAGCGCGGAGAAGCAGCTGACCAAGGCGCTTCCCCGCCTGGCGCGCGCCGCCGAGGCCCCCGAACTCAAGCAAGCCTTCGAGACGCACCTGGAGGAAACCCAGGGGCAGGTCGAGCGCATCGACCAGATCGTCGACGCGCTGGGCATCCGGCTCAAGCGCGTCAAATGCGCCGCGATGGAAGGCCTGGTGGAGGAAAGCAAGGAAGTGATCGACGGCATCGAAGCAGGTCCGCTTCGCGACGCCGCGCTCATTGGTGGCGCCCAGAAAGTCGAACACTACGAGATCGCGTCGTACGGCACGATTTCCGCCATCGCCAAACAGCTCGGCTACAAGGACGCGATCCCATTGCTGCAGGCGACGCTCAAGGAAGAAAAGGCGACCGACGAGAAGCTCACGCTCCTGGCGGAGCAGGCGGGCAACCAGCGTGCCGCGGAGCAGTCGGCTGCCTGAGGGGCTCGTGCCGGCGGCGGTGTGCCGCCGTCCGGCATTCTTCCGGAGGAGGAGACGATGGGACGCATTGCCGAAAAGGTATATACCGACCCGCGTGACGTGGCGCGCCTCGAACGTTTCGTCGAAGAACTCGCGATCAACGCCCGAGTACGGGTGCACACCACGAGTGGCGTCGTCGAAGGCGTCGTCATGGTGACGCCGACGGTCCAGGTATTTCGCGACGCGGCCGACAACGAAGGCATCAACGGCACGGTGAAGCTGGAGGACGCGCGGCAGCCCGGCTGGAGCGGTCTCGTCTGGCTTGGCGACATCGAGCGGGTGGAGCACCTGGATTCGGTGACGATAGGCGCCACGAGGGCGTGACCTCCCGTGGCCGGGCCTGTGACGCGCCGGTCACGGCGGCGGCGGCAGGCTGTACGGGAGGTGACCCCCATGATCCTGACGATGATGTTCCTGCTCGGTAGCAGTGCAGGCGTTCCGCAGAACCACGAGCCGCCCGCCACGGTGCAGGACGGTACGCGCCAGTCCGTCAACGGCGGCAAGCCGCAGACGGTGAAGGAGGATGCGCGCTCCCGCGCGAAGGATCGCCGGGAGCACTGGAATGACGGCATGAATACGAAGCGCGCGCCGGATCCTCGCGAGCGCGACGAGTACGGTACGCCCAAGGTGACGCCGCCCAAGGGGCAGGGGACGGACAACGCGGGCGGACTGCCCCCCGCGGCGGATCCGGCGAAGTCCCGGAAGTAACGCGCGGCGAAGCTTTCCGCCGGCTTACGCCTGTCATGTAATTCTTGGACGTTCATGCGCACGCACCGCGCGTCGGCGTGGCGGCGGGGAGGCCGGACCGACGCGGTCCGGCCTGGGTCGCGCGGAGCGCTTCAGGTCCCGTGGTCGACCGACACGTAGGCGTCGTATTCCGCCTGGTTGATCTTGCCGTCGTGGTCGAGGTCCGCGTCGTCCCAATGGCTCTTCAGTCCCGCCAGACGCGGGTATTTCTTTTCAAGCGCCGGCGTGATGGCATCCCGGTCCAGCATCTTGGGATCGGCCTTGTCCTTCTTCAGCGTCGCGAATGCCGGGTAATGCGCGTCCCCGTCGGCCATGACGACCTGGGTGAAGAACGCGGAGCCGGCGACGGCGATGGCCAGCAGCATGAACCGGTGTGACTTGGGCAGCATGGTGGTACTCCTTTTCGACGAGGAAAGCCGGCGCTGCCGGCGGGTTGGGCGCAAGCGCCTGACGCATCATGTGGCGCGCCACGGCCGGAATCTTGTTGAAACGAGGTGTGAAAACGACCCTTGCCCCGACCGCCGGCGTCGCGCCATCCTGTCGGAGCGGCCCGGTCCGCTCCAACAATGGGGGTGATGGATGTTCATGGAGATCGGTCAGGCGACGCTGGTCATCGTCGCCGCGTTGCTGCCGGTGGTGAATCCGCCGGGTTCGGCGCTCATGTCGCTGGGCGTCGTTCCCCATGCCGACGCCGCGGAGCGCGAGCGGCTCGCACGCAATGTCGCGCTGAACAGCCTGCTCCTGCTCCTCGGGTCCCTGCTGCTCGGCGCATACGTCCTGTCGTTCTTCGGCATCTCGATTCCCGTGTTGCGCGTGGCGGGCGGCATCGTCATCACCGCGGCGGGCTGGCGCATGCTCAACGGCCAGGACGACGACGATGACGAAACCGAGGTGCACCACCATCGCGGCGACCCATCGTTCTATCCGCTGACGCTGCCCCTCACGGTCGGACCGGGGTCGATCTCGGTGGCGATCGCGATCGGCACCGGGTCACCTCGCCAGGGCGCCGGATGGATCCACGTGGTCGCCGCCGCGATCGCGCTCGCGGCGCTCACCGTCAGCATCTACCTGTGCATGCGCTACGCCGACCGGCTCAGCCAGAAACTCGGCGCCCAGCGCACCCAGGTGGTGCTTCAGCTGCTGGCCTTCGTGATCTTCTGCATCGGCATCCAGCTGTTCTGGGCCGGCCTGTCCGAATTGATCGGCCTCCACGCGGCGACGACGACGTGACGCAGGGGCTCAGAGGCGCGTGAAGACGCGGGAATGTCCGCTCACCCACAAGGCGATGTCCTGCAACAGGTGCTGCGACGGGAACACGCGTCCATAGCAGACCAGGCCGATGGCGAGCGTGCCGCCGAGGAGCGTGAGCCGCCAGGCGCTCGCGCGATCGCGCGCCGGAACCGCATGGCTCATCCCCGCGATGAACCAGGCCGCGACGACGACGCTCAGCGCCCCACCTAGCCATACCTCGGAAGGGCTGTGCACCTTGAGCGCGAGGCGCGACGCGCCGACCGCCACACCGAGCGACGCGCCGGCGGCGATCGCCCCGACGCGCGCCGCCAGCGGCATGCCCCGGGTGACGATCGCCGCGAAGGCGGTCCAGACCAGGATCGCCAGCGCCGTGTGTCCGCTGAACCCCGTGTAGTCGATGCCGGGTGGCGCGACGTGCCACGCCATGAAGAGCAGCTTGGAAAGCGACACGCAGCCGCCGCAGGCGACGGCGGCCGCGACCCACCGCCAGCCGTCCCGGCGCCAGGGGGCCGCCGCCAGCTGGCACGCGGCCATCCATGCGATCACGGGCAGCAGCAAGGCGCTGTCGCCGAAGGCGGTGATGGCGTGCCAGACGCTCATGCCGTGTCACCACCGGGATATCGTGCGGATGTCGTCATGCCCATCGTTTATCATCTGTCGATTACCGAGTATCGCAGCAGCCATGTTCGAACGGATACTGATCGTCTGCATCGGCAACATCTGCCGTAGCCCCGCCGCCGAGTACCTCCTGCGTCATCGCCTCGGCGACGGCCGTCGCGCGACGGTGTCCAGCGCCGGCCTCGGCGCCATGACGGGCCATCCGATGGATCCGACGGCGCTCGACCTCCTTCGCGGGGAGGGAATCGATGGCGCGCCCCACCGTGCCCGTCAGGTCGACGTTGCCATGCTTCGCCAGTCCGACCTCATCCTGGCGATGGAGAAGGCGCATGTCGCGACGATCCAGCGCATGGCGCCCGAGGTCAGCGGCAAGGTCTTCCTGCTCGACCGCTGGAACGAAGGGCGCGACATTCCCGATCCGTACCGCCAGCAGCGTCCCGCCTTCGAGCACGTGCACGGGCTGATCGAACGCGGCGTGGAGAGCTGGCTCCGTTATCTGTAGGAGCGCACCTGGGCGCGACAGAGCTTGCCGCGAGCTTGCATCGCGCCCAGGTGCGCTCCTACCAAGCGTCATTCCGCGATCTTGCCAAGGTTCTTGTCGAAGAGATTGGTGTCCAGGTCGTTGGTGAGCGTGTAAAGGGTGTAGCGCTTGTTGAGGCGCGCGCCACCGTCGCGGATCAGGGGCTGCCAGAGGAGGGTCGCGCGGCTGCGCGAAGAGTGGGGAAGCAGGAGGTCGAACGGGACCGATACGTAGATGCCCTTGTCGAAGCTGCCTTCGCCGTAGCCACGGCTGCCCGATTTGTTCGTGATCGTCGCATACGCGCCCATGCGCGTGCCGTTGGAGAACTGGCGGGACACGTCGATGGTCGTGCCCCAGTCGCCCGCCAGATACCGGCCGACGCTGACCGCGAGCGTGACGTGCTGGAAGCCGGTGTCGAGGTAGCCGGTGGCCTGGCCCGTGATCGTGTGGTACCTGCGCAGCGCGAAATCCTGCCGGAAGCCGCGCTGCTTCACCCAGTTGAGGTCCGCGCCGATCGCCCACCGCTCGCCGAAGGGACGGTAAAGCACTTCGCCGCCCGCGCCGGCGTACATGCTCTCGAGCATGCCCGCATACGCCAGGCCGTAGAGATCGCTGCCCAGTTTGCGCGTGCCCGTGAGCTGGAAGTTCGGCAGCGTGACGTCGGAGCTGGTCAGGTACTGGCGAAGGTTGGTGCGGACCCGCGGCAGTGCGCTCGGCGCGTCGTAGCGGAACTTGTCGTAGTTGTTGGCCAGGTTCACGGCCAGCACGCCATCGAGCCACAGGTTGCGACTGAAGTTGAACGTTCCCGACGCCGCGGCGTAGACCTGGTAGAGCACGAACGCGTCGGGACCGCCGACGTTCTGCTGGTAACCCAGCGCCACGCCGCCGTTGAACCGCTTCAGGGGGGACAAGTAGAGCGTCTCCTCCTCGCGCGGCGTGATCGGGTTCTGCTCGACGCTGCGCCGGAAGTCCTGGAGGTCGAGGCGATGATCGAGCAGCTCGATGAAGCGCGGGCGGTGCACGCTGGTTTCCAGGGTGGCCAGGCCATCGCGCTCGCTCGACACGGTGAGCCAGCCGATGCTGTCGTCCACGCGGTTGTCGACGATACGCGTCGCGCGGCCCACGCCCTCGGCCGAATAGAAGAAGCGCCGCTGCTCGCCGTGGATGACGAGTTCCTGCCCGCGGCGGCCGATACGGCTCACGTCGATGCCGGCGTTGCTGCTCAGCGCGCGTGCCATCTCGCCCCAATCGACGTCCTTCGGCGCGCGCCTCGCAGGCTCCGCCGCACCTATCTGTGCGGCATCCACGGGCGTCGAGGTGAACGCCACGGCCTCCGGCTTCGGGTCGTAGACCTTCGGCGGGTCGACGTGTCGGGCCAGGTTCGAATGGAGGTTGATGGCAGCGGTGGCGATTTCGCCACGTTCGTAGCCGAGCGTGAGATCGACGTTGCGGTTGATCCGGAACACCGCGCCGAGATTCACGGGCCAGCGCTGTGGCTGGTTGTTGTTCTGCGGCTGGTGCCGGTAGTCGTTGCCGTCGAGTTCGGCCTTCAGGCGCAGCCACTCCCACGGCGAACGGTATTCGATGCCGCCGAAGAAGCCGGGGCGACCGCGGAGGAATTTGTTCGTGCTGAACTTGCCGGTGCCGGTCCCGCCGCTCGGGCGAACGTCGAAGCGGTCGTCGAGGTAGCCGAGCGGATTGCGGATGTCGCCGCGCGCGCCGATGTAGCCCCAGGCGAGGCCGAGGCTGAAATCGAACGGGCCGGCGCGCTTGCTCGCCACCACGTATTCGCTCGAGAACAGGCCGGTACCGCCCACGTCGCGCGCGCCCACGGCGACGGCGGGGATCCATCGCGACTCCTGCCAGAGCCGCACCTTGGCGTCGATCGACTTGTCCTTGTACGTCTGGCTGCCGCTGAGTGAGCGCGGACCGTAGAGCCGGTTGCTCACGTTGGTGTAGCGGAACGAGCCCTCCAGCCACGGGAGCGGCTGCATCGACACGTTGTAGTTCGTGTAAGGCGTCGTGCGACTGAGCACGAAGCTGAACTCGCCTTCTTGCGCCATGCGCGCGGTGGGGGTCTGCAACAGGCCCACGCCGCCGAAGTCGCTCTGCGTGTACGCGTCCTGCGCCCCGACCGCGGCGGCACCGCCTGCCCACAGCACGAGCCCGGCGCGACAGCAGCCGCGCCACCCGCCACGCGGGCGCCATCGCGGGAAACGCCTCAACGCCATCCGTCACCGTCCAGCAGCTGCGTGGCGATGAAATCGGCGACGTCGCGGTTGAAATCGTCCTCCGCCGCGCCGGCGATCTTGCGATGGTCGAACGGCACGTAGATCCACGCTCCCGGCGCGAGCGGGCGGGGATCGTCGCGGTTCCACAGCGCGACCTCCTGTTCGAACACGGCACCGTCGGGCTGGATCACGTAGATCGCATCGCGATCGGCTGCCCTCGATACGGGACAATCGGCAAGGTATCGTCGCGCGTCGCGCATCGGTACATGCGGGACACGGCACGCCTTCGCCACCGCGCCCACGATCCGTACGTCGCCGGGACGGGGAGGGAAGACCAGCGTATCGCCCGCGTGCACGGGCCGGTCGTCCGCCGGCGAGACGGCGAGGCGCGCCGGGTCGAGCACGCTGCCGGCGCGGCGGTCCGTCACCGGCAGTGCCGAGAGCCAGGACTGGAACGCGGCGCTGCGCAGCGCGAGTTCGTCGTCACCTTCCGCCATGGCCTTGCGGTGGATCGCCCCGAGTTCGAAGAGCACGCCGGCCTTCAGGCGCACCTGGTCCGTATGCAACGCCGGTTGCAGCCACGCCGCGCCCAGCGTGTAGGCGTCGGGCGAGACGCCCGACGCGTCGGTGACGTCGGAGAGCCGCGCGGTAGCGGGGTATGCTGCGGTGCCTGGGTGCGACACGGCACCGCGCGTCGAGACGTCGATCGTCTGCGCGGACAGTGCCGGTACCATCGCGAACATCGCGAGCACGAGGAACCCGGCGATCCTCATGGCGTCGCGACCCGATAGGGGCGCAGCTGCGTCAGCTCCAGCGGAAGGCCGGGCGCAACGTACTGCCGGCTTTTCCAGATGAAGCCATCCGCGGGATCGATCCAGTAGCGGTTGTGCAGCGTCGTCCCCGCGTCGGTCACGGTCAGGGTCTCGTCCACACGGCGCAGCGCGTGCACCGTTCCCAGGATCTCGACCTGCTCGATCCCGCGCGGCTCGAGGTGGGAGTGCGCGACGAGGCCGTAGCGGTAGCCGGGCGTCCAGTCGAGGCGTCGCTGCGCGTCGCGCGGGCCCGCGAGCTTCTGCAGGCCCGCGTGGAAGGGATCGTCGCCGATGAACGTGGAGCTTTCCAGGTCTTGCGACAGGCCAACCGTCTTCACCACGAGGCCGTCGCGCGTGAACACGATGTCCTTGCCCGAGCCATACCAGCCGAGGCGGCCACCGTCCGTGCTGGCGAGGATAAGCACCGCTCCGCCGTCGGGGCCGTCGACCTGCATCTGGTAGTACGGTGTCGAGGCGACGGACGCGGCGGTGGGGTGCACGGATTCACCATGCACGGCCAGCCGCACGGCCTCGAGGCTGCCGCGCGGCACCGAGGAACAGCCCGCGAGTGCGAGCGTGGCAAGCACCAGAGCTCCGGACCAGCGCGCCTGCGCCGTGAGCGTCATCGACACCCGCCGCTCAGCGCTGCAACGAGCGGCCGCGCCCGATGCCGTAGTACGCGATGCCGGCTTCTTCGACGACGGCGGGGTCGTACAGGTTTCGCCCATCGAAGATCGCCGGCGTGGCGAGCGTCGTGGCGATACGCGCGAAGTCGGGGCTGCGGAAGGCCTTCCATTCGGTCACGAGCACCAGGACGTCGGCGCCCTGCAGCGCCTCGTACGCGCCGTCGCAGAGCACGAGGTCGTGGCGCTCGCCGTAGATGCGCGTCGCTTCCGCGCGCGCCTCCGGATCGAAAGCACGCACCTTCGCACCCGCCTGCCAGAGCGCTTCCATCAGTCGCCGGCTAGGCGCCTCGCGCATGTCGTCGGTGTTCGGCTTGAAAGCGAGGCCCCACAGCGCGATCGTCTTGCCGGCGATGTCGCCGCCGAAGTGTCGCAACACCTGCTCGAAGAGCCGCGTCTTCTGGTCGCCGTTGACCGCTTCGACCGAGCCGAGCAGGCGCGCGTGATAGCCGCTGCCGCGCGCGATGCGCTCGAGGGCCTGCACGTCCTTGGGGAAGCACGAACCGCCGTAGCCGGCACCGGGGTAGATGAAGTGGTAACCGATGCGCGGATCCGAGCCGATGCCCTGCCGCACGAGCTCCACGTCGGCGCCCACGCGCTCGGCGATGTTCGCGATCTCGTTCATGAAGCTGATCTTCGTCGCGAGCATCGCGTTCGCCGCGTACTTGGTGAGCTCCGCCGAACGTTCGTCCATCACGACCATGCGATCGTGGTTGCGGTTGAAGGGGGCGTAGAGCTTGCGCAGGATCGCCACCGCACGCTCGCTGGACGCACCGACCACGACGCGGTCGGGACGCAGGCAGTCCTCGACGGCGTCGCCTTCCTTCAGGAATTCCGGATTCGACACCACGTCGAATTCCACGTCCGCGCCGCGCCCGCGGAGCACGCCGCCGATCGTCTCGCGGACACGGTCGGCCGTGCCGACGGGTACCGTCGACTTGTTCACCACCACCGCGTAACGGTCGAGGTGTTCGCCGATGGTGCGCGCCACGCTCAGCACGTACTTCATGTCGGCGCTGCCGTCCTCGTCCGGCGGCGTTCCCACCGCGATGAAGATGACGTCGCCATGCGCGATGGCCGGTGCCGGATCGGTGGTGAAGTCGAGCCGTCCCGACGCGTGGTTGCGCTTGACGATGGGCTCGAGGCCCGGCTCGTAGATGGGGATCACCCCCTTGCGCAGGCCGTCCACCTTGGCCTGGTCCACGTCCACGCATACGACGTGGTTGCCCATTTCCGCGAGGCAGGCGCCCGTGACCAATCCCACGTAGCCGGTGCCGAAGATAGTGACCTTCATCTGTGTCGCCTGTCGATTTGGAAGAACGGAAGAGGAGCGCGCGCTTACAGCTGGCGATCGCGGTCCAGGTTGTACTGTGCGTTCGCGGCGTTGCTGATCAGCCCGGACAAGGGCAGCAACTGGCTGATGAAGCGGTTCCAGCGCGTGATGCCCGCGGGCCCGACGAAGACGACGTCGCCGGGCTTCACGGCGAACTGCGCCGCCACGGCGAACGCGGACGGCGACGTGTTGTCCAGCTGGTAGATCGTGGCCGGCGCCTTCTCCATGTCCTCCACGCCGCGGATCACATAGACCGACTTGCCGCTGGCGCTGGTCTGATTGAGACCGCCGGCGCGGCCGAGCGCCTGGGTCAGGCTGAGGTCGCTGGTCTTGAACGCGATCGCCTGGGGACGCAACACCTCGCCGATCACGTACGCCTCGTGGCGATCGTTGTACGGCAGGTAGATGCTGTCGCCGCCCTTGAGATAGATGTCCTGCGTGCCCTGCGGCGAATGCGAGAGGGCGTCGAGATCGAGGTGGTATTCGTGGTTGTCGCGGCGCAGCGTCACATCGGACAGATCGGCGAGCTGCGCGTTGATACCGGCCGTGCCGACCGCCTGCGCGAGCGTCAGCGGCGTCACGGTGATGTCCTGCGGATCGGTCTTCACGAAGGCGCCGCCGAGCGTCACCTTCTGGCTCGCGAAGTTGACCACGCTGATGTCGACCTGCGGTTTCTCGATGTACTTCGTGAGCCGGTCGGTAATGGCCACGCGCAGTTCCTCCACGCTGAGCCCCGCTGCATGGAGCAGGCCGACGTAGGGATAGAAAAGCGTGCCGTCGGGACGCACGAGGCGCCCGTTGGCCGCCGTCTGCTGCTGCGAACCCGCCGGCGAGGTGAGTTCCGGATGCTCCCAGACGGTGATGTAGAGCGAATCGCCGGGACCGATGCGGTATTCATCGGGCCGGTACGACGTGAGCACGGGGTCGACAGTGGGCGTCGACGCGGTGGCACGATCCATCGCGATCAGCTTCGGGGTGATCGGAACGAGCTGGTAGCGGCTTCCGGTGGCGCTCTCCCTGTCGTTCAGCTCGGCGCGTTTCATGTGCTGGCCGGGTGCGAGGATGCATGCTTGCAACAAAAGACAGCACCCGGCCAGACCGAGGGTCGGCAGGAACTTCATCGTGTACGGGATCCTTCAGTCGAGGCGCCGTGTGGCTCGGGGGCCAGCGACGTACTTAAACCGATCGTGCATTAATGGCTTGGGAACATGCGTGGACATCTAGACGTCCAGACGCCGATATACGATGTCTTCAGTGGGTTCCGCCCGTCCCGCCGGTGCCGCCGGTTCCGCCCGTGCCTCCCGTGCCCCCGGTACCGCCGGTGCCGTCGTTACCGGTGCCATTGGTGTCGTTGGCCGTGGCGCCGGCCGCCGCCGCGACGGCCGCCGTGCCAGGTGCGACGCGGGCCGGCGTGAGCGCGCCCTGCGCGGCCTGACGGGCCTGCCGCGGCGTCGCGACGCGCGGAGCGTTCGTGTTTTCGGGGTTTTCCGATGCGGCGGCGTTCTGTCCCGCGGCACGTTGTGACTGGGCGATCGCGGGAACGGCGACGGCAAGAATGGCGCATGCGATGAGTAGACGTCTCACGGGCGTGTTCTCCTGTGGAGTGGGGCGAAGCGCGATGACGGTGCGCGAAGGTGAATGCGTCGCGACGTGCGTGTCGCATGGGACATTCACCGTCATACATAGCGCGACGGTCAAGGCAAACAGCTGAACGTGAGAACCAGAAGACTCTTTTTGTGACACGACTCGCAAAAAGCCGGAGCGTGGATTGCCCCGTTTTTCCCCGCGATGCAGCATGGATCGTCGCTGTGGAATCTTGCGATCGTAAAAGCCTGTGTCCGTCGCTCTCGCGGACGCGGTCGGAAGCGTGTTGGACCGAAGTACGTCCGATGGATGGGACGGAAACGGCTCCACAGGGGGCACGTACCTAGGCCTGCCGGTTTCGCCGGCACATCTCGCTCACGCGGAAGGTACCTGTCATGCAGTTGTCCAGATTCAATGCTTTATTGGACCTCGAGCTCCGTGCCAGCGATCCGCTGGGGATGATCGCGGCCGCTTATCTCGCCTATCTGATCCGCTTCGACACGCTGCGGATGAGCAGCCTTTACGCGGTGGCGCTCGTGATCCTGGTGCTGGCGTCGCTCACGGCATCCGTCGCCTTCCGCGCCTACGAAAAACCGTTAGGCGAGCATTCATTTAGCCAGTATTTGCGCATCGCAGCATCGTGGTCGGTCGGTTTCGCGACACTGATCGCACTGGGTTATCTGCTCAAGGTCAGCGACCTCTTCTCGCGTGGATGGGTATCGCTCACGTTCTTCCTTGGCCTCGCCTTCATGGCGGTGGTGCGCCAGGCGGCCGTGCTTACGCTGTGGTATCTGCGCCGTCGCGGCATCGGCATGCATCGCTGCCTGCTGATCGGTGCGACCGACTCGGGCATCCATCTCGCTCGCCAGGCCGCGGCCAATCCCGGGCATGGCATGTGCATCACCGCATACGTCCGCACGGCGTGCGACACCGGTGTACCCCATGGCGTCCCGCTTGCCGGCTCGCTGCAGAACCTCGACGAGATCCTCGACCGCGGGGAATGGGACCAGGTGCTGGTCGCCTTGCCCGTCAGCGCGCATCGTGCGATCAGCTACGTACTCGACCGCATGGACGAGCGCGTGACGGCGGTGAAGTTCGTGCCCGACATGCTGGGTCGCCAGCTCATCAACCATCGCATGGAAGATTGCGGCGGCGTCCCCGTCGTGACGCTGCGCGAGAGTCCTCTCCATGGGCATGCCTGGATACTCAAGGCCATCGAGGACCGCGTGATCGCCGGCATCATCCTCCTGATGATCAGCCCGGTCATGGTCGCGCTCGCCATTGGCGTGAAGCTGTCCAGCCCGGGGCCGATCCTCTACCGTCAGCGGCGCGTCGGCCTCGACGGCAAAGAATTCGAGATGCTGAAATTCCGTTCGATGCCCGTGGATGTGGAGAAGGGCGGCGCGGTGCAGTGGGGCAACGCCACGAACAAGACCAACACGCGCTTCGGCAAGTTCATCCGCGGCACGAGCCTCGATGAGCTTCCGCAATTCCTGAACGTCCTGCGCGGCGACATGTCGATCGTCGGCCCGCGTCCGGAGCGTCCGATGTTCGTCGAGAAGTTCAAGGGCGAGATCGCCGGTTACATGCACAAGCACCTGGTCAAGGCGGGCATCACCGGGTGGGCGCAGATCAACGGCTGGCGTGGCGACACCGATCTGGTCAAGCGCATCGAGTACGACCTGTACTACATCAACAACTGGTCGCTCGCGTTCGACCTGCGGATCATCTTCCTGACCATCTTCAAGGGTTTCGTGCATACCGAGGCGCCCGCTGCCGCACCGCTCAAGCCGGTGGCGCAGGCGGCCTCGGGTGCGGCCAGCGCGAGCGAGGAGTCCGCCTGACAGACGAAAAAAAGGACCGCCTGGCAGGGCGGCGATCCCACTTTCCCGTGTTACGAGGTATCGATTGAAGTTTCTCATCTGTGGCGGTGCGGGCTATGTGGGTTCGCACATGGTGCGATACCTGATTCAGGCTGGACACGAGGTCGTCGTCTTCGACGATCTGTCGACGGGGCACCGCGAAGCGGTGCCCGACGACGTGCCGTTCGTCCACGGCGACATCGGCGACGCGGTCACGCTCTGGCGCCTCTTCGCGACGCATCGCTTCGACGCCGTGATGCACTTCTGCGCCCGATCGCTGGTCGGCGAGTCGGTGGTGGACCCCTACCAGTACTACCGGAACAACGTCGGCAACACGCTCGTTCTGCTCGCCGCGATGCGCGAGGTGAAGATCGACAAGCTGGTGTTCTCGTCCACGGCGGCGGTTTTCGGCCACCCGAGGTCCGACGCGATCGACGAGACGCATCCGACCGATCCGATCAATCCCTACGGCCAGAGCAAGCTCATGATCGAGCGCGTGCTCGCGGATGCGTACAAGGCTTATGGGCTCAGCTCGGTGGCGCTGCGCTACTTCAACGCCGCCGGCGCGGACCCGTCGGCGACGATCGGCGAGGCGCACAACCCCGAGACTCACCTGATTCCGAACCTGCTCAAGGCGGTTCTCGGACACGGACCGGGGCTGAAGGTCTTCGGCGACGATTACGACACGCGCGACGGCACCTGCGTCCGCGACTACGTGCACGTGAACGACCTCGCCTCGGCGCATCTGCTGGCCGTGGAGTACCTCGACGAGAATCCCGGCGCGTACACCTTCAACCTGGGCAACGGCGAAGGCTTCAGCGTTCGCGAGGTGATCGCCGCCGCCGCGCGCGTCACGTCGCGGCCGGTGCCGCACGAGTTCGCCGAGCGGCGGCCGGGCGACCCGGCCACGCTCGTCGCCTCCAGCGCCCGGGCTCGCGAGACGCTCGGCTGGAAACCGCACGTCGCGTTGCTCGACGACATCCTCGCCAGTGCCTGGCACTGGCACCTGCAGCCGCGTTATTGACCGTGCAGGCCGCGCCGAAGGTCCAGCTCGATTACATCGACGCCCTGCGCGGCGTCGCGATCATCGGCGTGCTGGTGAGCCACGCGCAGCGCAACGTCGAGATCTACCAGGCGATGGGGCGTGACGCGGCGCTGTCGCCGTGGCTCAGCCGTTACGCGGAGCAGGGCGCGCGGGGTGTCCAGCTGTTCTTCGTGATCAGCGCGTTGACGCTGTTCCTATCCGCGCGCAAGCGTTCGGGCGAGTCCGAGCCCTGGGTCAATTTCTACATCCGGCGTGTGTTCCGCATCGCGCCCATGTTCTACCTCGCGTTCGCCGCGTATTGCCTGGCGCCGGTGATCCTCAAGGGGCACGCGCTCCCCGGGATCGGTACCGTGCTGGGGACGCTGACGTTCACCAACGGGTGGAACCCCGCCTGGCTCCTGGGCGCCAACGATGTCGTCCCGGGAGGCTGGTCGATCGGCGTGGAGATGTCGTTCTACATCGTCTTCCCGCTCGTGTTCCTCGCCCTGCGTTCGTTCCGGGCGGCGTGGATGGCGTTGCTGATCGTTCTCGCGATCGACCTCGTGGCGTGGGAGCCCTTGCTCGCGCATCCGCCCATCGACGACGCGGACCTGTGGGCCCGCTATGCGTTCGTATGGTTGCCGAACCAGCTGCCGATCTTCCTGTTCGGCATCTGCGCGTATTTCGTGCTCTTCGACCGGGCGGGGGGGTTGACCGCGTTCTTCCACGGCGGAAGCCGCGCGGCCAACGCGGCGTGGTTCGCGGTCGCCGCGGCGGTGCTGCTCGTCGTCCCGCAGTGGACGGACGATCCGCGCGCGGTGTTCGCCTATGGAGCGGCCTTCGCGTTGACCACGCTCTGCCTGCACCGTTCGCCGTACCGCTGGCTGGTGAATGCCCCGCTGCGCCACATCGGCAAGATCAGCTTCAGCGGGTACCTCGTCCACTTCTTCATGCTGCAGGTGGCGCGCAAGCTGCTGGCGGCGGTCCATGCCGGCGACAGGCTGTCGCCGGATGCCTACTTTCTCGCGACGGTCGTCATCGCGCTGGCGGGGACGGTGGTTCTCGCGACGCTGACCTACCGATTCGTCGAGGTGCCGGGGCAGGCGATGGGCAAGCGAATCATCCAGTCGCTGAAGGCACGGACGGTCGCTGCGACGACGTGAGTCGGAGGCGGGGGCCCGTCGTCCCGGCGCACGCCGGGACCCACGTCCCCGGTCCGCGAGGGTGCCTCGCACCACACGAGTATCGGTCAGCCGCTACGCGGCTCGTGTACCGGCGGCTTCGCCGCGACCGCCGGCGAAAACCGATCGCCTCGCCGTGGACCCCGGCGTACGCCGGGGTGACGGTGTGCGCTCATGCGTCCGGACGTGCGTCGTGGTGTCGATGTGCCCTCACGTCGTCCCGGCGCACGCCGGGACCCACGTCCCCGGTTCGCGAGGGCGCCTCGTACCACACGAGTATCGGTCAGCCGCTACGCGGCTCGTGTACCGGCGGCTTCGCCGCGACCGCCGGCGAAAACCGATCGCCTCGCCGTGGACCCCGGCGTACACCGGGGTGACGGTGTGCGCTCATGTCGTCCGGACGTGCGTCGTGGTGTCGATGTGCCCTCACGTCGTCCCGGCGCACGCCGGGACCCACGTCCCCGGTCCCCGAGGTGCCTCACGTTCAGACGAGTTTCGCGATCACGTCCGCGGCGTTCGCGACGGGCTTGCCGTCGGCGAAGCAGGCTTTCACCAGCGCGTTGACCTGCGCGAGCGTGGGGCGTTTGGAGCCGACGCGTCCCAGCATCGCGCGGGCCTGCGGATGCGTTCCTTCGGCGACGATCTGGTTGCCGGCCATCGACGTGCGTGTGGCCAACCGCATGTCCATGGCGGGATCGCGGAAGGCCATCACGATGTTGTCGTGGATCGCGGTGTCGTCCGGCACGCCCTTCCAGCTCGTCGCGCGGAACGCCGTCACTTCGACGCCCGCCTTCTTCTCGGGAATGATGATGATGTTGTTGTAGATGCGGGCACCGGTCACGGGACCGGAGATCCGCAGCGCCGCGCTGCCGCTGCTGCGAAGCCCGTCGTTGATGCTGACGTTGAAGCGCACGATCGTCCCCACGTTGCCGATGCCGCCGGCGTCCCGGCCGTCGTTGCACACGAGCGCCATGCCGCCGGCGTTGTCGTGGCTGTAGTTGTACTGGATGATCGTGTTCCGGCAGTGGAAGTCGGCGTCGAAGCCCTGACCGTCCGCATAGGCGCGGTGATCGCTGACCTCGTTGTACTGGATCAGCGTGTCGTCGCAGTCGAACGGCCATATGCCCGCCGCGGCTTCGCCACGGGGCAGCGGACCGCACCGGCCGACCGTGTTGCGTTCGACGAGCGCTCCCCGGCAGCCCTTGACGAGGATGCAGTCGCCGGGCACCTCGCTGATCCGGTTGCCGCGCACCACGACGCCCATCGCCAGTCCCGCCGCGCGACTGCCCGCGCCGAGGAACAGGATGCCGTCGCGCTGGCTGCGTTCGATGACGTTGTCGGCGATGGTCAGGCCTTCGTGATGCGTGGGCCGCTGCTTGCCGCCGGCTTCCACGAGGATCGCGCTCCCGCCGCCGTCTTTCTTGATCGGCGAGCCGTTGACGTCGTGCACGTGCAAGCCTTCGAGGACGATGCCGTGCACCGTGCCGAAGTCGTGGTGCAGCAGGTGCACCCCCGTGCGTCGGGGCCCGGCCTGCGGGCCTTTGTTGGACACCGCCAGATGACGGAGGGTCCAGTACTCGACGTTCTCGAGCCGCACCGTGGCCGGCGAGACCCCGTCCGCGTGCAGGTGGGGCGCCTCGCCATCCCCGTAGGCATCGACGACGATGGGCGCGCCGGCGCGTCCCGACCCCGTCGGGTGGAACACGCCCGGGTAATCGCCGCCGCGGCGGAACAACAGCGTATCGCCGGGCGCGAAACGCTGCCGGTTCACGCGCTCCAGTGTGCGCCACGCCGTGCCGGGTCCCCGGCCATCGTGGGCGTCGTCGCCGGAGCTGGCGTCGACGTAGTAGCGTGAGCCGTCCGGTGCCGCGAGTGCAGACGTCGGCAGCACGGCGAGCGCGCCGGTGCCGAGGAGGGCGTGACCGAGAAACGCGCGTCGCCGCATGGGACTACCGCCGCTCGCTCAGCGAGTAACGGTACACGCCGCCATGCTTGCGCAGCATGTACGCGAACCCGGCCAGGTGCTTGATCGTGAGCTTCGAGAACTTGCGCGTCCGCCGCTTGTAGTCGTGCACGATCGAGATGCGGCGGCTGTAGAAATTGCGCAGGCCGAGCTTATGGGTGCGGACGCAGAACTCGGCGTCCTCCGGCCCGAAGAAGATCCGGTCGTCGTAGCCCATCAGCAGGGCGCCCACGGCCTTGGTGAACGTCTGGTTCGCACCCAGCACGTAGTCGACCTCGAGCGGATCGCTACCGTCGTCGAAGCGCGTGTCGAGCATCAGGTGGCGCTCCAGTTCGCGACGGACGAATCCGAGCTTGCGAGTGAAGGGGATGCGCGCGGCGATGGGCTGGTAGAACCGCGGGAATCGGCGGGTGGAGTCCTGCCGCGTGCGGTCGACGTTGAGCAGCTGGAAGCCGACGACCCCGGCGTCCGGGTGCTCGCGGAAGAACTGCTCCACGATGGTGCCGGGGTCCGGCGTCAGGAAGATGGTGTCGTTGTCGAGCGTCATGCAGTACTTGCCGCGCGCGAGGAAGAGGCCGCGGTTGCGCGCCGGGCCGACGCCGAAGTTCCGTTCGAGGGGGAAGTAGCGCACCTGCGGCAGCGTCGCGACGAACTCGGCGCTGCCGTCCGTCGATCCGTTGTCGACGACGATCACCTCGTCGCGATCGAAATCCACCTTGTCCATCAACGAGTTCAGGCAACGCTGGAGATTGCCCAGTTCGTTCCAGGTGATGATGATGATGGACAGTCGAACGGCTGCCTCGCTCATGACGCTGCTCCAGTGGAAGGCTCGGTGTGGGGTGGACGATCGGTGGGACGGGCGAACGACGAGGGCGTGATCACCGCGTTGGCCTTCACCACGTAATGGTCGGGGATGACGACGGGGCCGAAGATGCAGGCCCCGGTGCCGATGGTGACGTTGTCCCCGATCACGGGCGTGCCGTCGCCGGGCCAGCGGTTACCGATGCAGACGCGCGCGTAGAGCGTGCAGTTCGCGCCGATGCGCGTCTTCCCGTTCACGATGATGCCGAAGGCATGCCAGATCACCAGGCCCGGTCCGATGGTCGCGGTGGTCGGCAGGTAGCACTTGAAGACGAATTCCGCGATCTTCTCGAGCACGCGGACGGGTGCGTGCAGCGGCGTGCCGCGCGCGGTCGACAGCAGACGGTAGGTCAGGATCACCCAGAACGACTGATCGAGCATCCACCATGCGATGCCCCGGTAGCCGGGCTGTGCCTTGAGCCGGCGGACGTCGGCGCGGAAGTCGTCAAGCATGGGAGGGTTCCGGAAGGGTGGTCGGCGCGGCGTCCCGGGCGGCCCTGGCCTCGGCGCGCTTCTCGGCGCGGCGCCGCTCGCCGCGCGCGTAGAACATGCCGACGAAGAACCACAGGTAGGCTTCGTAACCGCTGAACTCTATGAACGCGAGGATGAGGTAACAGAGCAGGAAGGCCTTGATGTTGCTCTGCTGGCCCTCGGTTCGCGTCAGCAGGATCTGCCCCACCATGACGAGGAACAGCAGCAGCGACTGGACACCGCCTTCGAGCAGGAACTGCAGGTAGATGTTGTGGACGTTGTTCTCGACGAAGGTGAGCCCCGAGAGCTCTTCCATCATTGGCACGCCGTTGCCGACGCCATAGCCGAGCAGGTTGTGGTCGAGCGCGAGGCCGGCGGTGTTCCACAGCGCGAGGCGACCGACGTTCTTGTGCGCGAGCTGGGTCTCGGCCTGCAGGTTGAAGCGATCGAGGATGGGCACGTCGATCACCGAGGAGACCACGAGGCCGACGAGCAGGACGCCCACGGCGACGCCGAGGAACGTGTAGAAATAATAGTCGCGCGTCTTGCGCGCGCGGTACGCGGCGATGCCGATGGAGATCGCGGTGCCGATCAGGCCCGCGCGCGAGAGCATCATGCCGCTGGTGAGGAGGGCGATGCCCGCCGCGATCGGATAGGCGCGGGTGCCGAGCATCAGGATCGAAAGCAGGGCGAGCAGGCTGGCCTCGATGTTGCGGCCACCCGTCGACATGTAGAGGATGCTCGACGCCCCCTCGCTGCGGGCGTAGACGGCCCCGAGCTGACCCGCGTACACGGCGTCGCGGACGAGCAGGAAGGTGATGCAGCAGCCGAGCACCCAGATGAAGATCCGGCGCAGGTCCATCTCCGGGAGCTTGCGTCCGAAGACGACGCCCAGGAAGTACGAGGACGCGACGAACACCAGCAGCGTGGAACGGAGGCCACCGCCGTACGTGGCGCCCGCCGCGGCCGAGGTGGCGATCATGGTGCCGATGAACGCGGTGGCCGGATTCACCTTCAGATATCGCGCGGCAGGCAGATAAAGCAGCGGAAACAGAAGCAGCAGCAGGTGGTAGACGTTCACGTGCGACTTGCTCGACGTGCTGTGCGACAGGGGCACCTGCACGAAGATCATGGCCATCAGCGATACCGCCGCGGCACGTGTCCGGTTGATCACCATGGTCAGCCGATCGCCACGCCGAAGAACTTGTGCACCAGCACTTTCACGGTCGACTTGTAACCGCCGAGGCTCACGTTGCGCACGATGTCCAGGAGGGGCGGCCGCTCCTTGTTCATCACGTACTGGATGTTGCGGTGGTTGCGACGCTGGTCCGCGTTCATCAGGTTGCCGTGCTTGGCGAGGAAGCGCGCGCTGCCCTCGGCGCGGCGGGACGAATTGCGGATGCGGGCGCGCGAGCGGTCGTCGTCGACGAACGAGAGCACGTGGCGCGAGCGCACCGCCGTACCGAAGCGGTCCGCGAGCCGGATCCACATGTCGTAGTCCTGCCAGGACGGCATGGATTCGTCGAAGCCGCCGAGCTCGAGCATCCGCGACAGCTCGGTGAGCACCTGGTTGCCGGCGAGGTTCGAGTAAAGCAGCGCGGGGAGGGTGAGGTCATCCGCCGCGGCCCGCTCGGCCCCGTCATAACGTCGTGCGAGCAAGGGTGCGATGCGCGCCTCGTCCTCGAAGTAACGGAAGCGCGTGCAGGCGAACGACGGCTTGTGCCGTTCGTAGAGCTCGACCAGGCACTGGATGCGCTGCGGATGGAACAGGTCGTCGTCGTCCAGGCCGGTCACGTAGTGCCCGCGGGCGTGCTCGATGCAGCGGTTGCGCGCCCGGCAGGCGCCTTGCGGCGTGTCGTTCCGCAGGTAGGTGAAGCGGCCCGGGAACATGCGGTCGTAGTCGGCCATCACCTCGGGCGTATCGTCGGTGGAGGCTTCGTCGCAGACCAGGATCTCGACGGCCGGCCAGGTCTGCGCCAGCACCGAGTCGATCGCCCGGCGCAGCAGGGCGGACCGGTTCCGGGTCGGGATGTAGACGCTGACCAGCGGTGTCGTCGTGGAGTTCATGCCTGCGGACTCGGTCGGATGCATGTCAGGCGCCCACGGCTTGCACGGGGCGGTGGAGAAAGGTGTCGCGGCTGCGCCAGACCACCCACAGCAGCGGCGGCGTGACGATCACGAGGCGTACCACGCTGGCCTTCCAGCTCTCGCCGGGGTAGAGCGCCACGGCGAGCATGAGGAAGGCGTAAGGGACGAAGGTCTCGACGACCCACGACCGGAAGAACTCGCCGGCGCTGATCCGGATGATCTTCGACGAGAAGAAATAGTAGGAGAGCACCGTCGACACCAGCTGGCTGGCGGCCAGCGCCACCGCCATGATCTCCAGCGACCGGGAGAGCGCGCCCGCGATGCTCAGCGCGAGGGTGATGCCGCAGATCTTGAGGTTCCAGACGAACTCGACGTCCGATCGGCCGAGGCTCTGGCTGAGGGCGCCGATCAGCGAGCCGAGCGGCCGCAGCATGCCGAACAGGAGCATCAGCGGGATCAGCGCCGAGACACCCGCGTAGCGCTCGCCATAGAGGATGGTCACGGCGAAGGGGGCGAACACGGCCAGCATGATGAAGACGCAGGCACTGAACACGGCCACGCCGCGCAGACCGGTGAGGTACATCTGCCGGAGGCCTTCCGGATCCTTTTGCCGCGTGGCGAGCCGCGGCAGCGCGAGTCGCTGGACCACCGGCATGATCAGCTTGGTCGGCTGCAGCACCAGTTCCTTCGCCAGCGAGTAGACGCCGAGCGACGCGAGCCCGAGGAACTTGCCCAGGATGATCTGGTCCGCCTGGCTGCGAAGCTGGTTGATGACCTGCGAGCCGAGCTGGAAGGCGCCGTAGCGAAGGGCCTGCCGCACGATGCCGCGATCGAACGCCGCGCCCGGGTGCCAGTCGCGCTCGGCGACGGCAAGGAAGCAGAGCAGCCGCACGAGGCTGTTCACGATCATCGCGTAGACGGCCGCCTCGATCGAGGCGCCGTAGCCCAGCACGAGGACGAGCAGCGTGGCCAGGCCCGAGAGCCTTCCGATCACCTCGATGCGGGCTAGCTTCGGCAGGCGGAACGACTTGATCAGGCTCGCCTGGTACTGCGCGGCGACGCCGAGCAGCACGAAGTTGACGGTGGACAGCCGCAGCAGTCCGCCGAGCTCGTCGGACCCGTAGAACGCGGCGACCGGCCAGGACAGGCCGAGCAGCACGGCGGCCGAGACGAGTCCGAGGCCCACGCTGATGTAGAACAGCGACGTGCGTTCGGGACGCGTGATGTCCTGCCGATGGATGAGGTAGCTGCTCAGGCCCATGTCCTGCAGCAGCGTCGCCACCGCGTTGACGACGTTCACGATCGCCAGCGCGCCGAGCAGGTGCGCATCCACGTGATGCGCGAGCACGGCGATCTGCAGCAGCTGGCTCGCGGCGCTAACCACGGTGGAGCCCGCGGTCCACATCGCGTCGCGGCGTGCCGACGTCGTCATGCGTGCGCCTCCATGCCCAGCCGGATGGCGAGCT
This sequence comes from Luteibacter sp. 329MFSha, assembly GCF_900111665.1. Classification (NCBI taxonomy): domain Bacteria; kingdom Pseudomonadati; phylum Pseudomonadota; class Gammaproteobacteria; order Lysobacterales; family Rhodanobacteraceae; genus Luteibacter; species Luteibacter sp. 329MFSha. The sequence goes on along the minus strand of NZ_FOJE01000001.1, from coordinate 1,193,410 downwards.
GGTCGTGCAGCCGCTGCTGGTCGAAGTTCGCCTCCACCGTGAGGCGCGCGCGGTGGGCGATGGAGGCGACGTCGAAGTCGCCTCGCTGGATGGCTTCGAGCGTATCGGCGAGCGCCACAGCGTCGCGTTCGGGCACAAGCCAGCCCGAACGCCCGTGTTCGATCAGTTCGGGGATGCCGCTATGGAGGGTGGAGAGGCAGGGCACCCCGCTGGCCATCGCTTCCATCAGCGACACGGGAATACCTTCCTGATCGCCATCCGCCGCGGTGACGCTCGGCAACGCGAACACGTCGGCGCTGGCGAGCGCGGCCTGCACGTACGCCTTGTCACGACGCCCGCGGAGGAAGACGCGACCGCCGAGCGCGCGCTCGGCGACGAAGCGTTCGAGGGACGGCTGCAGCGGACCATCGCCGACGACCTCGAGTTCGGCAGGCACGCCGCGAGCCGCGAGCAGGGCCATGGCCTCGCAGAGATAGGTGACTCCCTTCTTCTCGACCAGCCGAGCGACGCTGACCACGCGCAGCGGTCGTGCTGCCGGCTCCGCCTGCGCGGCGGGCGCGCGGAACGGGAAGCTGTCGAGGTCGACGCCCATGCGGTGGACGTGGATCTTCGCGGTGTCGCATCCCAGCGTCGCGAGCTTGCGGGCCCAGCGTTCGCTGATCGGAAGCATGCGTTCGCCGCTGGCGAACAGGCGCCGATAATCCTCCGCATGGCGGGCGAGCACGCCGTGCTGGGACAGGTCGTAGCCGTGGAACACCGTGAAAAGGGGCCCTTCGATCAGACCCAGCGCACGCAGGTTGGCGGCCACCACGCCCGTGGGACCGAAGTGCGCGACGATTGCGTCGGCGCGGATCGGTGTCGACAGCCGTCGCGCGGCACCCGCCAGGACGAGCGTCTTCGCGGCGTGGCCATAGCGGCGGATCGACAGCGCGCGGCGCACGCGTGCGCGGCCGAGGCCCGGCACCACCTGGCGTAGTCGCTGCAACAGGATCTGCCAGCCGCGGGAGCTGCTGGCCGCGCGCGGGAAGATGAAGGTCGCGCGTTCCATCAGGCCGCGCGTGGAGACGATGTCGCCCGGCGTGGGCGTCTGTCCCCGGCTCACCGCGAGGATGCGCACGTCGAAGCCGCGATCCAGCAGGCCGACGATCTGGTCGATGACGAAGGTCTCCGAATAGCGCGGGAACTCCGGCAGCACGAACAGGACGCGCATGCTCACGCTCCTATGGCCAGGGTGGCCAGCACGGCTTCGCGTGCGAAGGCCTTCTCGCGGACCACCGCCGCGGCGACGCGCGGCCGCAAGGCGTCGTCGTCCAGCAGCGCGAGCACCTTGCTGCGCAGCGAGCCATCGAGCAGGGCGGGCACCGGCATGGCGAGTTCGTCGACGCCCAGGCGCTTCATCACGCCTTCCGACTTGTGTTCGTAGTTCAGAGCCACGGCGGGCGTGCCGAAGTTCATCGAGATGATCGCGCTGTGCAGGCGCGTGGCGATCGTCAGCACGCAGGCACCGAGACGCCGACCGAGTTCGACGTCGTTGAGCTCGTCCATTTCCACGTGGAACGATTCCGGGCGGCGCAGGCGCGCACGCACCTTCAGCGCGATCATGCGGTCGTCCTTCGGATAGCCGTCGATCGCCGTGCACGTCGAGTAGGCGGCCACGCGGTAGCCCGCGTCGATGACATCGTCGAGCAGGCGGGCGAACGCCTCCTCGTACTGCGTCTGCGTCACACCGAGGCGCTTGTCGAACGGGGCGAGCTCGCGGAAGGTCACCGCCACGGTGGGCCGGGCGTCGTCGACCGGCACGGGATCCCCCGGGTTCACCAGCCACGCGGTGTCCGAGGCCCAGCGGATCCTGTCCTCGGGAATCCCGGCCTTGCGCATGTGATTGACGCTGACCTCCTCGCGCAGGGCGAGGGCGTTCACGCGCCCGAGGATGTCCTGCGACATCCGCCGGAAGAACGCGTGGTCGAACGGGCCGACGCTGTGGCCGATCATATAGACCGGTCGGCCCGCGAGCATCGCGCAGATGGACTGGTCGTACTGCGTTGGCCCGTAGAGGTCCACGAAGAACGAGCCTCCGACCTGGATCACCAGGTCGTACGCGGCGAGCGAGGCGATGTAGTTGCGGTGGCGCGCGGGCAGGGGGATCAGGCGCGACCACCAGGCGCGGCGCAGGTGCCCGAACAGGAGGCGCGGCACGATGCGGCGCAGGAGCCTCGCGCGCAGCGATCCGAAGCGCTTGCGGCCCTGCTCGTGGTAATAGGCGTTGAGCGGATCGGGCTGGAGCTCGCGGCCGAGCAGCCACGCGGAGCTGACGGGAAAACGGCTCGTCACGTCGATGGCGCTTTGCGGCAGCGCGTCTTCCAGGCATTGCAGGAGACCGCGCAGGATCGCGCAGTCGCCGCGGTTGCCGCAGGTGTGGTTACCGATGATGAGGATGCGCGCCATAGTGCTCGATTCGTGCGTTGCCCCTGGACGGGGACGGATCAGGCCGGGTCGGCCTTGTACTTGTAGTACGCGTAGGTCGAATAGCCGGAGGTGCGCCGTTCCACGGCGTTGAAGATGGCGCCCTTGAGCATCACGCCGTTCTGCTCGAACCGCTGTTTCGCCAGCGCCAGCTCGCGCGCCTTGTTCAGTCCGAAGCGTGCGACCAGCAGGCTGGTACCGGCGTGGTGTCCGATCACGGCCGCGTCGGTCACCGCGAGGATCGGCGGCGTGTCGATGATGACGAGGTCGTACGCGGGCACCACGGTCTCGATGAAGCGGGTGAAGTTCTCGTGCATCAGCAGCTCGGACGGATTCGGCGGCACGCGCCCCCGGCTGATGAAGTCGATGTTCGGGAGGGGACCCTGGCGGCGCACGTCCTCGATCGTCGCGGCGCCGACGAGGATGTCCGACATGCCATGCGCCGCGTCGGTGCCGAGCAGCTGATGCAGCGTGCCCCGGCGCATGTCGCCGTCGACGAGCAGCACCCGCTGCCCGGCCTGGGCGATCACGGCCGCGAGGTTTGCCGAGACGAAGGTCTTGCCGGCGAACGGGCTCGAGCCCGTGATCATGAGGATGTTGTTCTTCGCCTCGAGACGGGCGAAGTGCAGGCTGGTGCGCAGGCTGCGGATCGCTTCGACGGCGAGGTCGGCGGGGTCGCCGACGGCGAGCAGCTGACCGCGTGCGCCGTGGCCGCGCTTCGAACGGATGGACCGGGCGCTCTGACCGGCACTGAGGGGCACGGACGCGTACACCGGCAGGCCGAGGTCCTCGATCACCGCCGGGTCTTCCACGCCACGGTTGAGGATCTGCTTCAGGAACACGAAGGCCAGCGCGAGGAATCCGCCGAGGAAGGTCGCGACCAGCACGACCAGTGCCTTGCGCGGCTGCACGGGCTGGTTGCGGTCCACCGCGGCCGAATCCACGATGCGGACGTTGCCGACGGTTCCCGCCCGCGCGATGTCCAGCTGCTGGGCCTGGTTGAGCAGGCTGGTGTAGGTCGTGGAGCTGACCTGGACGTCGCGGTTGAGCTTGAGCAACTGCTGCTGCGTGTCGGGCAGGTCGCCGATCTGCTTCTGCATCTGCTCCTTCTGCGACTGCAGCTGGCCCATCTGCTGCTGCAGCGCCTTGTACGCCGGGTGATCGTGCGTGAAGCGCCGATCGATGTCGGCCTCCTGCAGGTGCAGCTGCTGGATGTTGTTCTCCACCGCCACGATCTGGTCGAGCAGGCCCTTGGTCTGCATGCTCAGGTCGACCGCGTGCGAGCGCGTCTGGAACGCGTTCATCGCCGCCTGCGCACGATCGAGCTCCTGACGCACCTTCGGCAGCTGCTCCTTGACGAACTGCAGCTGGCTGGCGGCCTCCGCCGAGTTGCGCTCCACGTTCTGGCGCACGTACGCGGTGGAAATCTGCGTCAGCACCTGCTGGGCTAGATCGGGATCGGCGTTGTTGTACGTGAGCCCGATGATGCCGGAATCGTTGCCTTGCTCCTGCGCGATGACATCGCCCTGCAGGCGGCCGATCGTCGAAAGCGTCGGCTGCTCGACGATGTCGAAGCGCGTGCCCGGGTTGGCCACCAGCTGCCTCACCTGCATGGTGACGCCGCCCGTGCGCACCAATTCGCCGACCGCGCCCTCGAGGATGCGCTTGCCGTCGTCGTCGTAGAGCGCGTAGCGCTTGCCCTCCTCGGCGCGCAGCTCCAGCTTGCGACCGGTCAGGGAGTCGGGAAGATCGAGCTTGTAGATGTCGAGGATTTCGCCACCCCAGCCATAGCGGTTCAGTCCGAAGCGCGGCGGCGCCAGCTGGCCCGGCTTACGGCCACGCGAGAGGTAGTCGCCGATCAGGGGGAAGCGATGGGGCTGCGCCGTGATGTCGAGATGCAGCTTCTCGACGGCCTGGCCGATCACCAGGCGCGAGGTCAGCAGGGCGATTTCCGTCGTCGCCTGCGAGCCCGTGGTGCCGAGCGACTGCGTGAGGTCGCTCAGGCCCGGAAGGCTCGGCGTCTTCTGCTCGACCTGCACCACCGCGGTGGCCTGATAGATCGGCGTGGCGAATACCGTGTACAGCACGCCGGCCACGAAGAAGGCGGCGGTGATGGCGACGATCAGCCACTTGTGATCCAGCAACGTGCCGAACAACGCATTGAGGTCGATGGTGTCGTCGTCATGAGCGGGATCGATCTTCGTCGTCATGCGGCAGCGTGTTTCCAATGAATGAATGGACGTCTAGACGTTTATATCGGGGCGAGCCTGAATGGGTGGGGAAGCCTTCTTCATGCTCGAAATCCCTTGTTTCATGAGGTCCGCGCAGCCGTATCCGTGCGTCGCGCAACGAGGCGCACGCTTGACGCACCACCGGTGCGTCGATGCATGTCATGGGGCGGACGCCGTTCCGGCACAGGCTGATGACTCGTGCCCGTGCCGACGCCTTCGTGGAAACCACGATGTCCTTCGCCGTCACCGCGCCTTCCGTTCCGTGGGGATGTGGAGGTGCGATGAAGGTCTGAGCATAGAGGTGCGACGCGGACCCTCCTAGCGAGGAATGTCGGTTTTGCGACTCGCGTCAACTAACCAGCATGTCGATGGCGCTATTAACGCCGCGCCGTTAAGAATGCGTTAGATTTCAGCCGTCATTTGGGCACGAAGTGCTAATGGCTCGTTCATTCTTTGTGCAGTGCGACTTGTGGTGCGTGGCGTCCTGCCTCGGCTGGGCCGTGAAAATGCGGCGACGCAAGGTGCCGCGGCGCTCCATCGCGGCCAGGGCCGCTCCTACAGCGCCTTCGCGGGGACAAGGGTCTTCAACAGGACATCCAGCGGCACCGGTTGTCCGGTGTGGAAGCCCTGGACCTGGTCGCAGCCGTTGTCCTTCAGCCACGCCTGCTGCGACGCACGCTCCACGCCCTCGGCGACGACCGTCATGCCGAGCGTATGCGCGAGGGCGATGATCGAACGGCATATCGACGCGGCGCGGGCGCTGGAATCGACGTCGGCGACGAACGACCGGTCGATCTTCAGCGCGTCGATGGGCAGATCGCGCAGGTATGACAGGCTCGAGAATCCCGTGCCGAAATCGTCGAGCGACACGCGGGTTCCCTGATCGCGCAGTGCCCGCAGCGCCGTCAGCGCATGCATGGGCTCCATCAGGCTGCTTTCGGTCAGTTCGACTTCCAGGGCGCCCGAGGGCAACGCATGGTGGAGGGACACGGCGCGGATATCGGCCGCGATGTCGGTGCGCTGGAACTGGATCGCGGAAACGTTCACCGCGATGGCGAGGCCGCCTGCGCCGGCGTCGGCCAGCGCCGCATGAGCCCGGGCCGCGGCGTCGAACGCCCACTTGCCCAGGGGCACGATGAGGCCGGTTTCCTCGCACAGCGGAATGAATACGTCGGGTGGGAGGTACGAGCCGTCGGCCTGGGGCCAGCGAACCAATGCCTCGAGCTTGCGGATGGCGCCGCTCGTCGTGTCGACGACGGGCTGGAAATGCATGCGCAGCTCGCCGCCGTCGATCGCCTGGCGCATGCGCGACGCCAGCGTGAGGCGTGCCACCGATCGCTCGGCCATCGCCGGGACGAAGCGTCGCATCTCGTGGTCGTCGTCGGTGCGCGCATGCGCGGCGAGCGCCGCGTTCGCGATCACCTGCCGGGCATCGTGGCCATCGGCAGGGTGGTTCGCCACGCCTATCTGGGGCTCGAGAGTGTGCAGCGCATCGTTCAGGGCGACGGGCTCGGCGACGGCGGCGAGGATGTCCGCGATCGCCGCGTCGCGTCGCGTCGGGTCGGTGATGGCGAAGAGGAAACGCTCGCCGGGACGGTGCGCGACCATGCCGTGGACCGGGGCGACGGCGCTCAGGCGGGACGCGACCGCGCGCAGGACGCTGCGGCCGGTGTCGAGACCGAACGTGTCGCTGACGCGGTCCATGCCACGCAGGTGCACGTAGACCACCTCGTACCAGGCTTCCTTGCCGAGACCGCGGTCGAGGTAATCGACGAAGGCCTCGGTGTTGGGCAGCCCGGTGACGACGTCGTGGGTCGCGCGGTAGGTGAGGGCGCGTTCGCCTCGGATGCGCTCGGTGACGTCCTGCGCGAGCACCAGGCGGGCGTTGTAGCCGGGCATGTCGATGTCCGCGGCGTGCACCACCACGTCGAGCGTGCTGCCGTCCTTGCGCCGATGGATCCAGACGCGATCCGGATCGCCGTCCTTCCCCAGGCGCAGCGAGGCGACCACTTCCTTGAGGCTCGCGGCGTCGTGCGCCGAGCGGATGTCGGTGATGCGCATCGACCTGAACTCGTCCCGCGAGTATCCGTAGTGGCGTATCGCGGCCTCGTTCACCTCAAGGAAGGCCAGGGTGTCCGTGTCGTAAACCCAGAAGGGGAACGGGTTCTTGTCGAAGGTGAGGCGGAATCGCCGCTCGGCGTCGGCAAGGCGGACGGTGGCCTCCGTCAGTTCGGCGACGTGGGCCCGTTGCTCGCGCGCGGCGACTGCGAGGTGGCGGTAAAGGTACGCGAAGCCCGCCCAGTAGACGATGTAGATGAGCAGGCAGAACGCCGCGAAGCGGTACCACGGGCCGAGCACTTCCGACACGGGCAGGCCGACACCCACCCACAGCGCGAAGGTATCGGGCTGGCTCACCGCGATCAGGCGGTCCGTTCCATCGATCCGGCTGGTGTGGGGTTCGGCGTCCTTCGCGCCCGGTTCGAATAGGTGGTCGACGGATTGGCCGATGACGGCACGGTCGTCGCCGGTCCGCGCGAGGATCTTGCCGAAGCGGTCGGTGATCGCGGCCACGCCGCCATGCCCGAAGCGCAGGTGGTCGACGACTTCCTGCAGCTGCCGCTGCCGCAGGTGCGCGAGCACCCAGCGGTCGTCGCCGGCGGGCACCGCGATCGGGAGGACCCATTCGCCATGGAGCGTCCTGATGGGCCCGAGGCGGAGCAGCGCGGTCGCGGAATCGTCCTCCCGGGTCCATTCGGGGAACGTCGCGTCGCCCGAGCCCGACGTGATGGCCACGCCCCGTCCGTCCACGAGCATCAGGTCGACCAGTTCGCCGTGCCGTTGCGAGACACCCTCCATGTTCTGCGCGATCAGGGCCGGCGCCCTGTCCGGGACCGACGCGAGCAGCTGATTGCTGTCCGACGCGATGCCTTGCATCGCCCGCTGGAGGTTGAGGAACTGCGCCGTGAGCAGGCGCTGCCCACCGTTCGCCATCGACTGGCTCTGGGCGTGCGCGGCCTCGAGGCGACGCGCCCGGTCGCTGGCGACGACATAGACCAGGCCCGCGCCGAAGATCAATGCCAGCAGGCCACCCACGATCCGGATCAGTCGCGCCGAAGGGTGGGATGTCGCTCTTGCCATGATCCTCGCCGGAGGCGCCGCACGGTGGCACCTCCTTGCAAGCTAACAACGTCGCCCGGGGACGGCAACCATCGAAATGTGTAGACGGTGGACGTGGCCGTTTTTGCTTGCAGGCGTTACGCCGGGTGCGCCGCACAGGCCGCCGGGGCAGGGGACGCGCCAACCCGTCACGGCTTCGCCCGCGTCGCCACCTCGGCCTGCTGGTTGAGGGCCTGGCTGGGGTGCCTGGGCGGCGTCAGCGGTACGGGCTCCGAGCGGCGGGTGAAGCTGCTGGTGCCCGCGGTGGCCCAGTCCACGCCGGCGATCTCCTGCTCGAAGCGGGTCGCGTCGCGGGCCCGCACCACGTCGGTGATGCGGCGCGCCTCGCGCGACGAGACACCGATGCGGCGCAGCGCGAGCGTGCCGAAGTGCAGCGCCGATTCGAAGGTCTCGCGCACATGGTTCTCGACACCCCTGGACACGACCTCGCGCGAGTGTTCGCGGTCGTAGGTCCGCACGAGCCAGGTCGCGTCGGGGTATTCGCGCATCGCCACGTCGAGGATGCGGTTGACCGTCTCGCGACGATCGACGCATACCGCGATGACCTGCGCCCGTCCGGCGCCGGCCGCTTCGAGCACGTCGAGCCGGGTACCGTCGCCGTAATAGATCCGGAACCCGAAGCGCGACGCCGCCTGGATCATCTCGATGTCCGTGTCGATCACGGTGACGTCGACATCGCGCGCCAGCAAGGGCTGGCTGACCACCTGGCCGAAGCGGCCGAAGCCGATCATCAGGACGCTGCCGTTGAGCCCTTCGGGCACCGCGTCCTCCGCGTGTTCGGGCACGGATGCCGCGCGCCTCGCCGGAAGCCTGCGCATCACCACATCCACCAGCGGGGAGAGCACCATGGAAAGGACTACCGCGGCGGTGAAGATGGCGTTCTGCGACGCGGTGAGGACCTCGCCTTCCGTCGCTGCGGCGAAGAGCACGAAGGCGAACTCGCCACCGAGCGCCATCAGGGAGGCGCGCTGCAGCGCTTCCCCGTGATCGCTGCGCGTCACCCGCGCGATGACGTAGATGCACGCGCCCTTGAGCGCCATCATCGCCACCACGCCGAAGACGATGTACTCCCAGTGGGCGCGGACGGTCGCGAGATCGAGCATCATGCCCACGCCGAGGAAGAACAGGCCGAGCAGCAGACCGCGGAAGGGTTCGACGTCGGCTTCCAGCTGGTGGCGGAAACTGGACTCGGAGAGCAGCACGCCGGCGATGAAGGCGCCCATCGCCATCGAGAGTCCGCCCACCTGCATGAGCAGCGCGGCCCCGAGCACGACGAGAAGCGCCCCGGCCGACAGCAGTTCGCGGACCTTCGACTTCGCCAGGACGCGGAACAGCGGGTTGAGCAGCCAGCGTCCGGCGACGAGCAGCGTCACGAACGCCGCCACGCCCTTGAGCACGGCGAACCACGGGCCCGATGCCGACGCGGCGTGCACGGGCGCCATCCAGGCGACGAGCGCCAGCAGCGGAACGAGGAGAAGGTCTTCGAGCAGCAGGACGGACACGATCTTCTGTCCCGCCGTCGGCGACAGGTCGCGACGCTCGCCCATCAGCTGCATCACGATGGCGGTGGAGGTGAGCGTGAAGCCCAGCGCGCCGATGAACGCGACGCGCACGGGCAGGCCCGAGAGCCAGCCGAGTGCCGTCAGCGCCGCCGCGGAAGCGGCCGTCTGCAGGAGGCCCAGGCCGAGGATGTAGCGGCGCAGGCACCAGAGCCGCGAAGGCTGCATCTCGAGCCCGATGACGAAAAGGAACATGACCACGCCGAGCTCGGCGAGATGGAGGATCGATTCGGGGTCGGTGAACCAGCCGAGGCCATAAGGCCCAACCAGCATGCCGGCCACGAGGTAACCGAGCACCGAGCCGAGGCCGAGCCGGCGGAAGAGGGGGACCAGGAGCACCGCGGCGCCGAGGAGGGCGACGGCTTCGACGAGCGGGTTGTCGGTGGCTACCGCTGACATGGTTCGAACTCCCGACTAAAGGTGTGATCCGGCTCGTGCCCTGTCAGTGTCGCTCACGGGGCAGCAGCGTTCCAGCGATGTCGCGATGCAGCATGCCCGTGTGAAAACCCGCTGATAGTATCGATGAAATCGATTTCATTTCGCGGGGTTCGACATGAAGACGCTGAAGGGACCCGGGCTGTTCCTCGCCCAGTTCATCGGGGACGAAGCGCCGTTCAACCGACTGGATACGCTGGCCGCCTGGGCGGCCGATCTCGGTTACGAGGGACTGCAGATTCCGACCTCCACGCCGCATATCTTCGATCTGGCGAAAGCGGCGGAGAGCCAGGCGTACTGCGACGACATCGCCGGCATGCTCGCGGGCCATGGCCTGCGCGTCACCGAACTCTCGACGCATCTGCAGGGCCAGCTCGTCGCCGTGCATCCGGCGTACGACTTGCTGTTCGACGGTTTCGCGCCGGAGTCGGTGCGTGGCGACGCGGCCGCCCGTCAGGCGTGGGCCGTGGACCAGCTGAAGCTCGCCGCGAAGGCCAGCGCGCGGCTGGGGCTCGACGCCCATGCCACGTTCTCGGGCGCGCTCGCCTGGCCTTACATGTATCCGTGGCCGCAGCGTCCGCCCGGCCTGGTCGAGGAGGCCTTCGGCGAACTCGCGAAGCGCTGGCGGCCGATCCTCGACGTGTTCGACGCGGAGGGCGTGGACGTCTGCTTCGAGCTCCATCCGGGCGAGGACCTGCACGACGGCGTGACCTTCGAGCGTTTCCTCGACGCCGTCGACCAGCACCCGCGCGCCAAGATCCTCTACGACCCCAGCCACATGCTGCTGCAGCAGATGGACTACCTGGGCTTCATCGACCGCTACCACGACCGCATCGGCATCTTCCACGTGAAGGACGCCGAGTTCCGGCCGAGCGCGTCGAGTGGCGTCTATGGCGGCTACCAGGCCTGGATCGACCGTGCGGGCCGCTTCCGCTCGCTGGGCGACGGGCAGATCGATTTCCGCGCGATCTTCTCGAAGTTCGCGCAGTACGACTTTCCGGGCTGGGCGGTGCTCGAGTGGGAGTGCTGCCTGAAGCACCCGGAGGACGGCGCACGGGAAGGCGCGCCGTTCATCCGCGACCACATCATCCGCGTCACGGAACGTGCCTTCGACGATTTCGCCGATGCATCCACCTCGCCGGCGACGCTCAAGCGTCTGCTCGGCCTCTGACCCTCAATACGCCGGAGTTTCTATGCGACCGATGATGTTCCGCCTCGGCTCCATGATGTTCCTCGAGTTCTTCATCTGGGGCGCGTGGTTCGTGACCCTTGGCACGTATCTCGGGCAGGGGCCGCTCCACGCGGATGGCTCGCAGGTGGCGCTGGCGTTCCTCAGCCAGTCGATCGGCGCGATCCTCGCCCCGTTCCTCGTCGGCCTGATCGCCGACCGCTTCTTCGCCGCGCAGCGCATCCTCGGCGTGCTCCACATCGCCGGCGCGGCGTTGCTCTGGTGGGCGTCGCAGGCGCCCAGCTTCCCGGTGTTCCTCACCGCGATTATGCTCTACATGCTGCTCTTCATGCCGACGCTGGCGCTGGTCAACAGCGTCGCGATGCGGCACATGGAAAACCCGGAGAAGCAGTTCCCGCGCGTCCGCGTGATCGGCAGCATCGGCTGGATCGTGGCCGGGCTGCTCATCGCCTGGCTCGGCTGGGAACAGGCGCACCGCCTCGAACTGACCTTCCGCATGGCGGGCGCCGCGTCGCTGCTGCTCGGCCTGTACGCGTTCACGCTGCCGGACACGCCGCCGCTGAAGCGCGACACGCAGACGTCGATGGGCGAAATCCTCGGCCTGGATTCCATCCGCCTGCTGAAGAGCCGCTCGTACCTGATCTTCTTCCTGGCCTCGGTGGCCATCTGCATCCCGCTCTCGTTCTACTACAACTTCACCAACCCGTTCCTCAACGACCTCGGCGTCAAGGGTGCCGCAGGCCTGCAGTCGCTCGGCCAGGCGTCGGAAGTGATCCTGATGCTGGCGATGCCGTTCTTCTTCGCGCGCCTCGGCGTGAAGACCATGCTGGCCCTCGGCATGGCCGCCTGGGTCGCGCGCTATGTCCTGTTCGCATACGGCAACGTCGATACCGGTTACGCGCTGCTGGTGGGCGGCATCATCCTCCACGGCATCTGCTACGACTTCTTCTTCGTCACCGGGCAGATCTACACCGACGCCAAGGCGGGCCCGCGCTTCCGCAGCGGCGCGCAGGGCTTCATCACGCTGGCGACGTACGGCGTCGGCATGCTGATCGGCACGTACCTCTCGGGCATGGTCGTCGACCACTTCACCGTCGGCGGCGTGCACGACTGGAAGGGCATCTGGCTGGTGCCGGCCGCCATCGCGCTCGTCGTGCTGCTCGTGTTCCTCGCCCTGTTCAAGGAACGCGACGTTCGCAGCGCGGCGCCGGAACCGGTCTGAGGAACGCTCGATGTCACGACTGAACATCGCCATCGTCGGCGCCGGCATGATCGGCGCCGTCCACCGACGTGCCGCGCTGCTCGCCAGCGCGAACGTCGCGGGCGTCTGCGCCTCCACGCCGCAGCGCTCCAACGAGGTCGCCGCGCAGTGGGGCGTCAGGGCCTACGCGGATATCGAGGCGGTGATCACCGATCGCGACGTGCAGGTCGTCCACGTCTGCACGCCGAACGCGCAGCACGCGCCGTACGCGAAAGCGGCGCTCGAGGCCGGCAAGCACGTCATCTGCGAGAAGCCGCTGGCCACGTCGCTCGACGACGCGGCCGATCTCGCGGCGACGGCGCGACGCACGGGCCTCGTCGCCACGGTGCCGTTCGTCTACCGCTATCACCCCGTCGTCCGCGAGGCGCGGGCACGCGTCGAGGCCGGCGAGCTCGGTCCGGTGCGGCTGATGCATGGCAGCTACCTGCAGGACTGGCTGATGGACGCCGGATCGAACAACTGGCGCGTCGACCCGGCGCAGGGCGGGCCGTCCCGCGTGTTCGCCGACATCGGCTCACACTGGTGCGATCTCGTGGAGTGGGTCAGCGGCGAGCGCTTCGCCGAAGTCAGCGCGAGCTTCGCTACCGTGATCGCCGAACGGGCCGCCGCGACCCGCCAGAGCTTCGGCGGGGCGTCGGGCGGTGGATCGATGCAGGCGGTGCGCAGCGAGGACGTCGCCGCCGCGATGTTCCGCACGGCGCGCGGCGTGCTCGGTAGCGTGACGGTGAGCCAGGTGTCGCCGGGCCGCAAGAACCGCCTGTGGTTCGAGATCGACGGCGCGCGGGCCGGTGTCGCTTTCGACCAGGAAGACAGCGAGCGCCTCTGGTTCGGTTACGCCGACCACTCGGAGACGTTCCTGCGCGATCCGAACGCCGGCGCCGCCGAGCAACGGCGTCTCGCCACGCTGCCGGCCGGCCACGCGCAGGGTTACGCGCAGTGCTTCGAGGCCTTCGTGGCGGATACGTACGCGACGATCGAAGGCACGGCGCGCGAGGGACTGCCCACGTTCGAGGACGGCTTGCGCGCGGCGCGCATCACGGATCGCGTCGTCGCGTCGGCGTCGAGCCGGCAGTGGCTCGACATTCCGGGCTGAGGACGCGTCACAGATCCAGCTGCACGTCGCCCCGGGGGCGCGAGCAGCAGATCAGGACGTTGCCCTCGGCGGCGGGTTGCAATGGCTCCGGCGCGTAGTCCACGCCGCCGCCGACGAGCGCCGTTTCGCAGTTGTGACAGACGCCGGAGCGGCACGACCAGCGCACCGGCACGTCGCAGGCCTCGGCCAGGGCGAGCAGGTTGGGATAGCGCTCGTTCCAGCGCACGGTGAGGCCGCTGCGCACGAAGGACACCGAAACGCCGGTGGCCGATTCGTCCGCGGGAGGATGCGGCGCGACGTCGTGACGGGCCGCGATGCCGGGGCGAAGCGCCTCGACGCCTCCGAACAGTTCCGACGCGATACGCGACGCGGGCACGCCGGCCGCCTGCAACTGATCGCGCGCCGCGCTCATGAAAGCCGCCGGGCCGCACAGGTAGAACGACGCATCCAGCGGGATGCCGGCGCGGCGCAGCGCCGCCACGTCGAGGTGCCCGTCGACGTCGTAGTCGCGCCCGGCGCGATCGTCCGGACCGGGGCGACTGAAGGCGAGCAACCGCCGTGCGGTTCCCGTGCGCGACAGCAGGCCGGCGATCTCGGCGACGAAGAGGTTCTCCTCGCCGCTCCGGGTGCCATGGACCCAGAAGACGTCACGCGGACGCGCGCCGGTGCGCAGCACGAGGTCGTGCAGCATGCCCAGCAGCGGCGTGATCCCGATGCCGGCGCTCCAGAAGACGACCGGCGAGACATCGTCCCCGAGCACGAAATCCCCGCGCGGCGCGCTTATCGCGAGCACATGCCCGACGTCCACGGACGCATGCAGGAATCGGCTGCCGTCGCCGCCGCCGCGCTTGACCGAGATGCGGTACACGCCCGGGCTCGATCCGTCGGACAGCGAGTAACTCCGGATCAGCGGCGGGAGCGGCACCGGACGGTCGATCCGGAGCACGACGAACTGGCCGCCGCGCGCGGGTGGCAACGGCTCGCCATCCACCGCCTCGAAGACGAACGACCTGACCGACGGGCTTTCCTGCCGCGTGTCGCGGACGCGCACCTCGCGGAACCCGGTCCAGGCGGGCCGCTCCCCGGGAACCTTCGTGAGACCCGCGTTGCCCCGGGTGTCCTCCCGTGTCGCGAGCATCGCCTCGAACGACCTGCGCCATCCCGGACTCAGCGCGGGCATGGCGGCGGCGCGCCGTATCGCGTCGCGGTCGGCATCGGGCAGGTAGAGCAGGGCGTCGACATCGGCGACGGTCATGCCGCCGCCCGCGGACTCCTTCGTGATGGCGTCACCCGCCGCGACGGTGCCTTCCTCGATCACACGGCAATAGAACCCGGGCCGCCGGTGCGCGACCAGCAACGACGGCATGCGCGGCTCCCGCATGCGGATGCCGACGCGATAGCAGGTGACGCGCGGCTGCGTGACCTCGAGCAACGCCTCGCCGATGCGGAACCGGTCGCCGACGCACACCTCGTCGTCCGGGAGGCCATCGACCGTGAAGTTCTCGCCGAACGAGCCGTACTCCATGGGCGGACGTTCGAGGAACGCCTCCCAATGGCGATAGGCATCGAGCTGATAGACGAGGACCGCGCGCTGCTCGCCGCCGTGGCCACCGAGGTCGCCTTGCCCGTCGCCGTCGATGTTGAGCCGGCGCACCATGACGCGTCCGGCGACCGGGGATTTCCATACGCCCGTGTGCACGACCTCCCCGTTCCAGGAGACGTCCCGCGGTAGACCGACATTCACGGAAACGAGCGTTGGCATGGTCCGCACTCCATCGGCAGACCGCGAGTCTAGCTCGCCGGTCCGCCCATGGATTGCGCGGATATGGGTTTCTTGCCGATTCCCGCGCCGCGCCCGGTCAGCGCCAGCCGAGCCCGGGTGCCACGTGCTGCAGGATCGACTCGATCACGTGCACGTTGTAGTCGACGCCCAGCTGGTTCGGCACGGCCAGGAGCAGGGTGTCCGCCTCGGCGATCGCACGGTCCTCGGCCAGCTCCTTGACCAGCACATCCGGTTCCGCCGCGTAGGTGCGGCCGAACACCGCTTCCATGTTGTCGATGAAGCCGATCTGGTCGCTGCTCTTCGAGCGCCCGAAGTAGGCGCGGTCGGTGTCGTTCATGATGGGAAAGATCGAGCGCAGCACGGAAACGCGCGGCTCGCGGCCGTGACCCGCCTCCGCCCACGCGTCGCGATACGCCCGCATCTGCTTCGCCTGCTGCACGTGCAGCGGCTCGTTCGTCTCGTTGGCCTTCAGCGTCGAGCTCTGCAGGTTCATGCCCATCTTCGCCGCCCAGACCGCCGTGGCGTTCGAGGCCGACCCCCACCAGATGCGTTCGCGCAGGCCCGGCGCATGCGGCTCCAGCCGCAGCAGGCCGGGCGGATTGGGAAACATCGGCTGCGGGTTCGGTCGTGCGAAGCCCTTTCCGTCGAGCAGGCCGAGGAAGACCTCGGCATGGCGGCGTCCCATGTCCGCGTCGGTCTCGCCTTCGGCGGGCGCATAGCCGAAGTGGCGCCACCCGTCGATCACCTGCTCGGGCGAGCCGCGGCTGATGCCCAGCTGCAGGCGCCCGCCACTGATCAGATCGGCGGCGCCGGCCGTTTCCAGCATGTAGTGCGGATTCTCATAGCGCATGTCGATCACGCCCGTGCCGATCTCGATGCGCCGGGTTTTCGCTCCGATCGCCGCGAGGAGCGGGAAGGGCGAGGCGAGCTGGCGGGCGAAGTGATGCACGCGGAAATAGGCGCCGTCCGCACCGATCTCCTCGGCCGCGACCGCGAGGTCGATCGACTGCAGCAGCACGTCGCTGGCGGACCGGGTCGCCGAGTGCGACGCATCCGTCCAGTGACCGAACGAGAGGAAACCGATGCGTTTCATGAGAAGTCCTCGAAGGGAGCGCGACGGTGCGCTCATCCGCATCGAGATTGAGACGACTTTCGCAGAATCAACATCCGGTGGCGGATGGCCGGGGCGCGGGCATGGGCCTGTCACATTTCGCCGGGACACTCCACGGCACAGGGCCATTCCACTCTCATCAGGGAACCTCATGACCTCTCAGGATCGGCGGCACTTCCTCAAGCTTTCCATGGGCGCCGCCGGCGCCGCGTTCACCGCCGGCGTGCTGCCGCCCTCGATCGCGAAGGCGCTGGCGATCCCCGCGTCGCGCCGCACCGGCACGCTCGCCGACGTCGAGCACGTGGTGATCCTGATGCAGGAGAACCGCTCGTTCGACCACTACTTCGGCAGCCTCCGCGGCGTCCGCGGCTTCGGCGATCCGCGCCCCTTCGTCCTGTCGAGCGGTCGTTCGGTCTGGCATCAGCCGCACGCCGCGTCGAAGGACGACTACCTTCTGCCGTTCCGGCCCGTCGGCGACGACCTCGGCCTCACGTTCATCGAGGATCTCCCGCACGGCTGGAACGACACGCAGGCGGCGGCGAACGGAGGCCGCTACGACGGCTGGGTCCAGGCCAAGGGCACCACCACGATGGCCTACCTGACGCGCGAGGACATCCCGTTCCACTACGCGCTGGCCGACGCGTTCACCATCTGCGACGCCTACCACTGCAGCATGCTCTCGTCGACGGACCCGAACCGCTATTACCTGTGGAGCGGCTACACGGGCAACGACGGGACGGGGGCCGGTCCCGTGCTGGACAACGCCGAGAAGGGTTACGCCTGGACCACCTATCCGGAGCGCCTCGAGCAGGCGGGCGTGTCGTGGAAGATCTACCAGGACATCGGCACGGGCCTGGACGCCGACGGCAGCTGGGGCTGGACGTCCGATCCGTACATCGGCAACTACGGCGACAACTCGCTGCTGTACTTCGACAATTACCGGAACGCGCAGCCCGGCGATCCGCTTTACGACAAGGCGCGCACCGGCACGAACATCGCCGCCGGCGAGTCGCCCTTCGCGATCCTCCGCGAGGACGTGCTCGCCGACCGGCTTCCGCAGGTCTCGTGGATCGCGGCACCCGAGGCGTTCACGGAGCATCCCAGCTGGCCGGCGAACTACGGCGCCTGGTACGTCGACGGCGTGCTCGACGCGCTGACCTCGAATCCCGAGGTGTGGAGCAAGACCGCGCTGTTCATCACCTACGACGAGAACGACGGCTTCTTCGATCACGTGGTGCCGCCTTACCCGCCGTCGTCGGCGGAGCAGGGGCTCTCGACCGTGGACACCACGGGCGAGCTGTATCCCGGCGGCCACGGCTTCGTGGCCGGCGCGTACGGCCTCGGCGTGCGCGTGCCGATGCTGGTCGTCTCGCCGTGGAGCAAGGGTGGCTGGGTCTGCTCGGAAACCTACGACCACACGTCGATCCTGCGTTTCCTGGAGAAGCGCTTCGGTGTGCGCGAGCCGAACATCTCCGCCTGGCGCCGCGCCGTCTGCGGCGACCTCACGCGTGCCTTCGACTTTTCGCGCCACGACGACGGCGCGCCGCGCCTTCCCGCGACGACGGGCTACGAGCCCGACGGCAAGTCGCATCCGAGCGTGCGCCCGGCACCGCCGGTGGATCAGCGCATGCCCGAGCAGGAAGCCGGTCAGCGGCCGGCCCGCGCGTTGCCTTACGTGCTGGATGTGCAGGGGCGTCTCGATGTGGAAGGCGGGCGCTACCGTCTCGAGTTCATCAACGACGGCCAGGCCGGCGCGTTCTTCCACGTCTTCTCGCCCGCGCGCACCGACGGTCCCTGGACGTACACCGTCGAGCGCGGCAAGTCGCTCCACGATACGTGGACCAGCCTCTACAGCGGGGGCACGTACGATCTGTCGGTGACCGGGCCCAACGGTTTCCTTCGCCGTTTCGCCGGCACGCAGCCGGCGGACGGCGAACCCGGGCGTCGCGCGCAGCCCGAAGTGCGCATCGCTCAGGGCGAGCTCGACGGGCTGTTCCGTCTCTCGATCGTCAACGAGGGGAGCCGCCTCTGCGTCGTGACGGTCACGCCTGGCGACGCGTACACGCATCAGCCGCCGCGCCGCCACATCCTGCTCCCCGGTGGCCGCGTGGAGAGTCTCTGGGAAATCCTTTCCAGCGATCACTGGTACGACTTCACGGTCACCAGCGACCACGATCCGCGCTACGTGCGTCGTCTCGCCGGTCACCGCGAAACCGGACGTCCGTCGCGCACCGATCCCGCGCTGTCGCCGAGGCGTTGACGATGGCGGTTGCCGCGATGCGGTAGCGAGTCCGTCGCGCGACATGGGAGCCACAGTCCTGTGGCTCCTCGCGAAAAGCTGTCGCGCGCAGGGCGCGCTCCTACGACGTGATGTTTCGGCGGGTGGGGCCCACACATCGTCTGCACGAGCGCCGGGCTACACAACGGGCTGGTTTTTCCCTCGCCGGAGACGCTGCCCATGGTGCATCCCGCTTCGCCACGACGGTCGGTGGTGGCAAACGCCGTCTACGGCGTGCTGAATCCGATTCCCTTCGGCTTCTTCGTCGGCGCGCTCATCTTCGATGCCACCTATGCCGCGACCGGCACCATCCTCTGGGCGAGGGGAGCCGCCTGGCTGGTGTCGCTCGGGCTCGTCTTCGCCGTGGTTCCGCGGCTCGTCAACCTGACGCAGGTGTGGATCACGTCGCGCCGGATCAGCACCCCTGCGGATCGGCTCGATTTCTGGCTGAACCTCGCGGCGATCGTGGTCGCGGTGTTCAACGCCCTCGTCCATACGCGCGACGCCTACGCGATCGTCCCGGCCGGCGTGTGGCTGTCGGTGCTGACCGTGCTGCCGATCGCCGCCGGTCACGTCGTCATCGCCACGCGTGGCGGTACCCAGCGGGAGACCGCGCATGCGTAAGTCCACGATGCTCACCGTGACCTGCGCCGTGTTCCTGAGCGCCTGCGGCGACAAGGCGTCGCTGGAGCCGGTGCAGCAGTCCGGCGCGGAACCGTCGCTGCCGCAGGCGAAGCTCTTTCTCTTGCCGCCCATCCAGGTACCGGATTTCGTGGGATGGAAGCAGGGCGCGGCGCCCTCGGTGGCGGCGGGCCTCTCGATCGAGAAGATCGCCGATGGCCTGAAGCATCCGCGCCAGCTCCTGACCTTGCCCAACGGCGACGTCCTCGTCGTCGAGGCCAACAGTCCGGGCGAGGAAGCCGTCACCACGCCGAAGCAGTTGCTGGCGGGCCTGGTCAAGAGCGAGTCGGGCAAGGCCGCCAAGGGCGGGGACCGCATCACGCTCCTGCGCAGGAAGGGGAGTGGCGAATGGGAGAAGCATGTCTTTCTCGAGAACCTGCACTCGCCGTTCGGCGTGCAGCTCATCGGCGATTCGCTCTACGTCGCGAATACCGATGCGATCGTCAGGTTCCCGTACGAGAAAGGCCAGACGCGCATCACGGCGCCCGGCGTCGAGTTCGCCGATCTTCCTTCGACGATCAACCATCACTGGACGAAGGCGCTCGAAGCGAACCCCGACGGTACGAAGCTCTACGTGGGCGTCGGCTCGAACAGCAACGTCACGGAGAACGGCCTGGAGGTGGAGTACCGCCGCGCGGCGGTGCTGGAGGTGGACGTCGCGACGGGTGGCAGTCGCATCTACGCCTCGGGCATCCGCAATCCGACGGGCCTGCAATGGAATCCGTCGACGAACACCCTCTGGGCCATCGCCAACGAACGGGACGAGATCGGCGGCGACCTCGTGCCCGATTACATGACCTCGGTCATTGAAGGCGGTTTCTACGGCTGGCCTTACAGTTACTACGGGCAGCACGTCGATACCCGCGTGACACCGCAGCGGCCGGATCTCGTGCGGAAGGCCATACGGCCCGATTACGCGCTGGGGTCGCACGTGGCGGCGCTCGGCTTCCTCCTGACCCGGCAGAACGCGCTGCCGGCGCAGTTTCAGGAAGGGGCTTTCGTCAGCGAGCACGGCAGCTGGAACCGCTCGCCGCTGAGCGGATACGAAGTCGTGTTCGTCCCGTTCCGTGACGGCAAGCCCGCAGGGAAGCCGCAAACGGTGGTGACCGGCTTCCATTCGAGCGATGAGTCCGAACTCTACGGTGCGCCGGTCGGCGTGGTGCTGGACAAGGACGGCGCGCTCCTGGTCGCCGACGACGTCGGCAACACGGTCTGGCGTGTCTCGGCCGCCGCACCCTGAGGCATGTCGCCGTACGGTCAGTCCAGCGGCGCCATGTCGAAGAGAAGCACCTCGCCGTCGACGCCGTCGCGCAATTCGACTCGGTTCTCGCCGGTGATCTTCGCCGCGTCGCCCGCGATGAGCGGATGGCCGTTCACGTGCACCGTGCCACGGACCACGTGCACGTAGACGATACGCTCGAAATCGATCGTGTGGTGCGCCGACTCGTCGGGGCCGAACAGCCCCGCGTACAGGCGCACGTCCTGGTTGACCGTCACCGAACCGTGCTCGCCGCGCTCGCTCGCGACGAGGCGCAGCTTGCCGCGCTTCTCGGCGTCCGGGAAGAAGGTCTGCTGGTAGCCCGGCTTCAGGTGCAACCGGTTCGGGATGATCCAGATCTGCAGGAAGTGGGTCACGGTGCTCGCGTGATTCTCCTCGGAGTGCGTCACGCCGGTTCCCGCGGACATGATCTGCACCTCGCCGGGCCGGATCACGACCTTGTTGCCCATCGAGTCGGTATGGGCCAGCTCGCCCTCGAGCACGTAGCTGATGATTTCCATGTCGCGGTGCGAATGCGTGCCGAAGCCCGCGCCAGGCGCCACGCGGTCCTCGTTGATGACACGCAGCGGGCCGAAATGGACGTGATCCTCGTCGCGGTAATCGGCGAACGAGAAGCTGTGATGGGAATCGAGCCAGCCATGGTTGGCATGGCCGCGGTCGGCGGCGTGACGGATGACGAACATGGGCATCTCCAGGGAATGCCGCCAACTTAGCGCTTGTCGACCCGGTTCTATTGCATAAATGCGATGCCTTCCGCGGCCCAATGGCACGTGTTCGTGCGTGTGCGGTGTCGCGACGACCGACCGCTTCGCCGTGGGCACCGGCGTGCGCCGGTGCGACGTGAGGGGGTGTGAACGCATGCGTGAACCGGTCACCCCGGTGCGACGTCAGGGGGCAGCGAGTCCGTGCATGAACCCGTCACCCCGGCGCACGCCGGGGTCCACGTCCTCGGTCCCCGAGGGTGCGTCGAGCTCCACGCGTTCGCGTGTGTGCCGTGTCGCGACGACCGATCGCCTCGCCGTGGGCACCGGCGTGCGCCGGTGCGACGTGAGGGGGGGGGCGCCTGCGTGAACCCATCACCCCGGTGCGACGTCATGGGGCAGCGAGTCCGTGCATGAACCCGTCACCCCGGCGCACGCCGGGGTCCACGTCCTCGGTCCCCGAGGGTGCGTCGAGCTCCACGCGTTCGTGCGTGTGCGGTGTCGCGACGACCGATCGCCTCGCCGTGGGCACCGGCGTGCGCCGGTGCGACGCGAGGGGGTGTGAGCGCCTGCGTGAACCCGTCACCCCGCTGCGACGCCGGGGGGCAGCGAGTCCGTGCATGAACCCGTCACCCCGGCGCACGCCGGGGTCCACGTCCTCGGTCCATGCGCGAGAGCGGTCGACGATGGCGCGCGAACCGCATAGACCGTTCGACCGAATGGCACGCGCGTGGGCGATGGGCTCTACTGGCCGCGAGGACGGCCGATCGTCGCCGTCCCATCGGAGGCAGGCGATGGACAACGTCGGAACCGGCAGGGTACCGGCTATCGTGATGGGGCGCGGCCCGACCGCGCTGGGCATCCTGCGAAGCCTCGCGCTCGCAGGAATTCCGGCGTATGTGGCGTGCCCGCCCGACGACCTGGTGGTCCATTCGCGCTGGTACCGGCCGACGCCGGGCATGCCGTGGGATGGGCGGCCCGGACCGCAGGCGCTCGACGCGCTGCGGGCGATGCCGCTCGAGCGCGCCGTGATCATTCCCGGTGCCGACGATGCCGCCATGTGGCTGGCCGACCTGCCATCGACCGACCTCGGTTCCCGATTCCTCGTGTCCACCTCGACCCGCGCCACGCAGGAGCTGCTGCAGGACAAGTCCGTGTTCGCCGGTTACCTGGCCGCGATCCGCGTGCCGCACCCGCGCACCTATCGCCTGTCCTCGCTGGACGATGTCGAGGCCGTTCCGTTCGAGCGGCTGGACCGGGTCTTCATCAAGCCCGTTAACTCGCAGAAGTTCAGCGACGTGACCGGTGTGAAGGGCGTCTGGGTCGACAGTCGTGTCGCGATGGCGGAGGCCTGGGCGCGTTTCCACGCGCAAGGCTTCTCCGTGATGGCGCAGGAGTACGTGCCCGGCCCCGCGACGGAACACTTCTTCGTGGACGGCTTCCGCGACGCGCACGGGCGCTATGCGGGCCTCTTCGCGCGACGCCGCCGGCGCATGTCGCCCCCGGATTTCGGCAACAGCTCGTGCTCGGCGTCGGTGCCGCTCGTCGACGTGGGCGACGCGGTGCGGCATGTGCGACGCCTGCTCGACGGGCTGGACTACCGCGGCATCTTCAGCGCCGAATTCAAGCGCGACCCGCGCGACGGCGCGTTCCGCATCCTCGAGGTGAACACGCGGGCATGGACGTACGTGGAGTTCGCCGCGCGCCGTGGCGTGAACGTGTGCGACATGGCCTGGCATGACGCGCAAGGCCTGCCGGTGGCGAAGGCCTCCCGTGACTATGCCGAAGGGAAACTCTGCGTCGACCTGCGCCACGACCTGGCCTGCGTCCGGCGTGCGCGCGGCCGGCGCGCCGATTCGCTCGCGCACATCGCGCTGCAATGGCTGTCGGCCGACTTCCACGTCTTCCGCATGGACGATCCCAGACCTGCGCTGCACGGGCTGACCGCCATGCTACGACGTCGCTCCGCGGCGGTGAGGGCCGTCTTGCGACGGCTCGGTCCGCGGGCCGTCAGAAACTGAGACCGCCGACGAAGGACACGTTGCTGCGATCGGCCAGCAGGTTGTACCTGCCGCCGAACAGGCGCGAGAACGCCGTTTCGACGAAGTAGCGCTTGCCCCAGTCGACCCGGAGGCCGGTGCGCGCGAGCATGCGGCCTTCGACGAACGTGCTGTCGTACGAGTAGCCCCTGATGTCCTTGGCGAGCGTCAGCGACAGCGTGAGGTCGCCACCGAAGACGGCGTTGCCGTAGGTGGCCGATGCCCTTCCACGCAGGCCCCACGCGTTCGTCGACACGTAGCCCTCGTACCTGCACGTTTTGCCCGTCACGCCGTTGACGCCGGGAAGGGTTTCGGTGCACGCGGTGAGCTTGCCGCCGACGTAGTACGGCGCGCCACCGTAGGCGAGTCCGCGGCCGTAGCGGAACACCGCGGGGTCGGGCAGGGTGCTCACGTGGCTGTAGCCGATCTCGGCCGCAAGGCCGACGCTGTCCGCGCCGAGCACCTTCGGAAACAGCTTGCTGCCGCCGAGGTTCGCGGTGAGCACCGGGTGCCGGTCGTAACCTTCGAAGGTCTGTCCCGCAGGTACCGAGAGGATCCTGCGCTGCTCTTCGAGGATCGACGTCGGCGAGCGCAGCAGGCCGGCGAGCAGGAGATCGATCGGGCTGTAGCCGATCGGCTGGTCCTTGCGATACGCGACCTCGCCATAGAGTTTCGCCGTCGGTGCGAACTTCGTATCGAAGCTCACCCCGTAGACGTGCACGCCCTTGGGGTAGACGAGACCGTACTTGAGGCCGTTCGGATCGGTGAGCCGGGCCAGGGCGCCGGGGATGCCTGCGGGCAGCGTCCCGCCGTTCACGTTCTCGATGGTCAGGCTGTACACGTTGCGCAAGGTGTTGTCGGAACGCGCGGCGTAGGCGCGGAAGTCGGTGGCCCAGTCGGTGACGGCGTAGCGGACCGACACACCGTACTGTCCCGACCCGTTCGGTTGGCGGCGGTCGTCGCGATGCAGGTAGTAGCCATTGGCGAGCAGCGCGCGCTCGGTCAGCGTGTCCGGCGTCGCCAGTGGGGTGCCGGGCAGCGGTGCGCCGAAGGGGCCGACGATGTTGCAGCCCTGCGGGATCACGGATGCCGCGTCGAAGAAGGTGCCGCATCCGGGAATGTTCGCGGGCCGGAATTCGTAGGGCACGTAGGCGTCCACGCCCCAGTCCTTGCCGAAGGCGAGGCTCAGGCTGACCATCCCGATCGGCACCCTGGCTTCCTGGGGCAGCGCGCCCGGCCTTACCTGCGCCGCGGTGTCGTACGGGTTGGTCACGGCACCGATGCCGCCGGTGAAGAACTGCGACACGCCCCATCCGAGCACCTGCCGGCCGATGCGAAGATCGCCGCGCGTGTCGCCGGCGCCGTCGAAGCGCCAGTACGCGTAGGCGTCGCGCGCCCGCACGTTGCTGAACTTCGCGTCGGGTGCGAAGCCGCGATCCGACAGCGGCCGGTCCGGCGTGAAGCCGTTCGGATTGTTGCCGTAGCGCGCGTCGGTATGACCCAGCGTGAAGTCGTGCCAGCCGTCGAGCCGGACGAAGACGCCCGAGGTCTTTCCATGGACGTCGATGTCGACCATCGCCTTGAGCAGCGTGCTCACGGCGTGGCCCTTCCTGAAGTTCAGGTCGGAGCCGCCGGTCTGGCCGACGAGCTGGCCCGGCCGCGCGCCGGGCACCGCGGTCGACGGAATCAGGGCGTAGGTCGACGGCGCCGGATCGGACGTGCGGACGATCGTGCCAAGCGTGGCCACCGTGCGAACGCTCGCCGTGACGCCATCGGTCAGCCTGAATTCGGCGGCATGCCCCGATGCGGCGCTGCCGGCCAGTGCGGCCGCGACGGCCCAAGTGCGGTTGTTCATGACACCCCTATCTCTGCGATTGATGGATACGGCAGGAGTTCGCGATCGGCAGGCGCGTCGTGTCCGGCAGCGCCCGCGGCGGGCATGACCCACCCCTCCAGCGATTTCCCTTGCTGGCCCCGGGACGATCCGGATGTGTACTCACGACGGCTTGGGATGCGGATCGCCACCTCCCCATGGCGAACCGGTGTTACGGCAGGCGGTAGTCCTTCAGCTGCTCACGCAGCTTGCCCTTCATCACCTTTCCGGTGGCGCCGAGCGGGATCGTGTCGAGGAAGACGACGTCGTCGGGGATCTGCCACTTCGCCGTCTTGCCGGCGTAGAAGGCCAGCAGGTCTTCCCGGGACACCACGCTGCCGGGGCGCCTGACCGCGACGACGATGGGACGTTCGTCCCACTTCGGATGCGGAATGCCGATGCAGGCGGCCAGGGAGATGTCCGGGTGCGCGACCGCGATGTTTTCGATGTCGATCGAGCTGATCCACTCGCCGCCGGACTTCACGAGGTCCTTGCTGCGGTCGGTGATCTGCATGAAGCCGTCGACGTCGATCGTCGCCACGTCGCCCGTGGGGAACCACTCGCGGCCTTGCGCGTCGCGCACGAGCGGCGACCCGGCCTCGCTGTCGAAGTAGTCCTTCGCGACCCACGGGCCGCGGACCACCAGCTCGCCGCCGGTCTTCCCATCCCACGGCAGAGCGCGGCCCTCCTCGTCGAGGATGCCCATGTCGATACCGAAGATGGCCCGGCCCTGTTTCGCCCGAAGCGTGGCCTGTTCGTGCGCCGGCAGGTCGAGCTGGTGGCTCTTCAGCGTGCAGATCGTGCCCAGCGGCGACAGCTCCGTCATGCCCCACGCGTGCAACACCTCGACGTCGAATTCGGTCTGGAAGGCGTCGATCATCGCCGGCGGGCAGGCCGAGCCGCCGATGACCGTGCGACGGAGCGAGGAGAACTTCAGCCAATGACCGTGCAGATGGTCGAGCAGCGTTTGCCAGATCGTCGGGACGCCGCCGGCGAACGTGACCTGTTCCGACTCGATCAGTTCGTAGATCGACGCGCCGTCGAGCGCGGGTCCGGGAAGCACGAGCTTCGCGCCGGTGAGCGCGCACGAGTACGGCAGGCCCCAGGCGTTGACGTGGAACATCGGCACCACCGGAAGCACCGTGTCGCGCGCCGAGAGGCACATGGCGTCCGGCAGGCTCACGGCGTACGCATGCAACAGCGTCGAGCGATGGCTGTAGACCACGCCCTTCGGGTTGCCCGTCGTGCCGCTCGTGTAGCACAGGCTCGACGCCGTGTTCTCGTCGAACTCCGGCCAGTCGTAGGTGGCGCCATGATCCGCGATCCACGCCTCGTAGCTCACCAGGTCAGGAATGCCCGTGTCGGCGGGCAGGGCGTCGGCGTCGCACAGCGCCACCCAACGTCCGACGGTGGGGCACTGCGCGTGCATGGCCTGGACGATCGGCAGGAACGTGAGGTCGAAGCAGAGGATCCGGTCTTCCGCATGGTTGACGATCCACGCGATCTGGTCGGGGTGCAGGCGCGGGTTGATCGTGTGCAGCACGCGGCCGGAACCGCTGACGCCGTAGTAGAGCTCGAGGTGGCGGTAGCCGTTCCAGGCCAGGGTGGCGACGCGCTCGCTGAAGGCGAGGTAGTCCGCTTCGATCGCATTGGCGACCTGCCGCGAGCGCGACGCGACCGCGCGCCAGGTGGTCCGGTGGATGTCTCCTTCCACCCGCCGCGAAACGATGTCGGTGTCGCCGTGCTGGCGGCTGGCGAACTCGATCAGCGACGAGATCAGGAGGGGTTGGTCTTGCATCAGGCCAAGCATGACGATGTACCTCGCGGCCTTCAGGCCGTCCTGAAGGCGAATTCTTCGAGATGGCCCGACGCGTTGGCCGCGCGGCCCGGATCGGCGGGAAGCTCGACGTCGAAGTGCCGCTTCAGCACGTCGCAGATCAGCTCGTAGCACGAGCCGATGCGCACGGCCTCCACGTTGCCGTTGCCGAAGCGCAGGATCGTCGCGGAGCGCTGGTAGGTGTGGTACTTGCGCAGGCCGTAATCGATCACCACGTCCGCGATGTCGATCAGTTCCTGCGGAATGTCCTCGACGCGGAAGCGCGGGCCCGTGCCCGTGAGATTGGCCGACGAGCCGAAGATCGGCAGGCCCGCCTCGCGGGAGAGGCGGCAGACTTCGTCGAACAGCTTCCCGGCGTTGAGCAGCATGCCCAGCGTGCCCTTGCCCGTGCTCGCGGCGAGCGTGACGGGATCGAGCTTCGCCAGCATCGGGTGCTCGGGGCGGAACGCCGCCACGGCGCCGAGCGTGAGGTTGTAGTCCTGCGTGATCATCTCGATCATGTCCTGGCAGCGCGCGTCGAGCACGTGGAGCTCCCGCTGCATCTCCATCGAGCACATCATCGCGTTGCGCTTGTGCTCGCCGCGGCCCTTAGCCACGAAGATGCGGCGGATCGCTTCCGCCGAGCCACCCATCATCGCGTACCCCGCGTCGTTGGGAATGATCGCGATGCCGCCGAGTGCGAGCGCGTCGAAAATGCGCTGCGCGTCGTCTTTGATGTTCAGTCTGGTCATACGTGTACCTTCTTCGTTGATCCGTATCAGTGGTTGCCCACGAACTGCATGTCGAGCGAGCGCCGGTTCGTCTGTATGCCGAACAGCCCGACGATCACCGCCTGCGCGATGAGCAGGCCGATGAGGCTGTAGACGACGGCGTTGACGCCGTTGATCGCGTAGAGCTGCGCCACGGCCTGCGGCGCGACGATGGCGACCGCGCGGCCGGCCACGCTCGAGATGCCGGCGCCGCGGAGGCGCAGCTCCGTGGGAAACAGTTCGGGGACGTAGGTCGTCCAGCCCATCGTCGTGCCGAGGTACAGCGAGGCGATCAGCGCGATGCCGACGGCCGTGGTCGCCTCGAGGCTGCCCGCGTTGGCGTAGGCGTAGCCGAGCACGGCGGAGACCACCGAGGCCAGGACGATCCAGTGCTTCCGGCTCCAGCGATCGATGAGCAGGCCGGCGAGGAAGACGCCGGCGAGGCTGCCGGTCGAAATGAGCGCCGTGTGTCCGAGCGAGGCCTGCACCGCGAGACCCTGCTTCACGAGGAACGTGGGCAACCAGATGATGAAGCCGTAGAGCGCGCTCAGGGCGACGACGTTCAGCGTGACGCCGATGACGGTCGAGCGGAGGATCGGCGAACGGAAGAGGTCCCGCGTGGTGAACGTGGATGCGGCGACGACGCGCGCGTTCGCGAGCGGCGGTAACGGCTTGCCCGTCTGCGTGGATACCTCCGCCTCGATGCGATCCAGGATCGCGTCGGCCTCCCGCCAGCGCCCGACCAGTTCCAGCCAGCGCGGCGATTCCGGCATGCTCTTGCGCATGGCCCACACCACCAGCCCACCCGCGCCGGCGATGACGAACATCCAGCGCCAGCCGAACGTCGGGATGACGAGATAGCCCACCAGGTTCGACGCCAGCAGCGACGCCGTGGCGACGAACAACAGCACGGCGCTCCAGCGCCCCCGGGTGGCGGGCGGCACGAACTCCGAGATGGTCGCGTAGCCGACGACGATCTCCGCGCCCAGCCCGATGCTCATGAGGAAGCGCAGCGCGATCAGCCACTCCATGTTCGGCGCGAACGCCGCGGCGACCGACATCGAGCCGAACAGGCCGAGATTGAACTGGAAGGTGAACTTGCGACCGCGCCGGTCGCCCAGCCACCCCGCGAAGAACGCGCCGATCAGCGCGCCCAGCGCGCCGGCCGAGGCGAACAGCGCGTTCGCATGGATGTCGGCCCAGCCGGACGCCGCGAGCGCGGGCATGATGCCGCTCGCCATGTAGAGGTCGAAGCCGTCAAAGAAGAGGCCGAGACCGATCATCATCGCCATGCGGCGATGGAAGGACGCCGTGGGCAGGCGATCGAGCCGCTGCGCGGCGGTAGGGCGATCCGGCGGCGCGGGTGTTCCCGTGCCGTCGACGATCTGGAAAGTCTCGCTTTTCACGTTTGTCTCCGATGTCACGCTTCGCGTGTCCCGGGCGCCGAGATCATCGACGATTCGAGGGTGGGTTCAGATCGACCAGACCCACGGCCGTGCCGCGCGGTCTGCGTTTTGCCATGCGCGGATGGCGTCGTCGTCCTTGAGGGTCCGGTCGATGTCGTCCAGGCCGGTGAGCAACGCCTCGCGGCGCTGGGCATCGACGGTGAACGACAGCGGGGGCTGCCCGGGCGGCTCCAGGCGCAGCCGTTCGAGATCGACTTTCAGCGGCGCGCCCGTGCGGCAGAGGCTGCCGATGGCCTCGACCTCGTCGGCCGGGAGTCGGATGGGAAGCACGCCGTTCTGAAAGCAGTTGCTGTAGAAGATGTCGCCGAAGCTCGGCGCGATGACGCAACGGACGCCCATTTCGCGCAGTGCCCAAACGGCGCCCTCGCGCGACGAACCGCAGCCGAAGTTCTCGCCGGCGAGAAGGAACGGCGCGCGACGGAACCGGGGCTGGTTCATCACGAAGTCCGGGTCTTCGCTGCCGTCGGGGCGATAACGCAGCGATTCGAAGCCGTAGGGGCCGAGCTCGCCACGTGGCAGCGTGGTGAGCCGCTCGATGCGGATGATGACGTCGGTATCGATGTTCGGCTTCGGGAGCCAGGCGGCCGGCCCCGATACAGTGGTGAACGGCTCCCGTTTCAAAGGCATGCTCCCGTCACCTGCGCCACGTCGACGATCGCGCCCGCGATCGCGGCGGCGGCCGCCATCGGCGGACTCGCCAGGTGCGTGCGCGCCCCGGGGCCCTGACGCCCGACGAAGTTGCGGTTCGACGTGGACACCGAGCGCTGGCCCGGTGGCACGCGTTCGCCGTTGGCCGCCACGCACATGCTGCAGCCCGGCTCGCGCCACTGGAACCCGGCGGCTAGGAAGACATCGTGCAGTCCTTCGGCTTCGGCGGCGCGCTTGACGGATTCGGATCCCGGCACCACCCACGCCGTGACGCCCGGCGCGACGTGCCGGTCGCGCGCGACCTCGGCCGCGGCGCGCAAGTCGCTCAGTCGCGCGTTGGCGCAGGACCCGATGAATACCCAATCCACGGGCGTTCCCGCGATCGGCTGCCCGGCGGTCAGGCCCATGTAGTCGAGCGCCGCACGCAGCGCCTCGCGCTGCGTCGCGTCGCGCACGTCCATCGGATCCGGGACGTTGGCGTCGATCGGCAGGGCATGCTCGGGACTCGTGCCCCATGTCACGGTGGCGCGTACCGCCGAGGCGTCGATGATTTCTTCGCGGTCCGGCTGCGAATCCGGATCGCTGGCGAGGGTGCGCCAGTGAGCCACGGCCCGATCGAAATCCTCGCCGGCGGGCGCGAAGGGACGGCCGCGCAGGTAGTCGAAGGTGCGCTGGTCCGGCGCGACGATGCCAGCCCGCGCGCCGAGCTCCACCGACAGGTTGCACAGGGTGAGTCGCCCTTCGACGCTCAGGGCCTCGATGGCGGGGCCGGTGTATTCGATGACGCTCTCGACGCCGGCGGAAGCACCCAGCTTCCCGATGATGTGCAGCGCGAGGTCCTTCGCCGTTACGCCGGCGCCAAGGCGTCCTTCGCAACGGATGCGCAGCTCCCTGGGTTTGCGCATCCGCAAGGTCTGCGTGGCGAGTGCATGCGTGCTCTCCGACGAGCCGACGCCGAATGCGAGCGCGCCGAGGCCGCCGTTCGTGCACGTATGGCTGTCGCCGCAGATGACCGTCAGGCCCGGGAGCACGATGCCCAGTTCCGGGCCCATCACGTGGACGATGCCCTGGCCCGGCTCGCCGAGGTCGAACAGGCGCACGTTCATCGCCGCGCTGCGGCTCTTCAGGGCCGCATGCAACTTTCCGCCTTGCGGAAACGTGGTGGCGACACGTCCCGGCTGGCTCGACACGGCGTGGTCCGGCGTCGCGAACACGAGGCGGGCGTCGTGGAGAGCGAGGCCACGTTCGGCGACTTCCGCGAGTGCCGGCGGGCCGGAGAGGTCGTGCAGCAGGTGGCGATCGATGTGGAGCAGGGCCCAGCCGTCGCCGAGGTCGCGCACCACGTGCGCGTCCCACAGTTTGTCGAAGAGCGTACGGGCGGTCATGGCGTCGTCACGTCCTCGCCGAGGAAACGCGAACGCAGCGCGTCCCAGCGATCGGCGTCGAAGCGGCGGAACATCTGCGCGATGTTCTGCTCGCGCGGCGGCGATACCCGCGTGCGGCGAAGCGTCGCCAGCACGGCGTCGGCGGCGTCGATCGTGGCCATGAAGACCAGTGCCGGGAGGATCGCCATCCGGTAGCCCATCGACTCCGCCTCGCCGAGATCCGAGAGAGGCGTGCGACCGCCGGGCACGACGTTGAGGACGCAGGGACCGGCGACGAGTCGCGGCACCGATGCCGCTTCGTCGAGCGTCTGCGTGGCTTCGACGAACGCCATGTCGGCGCCCGCGTCGAGCGCCGCGTTGGCGCGCCAGACGGCCTCGTCGAAACCGAGCACGGCGCGGGCGTCGGTGCGCGCGATGATGCCGAAGCCGGGGTGGCGGCGCGCCGCCACGGCGGCGCGGATCTTGGCCAGGAATTCCTGACGCGACACGACTTCCTTGCCGTCGAGGTGCCCGCAGCGCTTGGGCATCACCTGGTCCTCGATGTGGATCGCCGCGACGCCGCGTGCTTCGTACTCGCGGACGCAGCGGGTGACATTGAGTTCGTTGCCGAAGCCGGTGTCCGCGTCGGCGATCAGGGGGATGCCGATCGCGCGCGCCATCGTGCCGGCGTTCTCGACCATCTCCGTCATGGTGATCAGGCCGAGGTCGGGATAGCCGCGTGCGAGGGCGGTGCCTGCGCCGGTCATGTACGCGGCGGCGAAGCCGGCCTCCTCGATCAGCCGCGCACCGATCGCGTCGTAAGCGCCCGGCACGATCGTCATGCCGGGTGCCGCGAGCAACGTACCGAGTCCCGAAGATTCAGACATACACCGACACCCGTTCCGTACCCACCAAAGTTGTCTAGAGTGTTGAACAACTAGACATGGGGCGTCAAGCGTCTGTTATGCTGCACTGCATGAAAAATGAAGCACTTACGCGCACCAAAGGGACGGCCTTGCACAGGCAGATTTTCCTCGTGCTCAAGGACGGCATCGCGCAAGGGACCTACGCACCGGGCACGGCGCTGCCGAAGGAAGAGGCGCTCGTGCAGCTCTTCGGCGTGGCGCGCGCGACGGTGCGCAGGGCGCTCGCCGATCTCGAAGCCGAAGGCCTCGTGCAGCGCCGTCACGGCAGCGGCACCTACGTCACCGAGAACCTCACCACCGGTGCGAATCTTTCGGCGCTTAGCTTCATCGACGAACTCAAACACACCGCGCAGTCGACGGATGTGCGCGTCGTGACGCTCGAGACGATCGCGCCGCCTCCTGGCATCAACGCGTTCCTGCGGATTCCGCGCCCCGGCCGCGTCGTGCACGCGGTGCGCGTGCGCGTCGCGAGCGACACGCCGTTGATGATCACCGAAGCCTGGGTGCCGGCGGACATCGGCAAGGACATCACGACGGCGGCGCTGAAGCGCAGTCCGATGTATGCGCTGCTCAACGCGATGGGCGTGCGCTTCGGACGCGTGGTGCAGGAGATCAGTGCCGAGTCGGCGGATCCGTATCGTGCGAAGCTGCTCGAATGCGATCTCAGCACCGCGCTGATCCGCATGTCGCGCGTGATGCACGATCACACCGGGCGCCCGGTGATGTACGTCACCGCGCACCTCACGCCGCGGTACAGCCGCATCCTGATGGAAGTGCCGGGCGACGCGATCGACACGCTGAGCGCGGGTCACATCATCCACGACCCGTCGCTGGTGGGAAGCGCCGGCACGCGAAGCAAGCGTTCGCGGGCGTAGCGGGGCAGGGGCGATGCGCGTCGCCCCATGACGATCACATACCCGCGTAGTTCGGTCCGCCGCCACCCTGCGGCGCGACCCAGACGATGTTCTGCATCGGATCCTTGATGTCGCAGGTCTTGCAGTGCACGCAGTTCTGCGCGTTGATCTGCAGCCTGGGCGCGCCTCCGTCGACGCCGACGTACTCGTAGACGCCCGCGGGGCAGTACCTGGCCTCCGGCCCCGCGTATTGCGCGAGGTTCACGCGCACGGGCAGCGAGCGGTCCTTCAGCGTGAGGTGCGCCGGCTGGTCTTCGTCGTGGTGCGTGCTGGAGAGGAACACCGAGCTCAGGCGATCGAAGGTGAGCACGCCGTCGGGTTTCGGGTAGACGATCCGCGGACTCGTCGCGGCCGGCCGCAGGTTGGCGTGGTCGGGCGTGTGGTGATGGAGCGTCCAGGGTGGCTCGCGGAAGCCGAGCTTCGGCAGCAGCCATTGCTCGATACCGGTCATCGCCGTCGCGACGGCGCGGCCCTTCTTGAACCATTGCTTGAAGTTCTTCGCCTGGCGCAGTTCGGCATGCAGCCAGCTCCGCTCGAACTCCGCCGGATACGCGCTCAGCTCGTCGTGCGCGCGACCCTCGGCGATGGCGACGAACGCCGCCTCGGCGGCGAGCATGCCCGTCTTGATCGCCGCATGGCTGCCCTTGATGCGGCTCGCATTGAGGAAACCGGCCTCGCAACCCACGAGCGCGCCGCCGGGGAAGACGGTCTTCGGCAGCGAGAGCAGGCCGCCCGCGGTGATGGCGCGCGCCCCGTATCCGATCCGCGTGCCGCCTTCGAGGTGCTTGCGGATCGACGGATGCGTCTTGAAACGCTGGAATTCGTCGAAGGGCGACAGCCAGGGATTGCCGTAATCGAGACCGACGACGAAGCCCACGGCGATCTTGCCGTCTTCCGCGTGATAGAGGAACGAGCCGCCGTACGTGTCGTCCTCCAGCGGCCATCCGGCGGTGTGCACCACGAGCCCCGGCTGGTGTCGCGCGGGATCGGCCTGCCACAGCTCCTTGATGCCGATACCGTAGCTCTGCGGATCACGGCCTTCGTCGAGGCGGAAGTGGTCGATGAGTTCACGGCCGAGCTGGCCGCGCGCGCCTTCGGCGAAGATCGTATAGCGGGCGTGCAACGCCATGCCGAGCTGGAACTGGTCGGTCGGCTCGCCATCCTTGCCGATGCCCATGTCGCCGGTCGCCACGCCCTTGACCGCACCCGCGTCGTCGTACAGGACTTCCGCCGCGGGAAAGCCGGGAAAGATCTCCACGCCCAGCGCTTCGGCCTGCGTCGCCAGCCAGCGCACGACGGCGCCGAGGCTGACGATGTAGTTGCCGCGGTTGTGGAAGCACGCCGGCAGCAGCCACTCTGGCGTGGCGCGGGCGCCGCTTTCGCCGAGGAACAGGAACTCGTCCCGGGTGACCGGCTGGGTCAGGGGCGCGCCGCGTTCCTTCCAGTCGGGGAAGAGTTCGGTGAGGGCCCTCGGGTCCATGATCGCGCCGGAAAGGATGTGCGCGCCCGGTTCGGAGCCCTTTTCGAGAACGCAGACCGACAGCTCGCGCCCCGCGGCCGCGGCGAGCTGCTTCAGACGGATGGCGGTGGCGAGGCCGCCGGGACCGGCACCCACGACCACGACGTCGTAGTCCATGGATTCGCGCGGGCCGTGGGCGGCGAGGAGTGCTTCTGGCGTCATGATGCGTTCCGGTCAGAACTGCGCGGGATCGAGCGCCAGCGCGTCCTCGATCGCGTCGGGCGAACGGATCGTGGCGGCATGGCTGCTGGCGCGCGGCAGGACGTGCGCGGCGTAGAAGTGCGCCGTCGCGATCTTCGTCGCGTGGAAGTCCGGATCCTCGTGGCGCCTGGCGGTCGAAACCAGCAGGGCGCGCGCCATCTGCCATCCGCACAGCACCACGCCGCACAGTTCGAGGTAGGGCACGCCGGCGCCGTAAACGGCGTTCGGGCGCTCCGCGGCGTTCTGGAGCAGGAACGCGATGGCATCGGCCATGAGGTCGCGGCCGGCCCGCAGGTTCCGGCGCATCGTCTCGAAGGCGGGCGTCGCCGCGTCGGCGTGGGCGTCGAGTTCGGCCAGCGTGCCGTCGATCTTCTGCAGGAACCAGCCGGCCGTCGCGCCGCGATCGCGCAGGGTCTTGCGGCCCACCAGATCGTTCGCCTGGATCGCCGTCGTGCCTTCGTAGATCGTCAGGATGCGGGCGTCGCGCAGGAACTGCGCCGCACCGGTTTCCTCGACGAAGCCCATGCCGCCGTGGATCTGGATGCCGAGGCTGGCGACGTCGATCGAACGCTCCGTACTCCAGCCCTTCACGATGGGCACGAGGAATTCGTAGGCCGCGCGATGCAGCGCCTGCTCGTCGGTGTCGGCGGCATGGTGCGCCACATCCGAGTAACCCGCCGCGACATAGGCGAGGGCACGCGCACCTTCGGTCAGGGCGCGCATCTCCATGAGCATGCGCCGGACATCGGGGTGCCGGATGATCGCCACGGCGCCCTTCGCCGAGCCGTCGACGGGGCGGCTCTGCACGCGGTCGCGCGCATAGCCGACGGCCTTCTGATAGGCCGCCTCGGCGACCGCGACGCCTTGCAGGCCGACGGCATACCGCGCCGCGTTCATCATCACGAACATGTACTCGAGGCCGCGATTGACCTCGCCGACCAGATGGCCGACGGCGCCGTCGTACTGCAGCACGGCCGTGGGGCTCGCCTTGATGCCGAGCTTGTGCTCGATCGACACGCATTCCACCGCGTTGCGTTCGCCGGGCGCGCCGTCGTCGCCGACGAGGAACTTCGGCACCGCGAACAGCGAGATGCCCTTGATGCCTTCCGGTGCGTCCGGCACGCGGGCCAGCACGAGGTGGACGATGTTGTCAGTGAGGTCGTGCTCGCCCCAGGTGATGAAGATCTTCGTGCCGTAGATCCGGTGCGAGCCATCGGCCTGCGGCTCGGCGCGCGCGCGCAGGAGCGCCAGATCCGATCCGGCCTGCGGCTCCGTGAGATTCATGGTGCCGGTCCACTCGCCGGCGATCAGTTTCGGAAGGTAGCGTTCCTTCAGCTCGTCGGACGCGGCGGTGAGCAGCGCCTCGATCGCGCCATCGGTGAGCAGCGGGCACAGGCCGAACGAGAGGTTCGCCGCCTGCAGCATCTCCGCGCACGGTGCCGAGATCACCTTGGGCAGGCCCTGACCACCGTATTCGCCCGGATGCGAGATGCCCTGCCAGCCGCCGTCGACGTAGTGCTTGTACGCATCGCGGAAGCCCGGTGACGAGGTGACCTTGCCGTCGTCCCAGTGGCTGGGCTGGCGGTCGCCCGCGGCGTTCAGCGGGGCGAGGACCTCGCCGCTCAGGTTCGCGGCTTCCTCCAGCACGGCGCGCGCGAGGTCGAGCGTGGCCTCGCTCATGCCGGGCAGGCCGGCGATGCGGTCCATGCCGACGAGGTGCTCGAGCACGAAGGTCATGTCCTTCACGGGGGCGGCGTATGTCATGCGGGTATCCAGTCGATGGCGGAATGCGTCACCCGCCATCGTAGGCATCCGGCATGGCGGCGGGTTACCGAATCCCGCCGAGGTACTGACAAAACCCGCCACCCTGGCCGGAGCGTCAGTCCTGGCTGCGGTAGGCGCCTGGGGTGCTGCCCGTCCAGCGGCGGAACGCGCGGTGGAAGGCGGTCGGGTTGTCGAAGCCCACGGCGCCCGCGACTTCCGCGATGGAGGCGTTCGTATGCGTCAGCGTGCGGATGGCGATGTCGCGACGCACTTCGTCCTTGATCGCCTGGAACGTGGTGCCTTCCACGGCGAGCTTGCGACAGAGGGTTCGCTCCGAACAGAACAGGCTTTCCGCGACGTCGCCGGTGGTCGGCATGTCCGGCAGCAGCGCGACGATGCGCTGCCGCACCCGGTGGCAGGTCATCTGCGTGGCCAGCGAGACGAAGATCCAGTCTTCCGGTGCGCGATCGAGGAAACGGCGCAGATCGGCCTTGCGCTGCCGTACGGGCAGGTCGAGGAAGCTGGCCGGGAACGCGATGCGCGTGGAGCGTTGCCTGAAATGCACCGGGCCGGGAAACAGGTACAGATAGTCGCTGGCCAGCGACGGGGCGGGGAAGTCGAACAGCGCATCGTCGAGCGGGATGTTCTGCCGCACCAGCCACGAGGCGACGCCATGGGCGAGCTTGAGCATGAGCATCTTGCCGAGCGGCGTGACGCCCGGACCTTCCGCCGGAGTCGTCAGCTCAAGCGCTCCGACGCCGTCCTCGCTGTGCAGGATGAGCTGGAAGTCGTCGAGGATCAGGTGGAAGAACTGGCAGTAGCGGTGCAGGGCCACCTCGAGGCGCGGCGCGTCGAGCAGGCTCAGGCAAAGGAACTTCAGCGACCCGCCACGTAGCGGCCGGCTGAAGATACCCGGCATCTCGTCGTCGAATTCGGCGGCCAGCAGACGGTACAGCTGCGAGAACTGCTCCTGCGTGACGCGCGCGCCGGGCTTGCGAAGCAGGCCCGGAGGAATGCCGGATCGCTCGGCGAGGCGCGACACGGCGGCGCGATCGGCCCCCGACAGGAAGCCGTTGACGATGGAAATGGGCACCGTCGCGGAGAGGGCGTCCTGATGTGTTCCCGTGCGGCGGGTCATTCGGTCTTGCATCGCCTATGCTTCTGGCCTTCCGGCACCACCAGCGTGACATTATGCGGGTGTCCACAATGATGGCGTTACGGTCGGGTCCGACCATACGCGCCCGATTGCCGAACAGATGGCGTGAGTCTCAGGTTTCCGAAGCGGCGCCGACGCGAAGCAGGACGGAACCGTGCCGCGGCAGGGCTTCGTCGTAGCCCTCGTTTGTCGGAAGCGAGCGATGGTTCCAGAGGTCGCGTACATCCCTCGGCTTCGCGAACCGCTGTCCAAGGCGACTCCACGGGAAGGTGACCCGCGCGGGCGTCTCGCCCCGATTGAAGAAGCCCACCACCCGCGATCCGTCGCTCATGTCCCGGACGAGCACCTCCACGTCGCCCTGCGTCTCCAGCCGACGCGCCGGCAGGCCGGCGGGATCCTGATCGACGGCGATCACTTCTCGGTTGAGCAGGATGGCCTTGGTTTCGGCGTCCATGCCGCGCAGGTCGTTGCCGGCGAGGAGCGGGGCGGGGAGCAGCGACCACAGGCTCATCTGGGTGCGGTATTCGTCCATCGTCATGCCGCCGTTGCCGATCTCCAGCATGTCCGGATCGTTCCACTGGCCAGGGCCGGACCATGCGGTCAGATCGAGCTGCCGGAATCCGCGCTCGGACATCGACGACCAGTCGTCGCTGATGTCGGGCGTGGTACGCCAGAGGTTGGCGCCCGTCTGCGGGCCCCATTTCCATATGTCGAAGTGGCCGGACTGCGAGAGGCTGTAGACGATCGGTCGGCCCGTCCTGCGTAGCGCCTGGCCCATCCGGCGGAAAAGCGCCTGCTGGTTCTCCAGGGTGACCGGATACTGGTCACGGGCGCCGCAGTAATCGTACTTGAGGAAATCGACGCCCCACTTCGCATAGGTGCGTGCATCCTGGTCCTCGTGGCCGAAGCTGCCCTCGAATCCCGCGCAGGTCTTCGCGCCCGGCGACGAGTAGATGCCCAGCTTAAGGCCCCGGGCATGCACGTAGTCCGCCAGCGCCTTCATGTCGCCGAACTTGTCGTTCGGGCGTATGGCTCCGGAGGCATCGCGGACACCTTCCCACGTGTCGTCGATGTTCACGTACACGTAGCCCGCATCGCGCATGCCGTTGGCCACCATGGCGTCGGCCATGCCGCGAACGTCTTCCGCGGTGATGCGCCCGGCGAAATGGTTCCAGCTGTTCCAGCCCATGGGGGGAGTCCGGGCGAGGCCGTTCGCCGGCACGGCGTCGACCGGCGGGACGGCTGGCCCGCCGTCACGGGCCGAAGCCATCAGGCACGTGGCCAGGCCGAGAACGAGGGCGGAGTGGCGCAGTACACGATGCGAGGTCATTCGCGCTTCCCTGGGAGGATGCCGGCATGGTACCCGGACGGCCCCTGCCGCGGCCGCGGGCCGCTCGGATTGTCCCGGCGTCTGCACCGTGGCCTCACATTTTATCCATCACGATATCGCCGGACCCCTGTTCGGCTAACCTGCGTGAATTCCAGCCCTTTCAATATCGACGTCGATGTCCAGTCCGTCCCAGGTCGCGGTTACGTCGCGACGTATCTGATCGTCGATCCGGACGGGAACGTTCTTCGTAAGCGCCGCCTGGCCCGTCGTTTCTCCGCCTATTCCGAAGCGATGGCGTGCGCGCTCGACGCCGCCAAGGGCACCGTCGAGTCGCTGGCCGCGTCCGTGCCGGCAGGCGTTCTCGCCTACCAACCCACTCCTTCCGGCGAGATGGCGCTGAACGGCGGCATCCCCTGATGCGCACGGCGCCCATCCGCCGTCCGGCGCCCGGCGGATGACTGCTCCCGGCTGCAAGGGTTGCGGAAACGCCGACGAGGTCGCGCGCGGCATCACCATGGCGTTCCACCCCATCGTCGACGTACCGGCACATGCCGTGTTCGCTCACGAGGCGCTGGTCCGCGGGCTGGGCGGCGAAACCGCGGCCCAGGTGATCGAACATGTTGGGCAGGACAACCGTTACGCGTTCGACCAGGCCTGCCGCATGGTCGCGATCCGCACAGCGGCCCGGGTTGGCCCACCGGCGTTGCTCTCGATCAATTTCATGCCCAACGCGGTGTACAACCCCGAGCACTGCCTGCAGGCGACGTTCGCTGCCGCCCGGGAAGCGGATTGGCCGCTGGAGCGCGTGATCTTCGAAGTGACCGAGCACGAGGAGGTCATCGACCACGACCACCTCGTCCGCGTCCTCGCAGCCTATAAGGCGCATGGCTTCCTCACGGCGATCGACGATTTCGGCGCCGGCTTCGCGGGGATGAACCTGCTGGCCGATTTCCAGCCCGATCTCGTCAAGCTCGACATCGGCCTCATCCGCCGTATCGACGGCAGCCGCCCGCGGCAGATGATCGTGCGCCACATGGCCGCCCTGTGCGGCGAGCTCGGCGTGCAGGTCATCGCGGAGGGCGTGGAGACCGAAGGCGAATGCAGGGCGCTGCTCGACCTGGGTATCCGCCTGCAGCAGGGCTTTTTCTTCGCAAGACCGCTCACGGGCGGATTGCCCGACATCCACTGGCCGGAGGCCGGGCATTCGCACGGGTAGCCCATGCGGCACGGGCGCGCGAAAATGTCGGGCGAAGCATAGGATCGACGATGACTGAACACACCAACCACGGCCGGCAGAAAACCCGGGTCGTTTACGAGGGGGTCGACCACCCCGGAAGCGATATCTTCTTCGCCGCGGTGTCCACCACGCGGATGCCGATGATCGTCACGGACCCGCGGACGCCGGACAACCCCATCATCTTCGCCAACCCGGCCTTCCTGCGGATGACCGGCTACACGACCGAAGAGCTGCTGGGAAGGAATTGCCGGCTCCTCCAGGGGCCGGGCACCGATCGCGTGACGATCTCGGCCATCCGCGACGCGGTCGCGGCCAACCAGGAAATCGCGACCGAGATCCTCAACTACCGGAAGGACGGCTCGACGTTCTGGAACGCGCTGTTCATTTCGCCCGTCTACGACGCGAACGGCGAGGTCGTGTACTTCTTCGCCTCGCAGCTGGACGTGAGCCGTCGGCGTGATGCCGAGGACGCGCTGCGCCAGGCGCAGAAGATGGAGGCCCTCGGCCAGCTGACCGGCGGCATCGCGCACGACTTCAACAACCTCCTGCAGCTGATGATCGGCTACGTGGGGTCGGTGGAGGTGGGGCTGACGCATCCCGAGATCGACAGGGACAAGCTGCTGCGCTTCATCGGCGGTGCGCGCGCGGGCATCCAGCGCGCCTCGACCCTCACGTCCCAGCTGCTGGCGTTCTCGCGCAAGCAGACCCTGCAGGGCAGGGTCGTCAATCCGAACCAGATCGTCGCGGACATGCAGGACATGCTCGCCCGTTCGCTCGGTGACGACATCGTCCTCGAACTCGATCTCGCCGCCGATACGCGGAACGCGCGACTCGATCCGACCCAGGCGGAGGTGGCGCTCCTCAACGTCGCCATCAACGCCCGCGACGCGATGGACGGTCGCCCCGACAAGCGGCTGGTGATCCGCTCGCGCAATGCCACGCCGCTGGAAATCAACGATCAGGGCGAGCTGGCCACGCGTGGCGGGTCGTTCGTCGCCATCGACGTCATCGACAACGGCAGCGGCATGGCGCCCGACGTCGTCACGCGGGTGATGGACCCGTTCTTCACCACGAAGGAAGAAGGCAAGGGCACCGGCCTCGGCCTCTCGATGGTCTACGGGTTCGCGAAGCAGTCGGGCGGTGCCGTCGCCATCGACTCGGCGGTGGGGGAGGGCACGACCCTGACCATGTATTTCCCGGTCGCCATCGAGCAGGAAGACGGTCGGGGTCCTGAGCCGGTCCGCCGCATCGATCGCGCCGCGGACCGGTCGGGGCACGAGCGCGTGCTCGTGGTCGACGACCGTCCGGATCTCGCGACACTGGCCCAGAGCATCCTCGAATCCCACGGCTACGACGTCGTGGCGGTCACCGATCCGCAGGAGGCCTTGCACCGGATCGAGCAGGGGCCGGCCTTCGATATCCTGTTCACCGACATCGTCATGCCGGGGAGCCTCAACGGCGTGGCGCTCGCACGGCGGGCCCGGTCGATCAACCCCGGCCTCAAGGTCCTGCTGACCACGGGATACGCGTCGCAGTCCGTGCAACGGACGGACGCGGGCGGCATCGCCTTCGACGTGCTCAACAAGCCTTATTCCCGGCTCGACCTGCTGCGGAAGATCCGGTTCGTGCTCGACGGCCCCACCGGGGTCAGCTGACCAGCCGCGACATAGGCATCGGCGACGGCCCCGAACCAAGGTGGGGCCGTCGTCTTCACAACTGCAGACTTCTCTTAGTCTCGCCCAGGGCATAGAATCGCCCGCGCCGTTGTGACGCCAGTCTCATTTTTCGGCGATCATCGCCGGCCATCCACAGGGGGATGGCTGGGCAGTCCTCGCGCGCTCCCGACCGGCCTTCGCCGGACATCACCGTTTTCCGCTTCGTGGACATCGTCCGCGCGCTTTCGCTCGTCTTGAAGAAACAGGGGTCTTCATGAATCGCATTTACCGCCTTTGCTGGAACGCGGCGACGTCGCAGTGGGTTGCCGCCAGCGAACTCGCGCGGAGCAGCCGCCCGGTTCCCTCGACGGCAGCGCGAGCGCGCGCACCGCGGGCCGCGTCGGTGGCGGTGGCGATCTCGCTGGCGCTTGGCGCTCCCGGACTTTCGCATGCGGGCCAGACGGGCGGTCAGATCGTCGGCGGTAACGGCAGCATCCAGCAAGGCGGCGCGGTCACGACGATCCGCCAGGACAGCCAGCGCCTGTCGCTGAACTGGCAGACGTTCGACATCGGTGCCAACGAGACCGTGAAGTTCGTCCAGCCGGGTCGCGACGCGATCGCGGTGAACCGGATCCTCGGCAACAAGGCCTCCGACATCCAGGGCCACCTCGACGCCAACGGGCAGGTCTGGCTGATCAACCCGAACGGCGTGGTGTTCGGTGAGCGGGCACAGGTCAATGTCGGCGGCCTCGTGGCGTCGACCCTCGACACCGGCGACGATTCCGTCGACGCCCGCAGCCGGACCTTCAGCGGCGATGGCAAGGGCGCGGTGATCAACAAGGGTGCGATCCACGCCGCCGACGGTGGCTATGTGGCGCTGCTCGGCAATCAGGTCTCGAACCAGGGCGTGGTGACCGCCCGGCTGGGCACCGTGGCGATGGCCGGCGGCAGCGCGGTGACGCTGAACTTCGAAGGCAGCCAGCTCGTCAACGTGCAGGTCGATCGCAGCACGCTCGACAACCTCGTCGAGAACCGCCAGCTGGTCCAGGCGGACGGCGGCCGTGTCTTCATGACGGCGGGCGCGCGCGATTCGCTGCTGGCCAGCGCGGTGAACAACACCGGCGTGGTCCGGGCGCAGACGGTCGAGAATCGCGACGGCCAGATCGTGCTGCTCGGCGGCATGACGGCCGGCCATGTGAACGTGGAGGGGACGCTCGACGCCAGCGCGCCGAACGGCGGCAACGGCGGGCATATCGAGACGTCGGCCGCGTTCGCGAACCTGGGCGCGGCGCACGTCACGGCGGCCGCCCCGCGCGGCGCGGCCGGCACCTGGCTGATCGATCCGTACGACCTCACGATCGACCAGACCGCGGCGACCACGATCTCGAACTCGCTCAACGGCGGCACCAACGTCACCGAACAGACGACCGCCGGCGGCACCCAAGGCGTCGGCGTGATCAACGCCAACGGGTCCGGCGACATCACCGTCGCCGCACCGATCACGTGGACCAACGCGGCGGCGACGCTGACGCTGGACGCGTACCGGTCGATCAACGTCAATGCGGCGATCGGTGGTCCGGGCCGCGTGACGCTGAAGGCCGGCAGCGGCGGCACGGGCGACATCGTGCTCGGCGCGGCCATCCGCGGCGATTCCGGCGTCACTCTGACGGCGGCCGGTCACTTCGTGAACCAGGCGGGTGCGGGCGCGCTCGCCGCCGCCAACGGCCGCTGGCTGGTCTATTCCTCGTCGCCGGTGGGCGACACGACGGGCGGCCTCGTGCCGGGCTTCCTCCAGTACAACGCGCCGGCCGGCACGGCGCCGGTGGTGGGCGGTAACGGATTCCTCTACGCGCTGGCGCCGACCATCGCGCTCGGCGCACCGGTGGGCACGGTCCGCAAGGACTACGACGGAGGCACCGCCGCCGCGCTGACCGGCGCCAACTTCAACGCCAGCGGTCTCGTCAACGGCGACCGCATCGCCACGGGCAGCGGCACGTACGCGAGCAAGGACGCCGCGAGCGGCCTGCAGGTCACCACGGCCACCGCCGCCAGCGCCTATACGTTCACCGCGGCCGATGGCATGACGCCCGTCTACGGATACGGCGTGTCGGGCGGCGGCGCATCCGCCAACATCGGCGTGATCGACCCGAAGCAGCTCGGCATCGCGATCGTCAACAACCCGACCAAGACGTACAACGGCACCACCACCGCGACCCTCACGGGATCGAACTACCTGATGTCAGGCCTGGTGGCCGGTGAGAGCATCACGTTCAGCCAGCCGAACACCGTGGCGTACGATGCGGCCGATGCCGGCGCGCGTACCGTCACGGCGACGTTCGTGCCCTCCAACTTCGTGGCCGCGAACAACACCAAGGTCTCGAATTACGTGCTGCCGACCGTGGCCACCGGGGTGGGCACGATCAACAAGGCGAAGGTCCAGCTCTCGGGCCTGATCGGCAACGACAAGGTCTACGACGGGACGGCCAACGACTCGCTGGACAAGAGCCGCGCATCGATCTTCGGCGTGATCGCCGCCGATGTGAACGACGCGACCCTCGACGCCAGCGCCGGCGCGGGCCTGTTCGCCGATGCGAACGTGGGCAACGGCAAGGGCGTCACGGCGACCGGCTTCCAGCTGGTGGGCAGCAAGGCGTCCAACTACGAGCTCGTCACGCAGTCGGACATCACGGCGTCGATCACCCCGAAGACCCTGACCATCGGCGGCGTCAGCGCCCTGAACAAGGTCTACGACGCCACCACCGGCGCGCTGCTCGCGTTCGACCCGGGCACGTACGGCCTGCAGGGCGTCGTCGGCAGCGATGCCGTGGCCCTCCTCTCAACCGGCGCTTCGGCCAGTTTCGCCACGAAGAACGTCGGCAACGGGCTCACCGTCACCGCCACGGGCTTCGCGCTCTCGGGCAACGGCGCCGG
Source organism: Luteibacter sp. 329MFSha (assembly GCF_900111665.1). Taxonomy (NCBI): domain Bacteria; kingdom Pseudomonadati; phylum Pseudomonadota; class Gammaproteobacteria; order Lysobacterales; family Rhodanobacteraceae; genus Luteibacter; species Luteibacter sp. 329MFSha. The sequence continues at coordinate 1,148,560 of NZ_FOJE01000001.1, read as the reverse complement.
CAACTATCGCCTCGCGCAGCCGACCGGCCTGTCGGCCAACATCACGCCTGCGCCGTTGACGCTGACCATCACCGGCAACCCGACGCGTACCTACAACGGTACCGTCAACGCGAACCTCCGCGCCGGCGACGTCACGATCCAGGGCTGGAAGGGCAGCGACACGGGCAGCGTCGTGCAGAGCGCCGGTGCCTCGTACGACAGCAAGGATGCCGGCACGCGCACCGTCACGGCCGCCATCGAGGCATCGGACTTCAACATCGGATCGGGCACGTCGCTGTCGAACTACACGTTCGCGTCGAGCATCACCGGTCTGGGCACGATCGCCAAGGCGCCGCTGCAGTGGAAGATCGTGGGCAATCCGTCGAAGCAGTACGACGGGACGACCAACGCCACGCTGACCGGCGCGAACTACGACGTCTACGGATTCATCGTCGGCGAAGGCGCGTCGGTCACCCAGACGCGTGGCGACTATGCGACCGCCGATGCGGGTATCCGACTGGTGACCGCCACCGTCGGCGCCGGCGACTTCGCGCCCATCGCGGGAACGAACCTCGCCAATTACGTCCTGCCCACCAGCATCACCGGCTACGGGTACATCGAGAAGGCCGACACGGGCGGCGTGCTGGTCCGCATCATCGGCGTGCCCACGCGCGCCTACGACGGCACGACGCTCGCCACGCTGCTCAGCAGCGACTACCAGGTGACCGGCAACTTCCCGAGCGGCGAAGGCTTCGTCATCACCAAGACCCAGGGCACCTACGCGAGCAAGAACGTCGGCAAGCAGCCGGTGATGGTCACGCTCGATCAGGGCGACTACCAGCCCGTGGGCAACACCAACCCCGACAACTACAAGCCGCTGCCCACCGAGGCCTATGGCACGGGCGAGATCACCCGCGCGATCCTGACGGCGTCGATTGTCGGCAACCCGTCGAAGGTCTACGACGGTACGACCTACCAGACGCTGGACGTGTCGAACTACGACGTTTCGGGCTTCGCGTCCGGCGAAGGCGCCGACATCGTCCCCTCGAAGTCGGTGCACTACGACACGAAGAACGTCGGCACCAACAAGACGATCACGGCCGACATGGCCGTTACCTCGTACCTGGCGCATTCGGGTACCGACCTGTCGAACTACCAGCTCGACTTCGACGCGACCGGCACCGGCTCCATCACCGCCGCCCCCCTGCACATCGTGGGCGTGAGCGCGAACGGCAAGGTCTACGACACCACCACCGCCGCGACGCTCAACAGCGCCGGCGCGCGCCTGATCGGTCTCGTCGGCGCCGACGTGTCGAACGTGACGCTGACCCGCGGCACCACCGGCACGTTCGACAGCGCCGACGCCGGTACGCGTGGCGTGACGGCGATCGGCTTCGGCATCTCGGGCAGCGAAGCGGGCAACTACACGCTGGATCCGCTGACCGGCCTGTCGGCGACGATCAGCCCGGCCGCGCTAAATATCCTCAACGTCGCCGCGGTAAGCCGGTACTACAACGGCAACACGGCCATCGCCCTGAATACGTCCGGCGCGAGCCTCAGTGGCGTCTTCGATTCCGATGCCGGCAACGTCGTGCTCGACGCGTCGTCGGCCACGGGTTCCGTGCGGTCGCCGAACGCCGCCAATGGCCTCGACGTCACCACGACGGGCTTCGGGCTCACCGGCAGCCGCGCGTCGAACTACCGCGTCAACGCCGTCACGGGCCTCCAGGCGAACATCAACAAGGCGCCGATCGTCGCGACGATCACGGGCAATCCGACCAAGCCGTACGACGGTTCGAACTCGGTGACGCTGCTGGCCGGCGATTACACGCTCACCGGCTTCGTGAACGGGCAGGGCGCCACCATTCCGCAGTCGTCGACCTCGCGCTACCTCGGTGTGAACGCCGGTAGCAACGTCGGACTCGCCTCGACGCTCTCGGTGTCCGACTTCGTCGCCAACGCCGGCACGAACCTCGCCAACTACGCGCTGCCGACGGCGGCCTCGGGCACGCTCGGCACCATCACGCCGTTCATCATCAACCTGACCTCCACGCGCGTCTACGACGCGACGACGAACGCGGCGGCCTCGCTGTTCACGGACGGCAATGGCACCGTGCTCGGTGTGAACGGTGAACGCGTGTCGCTGACCGGCACCGGTACCCTGGTCACGAAGAACGTCGGGTCGCAGCGCGCCTTCCAGGACTTCGGCACGCTGGCGCTAGGCAACTACGGTGGTTCCTCCGCGCAGAACTACACCCTGGCCGGCGGCATCGACTGGGTGACGATCACCCCCGCCACGCTCACGGTCAGCGGCACGTTCGCCGACGACAAGGTGTACGACGGCAACCGCACGGCCACCCTCCACGGTGCGCTGCTCAACGGCGTGCTCGGCGCCGACACGGTCAACCTCAACGGGACGGGGACCGGCACGTTCGACTCGAAGAACGTCGGCACCGGCAAGGCCGTGGCCACCGCGATGACGATCGACGGTACGGACGCGATGAACTACGTCCTTCGCCAGCCGACCGACGTCACCGCCAGCATCACGCAGAAGCATGTCACGGTCAGCGCCACCGGCATCACGCGCGTCTACGACGGCACCACCGGTGCGTCGGCGACGCAGCTGAGCGTCGATGGCAAGGTCGGCAACGACGCCGTGACGGCGGGCGGCACCAAGACGTTCGACACGAAGGATGTCGGCACGGGCAAGACCATCAGCGTCAGCCAGATCGCCCTCAGCGGCACCGACGCGGGCAATTACGCGCTCGACAACGCCACGACGTCCACCACCGGCAACATCACCGCGCGCGTGATCAACCTCTCGGGTGGCCGCATCTACGACCAGACGCAGGTCGCCGCGGCCGGCACGCTCGCGATGTCCAACCTCGTCGGCGGCGAGACGCTGGTGCTGAGCGGTGCCGGCGCGCTGGGCGGCAAGAACGTGGGTGCGTACGCGGCCAGCAAGACCGGTGCGCTGGCGTTCGCGCTGGGCACGCTTGCGCTCGGCGACGGCGGCAACGGCGGCAAGGCGAGCAATTACACGCTCGTCGGCGGCACGGATACGTACAACGTCACGCGCGCGCCGCTCACCGTCAACGGCACGGTCGCCGCCAACAAGATCTATGACGGCAACACCGCGGCATCGCTCAGCGGTTCCGTCCTCGTCGGCGCCTACGGTGGCGACGACATCGGTCTGGGCAACACCGCCATCGGCGCGTTCAGCGACAAGAACGTGGGTCAGGGCAAGACGGTCACGACCTCCTTCACGCTGCTGGGCAACGACGCGGGCAACTACGCGTTGACGCAGCCGGGCAACGTCCGCGCGGACATCACGGCCAAGGGCATCACGGTCGTCGCCACGGGCGTGAACAAGGTGTACGACGGCACCACTTCTTCGACGGCGACGCTGGGCAGCGCCGACGTGGCCAACGGCGACCAGGTGTCCTACACCTGGACCAGCAACCTGTTCGCCGACAAGAACGTGGCCAACGGCATCGGCGTTCTGGTCGGCGGTATCGGTCTCACGGGTACTGGCGCAGGCAACTACACGCTGCTGAACACGCAGGCGAGCACGACGGCCAACATCACGCCGTACGTGCTCAGCCTGCAGGGCACCCGCGTCTACGACGCCACGGCGCTCGCGGCCGCGAACGTCTTCGGCGGCAGCGTGAACGGCGTCAACGGCGAGGTGCTCGGTCTCAGCGGCAGCGTCGCGCTGGCGGACAAGAACGTCGGCGCGCAGAAGACCCCGACCGACATCAGCGGCATGTCGCTCGTCGACATCGGCAATGGCCTGACGGGCAACTACAGCCTGCAGGGTGGCACGCACTGGGTGACGATCACGCCGCGCAACATCACGGGATCCATCACCGCCGGCGACAAGGTGTACGACGGCAACACCACGACCATCGCCTACGGCGTGCTCTCCGGCGTGCTGGCGAACGACGACGTCGGCTACGCCTGGACCCTGGGCAACTTCGATACGAAGAATGCCGGCAACGGCAAGACGGTGACGGTTTCGGGCCAGGTGGGCGGCGCGGACGCGGCGAACTACATCGTCACGAGCAACGCCACGACGCTGGCCAACGTCACGCCGAAGGCGATCACCGGCACCATCCTCGCCGACGACCGCGTCTACGATCGCACGACGGGCGCGACCACGCATGGCGCGCTTTCCGGCGTGATCGGCATCGACGACGTGCGTTACACCTCGACGAGCGGCCAGTTCCTCGACAAGAACGCCGGTTACGGCAAGACGGTGGTCGTCGTGGGTGTGGTCGGCGGCGCCGACAAGGACAACTACGTCGTCACCTCCAACGGGACCACCCTGGCGTCGATCGCGGCGAAGGCGATCACCGTCGCCAACACGTCGACGAACAAGGTCTACGACACCACGAACGCGGCGAGCACCAGCCTGTCGCAGACGGGCGTGATCGCCGGCGACGACGTCGTGCTGGGTGCCACGGGTTCGACGTTCGCCGATGCGAACGCCGCCACCGGCAAGACCGTGACGACCACCGGTATCGGACTCGGCGGTGCGGATGCCGCCAACTACACGGCAAACACGACCGCGACGACCCTCGCGGACATCACGCCTTATGTGCTCGACCTGCAGGGCACGCGCGTCTACGACGGCAGCAACGTGATCGCGGCGAGCGTGCTCGGCGGCAGCATCGCCGGCATCGGCGGCCAGGTGCTGGGCCTGACCGGCGCCATGCAGGTCGCCGACAAGAACGTGGGGACCCGTAAACCCGCGACGGACGTCAGCGGCATGAGCCTCGTGGATCAGGGTGGCGCGCTCGCGTCGAACTACACCTTCTTCGGCGGCGACCATTGGGCCACCATCACGCCAAAGGCGATCGTGGTCGACGCGACCGGCTCGAACAAGGTGTACGACGGCAACACGATTGCCCAGGCGAGCCTCGGCTCGGCCGGGATCGTGGGCAACGACCAGGTGACGTTCACCGGCTCGCAGGCGAACTACAGCGACCGTAACGCGGGCACCGGCAAGACGATCGTCGTCCAGGGCATCACCGCCGCCGGTGGCGATGTCGGCAACTACACGTGGAACACGACCGCGCAGACCCTCGGCGACATCACGCCGAAGGCGATCGTCGGCAGCATCGTGGCCGACGGCAAGACCTACGACGGGACGACCGCCGCGACGACGCATGGGACCCTCGCGGGTGTCGTGACCGGCGACGACGTGTCGGTCGGCACGCAGGGCGTGTTCGTCGACCGCAACGCCGGCACGGGCAAGACGGTGAACGTCGGCGGCACGCTGGGCGGTGGCGATGCGGGCAACTACGCGCTCTCGACGAACGCGACGACGCTCGCCGACATCGGGCGCGTGGTGATTTCGCTCGACGGCACGCGCGTCTACGACGGCACGGCGGCCGCGGCCGCCGCGATGTTCGGGCAGGACGGCCTGGTGGCCGGCATCGCCGGTGAGACGCTGCGCCTGTCCGGCACCGGTGCGCTCGCCAGCCGCAACGTCGCCACCCGCGAGACGGTGGCGGGCATCGGTACCCTCGCGCTCAACGACAACGGCGGCGCGCTCGCGGTCAACTACACGCTGCTCGGCGGCACGCACGTCGCGACCGTGACGCCGCTGCTCGTCCGGGCCGGCGTCTCCGCGGACGACAAGGTCTACGACGGTAGCACCTCGGCCACGACGCACGGCGCGCTGTCCGGCGTGCTCGCGGGCGACGACGTCCGGCTGACGACGAGCGGCCGCTTCCTCGACAAGAACGCGGGGCAGGGCAAGACGGTGGCCGTCGACGGTCGCATCGATGGCGTGGACGCCGGCAACTACCGCCTCGACGTCGCACCGACGACGCTCGCCTCGATCACGAAGCGTGCGGTCACCATCAGCGCCACCGGCACCAACAAGTTCTTCGATGGCAACGCGAACGACGTGGCGCCGCTGTCGGTGAGCGGCGTGCTGTCCGGTGACGTGGTGACGTTCGCCGCCTCCAGCACGCTGTTCTCGGATTCGGCGATCGGCCTCGGCAAGACCGTCACGGCCAGTGGCATCCAGGCAAGCGGCGCCGACGCGCAGAACTACGCGTACAACACGGTGGCGGTCACCTCAGCCGACATCCTGCAGAACCCCTCGCAGGGCGCGTCGTCGACGGCGGTGGCGCAGATGGACGCCGTGCTCGCGCCGGAGTCGATCGCCACCCCGTACGGTGTCGCGCAGAACCTGTCGGTCGGCCAGTACTCGGGCAACCACAAGAAGACCCGAAAGGCGGTCGAGAAAAACGTGTCGCGTAGCGATTTCACGTCCGGGCTGTCGCTCCGGTTGGTCGACGGCGGCGTCCGTGCTCCCGCGGATGCGATGCAGTGATGCGTCGCAGCGCGGGTATCCACTCCATTTTCAGTAACGGTTCGACGATGACCATGGTTCCGCTCCACCGCCGCCACACCCGCCGCCTCGCCGCCTGCATCCTGCTCGCACTGGCTTCCACGGCGCAGGCCCAGGTGCGCACGCCGCAGGCGGGCGACCTGCTCAACCAGCTGCCGCCGCCTCCGCCGCCGCAGAAGGCCGACGATACCGGCCTGCGCCTTCCGCCGGCCGCGCCCGTCTCGACCGCGGACAGCGCGCCGTTCCACGTCGGCCGCATCGAGGTCACGGGCGCGACGCTCATTCCGGCGGACGAGCTGCACGCGCTGGTCGCCTCGGGCGAGAACCAGGACCTCACGCTCGGCCAGCTCAACGCGCTCGCCGCGCGCATCACCGAGGCGTACCGCGCCAGGGGCTACCCGCTCAGCATGGCGTACGTGCCGCAGCAGGTGCTGTCCGGCGGCACGGTGCGCATCGCCGTGCAGGAAGCCCGTCTCGGCAAGGTGGTGCTCGAGAACCATTCGTCCACCAACGATCGCGTGCTGGATCGCACGCTCGATCCGTTGCGCGGCGGCGCGCCGATCACCGAGCACGGACTGGATCGCAGCCTGCTGCTGCTCGGCGACGTGCCAGGCGTGACCGAAACCTCCGTGCTTCGGCCGGGCGAGGAACCGGGCACGTCCGACCTGGCCGTGCGCACCGACGACCGCCAGCGTTATACGGGCATCGTCGCGCTGGACGATTACGGCAATCGCTACACGGGCCGCGCTCGCGCCACCGGCACGTTCAGCGTGAACGGCCTTGCCCATCAGGGCGATGCGCTGGACGCGACGGCCGTGACCGCCGGCGAGAACATGAACTATGGACGCCTTGCCTACCGCTATCTGCTGAACGGTCAGGGCACGGTGGTTGGCGCCGCGCTTTCCAACCTCGACTACAAGCTCAAGGGCGACCTGCGCGCGCTCGACGCGCACGGCACGGCGAACGTCGCCAGCGCCTGGATCAGCCACCCGTTCGTGCGCACGACCGACGGCAACCTGTACGGCCAGCTCGGCTTCGATCGCCGCCGCCTCGACGACGATATCGATGTCGTCGGCATCCGCACGCGACGTCACACATATGCATGGACCGCGACGGTGGCCGGCGATCGGCGGGACGCGAACGGTGTGACGAACTTCAACGTCACGGCCACCTACGGCCGCCTCGGGTTCGACGACGACTTCGCGGAATTCGTCGACCTGATCAGCGCGCGCACGAAGGGGCGCTACCTCAAGTACACGCTCTCGGTCGCTCGCCTGCAGAAGCTGTCGGAGAACAACGCCATCTACATCGGCTTCCAGGGCCAGTGGGCGAACCGCAACATCGACACGTCCGAGCAGTTCTACCTGGGCGGCGCCAACAACGTCCGCGGCTACGACACCGGTGCGCTCTCGGGCACGCAGGGGCAGATGCTCAACCTCGAGTTCCGTCGCACGCTGAACTTCGGCATGACCGGCACCTGGGTGGCGACCGCGTTCGCCGACGCCGGCCGCGCCACGATCTACAAGGACCGCTTCGCCCCGGGCACCAATCGCGCGCACATGCAGGACGCGGGCGTGGGCCTGCGCTGGCAGGGCGACGACCAGTGGTCGCTCGCGGCCGATGTCGCGCATCCGATTGGCGCGCGGCCCGAGATCGTGGGCGAAACGCACGACTGGCGTGCGTGGGTGCAGATCCAGAAAGGCTTCTGACGAAGGGCGTCGTGGCTTCAGGTCCGATCGGATCGTGCCTTGGGAAGGGTAGTCGCCGTCGCGGTGGCGACGTGCGACAGCACGGGCAGGGCGATCGCCCAGCCGACCGCCAGCCAGGCCACGGCGGGATAGGGATGCTCGGGTAACACGACCGCGTTCCAGCCACGCGCGGCCGCCAGATAGGCCATCGGGCCGCCGATCGCACCCAGCACGGCGGCGACGCCACGTCGCCGCCGCAGGAACGACAGCGACCGGCTGAGCGTGGTGGCGAAACACAGCCACAGCGCGAGGATCCAGACAGGCGCGCCGCCTGGCGGGAGCGACGGCGACGGCGACGCATAGCGCCACCAGCCGGCCAGAGAAGGCACGCCGTCGACGATCAGGCCGCACAGCAGCGCGAGCCCGAGGACTTTCAATTCGGCGACGAAGCGCCCGCCCAGCGCCACCTGTATCGCCACGAACACGGCAGCGGCCAGCAACGCCCAGCCGGTGTCGCCGCGCGCCGCGCCGACGACCAGCGCGAACCACACGGCCTGATAGCCGATCGCGTTGAACAACTTCGCCAGGGCGGACCCGTCGATCGTCATAGCGCGCGGCCCGGCAACGGTCGGCGTGTCGCACGGTTGTGGACATCGGGCGGGGCAGGCGTGCGCATCGTCACTTCCGGTGGTGGTCGGGAGTGTTACGTGAAAAGGCGCCGGTTTGGATGCAGCGTCAATACCATGTGCGACTCACCTCGCGGTTTGCATCCGACGAAGGCGGGGCCGGCGTAACATGGCGCCATTCCTGTCGAGGCTGATGTCATGTCCAAGAAACTGAAGATCGATTTCGTCTCCGATATCGCGTGCCCCTGGTGCGCCATCGGGCTGGGCGGGCTGGAACGCGCGCTGGAGCGCCTCGACGGCGTCGTCGACGCCGACATCGCGTTCCATCCGTTCGAACTCAATCCGTCGATGCGCGCCGGTGGCGAGAACACGGTGGAGCACATCGTCGCGAAGTACGGCATTCCGGCGGACGAAGCCCGCATGAACCGCGAACGCATCAAGGAGCGCGCCGCCACCGTCGGTTTCACGTTCAATACCTCCGACGACACGCGCATCTACAATACGTTCGACGCGCACCGCCTCATGGCGTGGGCGGCGGGCACGGGCAGGCAGCAGGCACTGAAACGCCAGCTGTTCATCCTGAACTTCACCGACCAGACGGACCCTGGCGATCACGACGCGCTCGTCGCCGCGGCGGAGAAGGCCGGGCTCGACCCGGTCGAAGCACGCGCCGTCCTCGCGTCCGATCGATACGGCGACGACGTACGTCGCAGCGAGGCCCTCTGGCAGAGCCGCGGGATCACTGGCGTGCCAGCCGTCATCGTCAACGACCGCTATCTGATCTCCGGCGGCCAGCCGCCGGAAGAGTTCGAACGCCAGCTCCGGAAGATCGCCGCCGAAGGCTGATGCATCGCGGTCACCGCGGGCGGCCGATTCAGGCGACGCCCGCGCCCTGCCTTTCGAGCACCGCGTCGACCCAACGCGTGACGTCGTCGGTAGAGGGCGTGTCCGCGGAGAACAGGATCCGGTAGATCAACGGCGCGACGACGCCGTCGAGCAACGCGTCGGTCGGCGCGGGATGCTCGCCGCGCCCCGACGCACGCTCCGCGATGGCTTCGAGTTGTTGCGCGCAGAAACTCGCGCAACGCCCCGGGTTGTCGCGACCCTGGGCGCTGAGGATGTCACGCAACAGGGATCGGCCGGGGTCCGACGACATCTCGTCGCGATACTGCTCGAGCCACGTGAGCAGATCGCTCCGGTAAGCCCCTGTGTCGGCGGGCGGGGTGTCCGGCTGCATCCGCGAGACCGCGACGTCGGCCAGCAGCTGCGCAAGATCGCCCCAACGGCGATAGATCGTGGACGGCGTGACGCCCGCGCGGGCGGCGATGGCCGGCACCGTCACGCCGTCGCGGTCGGAGGCCTGCAGTTCGTTCACCGCCTGATGCACGGCCGCCTGAACCCGGGCACTGCGGCCGCCCGGGCGGATGCCGGGGGCGCGCGGGGGGACGGAGGAGGTCTCGTTCATGCATCGAAGTGTATCACTAACGCAAATCCATTGCTTTAAGCTTGAGGAAGCGTAGACTAAAGCGCATTCTTTGCTTTAGGCCTGCCCCATGAACGCCTCGCACACCCGCTGGCCGATGGCGGTGCATACCGCCTCGTTGATCGTCTTCATCGCGGCCTCCACCGCGCCGACGCCCCTTTACCGGATCTATCAGGCGACGTGGCAGTTCACGCCGACGCTGCTGAGCGTGATCTTCGCGGTGTATGCGTTCGCGCTGCTGATGGCGCTGCTCTTCGCCGGGCGACTGTCCGACCATCTGGGCCGCAGGTCGGTGATCGGCGGCGCGATAGGCCTGGATATCGTCGCGATGCTCGTCTTCCTCGAGGCCAGCAGCCCCGGTTGGCTCGTCGCGGCGCGCGTGCTGCAGGGTGTCGCGACGGGCATCGGCATGTCGACGCTCGCGGCCGCCATCCTCGACCTGGACCGGCAGCGCGGCGCGACGGTGAACAGCCTCGCTCCGATGCTCGGTCTGGGCGCGGGCGCCCTCGGTAGTACCGCGCTCGTCGTGCTCGCCCCGGCGCCGCTGCGCACGGTGTTCGTCGTGCTGATCGTGCTGCTCGTCATCGCCGCGCTGCTGACGCGCGTCACACCCGAAACCGCGGCGATGAAGCCCGGCGCGTGGGCGAGCCTGCGTCCGCACGTCCGTGTGCCGGCAAGGGCATCGGCCGCGTTCAGCGCCGTGACGCCGCTCAACGGCGCGGCCTGGATGCTGGGCGGCTTTTATCTTTCCCTGATGCCTTCGCTGGTGGCGAAGACCACCCACGCGACGTCGCCGTGGATCGGCGGACTCGTCGTGACCGCCCTGATGGTGAGCGGCGCGTTCGCGGTGCTGCAGGGCCTCAATCATTCGGCGCTACGGTCGCTCAAGCAGGGCGCGATCGCGCTGGCGGGCGGCCTCGTGCTCGTACTGGTCGGCGCGAACGTCGGCTCGGGCGCGTTCCTGCTGATCGCATCGATCGTCGCGGGTGCCGGCTTCGGCGCCTCGTTCCTCGGTGCCGTGCGCAGCATCGTACCGCTCGCCGAGCCGCACGAACGCAGCGCGCTCATGGCCGCGTTCTATATCCAGAGCTATCTGAGTTTCAGCGTGCCGACCATCGCCGTGGGCTACCTCGCGCAGCATCAGGGCCTGCTCGCCGCGGCGAACGTGTATGGCGCGATCATCGTGGCGCTGGCCCTGGCCGCGCTCGCGTGGATCGTTGCGCGGGCGCGGCACGTGCATGCCGCGGCGCTCTCGTGACGCGCGGAGGCACTTGAGCCGAGTATATGCCGCCATGCTGTCCCACGCGGATGTTACGCTGACGTCGCCATCGCGGCGCTGGATGCGGGCACGGCGTTCCGCAATCTCCAGTGCGTGATGCAGAAGACCAGCAGTCCGAGCGACGTGAAGATGAAGCCTGCCCATGCCGCCGCGAGGTAACCCAGGTTCGCGGCGACGAAAAGGCCCCCGGACCACGCGCCGATCGCGTTGGAGAGATTCAGCGACGCGAGATTCATCGCGCCCATGAGGGTGGGTGCCTCGGGGGCAGCCTGGGTGAGGTGGACCTGGATCGTCGGGATGGCCATCATCATCGTCATTCCTACGCCGAAAAGGCAGGCCACCATCACCCAGGGTTCCGTGCCTTGGGTCGCAAGCGTCGCCAGCACGACGAGTGCGCCAATGAAGCCAACGACGAGGCCTCGATAGCGATAGTGGTCGGCGAGGTGCCCGCCCACCAGGTTTCCGAGGGTCATGCCGACGCCGTAAGCGGCGAGGGCAACGGGTATCCACGCGGGGCCGAGCATGTCCACTTCAGTAACGAACGGGCCGACAAAGGTATATACGGCGAAGATGCTCGAGATACCGAGCGCGGCCACCAGCATGGTGAGCCACACCAGGCCCTTCCGTAACGAGGCCAGCTCCTGTACCACCGGTCCGCCATTCAGGGCATTCGTGCGCGGCACCCACGCGAACAGCGCCAGGAAGCCGAGCGCCGCAAGGCCGGCGACAGCGAAATACGTATTCCGCCATCCCAGATGCTGACCGAGAAAGGTCGCCATCGGCGAGCCGACGATGGTAGCGACGGTGAGCCCCGTCATGACGATGGCGAAGGCCCGGCCACCCTTGCCGGGACCGACGATGTACGAGGCGACGACCGCGCCGGCGCCGAAGTAGGCGCCCTGGGGAAGACCACTTATGAAGCGCGCGGCGGCGAACATGCCCAGGTTGAGGGCGCAGGCGGAGAGCACGTTGCCGATCACGAACAGCGTCATCAGCGCCAGCAGGAGGTTCCTGCGGTTCCACCGTGCGGCGGCAAGCGTGATGAGCGGCGCGCCGATGACCACGCCGAAGGCGTACGCCGTGATCGCATCCGTCGCCTCGGGGATCGAAATACCGAGGCTTCCTGCGAAAAGCTGGAGAATGCCATGCTCGCGAATTCCGAAGTGCCGATGCAGAAGCTGCCAAGCGCCAGTGCGAAGAGGGTGAGTCCGCAGCGGCGCAGGATGCGAGTCTCGTCGGCGTGCGTGCTTACGGCGGCGCATTGGGCTTCGTACGCTTTCTCATGCATGGCTGAAACCTTCAGTTAGACCAAACCCGTTAACGAGCCCGCTCGTGGCGGAAGTCGGTGGACGGAGGACTGATCCGGAATACCACGCGTCGCGCAGCGCGGGCACGTAAATCGTTGCAAAGAGGTGTGTGGGCAGTCCGTCGCAGCCTCTTTGCGTTAGCGCTTTGTGGCAACGCATTGGCGGCATCCCGGCGGACCCTGACCGTGGTCATCGCCGGGCCGGCGCTCATGGTCGCGAGCCTGCTGCTCGCGCCGGTACGGAGTCGATCCTCACATGACGTGAGGCGCTACCGGCGTCCCGTCCGAGTACGTGCTGGTCGCCAGCAGGAACACGGAGATCGGGGGCAGGGTGGCGGCGTCGGCATCATGCCCCGGAAGCAGGTACCAATAGTTTCCGCCGATCAGCGGCGATCCCGGCAGGTTCGCTCCCCACGTGGTTCCATCCCTGGCCGGCACGTAGAACATGATGTGCGCCATGTTGTGCTCGCCTTGCGCGGATAGATACGCGTTCTTCGACATCATGTAGCACATGGCGCCGGCCTGTAGCGGCGGGATGGCGCCGGTCCGGAGGGCCGTCTTGATGCGGTCCATGACTTCCGCATCAGTCTTGCCGGCCAGTGTCAGGGCGGTGCGGAGCTTGAGCAGCGCCGTCATGGTCGGGACCGCGGTCGGGTTGTCGCAGGCGGCCGCCAGGATCTTCGGGTCCCAGCGTTCGGGCCAGTCGGGAGCGCCACTGAAGCCACGGGCCACGTAGCAGACGAAGCCGTTGGTGCCCTTCACCGCGGTCTCGTAGCCCTTGCGGGTCAGTCCCAGGACGGTGGCGTCCTTCGAGATCGACTCGGGGGCCGCACTCCTGGCCAGCGTGATCTCCGCGGCTCGGTCCATGAGATAGGCGTCGACCGGCGCCATGCGGGTGACGTCTTCGGCATGGAGCGACGCGCTGGCCAGGCCGAGGAGGAGGGTGACGGCACAGGCGGCGACGCGGCCGAGTTGGCCGCTGCGGACGATGCCGGGACGGGACGGGGCGGTATGGACGTTCATTCGGAGTTCTCCTGGATGGCGGAGGTCGCCACATATAGGCGTCGAATGAGCAACCCGGAAATCGACACCGTCGGACGCGTCGCTGGCTGGATGCTAGTCCGGGGCTCTCCAACACCGCAAGGAAACCTCAGGTGCTGACGAAAGGCACATGCGGCGTGGGTGGGTGTTGCCGGTAGGGTGGGGCAAACGCGCCTTTGGGGTCATGGAACGACAATGAACATCTTCGCGCCGTTGATCCGACGTCCCGCCGGTGCATCGTTGCTGGGGATCGGATTGCTCATCGCCGGCACGTGGGCGTACATGCTGCTTGGCGTCGCCGCGTTGCCTTCGCTGGATCTTCCCGCCGTGGTCGTCTTCGCACAGATGCCCGGCGCCAATGCCGACACGATGGCCAACACGGTCATGGCGCCCCTCGAGCGGTACCTGGGACGCATCCCCGGCGTGAAGCAGATGAGTGGTATCGCGAACGAGGGATCGGTGCAGGTCCAGATATTGTTCGAGTTCGGGGTGGATACCGACTCGGTCGCGCGCGACGTCCAGGCCGCCATCAATGCGTCCGCCGTGGACCTGCCGACGGGCATGCCCAATCCACCGCAGTACGCGAAATTCGATACGTCGCAGATGCCGATCCTGTTGGTGACGCTGACCTCGACGAGCCTCCCGCCGGACCGACTGTACGACCTGGCCGACACGCTCGCGAAGCCGGCCGTCGCGCAGATCGAGGGGGTAGCAAATGTGCAGCTTTCGGGCGGATCGCCGCACGCGATCCGGATCGAGCTCGACAACCTCTCCCTGTCGGCGAAGGGCATCACCGCGAACGATGTAAGTAACGCGCTGGTCGCGGCCAATGTCACGTCGGCGCTCGGCGTCATCCGGAGCGGTCACACGCAGATGACCGTGGTGGCGACCGACGCCATGCAGACGGCCGCTGAGTTCGACCACCTGCTGATCGCCGTGCGCAACAACGTACCTGTCCGTTTGTCCGACGTGGGTCGCGTGACGAGCGGACCGGAGGATCAGTACCAGGGCGCGTGGTTCAATGGCGAACGGACGGTCGTCATGCAGATCAGCAAGCGACCGGAGGCGAACGCCGTCGCCACGGTGGAAACGATCCGGTCCAGACTCCCCGAACTGCGCGGGCTGCTCCCGAAGGACATCACGATACGGCCCATCTTCGACCTGACGCAGACCACCCGGTCGGGGCTTCACGAGGTGGAGCTGACGTTACTGCTGAGCGTGCTGACCGTCGCCGCGGTAATGCTCGTGTTCCTCCGCCAATGGGGGCCGATGCTGATCGCCATGGCGAGCGTGCCGTTGTCGCTGGCCGGTGCCTTCGTGGCCATGTGGATGTTCGGTTTCTCGCTCAACACGCTGTCCCTCATCGCGCTGGTGCTCGCGATCGGTTTCGTCGTGGACGACGCCATCGTGGTGATCGAGAACATCGTGCGGCACATGGAACTGGGGCTGTCGCCACTCGACGCGGCGCTGGTGGGCACGAAGGAAATCGGGTTCACGGTCGTTTCCATCACGCTCTCGCTCATCGCCGTCTTCGCGCCCATGGTGTTCGGTAACAACATCTTCGTATCGCTGGTGCGGGAGTTCTCCGTCACGCTCACCGCGGCGATCATCGTGAGCGCGGTGGTTTCGCTCACGATCGCGCCGGCGCTCTGCGCGCACTTCTTCCAACGGCGCACCGGCAGCGATAGCCATCGGTTCGCCACGCTCGAGCGTCGTCTGGAGCGATTCGACGACGCGATGCTGCGTGTCTACCAGCGGATGCTCGCATGGGCCATGCGTCACCGCAGGATCATGCGCTGGCAACCGGTGGCCCTCATCGCGCTGACCGTCCTCATGGCGGTCGCCGTCGCGATGACGGCCGGTGGCGGCATCATGCCCGACGAGGACCTCGGCATGCTGCAGGCGAACGTGCGTACCGATGCGAACGTGTCGCCGGATCAGCTCGCGCGGCGCGCCAGGGACGTTTCCGCCGTCATGCTCGCGGACCCGGACGTTCTGGATGTCACCACCGTGCTCGGCGGTGCGAATGGTCCCGGCGGCGCCGTCGGAAGCACGGCGTCGTTCTACATCGATTTGAAACCTTTCGCGGAACGGGACGCCTCGGTCGACGAGGTGATCAAGCGCCTGGGCGAGACGTTCAAGGGGTGGGGCGACCTCGAGGTGGCACTCACGGCGGTGCAGTTCTTCGGCGGCGGCGGGGACACCCGTTCGGGTGGTGGCCAGTACCAGATGCAGCTGACCAGTTCCTCCGGACGAAGCCTGCAGGACACCACGCTCGAACTGGCGAAGCGGTTCCGTGCGCTTCCCCAGCTGCGCGACGTAGGTACGAGTTTCGACGGCATCGGCATGGAGCAGTCCGTGACCGTGGACCGCGAGGCGGCCTCGCGGCTCGGGGTGACGATGAGCAGGGTCGACGAGGCGCTGTACAACGCCTTCGGGCAACGGCCCGTATCGACCATCTATTCGGACATCAACCAGTATCGCGTCGTGCTGACGTCCTCGGGAGCGAGCTCGCTGCAGCCGGGCACTCTTCTGAACACCTACGTCCGCGGCGCACAGGGGCGCATGATCCCACTATCGGCGGTCGCGAGCATCGCGCCGTCCATTACGCCGACGGCGGTCAGCCACTGGAACCAGCTGGAATCCTCCGCCATCACGTACAACCTCGCACCGGGTGTCAGCCAGGTCGAAGGCATCAAGATCGTGGACGACCTGGTCGACCAGGCGAGGCTGCCTCCGGGGGTGCAGAGCGATTATTCGGGCAGCAACCAGAAACTCATCGAGGCGGTCGTGGGTGCCATCGTGATGCTCGTCGCCGTGATCGTGATCATGTACGTCCTGCTGGGCATGCTCTACGAGAGCCTCGTCCATCCGCTCACGATCCTGTCGACGCTCCCCGCGGCGGGCATGGGCGCCTACCTCGCCATGCTCGTGACACAGACCCCGCTCACGCTCATGTCCGTGATCGCCGTGCTTATGCTCATCGGCATCGTCAAGAAGAACGCCATCATGATGGTTGATTTCGCGCTGGTCGCCGAACGGAGACACGGCATGGGGCCGGTGGAGGCCATCACGGAAGCCGCGCTGGTCCGGTTCCGTCCGATCACCATGACGACGCTCGCCGCGATGGGTGCGGCGCTGCCGCTCGCGATTGGGTTCGGTGTCGGATCGGACGTACGCAGGCCGCTCGGCATCGCGATGCTCGGCGGACTGATCGTCTCGCAGATGCTTACCTTGCTCAGCACGCCGGCGATCTACCTGTGGAAGCACGACCGCGCGCAGCGCAAGGCGTTCAAGCGATCGGGCGCGACGGGTTCGCGTGTCGAGGCTTCGCCAATAGCCTGACCGCAGGGCATTTACCCGCTGAACTCGACGATCAGACGGTGCAGACGGTCACACGCGCCCGGGAGTCTGGCTTCGTCCGCGGTGGCGATGCCCAGAAGCAGACCTGGTTGTCGTGCACTTGCGGGACTGAACCAAGCGGATAGCGGCTCAGGTGCAAGGCCCCAAGTGCGAGCCTCCTTCGCCAGCGCGACGTCAGACACCCCAGCACCAAGTCGCACAAGCGCGGCGAGTCCGCCGATGCTCACTTGGTAGCCTTTGTTCTCCAAATTGCTTCGCAGAGCCTCGCCTCTGGCCGCGTACACACGCTTCATGCTGCGAAGATGCCGCATGTAGTGACCTTCGCCCATGAAGCGTGCCGTTGCCAGCTGCACTGCCGGCCCAGGCGCCGAGCCGAGGCACATCACCGCCTCCGTGAAGCGATCGGTCAGCTCCGAAGGCGCAACGATGAAGCCTAGGCGCAGCGTGGGGCTGATGGTTTTGCTAAACGAACCGATATGGATCACGCGCCCGTGACCGTCCAGACCCGCCAACGCAGGTGCAGCGCGGCGTCGGAGTTGTAGCTCGCCCAGATAGTCGTCTTCGACGATCCACGCGCCAGTGCGTGCCGCCCATTCGATCAACGCCACTCGTCGACTGAGCGAGAGGGTGCCTCCGAGTGGCGCCTGTTGCCCGGGTGTTACCAGAGCGAGCACCGCGTTCGGAAAGGTCTCGACACCATAGCCGACGTCCATACCATCGTCGTCGACCGGCACGTCAACGGGAACAAGCTGGGCTAGCTCAAGCGCGCGACGAGTTTGGAAAAACCCCGGATTTTCCATCCAGGCTGCTCCGCCTTCCAAGCGTAGCACCCGCAGCGTGAGCTCCAATGCGCCGGCAAAACCGGCGGTTACGAATATTTGGGATGGACGGCACGCGACGCCCCGCGCGATCGCGAGGTGTGCAGCGATTTCGCGACGCAACTCCAGCTCGCCACGTGGATCGGGATACGCCGCCGGCATCGCAACCTCACGCCGGGCGGCATTTGCTCGCAAGCGAGCGAATAGGCTTGCCGGGAAGCAGTCGGAGGCCGGTACACCCATCTGGAACATCGCGGGCCCGACGAATAGGTGCTGATAGAGCTCCGGCACATCGTCGGAACCGTTCGGCGGGGCGACCCGCAGGGTCCCAGGATGTTCGGCGACCCGCGTACCACCGGGTCGCGTCGAGGTGATGACCTGTTCGTCAGCCAGCCGCTCGTACGCGGCCTTGACCGTGCCGCGAGCCACGCCCAGCTGCGCCGCTAAGGCACGCCAGGACGGCAACTTCGCCCCTGGTGCCAGCGCGCCACTACGGATGGCGGATAGCACTCCCAGCCTGATCTGCTCGGCCAGCGTCGATGCGGCCGATCGGTCAATTCGGATGTTTAGCCCATGTGTCATGACTCATGGTACATCGGAAAAATCGAGTTTTGGTTCTTTTGGATGCACCTTGCTGGGCGCATGCTTGCGTCATTCCGACAAGGAGGACCCTATGCCGACCAAACGCTTGCTTCTCGCCGCGCTCCTATCCTTTGCACTCGGCGGGACGAATTGTGCACTCGCCCATGATGGCGTGGTGACACCTAACTTCTCCCATTCGATACCCAACATTCCGGGCAAATCGCTCGTCGCGGTGGAGGTCGAATACCCCCCGGCGGGAGCTTCGACGCCCCATCGCCACGCCCGCTCCGCTTTTATCTATGCGTACGTGGTCTCCGGTGCGATTGAAAGCCAGGCCGACGACGGTCCTGCCAAGGTCTACCGCGCCGGGGAGTCGTTCTACGAAGCACCTGGTGCACATCACCGCATCAGCCGAAATGCGAGCAAGAGCGAGCCGGCCAAGCTGCTTGCCGTGTTCGTCGTCGACAGCGGCGAGCAACCCCTTACCACCCCCGACAAATAGGTACTGCCATGTCTCCTCGCATCAATTACACCCAAGTGGCACCTGCAGGCGCCAAAGCGCTCGGCTCTTTGTACGGCTACATCACGCAGTCCGACCTCGATCCCATCCTTGTGGATCTGGTGTACCTGCGTGTGAGCCAGATCAATGGCTGCGCTTACTGTCTGGACATGCATACACGCGACCTCATGAAGCGCGGCGTGACCATCGAGAAGCTCGCGTTGCTTCAGGCGTGGCGCGAAGCAGGTAAGGTCTTCAGCGAGCGCGAAAAAGCCGCACTCGCCTGGGCTGAAACCGTGACCCGGGTTGCAGAAACAGGCGTCCCGGAGGACGATTTCAAGGCTGCTTCAGCTGTCTTCACCGAGAAGGACCTGGTCGACCTGACGTTCGCCATCGGCTTGATGAATACCTATAACCGCCTGGCCATCAGCTTCCGCAATACTCCGCAAGCTGCATTGCGTGCCGAAGGTTGAGCCGCGGAGCACGTCCCATGTTGGCCCCACAGCTCCCCGAGATCCATATTCCCGACAGCCCGCTTGCCCAGCAGGCGATCGAGCTCATCCGCGATTGTGAGAGTGAGTTGCTCTTCCTGCACTCGATGCGCGTTTACGCGTGGGGCGCTTTGGCGGGGCGGCGCGACGGCTTGGTTTTCGATCCTGAACTACTACTCGTCGGCGCGTTATTCCACGATCTGGGTCTTGTGGAACGGTTCCGCGGCAGCACACTTCGCTTCGAAGTGGACGGGGCCAACGCCGCGCGCGACTTCCTGGTCAGCCACGGTGTCGCCGGGGCCGAAGTCGATAAGGTGTGGGCTGCTATCGCGTTACACACCACACCTGGCATCCCTCAATTCATGCACGCCGAGGCCGCGCTGCTACACATGGCGACAGGTATGGACGTGGCGGGCCGTGCCTACGACCAATTCACCGACGCCGAGCGGAGCGCTGTGACGAATGCCTGGCCGCGCGGGACCGACTTCAACCAGGCGATCATCGACACGTTCTATGACGGGCTGAGGCACCGGCCGGACAGTACGTTTGGGACGTTCAACGACGATTTCCTGGCCGCCAAGGACCCTCATTTCCAGCGCGTCGACCTGTGCAGCATGATCCTTCAATCACCATGGGCGCGATGATGCGCCTCCGCCATCGCCTGGTCCGGAGCCGCATCATTCGTGGCTCGCGAATTCCTTCCGCCTAGCAACAGCCGGGCCCATTCAACGAGAAGAACGCATGCAATCCCGCACGTTTCTCATTACTGGTGCAAGCAAGGGCATTGGTCGTTCACTGTCTGAACGGCTCGCCCGAGCTGGTCATCAGGTCGTTGGCGTCGCGCGCCAGGCCGATGCGAGCTTTCCTGGCGAGTTGGTTTCGCTAGATCTCGCCGACAGCGTTGCCACCAAGCGTGCGTTGAGCGAGCTGAGCGCCCGTTATGCCTTCGACGGCGTAGTCAACAACGTCGCTGTGGTGCGGCCACAGGCCATCGATGATATCGATCTCGATACGTTCGATGCGACGGTTGCCCTCAATCTCCGTCCGGCGATTCAAACGCTACAGGCCCTTCTACCGGGAATGCGGCAACGCGGATGGGGGCGAATCGTCAATATCTCGAGCCTGACCATCCTGGGCATGATCGAGCGAACCGCTTATGCTGCCGCCAAGAGCGCGATGGTGAGCTTCACCCGATCGTGGGGCCTGGAGTTGGCGCGGACTGGCATTACCGTGAACGCGGTCGCGCCCGGCCCAACGGAGACTGTACTCTTCCGCGAAAACAATCCGCCCGGGAGCGTCGGCGAGCAGCGGTACCTCGCCTCGGTACCCATGAATCGGTTCGGTAAGCCAGAGGAGCTCGCGGCGGCAATAGATTTCTTCCTGGGAGAGGAGGCAAGCTTTATCACCGGGCAGACGCTATACGTGGACGGTGGAGCATCGATCGGCAAGCTGCAGTTCTGATCTCGCTTGGTGTCGACGTCATCGGGGCCTGTCCTACAGTAGCCAGCTGTCACATCTTTGCGCTTCGCCTCGGCACTCCCCGTGTCGGCTTTGTGCTGCTAGGCGACGAAGAATGGTGCCCTCAGGATATCCTGACACTTCGTGTCACGGTGCCTTCAACGCATGGCGTAAGATGGAGCTTACGCCGATGGCGACTGCGGCTACGCGATCGCTGTTCGTGGACGTTTCCGAGAGGGGCGATGTCGTTATGCATGCGATGACGACGTCGGTTGACGATCCCGAGTTCAATATCTCGATTAAGAAGGAATAGTAGGCTTCAGAGCAGGATGCGCGCCTCATGTTTCCGTACCGGGCCGTGTACGGTGTTCCGAAGCGCGAGACATACTCTGGTTATTCGGTTGAGCACTAGAGGGGCTTGAGATGAGCCCCGCACTAATCGCATTGCTGCTCTTGACCACTATGGCGACGGATCTCGCAGGCGCTCGTCGACAACAGATCAGTTTCGATTGGTTCCGTGCAGCTTGGTGAGAAGTTTGGCCTTCCACTTCGCCTCACTGGCCAAGATGTCAGCCACGGAGGCTTTCGAGGATGCGACCTCCAGGATGGTCACGGCGTAGTCGTCCTCGGACGCAAGCTTCAACCCGATGTTTCCGCCGTGCCCGTTCGCCGCGTAGGTGGCCCATCGACCCCAGAACCCATCTTCGCCCGTGGCGCTGCCGACGTACTGCTTCCCTGTTTTGAGTGACACCAAAAGGTAAACGCCCTTCGCTGCTGTGAGTACGGTCCTCCACGTTTGGGGCACGTGACCAAGATCGCGGATCGTGTGCATGAATCCGTCGTGCCCGGGATAAGGCGGATCTGTATGTGCTCGCCGGATTTCGATGACGGGCTTGGTCATGCCTCCGCGTTGGACCCACGCTCTTGCGCCAGGGCCCCACTCGATGACAATCCGGCCACGGTATTCAGCAAGCGCAGGGTGGGGTGAGAGCGTGTATGAATGGAGTCCGGTGACGTCGTGGCCAAGGAGGGGATCAACGGTATCATCAGCGGTTACCCCTATTGCATCGACGGTGTACACGCCCACAAAGATCGTCTCGC
Organism: Luteibacter sp. 329MFSha; assembly: GCF_900111665.1. Taxonomy (NCBI): domain Bacteria; kingdom Pseudomonadati; phylum Pseudomonadota; class Gammaproteobacteria; order Lysobacterales; family Rhodanobacteraceae; genus Luteibacter; species Luteibacter sp. 329MFSha. The sequence goes on along the minus strand of NZ_FOJE01000001.1, from coordinate 1,126,479 downwards.
CGATCGGAGTGACGACGAACGAGACGATGCTACCGCCGACTGAGAAGCGCTCGGTGCCCTGAATCGCTTGGTAACGATCGAAGGAACCATCGTCGGAGAGCCAAAGGCTGTGAGGCGTCCGGCCCAATGTCCCGCGCTTGTCCTGGTGCCTCACCAAGCGGGTGGTCTTCAGGTCGATCCCATTGATTTCGAGCAACGCGTTGATCGTGATCATCGTTTGTCCGGCCGCGGCTGGATGGCGACGGCGAAAAGAAGTGGTCTCGGCGAGCGACGTATGCTGGCCCTAAGCTTGGAAATCCTTGGGCAACGCCGGGGCAGGGCCGAAGCTCGGGCTGTTCCATCGCGCATCTTTAGCATGTACAGGAAGCAGCTTGTGTCCCACCGCTACGCTACTGCGATAAACCCTGTGTAGGTGGTGCTACCGGAACAGGTTGTGTCGTTGGAGCTTGCTGAATGGCCTGGATCTGTTCTGCTTGCTGCTGAGCCTGGGCGCTCTGAAACTGTTGCATGGCTTGCGGCCATTGGACGCTCGTCTCGGCGATCGGGGTCATGGCTGCATGTGTGGATACACTCGTGACCCGATCAAAGAAATGATCGCGCACGCCTGGCGGTCTTTGTGCTCCCCAAAGGCGCGAACCGTCGTCGGACAGCGCAATCTGGTCGACGCGCAGCAGGCCGTCCTGTCGTGCCGACACGGTAAGTCCGGCGGCCAGGTTGTCGCTGTGGACATCGGAGGGCCGGCCGAGATCCGCGTCCAGTCGATACACGTGTGAGCGAACCTGCAGAAAAAGGGCGTGGTCCGGGTGGTCAGGATGGTCCAACGGCCGGGTAGCACCTTGCGCGAGCGCGTTCGCGACCGCCTCCTGGGTGCGAGCGCCGGCGATGCCGTCGGCGGCCAGCCCATGCTCTCGCTGGAAAGCCTCCACGGCCGCCTGGGTACCCGCGCCAAAGCGACCGTCGGCACCAAGGGGCCGGCCCTCCGCGTCGGCGTAGCCAAGCTGCGCGAGCTGGGTCTGCAGATCGGACACGGCTTGGCCATGCGATCCGTGCCGCAGGGCATGCGAGGCGGCTTGCGCCGGTTCAGGCGTCACGTGCGTGCGAGAGTGGAACTCGGGATCCGCCGGCAGGCGTTCGTGGTGTTCCTGCCTGGCGGCGACGAAGCGTTCAAACGCCGGTACATAGGGGACAACGTGTTGACGCGACAGCGCAAGAGCTTCTGGGCTGGCGTGGGAGCCATCGTGATGGTAGGCGTAGATGTATTCATCGCCTTGGCCGCGGCTGCGAGCTAGTGCGGCGTTATCCTTGTAGATCGCCACCAGTCCTTCGGCTTGTCGGGTCAGGTCGCCGATCTGAGCATCGGAGATGCCATAGCTATGTCCCGTTCTCCGTACGAACTGTCCGACTCCGTACGCCGAAGTGGGCCCCGCTGCGGCGTCCGGGTTAAAGCCGCTCTCGAACCGGGCTGTCGCCAGGACGTAAGCCGTGTCCTTGTCATCGAGTCCTGCCCGTTGAGACGCCTCCACCAGCGCATCCATCACTGCGGCCTGAGTCTCGACGCTCGCGTCACCGTGGATGTGTGAGTTGCCGGCGAACCGGCCGGGTGAACGATCGATCGGGTCGTTGTAATGCGATAGCCGGGAGTCCACCTGGTCGTCGCGATACGCCGGCCCGCGAGGCTGTAAGTACGGCGCGTAGAGGTCCCTTTGATCGTCCATGTTCCACTCCTATGGCAGGCTAGTGCGCGTAGCTCATCGGCGCCTTAGATAGGCCCAGGTTCTTCGAAACCCGCATAAAGTCGGCGGTGTTGGGATGCAGCGATTGCGCACCGGGTAGCGATGGGTCGGAAACGAAAGCCGGATCGCTTTCCGTCAGGCGCTGCCCGTCCGGCGTGTAGACGTGATGCCATTCGCACGATGCGCAGGCATGAGACACGTCCCCGTATTCGACGACGAAGAAGGGCTTGGCGTTTGCCGCATGTGTGCAGCTCAACCCCACCGGATCGTACTTTTCGAGGCCCCGCGGCGTGGGGACGACAACGGGCGGCGACGCACCCGAGCGGAGGACCAGTTCGGTGCGCGAGCAATCTGAGCCCTCTCCGCTGCAGCGAAGTACCATCGTCGAACCGCCGCAGGTCTTGGCGACGGCCGGGTGCGCATTTTCGGCCAATGCGTGTGACGCTCCACTGCTCGCAATCATGAGCACGAGCGCGGCAACCGCGTGATGTGGTCCAGCCATCGTCTTCTCCTCGTCCACTTATGCGTCAACGATAGCCTGTACGTCCGGCAGATCAAGCCTATGCTCCTAGGCCTGGTGGTCGAACCGTTCGTGACGCCGCAGCCCAATTTCGAGCGACGGAGTTTAGCCATACAGGGCGACGATGACTTGATTACCGATTTCAGTTCCGCTTGTGCGGACTTGCTCAACCGAATCGGGTTTGACAAAAACTACAATCCGGACGCCGATGGCCGACTCCTCGAGAAGCTGATTGATGACCTTTTCGAGTAACGAGTCGCGCCCTTCACCCGGGGAGAAACAAAAATCCTTCTAGCCAACACGAGGCGTAGCTCCGGTCAAGCCGGTGCGGGCGAACCTGACGAGAATTTGCCCCACCTCCCATAATGGGCGGCTCGAGGGTATGTGCTGAACGATAAGTAGGGGTTCGATCTTTCCCGTCAGCTGTATCGCGAAGCGGCTAGTAAGCTCTCGCAGCAAGACGTCATGCTGATGGCTTTTCGTGGCGTATGCTGACCAGTTCACGGTGCGGGCATCGGGCCTGATTTAATATGGCATCGAACTCCGAATGCTCCGCCTTGAAGCCGAGCGCCTGGCCGACTTCGTGCTCACGCCGCGGAATGCCCATGCCGAAGGCATGCACTCGTATGCACCGCTGAACCCTCCGCTTGCCCTCCGCAATCCGGCGTTTCGAAACGCCATTGGCGAGCAGTGGATAGCAGCTCGGAACGCCGACATATCGGAGTTCGGGGTCCCGAACCGGGGAGCGGCTCAATGGCCTAGTCCGGTGCCGTTCCGCATTGGCAGCAATTTCGCTCTTGAATCTCATCGTCTCGCCATTTCTGCCTCTGTGCACTCCTGGTCGAAAGTGGACGTCAGGGTAGGGCGATTTGCCCATGTTATCGCGGGTGAGAGGACTACTGCCGCCCACGCGGGATTTGTAGCGGCTAGGGCAAGACGAGCACCGGACGCGGGTGGCGTCCGATCTCAGAGCGCGTCGAAGGCCGATTGGTACGGAAGAGGCGGGGCGGGCCATGATGCTGCAGGACCGTCGCCTGCGGCTTAACATAGATCGTGATGAAATCCGAAGGGGATGCCCGGTGACGGAGTACCGATACACAGCAAACGACAGGGTAGAGCAGCTACGCGCGCTTGAGCAGTCTCTTGTTGACCTCATTCCTCTGGTCGAGGCCATCCCTGCAAAGGCCGACCTTGCCCCTCGATATCGATGTGCCCTGGAAGAGGTGAGGGCGCTGATGGACGGAGGTTTCGAACAAGGAGATCTGTCACAACTTTCGCGGGCAATTCCGGACGCATTTCCTCGTCACAAGGACTGGATTCCGCCACTCGAGTTATCCGAAGACGGGCACTGGCAGGAGCCGGAATGGTTCAAACGATTGGAGTCCAAGCTCGCACCGGTGCTCAACATTGCTGCGAAGCTCCGCGTAACCGGCTTTTACTGAGTGTTTCAACTGCGCGCTTCCGGCACGTGGCGGGTGATCGACTACCTGTTGTCCGCCGTTGCAGCAGGAAACCGCGGAGGCGATGCGCGAGCGTTGAACAGCTACCTCGCGATAGTCGAACGGAAGGTGGGATGCTTGGTTATTTCAAGGAGATATCCGCGAAAGTTAGCTTTAACGTAATTACGGCGATGCTCGTCTTACTTGCCATAAACCTCCTTGCAGGTCTGTGGGGTCTTCCGCTGCGCGTGATGAACATTACGTGTGTCCTGGCCTTCGTCTTCTTCGTCTACACACTGCTGCCGTCATCTCTCAAGGGCTTCGCGCTCACCCTCAGGGAATGGGGGCGACATCTACCGCCGTGAGATGCACGGGATCGACGTCCCCACCGCGTCCGACTTCCGCAGGGCGGCCGGAAGGTCCCTCTCCGTTCTGACGGCGGTCGTTCTGTTTGGCGCCTGGATGCAGTTCTTCCGGCGCGATGTGGGGGCCTCGTATTCATGCAGTCCATGGCGGTTCTGTTCGGCATGGAATCGGGCTTCGTCATCGGTTACATGGTTGTCATCCGGCGTCGTAGCTCACCACCGTAGTACGTCTTCATCCCTGATGTCCGAAAGCTGGCGGCCTCGAATGCCGGCTAATCCCGCTACGTGAACGGAGTAAGGTAGTGCGCATAATGTATATTATGTAAAATCGCGACATCGTGTTTTCAGCGGCGTGCCGACCCCTCTACCGCGTGCGTCGATCGCTGCGGTTGTGCCGATTTGGGATCTAAAAGTGAGTTTCCAGACGCTCCAGCCAAACAAACGAAGCGAACGCATTCTGCGGTCCGCCGGGCTAATGCTTTTTTACAAAGGTGCCATCTGCCTTACTCGTCGGGGCATCGAGCTCCTTAAGGAAGGACTCGCGTATCGCGACTAGACAATCTTGCGCGTCAAGACCATAGCCATCACGAAGCGCCACCGAAACATGCCGAGCCGTGTCCGCGAGTATGATGCCCCAAGCGCGTTCCTCGTCGATGCTGACGGTCTTGTTCTCTCTGTACATTCCGATTTTGATCGAAGCATGGAGCCTTCTTTTTGCGATCCAGACGCGGAGCATCTCAACGGCTTGCTCATCTTCGATCGCAGCTTCTGGAATGGGTTGTTGCTTCATCGTCGACTCCGATCAAACACAATGTTGCTACTTCATCGCCGCTTCCGCAGCCACCACGATGGCCTTACGGACGTCTTCCAGAGGCATGAGTAATCGAGCGTATTGGTCCTCCCGCATGAGGGTCTCGTACACCGTTTCCAAGTCGGAATAGGTTTCGAGAAAATGGAAGAGCGTACTTTCGCAAGCCTTGAGAATGTCACGAGCGACCGAGTCCACATCCGAGGCCGCTGCTACCGTCCAGCGATGCTGTCCCGTCCCCAGCAGGTTGCCATACTCGCAACCAATCGTGGCTTGATGGCCGCGTCGATCCGTGGCGCCGCCGATTCGCGCTTGGATCACGTCCAGGCGAACGGCGGCATCGACTACCACATCGAAATCGGCAGGATGTTGGACGATCGCAAGGTGGATAGACTGCCAGCACACTGGCGTGGGTTTATGAAAGGAACGTCTCGCAGCAACGAATGAAAAACCGAAGCGAGCGAGAAGATCGCCCAACTCGGCCAACAATCGCTTCTGCCACTCCGCTTTCGCACTCACCGGATCGGATTCTTTTGCTGGACGGCTTTCATAATGACCGTTGCTCGCCTTTAGTTCCATGGGGCGAGCCGGTTCACCGCGGCCGATCGATCGCGCCACCGGGAAGGCAGTCGCAAGCGCACGTGCCAGATCGCTGGTGTCGGTCCTGAAGCCGGACCCGCGTGATCGCACCGATCGAGGACGACGGTGTATATCCTGCCATCGTCGCGTTGGCCGTCGAACTTCACGAGGGCGCGCATGCTATTTCCGTCCAGGGCTCGAGGTATGGCCTGTATCCGTCTCGCGGCGTCTTCCCAATTCAACGATGATCCCCTGTTCGCGCCGGACGCGGTATGTCAGGAGTATGCATCCTCGGGACCAGTGTTTCCCAACCTGAGGCCCCCTGCCTCGCCAGCCGCTCCAGCCAAAGAAACGAAGCGAACGCGGACGTCGCAGGATGCGATCTCGTTCGCACGATCGTCTCCAGCAGGTCGAGTACGGCGTTCCGGTCCACGAGGCCCATGTCGGCCAGTGCGCATTCCCGCAGTTGCGTCGCCAGCGACGCCGCCTGGCGTGCGATGAGCGGCGGCAGCACGTCGGCGAAGGTTTCTTTCAGGTAACCCTTGGGAAACACGTCGGTACCCAGATGGCTTTCCAGGTAGCGGCGCATCACTTCCCTGCCCTCGCGGCTGCTTCTCGGCAACCGATGGCAGAACGCGGCCAGGTGCGGATCGCTCAGCGGGTTGACGGGCCACTGGCCGTGCGCGAGCAGGTCGGGCGCGCGGCAGGCCTGTGCCAGAAGCGACGTCACTGGCACCGGGCTATCCGGTGCATCGAACAAGGGCCGGCTGCGTGCCGCCGCTCGCGCGTGGGACGTCATGATCGCTTCGGCGTGGCCGCGCGCGTCCTTCGACCACTCGGGGCCCGTGACCGCGCCGGTCGACACTTCACCGATGTACGCGGGAAAGAGTTCGTCGCCGCCGATACCGGTGAACAGGACGTCGCGGCCTCGCTCGCGCGCGGACGTCCACAGGGCTTCGCATGCCTCGAGGTAGAAGTCGCGACAGAAGCCGTAGGGCCGCGTTGGCTGTGCGAGGCCGACGTCCGGCGGCCAGTCGGCGATGTCGACGGTGTGGTCGGACAGGCCAAGCCGCTCGGCAATCATCCGGCGGCGGTGCACCTGCGGAGCGCGCACTTGCCCGTCGAGCAGGATGCCCTTGCTGTCGATGCCGGCGTGTTGCCTCGTCAAGGCTGTCGCGACCGTCGCGGAGTCCATGCCGCCGCTGAGTTCGAGCGACGCGCTGCCGTCTCTCCACGGGCGAAGATGCACCGCGCGTTGCAGGGCCTCGGCGAACGCTGGAAGCGTGTCTTCGCCGTCGTCGTGCGAAGGCGCTGCCGCCGGTACGGCTTCCGGGTAGCGAAAGCGCGCCCTCCCCGGTTCCACGTGCAGCGAGGCGCGCTCCGTGAGCATCACCACGCCCGTGTAGAGCTGCCGCGCCGCGTAGAGCGTGCGCAGGGCCAGCTGATGGCTTGCGACCTCGAGATCGAGCAACGCAGGCCCGGCGGCGAGGTCGGCGGAGTTCCACGACAGCGAGACACGGTCGTCCAGCACGCGCGCATACACCGGTAGCACGCCGAGGACGCCCGCGCGGACACGCAATCGGTGGCCGGCCTGGGCGACCTCGATCATCACGTAGTCGAGCGGCCAGAGCAGGCTGGCCTGATACAGCGCATGGAACCTCGCCTCGTCGACATCCTCGACGGCGATGGCACGCGAGTCGTCGAGCGGTGCATCGGAAGCCCTCCGCTCGCGCGTCACGAGAAACCATTGTCCCGGTGCGCGAATGCATAACGTCTCGAGCATCGGATGACGGCAGGGAACGATCCTGCTTCCGCCCAGCACGATCGCGTCGGCACGGGGCATGGGATCGAACGATAGGTCGGACAGCGCGATCTCGGCCTTGATCAATGGCGGGGCTCCCTGAAAACAAAGAAAGCCGCCCTCTTCCGAAGGCGGCCTCGACCTGCGTCCTGCAGACGATGGTCCGGAGACTCAGCCCCAGTCGCCGCCGCTATGGGTGGAGCCGATGCGGCCGATGTCGCCGACGTCGTCGATCTTCGGGGCCCACTTACCCACGGTCATGGTCGGCTGCATGGGTCCTTCCATCTGGACGCCGAAGGGGTTCACGTCGTGCATCACCTGATCGCGCTTTTCCATGGAACGCTCCTGAGGTCATACGCCGCCGGATGCGGCCTTGGGACCGTAGCATGCCCCTCCTCCGCGCGGGGCATCATCCATACGCAAACTCGGCAGGCGTGTGCGTCCGGCGCCAAAGCGCTCGACGGACACGGCACCTGATCCTTGTTTGCGTCGCGAATTCGTAGGGCTTCCCCTACAGCATCACAGTGAGTCTTCGTGCAGAATTTGTGGCCAATCGAGTCTTGCCTCCCGGCGACTGGCCCGAGGATTCGAATGCATCGCATACCCGAGGAGACGCATCATGAAGACGTATGCCCGCTTTCTCGCCGTGCTACTCGCGCCCGTTCTCGCGCTCCCGCTCCATGCGGCCCCGTCCGAGAGTCGCGATATCGACGACATTCACCAGGTGATCGCCCAATTCCAGCAGGCCATCAAGGGCCGGAACAGCGACGCCATGCTGGGTCTGTTCGTGGACGGCAATGCTCCGCTGCTCGCGTCGGCAAGTGAGAAGACCCTTGCCACCGTCCGGGCGAAGAAGGCGGACGCGGCAAAGATCCTTCCTTCGACCAGCGCGAAGTTCGCCATGCAGATCGGAAAAGCCGAGACCTCGGACGAGGAGCGGTTCTCAAACATCAAAATCGATGCCGACGACGCCGTCGCCGCCGTATCGTTCGACTTCACCTTCCTTTCCGAGCAGAAGCCGATGAACGAGGGCAAGGAGGCGTGGCTCCTCGTCAAGACCGAGCGGGGATGGAAGATCAGTTCCATCGTCTACTCCATGAATTTTCCGAGCAAGGGCTGAGCATGAGAAGCCGCCCTCGTCCCGGGGGCGGCTTTGACATGACTGCACGCGGCCATGGGCTCGGGCAAATCCGGCCTGATCAGGGCAGCATCCGGACCTTGGCCTCGCGTGCGAAATAGCGGCCCATCGCGCCGTCGATGAATGCCTTGACGTCGGTCGCGGGGATCACGCCTTCGTCGGCGTCGAGCCCCGACGCATCGAACAACGTCCGGCCGCCCTCGTCGAGCGCGATGGCCTTCAGGTGGCCGAAGGCATCGCGCACGAAGTCCACCGCGGCCGCCTCACGGACGAGCTGACCGGCGCCCTCCTTGCTGAGCACGACGGCGACGGCGTCGAAGTTGATCGACGGGGTACCGGCCAGTTGCCCGTCCGCGGCCAGCTTCTTGCCGTCCGAGAGCGTCGCGCCACCGACTTTGGGGGCCACGATCTTGGGCGTGGCTCCTGCGCTTTCCACCGCCTTCGTGAGCGCCGAGACGACCTTCGCATCCGAGCCATCGTTGATCAGGATGCCGACCACGCGGCCTTCCAGCGTCTTCTTCATCTTGCCGATGATCTGCAGCGCTGGCGACGGTGGCATGTCGATCGGGGCGACCTTCGCCGGCGGCGCCGGCGGCAGATCGTCCATGGCGAGACCGCTCGCGACGCGCTTGGCCAGGTCGTCGTCGATGTGACGAAGATGGCCCACGACCCGCTCACGAACGTGTTGCGTGTCCACCTTGGACAGTTCGAAGACGAGGGCCGACGCGATGTGCGCCTGCTCGTAAGCGGTCTGACTCGTGTAGAAGAGGCGAGCCTGGCTGTAGTGATCCGCGAACGTCTCCGCACGCACCCTGCCCCGCTTGCCAGCCTCCTCGCCGTCGTACGAGCGGAAACCGCGCTTCGCATCTTCCCGCGGCGCATCGGGTTCAAGGGAACTCGGCCCGTACGCGACGCGCCCCTTGGGCACCTGGTGCTGCATGTGTCCATCGCGCTGGTGGTTCGCGAACGGGCACTTCGGCGCATTGATCGGCAACTGATGGAAATTGGGCGAGCCCAGTCGCGACAGCTGCGTGTCCAGATACGAGAAGAGGCGGCCGTGAAGCAGCGGGTCGTTGCTGAAGTCCAGTCCGGGCACCAGATGCGAGGGACAGAACGCCACCTGCTCGGTCTCGGCGAAGAAGTTGTCCGGCCAGCGATCGAGCACCATGCGACCGACGATCTTCAGCGGCACCAGCTCTTCGGGGATGAGCTTGGTGGCGTCGAGGTGGTCGAACGGGAACGCCGCCGCCTCCTCCTCCGTGAACAGCTGCACGCCCAGTTCCCATTCCGGGAAATTGCCGGCCTGGATCGACTCGAACAGGTCGCGACGATGGAAGTCGGGATCGGCGCCCGCGAGCTTCACCGCCTCGTCCCACACGGTGGACTGCAGCCCCAGCTTCGGCCGCCAGTGGAACTTCACGAAGGTGCTGTCGCCGCTGGCGTTGACCAGCCGGAACGAATGAACGCCGAAGCCTTCGATCATGCGCAACGAACGCGGAATGGCCCGGTCCGACATGGCCCACATGATCATGTGGAACGCCTCGGGCGTCAGCGAGATGAAGTCCCAGAACGTGTCGTGCGCACTCGCCGCCTGAGGGAATCCGCGGTCGGGTTCCATCTTCACGGCGTGGATGAGGTCGGGAAACTTGATGGCGTCCTGGATGAAGAACACGGGGATGTTGTTGCCGACCAGATCCCAGTTGCCCTCCTTGGTGTAGAGCTTCACGGCGAACCCGCGCACGTCGCGCGGGGTGTCGACCGACCCGGCGCCACCCGCGACGGTCGAGAAGCGGGTGAAGACGGGCGTGCGCTCGCCGACCTCCGTCAGCACGCGCGCGGTGGTGTACGCCTCAAGCGACTCCGTCAGCTCGAAGAAGCCGTGGGCCGCCGAACCGCGGGCGTGCACGATCCTTTCGGGAATGCGTTCGTGATCGAAGTGCGTGATCTTCTCCCGGAGGATGAAATCCTCGAGGAGCACGGGGCCACGCGGTCCGATCTTCAGGGAGTTCTGATCGTCGCCGACCGTCAGACCCTGGTTGGTCGTCATCGCAGGGTGCGTGCCACCCGCCTGCTGGTGGAGTTCGTCACCTTCGCCGCGAACGTCGGTCGACGTCGCAGGCGTTACCTTCTTGCTCTTCGTTGCCATGGCTGCTCCCCACTCGGTGAACCGCTACGATGAGGGCCGCGACGTATAGGTAAAGTTCATTTGCTTCAGCGATCCGTCACACCGACATCACACCCAGAACGTGCCCATGCCACTGACTCTTCTGATTGCCGACGACCATCCGATGTTTCGCGGGGCGATGCTCCATGCACTGGCCACGTTGCTGGCGGATGGCAGGGCGCTGGAGGCCGGCAGCCATAGCGGCATGGAGGCCGTGCTCGCGAGGGGTGAGCCTGTCGACCTCGTGCTGCTGGACCTGACCATGCCCGGCGCCATGGGATTCTCGTCGCTGCTGTGGCTGCGCGGCGAACACCCCGACATTCCCGTGCTGGTGGTGTCGTCCAACGATCATCCACGCAATGTGCGCCGCGCGGAGCAATTCGGCGCGGCCGGCTTCGTGTCGAAATCGGCGCCTGCGGATGTGCTGCGCGAAGCGGTGCTCACGGTGATGCAAGGCGGAACCGCCTTCATCGGCGCCCGGTCGGAACGCAGCGAGGATGACGCCAGGCTCGCGGCACGCCTGGCGAGCCTCACGCCCCAACAGTTCCGCGTGCTCATGCTCCTGGCCGAGGGGTTGCTCAACAAGCAGATCGCCGCGGAGCTGGGGCTGGCGGAGAACACGGTAAAGATCCATGTCACCGCCGTGCTGTCGAAGCTCGAATGTCGCTCGCGCACGCAGGCCGCGGTGCTGGTGAAGTCACTGGACCTCGACGATGGCGTGGAAGGCTCGCACCCGGGCTAGCCGGTTACCATCAGCAATCGCGTCATCATGGCGCGCAGGCGCGCTGGGGCCAGCGGTTTCACGAGGTAGCGCAGTCCGTGAGCCGATGCGCGCTCGATGTCGGCCTGCCGCGGGGACGCCGCCATCAGCACGGTGGGCGGCAAGGCCCCCCAGCGCGCCACCATGGCTTCACGCAAGGCGTCGCCTTCGCGACCGTCGAGCGGATCGTCCATGAGGATCAACGCCGGCGCATGGTCCGTCTCGGCGAAGCGCAAGGCGCCGCGCTCGCTGTCGACGCCCTGCACGTCGCAACCCCAGCCTGCGAGCAGGTCCATGGCCTGGCGACGCGTGAGGGGATCGTTGTCGATCACGAGGACGCGCTTGCCCGCGAAGGGTGAATCGTCATCGTTCGTCACCGTGTGCACGGGCGACGACGCGTCGGCATCGGCCAGGGGCAGCGTGATCGAGAACACACTGCCCTTCCCCTCCCATGAGCGCACAGCCACTGTCGCGCCGAGCAGCCTCGCGATGCGGTCGACGATCGACAGGCCCAGCCCCGCGCTGCGCCGGTCGCGGTCCACGCCGTTGTCCAGGCGGAGGAACTCCTCGAAGATCGCCCGGGTCTTCGGCTCCGGAATGCCGACACCCGTGTCCCATACCTCGATGCGCGCCTGCCCAGCGGCACGGCGCACGCCGAGCACGACGCGCCCGCGCGGCGTGTAATGGATGGCGTTGCTGAGGAAGTTCTGCAGCACCCGGCGAAGCAGCAGCGCATCGCTGCGCACGGTGAGCGACGTGCCCACGTAGACGAGCGACAGGCCCCGCGTGGATGCGAGCACGGCCGATTGCCGCGCCAGGTCGCGCAGCAGGGCATCCAGCAGCACGCTGGCGAACCGCGGCGCCACGGCGCCGCCTTCGAGTCGCGACATGTCGAGCAGGCTGGCCAGCAGCTCGTCCTGTGTGTCGAGCGCGCTGCGCACGCGCTCGGCGAGTTCGCGGCGTTCGGTATCGAGTCCGCTGGACGCGAGGCTGCCGATGAACATGCGCGCGGCGTTCAACGGCTGGAGCAGGTCGTGCACCGCCGCCGCGACGAAGCGCGTTTTCGAGCGATTGGCCTTGTCGGCCTCGGCCTTGGCTTCGATCAGGTCGCGCGTGCGCTCCTCGACGCGGCGCTCCAGCGACGAGGCCAGGCTGCGCAGTTCGCGTGCCGTGGCCTTGTAGGCCGTGATATCCGCATAGCTGGTCACGAATCCGCCGTCCGGGAGGGGATTGCCGCGGATCTCGAGCGTGGTGCCGTCCGGACGCTCGCGCTCGTACATGTGCGGGCTGCCGGCACGCAGGTACTGCAGGCGGCGCTCGATCGCCTCTTCCGTGTCGCCGGGACCGAGCAGTCCGCGGCGCGCGTTGAAACGGAAAAGGTCTTCGATGGGACGCCCGACGCGCATGTACTCGTCCGGAAAACCGAAGATCGCCTGGTACCGCGAGTTCCACGCGACGAGGCGCAGCCCCGCGTCGACCACGCTGACGCCCTGGGGAAGGTGCTCGAGATTGCCGTGACCGCCTCCCGCAGCCTCGTGGGCCGCGGCCACGATGCTGTCCTGGGCGGAGCGAAGCGCGGATGCGTGGTGCGCGACCATCCGTTCCAGTTCTTCGCGGCTGCGCTGCCGCAAGCGGCTCAGCCGCAGGCGCTGCTGCAGGAACAGGCCCAGCAGCAGCACGGCCAGCCACGCCGCGAGGACGGCGAACACCGCATGGCGCGCCGCGACGGTCGCGGGGCCGGCGTCGGCGAGCAGGTGCAGGGTCCACGCTTGCTGCGGCATGGTCAGCGAGCGCCAGATCGTGTCCTCGTCGAGCCCGGGCGAGGTCACCCTGACCCGGAGGATCCCGCCCGCCGATGGTTCCAGCACCTTCCATTCCACGCGTTGCAATGGCCGCATGCCGTATTGGCGCGTGCCCGCGATGGCGGTGGCATCGGCCGTCGAGAGGAGATGCAGCGCGCGGTAAATCCACGCCGGCCGATTCGCGAGGAAGACGACACCGTGCGCATCCGAGAGGAACACGACGTCGTCCCCGCGTGCCCAGTCCTCCTGCAAGGCATCCAGCGAGATCTTGAGCACGACCACGCCGATGCGGTGGCCCGCCGCGTCCTCTACCGCCTCCGCGATGAAGTAGCCCGGCACGTTGGTGGAAACGCCCAGCGCATAGAACATGGCATGGCCGTCGCGCATCGCGTCGCGGAAATACGGCCGGAACGCATAGTCCAGCCCGACGTTGCTCTCCGGGGTGTTCCAGTTGTTCGCGGCCAGGGCGCGACCGTGGCGATCGAGCAGCGTCAGCGTCGAGGCACGGACCGCGCCGTTCGCCTGGTCGAGCTTCGCATTGAGGGCGGCGCCGTCGACCGCATCGGGCGGCCCTTCGAGGGCCGTCCGCAGCTCCGGATCGAGCGCGAGCACCCGAGGCAGCACGCGGTACCGGTCGATCAGGCGCTGCACCGCCAGGGCATGGAGGCGGAGGCGGTCGCCGGCCTGCGCGTCGATGGTCAGCAGCGTCTGCTGCCACGCGTACCACCCGCCCAGTGCCGCGCTGCCCGCCACGAGCAGCAGGAGCACGAGGATTCGCAGGGCGCGGGATGAGCGGATCTGGGCCATAGATGGACGGGCATCGTCGCACGGCCGGAGGGCGACTAGCCGGAATGTGCTATGGGGTTGGGGGCCGTGGCGGGCTACAAAGCATACCCTTGCCCCCAGCCGAACCCGCCATGCACGTGCAGGACACCACCCCGGCCGCGCCGGTCCCCTTCTACCGGCAGACCTATGTGCAGGTGCTGGTGGCGATCGCCGCCGGCGCCCTGCTCGGCCACTTCGCGCCCGCCTTCGCCGAGCAGCTGAAGCCGCTTGGCGACGCCTTCATCAAGCTGGTGAAAATGGTGATCGCCCCGGTGATCTTCCTCACCGTGGTCACGGGCATCGCGGGCATGCCGCACCTCAACGCCGTGGGCCGGGTGGTGCTCAAGGCCATGGTCTATTTCCTCGTGTTCTCGACGCTGGCGCTCATCGTCGGCATGGTCGTGGCGAACGTGGTGCAGCCGGGCCGCGGCCTGAACATCGACCCGGCATCGCTGTCCACCCGCGAGATCGCCGCGTACGCGTCGAAAGCGCACGACATGACGCTCACGCACTTCCTGCTCGACATCATCCCCGACACGGTGGTGGGCGCGTTCACGTCGGGCAACATCCTGCAGGTGCTTTTGTTCGCGGTTTTGTTCGGCGTCTCGTTGACGCTGGCCGGCGAGCGGGCCAGGCCGGTGGTGGTCTTTTTCGACGCGTTGACGGCGCCGGTGTTCAAACTGGTGCACCTGCTGATGAAGGCCGCTCCCGTCGGTGCGTTCGGCGCCATCGCCTTCACGATCGGCCGCTACGGCATCGGATCGCTGTCTAACCTGATGTACCTGGTCGCCACCTTCTACGCGACCGCGCTCCTGTTCGTGCTCGTCGTCCTCGGCGGCGTCGCACGCGCCACGGGTTTCTCGATCTTCCAGCTGCTGCGTTACCTGAAGGACGAGTTGCTGCTCGTGCTCGGCACGTCGTCATCGGAAGCCGCCCTCCCCTCCCTGATGGAAAAGATGGAACGCGCGGGGTGCGAGAAGTCGGTGGTGGGCCTTGTGGTGCCCACCGGCTATTCGTTCAACCTCGACGGCACCAACATCTACATGACGCTCGCCGCGCTGTTCATCGCGCAAGCGACCAACACGCCGCTGACGCTGGGTGAACAGGTGGCCCTGCTGCTGGTGGCCATGGTGAGTTCGAAGGGCGCGGCCGGCGTGACCGGCGCCGGCTTCGTCACGCTCGCAGCGACGCTTTCCGTGGTGCCGTCGCTGCCGGTGGCAGGCATGGCGCTGATCCTCGGCGTCGACCGCTTCATGAGCGAGTGCCGCTCGCTCACCAACTTCGTGGGCAATGCCGTGGCCACCATCGTGGTCGCGCGCTGGGAGGGCGCGCTCGACCGCGCCGCGCTCGGCGATGCCCTTGCCAACCGTGCCGGGGAGAGCGGCACACCGTCGATCATCGCCACCCAGGGGAAACAGCCATGACCCTCGTTCGCGCCGCGCTGCTCGCAGCCGTCGTCGCCCTCGCCTGCACCGGTACCGCGGTCGCGGATTCCACCGTGCAACCCGGCAAGCCCATCTCGTACGACCTGTGGCCGGGCCCGCCGCCGGGCGGTGGTGGCCCAAGCGGTCCCGAACGCGTCGGCCAGACCGGCACCGGCGTGGGCGCGGTGTCCAACGTGAGCAAACCGCGTATCGAGGTGTACAAGCCGGCCAGCCCGAATGGCGCCGCCGTCGTGATCGTCGGTGGAGGTGGGTACTTCCGTATCGGCATCGGCCACGAAGTGATGCCGACGGCACGCTGGCTCGCCGCGCTCGGCGTCACCCCGGTCGTGCTCTATTACCGCCTGCCCGCCGACCGCTGGCCGGCCGTCGCGCCGTTCCAGGACGCGCAGCGGGCCATCCGCCTCGTCCGGGCGCATGCGCAGGAGCTGGGCATCGATCCGAAGCGCGTGGGCGTGCTCGGATTCTCCGCGGGCGGCAATCTCGCCGGCATCGCGGAGACGCGCTTCGCCGCTGCGTTCTACCCCGCGGTGGACGCCAGCGACACGCTTTCGGCGCGCCCGGACTTCGCCGGACTCATCTACCCCGTCGTCTCGCTGCGGACGCCCTTCGACACGACGCGGTCGTTCCGCGAACTGTCGACGCAGGGCGACGCCGTGCAGGCGTATTCGGTCGAGCTGCACGTCACCCGCGACACGCCGCCGACGTTCCTCGCCCAGGCGGCGGACGACCCCATCGCCAATGTCGGGAACAGCCTCGTGATGTTCGACGCCTTGCGCAAGAACGACGTCGACGCCGAACTGCACGTCTTCGACAAGGGGGGCCACGGTTGGGGTCTGGGCGATCCAGGCAGCGCGCCATCGGCATGGCCGCGTCTGTTCGCCGCGTGGGCGCGCCGCCACGGCTTCTTCAGCGCCGTCGACGCCAGCCCGTTCGCGAATCCCGCCGCGTCGACGCCCATCAGATCCGCGCCTGCCGCGTCGCCCGACGACGCTGGCAACGACGACGACAACAACTGAGCGGGGAAACGATCATGACAATCACGTCCCGTCTCTACCCGGCGCTGGCCGCGGTGTTGTTCGCCGGTGCCGCCATGCCTGCCCTGGCCGCGCAGGAAGTCAACAACGCCGAACTGCTCAGGCTGATCAAGGCGCAGGCCGCCGAGATCAAGGAGCTGAAGCAGCGGCTCTCCGCGGTGGAGGGCCATAACACGCAGGGCGCAATCGCGGCGGAGCACACCGGGACCACCGCTGTCGCGGCAGGCGATGAATCGAGCCGTCGTGACGCCCAGGTCGGCAACGCCATCGCGGACACGCGCGAAAGCGAGATGGCCGTGGCCATGGCGCGCGGCAACGGTGGTGGCTCGGCGGGTGGCGGCTCCGGCGTGCGTTGGGGCCGCGGTGGCGAAGCGGGCCCCACGTTCCGCAGCGACGATGGCTTCTTCACCTTCAAGCCCGACGGCCGCCTGCTGTTCGATGTGAGCCGCACCTCGGGCTCGAACTTCGAATCGCGCAACATCACCGGTTCGCAGGTCACCAGCGCACGCCTCGGCGGTGAAGGCACCATCGGTGCACTCGGCTACCACGTGGAAGCCGATTTCGCGGACAACGAGGTGGCGCTACGGCAGACCTATCTCACTTACACGACGCAGGTCTTCGGTCAGCGTACGCGGTTCTACCTCGGCAATTTCCTGAAGGACCTCGGCACCGAAGGTTCGTCCGAATCCGCGCGCGTGCCCTTCATGCTGCGCAACGCGGCGACGGCCGTGGGCCAGCCGGTGGTCAGCTACTTCGGCCTGGGCGCCCAGATGCGCATGTGGGGCGACGGCTGGCATGCCAGCCTGTCCATCAGCGGTAATTCGCCGAACAGTTCGACTTCGGGGTCGAACACCGACAGCACCACGTACCTCACGCGCGCGCACTGGACTCCCGTCAAGGGTGCAGACGGCTTCCTCCACGTGGGTAGCTGGTACTACTACGAGAAGATCAGCGACGGCGTCACCAGCATCAACAACACGCCGGCCATCGCCGCCGACTACAACGACAACCTCGCGGTCTCGGCCAGTTCGATCGCCAATCCGACGCAGGACCACGGCAAGGGCTTCGAACTGGGCGGCGTCTATCGAAACTTCTGGATGATGAACGAGTACGGCAAGCGCACCATCGATTCCAGGACCGCCGATTCGGTGAGTCGCCACGGCTCGTCGTTCGCGGCGGGCTGGATGATCACCGGCGAGGCGCCCGGGTTCTCGCAGCGCTCGGGAAGCTGGAAGGCCGTCAAGGTGAACGACCCTGTGACTTCGGGTGGATGGGGCGCCTTCGAACTGGCGGGCCGCGTGGACCACTACGATTACGCCGACGCGCCACGCGGCGGCACGGGCAAGAGCTATACGCTGGGCCTGAACTGGTACCTCAACGACTGGTCGCGACTCATGCTCAACTACGTGCACTGGAACACCGACAACAAGGTGGGCGGGTTCCAGGGCCCGGACGCCGGCAATACGCTCTCCATGCGCGCGCAGGTGGTGTTCTAGAGGGCGAAGGGCCTCGGAGCCTCAGCCGGTACGAGCGTCGCCAGACGACTCCGTAACCAACGCTGGGCTGGATGCCTGTCGTTTCGACGATGCCAGCACATGACGTACGGGCATGGCGACAGTTCGACCGGAGGCTCGAGCAGATCGAGCCGATCGTGCCACCCGCCGATATCGACGACGCCGCGCATCAGCGTGGCGATCAGGTCCGAGCCGGCGATGATCGCCGGGGCGGGATACATCTGGTTGATCGTCACGCTCAGCCTGCGCGAAAGCCCCCGCTTCGCAAGCTCGGTATCCGTGTGACCGAATCGATCGCCCTCGGGTGATACGAGCAGATGTTCGAGCGTCAGGTACGTGTCGAGGTCGAGCGGACGCCGGGAGACCGGGTGCCCCTTTCGTACGACGCAGACAAAGGCCTCCTCGAACAACGGCTGCAGGAAGATGCGGCCCGGCGCACTTGCGGGAGGCACGCCGACGGCGACGTCGACTTCGCCGCTATCGAGCAATGTGAGGGCGTCGTCCCTAGCGGGATACGCGACGACGTTCACGCGGACGGCCGGGCAGTCTTTGCGGAGGCACGCCAGAAGACCCGGCAACAGCCTGAAGGCCGCGTGTTCCTGCATCCCGATGTTGACGGACGGTGCCGATGCGAGCGGATCGAACCGGTCCGCGTCGCCGAGCGTCCGCCGGATCTCGCGCAATGCGCGGCCGATGGGTTCGGCGAGGTCGACGGCGCGTTGCGTGGGCTGGAGCTGTTCCCTTCCCCGCACGAACAGTTCGTCGCGGAAGAGCGTGCGAAGCCTCGCAAGCGAAGCGCTCATCGCGGGTTGCGTCCGCCCTACCCGCTTCGCCGCGCGAGTCACGCTGCGCTCCGACATCAACGCGTCGAAGGCGACGAGCAGGTTGAGGTCGACTCCGTGAAAATCCATGGCGGTGATGAAAACACATATCCCGCATCGATGGATTGCATCGGCATACTCGTTCTCCGTCTCCTTCGTCCGCATCGGTAACGAAAGGAAAAACGACAGGTAACAGCGAGGTCGTGATCGTCATGGCGAGGTAAATGCCTCGTCGCGTAAACATCCATCCGGGAGCTTCCATGAAAGTCGCCTTCAAAGATGATTCGTTCGCTTTCGAGTTCGTCCGCAACCTGGGATTCACCTACTACGGTGGCGCCGACATCGGGGAAATGATGGCCACCGCGGCCGAGATCACCGAGGGCGATTTCGAAAGCTGGTTCACCGCCTGGGACAAGCGAGCGAAGAAGCTCCTCGCGCGGGCCGACGACTACCTCGCGGGAGGCCATGCGGTGAGCGCGCGCGAAGCGTACCTCCGGGCGTCGACCTACTTCCGTATGGGCGAGTTCTATCTGCATGGCGATCCGTCCGATCCGCGCATCCTCGAAAGCGCCCACGCGTCACAGCGCACCTATGCGAAGGCGGCATCGCTCATGGGGCCGACGTGGGAGCCGATCGAGATTCCCTACGAGGGCACGACGCTGCCCGGCTATTTCTACAAGGTCGACGACTCGGGAACGCCCCGGCCGACGATCGTCTTCCATGGCGGATACGACTCCAGCATCGAGGAGCTCTACTACTTCGGCGCCGCGGCGGCGGTGCGGCGGGGCTATAACTGCCTGACCTTCGACGGCCCCGGCCAGGGCCTGCCGATGCGCGACCAGGGCCTGCCGTTCCGGCACGACTGGGAGAAGGTCGTCACCCCTGCCGTCGACTATGCGCTGGGGCGGGCGGACGTGGACGGCGATCGGCTGGCGTTGATCGGCATGAGCCTGGGCGGTTACCTGGCGGCGCGCGCGGCCGCCTTCGAACACCGTTTCAAGGCGGCGGTGTTCTTCGACGGGGTCTACGACTTCGGCGGTGCGATGCAGAAACTGTTGCCGCCTGAAGCCAGCGAGGCGTACGCCACGGGCAACGACGCCGCAGGCGACCGGATCATCCAGAAGATGATGGACGAGGTGACCAACATCCGCTGGGCGATCACGCAGGGCCTGTGGTCCTTCAAGGCGCCGAGCATCGCGGATTTCCTGAAGCAGACGCAGCGCATGTCGATGCAAGGCCTGGCCGACCGGATCCAGTGCGCCTGCCTCGTCCTGGAAGCGGATGGCGACATGTTCTTCAAGGGGCAGCCGAAGCAGATCTTCGACGAGCTCCGTTGCCCGAAGACCTTCTACGCTTTCGGGGCCGACGATGGCGCCGAGAACCATTGCCAGTCCGGCGCGCTCGGATTCAAGGACGAGGTGATTTTCAACTGGATCGACATGATCCTCACGCCGGGGTCATAGCGGCTGGCCTGGGTGGCCAGTGGTCTACGCGTGCAGCGACAGGCCCTTGACGGTCTTGTCCACGGCGTTCTTCGGCCCGCGTACCGCGAGGCCCACGAAGTCCATGGCGTCGATGTTTTCCTCCCGGAACGCGCGGCGGTTGTCCGCGTCGTGGCCGGTACGGAACATCGCCGCCACGTACGGGACGATCGCCAGTTCGCGCTCCAGCGCCTTGCGATGCACCTTGCGCAGTGCGTCGACATCGGCGGCGTAGATCATCATCGGCTGGATCAGCATGCGGCCATACCTCGTGCCGGCCGCGTCGACGTATGGGTCGCCGAGCGCATCCGGCGCCCCGGCCGCGACGCCCGTCGCGAGGAACGCCACCACGTTGAGTTTCTGCCATGTCATCAGGTCGTCGCGCACGACCAGTGCCACCTTGGTATCGAACATCGAACGGTCTCGTCGGCTTCGTTGGCCACGAGCATCGGTGCGTCGGCGACGGGCCTATAGAACGTTTGTGCAAGCCCGTTGGTAATCGCCCGGCGTGCTGCCGAAGGCGCGGCGGAACCAGCGGCCGAGATGGCTCTGGTCGGCGAATCCCACGGCCGAAGCGACGTCCGCCGGGGCTTCTCCGCGCGCCAGGCGTTCGCGCGCGGCGCGCAGACGCAGACTGACCAGGTACGCGTGTGGCGACTGCCCGATGGCGGCCGTGAACTGCCGATGCAGCCGGAAGCGGTCCACGCCGGCCTCGGCGGCAAGCTCGTCCAGACCGACGTCACTGGCCATGTGCGCATGCAGGTATTCGCGCGCACGCAACGCCGCGCCGCCTTCCGACGCGGATCGCGACGCCCGATGATCCCAGTGTCCCGACAGGTGGTCCACCATGCGGTGCAAGCTCAGATCGCGCGCCAGGCGGCCTTCCGCTCCGGCGATCGCGGTGAAGGCGCGGACGATGGCGTCGCGCAGGCGCTCGTCGTCGCACAGCGTCGCGCGGAAGCGGCCGGCGAACGCCGACGCGGCGGCTGACGACCGTTCCTCCAGCGTCGTGCGTAGCCACGCCTGGGGCACGTAGAGCATGGCGTAGGTGAAGCCGCCTTCGTCGATCGCATCCCCGTCGTGCACGGCGCCGGGCTCGATGAGGATCACCCTGCCCCGCGTGCTCGTCAGCGTGGCGCGCTGGCAACGGAAGCGCTGCACGCCTTGCTGTGTCACACCGATCAGGATCTCGTCATGCGCGTGCGCATCATAGGCATGGCCCTCGAAGTGCGCCTGCACGCTCTCGATGCCGGTCTCGGCGTCGCGACGGAGGTGGAACCAGTCGTTGGTGCTGCGGGAAGCGCGGGGCATGCGCCCAGTATGCACCCGCCGTGCCGGGTGGTCGCAACCCGATGCCTATGCATCCAAAACCGCCGGCCCCGCGTATGACCTTCCAACGGTGGTCGCGTGAGGGGTCTGAGCATGAGGCATGGGTCGAGGGGCACGTCCTGGCTCGGCGTGGCCTTCCTGATGGCGGCCGCTCCGGCGGGAGCCTCGGGGACGACCACGTCCCACTACACCGGGACGGCCTACGCGCCCGGTTCGGGTGCGATCCTCTACAGCGAGGAACACTGGATCGTCGACGAGGGCGCCTCGCGCGAGCGGCTGGTCCTCTACCGCTGCACGGACGGGCGTCCCTTCGCGCGGAAGTACCTGCGCTATGCGAACACACCGTGGTTGCCCGACGTCGACTACGAAGACGGGCGAACCGGTTATCGCGAACGCGTCAGGGTCGACGGCCGCCGGCTGTCGACGACGGTCGTCGACGGCCGCTCCGACAACGCCGATACGGCGACGCTGGCGGTGCATCCGGACACCGTCGTCGACGCCGGCTTCGACGATTTCGTGCGCATGCATTGGGACACGATCTCCGCGCCGAAGGGGCTGAGCGCGCGCTTCGTCGTGCCGAGCCACGGGGACGACCTGGGGCTGAACATCCGCCCCGACGGTGCGGACGACCCATCGGCACGGGTGCGCCGCTTCCGCATGGCGCTGGACGGCTGGCTGGGCGCCATCGCACCGAAAGTCACGCTCGTGTACACGGCGGACACCCGGCGACTGGTCGGCTTCGAGGGTCTGAGCAACGTCAGGGGAGACGACGGGAAGACGCAGAAGGTGCGCATCGTCTTCACGCCGGAGGACGATCGACCGCCAGCCTCGCTCGCCCAGGTCGACGCGGCGCGGCGCCTGCCGCTCGCGGGGCGCTGCACACGCTGACGCGAGGCGTGGCACGAGCGGCTCGCTGGCTTTACGCCTCTACACGACGCTTTGCCAGGCTTTACGAGCGCCGGTGGGGACGGGGTGTTACATCGAGAGTCGTACCGCGAGACCGCCCGAGCCGCCCATCCCACGACATCGCCGGAGCCACCACCATGCGCGTCAAGCACGTTCTCTGCATCGCCACAAACACCGCCGTCCTGGGGCCTTTCGAGCGGACCGTCGGCTTCTTCTTTCCCGAGATCGCCCATCCCTTCGATGTCCTCGAAGATGCCGGCGTCGCGGTCGAGTTCGCCTCGCCGCTCGGCGGGATCGTCCCGGAAGACGGGTTCGACCCGAAGGACCCGGTGCAGGCGAAGTTTCGCGAGAGCGCCGCGTATCGGCGTCTGCAGAGCAGCCGCAGGTTGTCGGAGGTCGACGTGCTCGACTACGACGCGATCTTCTTCCCCGGCGGTCTTGGCCCCATGGAAGACATCGCGAAGGATCGCTACGTGAAGCGCGCCGTCGTGCGGGCGTGGGGCGGCGGCAAGATCGTTTCGGCGGTGTGCCACGGGCCGGTGGCGTTCCTGGGCGCACGTCTGGACGACGGCACGCCTTTCGTTAAAGGCCATAAGCTGACGTCGTTCTCCAAGGCCGAAGAGGATGGTTACGCCGCGCGCGACGTCGCCTTCGATCTCGAGGGTGTGCTTCGGGAGACTGGCGCCGACTACAGCTGCGTCGAGCCCTGGCAGCCGTACCATATCGTCGACGGACGGCTGATCACCGGCCAGAACCCCGCCTCCGGCACCCTCGTCGGCAAGGCGATCGCCGAGGCGCTGGCGAAGGTCGACTGACCGATCGCTTCGCCTGTCACCGAACGAACCCATGCCCCCTGCCCCGGAACGTTTCCCATGAACCAGACGGCACCGACGACTTCGCGGCGAAAGATCCAGGCGGTGCTTACCGCCAGGCCCGGGAGCGAGGGGGCGCTCGGTGAGCTCCTGCGCGGCATGGTGGCGCCGTCGCGCGCCGAACCGGGCAATCTTCGCTGGGACATCTGGCGCGATCCGGAGCAGCCGGGGCGCTTCGTGCTCGACGAGCTCTACGTCGACGCCGATGCCGTCGCGGCCCATCGCGCGAGCGCGCATTTCGCGCACTATCTGTCCCTCGTCGGGGGCCTGGCCGAGCGGCAGGCCCATCTCGTGGTGCCTTTCGACGTCGCCGGCGAGGGCTGACGCCGCCGGATCGCCGCGCCGGTCAGGCGACGCGAACGAGGTCCATGTTGCCCGCGACGCGCACCGTTTCCCTGACCTGCTCGATGTCGGCGACGAAGCAGTAGCCCCGGCCCGCGACGCTCGCGATGTAGCGACCGCCGTCCTTGCCGCAACCCAGCGCCTTGCGGAGGTTCGCGATCTGCACACGCACGTTGGAATCGCCGACCACGAGACCACCCCACGCCTTGGCCATGATCTCGCGCGGAGAGACGATCGCGCCGCGACCCTCGACGATGGCGACCAGGGTGTCGAACGCCCGGCTGCCCAGCACGACTTCCGCGCCGTGGCGGAGAAGGCTCCGCCTTGCCGGATCCAGTCGATAGGGTCCGAAGAGGTAGACAGCTTTCATCGTGAACTCCCGGCCCTCGGGCCTCATGAATCGATGAATCCGCGTCGCGACGCGATGGTGACCGCATGCGTCCTGTCCGTCGCACCGAGCTTCGCGAGGATGCTCTTCATGTGCGCCTTCACCGTGTCCTCGGTGATGTAGAGGCAATCGGCGATCAGGCGGTTGGTCATGCCTTCCTTGACCAGCCGCAGCACCGCGAGCTCCCGCACCGTCAGGCATTCCATGCCGCGGTGTGCCGCCAGCGCCTCGCTGACCTCGGGAGCGACGATCTGCCGCCCCTCGGCGCAGGCGCGAATGGCCTCGAGGATGTCGTCCCGGCTGGCGGACTTCAGCAGGTACGACGTCGCACCGAGATGCAGCGCCTGGGTGACGCGCGCGTCGCCCGGATACACGGTGAACACGACCACGCCGGTGGACGGATGTCGCCGGCGTATCGTCGTCAACGCCTGGAGACCGTCGACCTTCGGCATCTGTAGGTCCAGCAGCGTCACGTCCGGCGACAGCGCGTCCACCATGGCGATGGCTTCCGAGCCGTCGGCCGCTTCGCCCACCACGAGCATGTCGGGCTCCGGGCCGATGGTCGAACGCAGCCCGTCCCGCATCATCGGGTGGTCGTCAACGATGAGGACCCGGATGGGTCGCGCGTTGCCCACGCTCCGCTCCTTGCGCCATGTTCCCGGAGACCATTAGGCGACGCGAGGGTGAGCGTACGCAATTACCCGATGGGGTAGACGCGGCAAGCGGAGAACGGGCAATCGCCGGGGCCCGGCTCGGGTATATAACGGCTCCCCCGACATCTGGGCCAGGCCGCGAGTGCGCATCGAACGCCTCATCCCGAACATTTTCCGATGGCTGGCGTGGTGGCTGACCCCCACCACCGTCGTCGCGACCGGCGTGCCACCCGCCATCGTGCAGCCGGCGCAGTACGTGCACCAGACCTGGACGATCCAGGATGGCGCACCGCCGGCGATCTGCGCGATCGCACAGGGACCCGACGGATACCTCTGGCTAGGCACGGGTAGCGGTCTGTATCGATTCGACGGCGTGGAGTTCAGCCGCTACCAGCCCTCGTCGGGACAGCACCTCGTGGCCACGAACCTCACCGCGCTCGCCTTCATGCGCGATGGCGGCTTGTGGATCGGCTCGTACGACGGCGGCGCTACCCATCTGAAGAACGGCACCCTGCGCTCGTCGACCACGCGCGACGGTTTTCCACCGGGATGGGTCTACGGTTTCGCCGAGGGGCTCGACGGCGAGGTGTGGGCGGCGTCGGGACAGGGGCTGGGCCGCTTCGACGGCACGCACTGGCGCACGATCGGACGCGACTGGAACTTCCCGGTGGACCGCGCGGACTGGGTGGCCGTGGACCGCGAAGGCACGCTTTGGGTCGCCGCCGTCAACCGGCTGGTCTACCTCCCGCGGGGTGCGAAGCGCTTCCAGTCGACCAACGTCGCGCTCGCCCCCGGAGCCACGATGGCCATCGACGGCAAAGGCACGTTATGGATATCGGACCGCCTGCATGGCACGCGTCCCCTGCCCGACCTCTCGGCGTCGCATCCGTTGGCCACGGATCCGGATCGACTCCCCGTCAGCGCCGCGCACGCCGCCGCCCGTATGACGTTCGACCATGGAGGCAGCCTCTGGGCGACGGCGCTGGACAACGCCGCGGTGTTTCGTGTCGCGCGGGATGCGCTGCCTGGCGCCGGCGAGAACGTCGTCGAGGCGACGATCGGCGACAGGTTCGAGGCACCGCTGTCGTTGACGGCCAATACCGCGATCCCCGTCGCCGTCGACCGCGAAGGAACGGTCTGGGTCGGCACCGGGCTGGGCCTCGACAGCTACCATCGCGGGCCCGTCGGATCCCTTCGCGACTTTCACCTCGCGCCGAAGACGCACCTCGGCATCGGCAAGGACGCGGCTGGGCGGCTCTGGCTTTCCGACAGCGACCGCATCTATCGCCTCGATGGCGACCGCTTCACAACGGTCGTCGACGGCATTCCGGATACGGTGCTCGGCGTCTTCCACCAACGGGACGACACCCTCTGGATCATCGGTTTCCACGATCTGTACCGATACGACGGCGGTCGGCTCGCCAAGGTGCCCCTGCCCGGCCACCTCTACGCGTCACGGCTGAAGTTCGTCGCCTCGGCGCCGGACGGTGCGGTCTGGACGTCGATCGAAGGCCTCGGGGTGCACCGATGGGTCGGTGGCGCGTGGAAGCCGTGGCGACCGCGCAGCGGCGATCTGGAGGCAAGCCCCACCACCGGCGCCGTCGCCGACGACGGCTCGGTATGGCTGGGCTTCGGCGACGGGGCGCTGCTGCACGTCGACCCGTCGGGCGCCGAGCGCGTCTATCGTTTCGAGGCCGGTCGCGAGATCGGTCCCGTCAACACGATCGCGTCGACGCGGTCCGGCGTGATCTTCGGCGGTAGCGCGGGGCTGGCGACCCTGCGCAACGGCCAGCTCACTTCGCTGACCGACCGCGACTTCGCCGCGCTCACCGGCGTCACCGGCATCGCGCAGACACGCGATGGCGAGGTCTGGGTCAACGCGGGGCGCGGCGTCGTACGCTTCGGCGACGGCGAACTCGGCCGCGCGTTCGACGATGCGGCTTACCGGCCCGCGTTGCGCGTCTTCGACTTCCGCGACGGCATCGCGGGGAGCGCGCGCCAGGGGCAGCCGGTCGGCACGATGGCGCTCGACGATGCCGGACGCCTCTGGTTCCTCACGAACGAGAACGCCTACTGGCTCGACCCGGCCGCGCTCGGTGGCAACCGGCTGCGGCCGCCGGTCTACATCCGCTCGATCGTCGCGAACGAAAAGGCCTTTCCGCTTTCGGCGAGCGTGGACCTCCCTGCCGGCGTGAGCACGCTCGAGATCGGCTACACGGCGCTGAGCCTCACGTCGCCGTCGCGCGTTCGCTTCCGCTACCGGCTGGTCGGCGAGGATGCGGCATGGATCGATCCCGGCACGCGGCGCAAGGCGTATTACACCAACCTCGGCCCGGGCGACTACCGCTTCGAGGTGATCGGTTCGAACGACCAGGATGTCTGGAACGAGCGAGGCGCGACGGTGTCGCTGTCGATCGCTCCGCACTTCTGGCAAACGTGGTGGTTTCGTGCCGTCGTGGCACTGCTCCTGCTCGCGCTGGTCGGGCTCGCCTATGTGTCGAGGACGCGCGCCATGGCGCGCGAGATTCGTGTGCAGGCGAGCGTCCGGCACGAAGAGCGCGAGCGCATCGCGCGCGACCTGCACGACACCCTCCTGCAGGCGATCTACGGCATCATCCTTAAGTTCCAGTCCATCGCGGCCACCCTGCGGGACGACGACCCGCTCAGGAAGCAGCTCGACGACAGCCTTCGGCTCGCGAGCGATTTCGTCGTCGAAGGTCGCGACCGGGTGCGAGAGCTGCGGGCGCGGATCGAATCCACCGGTGAACTGCTGGATGCGATCGGCGAGGTCGCGCGCGTGCTACGCCAGGCGTCGCCTATTCCGATCGACACGTCCATGCATGTGGCGGACCATGCGATGGATCCCGCCGTCGCGGACGAAGTGCTCTCCATCGTCCGCGAAGCCCTGATCAATGCCGTGCGGCACGCTCAGGCGTCGCGCATCGAGGCGTCCCTGACGGCGTCCGAGCGCGGCATCGTCGCGCATGTGCGCGACGACGGACAGGGCATGGCCGCCACCTTGATCGATGGATGCGCGGCGGATGCGGGCCGCTGGGGTATCACGGGGATGCGCGAACGCGCGGCGCGCATCGGCGCCTTGTTCGACATCGCTTCGTCGCCCAGGGGAACCGACGTGTCGATTGCCGCACCGCTGCGCCTTCCCACGGTGCATGCGCGCGTGCGCACCGCGGGACGTCGCGTGCCACCTACAAGCATGCACTGACCCAGCGCCACGACGCGAGCACGGCATGCGCGGCGTCGAGGGCCTGCGCCCTGCCTGCTTCCATGTACAGCACGGTCACGACGTGACGTGAACCGTCCAGCGCATGGGTGTATTCGAACGATTGCGCTCGCCGGTCGCCGAGGACCCGTCGCGTCAGCTCCCAGCGTTGGCCGGCGACATCGCGCGCGGATCGCGACACCGCCCGCCACGTGCCGGTCGCGCGAGCGAGCGAACCGGAGGGAAGCGGGGCCCCATGGTACGCGGACGCGATGTCGAGCCGGATGCACGCGGCGCCCGGGCAAGGGCCGGCCACGTCGAACGACACGGCGCCGTCGTCGTGGCGCACCGTTCGTGCCACGGCATCGGACAGCACCACGCGATAGCAGAACACCGGGTCGACGTACTCTTGGTCCGCATGCGCGACGGTCGCGAGCGCGCACAGAACGATGGGAACCAGGCGGCGAGCGGTCACGGCACGGCGAGCCTCGTTGCGGAAGTCCACGACGTTTTACCGCGTTTGCTGCCGGGACGGCTGTCCGATGTTGCTTGCCAGGGCGCCGGGAGGGTCGTTTTCTCCGAAAACCCCGAGGTTCCGACAAGACGCCCGGACGTCCGGGGTGCCCAATGCCCATGGCCACCGACGTCCCGCCCTGGGGAGTCCTCATGAACAAGCCAACGCGCCCCGCCCCGATCCTGGCGTTTGCCCTGCCCGCCGTCGCCATCGCAGTGGCCACGGCCACCCATGCCCAGGCCGTCCGGCAGGTCAGCCCGGTCGTCACGATCAACGAAGCCGCGCAGACCACCCCGATCACCGCCACACCGCTCAGGGGCCCCCTGACGATGCTATCCGGCTCGGGCGGCAATATCACCGTGCTCAACGGGCCGGACGGGAAGCTTCTTGTCGACGCGGGTATCGCCGTGTCCCGCCCTCGCGTCGAGAAGGCGCTGGCGGCCATCAGCGGCGCGCCGCCGAAATACGTCATCGATACGCATTACCACTGGGATCATACCGACGGCAATCCATGGGTCGCGGAACAAGGCGCGACGATCGTCGCCACGCGCGAGACGGCGAAGCGGCTGGCCGTCGACACGCACGTGACGATGTGGGATTACACGTTCAAGGCGATCGCCAGGGACGGGATGCCGACCGAGATACTCACGGCGGACAAGACGTATCGCTTCGCCGGCCAGACGGTGGAGGTGCGACTGCTGCAGCCATCCCATACGGATACCGATCTCTACGTCGTCTTCAAGGAAGCCAACGTCGCCGCGCTTGGCGACCTTTTCTGGAACGGCGTCTATCCGTTCATCGACAACGAGCACGGCGGCGGTATCGACGGGATGATCCAGGCCGACGACGCGATCCTCGCGCGGCTCGACGACGACGTGATCCTCGTGCCGGGCCACGGCCCCGTGGGAACGAAAAAGCAGTTCAGGGATTTTCGCGACATGCTGGCTGGCATCCGTGACAACGTGGCGGCGCTGAAGAAACAGGGCAAGTCACTCGAGGAAGTCATCGCAGCGAAGCCCACGGCCCGCTACGACGCGGTCTACGGCAAGTTTCTCATCACGCCGGACTTCTTCACGCGGATCGTTTACGAGGGCCTGAAATAGTCGCATCCGGTGGAAGGCCCGGCGTCGCCAGGGTGAGCGATCGTACGGAGGCGATGAAGCCGATGGCGATAAGCGCGATGCGAAACGAATCCCACGCTATCCATCGGGTGGTCAGGTGGACCGCCTCGGGCACGCTGACGGACGCCTTACCGGTCGCGATGGCGTACTGCTCGTTGATCATCGGCCAGAAGACCGTGGGCGTGATCGCCCAGATCAGCACGAACGCGACCGCACCCGTGATGAGCCAGTGGCGGAGTGGACGAGGTTGCCGCCAGCCGGCGACCAGGGCGCCGAGCATCGCGAGCGCCATGACGGCCGACAACGGCTGGAAGAATCCGCCAGGCGTCACGGGGTATTTCGACCCATAGGGCAACAACGCGAAGGAACCGGGAGGGGATGCTCCCCAGGCGCCGGCGACCACGACAAGGTCGAAGAGCTTCGCGCCGAGGCCGATGGCCCACGCGAGCGTCGAAGCCCATAGAAGCACTTGTGTGACTCGGGTTCGCGACATCGCATCAGTCCCTGCCCAGACACGGGAAGCCGAGGGAGCGCGAGCACGCGCCCCCTGCGTGCCATGGGATGCTATCGCATTCAGCGGGCGACGTTCAGCCGCCCTTCGCCGAGTACCTGCGCCTGCACCAGCGGAAGGAAGCGGTGCGGGAACGGCGTCGCGATGTCGCTGGCGCGGTCGAGACGGGCCACCTGCTCGGGTGACAACGTGACCGACAGCGCCTCGAGGTTCTCTTCGAACTGGCTCGCGGTGCGCGCACCGAGGATCGGAATGACGGCCGGCGCGGTCTTGGCCAGCAGCCACGCCAGCGCGACTTGCGCCGGGCTGTGTCCCGTCTCTTCCGCCACGGCCTTGACGACGTCCGCGATGTCGAGGTTCCGCTCGCTGAGCGAGCCGACGCCCGCGGCGACCGCGGCGCGACCACCGGTGAACATGTCGGCGCCCTTGTGCGCTTCGATGTCGGCGCGGGTGTACTTGCCGGACAGGACGCCATTGGCCAGCGGCGACCAGGCCACCACGCCGAGCCCGAGTTCGCGCGCCATGGGAACCAGATCGTGCTCGACCGTGCGTTCCACCAGGCTGTGCTCGATCTGCAACGCGACAAGGGGTGCCCAGCCGCGCAGATCCGCCAGCATCTGCATGCGCGCTACCTGCCAGGCCGGTGTATCCGAGATGCCGGCGTAGACGATCTTGCCGGCGCGCACCAGGTCGTCGAACGCGCGCATCACTTCGTCCACCGGCGTCGTGCCGTCCCACACATGCAGGTAGTACAGATCGATGTAGTCGGTGCCCAGCCGCTTCAGGCTCTCGTCCACCGCGCGCACCATGTTGCGGCGATGGTTGCCGCCGGCGTTGATGTTGGACGGGTCGACGTTCAGCGAGTACTTGGTGGCCAGCACGGCACGGTCGCGGCGTCCGCGCAGGAACTCGCCCAGCAAGCGCTCCGAGGTGCCGCCCGTGTAGAAGTTGGCGGTGTCGATGAAGTTGCCGCCCCGCTCCATGTAGACATCGAGCATCCGGCGGGCGTCCTCCTCCGTGGCGCCCCACCCCCAGTCCTTGCCGAAGGTCATGGTGCCGATCGATACCGGGCTGACGCGCAGGCCGGAGCGGCCGAGCGTGACGT
The DNA here is from genome assembly GCF_900111665.1 of Luteibacter sp. 329MFSha. NCBI lineage: Bacteria > Pseudomonadati > Pseudomonadota > Gammaproteobacteria > Lysobacterales > Rhodanobacteraceae > Luteibacter > Luteibacter sp. 329MFSha. The sequence continues at coordinate 1,095,289 of NZ_FOJE01000001.1, read as the reverse complement.
AGTCGTTGAGTTGCTTGCTCATGGGGGCGGTTCCAGTGGGGGTTACGAGGAATCTAGGTAGCCCGGTCGTGTGGAAAAAGAGGGGCGGCGCGCATACGCTTTGAAGTCACACTTCACAATCGGCCAGCCCATGACGCCCGATCAGTTCCCCGCCATCGCCGCCTTCGCCTGCGTCGCCCGGCACGCCAGCTTCACCCGCGCGGCGGCCGAACTCGGGGTGTCGACCTCGGCGTTGTCGCAGACCGTGCGGACGCTCGAGGCGCGTCTGGGCGTCCGGCTGCTCGATCGCTCGACCCGCCGCGTGGGCCTGACGGAGGTCGGCCAGCGCTTCCTGGACGAGGCGCGGCCGGCGCTCGATGGATTGACGGCGGCGATGGCCGCGGTGACCGAAACGCGCGACGCGCCCGTCGGACTCCTGCGCATCAACCTGCCGCGCGCCATCGCCGACATCCTGGTGATGCCTCACCTGCCCGACTTCCATGCGCGGTATCCCGACGTCGTCGTCGAGTTGCACTGCGACAACCGTTTCGTGGATCTCGTGGCGACGGGGTTCGACGCTGGTTTCCGCATCGGCGAATCGCTGGGCAAGGATGTGGTCGCGCATCCGATCGGAGGCCCGCAGCGGATCGCGACGTTCGTGTCGCCGGCGTACGCGCGGGCACATGGCGTGCCCGACACGCCTGCGGACCTGCTTCGCCACCGCTGCGTCGGTGTGCGCCTGGACCACGACCGTAGCCCGATGCGATGGGAATTCGTGCAGGAGGGGCGGCTGGTCGAAGTCGACACGCGCGCCAGCATGATCAGCAACGACGATGGCCTCCTGCTCGCCGCGGCGCTTTCGGGCGTCGGCGTCGGCTGCCACTTCGAGAGCATGGCGTCGCCGCACCTGGCGTCCGGCGCGCTGGTCCCCGTCCTGCAGGCGTACTGGCCGACCTATAGCCCGTTCCACGTGTACTACCCGAGCCGCATGCACATGCCGCGCAAGCTCCGGGTCTTCATCGATTACCTGCGCGAGCGCCATCTGCTCAGCTGATTCCTTCGCGGCGATCGGCGTGGCGGGCCCATTGCGATTCCCGCCGAATCCGGCAACCCTAGGGCCCGGCCGCCGCGCAGGCGGCCCGATCCAGCGCGCCGTCGAACGGCGGAAACCAGGGACCATCACAGGACGGAACGACGCCGTGGGCGAAAAACTTACTCAATCCAGCGACCGCAAGGAGCTGACGGTCCGTGGCCTGGTCCTCGGCGTGATCATCACGGTGGTGTTCACCGCCGCCAACGTCTTCTTCGGCCTCAAGGCCGGCCTCACGTTCGCGACCTCGATTCCCGCGGCGGTGATTTCCATGGCCCTGCTTCGCGGGTTCAAGGATTCCACCATCCAGGAAAACAACGTGGTGCAGACCATCGCCTCGGCGGCGGGCACCCTGTCTTCCATCATCTTCGTGCTGCCGGGCATGATCATGATCGGGTGGTGGGCCGATTTTCCGTTCTGGACGTCGTTCGCCGTGTGCGCGCTGGGTGGCGTCCTGGGCGTGATGTACTCGATCCCGCTGCGCCGCGCGCTGGTGACCAACTCGGATCTGCCCTACCCCGAAGGCATCGCCTGCGCCGAGGTGCTCAAGGTGGGCAGCGGCGACGACGCCGATGCCGCCAGCGTGGAAGAAAGCCGCGCCGGCCTGCTCGCCGTGCTGTGGGGCTCGATCGTCTCGGCCGTGTTCGCCGTGATCGTGGCCACCCAGGTGTTCGCGAGCGACTTCGTCCGCTACTTCCGCGTCAGCGAGCGCGGCGGCGTCACCGGCTTCGATTTCGGTCTGTCGTTCGCCCTGCTCGCGATCGGCCATCTGGTCGGCATCACGGTGGGCGTCGCCATGCTGATCGGCGCCATCATCGGCTGGGTCTGGGGCGTGCCGCACTTCTCCGCGCTGGGCGACCTTTCCCAATCGATGGCCGATCTCGCCAACGCCACCTGGAGCCAGAAGGTGCGCTACGTGGGCGCGGGTACGCTCGGCGTGTCGGCCATCTGGACGCTCGCCAAGCTGGTGAAGCCGGTCATCACCGGCCTCACCTCGGCGATGGCCGCGTCCAGGGTGCGCAAGGCCGGCAAGGCCGACACGCTCCCGCGGACCGAGCGCGACATCCCGATCGGTATCGTCGGTGCCGTCACGCTGGCCTGCTTCGTGCCGATCGCATGGCTGCTCGGCTACTTCGGCAACTCGGCCGGCCTGAGCGGTCAGGTCGGCGTGCTGGCCATTGGCGGTGTCGCCTTCGTCGTGCTGATGGGCTTCTTCGTGTCGACCGTGTGCGGCTACATGGCGGGCCTCATCGGCTCGTCCAACAGCCCGCTCTCGGGCGTCGGCATCCTGGTGGTGATCGCCGCCGCGCTGTTGCTGGTCGCGTTCGTCAAGCCGCATGTCGGCGAAGCCGAAGGCAAGGCGCTGGTGGCGTTCGCGCTGTTCATCACCGCGGTGGTGTTCACCGTCGCCGCCATCGCCAACAACAATCTGCAGGACCTCAAGACCGGTCAGCTGGTCGACGCCACGCCGTGGCGACAGCAGGTCGCGCTCGTGGTGGGCGTGATCGCGGGCGCCGCGGTCATTCCGCCGGTGCTGGACCTGGTGAACACCGCGTACGGTTTCGTCGGCGTGGCGGGCGCGGGGCCGCAGGCCCTGCCGGCACCGCAGGCCGGCCTGATCTCGGCGCTGGCCCAGGGCGTGATCACCGGGAACATCGACTGGAGCCTGATCGAGGTCGGCGTCGGCATCGGCATCGCGCTCATCGTCATCGACGAAGTCCTGGCTCGCACCACCCGGCATGTACGCATTCCGCCGCTGGCCGTCGGCCTGGGCATCTACCTGCCGACCGTGAGCACCCTGATGGTGGTGGTCGGTTCCGTCGTCGGCTGGTACTTCGATCGTCGCGCCGATCGCACGGTGCGGCCCGAAAGCACGAAGCAGCTCGGCGTGCTGCTGGCCTCGGGCCTGATCGTCGGCGAGAGCATCATCGGCGTGCTGATCGCCGCGATCGTGGCCTTCGCGGACAAGCTGGGCTTCAGCAACCCGCAGGCGCCGCTGGCGCTGGTCGGCCCCGACTTCGCCGAGAAGGCACAGTGGATCGGCGGCATCGCGTTCGCGCTGGTCGTCCTCTTCATGTATCGCTGGGTGGCCCGCATGGCCGGGCGCATCGGTGGCCGGTAGGGGGCAAACCCGAGCGGTCGCGAAGCGTGGACTTCACCACATTTCGATGGAAATCCGTCCACTATCCTGTGTAGGTTTAGGGGTTACCAATCCAGGAGTGACGGATGCACATGGTCAAGACGCTCGCCCTCGCCTTCGCCCTCGTCGGCGCCGCCGGTACCGCGGCCGCTTCCGAGAGCACCAGTCAGGTCATCCGGAGCCAGGCTCCGCAGGGCATCACGCAGTCGTTCTACGGCTGCATCGACAAGGCGGGCTCGGACCAGGGCGCACTGGGCAACTGCATCAACGCCGAAAAGGCGCGCCAGGACGGACGGCTCAACGCCAGCTACAAGGCGTTGACCGCGAAGCTCAGCGGCAAGGCGAAGGAGAACCTCGTCGCCGCGGAGCGCTCGTGGCTCGCGCTACAGAAGGCCAGCAACACGTTCGAGGCGTCGCTCTACCCGGACGAGACCGTCGCCGATCTGCAGGTCGCGCAGAGTGAAGTGTTCCGTCTGTGCGAGCGTGCGAACGCCCTCGACAAGTACTTCGCGGTCGCCAACGACCTCTGATCCCGCTGACATGGAGTGACCCGTCATGGCTGGTCCCGATACGCACGATCTCGATTCCGCCGCCGGCGCCACGTACTTCGTGGTGGGCCGCGGCACGGAAGGCGGCCCGTCCTCGTACCACCTGTCCATCACCGGCGTCACGGTGGGAACGTCCGATCCCCACTGGGGCACCCCGGGCAGGATCGTGGCGGATAGCGGTTACACGCTCGGCACCATCCAGGTGGACCTGGGCAAGCGGGGCACGTGGGCCCTCGGCGCGACCGACGGCGCCGCGCTGAAGCCGGGCGAGACGACGTATGTCGACGCGGTCATCGATCAGTCGGCGAAGTACGCGAAGGACCATGGCCTGAGGTTCACCGGCGACACCGCGCAGCTGCGCAAGGACCTGCTCAGCCACGGCAACGGAAAGGACGGTCGCTCCACCCTCTCCTTCATCGATACCGATACCCGCGACGGCATCAACGCGTGGGCCGGATCGGAAGAAGGCCAGAAGTGGATCCACAAGAACATCGACTACCCGCAGATCCGCAATGCGACGCAGTCCGCGATGGCTACGGTCGACCGGCTCGGCAAGAACATTCCCGAAGACCGTCGCCTCGAGACCATCGCCATCCTCGCGAAGACCGAAAACCAGATTCCCTCGCAGGTCGCGAAGTTCGAGAAGGTGCTCAAGGACGGCGGCGACTACGACGACGTCCTGGCCAAGGCGGAGCAGATCAAGCGCACGTATCCGTACTACGACGGCCCGAAGGCCGCCGAGATCGCCGAGCGCTACAAGGACGCCTACAAGGATCCGACGAAAGCCGCGGTGCTCGACCGCGCGCACGACAAGGTCGGCAGCCCCGACTTCAACCCGAAGCAGTCGGCGAACGACGCGGACATCAAGGACGCGCTCAAGGCGATCGGCCAGGGCGGTCGGTCCCACGACCATCATGGTTCGACGCTGCGTCAGGGAGCGCATGGTGCAAGCGTCACGGCGATCCAGGAAAAGCTGATCAAGCTCGGTTATACGGACGGCCACGATCGTCCGCTGACGCCCGACGCGCAGTTCGGTCCGGGCACGAAGGCCGCCGTGGAGAAATTCCAGCACGACCACGGGATGAAGGAAGACGGCATCGTCGGACCGAAGACGCTCGAGGCGCTGAACAAGGCGGCGCAGCCGGCAGCTCCCGCTCGCACGTCGCCTGGCCACCCGAGCCTCACGGATGCCGCCAGTCCGGGGCATGCGATGTACAACCAGGCGCTGCAGGGCGTTCGCGCGCTCGACGCGCAGCACGGCCGCACGCCGGATCACCTCACGGACAACTTCGCGGGATCGCTCGCCGTCGCCGCACGTGCCCAGGGACTCACCCGCATCGACCATGTCGTGATGGGTGACGATCGGGCGCGCGCGTATGCCGTCCAGGGCGAGCTCAACTCGCCGTTCAAGCGCGTGGCCGACGTCGACGTACGCCAGGCCGTGACGACGCCGCTGGATCAGAGCAGCGCGACGTTCCACGCCGCGAACCGATCCGAAGAGCAGGAGCGTCAGCCGGTCCTTTCGCAGCAGCCACAGCAGCAGCATCCCGCGCCGCCACTGCAGCATTGACGCCGGACACTCGCTGCCGGGCGGTAAGATGGCCGTCCCTGTCCGAGGAAACCTGACGATGATGAAGCTGGCAAACGGCATCCTGCTCGCGGCGCTGCTGACGAACGCCGCCCAGGCGCAGACCAACGCAGGTGACCAGAAGGACGACCCCGACCTGCCCTTCACCGTGACGAAGATCGCCAGCCTCGACCTGCCATGGCGCATCGCGTTCCTTCCGGATGGACGCATGTTGGTGACCGAGAAGGTCGGCCGCCTCCAGCTGGTGACGCCCGATGGCACGAAGACCGAAGTCCAGGGTGTGCCCGCCAGTCAGTTCGAAGGCCAGAACGGCATGCTCGGCGTCTTTCTCTCGCCGCACTACGCCACCGACCACAACGTGTATCTCACTTACGTGGCGCCGGGCGACTACGGCGGCGGCCTCGCGATGGGCCGCGGCCGGCTCGTGCTCGAAGGCGGACAGCCGCGGCTCGAAGGCTTCAAGGTCCTCTGGCAACAGCTGCCCACCGGCAAGGGCGGCCAGGCCGGCGCGCAGATCGCGTTCTCGCCCGATGGCAAGTACCTCTTCCTGACCGTCGGCGATCGTCAGCGCTTCACGCCGGCCCAGGATCCCGATCAGCCCGTCGGCAAGATCCTCCGCCTCACGCTCGACGGCAAGCCCGCGCCGGGCAATCCGTGGGCCGGCAAGGAAGGCGCGCGCAGCATCCCGCTCATCGATCCGGCGAAGGACACCGAGGCCGCGAAGAACGCGCCCGTGGTCAGCACCTATACCTTCCCGGGCCCGAACCTGACGCCCGCCGAGACGTGGAGCACCGGGCACCGCACGCCTTACGGACTCGCCTTCGCACCCGACGGCCGGCTCTGGGAACTCGAACACGGTCCGCGCGGCGGCGACGAGCTGAACCTGATCGAGCGCGGCAAGAACTACGGCTGGCCGCTGGTCTCCTACGGCGTCAACTACAACGGCGTCGCGATTCCCAGCCCCGACTCGCGACCGGATCTCGTCAAACCCGTCATCTACTGGGTGCCGGTCATCGCGCCGGGCAACATCATGTTCTACAAGGGCAAGATGTTCCCGCAATGGAAGGGCAACGCGTTGATCAGCGGGCTCGTCAGCATGGGGCTCATCCGGGTAACCGTCGACGCCAAGGGCGGCGCGACCGCGGTCCAGCGCTGGAACCTGGGCAAGCGCATCCGCGATGTCGAGGAAGCGCCCGATGGCTCGCTCTGGCTGCTCGAGGACGCCATGCCCGGCGGGCTTTACCGGCTCACCCCGAAGGAAGGCTGATTCGGTCCACGTCGTCCGCCGTGGATCGGCGGACGACCTGTCAGACGGGGACGGCGCGCACGCGCGATGGCGCGAGCTGCGTGAAACGCGGCAGGTCATCCATCACACCGGCGAGCTCCGGCGAGCCGAAGGCGGTTTCCACGGCGTCCTCGTCACGGAAAACGCATTCGCAGATGGCGACGGTGCCCACACGGTCGACCGCCGGGAAGAACGCCTGAAGACTGAGCAGGCCGTATTTTCCCCACGCATCCATGACCAGCGGCAGGTGCCCAGAGATGTAATAGTCGCGATCGAAGCGGTCGTCGGGGGTGCCGTGGTAGGTGACATAGACCACGACCGGTGTGTCGCTCGCTTTCATGGATGCTCCGAAGCTTGAAGAGAGTGGAAAGATATGTATCGACCGATACATTAGGGGCCTCGTCCCCGCGATTGTCAAGAACTTCTGTATCGCTTAGTATCTTAGTCACGTTCACCTTCCGGAGCCGGCGATGGCGACCATGGGACGCCCCAGGACATTCGATCGCGAAAAAGCCGTGGAAGAAGCCATGCACATCTTCTGGCAGCACGGCTACGAATCGGCATCGCTCAGCCAGTTGAAGGCGGGCATCGGCAACGGCATCTCGGCGCCGAGTTTCTACGCCGCGTTCGGATCGAAGGAAGCGCTGTTCCAGGAGTGCGCGCAACGTTATCTGTCGACGTATGCGCAGGTGACTGAATGCCTCTGGGATACCTCCCTGCCCCCGCGCGACGCCATCGAAACCGCGCTCAGGCGCTCCGTGAAGATGCAATACGAACGGGGCCACCCGCGCGGATGCATGGTGGCCCTCGGCGCGATGAGCGCGCCCTCCGACGAGCACGCCGCCGTGACCGAGCCGCTGGCGAAGTCACGCGCGCGGACCCGTGCGGGTTTCGTGGCATGCGTGCAGCGTGGCGTGGACAGCGGCGAACTTCGTGCCGACACCGAGCCCAGGGCGCTCGCGGCGGTGTTCGACGGATTCCTGCTGGGCGTATCGACCCTCGCACGCGACGGCGTTCGCCACGCCGTCATCGAACAGGCCATCCCGCAGGCGATGTCGGCATGGGATGCGGCGTCGGCGAAACACGTCCGGCGCTGACCGGAAGGCTCGCCCCGCCGCGAACATCAGGAAAGGGCCAGCGCGATCGCCGCTTCGCAGTGGACGAGCGTCGTATCAAACACCGGCACGGATACGTTGCCCTGATCGAGCAGCATGCCCACCTCCGTGCAGCCAAGGATGAGGCAGTCCGCGCCACGGTCGACCAGGCGCCGCGCGATGCCGACATACGCCTCGCGGCTCGTGTCGCTGACGATCTGCCGGCAGAGCTCGTCGTAGATGATGCGATGCGTCTCGGCGCGATCGTCCGCGCCGGGCAGGATCACTTCCAGGCCGGCCGCGGCGAGGCGGTCCGTGTAGAAGGTCTGTTCCATCGTGAACGCGGTGGCCATCAGCCCTGGCGACCGGAACCCCGCCGCCACGATGCGCGACGCGGTCGCGTCGGCGATGTGCAGCAACGGGATGCCCACGCCGTCCATCATCCGCGCGGCCACCTTGTGCATCGTATTGGTCGCGAGCACGAGGACATCGGCGCCGCCACGTTCGAGGGCCTTCGCCTCCTCGTTCAGTCGCTCCCCTGCCCTGTCCCATGCCCCCGCCGCCTGCAGTGCCTCTATGTCCGCGAAGTCCACCGAGCGGATCAGCAGCTCGGGCGAATGCAGCCCGCCAAGGCGCTCGGCGGTGAGGCGGCAAAGTTCGCGGTAGTAGATCTGTGTCGAGGCGGCGGACATGCCGCCCAGGATGCCTATCGTCTTCATGGTCACCATGGTGGGTGCGTCGGAAGTTCAGTGACGCCTACTCGTGGCAACCTACTAGGAGGTAGAGCTCAAGGCAATCGTTTCGGTAGCGGCGGCGTCAGAACCGCGCGCGCAGCGTGACACCGAGCATCCGCGGATCGCTTGGCTGCCCAAGGATGAGTCCGGAATTTCCGGTCTGGACCGTGAGCGCGGTGATGTAGTCGCGGTCGAACAGGTTGCGTGCGAAGACGTCGACCTCCCAGCTGTCGTTGAAACGGTAGCCGATGCTCGCGTTGGTGACCGTATAACCCGCGATCTTGGTGTAGACCGAGTTGGTGGTATCGGAGTTGTACCCGCTGCGCGCGCTCACATCGGCGTGGGCGAGGAAGGCGCCGTGGCCAACCGGCAGTTCGTAGTCGAAACCCAACGAACCCGCCCACCGCGAAAGTCCGGCCAGCGGCAGACCGGTGAGGACGTACGCACCGGGAATCTTCGGGTTGCCGCGGGGATTGGACGTCTTGATGGCCAGGCCGGCTGGCGGGTTCAACGGCTGGCAACCGCCGGTGGCATTGGGGTTCTGCCATTCGAGGGGGCACGGGCCCGCGGGGTAATCGGTGTACTTTCCGTTGGCGTAGGCGAACGAAGCACGCAGCGTGAAGCCCCTGAAGAGCAGCGCCGCCAGATCGCCTTCGACACCTTTGACGCGTACCTCGGGAATGTTGGCCGGATAGGTGCGCAGCGCCGCCGTTTCGGTGCTCGACGTGACGTTGGCCTGATAGTCGTCGACCACGGTGTGATACGCGGCGAGGTTGAGCGTCGCGCGACCGTCCCACCAGGCCGTCTTGACGCCCGTCTCCCAGGTCTTGTTCGTCTCGTCCTTGATCACCGCGGTCGCGAGCGCCGGGTTGTTCGAGGCGTCCAGCGGAAGGCCGGACATGTTGAGGCCGCCGGACTTGTAACCGTAGGCGTAACTGACGTATCCCAGCACGTCGTCGGTGAACTGGTAGCCGAGGTTGGCGCGTCCCGAGGGATTGCCGCCGCTGTCCGACGCGCGGTAGCTCTGCGGACGGAAGAGCGAAAGCTTCGCGTTGTCCTGCGCGGTACCCGGTCGTGTGGGCAGACCGCCGGACACCGTCGTCGCGTACCGTCCGTCCTTGTCTTCATAGGTGTAACGCGCACCGAGCGTGGCGACCAGACGGTCGGTGACGTGATAGTTCACTTCGCCGAAAGCCGCGTAGCTCTTCATGCGGAAATGGGAATCGCCGAACTGGCCGTAGCCATCCGCCAGGTTGTCCGGCATGCCCGGAAAGCTCGTGGTGCTGACCAGCCAGTAAGTCGCGGCCGGGCCGTAGATGCTGATCGGCTTGCCGTTGATCTCCTGGGTGAAGAAATACAGACCGCCGACGAAATCCACAGGACCGTCGCCGTTCGACGCGACCCGGAATTCCTGACTGTACTGATCCTGGCGCGACGGGATTCGCTGCACCGTCTGGATCGGGATGCCGGTGTAGTCGCGGTCGTTGGCCACATCCCATTTCCAGTAGCGCCACGCGCTGATCGACGTGAGCGTCACCGGCCCCACGTTCCAGTCGGCGTTGAGCGACACGCCGCCGTCCTGCGTGTCGATGTGCAGCGGCGCGTCGATATCCGTCAGGCGGTCGTAGACATCGCGGCTCGCCGGCGAGTACGCCGGCAACCCGTGGGCAGGCAGGTTCGCCGCGAGGCCTTCGAACTGGCGGGCCGCGCCACGCAGGCTCTTGCCGACGCGCAGGTAGTTCTGGGTGCAGCAGTCCGAGTCGAGGTTCGAGACGTCGCCGATCAGACGGATGTTCACGTCGTCGTCCGGCCGGAAAAGCAGCTGGCCGCGGAGCGCGTAGTTGTTCAGTTCGTTGACGTCCTTGCCGGTCCGGACGTTGTGCAGCACGCCGTCGCGTTCCGTGAACTGCGCGGACAGGCGCCCCGCCACCGTTTCGCCAAGCGGGCCGGATACCGTTCCCTTGGCCTGCAGAAAACCATTCTCGCCGATAGAGATCTCGCCATCGCCTTCCGGCTGGAACGTCGGCAGGCGGCTCGTGATGTTGATCGCGCCGGCCGTCGTGTTCTTTCCGAACAGCGTGCCCTGCGGGCCCCTGAGCACCTCGACCCGTTCGATGTCGGTGAAGTCGAACGCCGCGGTGGCGGGCCTGCCGTGGTACACGCCGTCGATGTAGAAACCCACGCCGGGCTCGATGCCATCGTTCGCGGCGCTGACGGACAGCGTGTTCGAGCCGAGTCCGCGGATCGTGTACGCCGTGTTGCGCGGGTTCGCGGAGTTGTAATACAGCGACGGCACCAGCTGACTGAGCTGCTGGGTATTCACGGTGTACGAGCGGTCGAGCCAGTCGCCGTCGACGACCGATACCGCGATCGGCACCTTCTGCAGGTTCTCGTCGCGCTGGCGGGCCGACACGGTGACTTCCCCGAGTGTCGTGGCCGGCGCGTTCTCCCCTGACGGACCCGTCGAAGGCGACGCCTGAGCGGCGACACGGAAGACAGCCATGCACGCCAGCATGGCCACGAACGACGGCGTACGACGCATTCGGATCCCCAGTCTATCGGGCGATGCGCTCGCCCCCGAGACGCTATATACCCAACTATATATCGATTCGACTTGCACGTTTCACTCGCGGGACCGACCGGCCAGCGTGCGTCGGGCTACGATGGGCCGTCGGACCCTGCCCAACAGGAGATCGTCATGAAACGTTTGCTGCTGTTGACCGCGCTGACAGCCACCACCGCCCTCGCGCACCACGGCTGGAGCGAGTACGACGCCCAGAAGCCGTTGAACCTGACCGGCACGATCGAATCCTCGACCTACGAGCAGCCACACGGCACGCTTCGCCTGAAGACGGCGGATGCCACGTGGAACGTGGTGCTCGCCCCGCCTTCGCGCATGGAAAGCCGGGGCCTCGCCAAGAGCATGCTCGCGCCCGGCCAGAAGGCCACGGTCTACGGGTACCCTCATCGGACGAAGGCCGACGAGATGCGCGCCGAGCGCGTGACGATCGGCGAGAAGACGACGGAACTTCGCTGATGATCGACCGGGCCGGCTGGCTGTCGGCCACACCGCTGGCCCGGGCCATGCGTGACAGCCCGTGGCTGTACCCGGCGGTGGAGACCGTCCACATCGTCGGCTTCTGCATCCTCGTCGGCGCGGTCGCGATGTTCGATCTGCGGGTGCTCGGCTGGGGACGCGCGCTTCCGGTGTCGGCCCTGGGCAGGCACCTGCTGCCGTGGTCGGCGGGGAGCGTCGCGCTGGTGCTTCCCGCCGGACTGATGATGTTTTCGACCCAGCCGCAGGCTTTCCTGGGCAATCCACTGTTCCTGCTGAAGCTGACCCTGATCGCGCTCGCCGGCGTGAACGCCCTGGTGTTCCACGTGGGCGTGTACCGAAGCGTCGCCGCATGGGAGACGACGCACCCCGCTCCATCGCTTGCCAGGATGCAGGCGTCGCTGTCGCTCGTGCTTTGGCTCGCCGTCATCGCCTGCGGCCGGATGCTCGCGTATTACTAGAGCGTCAGGCTGGCCCATGGGCAGGCACCTTCGCGTCGGCGAATCTGGGCTACCCTCGGGCGCGAGGCATTCGTACGGATGCCGATCGGCTGTACCTGGACATCCCGCCACTCAATCAAGGAACGCATCGCCATGCTCAACGCCGTCGCTCCGTTTCGTCACCGTCTCGCCCTCGCCATCGCCATCTTTCCCCTCGGACTGGCCTTCATCGCGGGTGCCGCGCATTCGGCCTCGCCCGGCACGGCGAAGCCGGAGCCGCCGATCTATCAGCTGGTCACGCGATGGGAGGGGAACGGCGCGCCGATGGCGAACGCGACCGTCTGTCTGAAGGCGGACACCCCGGCGACGATTCGCGATGCGGCGAAAACCGGAGGCGATGCGTGGGAATTCGGATTCCACGTGACGCCCGCCGCCGGCGACCTGCTCCAGGTGGACGTCGCCGCGCATCTTGGGAATCACCCGGTCGTGCACGAGGTCGTCCGCGGCAAGCCGGGCGAGCCGATGGCCGTCCGGTTTCCGGCCACGCCGGACTCGGAGCCGCGAACGCTGACGATATCCGCAGTGGAAGGTTGCCCCGCCGCGGCCCGGAAGACGGGCTGATCCAGAAGCGCCGGCGGCGCGCCGGATGAATCGCAAGAACCTGCTCTTGAAACGCCTGTGAGGCCGTCCCACAAATAAAGGGCCACTGGACCTTTATCGGACCGCATCCGTGGTTGCCGCCGGCGGGCGACGTCTCGACGTCGCCCGCCGGCGAATCAAAAACCAAAGCAGAGCGCAGGTTTAGCCATGACATCTCGAAAGACCTGGATCATTACCGGAGCCGCTCGCGGCCTCGGTCTTTCCATCACCGCCGCCGCCCTCGAGGCCGGCCACAACGTCGTCGCCGGAGCACGTAAGCGGGATGGCCTCGCCGATCTCATCGAGGCCTACGGCGAGCGACTCGTCCCCGTCACGCTCGACGTCACCGATCGCGATGCGGCGGCCGCCGCCGTGTCGACGGCGATCGAACGCTTCGGCACGGTCGACGTTCTCGTGAACAACGCCGGCTACGCGGACGTCGCGCCGATCGAAGACATGGAGGAACAGACGTTCCGGGCACAGATCGAAACCAACTTCTTCGGTGTGGTGAACCTGAGCCGCGCCGTGCTTCCCGTCATGCGCAAGCAGGGCTCTGGCCGGATCATCCAGGTGTCGTCGGTCGGTGGGCGAATCGGCGGGCCGGGGCTGTCCGCTTACCAGTCGGCGAAGTGGGCCGTGAACGGCTTTTCCGAAGTGCTCTCGCGTGAAGTGGCGTCGTTCGGGATCAAGGTCACCGTGGCCGAACCGGGTGGCATGCGAACGGACTGGGCGGGCTCGTCGATGGATATTCCGGCGATCAGTGACGCCTACGCGCCCGTGCTGGGCCCCGTCGTCGAGCGTTTGCGCGGCGCGAGCGGCAGGCAGCCAAGCGACCCGGACCGCATCGCAAGGGTATTGCTCAAGATCGCGGAGGCGCCCGAACCGCCGTTGCGGCTACTCCTGGGCAGCGATGCCGTCGAAGTGGCCCGTCAGGCGGCGGAGCGTCTGGCGGCGACCGATGCGCAATGGCGCACGACCAGCGAGTCGGTGGCTTATCCTTCGTGACGATGAACGAGGCGCCCGCTCCGACGGGCGCCTCATCGACGGAGACGACGGTGGACGACACGGCAACGGCTTTCCTGCGGGCGCGCAGTCCGGAACAACGCGAGGTCAGGCGCCGGACGATCCTCGCGGCCGCCGAGACGCTGCTGGAAACGCACCCTGTCGGCGACATCAGCCTGCGCGAGCTGGCGCGAACGGCCGAGCTCTCGAAGACGAACGTGACGCGCTACTTCGCCACCCGCGAGGCCGTGTTTTTCGCGTTGCTCAACGAGCGTTTCGCCGCGTGGATCGACGAGCTCACGGCATCCGGCGTCGGGGCCGGCCGCTACGACGCTGTGGCAAAGCACGTCGGTGAATCCCTCGCGGCGCAGTCCACGTTGTGCAAGCTCTGGGCATCGCTCGGCAACGAACTGGAGCGGAACATTCCCGCCGACGCCATCGTGGCGTTCAAGACGGAGCACACGCGGAACCAGGTCGCGCTCGCGACGTGGGTCGTCCAGCGTCTCCCCACTTTGGACGAGGACGCGGCGCGGGAATGGGTGCAGATGCTGATCCTCCTCGTCGCCGGGCTCTGGCCATTCGCGCATCCCTCGCCCGCATTGGCGGAAACGTTGGTGCGTCCCGAGCACGCTTCGCTGCGCGTCGATTTCCCGAAGCGGCTCTCACGGGCGTTGACCGTTTCACTCCTCGGCATCGTGGCGGCAAGAACCACGTGAGCCGGCGACGGGCGACCTGACGGAACGTGACGGGTTTCGCGGCACGCGATGTCCACCCTCTTCCGGGGCATCAGGGTGTCGGCAAGGTGGGGCATCATCGCGGGTCCCCTCCCCAGCCCTACCCCTATGGCACAGCCCTCCCAGCCCATTCTCATCGCGGGCGGCGGCATCGCCGGCCTGGCGACCTGGCGCGCGCTGAAGCGCCGGGGTATCGCGTCGCGCGTCGTCGAACGCAGTGCGCGCGCCACCGATGGCGGCCTCGCGATCAACCTTCCCGGAAACGCCATCGCCGCGCTCGATCGCCTTGGGCTCGCTGGCGACATCGAACGTCTTGGCCACCCGGTGAGGAAACGCGAATACCGCACGTCCGACGACCGCCTGCTCGCCGCCATCGACGAGGATGCGTTCTGGGGCGAGGCCATGCGGCCGCGCGCGGTTCGCCGCGCCGACCTCATGGCGATACTCGCCAGCGGCATCGAACCGTCGGACCTCCATGTAGGCGCGATCGCCGGCGTCCGCCAGGACGCGTCGACGGTGCACGTCGCGCTGGCGGACGGTTCGGAGGTCTCGGCCCCCCTGCTCGTGGGCGCGGACGGCGTGCGCTCCACCGTGCGCCAGGCCGTCACCGGCGCGGCTTCGGCGACCGCCGCGCGACTCGCCTCGGAGAGCTGGCGCTTCATGGCGCCGAACCCCGGCGTCGACGGCTGGACGGTGTGGACCGGAAAGCACGGTCTGATCCTGCTGCTTCCCGTCGACGACCACACCGTCTACGGCTGGGTCTCCCTCGGCACCGCCGGCAACGGCGAACCCCAGCTCGATCGACTCGCCGCGGCGTTCAGCGGCTTCCCGGCGCGCGTGCGGAAGGCTCTCGGCTGGGCGCTCGCGAATCCCGAGAACATCTATCACTCGCCCATCGAAGAGGTACGTGCGGCTCGCTGGAGCCAGGGGCGCGTGATCCTGATCGGCGATGCCGCCCACGCCACCGCGCCCGTGTGGGCGGAAGGTGCCGCTCTCGGGATGGAGGATGCGCTCGTTCTCGCCGGGATCGTCGCGGAGTGCGACGATCCCGGCGCGATCGGACCGCGCTTCGAACAGGCCCGCCATCCGCGCGTGGCTCATGTGCAGGCCATGACCGACAAGCTGTCGAAGGCCGCCCGCCTTCCCCACGCGCTGCGCACGATCCTGATGCCCTTCATCACGCCCAAGAGCTACCGCGGCACGTACGAGCCGTTGAAGACGCTTTAGCCTGCGGTGTGGGAGCGGACCCGGCCGCGACAGCTTCTCGCGATGAGCCGCAGGACCTGTCGCAC
The DNA here is from genome assembly GCF_900111665.1 of Luteibacter sp. 329MFSha. Taxonomy (NCBI): domain Bacteria; kingdom Pseudomonadati; phylum Pseudomonadota; class Gammaproteobacteria; order Lysobacterales; family Rhodanobacteraceae; genus Luteibacter; species Luteibacter sp. 329MFSha. The sequence continues at coordinate 1,079,669 of NZ_FOJE01000001.1, read as the reverse complement.
CGGGGCGAAAAGCCGTCGCGGCCGGGTCCGCTCCCACAAGATCGGTCAGGTTTTCTTTGGCTTCCGTTTCTCGATGTACGCGCGGAACGCTTCGATACCGGCATCGCGACGCAGCAGTTTCGAATCCGGATCGATCGTGTAACCGGCGCCTTCGGGCAAGGTGACGTCGCCGCTGCCGTCGGTCATCGGCAGCGCCACCACGCGGTCGCCCACGCGCACATCGACCGGCATCGGGAACGGCCCGTTGCCCGGAACCGACCACGTCAGGTGCAAACTCTGGCCGGTGCGCGCGACCTTCAGATCGGGCAGCGCGGCCTGGCGCAGGTAGACGTCGAAGAACCAGCGCATGTCCCTGCCGCTCGTCCGGTCGACGATGCCGACGAACTCGTCCGTGGTGCCGTAGCGCGGCGAGAAGTTGCCCGGTTCCGGATGCTCCGTTCCGTACACCAGCAGGCGCAGCGAGCGGTAGAACGCGTCGTCGCCGATCACGGTACGCAGCGTGTGGAGCATCAGTGCTCCCTTGTCGTAGATGTCCTGCCCCGGGCCGCGCTCGTCGTCGTACACGTCCTCTTCCCGGCGCGGCTGGCCGGAGACGATGGGGTGCTTGTTGGCGACGCGGCTGCGCAGCTGCATGAGGCTGGCGAAGTACGCCTGCCGACCGCCGATGGATTCCGCGTACAGCGGCTGCATGTAGGTCGCGAACGCCTCGTGCAACCACATGTCGTCCCAGTTCGCGTTCGTCATCTGGTTGCCGAACCACTCGTGAGCCAGTTCGTGCTGGAGCAGGTCGTCGTAGCCTTATGGGTTCTTCGCGTACTGGTTGCCGTACGCGTTGATGGTCTGGTGCTCCATGCCTTTGAACGGCGTTTCCGCGACACCCATCTTCTCGCTGGCGAAGGGATAAGGTCCGACCGCACGTTCGAGGAAATCGAGCATCGGCGGGAATTCCGCGAAGAGCGCTTTGGCCTGCGCCTCGTCGTCGACATACCAGTAATGCGTCGGAATCGTGTTGCCGAACCGGCTCGCGTACGAGCCGGAGAGTTCCCGGTAAGGACCGATGTTCAGCGCGACGCCATAGGTGCTCACGTCGTGGCTCTGCCAGTGGTACGTGCGCCACCCGTCGACTTCGTCCATGCCCCTCGCCACGCCGTTCCCCACCGCGACGAGCGGTGCCGGCACGGTGATGTGCTCGTCGACCAGCTTCGGGCGTCCCATCGGATGGTCGATGCACGGCCAGAACAGATCGCAGCCTTCGCCCTCGACGGCCGTGGCGACCCACGGCTTGCCGTCGGGCGTCTTCGACCAGACAAAGCCGCCGTCCCACGGCGCACGGACAGCGGTGTGCGGGCTTCCGTGGTAAACGACGCGCACGGTCGTGCGAGCTCCCGCGGCCAGTGGCGACGGCAGGTCGATCTGCAGCCGGCCCTCCGGATTGCGGAACGCACGGCGCGGCAACGCCTTTCCATCGACCTCGACGGTATCGATGGGCAGGTTCCGGTCGAGATCCAGCATGACACGTCGCAGCGGCGCCGTGGCGAGGAACGTCAGTTTGGCATCGCCCTCGATCCAGTGACGGACCGGATCGACACGGATGCCCAGGTCGGCGTGCTCGAAGGTCACCGCCAGCTGTTCCGGTGCGCGCGCCGCTCCCGAGTTGCGGGTGTAGTCGGTGAGCGGCGGCGGGGCCGGCGGCTGCGTCGGCGAGCAGGCCACGGTGGTCAGCGCGAGGCTGACACCGAGCATCAGGGTCTTTTGCATGGAACGGCGGCCATCATCGAGGTGGAAGACCGGAACCCTACCCACCCCTCCGCTTCACGTCATGGGTCGTTTGGGGGGGTAGCTTTTTGCCGGCGCGGTGGTCCGCGATTCCGTCATCGCCGCGGCGAACGCGGGCAACAGCGGGCGATTGGCGCAACCGCTCCCAGACCGCGATCCGGGACGCGCTTCGCTCCTCGCCCGGGCACCGTCGGAAAGGCACAATGGACGTCGACGAATAGCGTGGTATGGAAAGCAGCATGAATGACGCCTACCCCATCGGGTACGTGATGACCGGGCCGGTGGCCGCGCTGGGCGATGCCGGCGCGGTCAGCGCCATGCACAAGCGTCCCGTGCACGACGTGGTGCGGGTCACCACCACAGGCCTTGCCACCGATGCGCAGGCCGACCTGAAAGTGCACGGTGGCCCGGAAAAGGCGATTCACCACTACCCGTTCGATCACTACGCCGCCTGGCGTGCCGAGTTACCGGCAAGGCCGGTGCTCGACGAACCGGGCGCGTTCGGCGAGAACCTGTCGACGCAGGGCTTGGTCGAGACGGGTGTCGCCGTGGGCGACGTCTTCCGTCTCGGCTCCGCCGTGCTGCAGGTGAGCCAGGGACGCCAGCCCTGCTGGAAGCTCAATCTGCGCTTCGACACGCGGGACATGGCACTGCGGCTCCAGCAGTCGGGGCGCACCGGCTGGTACTACCGGGTGCTGGAGGAAGGCGATGTGTCTCCGGGCGACCGCCTCGAGCGGATCGACCGGGTCACGCCCGCGTGGACCATCGAGCGTGTCTGGAGGGTCTTCTACATCGACCGCCTCGACTACGACGCGCTGTCCGCGATGGCCGAACTGCCCACGCTGGCCGAAAGCTGGCGGCGCCACGCGCGCCGACGCCTGGAGTCGAAGAGTGTCGAAGACTGGTCGAAGCGGCTCACGGGCAAGGACGCGTCGCAGGCATGACGGACCCGGCGACCACCCTCCTCGCCTCGCTGCGTCTCGCCCGGGAAGCCGTCGAGCAGGCGGCTCGCGACACCGCCGTCGTCGCCGACGAACTGCGCCGCTACCAGAAGTTCGCGAAGCCCGGCCAGCCGTCGGCGCAGATCGTGCGTCTTCGTCAACAGCAAGCCGCGGCGAGGCAGGCATCGGCTCGCGCCAGGCAGGCGTTCATCCTCGCCGCCCGGCGCTTCATCGAGGCCAACGGTCTCGTCGTGCCGCCGAAGACGACGCTCGACGTGTTCGCCACGTCGTGGCTCGACGCGCATCCGGACGGCACCTGACCGGGCGGCGGCGCGTGCCGCCGATGCGCTGCGGTGCGGCGCTCAGCAATGTGTTCGGGGGACAGCCGATGCCGCACGGACGATGCACGGCGACCGACCGATGCTAGGCACGACCAACGCCCGCACGAGGATACCCGCATGAAGATGCAAGCCGTCAGGATCGCCACGCTCGCCGTTCTCCTTCTCGCCGCCACGACCGCCTGCACGCGCCACAACGACGCCGACAGCGCGGTGCCGGGTACCAACGCCGCCGGTTCGGGCACGGCCGCCGCGCCCGCCACGTCGTCGACGGCCGGTCAGAGCCGCTAGGCATACCGCCTACCGGATTCCACCGCGCTGTGGGGAAGCTGCCGCTCGCGCGGCCATTCATGAAGTTGAAGCGGAGTGCCGCATTCGTGCGCGCTCCGTCCGCCGTCGATGGCCCATCGTGCAATCGCGACCCGGCCACGGTCGCCCTGCCGCGGAGCGCATCGTCCTTCCCACCTCGGTCGCTCCGCGGCAGGATTCGTGGCCTCGACATCGCTTGCGATGGCGCGCCTGACTGTCGACGAGCGCGCGGGCTATCATCCGGGATTTGCTGGAGCCGCCCGGATGAACGACATCGCCGCGACACGCCGCGTCCCTGAAACCGCCGAACGCGTCGTGCGCTTCTGGCGCGATGCCGGCTACGACAGTTGGTTCACCAGCGATCCGGCGTTCGACCGCTCATTTCGCGAGCACTTCATGGGCGCGCACCTGGCGGCCGCACGCCGGGAACTCGACGCGTGGCTCGACACCGCCGACGGCTGCCTCGCCCTGCTGCTGCTTCTCGACCAGTTTCCGCGCAACGCGTTCCGCGGCACCGCGCACATGTATGCGACCGATCCCCTCGCCCGCTTCGTCGCCAGGCACATGCTCGACAACGGCCTCGACCGCGAACTCGACCACGACATGCGCGCGTTCTGCTACCTGCCGTTCGAGCACTCGGAAGACCTGGCCGACCAGGACACCTCGATGCGATTGTTCGAAGCACTTGGCGGCTCGTACCTGACCTACGCGCGGACGCACCGCGACGTGATCGTCCGCTTCGGCCGCTTTCCGCACCGCAATCGCCAGCTCGGGCGAGCCACGACTCCCGAGGAGCAGGCGTTTCTCGACGAAGGCGGTTTCGCGGGATGAGCGGCGGTCGGTCGCCCATCCCGCGCTGATCGCTACTTGCGTACTCCGCGGAAGGAGTCGCGGATTTCCGTCACATAGAACGCCGGCTGCTCCCACGCGGCGAAATGACCGCCTTTCGGCAGGCGGTTGTAGTGGATCAGGTTGGGGAAGGCTTTCTTCGCCCAGCTCTCGGGTGCCGCGTAGATCTCGTCGGGGAACACGCTGACCGCGACCGGGATGGTGATGTGCTTCGGCTCGAAGAAGTTGAGCTTGTTTTCCCAATACAACCGCGCCGACGATACGGCGGTTTCGGTGAGCCAGTAGAGCGTGACGTTGTCGAGGATGTCGTCGCGGGACAGGCCCTCCGTCTGCCCGTCGAACACGCGCACGATCATCTTGTAGCTGCGGATGTCGTGGTCGAGCATCCACGCCGCCAGACCGATCGGCGAATCCTCGAGCGCGTACAACGTCTGCGGCCGGTTCGTCATCTCCTGCGCGTAGCCCAGGCCGTGCTTGTAGAAGTCGTCCAGCTGCGCATAGGCGAGCTGCTCTTCCGGACCGAGCCCCGCGGGCGCGGGCGCCCCCGCGGCGAGCAGCTTCGCGATGTCGTCGGGAATCGTCGCCGACATGTTGCTGTTGATCGCCAGCAGGCCCGGAGGCGCCTGCACCGCCATCTGCTCGGTCACCGCGTCGCCCCAGTCGCCACCGGCCGCGACGAACTTCTTGTAGCCCAGCCGCGTCATCAGCGTGGTCCAGGCACGGGCGATGTGCTGCGGATCCCAGCCCACCGCTTCGGGCTTGCCGGAGAATCCGTAGCCGGGCAGCGACGGGATGACGACGTCGAACGCGTCGGACGCCTTGCCGCCGTGGGCGGTCGGATTGGCCAGCGGCTCGGCGATCTTCATCTGCTCGATGACCGAGCCGGGCCATCCATGCGTGATGATGATCGGGAGCGCGTTCTTGTTCTTCGACTTCAGGTGGATGAAGTGGATGTCGACGCCGTCGATCGTGGTCACGAACTGCGGCAACGCGTTCAGGCGCGCCTCCACCTTCCGCCAGTCGTAGTCGTGCTGCCAGTAATCGGCGAGCTTCTTCATCGTCGCCAGCTGCACGCCCTGCGTCGCGTCGTCGACCAGTTCCTTCGACGGCCAGCGCGTGGCGGCGATCCGCCGCTTCAGGTCGGCCAGCTGCTCGTCGCTGGCGTGGTATTTCGGGAACGGACGGATCGACGTGTCGCCGGAATTTCCGGGTGCGTCGGCCGCCAGGCTACCGGTGGATGTGGCGGCATGCGCCGCGGGCCCAGGGACGAAGGCGACGGCAGCGGCGAGAACCGCCGTGATCCATGGGCGCCGTAACGAGATCGACATCGCAGAAGACATGGCAAAACCCCTCCGTGACCCTGCCACGGTGGCGAGGGTCGCTCGATCACTCGGGAGTCCTGGTTCGAGGTGCCCGCTCTTCCATGGCCGGGCGGCGCCAACGCCGAGTATCGGAACGGGCGACACGCAGCGTCTTGCAGGAACGCGCGCCTTTCGTCGCGGCGTCGCACCGCGAATGGCCGTCTAATCGGCCAGAACGCTCAGTTCCACCGGAATCATCGATTCACCGACGATGGCCTGGGCGTGTCCATCCTGGACGATGAACTGCATCTGCATGGTGCGCTCCGTGAGGGCGGCCAACGCCTGCACCGTGGCGGTGTCGATGTCGATCACCGACACGTTCCGCGTCCGCGCCACGGCCGGGCCGAGCTTCTTCCACCAGACCTCGGCGCCGCGGCCGCTGTACGTGTAGACGATCACGCGCCGCGCGCGACCCGCCGCCCGGCGGATGTCCGCCTCGTCGGGCTGGCCAAGTTCGATCCAGAGATCGACCTCGCCGGTGAGATCCTTCTTCCACAGATCGGGCTCGTCGTCGGCGCTGAGGCCTTTGCCGAACGCCAGCGCATCGTCCGCGTTCAGCGCGAACGCGAGCACGCGGGCCATCATCCGCTCGTCGGTCTCGGAAGGATGCCGCGCGATGGTGAGGGCATGGGTCTGGTAGTAATGGCGGTCCATGTCGCTGACCTGCAGTTCGACCTTGAACACCGTGGATTTGAGAGCCATGCGTGGATGATCCGCGTCGGATGCCGGGCGCGAAGCGTACACCACGCGGGGCATGCCCAACGGATCGGGTCACGTCGTAGCGCCAACTCGTGTAGACTTTCGCCGCTCGACCAGCCAGCCCCTCGCAAGCCACGTCGGCCCTTTCGCGCGCGGACGCCGCGCTCGCCGTCGACTTCCGGGGCTGATTCCATGCATCGCTTCCATCGCCTTCGCCGTCCGTCGTGACGACCATGCACCCATCGCGGATCGCCTCCGCGGCAAACGTCGCATCGCGCACCGTCGTCGCCTCGCTGGGCGGGTACGTCGCCGCCGCGCTCGCCGCCGCCACGATGGCGCGCTGGCTGCCGATGCCGCGCGTCGAGGCGGTCATGACCGGTACGCTCGCCTCCTTCGCCATCTACGCGGGCGTGGCGATCATGGCCTTCGCCGTCTCGACCGCGACGCGGGCATGGCTCTGGCTCGCCGCCTTCTGCGTTCCGCCCGCCGTCGCGTTATACCTGTCGATGCACGGCGGTGCCGTATGAAGGAAAGCCTCCGCCAGTCGATGGCCTGGCTGCACACGTGGGTGGGCCTGCTGTTGGGCTGGCTTCTCTTCGCCGTCTTCGTCACGGGCACCACGGCGTATTTCCAGGACGAGATCACTCGCTGGATGCAGCCGGAGATCCGGGGCGAGCGGCATCCGGTCGCCTCGGCGGAAGGCGCCATGGCCTACCTGCAGGCGCATGCGCAGGGCGCGGAAACGTGGACGATCCAGCTGCCGGGAGATCGCTCCGTCGCCGCCATGGCCTACTGGAAGGAGAAAGGCGAAACCTTCCGTCAGTGGCGCGACCATGCGTTCATGGTCGACGGCCAGGGCCGCAAGGTCGATGCGCGCGACACCACGGGAGGGTGGCTGCTGTATCGCCTGCATTTCGACCTGCACTACGTGCCGGTGCTCTGGGGCCGCTGGGCCGTCGGCCTCGCGGCGATGTTCATGCTGGTGGCGATCGTCAGCGGCGTCATCACGCACAAGAAGATCTTCGCCGACTTCTTCACGCTTCGCTTCGGCAAGGGACAGCGCTCATGGCTCGACGCGCACAACCTCAGCGCGGTGCTCGCGTTGCCGTTCCATTTCATGATCACGTACACGGGGCTCGTGACGCTCATGTCCCAGTACATGCCGTGGGGCGTCGCGGCGGCGTACGAGCGACCCGTCGATTACGCCCGCGACCGGTTCGGCGCGGACACGTCACCGGCGCGCTCGGGTCGGCCCGCGCCGGTCGCTCCCATCGCCGACATGATCCGCCAGGCCCGCGAGCGCTGGCATGGCGCCGAGCCTGGGTACATCTCGATCGCGCTTCCGGGCGATGCCCACTCGGTCGTGAAGATCACGCGCGATACTGGCGCCGCGATCGGCACGCGTGGCGAGACGCTCTCCTTCGATGGCGCGACCGGGAAAATGCACGTCCCGCCTCCGTCCAGGGGGGCCGCCGCGCAGACCGAGAGCGTGATGGTCGGACTGCATGCGGGCCGCTTCGCGCCTGCCGCGCTTCGCTGGCTGTATTTCCTCGCGGGACTGAGCGGCTGCGCGATGGTCGCCACGGGCCTCGTGCTGTGGACCGCGAAGCGCCGCCAGCGCCTGCCCGACCCGTTACGCCCGCACTTCGGGTTCCGCCTCGTCGAGCGCCTGAACATCGCGACGATCTCGGGCCTGCCATTCGGCATCGCCGTCTACTTCCTCGCCAACCGGCTCCTTCCGTCGGGCATGGTCGCGCGCGCCGCGGCGGAATGCGATGCGCTATTCCTCGGCTGGGGCGCGCTCCTCCTCTACGTCTTCCTGCGTCCGCCACGACGCGCATGGGTGGAGTCGCTCGGGCTCGTCGCGGTGGCGTACCTCGCCGTACCCGTCGTCAACGCGGTGACCACCCAACGCGGCCTGGTTCCCAGCCTTCGTGACGGCGACCTCGTGTTCGCGGGGTTCGACGCCTGCATGGTCGTCGCGGCGGCACTGTTCGCTTTCGCCGCGTGGAAGGCGGACCGACGTCCGATCGCCCTTCCGCGCAAGACGCGCATCGCACGGGATGCGACCGCGTGATCGCCGCGTGCGTGCTTGTCGCCATCGCGGGTTTCGCCGCGCTCTGCCTCGGGATGGCGCGGCACCAGCGCGATGTCGTGGGGAAATCGCTATCGCGTCGTTCCACCTGGCTCGCGAAGGCCACCGGATGGCTCGCGCTAGCCAGCTCCTTCGTCCTCGCGATCGTTGGCGAAGGCGCCGCGCTCGGCGCGATCTACTGGGTGGGCATCCTGACCCTCGCGGCGCTCACCGTCGCGCTGTGCACCACCGCCCTCTCCCGCCGGCGGTAGCCCGCACCGTCGCCACACCTGTTGGCGCGGACCCGGCCGCGACAGCTTCTCGCCCCGGTTCACAGGCTGGCGCGCCAGATTCGGGACTGGCGCGAAAGGCTGTCGCGCCCAGGTGCGCTCCCACAGCGGCATCGCCTCGCCAGCCAGGTGGGAGCGGACCCGGCCGCGACAGCTTCTCGCTGGCGCGCCAGAGTCGGGACTGGCGCGAAAGGCCGTCGCGCCCAGGTGCGCTCCCAGAGCGGCATCGCCTTGCCAGCCAGGCGGGAGCGGACCCGGCCGCGACAGCTTCTCGCCCCGGTTCACAGCCTTTCGCGCCAGATTAGGGACTGGCGCGAAAGGCTGTCGCGCCCAGGTGCGCTCCCACGGCGGCATCGCCTGGCCAGCCAGGCGGGAGCGGACCCGGCCGCGACAGCTTGTCGCCTCGGTTCACAGCCTGGCGCGCCAGATTCGGGACTGGCGCGAAAAGCCGTCGCGCCCAGGTGCGCTCCCACGGCGGCATCCCGGCCATCGTGTGGGAGCGGACCCGGCCGCGACAGCTTCTCGCCCCGGTTCACAGGCTGGCGCGCCAGATTCGGGACGGGCGCGAAAAGCCGTCGCGCCCAGGTGCGCTCCCACGGCGGCATCCCGGCCATCGTGTGGGAGCGGACCCGGCCGCGACAGCTTCTCGCCCCGGTTCACAGGCTGGCGCGCCAGATTCGGGACGGGCGCGAAAAGCCGTCGCGCCCAGGTGCGCTCCCACAGCGGCATCGCCTGGCCAGCCAGGTGGGAGCGGACCCGGCCGCGACAGCTTGTCGCCCCGGTTCACACGCTGGCGCGCCAGATTCGGGACTGGCGCGAAAGGCCGTCGCGCCCAGGTGCGCTCCCACGGTGCGTCGCGGCGATCGGTGGCCGTGACGTTAAAACTACGTCATACTTGCGACCGGTTCTCATTTACATTCGCATTCAGGGCCCTCACTGCCCTTGGGATCTTCCATGACGTTTCGCCGTAGCGCCCTCGCCCTTTCCGTCCTCATGGCCCTTTCGGCCGCCTGCGTCGCTCATGCCGCCGAGGCGCCTGACGTCGCCGACCCGCAGAAGCGCGACAACATGACGACCCTCTCGGGCGTGCAGGTGGAGGCGAACGTGGCGCCGCCCACCGCCGCGTATGCGGGCGATCAGGTGGCGCGTGGCGGTCGGTTCGGCGTGCTGGGCAATCAGGACGCGATGAACGTCCCCTTCGCGATCACCAGCTACACGGACACGCTGATCCGAAACCAGCAGGCGCGCTCGCTCGGGGACGTGGTCAGCAACGATCCGGCGGTGCGCGTCGGCAACGGCTACGGCAACTTCTCGCAGGTCTTCACGATCCGCGGCTTCCAGATCTACAGCGACGACATCGCGTTCGACGGTTTGTACGGCCTGCTGCCCCGCCAGCTGCTCGCCCCGGAGCTCGTCAGCCGCGTCGAGGTCTTCAAAGGTGCCAGCGCGTTCCTCAACGGCATCACGCCGTCGGGTTCGGGCATCGGCGGCAACATCAACATCGCACCGAAGCGTGCCGAGGACACCCCGATCACCCGCATCGGCCTCGACTGGGGCAGCGACAGCCAGGTCGGCGGCAGCGTCGACGTCGGCCGCCGTTTCGGAGCCAACAAGGAATACGGCATCCGCGTGAACGCCGTGCATCGCGACGGCGGCACGGCCGTGGATGGTGAACAGCGACGTGTCACCGCCGCCTCCGTCGCGTTCGACTACCGCGGCGAGAACCTGCGCATCACCACCGACGTCGGCTATCAGAAACAGGTGATCACCGGTGGTCGCGCCGTCGTGTATCCCGGAGCGATCACCCGTGTGCCGCGCGCTCCGTCGGCGAAGACCAACTACGCGCAGCCGTGGTCAAACTCGTCGCTCGAGGACACGTTCGGCGTGGTACGCGCCGAATACGACTTCGCGCCCTGGCTCACGGGATACGTGGCCGCCGGCGCGCACCACGGCAACGAGTTCGGCGACTACGTGAGCCCGACGCTCGCGAACGTCGCCGGCGCGGCGACCGAGTACCGGTTCACGGTGCCGTACATCGCGGACACGGCCACCGGCGAAGCCGGTTTCAACGCGCGATTCGAGACGGGCGAGGTCACGCACCGCGTGAACGTCGGCTTCTCGGCGCTCACCTTCCGCAAGAAGGCCGCGTACGCAGGTTCGGCGTTCGGTGCCATCGAGACGAACATCTATGCCCCGACGTACGTGCCGGCGCCAGGCTTCATCTACGACATCGGGCCCATCGCCGATCCCGGCGTGACCGGACGCACGCAACTGCGCAGCCTGGCGATGTCCGACACGCTCGGCTTCATGGGCGACATGCTCGAAGTAACCCTCGGCGCCCGTCGCCAGAAGCTCCATGTACTGGGTTACGACTACGGCAGCCCGGGAGCCAAGAATTCGGAGTACGAGCAGTACGCGACCACGCCGGTGATCGGTGTGAATTATCGCTTCGCCGAGCAGTGGTCGGTGTACGCCAACCACATCGAGGCCCTGACCCAGGGCGGCGAAGCGCCGCTGACGTTCAACAGCCTGCCCGTGACCAACGCCGGCCAGGTGTTCGCGCCGTATAAGTCGAAGCAGAACGAGGTCGGCGTGAAGTGGGATGCCGGCAGCGTCGGCAGCAGCCTCGCGCTCTTCCAGATCAAGCAGCCCAGCGCCTACGTCGACCCCACCACCAACACGTACGTCGTCGACGGCGAGCAGCGCAATCGCGGCGTCGAGTGGAGCTTCTTCGGCCAGCCCGTGGAGAGCGTCCGCGTGCTGGGTGGCGTGAACTACGTGCGTCCGGAACAGGTGAAGACGCAGGCGGGCCTCACGGACGGAAAGGACGCCATCGGCGTGCCGCGCTTCCAGGCCAATGCCGGCGTGGAGTGGGACGTGCCGCACACCCCGGACATCACGCTGAGCGCCCGCGCGGTCCGTACCGGCAAGCAGTACCTCGACAACGCCAACGATCTCGAGGTGCCGGCCTGGACGACGTACGACATCGGCGCCCGCACCACCGCGCACCTGGAAGGCGTACCGGTCACCTTCCGACTCACCGTCCAGAACGTCACCAACAAGGGTTACTGGGCCTCGGCCAATGGCGGGTACCTGACGCAGGGCCAACCGCGCACGTTCTACGTGTCGGCATCGTTCGATCTGTAAGCGAGCGTCAGGGACGATGGAAGGCGCTATTCTCCGGTTCATCTCGCAGGGGTGCGTCGATGGCTGAAACCGACAACGGTGGTGCATGGCGGCGGATCCCTCTCGGTGGAGGGCGCCCCGCGCTACCGGATGCGTTCGCGCTCGCCTTCGACGTCGCCGCTTTCGAGCTGGCCGACTTCGACGGGTATGGCATCGCCCTTCCGCCCTCCATCGAAAGAAGCGTGCCGAAGCGTCAGGCCGAATACATTGCCGGCCGCCGCGTCGCGCTCGCTGCATTGAAGGCCGCCGGCAGCGACGCCACCGATATTGCGATCGCGCCGGACCGGGCTCCGGCGTGGCCGCAAGGCTTTCTCGGCAGCCTGTCGCATACCGAGGATCTCGCGGTGGCGGTCGCGGCCCGCGCCGGCGGCGATCTCTCCGGCATCGGCATCGACATCGAGCGGCAGATCGCGCCTGCCGTTCTGGATTCCGTGCGCGAGCTGGTCATCGACCGCGGGGAGCGCGATTCCCTGGCTCGCGCGGCCGCGAGCCTGGGCTGGCCGGTCGTCCTCACCCTCGCCTTCTCGGCCAAGGAGAGTTTCTACAAAGCGACCGCCGCGTCGGTGGGGCGCTTCTTCGATTTCGCGGCCCTACGTATCCTCGCGCTGTCGCCGGAGGCGCGGGTCATCGAGGCGGAAGTCGCCGCGCCGCTTTCGGCGCGCTTCGACGTGGGGCGACGCGTCACGCTGTCGTGGACGCCGCTGGATGAGCGCACCTGGCTCACGAGCTTCGCCTGGTAGGCGCTTCAGCGTCGCGACCTGGCAGCCGCGCCACTCAGCCGCTCCTCATCGTGAGCGGACGGTCGTCGCGGACCTCGGCGCTCACGCGGTTGCGACCGGCGCGTTTGGCGCGGTAGAGCGCCTTATCCGCGTCGCGGCACAGATCCTGGAGGTCGTAGCCTGAGCTGTCGGTGGCGGCGAGTCCCGCGCTGCAGGCATACGTGACGATGTGTCCGTCCTCGATCACGGGTGATGCCTCCATGCAGGCGCGCATCGCCTCCGCGGCGGCGACGCCGTCATCCCGGCCGCGGTCCACGAACAGCACGGCGAATTCCTCGCCCCCCAGCCGGCCGAACAGGTCGTGCGGACCGAGTTGCCCGCGGCAGAGCGCCGCGGCCCGCCGCAGCACCGCGTCGCCGATCGCGTGTCCGTGCGTGTCGTTGATCTGCTTGAAGTGATCCAGGTCGATGAAGACGAGGCACGCGGGTGCCCGTCGCCGCTGCAGCGCCGGCAGGAGCCGTGCCGCTTCGCTCATGAAATGCTGGCGGTTGTAGACGCCCGTGAGGCCGTCGTGCTGCGAGAGCTTCCGGAAGCGCATCTGCGACCGCTTCAGGCGGAAGAGCCACAGCACCACCGAGCCGACCACGCACAGCAGGAGCAGGATGAAGAGCCGGCTCTTCGCTACCGCGCTAGTCTCCAGTTCCTTCTGCAAGAGGAGGATGTTGTTCGCCTTGACGAGGCGTTCGGTCTCGAGCTTCTGCAACACCGCGTGCTGCGTGCTCAGCTCGAACGCCAGGTTGCGCGCCGTGATGTCGTTGAGGTATCCCTTGTCCTGCGCCGCGTACGCTTCGAAATAGCGCAGCGCGGCAGCGTTGTTGCCCCGCGCCTTCTCCACGCGGTAGAGGACGCCGTAGAGCTCCTTCAGCCATTCGCTGACGTCGCCGGGCCGCGTGTGGGCCAGACCGGCCAGAGCCGCGCGACGTGCGTCGCCCGATCGTCCCAGGGCCTCGAGGGCGCGAGCGCGCTGTTCCGCCGTGGCGACGAGGTGGGGGTTGTAACCGATCGTCCGCACGCTTTCGTCGATCCCGTCGAGCTCCGCGATCGCGTCCTCGGGACGACCTTCGTCGAGCAGACGGTCCACCCGCACGAGGTGGACCATGTTCGCCGTGACGACGACATCGGCCGCGACGCAGGCGTCGATCGCCTCGCCGATGGCGGGGTTCGACGACGGCAGCGCGAGGCTGCGCTTGCTGAGCGCCGCGATGCGCAGGCCGAGAACCGCGCAATGGCGCTGCGGCGACGTTCCCGGCTCCAGCATGCCCCCGTAGCGCAGCGCGAGGTCCGTCTGTTCCGCCAGGACGAACATCTGCGACAGGTTGAACAGCAACGCCCAGCGGGCATCCGGATCTTTTACCGTCGGCAGCGTCGGCACGAGCCGGTTGGCCAGGGCGAAGGCGTCGCCGTACTGTCGGTTCGCGGCCAGGTTGCTCAGCAACAGCGCGTTCGATTTCGTCGCGAGCACGGGGTCGCCGGAATCGGCCGCCACTGTCCGAAGCTCGTCCTGTGCGTGCGCGTAATTCCCCGTGAAGGTGTCTTCCCACGCTTCCAGATAGCGAAGATGCCAGCGCTCGGCGGGTGTCATCGACGCTTGCATGGCGCGCAGACGGGCGAGACCTTCGACGAAGCGGGGATGGTCGGAGAAACGGAGCGGTTCGACGTGCGCGAACATGGCCGACACGCTATCGACCGCCGCGGCGAAGCCGGCCGGCGACGGCATGCCACACAGGGCGAGCAGCGCGATGGCGAGCCAGCGCCTCACCGGTTCAATCCGTCCTTTTCCACATGAAGTCCCCTGCCCTCCCGGTCATGGCACGCGACCATGCCCCTGCATTCGTTAACGGCCGACGCATCCGTGGCTTTACGAAGAGGCGGCGGGATCGGCCGCGTCGATCGCGGCGAGCCTGGCGGCCACGCGCAGGTTCCTGCGCAGCGGCTGATAGGGCGGGAGGATGACCGTCTCCTCGGCGGTGAGCGGCAGCGCGGCCAGGTCGGCGAGCGGCGCACGCCGGATGCGCGGCCGGTCGACCGGGAGCGTGGCCGCGCGGTAGACGATGACTTCGTGTTCGGGCGGATAGTCTTCCAGCAGCACGTCGACAAGGACCTGCCGATAGGCCATGCCGGTCGCGAAGCGACCAAGCGAGCGGTCGCCGACCACGCCGACCTGCCAGAGCACGAGATAGCCGCCGGTGTCGATGCGCCGTTCGTAGAGGACGAGCTGGCTGGCCTCGATGTGCTGGCAGCCGAAGCGTCCCGGATCGATGCCGCAGTCCGCGTAGAGGCAATCCTCGGCCGAGATGCCGGGCTCCATGTGCGCCTCGAAGCCTTCGGCGCGCGCCGTTTCGACGGCCTTGTGCGGCGACCACGCGAAGATGCCGGGATGCCCGTAGAAGACGCCGCAGACCCGCCTGCCCGCCCTGACCTCGGTCATCATCACGTCCACCCACTCGCGATAGGTGCGCATCCGCGACTTCCCCTCGCGATAGTACGGCTGGAGACTGCGCACGTCGGGATGCATCTCCCGCAGCCAGGCCTCGACGATCGCGTCCGACAGCCCTGCGAACACGACATCGGCCTGCGCGATGTGGCTGCGCGCGAGCGGCGTCAGGTGCGAGCCGAGCGTCATGCCCATGCCCACGCATGCCAGGCGGCCGCGCCCCGGCGGATTCGCGATGTCCGATGCCCCCTCGTTCATGGGCCGATCTTAGGGCATCCCTGGTCCCGGGACGTGATGGACCACCCTGTCGGGGCCGATTTGTAACCGAACGTATCGGCGCCGGTGGGGGTTACAGAACGTTTCAATAGGGCGGAAGCACGTGCAATTTCCCGACAAAACCGGGGCCTAGAGTGGTCACCGAGGCGCCATCCGGCGCGCACGTCAACGACCCCGGAGAGAGACGATGGATACCTACGACAAGCGGCGGCGGCAATTCATGGGCAACAGCGCGATGGCGCTCGCGCTCGCTTCGTTCGGTTTCGGCCTCGGCGACCTGGCGCAGGCGGCGCCTGCGCCGGCGGGCCGAAAAGGGGCACCGGCACCGGCGACCGGTGGGCATACGTCGTTCGCGCGGATGAAGACCGTGAAGACCGATGTGCTCGAGATCGCCTACGCCGAGGACGGTCCCGCGAAGGGCCCGGTGGTGATCCTCTTCCATGGATGGCCTTATGACATCTACAGCTACGTCGACGTCGCGCCGATCCTCGCCGCCCGGGGCTACCGCGTCGTCATTCCGTATCTGCGCGGCTACGGCGCCACGAGGTTCCTTTCGCCCGACACGCCCCGCAACGCCCAGCAGGCGGCGCTCGGCGCCGACGCGCTGGCGTTGATGGATGCCCTGAAGATCGACAAGGCGATCGTCGCCGGCTACGACTGGGGCGCGCGCACGGCGGACATCGTGGCGGCGCTCTGGCCCGAACGCGTCAAGGCGCTCGTGTCGGTCAGCGGCTACCTCATCGGCAGCCAGGCGGGCAATGTCGCCCCGCTGCCGCCGAAGGCGGAACTGCAATGGTGGTATCAGTACTACTTCGCCACCGCGCGCGGCGAGGCCGGCTATGCGAAGTACACCCACGACTTCGCCCGGCTGATCTGGGAACTCGCGTCGCCGCAGTGGCACTTCGACGACGCGACGTTCGATCGCTCGGCGGCCGCCTTCGACAATCCGGACCACGTGGCGATCAGCATCCACAACTATCGCTGGCGTCTCGGCCTCGCACAGGGCGAGGCGAAGTTCGATGCCCTGGAGGCGAAGCTGGCGACATCGCCCACGATCACGGTGCCGACGATCACCCTGGAAGGCGACGCGAACGGCGCGCCTCATCCGGATCCGTCGCAGTACGCGAAACGTTTCTCGGGCAGGTACGAGCACCGCACGATCACCGGCGGCATCGGCCACAACCTCCCCCAGGAAGCGCCCGAGGCGTTCGCCAAGGCGGTGATCGACGTCGACGCGTTCTGATCTTCGCCCTTCGGTCCGGGTGCGGAACCAGCGCGACGTGTTCACGCGTCAGGCCGCGTAGTTGGTACCATTGGTTCCTTTGCGCCGCTTCATGGCGGCGCGAGGATCCTGTTGTGACGCACTATGCCGGCCCCCTGCTCACCCGCGATGTCGCCGAAGCCATGGCGGCCGCGCGCGACGCCGGCGGCGTCACGTGGACCGGCTCCCTCGATCTGGGCAGGTCGACCGGCGAAGCATCGCTCGGACCGGACACATGGCGCTGGCGGAACGTCGATTACCCGTGGCCCGGCAAGCTGAAGGACCGCTCGATCTACGCCTGGGACGGCGACGGCTTCGACGTCGTGTCGTGCTTCTCCGGCTCGCTGATCAAGCTCGTCCCCACGACGTGGGGCGTGCCGACGTTCGAGATCGACGGCATCAAGATGCTGCCGACGTCGAAGGAATCCCCCCTGGACGACGCGCGCCGGAAGGTGGCGCTGGTGGAACCGCGCGGCAAGCGCGTGCTCGACACCTGCGGAGGCCTCGGCTACTTCGCCGCGTGTTGCCTCGACGCCGGCGTCGCCCACATCCAGTCGTTCGAGAAGAACGCGGACGTGCTCTGGCTGCGCACGCTGAACCCTTGGTCGCCCGATCCAGATTCAGCGGAAGCCGGTGGCCGGCTGCGTCTCGAGCACGCCGACGTCGCGGAGGCGATCGCTGGCCTCGCCGACGCGTCGTTCGATGCGCTGCTGCACGATCCGCCCCGCTTCGGCATCGCGGGCGAGCTTTACTCGCAGGCGTTCTACGGCGAACTGGCGCGGGTGCTGCGCAAGGGCGGTCGCCTGTTCCATTACACCGGCAGCCCGAACAAGCTCACCAGCGGACGCGACGTGCCCAGCGAGGTCGCGCGCCGACTGGAGAAGGCGGGTTTCCGCGCGGAGCTCGCGCTCGACGGGGTGTTCGCGACCCGTCGCTAGTCGCCTTCCTTCACACCCTTCGTCGACACCAGCCGCAGGAAGGCCTCCTGCTGGTAGCGGCTCATGCGAAGCTTCTGCCCGGTATCCATCGTCACCACGTGGTGACCGTTGAACCAGGGATGGATCGAGCGGACGCGGCGCACGTTGATGATCGCGGAGCGGTGCACGCGCGCGAATTGCTTCGGATCCAGCCGCCCGGCGAGCGAGGCCATGGTTTCGCGCAGCTCGTGCACGCGGTCGGCGAGATGCAGCTCGACGACGTTGCGGTTCGCCTTGATCCAGACGATGTCGCCCACATCCACGAACGTCACCTGCTCGTCCACCCGCACGGGCACGCGCTCGAGGTAATCGTCCCGACGACGCAACGCTTCCAGCACCTGGGCGATGGCGGCCCCGCCCGCATCCGTCGCGACGCACGTGCCGAGGCGCGCCTTCGCGCGACGCAGGGTTTCCGCGAAGCGCTCGCGGCCGAACGGCTTCACGAGGTAGTCCACCGCGTTCGCCTCGAACGCCCGCACGGCGTACTGCTCGAACGCGGTCACGAATACGGTGGCCGGCATGCGCGAGGCGCCGATGGTACCGACGACGTCGATGCCGGTGATCGCCGGCATCTGGATGTCGAGGAAGACGAGATCCGGCGACTGGTCGCGGATCGCCGTCACGGCGGACAGGCCGTCGCCGCATTCGCCGAGGATCGCGATGTCGGGGTCCTGCTCCAGCAGGCGAATCACGGCCTTGCGCGCGATCGGTTCGTCGTCGACGACCAGGGTGGCGATCTTCATGCGCCGACGAACTCCGGATCGTCGTCGACCTCGGCGGCCTCGCGGAACGGGAGTCGTAACCGGCATACGACACCTTCCGGCCAGACCATGTCGAGCCTGACCTCGGCCGCGTCGCCGTAGAGCTCCCGCAGTCGCAGTGCGGTGTTGCTCAAGCCGATGCCGTGGCCGGATGGCGCCTTCCGGTCGCCAAGGACGCTGTTCCGGTTGCGCACCTCGATGAGCACGCTGTCGCCCTCACGGCGGCTTTCGATCTCGATGTGGTCGGCACCGACTCGCTCGCCGATGCCGTGGCGGATGGCGTTCTCGACGATCGGCTGGAGGATCAGGCTGGGCACGGCGCACTCGATCGTGTCGGGATCGAGATAGATGCGCGTCGTCAGGCGATCCTTGAAGCGCACACGCTGGATGCCGAGATAGAGGTCCAGCAGAACGAGCTCCTTGCGCAGCGAGATTTCCTGGCCGTCGTAGTCCTCGAGGAAGGCGCGCAGGAGCTCGCTCAGCCGCAGCAGCATGTCCTCGGCGGTCAGGGCGTCCTCTTTGAGCAACGTGGCGATCGCGTGCAGGGTGTTGAACAGGAAGTGTGGTTGCAGCTGCGATTTCAGCGCGCGGAGGCGTGACTGGGCGAGCTCGGTGGCGAGACGCCCTGCCTCGATCTCGCGCTGGACCTTCTCCGCATGCAGCGCCATCGCCTGACGGATGGCGAACAGCGCCCAGTAGGTCAGCAGACCGGTCGCGAAGTGCTGACCGATGAACTGCCGCAGCTGCTCGCCGAAGCCGCTCGGTTCGAACACGGTGGATACCAGAGCTCCGATCGCCATCGCGAGCAGGGTGACGCCCACGCTTACCGGCAGCTGCATGCCGAGCCCGCGCAGACGCACCTCGCCGCGGATCGGGTATTTCTCGGCGAGACGGAACACGAGCGGTGCCAGCCCGGCCCAGGTGTACCACTCGATCAGCGACCAGCGCAGGTAATCGATGGCATCGAACTCCGGGCCGCCGAGCTGGGCGTGGAGGTGGCGCTGGATCGCGAACACCAACGCGACCGCGGTCCACAGACCAAGGTACCGTCCGAGACCGATCTCCGCCGTGCCGAGCCGAACCTTCATTCACCGCGCCTTTTCGCGTGAGCCATGGGTCGCATGCTTGGACGGCTGCGTTCTGCCGTCAAGCAAAACCTCGGCGCGCTACGACTCGTCCCGCTCGCCCGACGATTCGTCCCGGATCGCTTCCCGCGCGCTGGGCGCGGCGCTTCGATGGTGTCGCCATCCCAAGGAGCGACATCCATGCACGCCACCCGTCTCGTCCTCATCGCCCTCGCCGCCACCCTGCCCCTCGTCAGCCACGCGGCCGACCGGACGGCTCTGCCGTCGAAGCTGTTCACCGTGGTCAACGCGTCGTTCGCCAGCATCGCCTCGCTCGAGGTGGCGGATGCCGGATCGGGGGCGTGGGTCGACGTTCCGTTGGGCGAACCACTGCAAGGCGGCCTGGCGACGGCCACGCTGCGTCTGCCGGAGGGCGGTTGCCTCCGCCGCTTTCGTGTCACGTTCCGCGACGGCCGCTCCTCGACCGTCGAACGCGTCGACACCTGCCGGTTCCATCGGCTGCGCCTGGATGCCTTGTAAGAGCGTGGGTCGTGCAAGCGTTTCGCGGCGCGACGTAGTTAGATGGAGGACTCCCATCAGCCTCACGACCCACCGCCGCCATGATCCGGACCCTGCTCATCGCTTCCCTCGTGCTGGCTTTCGGCGCGTCGAACCTCAGCGCCCAGAACGCACCCGCGCCCGCCGTCCGCGGCGCCCTACCCGTCGAGGGCCGTCTTCCGTCGCTCGATGGCGCCACGGCGTGGATCGGCAGCGCCGCGCTGACACCGGCCTCGCTCCGCGGCAAGGTCGTGCTGGTCGATTTCTGGACGTATTCCTGCATCAACTCGCTGCGCCAGGTGCCGTTCCTCCGCGCGTGGGCGAAGCATTACGGCGAGCACGGCCTCGTCGTCCTCGGCCTGCATTCACCGGAGTTCGCGTTCGAGAGGAACATCGACAACGTGCGCCAGGCGGTCAGGGACATCGCGCCAGGCTATGCGGTCGCGGTCGACAGCGACCATCGCGTATGGAGCGCCTTCGACAACGAGTACTGGCCGGCGCTCTACGTCGTCGACGCCGAGGGACGCATCCGCCACCACGTGTTCGGCGAGGGCGAGTACGCACAGACCGAGGCGATCATCCGCCAGCTGCTGGCGGAGGCCGGACAGACCGGCCTTCCTCCGCCACTGACGAGCGTACCCACGGCGGGCGTGGAGGTTCAGGCCGACTGGCAGGATCTGCGGACGCCGGAAACGTACGTCGGGTACGCGCGCGCGGAGCGTTTCGAATCCACGGAGGACGTCGCGCGCGACCGCCGCCGCGCCTATGCGGCGCCCGGAAAGCTCGACGACGATCACTGGGCGTTCGCGGGCGACTGGACCGTCGGCAAGGAATCGGCGCGTGCGGAGGCGGCGTCCTCGCGCATCGTCTTCGCCTTCCACGCGCGCGACGTCCACCTCGTGATGGGGCCCTCGACGCCTGGAACGCCGGTGCGCTTCCGCGTCCTCATCGACGGCAAGCCACCGGGCGCCAACCACGGCGTCGATGTCGACGCCGACGGCCGGGGCACCGTCACGACGCCGCGCATGTACCAGCTGGTACGCCAGCAGGGCGAGATCGGCGACCGCATCGTCGAGATCGTCTTCGACGGCCCGGGCGTGCAGGCCTACGCCTTCACGTTCGGCTAGGCGCGGGCCGCCTGGCGTAGCGGTATGTCGCGAAGGCCCCACGCGATCGCGAAGCCGATCGCCATGACGACGGCGGCGACGTGATAGACCGTGTGCAGGGACGCGCCGAACGCATGCAGGTAGCGTTCGTGTACCGCGGCCGGCATGGCGCGCACGGCTTCGGGCGAAAAGGCGCGCGGCGAGGTCGCGCCATCGCGGAAAAGATCCTGCATGCGCGACCGCAAGCCGTTGGTGAAGATCGCACCGAAGGCGGAGACGCCGATGGAACCGCCGATCGAGCGGAACAGCGTCACGCCCGAGGTGGCGACGCCCATGTGCCGCGCTTCGACGCTGTTCTGCGTGGCAAGGATCAGCACCTGCAGCACCATGCCGAGACCGAGCCCCAGAAAACCCGCATACAGGTAGATCAACGCGATCGGATCCCCGTCGCCGACGGTCCCCAGCAGGAGCAGCGCCGCCGTGGCGATGGCGCAGCCGGCGATCGGGAACACGCGATAGCGGCCGATGCGGCTGATCAGGCGCCCCGAGACGATGGAGCTGGTCAGCACGCCACCCATCAGCGGCAGCAGCTGCAGGCCGGCACCCGTGGGCGAGACGCCCTTGACCACCTGCAGGTACAACGGCAGGAACGTCGTGGCGCCGAACAGCGCGGCACCGACGAAGAGGCCGACCAGACAGCTGAGAAGGAACGTGCGGTGACGGAAGAGATGCAACGGGATGATCGGTTCCGCCGCCACGCTTTCCTCGTAGACGAATCCCACCATGCCGATGAGCGCGACGGCGAGATAGCACCAGAGCTCGGCCGAATCCCATGGCAGCGTCGAGCCGCCCTCCGTGGTGAACAGGATCAGGCAGCTCAGCGCGAGCGTGAGCCAGCCCGCGCCCCAGTAGTCGATGGTGTGTTTCACATGGCGGGCGTGCGGATGGAACACCGCGGCGATGACCGCGATGCACAACGCGCCGAGCGGCAGGTTCACGTAGAAGATCCAGCGCCACGAGAGGTGGTCGACCATGAAGCCGCCCAGCAGCGGACCGATCACGGTCGCCAGCCCGTACACGCCGCCGAAAAGGCCCTGGTATTTTCCGCGCTCCGCCGGCGGGATGACGTCGCCGACCGCCGCCATGGTGATGACGAGCAGGCCCCCGCCGCCGAGACCCTGCAGGGCGCGCGTAACGATCAGCTGCGTCATGTCCTGCGCGAGTCCGCACAACACGGATCCGGCGAGGAAGATGACGATGGCGACCTGCAGCACGATCTTGCGACCGAACAGGTCGCCGAACTTGCCATACAGCGGCACGACCACGGTGGAGCTGAGCAGGTAGGACGTGACCACCCACGAGAGGCGGTCGAAGCCGCCGAGGTCGCCCACGATCGTCGGCAGCGCCGTCGAGACGATCGTCTGGTCGAGGGCCGCCAGAAGCATCACCATCATCAGCGCGGTGAACAGCAGCCGCAGCGACGGTGGCTGCGGCCGCTCGTCGGGCGTCGCGGTGTCGACACGGGGCCGCGGGGCGGCGGGTTTGCGCGCGAGATCGGTGGTCACGCCTACGGGCCTGTAATTAATTAATGGCTGAGTTAATATATGGGCCGTTGGCTTCGGCGTCAATCGCCGCACAATGCCGCCGCCGACCGCGTTGACCGAAGGAACCCCGCATGACGACGACCAGAGCCCGACGAGGACGCCCCCCGGGCCGCCCGCCCAGCCAGCCCGATGGGCCGGATCAGCGCGAACGCCTGATCGGCATCGCGCTGGAACTCTATGCGCGCAACGGCTACGCGGAGACCACCCTCGCCGCGATCGCCCGCGCGGCCGGCATGACACCCGCGGCGGTGCACTATTACTTCCGGACCCGGGAGCAGCTTTTCGCCACGATCGTCGACGAGCGCATCGCGCCCATGCGCGCGCGGGTCGACGCGATCTTCTCGGAGCATGCCGACGACCCGGTCGCGGCCTTCACGCGACTGGCCGAACGGTTCGTGCAGGTCGCGGTCGAGGAGCCCTGGATGGGCCCCGTGCTCATCAGCGAACTGCTCCGGGAGGACGACCTCTTCAAGCAGCACCTGCGCGCGCGTACCGATCCACAGCGCCTGTCCGCCCTGCTGTCGGCCATCCGGCGCTGGCAGGACGAAAGCCGGATCAATCCGGACCTCGATCCCGCCCTGCTGATGACCACGATCTCCGCCCTCACGTTCCTGCCGATGGCCGGCCTGCGCAAATGGGCCGACGATCCACTGCGCAGGCATATCGACGCGCAGGCCATCGCGCGGCACGCGGTGGCGTTGCTGGAGCACGGCCTGGCGCCGCCCGCCCCGCGTGTGCCCGTGGCGGCGTCGAAGGCTTAGAATGCCTGTTTTGCCGGAGCGTCCGCCTTGGCCTTCCCGTATTCCCTCGTCATCTTCGATCTCGACGGCACGCTCGTCGACAGCGTCAGGGACATCGCCGAATCGGTGAACCGCACCCTTCGCGACTGGAAACTGCCGACCTACGACGACACGCAGATCGAGCAATGGATCGGCGAAGGCTCGCGCAAGCTCATCACCTATGCGTTTCGCCACGCCGGCAGCGACGTGGACATCGACGCGGTGATGCCGGGCTTCCTCGTGCACTACGGCGAGACGGCGCTCGACGCCGTGGCGTACGACGGCGTGGTCGACACGCTCGCGACGCTGCACGCGCAAGGCGTGAAGCTCGCGGTCTGCACGAACAAGAACGAGGAATTCGTCCGGCCGTTGCTCGAAGCGCGCGGCATGCTGCCGTACATCGACGGCATCGTGGGCGGCAACACGTTGCCCGAACGGAAGCCCAGCGGCGTGCCGCTGCGTCATCTCGCCGATGAGGCGGGCGTGGCGATTGCCGATACCCTGATGGTCGGCGACTCGGAAAGCGACATGCTTGCCGCGCGCGATGCCGGCATCGACCTCGTGTTCGTGAGCTACGGCTATCACAAGGGTCTCGACATCCATCGCGCCGGCGCGGTCGCGGTGATCGATCGGTTCGCCGACCTGACCGGCGTCACGCGAAAAGGTTGAGGCTCGCCGTTCGCGCGCGAGCGCGCTCCCACCCGACGGCAGGCGGGCTCGGGGCGCGGATGCCTTCTTCATTCCGCGATGGCCGCGGCGATCAGGGCGATGTCGTCGCGGATGCCGTACTCGGGCGGCGCGGAGTAGCCGAAGCGCACGATCACCAGCCGTTGCGAGGGCACGATGTAGATCCGTTGGCCCATCGTGCCGCTGGCGAAGAAGCCGTCCTTCGGAAATCCCGCCGACACGCGCAGGGCCGCCAGTTCGCTCGGTCCGTCGTTCGTCCAGAAGCCGGCGCCGTAGGGCGCGCCGAGCGTCGAGGTACGCGACCACGCGACCCAGCCTTCCGGCAGGATCCGCCCGCCGTCCGGCGCGACGCCGTCGTCGAGGTAGAGCATGCCGAACCGCGCGTAGTCGCGCGCGCTGGCGTACACATATGTCGAGCCCACGAACGTGCCCTGCCCGTCGAACTCCATGGTCACGTCGCCCATGCCGAGCCGGTCGAACAGTTCTCGTCGCGCGAAGGCCCGCATCCCCGCGGCGCCTCCGCCGACCTTCCCGCCGATCATTCGGTCGAGCAGCAGGGTATCCGCCGAGGTGTATTCGAAGGTCCTCCCCGGCGGTTCCTTCGACGGCATGCGGGCCGCGAATCCCGCCATGTCGGCGTTGAGGAATTCCATCCGGGCGACGGGGCTGAACGCGGATTCCGCCTCTGCGGCCGCCAGCCCGCTGCGCATGCGCAACAGATCCTCGGCCGTGATCGTCGCTCGCGGGTCGCCGGGACCGCGCCACTCGGGCGCGTCGAGCGGACGTGTCATGTCGACCGCCCCGTCGCGCGCGAGGATGCCGAGGAACGCGTTGGTGAATGACTTCGCGACGGAGAAGCTCAGTAGCGGCGTGTGTTCGTCGACGCCTTGCGCGTAGCGTTCCGCGACGATACGCCCGTCCTTCACGATCACGACGGCCTTGACGCGTTTCACCGGTTTGTCCGGATGCTCGTCGAACACGGCGTCCAGCGCGGCGGCCAGCGCCGGCCGCGACGCGGGGACGATGCCAGCCTGGGACAGGGCGTCGTTCGCCGCGCGGTGGGTCGTCGGATCGGCGGTCAGCGGCGTGTTCCCCGGTAGATCGAGCCGGCACCCGAAACCCGGCGTGAAGCTCGCGCGGGCGAGGACGGTCAACGGACCGGAGACCTCGACGGCACGCGTCGCGCGCGACACGTGCGGTGTCAGCAGCGCGGCGGCCACCGGGCCGATCATGGGCACGACCAGTTCGTCGACCGTCCGCCGCGGCTCCTGCCCGGCGACGAAGGTCATCGAGCAGACGTGGTGCGCGGCGACGCCGGCGGCGACCCGCAGGGCGTCATGCGCGGGAGGGATGGCGACGCCGATGGCGAGGGCGAGCGCTCCGGCGACACAGGTAACGATGAGGGTGCGTTTGCGAGGCATGGGCCAACTCCGCCGTGGGTAGGGACGGAGCATGCGGCGCCTGCCGGGCGTTCCGATGTGCGGCTGGGACGAAGGCCGCAACGGCCGGGACGAACGACACACCTGAGCTCAGCTGTGGGAAGTCTAGACGCCCAGACCTTCCGGCACGTTCGCCAGGTACCGCTTCGTCCAGGTCACCCGGGCACCATCGACCAGGAGGAGCCTGCGCTCCCCGTCGGGCCAGGGCTGGATCTGTCGGATGGCGTCCAGGCGCACGATCGTCGAGCGGTTCACGCGGACGAACTGCGCGGGATGCAGGCGTCCGAGCATCGCGTCGAGCGTGCCGCGCAGGCGATAGGTCTGGCCGTCCACATGCACGTCGAGGTAGTTGCGGTCCGCCTCGATGCGATCGATCCGCTCGACGCGCACCAGCTCCGCGCCCTCGCCGGCGGGCAGCAGCACGCGTTCGAGGTAATGGGCGGGCGGCGGCGCGCCGTCGATCAGCCCATCGACCCGCCCGGCGATGCCCAGCGCTGGCGACACCGTCGCGCGCAGCCGTTGCACGGCCCGCGCGAACCGTTCCGGTCCGACAGGTTTGAGCAGGTAGTCGAAAGCGTGCACTTCGAACGCGCGTACCGCCTGGTCGTCCTGCGCCGTAACGAACACGATCTCGGCGGGCAGCGGATCGCCCAGGGCCTGCAGGAGTCCGAAGCCGTCCATGCCCGGCATGCTGATGTCGAGGAACACGACATCGGGGCGTTCCTTGTGGATCAGCGCGACGGCCGACGGGCCATCGACCGCCTCGCCCACCCAGCGCACGCCGTCGCATTCGGCGAGGTAGCGACGCAGCTTCGCCCGCGCGGGCGCCTCGTCGTCGACGACCACCGCGCGCAGCGTCATGCCGCCTCCCAACGACGCGCGGGCAGCCAGACCGTGACCACGCTCCCGCCCTCGGCGACGGGCTCCAGTTGCACGCCGGCGTCGTCGCCGTAGAGATGACGCAGCCGCGCTCCGACGTTGCCGAGACCGATGCCGTGACCGCCGCGCCGGTTCGTGTCGCCGCCGGAATCGCGCACACGCACGGTGAGCCGTCCCGACTGGCGCGACGCGTCGATCCGCACGCGTCGTTCGTCGCCGCTGCCGCCGTGCTCGATGGCGTTTTCCACCAGAGGCTGCAGCAGGAGGAAAGGAATACGGAGTTCGTCGAGCGACGGATCGTTGTCGAGCGACACGTCGAGGCCTTCGCCGAAGCGCACGCGCTGTATGTCCGTGTACAGCGACACCAGCCGCCACTCGTCGGAAAGACTGTGCTCCTGCCCGCTTGCGGACAGCGTGGCGCGGAGCAGCGCGCCGATCCGCGAGAGCATTTCGTCGGCGACGCGGGGGCGCTCGTACATCAGCTCGGAAACGGCGTTGAGCGTGTTGAAGAGGAAGTGCGGGTTCAGCTGGAGCCGCAGCGCCTCGAGGCGCGCCTCCGACAATGCCGACTCCAGCTGCGCGGCGCGAAGCTCGCGCGCCCTGCCCTCGCGGTAGCGCTCGAAGAGCCAGAAGCCGGTGACGATGACGACGTAGAAGAACAGCTGCGTCGGCACTTCCATCAGGTAGCGCCAGACACCGAAGCCGTACGCGTATTCCGGGAGCCGCGCAGCAGCGAACACCAGCTGCCGCAGGAGGATCATCGCGCTCGTCTGCAGGATCGACAGACCGGCGAAGATCGCCAGGTGCGTGAGCCACGTCCAGCGCACCCGGCGCAGGATCAGGAAAAGGACGGGGAGGAAGGCGCCGAAGCTGAGCGAGCCCGTGAGCTCCTCGAGCAACTTCGGCAGGTATGGCGATACGTGGTGGTTGGCCACGTCCACGAGGTAACGGTTGGTCGCGCGGAGCACGGCGATGGCGACCAGCAACGCCAGCCAGAGCATGAGCCCCCGGCGATGCCAGAAAGACCCACGCGCGTCCGCAGCATTCGCGCTATCCATGTCGATTCGAACCCCCGACTGCCATGGCGGGCTCGGGCGCCCGCCTCATCCGTGCGTCGATGGCCCGACCGGCCGGAACGCACGTCCCCTGCCGGCCCTTATACCAGAGCCGGCAGGGGAAGCGATCAGGCGGCCCGCTTCGGCAGGACCCAGTCCGGGCGGATGAAGTGGCAGGTGTAACCGTTCGGGTACTTCTCCAGGTAATCCTGGTGCTCCGGCTCGGCTTCCCAGAACGGTCCCACCGGCTCGACCTCGGTCACGACCTTGCCCGGCCAGAGGCCCGAGGCGTTGACGTCCGCGATCGTGTCCTCGGCCGTGGCCTTCTGGGCCTCGTCCGTGTAGTAGATCGCCGAGCGGTAGCTGAGGCCCAGATCGTTGCCCTGCCGGTTCAGCGTGGTCGGATCATGGATCTGGAAGAAGAACTCCAGCACCTTGCGATAGCTGAGCTTCGCCGGGTCGAAGGTGATCTCGATCGCCTCGGCGTGCGTGCCGTGGTTGCGGTACGTCGCGTTGGGCACGTCGCCGCCCGTGTAACCCACGCGGGTGGTGATCACGCCGGGCTGCCTGCGGATCAGGTCCTGCATGCCCCAGAAACAACCGCCGGCGAGGACGGCGCGTTCGGTCTTGCCATTCATGCGGCACCTCCCTTGTTGGCGAACAGGCTGGCGTACTGGCCATAGCCTTCTTTTTCGAGGTCGGCGACGGGGACGAAGCGCAGCGACGCCGAATTGATGCAGTAGCGCAGACCGCCGCGATCGCGCGGTCCGTCCGGGAACACGTGGCCCAGATGGCTGTCGGCGTGCGTCGAGCGCACCTCGGTGCGGATCATGCCGTGCGTGGTGTCGCGGTGCTCGACCACGTGCGAGTCTTCCAGCGGCGTGGTGAAGCTCGGCCAGCCGCAACCGCTGTCGAACTTGTCGAGCGACGAGAACAACGGCTCGCCCGACACGACGTCCACGTAGATGCCCTCGGCATGGCTGTCGTGGAATTCGTTGTGGAACGGGCGCTCGGTGCCACTCTGCTGCGTGACGCGGAACTGCTCCGGGGTCAGCCGCGCGAGTGCTTCAGGCGTCTTGCGATACTCGGTCATGGAGGCCTCCAGGGGGAAAGGAGAGAAGCCGGCAGGGGGTGCGACACCCCTCATGCCGGCACTCTCCACATAATGTGGCCTGCCGTCTTGTATGCAATGGGAGGCCTCAGGCCGCGATGTCTTCCACCCAGCTGTGACCGGCCTGGCGGAGCAGTTCGCGCGCCGACTCGGGGCCCCAGGTGCCCGCCTCGTACGTATCCGGGCCCGCCGCGTCCTCGCGCCACCCTTCCAGGATCGGCGTGACCCATTCCCAGGCGGCCTCGGTCTCGTCCTTGCGGACGAACAGCGCCGGGCTGCCCTTCACCGCGTCGAGCATCAGGCCCTCGTACGAATCGCGGAAGACGACGCGCCGCGGCTCGCCGAGACGCGAGAGCGCATCCACTTCCTCGAGGCCGAAGCTGTTGCCCGGATGCTTGACGAAGAGCGGGAGGGTCACGCTTTCGTTCGGCTGCACGCGGATCACCAGACGGCTGCCCGGACGCGCTTCGCCGAAGAGACCGGGCTCGCCGGCACGGAACTGGATCACCACTTCCGTCAGCTTCTCGGGCATGCGCTTGCCCGAGCGCAGGTAGAACGGCACACCCTGCCAGCGCGGGGTGTCGATTTCCGCCTTCAGCGCCACGAAGGTCTCGGTGTTGCTCGGCGTCTCGCCGGGCAGTTCCTCACGATACGCGGGCACCGGCTTGCCGCCGGTGGTGCCCTGCACGTACTGGCCACGCGAGACGTTGGCGCGCAGGTTCGCACGGTCGAGCGGCTTGAGCGATTTCAGCACGCGCACCTTTTCGTCGCGCAGCGCATCGGCGTCGAGAGAAGCCGGGCGCTCCATGGCGACCACGGTCAGCACCTGCAGCAGATGGTTCTGGATCATGTCGCGCAGCGCGCCGGACCCGTCGTAGTAACCGCCGCGACCTTCCAGCCCGACCGTCTCCGCCGCGGTGATCTGCACGTACTCGATGGACTCGCGGTCCCACATGCGTTCCAGCATCGGGTTGGCGAAGCGCAGCGCGATGATGTTCTGCACCGCTTCCTTGCCGAGGTAGTGATCGATGCGGAAGATGCTGTTTTCCGGGAAATGGCGACCGACGCCTTCGTTGACCTTGCGGGCCGTGTCGAGATCGGTGCCGATCGGCTTCTCGAGCACGATGCGCGAGATATCGGTGCGCAGGCCTTTCTCGTCGACGTTACGCGCGATGTCGCCGTACAGATCCGGCGCCGTGGCGAGGTAGAAGACGCGAACCCGGTCCGCGGCCGGCGTGCCCGCGGCGAGCAGGGATTTCAGCGCGTCCCAGTTGCCCGTCGATTCGGCGCCGTTGAGGCTCACGTAGTGGACGAGGCCGAGAAAACGGTCGACCGTCGCGTCGTCGAGCTCGTCGGCGCGCACGTGTTCGCCGAGCGCCTTGCGCGCGCGTTCGCGATAGCTGGCGTCGTCGAGCGGCGAACGGGCGGTGCCCACGATCCGCGAGTCGTCCGGCACCTGCCCCTCCGCGAAACGGCGGTACAGCGCCGGAAGGAGCTTGCGCATGGTCAGGTCGCCCGTGGCGCCGAAGATCACGTAATCGAAGGAGTCGACCGGTTCGAGGGAATGGGAGATGGCGTTCATGGAGGAGTCCGGCAGGGATGGAAGGACGGCGCGCCGTCGTACCCGATCCTCAATGGAGCGCCCCCTCCCCGATTCAAGTGTTGCAGTGCGGAAAAAACGTTAACCGGCACGCACAACTGTTATGCGGCAGGCGCATCGTTTCCGCTCGCGGCGCATCAGGTCGCCGAGGGATCCACCCCGTACAGCTCCGGATGGAGGAACGGCGCCATCGCCAGCACCATCGCCTGCGTGTAGGCGCTCTCGCGGGTGGCATGGCCGTTGGTGACCAGGCCGATCGCGCCGCCCTGCTGCTTGATGTTGACCGTACCGAATAGGCGGTCCATCACGTCACCCAGTTCCTCGCCCTCGAGCAGCGCCTCGTACACCGCCGGGGGCAACGGCAGCCATGCGCTGCAACCGACCGAGACATCGCTGCCGTGGGCGATCGCGACGTATCCGAACGTGCCCGGGCCATCCTGCGTCACGTCGACTCCGCCTTCGAGCGCGACGTGGAAATCCGCCTCGGCGTGCTGCCGGCAGAAGTTCATGCGGTTGAGCGCGCCTTCGCGCGTCTCGGCGGCGGTCATCGGCTGGTCGGGCACGCCCGACGGCGCATGCATGCCCTCGCATTGCACCAGGCGGCCGGGAAACAGCGGCGCCAGTGCGTTGTGCACGGCACCGATCTTGACGGGATTGCGCGAGCCGACGATGACGCGGATCGGCGAGGTGTCGTGCGACATCGGCGGAGAACCTGGCGGCGATCGCGGGATGGTACCAGCCCGCGATCGCCGAGCGCGCGCGATCAGTCCGCGAGGGCGCGGTCGACCATGGCCTGGGCTTCGGCGAGCACGTCGCGCAGGTGCGCTTCACCCCGGAAGCTTTCGCCGTAGACCTTGTAGATGTCCTCGGTGCCCGACGGGCGCGCGGCGAACCAGCCCTGCTCCGAGATCACCTTGATGCCGCCGATGCCCTGGCCGCCCGCCTGATTGGTCACCTCGACGATCGGATCGCCGGCCAGCGTCTTCGACGTGACCTGAGACGGCTGCAGTTTCGACAGCTTTGCCTTCTGGGCGTGATTGGCCGGCGCGTCGATGCGAGCGTTCGCGGGCTCGCCCAGCTTCGCGGTGATGGCCGCATAGAGCTTGCCCGGATCGGAGCCGGTACGCGCGGTCATCTCGCCGGCGAGCAACGCGGCGACGATGCCATCCTTGTCGGTCGACCATGGCGAGGCGTCCTTCGCGAGGAACGATGCGCCGGCGCTCTCCTCGCAGCCGAAACCGAGGCTGCCGTCGAACAGGCCCGAGACGAAATACTTGAACCCGACCGGCACTTCGCGGAGCGGACGGCCAAGGTCCTTCGCGACGCGGTCGAGCAGCGCGGTGCTGACGGCCGTCTTGCCCACGGCCGCGTCGGCCCGCCAGCCGGGACGGTTCTGGAACAGGTACCACGCCGCGGTCGCGAGGTAATGGTTCGCGGGCATCAGGCCCGCGCCCGGCGCCACCACACCGTGGCGGTCGTGGTCGGTATCGCACGCGAACGCCACGTCGTAATCGTCCTTGAGGCCGATGAGACGACGCATCGCGTACGACGAGGACGGATCCATCCGCACCTTGCCATCCCAGTCGAGCGACATGAACGAGAACGTCGGGTCGACGACTTCGCTCACCACGGTGAGGTTCAGGCCGTAGAGCTCGCCGATCGCCGCCCAGTAATGCACACCGGCACCACCCAGCGGATCGACGCCCATGCGGACGCCACTGGCACGGATGACCTCCAGATCCAGCACGTTGCCCAGATCGCCGACGTAGCGCTGCAGGAAATCGTAGTCGCGGGTCGTCGACGCCTTGCGCGCCTGCGCGTACGGCAGCCGCTTCACCTCACGCAGACCGCCTTCGATGAGGGCGTTCGCGCGCTTCGCGATCCAGCCCGTGGCGTCGGTGTCGGCCGGCCCGCCATTGGGCGGGTTGTACTTGATGCCGCCGCTGTCGGGCGGATTGTGCGAAGGCGTGATGACGATGCCATCGGCGAGGCCGCGCTCGCGACCGCGGTTATGGACGAGGATCGCATGGGATAGCGCGGGCGTCGGAGTGGATTCGCCGCCCGTCGAGACCAGGGTCTGCACACCGTTGCCGGCGAGCACTTCCAGCGTGCTCTCGAACGCCGGACCCGACAGGGCATGCGTGTCGATGCCGACGAAGACCGGACCGTCGATGCCCTGCTCCGCGCGGTACTCGCAGATGGCCTGGACCACGGCGAGCACGTGCCATTCGTTGAACGAGCGGTCGAAGGAGGAACCGCGATGGCCCGAGGTACCGAAGGCCACCCGCTGTTCCGGCACCGACGGATCGGGTTTCAGGTCCGCATACGCCGCGACGAGGGCGGCGACGTCGACCAGCTTGCCTTCCGTCGCCGGCTTGCCCGCGAGCGGGCTGATGTTGGCACTCACCGATGGTTACTCCTCGTGCTCTTGTTCGGGCTTCGCGCCGGGCGCGGCATTGTAGGCCGGGCGACCGGCCACGGTTGTCAAGCGCGCGTGCACGGCGCGCCCGGCCCCCAAGCATACGACGCGTTTTCCGATTTCTTCCATGTCCGCGGGCGCCCGGCATGGTTATCGTGACCCAGGTCGAGGAAACGGACTACAGACGCAGGCGATCGATGTACTCGAAGATCTCGGCCTCGGTTTCCAGCCCCAGCTTGCGCATGGCGTTCTTCTTCTGCTGACTGACGGTGGACAGACCGCGGCCCGTCGCCCGGGCGATGTCCGTCACACTGTTCCCGGCGGCGAACAGCCGCAGGATCTTGAGCTCGCGCGGCGACAGGTCCGCCAGCGTGCCCGACTTTCCGATCGGTTCGCGCTGCGGCGCGCCGATCACTTCGCGTACGGAGGCACCCAGGTACACATGGTTCGCAACGATCTGCACCAGCGCTTCGGGGATTTCCCGCGCGTCGCCCGATTTTCCGATCAGCCCGAGCACGCCCGTGCCCATGATCTCCCGGTACAGCGCCGGGTTGGCGAGCGTCGTGATGACCATGACGGGGAGGTCCGGGTAGAGGCGGCGCAACTCGCGCAAGAGCGCCAGTCCGTCGTGCCCGAGCCCCGGCATGCTGAAATCCGTGATGACGGCGTCGCACGGCGTGCATTCGAGCATCGCCAGCAGTTCCTCGGGCGACTGCGCCTCGCCGACCACCGTCGCCAGCGCGTTCCTCGCGAGTGCCAGGCCGAGTCCCTTCAATACCACCGGGTGATCGTCCGCCAGCATGACGCGGTAGACCATGCGATTCATCCTTATCTTGCCTGTCCAGTCCGCGGCGGGCGGGTCTGGGGCACCGTCGACGGGGGCCTGAGTTGAGCACATCGCGACTTCCGATGCCACTACGCCGGCGCATCGTCCGCATACGCTCCGCCGTGCGTGCGATCGGCTTTCGCACGCGCTTAGGCGCGAGTGCCAGCCTGCCCGAACTCCTCGCACGGCTCGGGCGGCATTACGCGGCGGAAGCGCGTGCCCGCGACATGCGGCTGGAGCTCGAGGTCGACCCTGCGCTGGCTCCCGATCTCGAAGGCGATTTCGGCCCGCTCGGCAACGCCCTGCGCCTGCTGCTCGATCGTGCGCTGGAGCGGCGAACGTGGCGCGTCGCGCTGCATGTCGACGTGGTCGGAGACGGCAGCGGATCGCAGATCCTGCACTTCACCGTGGCGGACGAGCAGACCTCGCCGGTGCCGGACGACCGTCGCCTGCGCGAGGCGTCGGCGCAGGTCGCGGCGCTCGGCGGCATCGTGCACACGGAGACCGGCGACGACATCGGCCACCGTGCGATCGTCGAGCTCGGGTTCGACCTGCCCCGCGCGTCCCCGCATATCGACGTGGAGGCCCTGCGCACGACCCTTGGCGGCGACGCCGCGCTGCGCGAGGTGATCGTCGCGCTCGACCATGCGCTCACGCGAGATCTCGCCGACCTCGACGCCCTGCTTTCCCGCCCCGGCGCGGACGAACTCCAGGCCTGGCTGCACCGGGTCTCCGGGGCGCTGGGCATGGCGGAAGCCAGCGATCTCGCGCGCACCGGGTTGACCCTGGAACGCGACCTCGAACGCGGACGCCAGCCGAACCTGGACCGCGCGATCCGCCGCTTCGCCGGCGACGCGGCCGAGGTGCTCTCGATGCTCCGCGAACACGCCGGACCGATCGGCTATAGTCCCGGACCGTGACCACGCTCTCCGCCACTCCCGACACCGTCGACACCGCCCTGCGCGATTTCGTCGACGCCCATCCGCGGCTTTTCGTGCTGACGGGCGCCGGCATCAGCACCGATTCCGGCATCCCCGACTACCGCGACGACCAGGGCGCATGGAAACGCAGCCCGCCCATGACCCTGCAGATGTTCATGAGCGGCCCGCCGGCACGCGCGCGTTACTGGGCGCGCGGCATGATCGGATGGCGCCATTTCGCCGCCGTGCAGCCGAACGTCGCGCACCGCGCGCTCGCCGCGATGGAGCGCGCGGGACGGATCGAACTCCTGCTGACGCAGAACGTCGACGGACTGCACGAGCGCGCGGGGAGCATCAACGTGGTGGACCTGCACGGCCGCCTCGACCGCGTCCGCTGCATGCAGTGCGGCGACATCACGACGCGCGAAACCATGCAGCACCGGCTCGGCGAGGCGAACCCGGACTGGCTGGCGATGCAGGCGACCATCGCGCCCGACGGCGACGCCGATCTCGACGGCGTCGACTTCTCCGGCTTCCACATTCCGCCCTGCACCGTCTGCGGCGGCATCCTGAAGCCCGACGTCGTCTTCTTCGGCGAGAACGTGCCGCGCGCACGGGTCGATACCGCGTGGGCGCACCTTGCCCGCGCGAGCGCCATGCTGGTCGTCGGGTCGTCGCTGATGGTGTATTCGGGCTACCGCTTCGTGCTCGAAGCATCGCGCCGTGGCCTGCCCATCGCCTCCGTCAATCTCGGGGTCACCCGGGCCGATGCGCTGATCACGCTCAAGGTCGAGCGTTCCTGCGCCGACGCGCTCGCGCCCTGGGCCTAGCGCCGCGCGCGGAAGAACGCGCGCAGCATGTCGCCGGCCGCCTCGGCCTGGAGGCCGCCCGCCACCGCCACGCGATGGTTGTGGCGCGGGGACACGAGCGTGTCGAACACGCTGCCGGCAGCGCCCGTCTTGGGATCGGTGGCACCGAAGACCACCCGCGCGACGCGCGCGTGCACCATCGCCATCGCGCACATCGCACAGGGCTCGAGGGTCACGTAAAGCGTCGCGCCGGGGAAACGGTAGTTGGACAGCGCCTGCCCCGCGGCGCGCAGGGCCTGGATCTCCGCATGCGCCGTGGGATCGTTCAGCGTGATGTTGCGGTTCCAGCCCTCGCCCACCATCGCGCCATCGAGCACCAGCACCGCGCCCACCGGCACCTCGCCCTCCGCATCGCGCGCATGGGCCGCGAGTTCGAGCGCGCGCGCCATCCACGCGCGGTCGGCGTCGTCGAACACGGGGGCGGCAGAGAGGAGCGGGCTGTCGGGCGGGAGCAAGGCGGCGTTCCGGGAAGGCAAGCGCGGATTCTACGGCACTGCGGCACCGTCGATGGGCGCGCTAGCGCCGGAAGCACCCGAGGGCGTGGTCGTCGACGATCCCTACCGCCTGCATCCAGGCGTACGTGATCGTGGGACCCACGAACTTGAAGCCGCGCTTCTTGAGGTCTTTCGAAATCGTCACCGATAACGGCGTCTGTGCCGGAACGCTGCGCCCGTCGCCGCGGATGACCTTGCCGTCCGTGAACGACCAGCAATACGCGTCGAAGTCTTCGCCGCGCTCTCGCATGGCTTCGTAGATGCGAGCCCCGTTGATGGTGGCCTCGATCTTCGCGCGCGAGCGGATGATGCCGGCGTCGTCGAGCAGCCGGGCGATGTCCCTCTCGCCGAAACGCGCGACCCGGGCGGGATCGAACCCCTTGAACGCCTGCCGGAAATTCTCGCGCTTGCGCAGGATGGTGATCCACGAAAGCCCGGCCTGGAAGCCTTCGAGCATCAGCTGTTCCCAGAGCATGCGCGAATCGTGCAGCGGCACGCCCCACTCGGCGTCGTGGTACGCCGTGTACAGCGGGTCGCTACCGGCCCAGGCGCAGCGCTTCGGTTCCTTGCTCATGATCGTCGTGTCCAACCGTCGGTCGGGCATGATCACGCGTGATCGACCGCCGCGCCATCCCTTTCTTGCGAAGGGACGTCAGAGGCCGAGATCGGAAAGACCCGGATGATCGTCGGGACGACGACCCTGCGGCCAGTGGAACTTGCGCTCGCTTTCCTTGATGGGAAGATCGTTGATGCACGCATAGCGGTGGTGCATCTCGCCCTTCTCGTCGAATTCCCAGTTCTCGTTGCCGTACGACCGGAACCAGTTGCCGCTGTCGTCGTGCCATTCATAGGCGAAACGGACGGCGATGCGATCGCCGGTAAACGCCCAGAGCTCCTTGATCAGGCGGTATTCGTGCTCCTTCTGCCACTTGCGGGTCAGGAAGGCGACGATCTCCTCGCGCCCGGTCGCGAACTCGGCGCGATTGCGCCACTGGCTGTCCGGGCTGTACGCCAGCGACACCTTCTCCGGATTCCGGCTGTTCCAGCCGTCCTCGGCGAGGCGAACCTTCTGCACGGCGGTTTCGTGGGTGAACGGCGGAAACGGTGCGGCCATGGCCGGAACTCCAGTGACGGGAGTCCGATGGTAGCGACACGGCCACGGGGAGGCTTGCACAATTCCGTAATGCGGCGACGCATCGGCGCGAGGTCATGGTGTAGGAGCGCGCCCTGCGCGCGACAGCTCTTCGCCTCCACCTTTGGCGCTGGCGCGCCAGCTCCAGAGGTGGAGGCCTCGAACGATGTCACGCAAGGCACGCTCCTGCCTACATCGTCGACAGCTCAGCGATACGCGCCGTCGTCATCGCGCACCCAGGTCGGCGTCGGGCCGACCGGACCGTCCACGCCGAACAGGTGACGGTGCTTCGACGGCTGCGAGCGCAGGTACTGTTTCGGTGCGCGCAGGGTGGCGCCCAGCTCGGCCGCGGCATGCCACGGCCAGCGCGGGTCGTAGAGCACGGTGCGGGCAAGGGCGATCAGATCCGCGTCGCCGGTCGCGACGATCGCTTCGGCCTGCTCGGGACTCGTGATGAGGCCGACCGCCACCACCGGCACGGACACCGCCTGCTTCACCGCGCGCGCGAACGGCACCTGGTAGCTCGGGCCCACGGGAATCTTCTGCGCCGGATGGAGGCCGCCGGTCGACACGTGGATGGCGTCGACGCCGCGCGCCTCGAGCGCTTTGGAGAACGCGAGGGTCTGCTCGAGATCCCAGCCGCCCTCGACCCAGTCGGTCGCCGAGACGCGGACCGTCACCGCCCGATCGGCCGGGAACGCCGCGCGCACGGCATCGAACACTTCGAGCGGGAAGCGCATGCGGTTCTCGAGCGAGCCGCCGTATTCGTCCGTGCGCTGGTTCGACAGCGGCGAGAGGAACTGGTGCAGCAGGTAACCGTGCGCGGCGTGGATCTGCACGAAATCGAGGCCAATGCGCGCGGCGCGCTTCGCGGCGGCTGCGAAGGCGTCACGAATGCGCACCATGCCGTCGCGATCGAGCGCGACCGGAGCGTGCGTGCCCGGCTCGAACGGAATCGCGGACGGCGCGACGGTCTGCCAGCCATGCGCGTCGTCCGGCGCGATCTGATGACCCCCGGCCCACGGCACTTCGGTCGAGGCCTTGCGACCGGCGTGACCGAGCTGGATGCCGACGATGGCGTCCGACCAGCGGCGCACGCTTTCCAGCGTGACACGCATCGCCTCTTCGGTGGCGTCGTCGTAGAGGCCGACGTCGCCCCACGTGATGCGGCCTTCCGGCAGCACGGCGCTGGCTTCGATGGTCAGCAACGCGGCGCCGGACATGGCGAGCTGGCCGAGGTGGATATGGTGCCAGTCGGTCATGCGGCCGTCCTCGGCCGAGTACTGGCACATGGGCGCGATCACGATGCGGTTGGCGAGTTCGAGATTGCGGACGCGAAGCGGTTTGAACAGCGCGGGATGCGCCATGGGAGACTCCTGGAGGATGAGTGCGAGGGAGCTGGGGACGCCGTCACAGATTCACCCATGACGGCATCCCGGCGCTTGGCGATACTTAGCGGTCGATCGGCAGCGGCGCGTCCGGGGCGACGAGACCCTGCGCGCGGAGTTCGCGCCAGAAGTCGGCCGGGATGGTCGCGGCGAGCGCGGCGTGATCCTCGCGGATGCGCTCCGGCTTGCTCGCGCCCGGAATCACCGCGGCCACCGCCGGGTTGGCCAGCGAGAACTGCAGCGCGGCCGCCTTGATCGGCACGCCGAAGCGTTCGGCGGCCGCCTTGATTTTCTCGACCTTCGCGATGATCTCGGGCGAGGCTTCGGCGTATTCGAAGTGCTTGCCGCCGGCGAGGATGCCGGAGCTGTACGGGCCCCCGACGACGATGTCCACGCCCTGCGCCGCCGCGGCAGGCATCAGGCGCTGCAGCGCGTGCGCATGGTCCAGCAACGTGTAACGGCCCGCGAGCAGGGTGGCGTCGGGGCGCGGCACGTCGAGGCCGAGCAGTATCTCGACCGGCTCGGTCTTGTTCACGCCGAGGCCCCAGCCCTTGATCACGCCTTCGTCGCGCAGGCGATCGAGCGCGCGGAACGCGCCGGTGCGGGCCGACTCGAACATGGCCAGCCATTCGTCCTTGTAGAAATCCTGCGCCACGTCGTGCACCCAGACGAAATCGATGTGGTCGACGCCAAGGCGCTTGAGGCTGCCCTCGATGGAGAGCATGGTGCCCTTCTCGGAGTAATCGTTCACCACCTTGTTCGGCAGACCGGCGGCGAACAGCTGGCCGGACTGGCCCAGCTTCTGGTTCGGGTCGACCTCGTCGAGGATCACGCGGCCGACCTTGGTGGCCAGCACGTAGTCGTCGCGCTTGTGCTTCGCCAGCGCCTTGCCGAGACGGATCTCCGCCAGGCCGGCGCCGTAGAAGGGCGCGGTATCGAAAAAGCGGGTGCCCGCGTCCCAGGCGGCGTCGACGGTCGCCAGCGCCTCGTCTTCGGGGATGTCGCGGAACATGTTGCCGAGCGGCGCCGTGCCGAAGCCGAGGGGGCCGTGGGGAAGGAACTGACGAATGCTCATGGGTGCTCCGATGATGACGTTAGGTATGACGGTGGGCGCTCGGTGCGGCCATTCGATACTGGCGATCGCGAATGCCTGCGAGGCGAACGTGCCCCGGCGACCCGATGCGGACTAATATGAAACGCGGACGACCGAGCGACAAGCTCGCCGCCCGTATAGACACTCTTTCCTTTTTTTCATGAGTGAGGCACGCCATGGACAACCGGGCCGGGGAAATGGAAGCCTTCATGCGCGTGGTGCAGACCGGCAGTTTCGCCGCGGCGGCGCGAAGCTTTGGTCTATCGCCATCCGCCATCAGCAAGATCGTCGGGAGGCTGGAGGCGCGTCTCGGCACGCGCCTCATCGTGCGCACGACGCGGACGCTGCAGCTGACGCCGGAAGGCGACACGTATTACGAGCGCGCGTTGCGCGTCCTGGCCGATATCGACGAAGCGGAACGGCTCGTCGCCCATGGTGGCGCCGCGACGCCTTCGGGCAAGCTTCGCGTCAACGCGTCCGTTTCGTTCGGCGTCCGGCGGATCGTGCCGCTGGTGCCCGCCTTCCTCGCCGCGTACCCGCGTGTCGAGCTCGACCTCTCGCTCAACGACAACATGGTGGACCTGGTCGAGCACCGCGCGGACGTCGCGATACGCGTGGGCGCGCTACCCGACTCCGGCCTCAAGGCGCGGCGCATCGGCGAAGCGCGCTTCATCGCGTTCGCGTCGCCTTCGTATCTCGAACGTCATGGCGTGCCGGAGGTCCCGGCGGACCTGGCCCGGCACAATTGCCTCACCTTCAACCTGGGCAGGACGTTCCACGAATGGCCGTTCCTCGATCCGGACACCGGCCAGCAGAAGCCGATCCCCGTGCGCGGCAACTTCCAGGTGAACAACGGCGAGACGATGCGCCGCATGGCGCTCGAGGGCCTCGGGATCGCACGCCT
Source organism: Luteibacter sp. 329MFSha (assembly GCF_900111665.1). NCBI lineage: Bacteria > Pseudomonadati > Pseudomonadota > Gammaproteobacteria > Lysobacterales > Rhodanobacteraceae > Luteibacter > Luteibacter sp. 329MFSha. The sequence goes on along the minus strand of NZ_FOJE01000001.1, from coordinate 1,039,431 downwards.
GTCGACGTACCACGTGGAGCGCGACATCGAGGCCGGACACCTCGTGCCGGTGCTGGAGCGCTACAACCCGGGCGACCTGCAGGTCGTGCACGCCGTCTTCGTCGGCCACGAGCACCTCGCGACGCGCGTTCGCGCCTTCGTCGACTTCATCGCCGAACGCATTCCGTCGAAGGAAGCCTGGCGGCCCTGACGGCGTGACTCAGGACGGCGCGTGTTCGCGAACGAAGGCCACGAAGGCCTTCAAAGGCCCCGGCACCAGCCGCCGCCCCGGGTAGTAGAGGTACGGCCCCGGAAAGGCCGGCCACCAGTCCTCGAGCACCGGAACCAGCGCGCCGCTGCGCAGGTGTGGCGCGAGCCAGTCCTCGAACAGATACACGATGCCGGTGCCCGCGATGGCCGCGTCCACCGCCAGATCGGCCGCACCACCGAGACCGACCACCAACGGGCCGCCGGGATCCACGACCACGGTCTTTCCGTCGCGTTCGAACTCCCACGGCGGCTTGTTGCCGCTCGGGAACCGGCCGCGAAGGCACGCGTGCCCGATCAGGTCGCGCGGGTGCGCCGGTTGCCCATGCGCGGCGAGGTAAGCCGGCGACGCGGCAGCCGCCATGCGTTGGACCCGCGGCCCGATCGGTACGGCGATCATGTCCTGTTCGAGCCGCTCGTCGTAGCGAATGCCGGCATCCGCCCCCGCGGCGAGGACGTCGACGAAGCTCTCGTCCACGGTGACGTCCAGGCGCACGTCCGGATACGCGGCGAGGAACGGCGACACGATCGCCGGCAGGACGAGCCGGGCGGCGCTGAGCGGCACGTTGAGCTTCAGGGTTCCGGCCGGGCGCTCGCGGTAGCGGTTCACGGCGTCCACGGCGGATTTCACCTCGCCAAGGGCCGGTGCAAGCCGGTCGAGCAGTCCCTGACCCGCTTCGGTCAGCGCGACGCTCCGCGTCGTCCGGTGCATCAGGCGCACGCCCATCTGGGCCTCGACGCGTCGCACGGCCTCGCTCAGCGCCGACGCGCTGCCACCGCTCAACCGGGCGCCTTCGCGAAATCCGCCTGCCCGGGCCACCACGACGAACGCGTTCAGGTCATTCAGATCGAGTTTCATTGTCCGCCATTCCGCACAACGTGTGCGGATCGTACCGGGTTATCGAACGCCACGGGTGAGCCTATCGTTCTCCCACCCCAACGAGAGATGCCATCATGACCACCGCATCGCAGACCACCTATCGGCTCGGCGACCGCACCGTGAACCGTCTCGGCTACGGCGCCATGCAGCTCGCCGGCCCCGGCGTGTTCGGTCCGCCGAAGGATCGCGCCGCCGCCGTCGCCGTTCTGCGCGCCGCGGTCGAGGCCGGCGTGAACCACATCGATACCAGCGACTTCTATGGCCCGCACGTCACCAACCAGATCATTCGCGAAGCCCTGTCGCCCTACCCCGACGACCTGACCCTGTGCACGAAGATCGGCGCGCGCCGCGACGACAAGGGCGCCTGGCTCCCGGCGTATTCTCCCGACGAGCTCCGCTCGGCCGTCCACGACAACCTACGCAACCTCGGACTGGACGTGCTGCCCGTGGTGAACCTGCGCATCATGTTCGACGTGCACGGCCCGGCCGAGGGCTCGATCAGGCAACAGCTCGAAGTCCTCGCCGAACTCCGGCAGCAGGGCCTGGTACGCCACATCGGGCTGAGCAACGTGACGCCCGCGCAGGTGGCGGAAGGCCGCGACATCTGCGAGATCGTCTGCGTGCAGAACCAGTACAACCTGGCGCACCGCGGCGACGACGATCTCATCGACGCGCTGGCGAAGGACGGCATCGCCTACGTGCCATTCTTTCCTCTGGGCGGCTTCAGCCCGCTGCAGTCGGATGCCCTCTCGGACGTGGCGCGCCGGCTCGACGCCAGCCCCTTGCAGGTCGCCCTCGCGTGGCTCCTGCAGCGCTCGCCGAACATCCTGCTGATCCCGGGCACGTCGTCGGTGGCGCACCTCGACGACAACCTCCGGGCCGGGGAGCTCGCGCTACCGGCCGACGCGGTGGCGACGCTCGACGGCATCGCTCAGCGCGCCTGACGCTTTTCGTCGATCAACGTGCGGATGCGCGCGGCGTCGCCTGGCGACGCCGCGTTGTACACCACCATGCTCAGGTCCGGCCGACCGTCCACCGCGAACGACGAGTATTCCAGTGCGATGTCGCCGAGCGCGCCGTGACGCAGCACCTTCGTGCCTTCACCCTGCGCGCGCACGTCGTGATCCCGCCACATCGACGCGAACTCGGGGCTGAGCCGGCACATCTCGTCCACGAAGCCCTGCATCTCACGGCCCGCACCGACCCGGGCGGCATCCGCCCGGAACGAGGCGACGACGAAGCGCGCCACGCTTTCCCATTCCGGCTGCCGCGCGCGGACGTCCGGACGGCCGAACATCAGCCGCAGAACGTTGCGTTCCTTCGGCGCGAGCGTCGCGTAGTCGGTCAGCACCGCGGCGGCTGCGCGGTTCCAGGCGACGACGTCCCAGGTGGCCGTGCGGACGATGGCGGGACTCAGCTCGAGTGCGTCGAGCACGCGCTGGAGGCGCGGCGACACGCCGTCGATCGCCCGATAGCGCACGTCCGGCGCGCGCCCCAGTCCGATCAGGAACAGATGCTCCCGTTCGACGTCCGTGAGCATCAGCGCACGCGCGATGCGGTCGAGCACGTCGGCGGAGGGCGCCCCGCCACGGCCCTGCTCGAGCCATGTGTACCAGGTCGCGCTGACGTTCGCGCGCTGCGCGACCTCCTCGCGGCGCAGACCCGGCGTGCGCCGCCGCGTCAGTGAAAAACCGAAGGCGGCGGGATCCAGCTTCGTGCGGCGGTCGCGCAGATACGCGCCGAGGCTGTTGTCCGCGAAGGCGGCCGACTCGCTCATCCTGTTAGTCCTCTTACCCGTATAACGTCACTACTTCACCCGGATAACCGGCGGATCCAGAGTAGCGCCATTCCAACGAGGGAGGTGCTGCCATGCGCGTATTCGTCACCGGTGCCACGGGGTTCGTCGGTTCGGCCGTCGTTCGCGAGTTGCTATCGGCCGGCCATCGGGTGCTGGGCCTTGCCCGTTCCGACGACGGCGCCGCGCGGGTCGAAAGCTTCGGTGCCGAGCCCGTGCGGGGATCGCTCGAGGACGTGGACGGGCTGCGGCGTGCCGCGGCGTCCGCGGACGCCATCGTCCACACCGGTTTCAATCACGACTTCTCGCGTTTCGCCGAGAACTGCGCGCTCGACCGCCGCGCCATCGACGCCATGGGCGAGGCGCTGTTGGGTACCGACAAGCCGTTCCTCGTCACGTCGGGCCTCGCCCTGGCGAAGGCCGGCGAACTCGGGACCGAGACGGACGCGGCGCTGCCGACGTCGGACGACTATCCGCGCGCGTCGGAGCCTGCCGCGCTCGCGCTCGCCACGCGCGGCGTCCGCGCCGCCGTGGTGCGTCTGCCACCGTCGGTGCATGGCGAAGGCGATCATGGCTTCGTACCGATGCTGACCGAGCTCGCGCGGCGCACCGGCGTTTCCGCGTACGTCGGCGACGGCGACAACGCGTGGGCTGGCGTCCACCGCCTCGACGCCGCCCGCGTGTACCGGCTTGCCGTCGAAACGGGAGCGTCAGGCGGTCCATATCACGCGGTGGCCGATGCCGCGGTGCCGTTTCGCGACATCGCGACCGTCATCGGCCGTCGGCTGGGCGTTCCGGTGGTCTCGAAGACGGGCGATGAAGCCGCCGCGCATTTCGGCTGGCTCGGGAAGTTCACGGGATTGAACATGGGAGCGTCGAGCGAGCGCACCCGCGGCAGGCTCGGTTGGGAACCCCGCGAACCGGGACTGCTTGCCGACATCGACAGTGCCGCCTATTTCCCCGATTGAGTCGCCCCACCCGCGGAGCGCGCTTTCCTGCCGTGGTCAGGCAGCGTCGCTCATCTCCCTGACCACATCCAGGAACGCGCGCAGCGCCGGCGGCACGGCGCGGTGGCCCGGGTAATAAACCGCGATCGCTTCGGCGTCCGTCATCCACGGCGCGAGCACTTCGCGCAGCCGCCCCGCCGCGATGTCCGCCGCGGCCGCGGGCTCCGGCACGTAGGCGATGCCGAGGCCTTCGACGGCCGCATCCACCATCAGCGCCTCGTCGTCGAGGACGACCGGCCCGGCGGTATCGATCGTGAGCGATTCGCCGCCGCGCGCGAATTCCCAGCGATAGAGCTTGCCGCTGGGCATCCGGTGGCCGATGCAACGGTGACGGGCGAGTTCGTCCGGCGCGCGGGGGGTGCCGGCCTGCGCGAGGTACGCGGGCGAGGCAACGCAGGCGAAACGCATGGGCCGCGACATGGGCACCGCGATCATGTCCTTCGGAATGGACTCCACCAGGCGCACGCCCGCGTCGAATCCGCGCGACACGATGTCGACCAGCTCGCCTTCCGCGACGAGGTCGACCGTGACCTCGGGAAAGCGCTCGACCATCGTCGGCAGCACGCGACGCACGAGCATCGCCGCCGCGAGACGCGGGGCGTTGATGCGCACGGTACCGGTCACGCGCCCACGAAAATCGGCCACGCTGTCCAGTGCCGCGTCGAGCGACGCGAGCGCGCCCTGCAGGTGCTCCAGAAGACGCGCGCCGGCTTCCGTCGGCGAGACGCTGCGAGTCGTCCGGTTGAGCAGACGCACGCCCATGCGCTCTTCGAGGGCGCGCATCGCGTGGCTCAGCGTGGACGGCGCCGTACCGAGCTCGTCGGCCGCACGGCGGAAACTCCGGTGCGTCGCGACGGCCACGAAAGCGCCGAGATCGTTGAGGGACGGGCGTGCCATTGGTGGCGATTCTGCAGCAACCCATACGGATTGCAACGTCTAGTTGTTCAACCGTCCCGGGCCTATCGTGACTTCGTCACCCCACGAGAGGCACCCCCCATGGCAAAGCACTGGCTCATCACCGGCGTTTCCTCCGGTCTCGGCCGCCTTCTCGCGACGAAGGCCTTAGCCCGCGGCGATAGCGTGGTCGGCATGAGCCGAAGCGCGGATGCACTGCCCGACCTTCGTGCCCGGCACGCCGACCGTTTGCGCATCGTCGCGGCCGACCTCGCCGATCAGGCGGCGGTCCGTCGCGCCGTCGACGACGCCTTCGCCGCGAGCGGCCGGATCGACGTCGTCGTCAGCAACGCGGGTTACGGCCTGCTTGGCGCCGCCGAGGAGGCCACCGACCGACAGGTGCGCGACATCGTCGACGTCAACCTGATCGGATCCATAGCGCTGATCCGGGCGGCGCTGCCGCACCTTCGTCGCCAGGGCGGGGGCCGCATCCAGCAGGTATCGAGCGAGGGTGGCCAGATCGCCTACCCGGCCTTCGGCCTCTATCACGCGACGAAGTGGGGCATCGAGGGGTTCGTCGAGGCCGTCGCGCAGGAGGTGGCGCCGTTCGGCATCGCGCTCACGCTGGTGGAACCCGGCCCCGCGCGCACCGACTTCGGCGGCAACCTCGTCCGCACGACGCCGCTCCCGGCATACGAGGCGACACCCGCGGGCCAGCTGCGTCGCTCGCTCGAGGGCGAGTGGGTCATCAAGAGCGATCCCGACCGGATGACCGACGCGATGATCCGCCTCGCCGATCAGGACGCGCCGCTGCCGAAGCGTCTGGTGCTCGGCGCCGACGCCTACACGCACGTTCACGACGCGCTGAAGGCTCGCCTCGATGAACTCGAACGGCAGCAGGCCATCGCGCTCGCCGCGGACTTCACGGCCGACGAGCTCGCGACGCTTCCTTAGAAGCGCGCCCTGCGCGCCATCTCATCCGCGACCACACCACGTATCCATCCAAGGAAAGCATCATGAACCAGCGCACCGCCATCTTCCCCGAGAAACGCCACGCCCTCTACGACGCGCACAAGTATTCGCCCGCCGTCCGCGCGGGCGACCTCCTCTTCGTCGCCGGCCAGGTCGGCAGCCGCGACGACGGGTCCCCGGAACCGGTCTACGAGGACCAGGTCCGCCGCGCGTTCGCCAACCTGCGCGAGGTGCTCGCCGCGGCGGGCTGCACGTTCGACGACGTGATCGACGTCACCTCGTTCCACACCGATCCCGCGAACCAGTTCGAAGCGATGATGGCCATTCGCGAGAAGGAGATCGGCGAAGCCCCCTACCCCACGTGGACCGCCGTCGGCGTCAACTGGCTCGCGGGCTTCGACTTCGAGATCAAGGTGATCGCGAGGATCCCGTCCCGGGCGGATATCGGCGCGTCACGTTGAAGATAAACGCTCAGAAATCCCAGATCACGGGCACCCAGCGGTACGCGTCGCCTTGCTTCGCCACGCGGCCGACCGACGGGAATGGCAGGTGCGTCGCGACCATCAGGCCACGGTTCGCGTCGAGTTCGTCGAAAAGGTCGAAACGAACACGCGCCGCGGTTTCGGGATCATGCTCGAACCCGTTGAACCAGTCCGGATGATCGAAGCCGACGGGAAAGACGGCATCGCCGGCGAACACGAGGCTTTCGCCGCGGGAGGCGACTTCCACCACGCAATGGCCCGGCGTATGACCGCCGGTGACGCGTGCGACGACGCCCGGAGCGACCTCGAACCGGCCCTCGAAGGGGCGAATCCGGTCGCGATAGAGCGACGCGAATTGCTTCGCGGTGGAGCGGAGCACGGGCGGCACCGCCTCGGGCATCGACGTGCGCGAGAAATCCGGATTCTCCCAGAACGCCAGTTCCGCAGCCGCCACGTGGATGCGGACATCGTCGCGCAACCGCTCCTTCACGCCGTCCACGAGCAGACCGCCCACGTGGTCCATGTGCATGTGCGTGACGACCACGTCGGTCACGGTCGCAAGATCGATGCCCGCCGACTCGAGGCGATGAGGGAACTGGCCGGCACGCGGAAAATCGGGGAACTGAACACCGAGGCCCGCGTCGACGAGGATCGTCTGCTCTCCGCTGCGCACGACCAGCACGTTGAGCGGCCAGTCGAATTTGTCGGGCGGCATGCGCTGGTCGTCGAGCCAGTCCGACAACTCGGCGGCGCTGGCGTTATGGGCCATGGTGACCGTCGGCAACGGCAGCACGCCGTCGCTCACGACGAGTACGTCGATGTCGCCGATCTTCACCGCGTAACGCGACGAGACGAGTTCTTCCAGCACGGGGGCGGCGGACGGCATGGAACGGGCTACGGTGGACATGAAGGATCTCCGGAAAAGGCGCGCGATCGCGCGCCAGGCGATGCAGGTCGCCGCGCGACGCCAGGCGTCGTCGCGGCGCATACGGTGGAACACCGCATGCCTGCATCGTAGGCCGCTCGAAAGAGGCCCAGTAGGTCCGTGGGACGCGTCGCCGTGTTGTCCACCGCGCACCAAACAGGTCGCACTCATCGCAAGACGCGAGGACCGGCGTGCTGCTAGCGCCGTTTGATCCCGTTGAAGAACAGATCGACGAGATGCGTGACGCGCGGCTCGAGCGAGCCACCCTGCGCGGCCGCGAGCGACGTCGCCGTGATCACGCAGAGGACGTCCTCGAACGACACGTCCTCCGCGATGGCCTTCGCCTTCTTCGCGCGCTCCAGCAAACGAATGCCTTCCGCGCGACCCGCGCGGCATCCGGCGGTATCGCTCTGCAGCACCGCGCCGAGCATCGCGGCGAGTCCCTGGTAATAACCCGCATGGATCGCGAGCTCGACCGTGAACGCGCGAACCGATGCGCCCGGGTCCATGCTGTCGTCGCGCGAGCGGCTCCGGGCCGACAGCGCGAGCAGCCGATCGTTGCAGAGCGCCGCGAGCAGCGCGTCGCGCGTGGGGAAACGGCGATAGAGGGTACCGATGCCGACCTTCGCCCGCCTGGCGATGTCGTCGAGCGACGCATCGGCGCCGCGTTCGGAGAACACCTCGTCCGCCGCTTCGAGGATGCGCTCGCGGTTGCGCGCGGCGTCGGCGCGTAAGGGGGTTTCCTCGATCGGCGGGCTGTCGGTGCTCATGCGGTCTCCGGTTGCAAAGTGGATGATGCCTCCATATAGTAAGTGGAGCAATTCTCCACTTATTAAAGGATCCGGTATGGCAAAGCGTTTCGAAGGCAAGGTCGTGGTCGTGACGGGCGGCAGCGAGGGCATCGGGCTGGCGACGGCCAAGGCGTTCGCGGGTGAAGGCGCCCACGTGTACATCACCGGGCGCCGGCAGGATCGCCTGGACGCCGCGGTGGCGGAGATCGGCGCCGGCGCGGTGGGCGTCCAGGGCGACGCGTCGAATCTCGCCGACCTCGATCGGCTGTACGACCGCATCCGCTCGGATCACGGCAAGCTTGACGTCGTCTTCGCGAACGCGGGGATCGCGGACACCGGAGCGAAGCCGCTCGGCGAGATCGGCGAGGACGACTTCGACCGCATGTTCGGTCTCAACGTCCGCGGCCTGCTGTTCTCGGTGCAGAAGGCCCTGCCGCTGCTGGGCGCCGGCGCGACGATCGTCCTGAACGGATCGGTCGCCGGCAGCAAGGGATTTCCGGGGCAGTCGCTCTACAACGCGACCAAGGCGACCGTCCGGTCGTTCGCCCGCAGCTGGACCGCGGACCTCAAGGACCGTGGCATCCGCGTGAACGTCGTCGCACCGGGTGCGACGGAGACGCGCATGATGCGCGACTATCTCGACGTGCGCCCCGGTGTCGAGGAAGCGTTCACGCAGCTCGTCCCGCTCGGCCGCATCGGACGCCCTGAAGAAGTCGCCAACGCGGTGCTCTTCCTCGCGTCGAGCGAAAGCGCCTATATCGCGGGCGCCGAACTGACCGTCGACGGCGGCATGGTCGCCGTCTGACCGTTCACGAAGCCGCGCGTCGCACCGACGCGTGGCTTCGTCGCGCTTCCTACCCCCAGTGCGAGGCGACGAACGCCCGCACCTCGGCGGCCAGCTCGGCGTCCTCGGGCGTGTGCCCACCGAAACCGCCGTGCGGCATCGCCTCGAACACATGCAGCTCGGCGTGCACGCCCGCCTGGCGCAGCTTCCGGTGCATGCGTACCGCGTTCGACAGGAACAGGTCGCGCGTGCCGCTCTGCAGGAAGGTCGGCGGAAAGCCCGCCAGGTCGCCGAACAGCGGCGACAGATACGGAGCCGAGAGGTCCGCGCCGTCCGCGTAAAGACGGTTGTTGGACATCAGCGATCCGACGAGCACGACGTCCACGAAGCGATGAACCTCGAAGCTGTCGCCGGATTCGGTGAGGTCGACCTCCGGTGACAGGAGCACCAGCGCCGCCGGCATCGGCAGGCCTTCGTCCCGCGCCCGCAGCAGCATCGCCGCGGCGAGGTTTCCTCCTGCGGAACGGCCACCCACGATGATGTGCTCCGGTGCATGCCGTTCGAGCAGATGGCGATACGTCACGAGGCAATCGTCGAGCGCGGCGGGATACGGATGGTCCGGCGGGGTCCTGTAATCGACGCCATAGCAGCGCACGCCGTGCAGGTCCGCCTGCTTCCGTGCGCCGACCGCGCACGCTTCGCCGCCGCCGAACACGAGCGCGCCGCCATGCAGTTCGATGTACGCGCGGTCGGCGCGAACGCCACCGGCTGGCGTCGCCACGTGCACGACGGTGTCGCCGAGCGTGATCGTCTCCACCGTCGAGACCAGCGCTCCGGCCGCCTCGCGCGCGGCGGCGCCGTACTGCGCGTCGACGGCCGTCTTCATCCGCGACCACGCCGCACGATCCTCCGGCGGCGGCATCACGTAACGCGCGTTGACCGGAGCGCCGTCGGCGCCCACGAGGCGCTCGAGCGACGCGCGCGCGGCGTCGCTGATGGACGAGGGAAAGGGTACGTCTCGCGCCGCGAGCCGGAGGTTCGAAGGCGTGTCGGTCATGGGTGTCGATTCGTCGCGGCGGCGCGTGGTCATCCCCGTCATGGTACGGGATCGCGATCGATGCGGAACGGCATGCGAAAACCCGGCTGCGTCGAGGCCTCAGTGCCCCACGACGTGCCCGTGGCGTGCGCCGGCCCGGAAGCCATGCGTGCGCGCGACCGCCACGATGCCGAAACCGATGACCAGCAGCACCACCAGCGCCGGCGGGAACGACGACGCGCCCCATGTTTCCAGGAGCACGCCGCCCAGGAGACCGCCGCCGGCGATGGCGCCGTTCCACGCGACCACGTTCATCGACAGCGCGACATCGGCACCGTCGCCGGCGGTATCGGCCAACGCGGTCTGCAACAGCGTGGCCGCGCCGCCGAAGGTCAGTCCCCACAGCGCCACGCCGACATAGATGGCGGCCGGCACGCGTGCGAGCCAGACGAAGAGAAGCGATACGGCCGCGAAGATCGCGAGGCTGGCCAGCACCGTGGCGCGTAGGTGACGGTCGACGAGACGGCCCGCGATGCCGATCGCCACCAGCGCGGCCAGGCCGAAGACCAGGAGCACCACGTCCACGCGCGCCTCGAGACCGGCCTGCGCGACGAACGGCGCAACGTAGGTGTAGAGGATGTTGTGAGCCAGCATCCAGGCGATCACCACGCCGAGCACGGGACGCACACCGGGCGTCGTGAACACCCGGCGCAACGGCAGCCGCTCCTGGCCGGTCTGGCCCGGATAGTCCGGTACTTTCGCCACGACCCACGCGATCAACACCAGCGTGAGCGCCGACATGACGGCGAACGCGCTGCGCCAACCGATCAGGGTGCCGAGCCATGTTCCCAGCGGCACGCCGAGCGACAACGCGATGGGTGTGCCGACCATCGCCACCGCCAGCGCCCTGCCCTGTTGGTGCGTCGGAACCATGCGGCGCGCGTAACCGGCCAGAAGGCTCCATGCGAGTCCGGCCGACACGCCCGCGAAGAAGCGCGCGACCAGCGTCACCCCGTAGTTCGACGACAACGCCGTGATCGAATTGAAGACAAGAAAACCGACGATGGTCAGCAGCAGCACGTTGCGCCGACGCCAGCCTCGCGTGGCCAGGGTGAGTGGGATGGCCGCCAGCAGCGAGCCCAGCGCATAGGCGGTGACCGTCTGTCCCGCGAACGAGGTCGACACGCCAAGGCCGGCGGCCATCATCGGCAGGAGCCCTGCCGGCAGCGTCTCCGTGACGATGCAGATGAAGCCTGTCATCGCGAGTGCGAGCAACGCGGAATACGGCAAGCGTTCGCCGTCGGCAGTCGCGGCTGCCGGAATCGAGGTGGATATCGTCACGGGGGTGGTCTCGCCACTAATGTACTGGTCGATACATTAGTGGCGGCCGGACGGCACTGTCAACGATGATGCGCGAACGCGATGCGTCAACCCGACATCGACGTCCGCGCGATCAGTGCCTGTAACTCCCGACACACGACGTCCGGGGCTTCCTCCGGAATGAAATGCCCCGATCCGGCCACGACGGCGCTTTTCAGGTCCGTGCAGCGCGGCTCGAGCACCCTACCCATCATCGCCCCGACACCGAACTCCGCGCCGAGGGCGAGCACCGGCATCGTGAGCGGCGCGACGTCGTTCAGCGCGTCGATGCTCGCCGGCACGGCGCGGTAGTAGTTGAATCCGGCCGACATGCGTTCCGGCTGGCCATAGCAGCGCATGTAGACCGAGATGTCTTCCGCGGTGACGGCGCCGGCCACGCGCGTCTTCGTTTCGAACAGCCAGTCGAGGTACACGCGCTCCCGGCCTCGCGTCAGGCGCTCGGGGAGTTCGGGTACCGCGTTGAACGCGAACTGGAAGACGCGCGCGGCGTTGCCTATCGAGAGGAATCCGTCGAGAAACGCGCCCGGGATGGCGGCATCCTGCAACATGAGCCCGGCGATGCCCTGTGGCATCAGGCTGGCCCACGCATAGGCGATCCACGCGCCCACGTCGTGTCCGACCAGGACGAAGCGATCGACCCCGGCCGATGCGAGCGCGGCGACCATGCGCCGGGCGACCTCGGGCGTCGCGTAGTTCGCCGCGTCGCCGATCGGATCGGATTCGCCGAGCCCGGGCGGGTCCAGCGCGATCGAGCGGATGCCCGCATGGGCGAGTTTTTCCTGCACGACGCGCCAGGCATGCAGCGTCTGCGGCCAGCCTGCGATCAGCACCACGGGGACGCCTGACTCGGGACCGCACGATCGCGCGGCTATCCTCGCGCCGTCCGGCGCCTGAAGAAAATGGTCTCTGTATGCGAATGTCGTGGCCATCGCTTCGCTCCTATCGATCGAGACGCGGGAACAGACCCCGCGCGTTACCCGCGTTCACCGCGGCCTTCTCATCCGAGGTGAGCGCGTCGGACGCGTCGAGCATGGCCGTGAACGATGCGCCCACGCGGGCCGGTGCGTACGGGAAATCACTGCCGTAAAGGACTCGACCCGTTCCCACGAATGTCTTCAGCCCGAGCAGCGCGGACGGACCGGAAGACAACGCGGTGTCGAAGTAGAACCGCTGGAAGGACTCGATGATGTCGGCCGGCGGCTTCGCGTCCGGGCGCACGGCGTTGGCGAGCTCCGCGAATCGATAAGCCGCGTACGGCAGGAATCCGCCGGCATGCGAAAGGATGACCTTCACGTTGCGGTAGCGGTCCATCACGCCGTTGAGCACCATGTCGACGGCGCATCGGGTGGTATCGAACGGGTAATCGACGATCGGGCCGGGAATGCCGTCGATCGTCTGGATGGCGGGCTTGCTGGGGTGGATGAACACCACCGCGCCGCGGCGGTCGAGTTCCGCCCACACCGCGTCGAAGTAGCGATCGCCCAGGTACATGCCGTGGTAGTTGCTGAGCAGCACGACGCCGTCCGCCTTCAGCGCATCGAAGGCATGGCGGATCTCGTCCAGCGTGCCATCCACGTCGGGCAGCGGAAGCGTGGCGAAGTTGCCGAACCGGTCTGGTCGCTTCTGCACGAGCGAGGCCGTGTACTCGTTCACGCGGCGCGCCATGTCGCGCCGTGCCGTACCCTGCCATCCGGTGATGCCCGGCGCGGTCAGGGAGAGGACACCGGTGGCGATCTGCTGGTTGTCCATGAAGGCGATGGCGGCTTCGGGACTCCACGCCGGGCTGTTCCAGCCGGACGGATCGCCGCCGAACGCGGGGAGCGCGTCGGACCAGAACGGCGGGACCACATGTTGGTGAACATCGATGCGATTCGCGGCGGACATGTCGATTTCCTCGGGAGGTTTGGGAGGACGAGGAAAAGGATGGGTGCGCGGTATTCGAAACTGAAATATATTGATCTGACGGATTGATCATTCATGGTGATAATCGATGGATCTCCGGCACCTCCGCTACTTTCTGGCCGTTGCGGACGAGGGCCACTTCGGCCGCGCCGCCGAGCGCCTGCACATCGTGCAGCCTGCCCTCAGCATGCAGATCCGCGCGCTCGAGGAAGACCTTGGCGTCACCCTGCTCACGCGCACGACGCGCCGGGTCGAACTGACCGAGGCGGGTCGCCTCTTCCGTGTGGAAGCCGAGCGCACGCTTGCCCAGGCCGAGCACGCGCGCCGGACGGCGCAGCGCGCCGCGCGTGGCGAGGTCGGCCGGGTTCGGGTCGGATTCTCCGGCAACGCGGCACTGGCGGGCCGCCTTCCGGAACACATCCAGTCGTTCCACGCGATCCGCGCGATGGTGAGCATCGAGCTCGAAGAAATGACGTCCGCGGACCAGATACAGGCGATCGTCGAGAACCGGATCGACATCGGCTATTGCCCCGATGTCGGGCTACCCATTCCCGACACGCTTTCCACCGAGATCGTCGGCGCGTGGCCCTGGGTCATCGGGATGGCGCTCGATCACCGCCTGGCGCGCCTCAGCGACGTGCGGTGCGGCGACCTGTCCGGCGAAACCTTCATCACGTACGCCGCCAACGCGGGCGATCGCAGCCAGACCGAGCTGTTGAGGAAGGCGTTGGGCAGCGAACCGATGATCGGCCATCGCGTCGCCAGCACGCTGACGGTGTTGACGATGGCCGCGGCCGGTCTCGGCCTCGTGCTCGTGCCGCAGCCCATCCGCGACATCCATGTGCCGGGACTGATCTACATGCCGCTCGCCGACTTCGGGGAACAGGCCACGCTGCTGCTGATCTCCCGGAAGGACGAGTCGAATGGCCCGGTCATCGCGTTCCGCGACTGGTCCGTGGAGACGTCTCGGTCGCCGCCCTCGAGAACCTGATGTCGCGCACGGGCGGCGCGCCGAACAGGCGGCCGTATTCGCGCGTGAACTGCGGCACGCTTTCGTAGCCCACGGCGTACGCCGCGATGCTGGCCGAGGCGCCTTCCGACAGCATCATCCGCCGCGCTTCGATCAGGCGCAGTTGCTTCTGGAATTGCAGTGGCGACAGTTGCGTCACGGCACGGAAGTGCTGATGAAACGTGGACGAACTCATGCCGGCGGCCTCGGCCAGGCGCTCGACCCGCAAGGGCCGCGCATACTCCGACCGGATCAGGGCGACGGCGCGGGCGATACGCCGCGTGTGGCTTTCGACGATGCCCAGGTTGCGGATCGCGGGTCCATGGCGTCCGGCAAGCAGCCAGAAATGCAGTTCCCTGATCATGTCCGACTGCAGCACCGGAAGCGCCGACGGTCGGTTGAGGAGACGCATCAATCGCAACGCGACGTCGGCGACCTCGGCTTCGGTGGGGTCGACCCTCACGGGGGCGCTCGACTCGCCCTGGGCGATGTTCATGTCGAGAACCAGCGCTTCGATGACAGCGGGATCCAGATCGAAGACCAGCGAGTAGTACGGCGCGTTCGCATCGGCCGCGGTGATCTGGCTGACCGTGGGGACGTCGGCGGTGATGAGCATGGAGTCGCCGGCACCGAAGTCGAAAGCCTGCTTGCCAAGCAGTACGCGCTTGCGCCCTTGAACGACGACCGCGATCAGGGGACGCGAAACCGCATATTGCAGTTCGCTGGGCGTGCCTGCCCGGATCGCGGTCACACCCGGGATCGGGGTAATCGCGACACCGTCCGCGTTCGCGTGGGAATCCGCGTAGAAGCGGACCGCCTGTAGCAGGGTCTCGGTCATGGCCAGAGCGTAGTCCCCGAACCGTGCGAGGCGCAACGAATCCGTCGGATCAGGCAAACATGCGCCGGGCTCCGCGCCATCCTTCCCAAACCGCCGGCGCCGGCGGACGGCCGCCGCTCCGGAGGAACGGGCAAGAAGGTCCGAGGAACCGGCAACCGGCACGAGGGGCTCGGATCGATACTGAATCCGTCACTTCGACACCCCTCACCAGGAGCCTTCCATGTCCACCGTTTCTCTCGTCACAGGCGCCAACCGGGGCCTCGGTCGCAATACCGTCATCAGCATCGCCCGTCACGGCGGCGATGTGATCTTCACCTACCGCCACGGCGCCGAGCAGGCGCAGGCGGTCGTCGCCGAGATCGAAGCACTCGGCCGCAAGGCGGTCGCGGTACAGCTCGACGTCGCCGACGTTTCCAGCTTCGCCGCGTTCGGCGACAAGGTGCGCGCGATCCTCGCATCGTGGGGGCGAAGCGACTTCGACCACCTGGTCAACAATGCCGGCCACGGTGAAATGGCGGGCATCGCCGAGACCACGGAGGCGCAGTTCGACCAGCTGTTCAACGTCCACGTGAAAGGCGTCTTCTTCCTGACGCAAACGCTGCTGCCGCTGCTTGCCGATGGCGGCCGGATCGTGAACTTCTCGACGGGCCTGACGCGCGTCTCCTACCCTGGATTCTCGGCCTACTCGGCGGCCAAGGGCGCCGTCGAGATCCTCACCCTCTACATGGCGAAGGAGTTCGGCAGCCGCGGCATCACGGCCAATACGATCGCCCCCGGTGCGATCGAGACCGACTTCCTGGGCGGCGCCGTCCGCGATACGCCCGCGTACAACGACGCCTTCGCGTCGATGATCGCGCTGGGCCGTGTCGGTCTACCCGACGATATCGGCCCGGCGGTCGCGAGTCTGCTCGGCCCGGACAACCGCTGGGTCACGGCACAGCGCATCGAAGTGTCGGGTGGCCAGAACATCTGATCGCGCGTCATCGTCAGGGAGCCGCGTCGCACGCCGCGACGCGCTCCCGCAGATACAGCGCGTTCGGAATCGCTTCTCCCGCGGCGGTGTTGTCGAAGACGCACCACACGCTCGTCCCGGGCGGCACGGCGACGAGCGGTCCGGCGAGCGCGTCGATGAAGGTCGCGTCGTAGGCCGAGTAATACATGCGTGGCGAACCGTGCAGCCGGATGTACAGCGTCGCGGCATCGCCGAGGGGAAGCATCCCGGGCACCGGCGACGGATCGGCCAGCACGCAGCCGATCGCCGCATCCCGCATCGCCCGCTTTGCTTCCTCCCCGAACCATGTCGCGTGGCGCGGCTCGCACACGACGCGGGTGCTCGTCATTGCGCGAAGCGTCGCGAAAAAACGGTTCGCGGTCGCTCGCTCGAACGGGAGGCTGGGCGGTAGTTGCAACAGCAGACAGCCGAGTTTTTCACCGAGGGCAGCGATGTCGTCACAGAACCGACGCAGGTCCGCGTTTGCATTGCGCAGCCTGAGCTCGTGCGTGATGGCCTTCGGCATCTTGACCGAGAACCGGAACGCCTCGGGCACGCTCGCGGCCCACCGCGCATAGGTCTCGGGCCGATGCGGCCGATAGAACGAACTGTTGATCTCGACACAGGAGAAAACGCGCGCGTACCGCTCCAGATGACTGCCCTGCCCCGGGAAGCGCGACGCGGCGTCGCCAGGCAGTGACCAGCCGGCACATCCGATCCGGATCATCGATGGCTTCATGGCGAACGAACTCGCGGCGCATGCATGGTGCGACCATGACCGGATCCACGCAGTGATTCCGTGAGGCGATGTCGCCGTGGGTGATGCGGACCGGCGCGCGACCGCCTAAAGGATCCCTTCCTGCGCCGCCTGGTACACCGTCCTCACGGTGGGCCGGAAACCCAGCTGCCGCGCGAGCGATCCATCGATATGCAGGTGCCAGGGGTTCGTCATGGGCTCGGCCGAGGCATCCATCTGCCCGCCGACGAGTCTGACCAGTTCATAGACCGTCGTCGGTGCATCGTCGGACAGGTTGACGATCCGGCCATCGTAGTCGCCTGCCAGCGCCATGGTCATCGCGACGGCGACGTCGCGGTGGTGGATCGTGCTCATGCGGTTGGCCGGATGAAACCCGAGGGCCGCCACGTGCTTCGGCAACGCCTGCAGATGACCATCCCCATCGCCGTAGACGAACGGCAACCGAAGGATCGACCCGTTCAGCCCGCTCTCGCGCAGCGCGTTCTCCGCGGCGACCTTGCTCGCGGGGTACGCCAGCTCCGGTTGGACGGTGTCTGTCTCTTGTCCAGGATGCGGGCCATGCCTGTCGTAGACGTGACCCGTGCTCGCCATGATGAAGCGGACGCGCGGCGCGTGGTCCCGTGCCGCCGTGAGCAGGTTGCGGGTTCCTTCGAGATTGCTCTTCCAGATCAGATCGCTGTCTTGCGTACGGAACACCGCCGCCAGATGCACGATCGCCGACACACCGCGAACGGCCTCGGCCAGCGTCGACGGGTCGAGCATGTCGCCCGTCACGGCGACGGCACCGGGCGGGCACGGTTTCCCGACACGCAGCAGCACCCGGCAGGCGAATCCCGCTTGCAGCAGACGCGGAACAAGGCGTTCACCGACGAGACCCGTCGCCCCGGTAATCAGGATGCTCATGAGCTCATGCCTTCTGCAGGAGGGCTTGCAGCCGCTCGGTCGCCGTTCGAAGGACACGCATCGTCGTGGCCAGATCGGCCTCGTCGATACCGGCAAACGCGGCCTGCTGAATGAACGAGAGGTCGGGAAGCTCGCGCCAGAGGTTCTCGCCCGAGCGCGTCAGGGCCAGGCGGCGCTGGCGCTGATCGTCGTCGTCCGAGGTCTGCCGTACCAGCCCCTTGCGCACGAGCGTGGCGACGATTCCGCTCAACGTCGCCCGTTCGAGCTCGAGCGCGCGTGCAAGGTCGCGCTGTACCGACGGGCCTTGATTCGCCAGGTGCCAGAGCACGTACCACTGCGTCGAGCCCAGATCGAAAGGCCGCAGCGTCGCATCCATGAGCGCGCGGCCGGCGAAATAGCATCGCTTGGTCCACGCCCCCACCGAGAGGTGTTCGATCTTTTCCACGTCCGGCATACGGCCCGCTCCACGCATTCGTCAGCTACCTTGCGAATATCGCAAGGTAGCTAACAAAGTGTCAAGCGCGGGTTCGCTTAGCCAAGCGAGGGGGCTTCATCGAAAGACCGCTTCAGTGAGTGCTTCCGACTCGATCCACAGCCTCGCAGCGACGCTCGTATCCAGTGCTTGCGGGGGAACCTTGGCAACGGTTGGATAGCCTCGCGTTTCGCCGAGCTTGTCTGGGCCGTAATAGGCACCCCCTTGAGCCTGCGGCGAAGTCGCGGCGAAGAGTGTCGGCAACGCGCCCTGCGATGCCGGCTGAAACAGGAACCACATGTAACGACGGACCATACCCGGGGCGCTCCAGGCGCCGGCGCCATTGGGCAGTAGATCGGTACGTGAAATGCCGGGATGGGCGGCGATACTCTGGATGCCCCAACCCGCAGCATCGCTGCGTCGTTGCAATTCAAGAGCGAACATCAGGCAAGCGAGTTTCGATTGACCGTAAACCCGCATCGGCCTGTAGCTGCGCTGAGCTTGCAGATCATCGAAGTTGATCGTGCCGCTTCGAGCGGCGACGCTTGAAAGGCTGACCACGCGTGGTTCATTGCCCTTGCGCAGCAGGGGCAGCAGTTTGGCAGTCAGGGCGAAATGGCCCAGGTAGTTCGTGCCGAACTGCAATTCGAATCCGTCGGACGTCACCTGACGCTTCGGCGGCGTCATCACCGCGGCATTGTTGATCAGCAAATCCAGGCTGTCGCGCGAACTCCGCAGGTTTTCGCTGAACGCCTCGATGGATTCGAGGCTGGCGAGATCCAGTGTCCCGAAAGCCACATTCGCGGTAGGAACGCTTTGGCGAATCTGATTGACTGCTGCCGCGCCTTTCGACGGATTTCGACCCGCGATGATGACGTTCGCACCGGCACGGGCTAGCGCCAGCGCGTCGTGGAAGCCAAGGCCGCCAGTACCGGTGACGACCGCCGTACGGCCGCGTTGGGAGGGGATGTCGGAAACTGTCCAGGAGGTCATGATCCTTGCCTGCCGAGAAGACGGAATATACACTAGGTGCATGTAAATATGCACTGAGTGCTAACTTTAATGCACTTGGTGCAGTCATGCAACAGGGCATAGGAATGTCAGGAATTTTGCCTCCCGCAGGTACAGCACCCACAGAAGGCTTGCGGGAACGCAAGCGTCGCGAAACACGTCAGCGTATCGCCGAGGTCGGCCAGCGCCTGTTCCTCGCCAACGGCTACGAAGGCACGACGCTTGACGCCATCGCGGCTGCGGCTGGCATCTCGCGCCGCACGTTTTTCTCGTATTTCAAGTCGAAGGAAGACGTCATCCTGTTCTGGCAGGACGCCGACTTGGCCATGCTGATTGCCGATCTGCTGACGACATCACCCGACGTGCCGCCACTCGATGCTGTTCGCGATGTCATGGTGAAGCACATCGCTCGCTATACGACCGAGCAGATGACGGCCGTGGACAATCTGATGCGTTCGAGCGAATCGCTTCTTGCCCGCAAGCAGGCGTACTACGCGGAGCAGGAGCAGGCGCTATTCAACACACTGTGTGAGGTCTGGCGGCAGCCTGAGAGGCGGTTGGCCCTTCGGATGGTGGCTGTTGTGTCCGTCGGTGCGATGAGACTCGCGCTCCAGGCGTGGAGGGATCAGACCGGCCAGCGAAAACCGGTAGCCAACTTCCTGCGGGACGCCTTCGACAGTTTGAGGACGGAGCTTTAAGGGAAACGACGGCGATCGGGCGTTTCGCGGTGGACATTGATACCGGATGCGGCACGGCTGCCGCATCCGGATCGGGGAAAACGATAGCTGGCGATAGTCCTCGAAGGACGTCGGCTCACTCCCACTCGATCGTCGCAGGCGGCTTGCCCGAGATGTCATAGACGACGCGAGAAATGCCGCGCAACTCGTTGATAATGCGGGTCGAGCATTTGTCGAGGAAGTCGTACGGCAGGTGCGCCCAGTGGGCGGTCATGAAGTCGATGGTCTCCACCGCGCGCAGCGCGATGACCCATTCGTAGGCGCGGCCGTCGCCGACGACGCCGACCGAGCGGACCGGAAGGAAGACCGCGAAGGCCTGGCTGACGCGGTCGTAGAGGCCGTGGCTGCGCAGTTCCTCGATGAAGATGGCATCGGCGCGCTGCAGGAGGTCGACGTATTCGGCCTTCACTTCGCCGAGCACGCGCACGCCGAGGCCCGGGCCCGGGAACGGATGGCGGTAGACCATCTCGCGCGGGAGGCCGAGTTCGACGCCGATGCGGCGCACCTCGTCCTTGAACAGCTCGCGCAGCGGCTCGACCAGCTTGAGCTTCATGTGCTCCGGCAGGCCGCCGACGTTGTGGTGGCTCTTGATGACGTGGGCCTTGCCGGTCTTGCTGCCGGCGGACTCGATGACGTCTGGGTAGATGGTGCCCTGCGCGAGCCACTTCACGCCTTCCAGCTTCGCGGATTCCTCGTCGAAGATCTCGACGAACAGGCGGCCGATGATCTTGCGCTTGGCTTCCGGGTCCTCGACGCCGGCGAGCGCGTCGAAGTAGCGCTGCTTCGCGTCGACGCGGATGACGTGCACGCCCATGTGCTCGGCCATGGTCGTCATCACCTGGTCGCCTTCCTGGTAGCGCAGCAGGCCGGTGTCGACGAACACGCAGGTGAGCTGGTCGCCGATCGCCTTCTCGAGCAGCGCGGCCACGACGGACGAATCGACGCCGCCGCTCAGGCCCAGAAGGACGCGATCGGTGCCGACCTGCTCGCGCACCCGCTCCACGGCGTCGTCGATGATGTGCTTGGCGTCCCACAGGGTCGCGGAACCGCAGAGGTCGACGACGAACCGGCGCAGCAGTTCCATGCCGCGCTTGGTGTGAGTCACCTCCGGATGGAACTGCAGGCCATAGAAGCGACGGGCATCGTCGGCCATGGCCGCGAGCGGCAGGCTCGGCGTGGAGGCGGTGACGGAAAAGCCGTCCGGAATGGCCGTGACGCGATCGCCGTGCGACATCCACACTCCGAGCTCGTCGCCGTTGCCCACGACCGTCTCGAACAGCGCGCAGCTGCCGAAGGTGATGGTCGCCGGGCCGAACTCGCGATGGTGGCCGGCCTCGACCTTGCCGCCGAGCTGCTCGGCCATGGTCTGCATGCCGTAGCAGATGCCGAGCACCGGCACGCCGAGGTCGAACACCACCTCCGGCGCGCGTGGCGAGTTGTCCTCGGTGACCGACTCCGGGCCGCCGGAGAGGATAACGCCGCGCGGCGCGAAGCCGCGGATCTCGTCCGGCGCGTGATCCCAGGCCCAGACTTCGCAGTACACGCCGATCTCGCGGATGCGGCGCGCGATGAGCTGCGTGTACTGCGAGCCGAAGTCGAGGATGAGGATCTTGTCGCTGTGGATGTCGGTCATCGTGCGGCCTGCGGTTTTGTTTGATCGGAACGGGCCTCGCGCGCGGCGCGGCGGCCCTGAAAAAGCAGAACGCCCACTTGTGGCGGGCGTCCTGAAGTCACCTGGAGCGAGCGCCCGGAGGCGTCAGTCCAGGCGGTAGTTCGGCGCTTCCTTCGTGATCTGCACGTCGTGCGGATGCGCTTCACGCACACCGGCACCGGTGACCTTCACGAACTGGGCCTTCTGGTGGATCTCTTCGATGTTGGCCGTGCCCATGTAGCCCATCGAGGCACGCAGGCCGCCCATCAGCTGATGGATGATGTTGCGCAGCTGGCCGCGGTACGGCACGCGACCCTCGATGCCTTCCGGCACGAGCTTGTCGGCGTCGGCTTCGTCCTGGAAGTAGCGATCCTTCGAGCCGAGCTGCATGGCGCCGATGGAGCCCATGCCGCGGTAGCTCTTGTACGAGCGACCCTGGAACAGCTCGACCTCGCCCGGGGATTCCTCGGTGCCGGCGAACATGGAGCCCAGCATGACGGTCGACGCGCCGGCGGCGAGCGCCTTCGGGATGTCGCCGGAGTAACGGATGCCGCCGTCGGCGATGAGCGGAATCTCGCCCTTCAGCGCGGTGGCGACCAGGTCGATCGACGTGATCTGCGGCACGCCGATGCCGGTGACGATGCGTGTGGTGCAGATGGAGCCCGGGCCCACGCCGACCTTGACGGCGTCGACGCCGGCGCCGAGCAGCGCGCGCGCCGCTTCGCCGGTGACGATGTTGCCGGCGATGACCTGCACCTGCGGGTAACGCTTCTTCACCCAGCCGGCGCGCTCGATCACGCCCTGCGAGTGACCGTGGGCGGTATCGACGACGATGACGTCCACGCCGGCCTCGACCAGCGCTTCGACGCGCTGCTCGGTGTCGCCGCCCACGCCGACCGCGGCGCCGACCACGAGGCGCTCGTGCGAGTCCTTGGCGGCGTTCGGGTTGTCGCTGGCCTTCTGGATGTCCTTGACCGTGATCAGGCCACGCAGCTGGAAATCGTCGTTGACGACGAGGACCTTCTCGATGCGGTTCTTGTGCAGCAGCTGCAGGACTTCATCGTGCGAGGCGCCTTCGCGCACCGTGATGAGGCGCTCTTCGCGCGTCATGATGTTGCGGACGGGGTCGTCGAGCTTGCGCTCGAAGCGCATGTCGCGGCCGGTGACGATGCCGACGAGCTTCTGGCCGTCGACCACCGGAACGCCGGAGATGTTGTGCGCGCGGGTCAGCTGGAGCACTTCGCCGATCGAGGTGTCCGGACTCACGGTGATCGGGCTGCGGATGACGCCCGCTTCGAACTTCTTCACCAGACGGACTTCAGCAGCCTGCTGAGCGGCGGTGAGGTTCTTGTGGATGATGCCGATGCCGCCGTTCTGGGCCATCGTGATGGCGAGACGCGCTTCGGTGACGGTGTCCATGGCGGCGGACACGATGGGGATATTCAGGCGGAGGCCGCGCGTGAACTGGGTTGAGGTGTCCACATCGCGCGGCAGAACCGTGGAGTGGCCGGGAACCAGAAACACGTCGTCGTAAGTGAGTGCCTCGGCAAGGATGCGCATAGCATTAGTCCCGCGAGTAAATCGCGGCATTATACCTTGCATTGCAACACTTGTGTAGGAACCGCGAAGGGCGTTCCACCGCGATTCCTCTCGCGGACACTCAGGCGTCGAGCGCTTCCGCGGCTTCCAGCGTGTTCTCCATGAGGGTCGCGACCGTCATGGGGCCGACGCCGCCCGGGACCGGCGTGATCCAGGAGGCCCGTTCGGCCGCGGCGTCGAACTCGACGTCGCCGACGAGGCGACCGTCTTCAAGGCGATTGATGCCGACGTCCACGACGACGGCGCCGGGCTTGACCCAGTCGCCCTTGACCAGGCCCGGCTTGCCGGCGGCGACGACGAGAATGTCAGCCTGGCGCACGAATCCGGCGAGATCCTGCGTGAACTTGTGGCAGCAAGTCACTGTCGCACCGGCAATAAGTAGCTCAAGAGCGAGCGGGCGGCCGACGTGGTTGGAGACACCCACGATCACCGCGTGGCGGCCACGCACCGGGTAGTCGGTATGGCCCAGAAGCGTCATGACGCCCTTGGGCGTGCAGGGGCGCAGGCCGAACCGGCGCAGCGCGAGCCGCCCGACGTTGACTGCCTGGAAGCCGTCGACGTCCTTGAGGGGATCGATGCGGTCGACCAGCGCCTCCTCGTCGATGTGCGCGGGCAGCGGCGACTGCACGAGGATGCCGTGCACGGCCGGGTCGGCGTTGAGCGTGTCGATGAGCGCGAAGAGCTCGTCCTGCGTCGTCGATGCCGGGAGGTCGTAGCCGAACGACTCGAAGCCCACCTGCTGGCAGGCGCGGCGCTTGTTGCGCACGTAGACCGCGGAGGCCGGATCTTCGCCCACGAGGACGACGGCGAGCCCCGGCGCGCGGCGCCCTTCGCTCACGCGCTTGGCGACGCGGCGCGCGATGTGGTCGAGCAGTTCCTGGGCGATGCGTTTGCCGTCGAGGATGCGTGCGGTCATGGGATTCGCCCTGCGGAAAGCGCCGCATTATCGACGATCGCGCGTGCCGATGACAGGCTGCGTGTCGCGCGATCCGGCGAGCACCCATCGCCGATACGATCGGCTCCCACTCCTTCGGTAGGTGCACCGTGCGGTATGCCGGTGGGAGCCGATCGCATCGGCGATCCCGCGGCGCGAGCCTCGTGCGGGTGACGTCGACGCCTGCCTAGAATGGACGCATGACCATCGAGACGCTTCCCTACCCGACCGACCTCACCGACGGTGTGGTCTCGCTGCGCGCTCATCGTGCCGACGACGTGGTTCCCCTCGCCGAGGCGGTTCGCGAGTCGGTCGACACCGTCGGTCGCTGGCAGGACTGGTGCCACGCCGGCTACGACGCGAACGACGCCCGGGGGTGGCTCGACCTGTGCCGCCGCGACTGGCTCCTGGCCGACGGCTTCGAAATGCTGATCGTGGACGCGCGCACCGATCGCCTTCTCGGCGGCATGGGCGTCAACCAGCGAAACAAGGAGCAGCGGTTCGCGAACCTCGGTTACTGGGTTCGCCAGTCGGAACAGGGGCGCGGCATCGCCACGCGGGCCGGACGCCTGGCGATCGGGTTCGCCTTCGACCGGGTGCGGGTCGAGCGCCTCGAGATCGTGGTCGCCGTGGGCAACGAGCCTAGCCGCAGGACGGCTGAACGACTTGGAGGAAGATTCGAAGGAGTGTTACGTAAGCGACTGGTGGTAAAGGGATCGTCCGCCGACGCGACGATGCACTCGGTCGTCAGAAGCGACCTGATCAGCGCCGGCGCGTAGGGCTTCCGCAAGCGCCCTCAACCGGCCGCGGCACACATGCGCTCGAGGTCGACGTAGCCCTCGAACCGGGCGTCCGGACCGCAACCGGGGCAATGCAGATCCCGGCGGAGGGTCAGTTCGCGAAAGCGCATGCCGAGGGCGTCGTAAGTGAGCAAGCGCCCCACCAGCGGCTGACCGAGGCCGAGCACCAGCTTCATCGCCTCGGTCGCCTGCACCATGCCGACGAGGCCGGGAAGCACGCCCAGCACGCCTGCCTCGCTGCAGTTCGGCGCGTCGGCGGCCGACGGCGGCTCGGGGAAGAGGCAGCGATAGCACGGCGAATCGTCGCGTCGCGGATCGAAGACGCTCGCCTGCCCCGTGAACCGCTCGATGGCGGCGTAGACCATGGGGATGCCGAGGCGCCGCGTCGCGGCGGCCAGCAGATAGCGGGTGGCGAAGTTGTCGGCACCATCGATCACCACGTCGTGATCCCGGATGAGCTCTTCGACATTTTCCGCGCGCAGGCGATCGACGATGGTCGTCACCTTCACGCGCGGGTTCAGGGCCGACAAGGTCAGACGCGCGGACTCGGCCTTGCCCATCCCCACGCGCGGATCGGCGTGGATCACCTGACGGTGGAGGTTGGATCGCTCGACGCGATCGTCGTCGACGACCGTGATGTGTCCGACGCCCGCGGCGGCGAGGTAGAGCAAGGCGGGTGCGCCCAGTCCGCCCGCGCCGATGACGACGACGCGCGCCGCCGCGAGCTTCGCCTGCCCTGCTTCGCCGACCTGCGGCAGCAGCACCTGGCGCGCGTAACGCTCGGCGGCGTCGCCGTCGAGCACGCCGGTCGTGACCGGCAGCCCGGCCGCCTTCCATGCGCCCATGCCGCCGGCGACCGACGACACCCGGCGGTAACCCATGCGTTGCAGCGTGTCGGCGGCGAGCAGCGAGCGCTGACCGCTGCCGCACAGCAGGAGCACGTCGCGCCCGCGGTCCGGCTCGGACTGTTCGATGCGGAGTTCGAGGTAACCGCGCGACAGGCCGAGCGCGCCGGCCGGGGAACCCGTGGCGCGCTCGTTGTCCTCCCGCACGTCGACCAGCAGCGCGCCACCCAGTTGCCGGGCGAGCGCCTCGGTGGCGGTCACTTCCGGAACGCGGGACCGGAGCTCGGCCAGCCAGCGGTCACGGTTGAGGTGTTCGGTCATGCGAGGCTCCTCGACGAGGGCGACGCTTACTTCTCGCGTCGCTTCGCGTTACGGATCATGCGCTGGCGGCGGCGCTGCTGCCCTTCCGTCAGGACGTTCTTCTTGCCGGCGAACGGATTCTCGCCGTCGCGGAAATCGATGCGCACCGGCGTGCCCTCCAGGCGGAACCGCTTCCGGAAGAAGCCTTCCAGGTAGCGACGATACGCTGGCGCGATGTGCTTGGTGCGGCTGCCGTGGATCACGATGGTCGGCGGGTTGGAGCCACCCGGATGCGCGTAGCGCAGCTTGGGCGCGTGGCCGCGGACCAACGGCGGCTGGTAGGCCTCGTACGCCTTCTCCAGCGTCCGGGTCAGCTCGCTCGACGTCAGTTCCTTGGTGGCAGCGGCGTGGGCGCGGATGACGGCCTTCATCAGCTCGCGCAGGCCCGAGCCATGCAGCGCCGAGATGAAGACGGTCTTCGCCCACTCGGCGAACTGCAGGCGGCGCTCCAGTGCCTTCTGGGTCTGCTCGCGCTGGTAGCTGTCCATGCCGTCCCACTTGTTGACGGCGATGACGAGGGCGCGACCTTCCTCGATGGCGTGGCCGATGAGCGTGAGGTCCTGATCGGCCAGGTTCTCACGCGCGTCGATCATCACGACCGTCACCTGCGACGCAGCAATGGATTGCAAGGTCTTGATTACGCTGAACTTCTCGACGGTTTCCTCGACGCGCGAGCGACGGCGGACACCGGCGGTGTCGACCAGCGTGTAACGCCGGCCGTCGCGCTCGAGTGGCACCCGGATCGGATCGCGCGTGGTACCCGCCAGATCGGAAACGATGAGGCGATCCTCGCCGAGCAGGCGATTGATCAGCGTCGACTTGCCCGCGTTCGGGCGACCCACGATGGCCACCCGGATGCCCTGGTCTTCAAGGGCCGGGTCGTCGTCGGTGTCGTCCGGAAGGTGCGGGATCGCACGGGCGACGAGGACGTCGACGCCACGGTTGTGCGCGGCCGACATCGGCAGCGTCTCGGCCACGCCGAACGAGCTGAACTCGCCCAGCGCGACGAGCTCGTCCACGCCGTCCGTCTTGTTGACGACGACGATGACGGGCTTGCCGCTACGGCGGAGCTCGGTGAGGATCGCGGCATCGAGCGGCAGGATGCCGTCACGGGCATCGACCACGAAGACGAGCAGGTTCGCTTCCGCGATCGCGGCACGAACCTGCTGCGCGGTGAGGCCTTCGATCCCCTCGTCGCTGCCGGAGAGACCGCCGGTGTCCACGACCACGAAGGGGCGCGGACCGAGACGACAGACACCGTAGTGCCTGTCGCGGGTGACGCCGGGCATATCGGCGACGAGGGCGTCCCTGCTACGCGTCAGCGCATTGAAGAGGGTCGACTTACCGACATTGGGGCGGCCGACCAGGGCGACGACGGGTAGCATGGGAGATACATCTTTCCTGAGGATCAGTTCGCCGGGATGCGGTAGGCGCCGATGTGGCCCTCGACATCCTCGACGTACACGGTGTCACCCACCACGAGGGGCTGGGCACGAATGGCTTTCTTGGACAGGCGCTCGCGCGCGGCGATGCTGCCGTCGCTGGCGTTGAGCCAGTGGATGTGGCCGTCGAGATCGCCCACCACCGCGTAGTTGCCCTGGGCCGCCGGGCCCGTGACCCAACGGTACTTCAGGGCGTCCTGCTTCCAGATGCTGGCGCCGCTCGACTTGTCGAACGCGTAGACCTGCGACTGGTCGTCGGCACCGTAGATGGCGTTGCCGTGGACGTCGAGCGACGTGAAGGTCGAGAAGGCATGGTTCCACAGCGGGCGACCGCTCGGACCGTCGATCGACGTCAGCTGCCCATGGTAGGCGGCGCCGTAGAGCGAGGTACCGTCGAGCACGAGCGCGCCGTCGGCATCCGCGAGACGGTCGATCTCGGTGCGGCCTTCGCCGCTGGCGAGCGTCTGCTCCCAGAGCTTCTCGCCGTTGTCGAGGCGCACGGCGACGAGCTTGCCGGCATCGCTGCCGAAGAACACGACGCCGTTGGCGACGAGCAGGCGGCCGTTGCCGCGCAGGCTGAGGAGCGGCACCTGCGACTGGTCGTACACCCAGCGACGCTCGCCGGTCTTCGCATCGATGCCGTAGACACGCCCGTCGTTGCAGCGGACGACCACGAACTCGCCGACGATGGCGGGCGCGGTGATCACCTCCGACGAGACCTCGGCGACCCAGCGGCGTTCGCCGTCCTTCGCGTTCATGCCGTAGACGTGGCCGTCGAGCGTGCCGATGGCGAGGAGGTCGCCGGCCACGCCGGGGCCACCCGAGAAGCGGGCGTCCTCGCGCTTGGCGTCGCCCCAGCCGAACCAGCCGTGCTGGCGCGTGCTCTTCGACCAGAGCGTCTTGCCGGTATTGGCGTCGAAGGCGCGGATCTTGCCATCGGTGCTGGCGGCGTAGAGCACGCCGTCGGCCACAGCTGGGCGCATGCGCACGCCGGACTCGGCGGCGCCGTCACCGACGCTGGATTTCCAGAGACGGTCGACCTTGAGCGTCGGCTCGAATTTCTTGTCGAGCGGGGTCGGCGGTTCGACGTTTTCCTTCTTGAACGAATGGCAGCCGGCCAGGACGGCCAGCGAAGAGGTCAACGCGATTGCCACGAAACGTTTCATGCACCCTGCTTCCCGGCCACGGCCAGATCATCGAGTTTGGTTTGGACCACACCGCGCTGCGGTGCGCTGTCGCCCATCGCGGCGATCGCCGCCTGATAGGCCTTGCGTGCGTCGTCCGGGCGTCCCAGCTTGACCAGCGCGTCGCCGCGGAGTTCCTGCGAGAGCGCGACGAACGACTTGCCCTGCATGGCGTCGAGCGCCGCGATGGTGTCCTGCGGCTTGCCCTGCGCGAAGCGCAGGCGCGCGGCATTCAGTTCGACCAGGGCCTTGAGGGTTTCGTCCTTCGCATGGGCCTTGGCCCATTCGATGTCGCCGGAGGCCTTGTCCGCCTGCCCGGCCAGGACGCTGCGCTGGGCGCGCTCGCCGGCGGCGAAGATCGACCAGGCGGTGTCCGAGTAGTCCTTCATCAGGGTATCGGTGCGCAGGTCGATCTCGTTCTGACGACTCTGGGCGACCGCGAGCTGCAGGGCCGAATACTCGGCGGCGGCGGCCTGCTCGTGGCCCGCGCGGTGCGACTTCCACTGCTGCCAGCCGAAGATCAGCACCAGCCCGAGAGCGACACCGACGGCGATCGAAACGCCATTCTTGCGCAGCCACTGCTGTACGCGTTCGCCCTGCTCGTAGTCGTCGTAAATGTCGAAAGCCATGCAATCACCCACTGCGCTCCGCGCAGCAAACCAAGGTGGGAACGAGCCCGTGCCGGCCATCGGGGATGGCGGCGCGGATCAATAGGCAAGGATACCCGAAAAGACGGGGGCCGGGCGGCGCCGCGCGGTGCAACGCGCGGCGCGCCGGCGATCAGAAGGCGACCGGTGCCGCCTTGCCGTCGCGGATGTCGACGCGGAACCGGGCCACGTTGGCGCGGCGGAACGCATCGAGCTGCACGGGCTGGCCATCGACGGTCACCTGCGCGGCCGAGGCGTTCCCGATGCGGACGTCCAGCGGGCTGTCGCTGCGGTACGACTTCTGCGTGCCGGCGGGCAGGATGCCGTATTCGAGGCGCGAACCGTCCGCGGCGGTCACTTCCACCCAGCTGGCGGCCGGGAGGTTCAGGCTGAGGCTGTGCGCACCCGCGCCGCTGGCGGCGGCCTCGGGTGCGGCGGCGGCCGTCGCGAGCGGCGTCCGCGTCGCCGAATGATCGAGCGGCGGGAACATCGCCATCGAGGCGAGCAGCGGCTGCTGCTCCTCGGGACGCGGCTCCTGGACCGGCGCCGGCCGGCTCTCGGTGCTGGCGACGCTGGTCGCGGCGCTGCTGCTCGCCGGTGCCGGCGCGTCCTGCTGGGCCACGGGCGCGGCATCCAGCGGCGCGAGGCGCGCCATGTCGCGATCGAGCGTGCCGCGCACGCCGAGCCAGACCATCGGCACGACGATCACCGCGGTCAGCACCACATAGGTGGCGGCCGTGAGGTAGCGCTCGAACAGGTAGCGCGAATGCGAGACACCACCGGTAACCACGAGTTCGGGCTGGCGGGGCGTGTGCCGCGCCAGTTCGGCCTGGATCTCGGACTCGTCGATGCCCAGGTGCGTGCCGTACTTGGTCAGGTAACCGGCGAGGTAGACCTGGTAATCGATGCCGCCGTACTCGCCAGCCTCTAGCTGGCGAAGGAGGCGCGTCGGCAGGCGCAACGCCTGGCCGCAGGCCTCGATGGTGTAACCGCGGGCCTCACGGGCCGCGCGAAGGCGTGCGCCGAAACCGGCGGTGTGGCCGCCGAGATCGATCAGTACCCGCCCCTCTTCACTGCTGGCTTCCACCTGGGGATCCATGGCGTTCTCCCTGTCTGCATTCGGCTCGAGACCGGCGAACAAATCCTGCTCGCGTCCATCCCGACCGGAAGAATTCGAAGATACTGGGGTCATTGACGTGCGGCGACTTCGAGTGCGCGCGCGGGTTCCGAATCCGGGAACGTTTCGCGCAGGCGTTTTGCATAGTCCTGGGCACCCTCCCCGTTGCCCAGACGGAGCTCGATATCGTGACCGAGCTTCAGCGAATCCGGACTCGGTGCCCCCACCGCTTCGTAACGCTGCAGGAAAGCGCGGGCCCGGAATGCATCGTTCGTAAGGTACAACACGTGCGCCATCTGATACAGGGCATCGGCGTTATTCGGATTGCGCGCGAGCGCCTTCCGGAAATAATCCTCCGCCGACGCGTAATCCTGCGACTGCAACTGGCAGGTGCCGGCATTCGTCATCGCGAGATCGGGCGTTTCGTAGAACGGATCCGCGAGCGCCCGGTCGAAGAAGGCCTTCGCCTCCGCCGGACGGTGCTGCTTGCATAGGAAGACAGCGAGATTGTTGTTCACCGAACCCTTCTTCGGATCGTACTCGACGGCCTTGCGATAGTGCAGTTCGGCGTTGACCGGATCGTTGATGCGCTCGTAGAGCACCGCGATCACCGTCTGCGCCGGAACGTATTTCGGGTCGAACTGGAGCGCCTTCTGAAGTTTTTCCATGGCGCCCTTGAGGTCGCCGTTCTGCATGTAACGCTGGCCCAGCTCGGTATGTACTTCCGCACCCTTGGCGCGGTCTTCCGCGGCGGTCGAAGGCTTCAGCCCCGAACCATCCCCCACGCAGCCGGTGCACGCCAGGGCGAGCACCGCCAGCATCCCCCACCGCTCAAGCCGCATTCACCACTCCCTCTCCGAGTTTCTTGCGGAACTCCGCCTGCCGGCGGGTACGGTCGACCACCTGCCCCTTGAGCTGGCCACAGGCGGCGTCGATGTCGTCGCCACGGGTGCGACGGAGCATCGTCAGCACGCCGGCGTTGAGCAACTGCGTCTGGAAGTTACGGATGGCTTCCTGGCCCGAGCGCTCGAAACGCGCGCCCTCGAACGGATTGAACGGGATCAGGTTGACCTTGTTCGCGCCGGGCAGCCGGCGCATGAACTTGATCAGCTGGCGCGCATGTTCCGGCTGGTCGTTGACGCCCTTCATGAGCGTGTACTCGAACGTGATGGACGTACGCGGCGCGCGCTGGATGTAGCGCTCGCACGCACCCATCAGCTCGGCCAGCGGGTAGCGCTTGTTCAGCGGAACCAGCTCGGTGCGCAGCTCGTCGTTCGCAGCGTGCAGCGACACCGCGAGCGAGACGTCGCTCTCCGCCGAGAGGCGGTCGATCATCGGCACGAGGCCCGCCGTGGACAGCGTGACGCGCTTGCTCGCCAGGCCGAAGCCGAGGTCGTCGCGCATCAGGCTCATGGCCTTGACCACGTTGTCGAAGTTCAGCAGCGGCTCGCCCATGCCCATCATCACCACGTTGGTGATGCGGCGCTGCTGGTGCGGCACGTTGCCGAGATGTTTGGCCGCCACCCAGACCTGGCCGATGATCTCGGCGGTGGACAGGTTGCGGGAGAACCCCTGGGTCGCCGTGGAGCAGAACTGGCAGTTCAGGGCGCAGCCGACCTGCGACGACACGCAGAGCGTGCCGCGGGTCGGCTCCGGGATGTAGACCGTCTCGATGGCGTTACCGCCATCCATGCCCAGCAGCCACTTGTGGGTGCCGTCGACCGCGCCCTTTTCGAACACGGTCTTCGGCGGCCCGATATAGCAAGTGGCGTCGAGCTTCTCGCGAAGCGCCTTGCCGACGTCGGTCATCTTCCCGAAATCGCTTTCGAGACGGTGGTAGATCCACTTCATGACCTGCTCGGCACGGTACGGCTTCTCGCCGATCTGGGCGAAGAAATCGCGCAGACCCTTGCGGTCGAAGTCGAGCAGGTTGACCTTTTCGGCGGGCGTGTTCACGGCGGTTCTCAGTGGGAAACGACTTCCGAGTCGTTGAAGAAGTACTTGATCTCGATCGCGGCGTTCTCGAGCGAATCCGAGCCGTGGACGGCGTTGGCGTCGATCGACTCGGCGAAGTCGGCGCGGATGGTGCCGGCGGCGGCTTCCTTCGGGTTGGTGGCACCCATGAGGTCGCGGTTCTTGAGCACCGCGCCCTCGCCTTCCAGCGCCTGGATCATCACCGGGCCGGAGATCATGAACTCGACGAGCGCGCCGAAGAACGGACGGTCCTTGTGCACGGCGTAGAAGCCTTCGGCCTCTTCGCGGGTCAGCTGCTTCATCTTGGCGGCGACGATCTTGAGGCCGGCCTTCTCGAAGCGGGCAAGGATTTCACCGATGACGTTCTTCTTGACGGCGTCCGGCTTGATGATCGAAAGGGTGCGCTCCAGCGCCATACGGGTGCTCCGGGAAAGTGAAGACAAGGAAAGACAAGAAGTGCTGACAGGGCCCCATGGGGACCCTGATGGAAGTTTGCGGCCAAAGCCGTCCGGAATGACTGACTTAGCGCACGAAATCTTGACAGATTCTAGCTCAATCGCAAGCCGTTTGCAGGCATGTGCGGTCGCAGATTGACCACCGTGGGCTGGCGGGCGTACTCTCAAACGATCGTTTGATTCAAACTGTCCGCCAGCCGAGTCCGCCGATATGACGAGTGCACCCTACGCTTCCCGCGAACGCACCACGAAAGAGCGCATTCTCGGCGCCGCTGAGACACTCTTCGCCACCCACGGCTTCGCCGGCGCGTCCCTCCGTCAGGTGACCGCGGCGGCCCGGGTCAACCTCGCGGCGGTGAACTATCACTTCGGATCCAAGGACAAGCTGATCGAGGAGGTCTTCCGCCGCCGTCTCGACGAACTCAACAGCCGCCGCCTGGCCGCGCTGGGCAAGGTCGCCGGGCTGGAGACGACCCGCCTCGAGGACGTCCTCGACGCCTATATCCGTCCCGCGCTCGACCTGTCGCGCAACGACGGCGGTGGCGCCGCGTTCGTCCGCGTGCTCGCCCGCGCCTACGCCGAGCACAACGAGACCCTCCGCCGCTTCCTGTCCGACAACTACGGCCACATCCTGCGCCAGTTCGCCGCCGAGTTCGGCCGGCTGCTCCCGGGCCTGGGCAAGGAAGACATCTACTGGCGCCTGGACATCGTCACCGGCGCCCTGACCTACGCGATGGCCGACTTCGGCATCATCCAGCGCAAGACCGACGTCGCCGAGCGCGACCACCGCGAGACCGCCGCCGAGCAGCTCATCCGCTTCGCCGCCGCCGGCCTGCGCGCCCCTTCCGTTTCGAACGCCACGGCCACCCGCTGACCGAGGCGATCCTTGAGCACCCCGGAGATCACCATGACCGCAACACCGTTACGCATTCGCAAGGCCGCGGTACTCGGCGCCGGCGTCATGGGCGCGCAGATTGCCGCGCACCTGACGAACGCCAACGTCGAAACCGTGCTGTTCGACCTGCCCGCGAAGGAAGGTCCGAAGAGCGGCATCGCCCTCAAGGCGATCGCCAACCTGGCCAAGCTCTCCCCGGCTCCGCTCGCCGAGAAGAGCCTCGGCGCCGCGATCATTCCGGCGAACTACGAGGACGACCTCGCCCAGCTCGCCGACGTCGATCTCGTCATCGAGGCGATCGCCGAACGGATGGACTGGAAGCTCGACCTCTACACGAAGATCGCCCCGCACGTCTCTAAGACGGCCGTGCTCGCGAGCAACACGTCGGGCCTGTCGATCAACGGCCTGGCCGAAGCCCTTCCGGAAGCGCTGCGCCACCGCTTCACGGGCGTGCACTTCTTCAACCCGCCGCGTTACATGCATCTCGTCGAGCTGATCCCGACGAAGCTGACCGACGCGACCGTGCTGGAAGGCCTCGAGGCGTTCCTGACCACCACGCTCGGCAAGGGCGTGGTGTACGCGAAGGACACCCCGAACTTCATCGGCAACCGCATCGGCGTGTTCTCGATGCTGTCCACCATGCACCACACCGAGCAGTTCGGCCTCGGCTTCGACACCGTCGACGCGCTGACCGGCCCGGCCATCGGCCGTCCGAAGAGCGCCACGTTCCGCACCGCGGACGTCGTTGGCCTCGACACCCTGGCGCACGTGGTCAAGACCATGAGCGACACCCTGCCCGACGACCCGTGGCACGCGTTCTTCCAGCCTCCGGCGTGGCTCAAGGCCCTCATCGAGAAGGGTGCGCTGGGCCAGAAGACCGGCGCGGGCGTCTATCGCAAGGCCGGCAAGGACATCGTGGTGCTCGACCTGCAGAAGCAGGACTACCGCGTCTCCGAGCAAAAGGCCTCCGACGAGGTGTCCGCCATCCTCGCCATCAAGGACCCGGCCGAGAAGTTCGCGAAACTGCGCGCCTCGTCCGACCCGCAGGCGCAGTTCCTCTGGGCGGTGTTCCGCGACCTCTTCCACTACACCGCCTATCACCTGGCCGACATCGCCGATACCGCCCGCGACGTCGACTTCGCCATTCGCTGGGGCTACGGCTGGAAACTCGGTCCGTTCGAGATCTGGCAGTCGGCCGGCTGGCAGCAGATCGCCGGATGGATCGCCGAGGACATCGCCGCGGGCAAGGCCATGAGCAGCGCGCCCCTGCCGGCCTGGGTCACGGACGGCCGCACCGGCGTGCACGGCAAGACCGGCTCGTATTCCGCCAGCGCGAAGGCCGAAAAGCCGCGCTCGGCCCACCCGGTCTACGCCCGCCAGGCGTTCCCCGATCCGATCCTGGGCGAGACGTTCGACAAGGGCAGCACGGTCTGGGAAAACGACGGCGTGCGCCTGTGGACCTCGGGCGACGACATCGGCGTCATCTCGTTCAAGACCAAGATGCACACGGTCAACGACCACGTGCTCGACGGCATCCAGCACGCGATCGGCCTGGCCGAGCAGCAGTTCCGCGGCGTGGTGCTGTGGCAGCCGTCCGAGCCCTTCTCGGCCGGCGCCGACCTCAAGGGCGCGCTCGGCCTGCTCAAGGAAGGCAAGCTCGCACAGTTCGAAGCCATGGTGGCCAACTTCCAGGCGACCAGCATGCGGATCAAGTATTCGCTGGTTCCGGTCGTCGCGGCCGTGCGCGGGCTCGCGCTCGGCGGCGGCTGCGAGTTCCAGATGCACGCGGCGCGTACCGTCGCGGCGCTCGAGAGCTACATCGGCCTGGTCGAAGCCGGCGTGGGCCTGCTGCCCGCCGGCGGTGGCCTGAAGGAACTGGCGGTCCGCGCCGCGCAGGAGAACCCGGCCGACCCGTTCGAATCGCTGAAGAAGGTGTTCGAGACCGTCGCGATGGCGAAGGTGTCGGCCAGCGCCCTCGAGGCGAAGTCGCTCGGCCTGCTGCGCAAGGACGACGTCGTGGTCTTCAACAGCTACGAGGTCCTGCACGTCGCCAAGGCGCAGGCGCGCGCCATGGCCGAGTCGGGCTACCGTCCGCCGCTGCCGGCCCGTGCCATCCCGGCGGCGGGCGACGTGTCCACCGCCACGTTCAAGGCGTCGCTGGCGAACCTGGCCGAGGGCTATTTCGCCTCGCCGCACGACATCGAGATCGCCAGCCGCATCGCCGACGCCCTCTCGGGCGGAAAGATCGAGCGCGGTTCGCTGGTGGACGAGGCGTGGCTGCTCGCGCTGGAACGCCGCCACTTCGTGGAACTGGCGCAGACCGAAAAGACCCAGGCCCGTATCGCCCACACGATGACGACGGGGAAGCCGTTGCGTAACTGACGCGCCACGCGCTCTGACGCACCACGACTTCCCCCATTGAGGAACCATCCATGAGCAAGCAAGTGCAAGACGCCTACATCGTCGCCGCCACCCGCACGCCGGTCGGCAAGGCGCCGCGCGGCGTATTCCGCAACACCCGTCCCGACGACCTCCTCGCCCATGTCATCCGCAGCGTGATCGAGCAGGCGCCGGGCATCGACCCGTCGCTCATCGCGGACGCCGTCATCGGCTGCGCGATGCCGGAAGCCGAGCAGGGCATGAACGTCGCGCGCATCGGCGTGCTGCTGGCCGGTCTGCCGGAACAGGTCCCGGGCGTCACCATCAACCGCTTCTGCTCGTCGGGCGTGCAGGCCATCGCGATGGCCGCCGACCGCATTCGCCTGGGCGAGGCCGACCTCATGCTCGCCGGCGGTACCGAGTCGATGAGCATGGTGCCGATGATGGGCCACAAGGTCGCCATGAACCCGGCGATCTTCGAGAACGACGAGAACCGCGCCATCGCCTTCGGCATGGGCATCACGGCCGAGAAAGTGGCCGAGCGCTGGAAGGTCAGCCGCGAGGACCAGGACGCCTTCGCGCTGCAGTCGCACCAGCGCGCCATCGCGGCCATCGCCGCGGGCGAGTTCAAGGACGAGATCACGCCGTTCCAGCTCGACGACCGCTACCCTGATCTCAAGAACCACAGCGTCCGCGAGGACCGCCGCGTCATCGACACCGACGAGGGCCCGCGTCAGGACACCTCGCTCGAGGTGCTCGGCAAGCTCCGCCCCGTGTTCCGCAACGGCCAGTTCGGCGGCTCGGTCACGGCCGGCAACTCCTCGCAGATGTCGGACGGCGCGGGTGCCCTGCTCATCGCCAGCGAGAAGGCCATCAAGGACTACGGCCTGACCCCGCTCGCGCGGTTCGTGGGCTTCTCGGTGGCCGGCGTCGCGCCGGAGATCATGGGCATCGGCCCGAAGGAAGCGATTCCCAAGGCGCTCAAGCAGACCGGCATCACGCAGGACCAGCTGGACTGGATCGAGCTGAACGAGGCCTTCGCGGCCCAGGCCCTGGCCGTGATCCGCGACCTCGGCCTCGATCCGTCGAAGGTGAACCCGCTGGGCGGCGCCATCGCCCTGGGCCACCCCCTCGGCGCCACGGGCGCCATCCGCGCCGCGACACTGATCCACGGCCTGCGTCGCCGCAAGCAGAAGTACGGCATGGTGACCATGTGCATCGGCACGGGCATGGGCGCCGCGGGCGTGTTCGAGGCGCTCTGACGCGAAACCCATCGCCGATACGATCGGCTCCCACCCTTCGGATTCAGCGCCTGGCTTCAGGCCGAAGGGTGGGAGCCGATCGCATCGGCGATCCGCGCCAGCGGGCACCGCTGCATGAGCGATGGTAAGACGAGGGCCACGGGTTTACGCTCGCTCCATGCACGGCATCCACACCATCGATACCGGCTTCGGCCGGCCGAACTTCGACGCCGCCTACCTCGTCGTGGAACGCGGGCGCGGCGCCTTCATCGACAGCGGCACGGCGCAGGCCCTGCCGCGGTTCCTCGACGCGATCGCCGCCGCCGACCTCGAACCGAAAGACATCGACTGGGTGATCCTCACCCACGTGCATCTCGACCACGCCGGCGGCGCGGGCGAACTGATGCGCCACCTGCCCCATGCCATGCTGGCCGTGCATCCGCGCGGCGCGCGCCACATGATCGATCCCTCGGTGCTGATCGCGGGCGCCTCGGCGGTCTACGGCGAGGACGTGGTGCGCCGCGACTACGGTGAGATCGTGCCGGTGGCGAAGGATCGCGTGATCGAAGCGACCGATGGCTTCGTCGTCGACCTGGCCGGACGCGCCCTGCTCTGCCTCGACACGCCCGGGCACGCGAAGCACCACATCGCGATCCACGACGAACGCGCGAACGCCTTCTTCACCGGCGACATCTTCGGCCTGTCCTATCGCGAACTCGACACGGCGGCCGGGGCGTTCATCATCCCGACCACGTCGCCCGTGCAGTTCGATCCCGACGAGGCGCATGCGTCCATCGAGCGCATGATGCGCTACGAGCCGGAGGCCATGTACCTCACGCACTACGACCGCGTGACCGACGTCAAGCGCCTCGCGAACGACCTGCACGAGCAGATCGACGCCATGGTCGCGATCGCCCGGCGTCACGCCGGCGCGGCGGACCGGGAGGATCGCATCGCCGAGGCGTTCGCGGAACTGTACGTCGCCCGCGCCCGGAAGCACGGTGTCGCGCTGGGCACGGAGGCGATTCTCAAACTACTGAAGATCGATATCCGCCTCAACGCGCAGGGCATCGTCGTCTGGATGGATCGCGTCGCGCGCTGAGTCGCCTCACCCGCCACGGGACACGACTAAGCCAGCCGCGCCCCGTTCGGCACCGGCCGCTCGGTGGTCGTGATCACCACGCCGTCGTCGGTGTGGAATCCGGTGAGCAGGAATTGCGAGCGGAACGGACCGATCTGCTTCTCCGGGAAATTGATCACGCCGACGATCTGCCGGCCGACCAGTTCTTGCGGCTGGTAGATGTTCGCGATCTGCGCGCTGGTCTTCTTCTCGCCATGCGGCCCGAAGTCCGCCCAGATCTTGTACGCGGGCCGACGCGCCTCGGGGAAGACCTCGGCGCGCACGATCGTGCCCGCGACGAGCATCACCTTTTCGAAGTCGGCCCAGCTGATCTCTTCGCTCATCTCATCCTTCCAGTCGTGACTTGAACCAGTCGCCCAGTTCGTATTTCCAGTACGTGCCCTGCGCGGCAAGATAACCGAACGGACGATGCACCGGCTCGAGGCCGAAGGCCTCGTACGCGTCGAGGCGCGTCTCTCCCGCGGCGATGGCGTCGGCCAGCGCCTCGCCCGCCGCGCACGTGGGCGCCAGGCCGTGGCCTCCGAACGCCTGCGCGTACCAGAGTCCGTTGCCGTGCGTACCCACCTGGGGCATCTCGTGCCGCGCATAGCTCATCAGGCCCGACCAGGCCTGTTCGATGCGCGCCTCCTTCAACGACGGAAAGACACGCGCCATGTCCCGCCTGAGCAGCCGCTGCACCGCGCGGGGCGAGCGATCGCGGACCGAGATCCGTCCGCCCCAGAGCAGGCGCGTATCCGGCAGCGGGCGGTAGTAATCGAAGGCGAAGCGCGTGTCGTAGATCGCGGCGTGCGTGCGCAGGCACTCGCGCAGCCGGTCGCCCAGCGGCTCCGTGACCATCACGTACGTGGCGATCGGCAACACCGCCCGGTCGATGGAACGATCGAGCCCCGCCAGGTAGCCACCGCAGGCCAGCACGACCTGCGGGGTCTCGATCTCGGCGTCGCCCACGCGGAGGATCCAGCGGGGACCCTTGCGCTCCAGCATGCGCACGCGCGAGCCCTCGTGGATGCCGACGCCTACCCGCTCCGCCGCTGAAGCGAGTCCGCGCGCGTACGCCAGCGGATCGATGTGCAGCGCGTTCCGTTCGTAGAGGCCGTCGTGGTACCGCGGACTCCGCACGAACTCATGCATCGCGTCTTCGGGAATCCACTGCCATTCGGTGCCGTAGTGCTCGGCCAGCAGCTGCTGGCGCGAGCGCAGCACCTTCGCGTCGCGGAACCAGTTGGCCCAGACGACGCCGGCATCCACGGCATCGCAATCGATCGACAGGGCCGCGATCCGCTCGCGGATCAGGTTCACCGCGTCCACGGTGCGCGCGTAGAGCGCGCGGGCGCGATCGGGACCGGCGCGTTCCAGGAGGGCTCGCTCGCCGAGCGAGTAGCCCGCGAAGACGAAGCCGCCGTTGCGGCCCGACGCACCGAACCCGATGTACTTCGACTCCAGCAGCACGATGTCGCGTACGCCGCGCGCGGCGAGGCCGAGCGCGGTGTTGAGTCCCGCGAAGCCGCCGCCGACGATCACCACCGCGGCCTCGCGACGGCCCCGCGGCGGCGGTCGCGACGGCGGTGCGGCGATTCGGTCGTGATACCACGACGGCATGCGGTCGGATTCCTGCCAGGAAAACCACCGTTGTACGGCAGAGCGGCGCGCGGCGGAAGATGCCGTCAGGGGCGCGCTGCCGATTCCCGGCGGGCGCCGATCGCACCGGCGATCCCGCGCGAGCGCGCCGACGGGCGGGGGCGCCGGGAGTATCATGCGGCGATCTTCCACCGAACGCCGACCATGAGCCTCCTTCCGCCCATCGACCTCCAGCGCTGGATCGACGACAACCGCGCCCTGCTCAAGCCGCCGGTCGGCAACAAGTGCATCGTCGACGGCGACTTCATCGTGATGATCGTCGGCGGCCCCAACGCACGCACCGACTATCACTACGACGAGGGTCCGGAGTTCTTCTACCAGCTCGAGGGCGAGATGGTGCTGAAGGTCCAGGACGAGGGACAGGCCCGCGACATCCCGATCCGCGCGGGGGAAGTGTTCTACCTGCCGCCCCGCGTCCCGCATTCGCCGCAGCGCATGCCCGATTCGATCGGCCTCGTGATCGAGCGGCGTCGGCTCGCGGACGAGAAAGACGGCCTGATGTGGTTCTGCCAGGTCTGCAACCAGAAGCTGTTCGAGGAGTACTTCCCGCTCGGAAGCATCGAAAGCGATTTCCCGCCCGTGTTCGAGAAGTTCTATCGCTCGCTGGACGCGCGCACCTGCCGGAACTGCGGCGCGGTGCACCCGGCGCCCGCGAAGTACGCCGACTGAGGCGAGCACCCTTCGCCCGCGAGCGGGCTGCCACCCGAAGGTAGTGACCCTTGCGGGCGAACGGCCTCTCAGCCGAGCGCCGCGTCGCGGAGGGCCAGCCACTTGGTGGCCATGCGGCGCAGCGACGGGTCGGAGGCCGGATCGGACGCGATGTCCGCGACCGGCCGCCAGGCCAGTTCGAGGGACTCCTCGTTGAGGACGAAGGCTTCCCCGCCACGCGCCACGACGACGTGCCGCACGTCGTAATGCCAGTGCTCGGGCTCGTCACCACGCGCCGGGATCGCATGGCGGTCGACATCGAAGATGTCCGGGAGCACGTCCAGCTCCCGCAATCCGGTTTCCTCTTCCGCCTCACGCAGCGCCACGGCCGCCAGGTCCGTATCGCCGTCGGCATGGCCGCCCGGCTGCAGCCATCGGCCCAGCTTGCGATGGAGCATCAGCAGCGCGCGTTGCCCGTCCGCGCTGACGAGCCAGGCGGAACCCGTGAAGTGTCCCTCCCGCGTCTCACGATGGAAGGGACGCTTCGCTTCGCGCAACCACGCGCCGAATTCGGCCACTCCCTCTTCATCAGGCCAACGCCCCGCGTAGGACGCGAGGGCATCGGCAAGGGGCTGTCTGGTCGGATCCATCGGAAATCACCTTCAAGGGACTAGTCATTTTCGCAGGTCATTTTAGGACTGTTCCGATGTCGGACGCGGGCGCGGCTTGCCTACGATGGTTCCGGGGCGCACGACGCGCTCCGCCGTCCGCAGCGTCGCGCTGCGTAACGCAAGGAAACGCGCATGTCGCAGAATCTGAAGTCGTTCGGTGCCACCCTCGCACTCCTGGCCACCTGCCCCGCCATCGCGGCGGACCGCGAGGCCAACTTCACCGGCCCCCTCGTCACACCGGCCGTCAATTCGATGCCCGCCGGCATGGTGAACATCGAGCCATACCTTATCCATACCAATACGCGTGGCAGCTACACCAACGCCGGCGATCGCAAGGAGCGCGACCCGACCGTCCGTCAGTGGCAGCTCGCCGTGCCCATGTCCTACGCGCTGACGGACACGAGCTTCGTCCAGCTCACGCTCAACGCGTCGCGCACGTCCGGCGATGGCCTGCACACCGACGGAATGCGGATGGGCGACACCTCCGTGCGCTTCCAGCAGCGCCTGCGCGCACCGGATGCCGACGGTGGCGGTCTCGTTCTCGCGATCGCGGCCGCCCAGCGCCTGCCCACGGGCGCGTACCACCACCTCGACACCAATCCGCTCAACGGCACGGGCAACGGCGCGATGCGCACGACGCTGGCATTCGGCGCGCAGCAGCTCCACTGGCTGGACGACGGTCACGCCCTGCGCTGGCGCGCGCAGCTGGCCTGGAGTCCGTCGCCCGGCCGCATCAACGTGCGCGACGGCAGCGTCTATGGCACGTCCCGCGGGTTTCGCGGCTATGCGCGCCTCGGCCAGGCATGGAACGCGTCGGTCGCCGCCGAGTACGTGCTCGACCCTCGCTGGGTGCTCGTGGGCGAGGCGATATGGAACCGATCGGGCGCCGTCGACGTGGTGGGCGCCACCGCGGAAGGCCCGCGCACGGCGCGCCGCCTCGCGCCGAGCCAGGAGTTCAGTCTCGCGCCCGCCGTGGAATATCACTTCAGCCCGACGGTCGGCCTGATCGGCGGCGTCCAGTTCACGGTCGCCGGTCGCAACACCGCCGATTACGTCGCGCCACAGGTCGCGCTGAACATGGTCTTCTGAGCATTCAGGCGACGCATGCACAACCGCCGCAAGTCATGGTCGACACCCGCACCGCTCGCATGCAAGGCATTGGAACGCCTCGCATCGCAGCTTGTACGGCCTTGCCCCGCTGGGCTATGGTGCCGTGCCAGCGCTTCCGGGCAGCGGCGTGCGCACCGTGGCTCACGCGGCGGTCCCAACAATAAAAGGCTACATTCCGGCAGTAGGGGAGACACATGTTGAAACACCTGTTCGCGACGCATCCCATCGAGGCCGCGCCGCACGTCGATGCTGGTGAACACATCGACACCGGCGCGCACGGAGGCGAACTCAAGCGCGTCCTCACCGCGAAGCACCTGATCCTGCTCGGCGTTGGCGCCGTGATCGGTGCGGGCATCTTCGTCATCACCGGCCAGGCGGCCGCGCTGCACGCCGGCCCCGCGCTGGTCATCAGCTTCCTCATCGCGGGCTTCGCCTGCGCCCTCGCCGGCCTCTGCTACGCCGAGTTCGCGGCGATGCTTCCCGTCTCCGGCAGCGCCTACTCCTATTCCTATGCCACGCTCGGCGAGTACGTCGCCTGGTTCGTCGGCTGGAACCTCGTGCTCGAATACCTGTTCGCCGCGGCTACGGTCGCCGCCGGCTGGTCGGGTTACTTCAACGAGCTGCTCGGCCTCATCGGCCAGATGGCCGGCACGAACATCGCCCTACCCGCCACGCTTTCGTCGGCGCCGTTCCAGTTCGTCGAAGGTCACATCCAGGCCACCGGCACGCTGATCAACCTGCCGGCGGTCGTGATCATCGCCGCGCTGTCCGGCCTGTGCTACGTCGGCATCACGCAGTCGGCGTTCGTCAACTCGATCATCGTGGCGATCAAGGTCACCG
Organism: Luteibacter sp. 329MFSha; assembly: GCF_900111665.1. NCBI lineage: Bacteria > Pseudomonadati > Pseudomonadota > Gammaproteobacteria > Lysobacterales > Rhodanobacteraceae > Luteibacter > Luteibacter sp. 329MFSha. The sequence continues at coordinate 996,048 of NZ_FOJE01000001.1, read as the reverse complement.
TGATCCTGCTCTTTCTCGCCTTCGCGATCCAGGTGATCAACCCGGCCAACTGGCATCCGTTCATTCCGGAAGCCGAGGGCCCGGGCACGTTCGGCTGGGGCGGCATCTTCCGCGCCGCGACCATCGTGTTCTTCTCCTACGTCGGCTTCGACGCCGTGTCGACCGCCGCGGGCGAAGCGAAGAATCCGCAGCGCGACATGCCCATCGGCATCCTCGGCTCGCTGGCCATCTGCACCGTGCTGTACATCGCCGTCGCGCTGGTCCTCACGGGCATCGCGCCGTTCCGCATGCTGAACACGCCCGAGCCGGTCGCCACCGCGCTGGGCCTGTACCCGCACCTGTCCTGGCTGAAGGCGATCGTCGTCCTCGGCGCGATCACGGGCCTCTCGTCGGTGATCCTCGTGATGCTCATGGGCCTGCCGCGCATCTTCTTCTCGATGGCGAAGGACGGCCTGCTGCCGCAGACGATGGCGAAGATCCATCCGAAGCACCGCACGCCCTACATCGGCACGATCATCGTCGGCGTCGCCGCGGCCGCCATGGCCGGCCTGTTCCCCGTGAGCGTGCTCGGCGAACTCGTCTCGATGGGCACCCTGCTCGCGTTCGCCACGGTCTGCGTGGGCGTGCTGATCCTGCGCTACACGCGTCCGGACCTGCAGCGCAGCTTCCGCGTGCCGTTCGTGTGGCCGATCTGCATCGCCGGCGCCCTGGCCTGCGTCTACCTGTTCTGGCAGGCGTTCGAAGAGCACTGGCGCCTGATGGTGGGCTGGATCGTCATCGGCCAGGCCATCTACTTCGGCTACGGCTACGCGCACAGCAAACTGCGCAAGTCGCTCGGCTGATCGAACCCGCTCCACGCGAAGGGCCGGCGGCACACCGCCGGCCCTTCGCTTTGAAGCTATCCTTATCCACGACATTACGACGCCCAGGCAGTCCATGCTCCAGCAGTTACTCGCCAAGAAAGCACCCCAGGCCGAACCCGACGACGCGCACGGCCCGGCCCTGCGCCGCACCCTCGGCCCGTGGGGTCTGACGGCGCTGGGCATCGGCGCGGTCATCGGCGGCGGCATCTTCGTCATCACGGGCGTGGCGGCGGCGGAACACGCCGGTCCCGCCATCATCATCTCGTTCATCCTCGCGGCTATCTGCAGCCTGTTCACGGCGCTGTGCTACGCGGAGTTCGCGTCGATGATCCCGATCTCCGGCAGTGCGTACTCGTACGCATACGCCACGCTCGGCGAAGGCGCCGCGTGGTTCATCGGCTGGAACCTCATCCTCGAATACGGCGTGTCGGCATCGGCCGTCGCCGTCAGCTGGACAGGCTACTTCGTCAGCCTGCTCGACCACGTCGGCATCCACATACCGCCGGCGCTGACCAACGCGCCCGTCGACTTCGTCGACGGCCACCTCGTGGCCACCGGTGCGCTGTTCAACCTCCCGGCGGTCGGCATCACCCTGGCGCTGACCTGGGTCTGCTACGTCGGCATCAAGGAATCGACCGGCATCAACATGGCGATGGTGCTGCTGAAGACCGCGCTGATCGTCCTCGTCATCGTGGTCGGCGCGAGCCACATCGACACCGCGAACTGGCACCCGTTCATCCCCGCGAACCAGGGCGGCGACAAGTACGGCTGGTCGGGCATCCTGCGTGGGGCGTCGATGGTGTTCTTCGCCTATATCGGCTTCGAGGCGACCTCCACGGCCGCGCAGGAATCCAAGAACCCGCAGCGCGACATGCCCATCGGCACGCTCGCCTCGCTGGCCATCTGCACCGTGCTCTACATCGCCATGGCGGCGGTGCTGACGGGCCTCGTTCCGTTCGACCAGCTCGGCACGTCGGAGCCGGTCGTCACCGCCATCCGCCAGCATCCGGAACTCGGCTGGCTGCGCGGCATCGTCGAAGTCGGCGCGCTGATCGGCCTCTCCTCGGTCGTGCTGGTCATGATCATCGCGCAGCCGCGCATCTTCATGATCATGGCGCGCGACGGCCTCATGCCCAAGGTGTTCACCACGATCCACCCGAAGCACCGCACGCCGCACATCAATACCGTGATCACCGGCGTCGGCATCGCCGCGCTCGCCGCCGTGTTTCCGCTCAACGTGCTCGGCGACCTCACCTCGATGGGTACGCTCGTCGCGTTCTGCGCGGTGTGCGCCGGCGTGATGATCCTGCGCCGCACGGCACCGGATCTTCCGCGCACGTTCCGCGTGCCCGTCGCCCCCGTCACCTGCATCCTCGGCATCCTCAGCTGCATCGCGCTGCTGACGTCGATGGGCGTGCGTAACTGGGTCCTGATGGCCGTCTGGACGGTGCTCGGCATCCTGATCTACCTCGCCTACGGCTACCGTCACAGCCGTCTGCGGCAGGGCCGCTGAGGCCGCGCGCACCCGAGCGGCCGGAGGTTCGACCGGGCTGGAGGTTTCTCCGCTAACCCCCTGATTCACAATGACAATGTGTTAAATCTTCGTTGTCATTTAACTGCCATTGGCCGGGCGCCCGTGGAGGGGAGTATGATCCCCAGTCCGCGGGTAAATCACTTGGCAGTGGGCCCCGGATTGCCGCCCGGCGCGTCAGGCGGGTCAGCTCCTCGGCCTGGCGCGCTTGGGCTGCATTTTCTGCCCGGACATGAAAAAGGCCAGCCTCGCGGCTGGCCTTTTTCGTTTCCGGGGGGTGTCCCGACCCGGCTATCAGGCCTTGGGCGTGTGGGACACGCACCAGCCCGGCCCCGCCACGGCCTTGCCCGGGAACAGGTCGCACGGACCCCAGGCCGCCGTCGCGGCGCCCTTGAAGAAGTTACAATTGGCGCACTTGTCGCCCGGCTTGCGGCCGGGACCGCCCGTGGCGGCCTCGGTGTACTTGAGCGCCGACGCCGTCGGGTCGCTCGGGGAGAGGTGCGGCAGGTCCTGGGCACGGGCCAGGCCCACGGTCCCGAGGACCGCGGCGGCGGTCGCGCCGCCCGCGGCGACCTTGAGGAATCGGCGCCGGGCCTCGATGTTCGGATCGTGCTGCGACATGGGTACAACCTCCGTCGATGGTCGTGCCGGGCGGGGATCGGCCGGCGAAAGAAGTCATCCTACCGCCATCTGCGAAAAGCAAATGGTTCGCATTAGACAGTTCCGGGCCATCCGTGGCCGCATGGTATGATCGCCGCCTGTTTGGACGTCCAAATCCCCATGTCGAATACCTCTCTTCCCGTTTCCGCCGAACTGATGGCCGAGCGTGCCGACGCCATCGCGGAGGCCGCGCGCGAACTCGCGGCGTTCGGCTGGACGCCCGCGACCAGCAGCAACTTCTCGATGCGGATCGACGCGGACCATGCCGCGATCACGATCTCCGGGCGCGACAAGGGGCGGCTGGGACGCGACGACATCATGCTGATCGACATGGACGGCAAGGCGGTCGGTTCCAGCCACCGGCCGTCGGCCGAGACCGGGCTGCACACGCAGGTGTACCGCCGCTTCCCGGATGCCAACGTCGTGCTGCACACGCATTCGCGCACGCAGAGCGTCGCTTCGCGCCTCTTCGCCGCCGCGGGGCGCGTGCACCTCGAAGGCTGGGAGTTGCAAAAGGCCATCTCCGGCTACACAACGCACGAAAGCGTGCTCGACATCCCCGTATTTCCGAACACCCAGCACATGCCCGAGCTGGAAGCGCAGGTGGACGCCTGGATCGACTCCGGCAAGCCGCTTTACGCGTATCTGATCGACGGGCATGGAATCTACACCTGGGGCCGCGACATGGCCGAGACCCGGCGCCATCTCGAGGCCCTGGAGTTCCTGCTGGGCTGCGAACTCGACCTGAGGAGGCTTTCCCCATGAGCCGTCTGCGTATCTACGACGACACCCGGAGCGACACCCCGCTCGCCGTTCTCGACGACCACGCCGCCATCGCCGAGGCGCTGAACGCGGTCGGCGTGCGTTTCGAGCAGTGGGAGGCCAACCAGCCGATCGCGCCCGGCGCGAGCCAGGACGAGGTCATCGCCGCGTACCGCGCGGACATCGACCGCCTGATGGCGGAAAACGGCTACCAGTCCGTGGACGTGATCAGCCTCAAACCGGATCACCCGGACCGCGCGGCGTTCCGCCAGAAGTTCCTGAACGAGCACACGCACAGCGAGGACGAGGTCCGCTTCTTCGTCGCCGGCGCGGGCCAGTTCACGCTGCACATCGATGGCAAGGTCTACGAGGTGCTGTGCGAAAAGGGCGATCTCATCGGCGTTCCCGACGGCACGCCGCACTGGTTCGACATGAGCGAATCGCCCTATTTCGTCGCGATCCGCCTCTTCACGAACACCGAAGGCTGGGTCGCGAACTTCACGGGCACGGACATCGCCGAGCAGTTTCCGCGCATGAACCCGCACGCCTCGGCGGCGACCGTTTCGTAAGCGGTCCCCGTCGTTTATCCTGCGGATCTCCCCGATCCGCAGGTCTCCCCCCGCATGTCCGATATCCGCGCCATCCTCACCGACATCGAGGGCACCACCAGCTCGATCGATTTCGTCAAGGACGTTCTCTTTCCCTACGCCCGGAAGCACCTGCCGGCGTTCGTCGAAACCCATGCGGGCGAACCCGAGGTCCAGCACTGGCTGCATGAAGCCGCGAAGGAAGCCGGGATCGTCGAGGCGACCCGCACGGAAGTCATCGACCTGCTGATCCGCTGGATCGACGAAGATCGCAAGTCGACGGCGCTCAAGGCCCTGCAGGGCATGATCTGGCGTGAAGGTTACGAGGCCGGCGCGTACGTCTCGCACATGTACCCGGAAGTGGCGGCGCGGCTGAAGGCCTGGCACGCGCGCGGCCTGTCGCTGTACGTGTATTCGTCCGGCTCCGTGCCCGCGCAGAAGCTGCTGTTCGGTTTCAGCGAGAGCGGCGACCTCACCCCGCTGTTCTCCGGCTATTTCGACACGCAGACCGGCCACAAGCGCGAAACGCAGTCGTATGCCCGCATCGCCGAGGCGATCGGATTGCCGCCCGCGCAGATCCTCTTCCTCTCCGACATCCGCGAAGAACTCGACGCCGCCCGCGCGGCCGGCATGCGCACCACGCAGCTCATCCGCCCGCCGCAGCCGGTCATCGAAGACGGTCACCCCGCCGTGGCGGATTTCGATGCCATCGCACCTTGATCCCCGCCGGCGCACCGCGATCGCGACGCTGACGGCGTTCGCCGCGGGCGTCCTGCTCACGATCGGCGTCCTGCGGTTCGGCCCGGAACCGCTGACCGCGAGGCGTGAACCGCTGGCCGCGCCGGCGGCCGTCGCCACTGCCGCACCCGCCTCGGCGGCCACGGTCGCGCCGGCGGACGAAGGCGTCGCCGACGAGGCCGCCCTCGACACCTGGCCTACCGACGCCCCGACGCCCGAGCAGGTGTTCACCGCGCAGCCGGAGGCGATGCGCCGCGCCGTCGCGAAGCTCGCGCCGCGCACCCCGGGGAAGACGAACGTCTACGCCCTCGCCTTCGCGGCGGACGGCTCGGAGGATGTCTTCCGCAACGAGGCGGAATATCTCGACACCCTCATGGCGCGACGTTTCGGCGCACCGGGACATACGCTGGTGCTGGAGAACCATCCCGCCACGCTGAGCACCCGCCCGCTCGCGAGCTGGACGAACCTCGAGGCCGGTCTGGACGCGCTGGCGAAGATCATGGATCCGAAGGAAGACATCCTCCTGCTCTACGTCGCGACGCACGGAGGCGACGACCATTCGCTGCTGGTCGACATGGACCCGATCCCGCTCGACCAGCTGGACCCGGACGGCCTCGCCGACATCCTCGGCAAGCATGCGTTTCGCTGGAAGGTACTCGTGGTGAACGCCTGCTACTCGGGCGGCTTCGTGCCGAAGCTGAAGGGTACGGGCACCCTGGTGCTGACCTCAGCGCGCGCGGACCGCACGTCGTTCGGCTGCGGCGCGGATTCCGACATCACCTACTTCGGCCGCGCGTGGCTCGCCGACGGGCTCAACGCGACACCGGATTTCATCGACGCGTTCGGCCGCGCGCGGCGCGAGATCGCCGCGTGGGAAACGAAAGATGCGCTGGAACCCTCGGAGCCGCAGATCGACGTCGGCGCGGGCATCGAGGAAAAACTGGCCGCCTGGCGCAAACGCGCCGCGATCGGCCCGGCGGTACCGTTCACCGCGGCACGTTGACTCATCCGACAGTCACGTAGGAGCGCGCCCTGCGCGCGACATCTTTTCGCGTAGGGCAGCAGGACCTGTTGCTTGCCGCCCTAGATGTCGTACCCACAGGACATTGCGCGGCACGCGCTCTACGCCATCAGACCGACACATCCAAAGAGAACCGATCCGCATCCATCCACGCCGGAAAGCGCTCGCGGTGCGCCTTCAACGGTGCCGGATCGATCACGACGGTGACCACCTGCTCCTGCGGGCCCAGTTCCACCAGCGGCTCGCCGACCGGATCGATGATCGCGCTGTCGCCCGCGTAAGGGTGATCGTTGCCGTCGATGCCGACGCGGTTCACGCCGATCACGTACGACAGATTTTCGATGGCCCGCGCGCGCAACAGCGTGCGCCACGGCTGGCGGCGCGGCGCCGGCCAGTTCGCCACGAACAGGGCCAGGTCGTAGTCCATGCCGCCGGCGGCTTCCTCGCGACGGCCGTTGCGCAGCCAGACGGGGAAACGCAGGTCGTAACAGACCTGCGGCAGGATCCGCCAACCCTTCAGCTCGACGATGAGGCGATCGCGGCCGCCGCCGTAGCGCGTGTGCTCGCCCGCCATGCGGAACAGGTGACGCTTGTCGTAATACGCGAGCGAGCCGTCGGGCGACGCCCAGATCAGCCGGTTGTAGACCGTGTCGCCCTCGCGGATCACGAGGCTGCCGGTCAGCGTGGCGTCGACTTCCGTCGCCAGCGCGCGCATCCAGGCGACGCTGGGGCCGTCCATGGTCTCGGCGTTGCCCAGGGTGTCGTTGGTGAAGCCCGAGAGGAACGTCTCGGGGAGCACGATCAGGTCGCTGCGCGCCGCGCCGCGAACGAGGCGCCCGTAATAGTCGCGATTGGCGGGGGCGTCGTGCCAGCGCGTGGCGCCCTGCACGAGGGAGACGGTCAGAGTTTGCACAGGAGCTCCGCGGCGGCTTCCATGGTGGCGTCGTTCTTCGCGAAGCACAGGCGGACCAGCCGCGTATCCGGGGCGCTTTCGTAGAACGGGCTCAGCGGGATGGCGGCCACGCCGCCCTCGCGCACGAGCCACTCGCTGAAGTTGATGTCGTCGACGTCGCGGATGGCGCCGTAATCCACCAGCTGGAAGTAACCGCCCGGCACGCCGAGCAGCTTCAGCCGCGACGGCGCGAGCAGCGCCCGGAAACGGTCGCGCTTGGCCTGGTAGAACGCGGGCAGTTCGAGGTAGTGCTCGGGCGTCGATTCGAGGAATTCCGCGAACGCCCACTGCGCCGGGTTGAACGTGCAGAAGGTGAGGTACTGGTGCACCTTGCGGAACTCGGCCGTCAGGGCCTTGGGTGCGATGGCGTACCCGACCTTCCAGCCGGTGCAGTGGTAGGTCTTGCCGAACGACGAGACCACGATGCTGCGCGCTGCGAGTTCGGCGTGGCGAAGCACGCTCTGATGCTCCGCGCCGTCGAAGACGATGTGCTCGTAGACCTCGTCCGAGAGCACGACGATCGACGTGTCGCGCACGATCGCGGCGAGGGCATCGAGGTCGGCGCGCGAGAGCACGGCACCCGACGGGTTGTGCGGGGAGTTGACGAGGATCATGCGCGTCTTCGGCGTGATCGCGTCGCGCACGCGCTGCCAGTCGATGGCGAAGGACGGCAGCGTCAGCGGGATGTGCACCGCGCGCGCGCCCTGCAGTTCGATGGCGGGCTCGTAGCTGTCGTAGCACGGATCGAACACGATGACCTCGTCGCCCGCGCGCACGACCGCGGCGATGGCGGAGAAGAGGGCCTCCGTCGCGCCGGACGTCACCGTCACCTCGGTATCGGGGCTCACGCGGTGGCCGTAGAGGCGCTCGGTTTTCGCCGCGATCTGTTCGCGCAGCTTCGGAATGCCCACGCCGGGGGCGTACTGGTTCTTGCCCTCGGCCATGGCGCGCGTGATCGACTCGCGCAGCGCCTCCGGCGGTTCGAAATCGGGGAAGCCCTGCCCCAGGTTCACCGCCTTGTGCTCCACGGCCAGCTGGCTCATGACGCTGAAGATGGTGGTGCCGACCTTGGGAAGCTTGGTTTCGAGCTGCATGCGTTGCCCTTATTCGTTTGGACGGCCAAACGCCGTCGAGACGTCCGATCCTACCATGCGGGCAAGGCGGATCGCCCCGGCCTGCTCGGGATGCTCGGCCACCTTCTGGCAGTCCTTATGGAACTCGGCCTGCGCCTTGGGCAGGCGCTCGGCCAGGAAGTCCACGAAGCTGCGGACGGCCGGCAGGAGGCCGCGCCGGCTGGGATAGACGAAATGCAAGGTGCCCTGCGCCGTGGTGTATTCAGGCAGCACCCATTCGAGGTCGCCGCTCGACAGCAGCGGCCCGCAATAGTCCTCGGGAAGGAGCGCCACGCCGCAGCACTGCACGGCCGCCGCGATCAGGACGGAAAAATCGCCACTCACCAGTCGCGGCTTGACCTCGACCGCCGCCTTCTTGCCACTGGCGTCGACCAGTTCCCAGACCTGCGCCCCCTCGTGTTCGTACATCGACAGCGCCGGCAGCAGGGCCAGGTCGTTGAGGGTCTTCGGGCGCCCGTTCGAGTCGAGGAATTTCGGGCTCGCCACGAGGAGGCTGCGCGCGTAACCGATGCTGCGCAGTACCAGCGTGGCGTCGGTGTCGAGCTTTTCGCGGACGCGGATGGCGACGTCGTAACCCTCGCCGATGAGATCGACGCGGCGGTTCGTCGCCGTGACCCGGACCTGCACCTTGGGATGTTCCAGCATGAACGCCGGAAGCATCGGTCCGAGGACGTTCTGCGCCAGGGAGATCGGGCAACTGACGCGGACGACGCCCCGCGGCTCCGTCCGGAGCTCGTCGACGGCATCCTGGGCCGCCCGGGCCTCCTCGAGCACCGCGCGGCAGTGCTGGTAGAAGCGCTCGCCAATCTCGGTGACGACGAAACGCCGAGTCGTTCGCTGGAGCAGACGTACGCCGAGGCGATCTTCGAGCTGGGCGATACGCTTGCTCAGGCGCGACTTGGGGATCCCCAGCGCCCGCCCGGCCGCGGAAAATCCGCCGTGCTCGACCACCGAGGCGAAGAAGTACAGATCGTTGAGGTCCTGCAGCGCGCCGTCCATCGGAGGCTCCCGTCGTTTCGCTCGCGAAACAATCAGTCTACTCCAAGCGGACTAATCGCGGGATTGTCTGCGGCGTATCGTTGCGCTCATACCGCCGCCGCACGCGACGCACCTTACCGAGGAACCGCCATGAAACTCCTGCACATCGACGCCAGCGCGCTGGGTACCTATTCCGTGACGCGCGGCCTGACCGCGGCGATCGTGGCCGAGTTCGTCCAGAGCCATCCGGGTACCGAGGTCACCTATCGCGACCTGCACGCCGCTCCCCTCGCCCCCTGGTCCATGCCGGTCGGCGAGGACAATCCGGCCGACATCGAAGCGGCCCGTGTGATGGACGAGTTCCTGGCCGCCGACGTCGTCGTCATCGGTGCGCCGATGTACAACTTCAGCGTCAGCAGCACCCTGAAGGCCTGGATCGACCGCATCGCCGTCGCGGGCAAGACGTTCCGCTACTCGTCCGCGGGCCCCGAGGGCCTGGCAGGCGGCAAGCGCGTGATCATCGCCTCGTCGCGCGGCGGCGTGTACACCGAGGGTCCGGCTGCCGGCATGGACTTCCAGGAGCCCTACCTGCGCGCCCTGTTCGGTTTCCTCGGCGTGACGGACATCGAGTTCGTCCGTGCCGAAGGCCTCGCGATGGGCGACGAGCACAAGGCCACGGCGGTGAGCAAGGCCATCGCCGGCATCGCCGGCCTGATCCGCAAGGCGGCCTGATCAGATAATCCGTAGGAGCGCACCTGGGCGCGATCGGAGCTCTCCACGAGCCCCGATCGCGCCCAGGTGCGCTCCTACATGTCCTTGTTACGGCGAATTCTGCTTGCCGGGCTTGTCCTTCGGCATGTTCTGGGACTCCTGCGGGTGCCCTTCCCCGGGCACCTTCGGCTTGCCATGCGACGGCTTGGGATTGTCTTCCCGGTAGCCGGGCGTCTGCTGTTTACCGTCGTTCGTCATATCGGTCGCTCCTTTCATTGCCGCTGCTCGCACGCGGCATGACCGCATTCGCACGTACTGCCCATGATCTGGCTCTCGGCCGCCATGCGGCAGCTTTCGCTGCAGAAATCGCGCGAGACGGGAACGCGGCAGTTGCACCCGTCGTGATCGCAGGGCTTCAGGTCTTCGTTCATCGATAATCACCTCGCAGCCATGTCGTGAGCCTGCGCGGGCGGGCGTCTATTTTTCGTAACCGGCGGGCGAAGCGGCGTCGCTTTCCGCCCAGCCGTGGGCTTCCACCAGCAGGCCGCTCAGGCTGCGGACGTCCTGCAGGTTGTGTTCCGCTACGCGGACGAGATCGGTCGATGCGCCGCCGCGCAGATAGGTGAGCCAGGCACGTGGCGCTTCCGAGCCCGGCAGATCGTCCTCGCGGACGATACGGAGGAGCTTGCGTTCGGCCGTCTGCATCCTGCAGTTTTCCCACACCTGGCGAAACCGTCGGCGCATCGGGTGCAGCAGATCGACGTGGGTCAGACCTTGCAGTGGGTTCGGCATCCGCGCCAGACGGTAGCGCGTCGCCAGCAACGGCGCGTCGTACGATTTTCCGTTGTAGCTGACGAGTACCGTGTCCGCATCGATCCACCCGGTGAACGCGCGGAGCATGGCTGTCTCGGCCGCCATCGTCGTCATGTAGAGCTGACGGACGCGCAGACCGCCGTCGTGCCAGTCCGCGGCGCCGATCATGAACGCGCGTGTGCCGGTGCCGCCGGCCAGGCCCGTCGTCTCCGTGTCGAAGTGCAGCAGGTGTTCGCGCCGCGCCGTGGTCAGGCGCGCGAAGGTGAGATCGAATTGCGCCGGCGCGTCGGCGACCTGGAAACGTCGTTCGAGATAGCGCAGCCCCGGCGCGATCTCCTCGCCTGGCACGTCGCGCGTCGCGGCACGCAATGGCGAACGCGGTTGCGCGATGCGTTCGCGCACGCCGGCCATGCGGCGGAGCAAGGCGAGATCGGGCCGGTTCGGGACCGGAGCCGCAGGGGCCCGCGCCGTGGGCGCGGGCTCGGGAGCGCGGACGCCGGCCTGCCGACGCAGGGCCGCGAGGCGCGACGCCAGATCGCTCACGCGGACGCCCCCAGCAACGTCAGCACGCGCAGGGCCAGCGCGCGCGGCGTTTCCTCGCGCCCTTCGTCGGCCGCGAGCACGGGACCCACGCAACCCGGACAGCCGGCCTTGCACTCGCAGCCCCGGATCGTCGCCGCCGCGTGGTTCAGCAGCTCCGGCGCCCGCTGGAACAAGGGCTCGCTCAGCCCGACGCCGCCGGGGAAATTGTCGTAGAGGTACACCGTGGGCAGGAATCGCTCGAGGGCGTCCGGCAGCGCCAGCCCTCCATCGGGCGCGCGGATCTGCCCTCGCCCGCCGGCGTCCACCTGGGCCGACCAGCCGCCGTCGCCGGAACCCACCGCTTTCTGAAGGTCGCGCGGTTCGGCCATCACCGCGACGATGGCGGCGGTGTGCAGCGCGTAGGCCGCGCCGAGGAAGCCGTCGAGCGCATGCTGGCGGGAGCGGAATGCCGCGTCGAGCACGGTCTGCGGCAGTTGCCACCACACCGCCGTGGAATGCAGCTCCTGGTCCGGCAGGTTCACGGGACCGTAGCCGATGTTCTCGTGGGTGTAGTAACGGATTTTCTTGTAGCCGGAGACGCGCCGCACGACGTGCACCTCGCCATGGCGCGCGCTGCCCTCGCCCGCGTTGCGTCCGTCGAAGCACTCCAGCTCCTTGAGCTTGGTGTAGTCGATGGCGTCGGTGTAGTAATCGACGTGGGTGCGCGTGCAGTACGCCTTGCGCCCCTCCCAGTCGAGCCGCTCCACCTGGTAGGGCACGGACTGGATCATGTGGATCGCGCCTTCGTACAAGGTGAGCGCGGCGGCCGAATAATCGACCTCGGCGATGATCGTCTGCCGGCCTTCGGTGCGATCGACCACCACGAAGTTGCCGTCGGCGACCGAACGCAGGCTCACCGCGTTCGCGGGATAGCTGTCGGCGATCCATTCCCAGCGCTCGCCCTCCTGGTGCAGCACTTCCGCTTCCGCGAGCACCTGCAGATAGGGTTCGGCGTCGTCGGGGCCGAAACGGTCGCCGGCCAGGAACGGCAGCTCGAACGCCGCGCAGCGGATGTGGTCGAGCAGGATCAGGGGCTGATCCGGCTGGATGCGCGCATGTTCCGGGCTCGCCTCGGTGAGGAAGGCGGGGTGCCGCATGAGGTATTGGTCCAGTGGCGCGCTCGTCGCGACCAGCACGCCCAGCGACGGCTGCTGGCGGCGCCCCGCGCGGCCGAAGCGCTGCCACGTGGCGGCGATGGAACCCGGGTAGCCGTTCAGCACCACGGCGTCGAGGCTGCCGATGTCCACGCCGAGCTCCAGCGCGGAGGTCGACACGATGCCGTCGACGGTGCCCGCGCGCATCTGGCGCTCCACGTCGCGGCGCTCCGTCGGCAGGTAACCGCCGCGGTACGCCCGGATGCGCGCGGGCTTCCGCGTGTCGTGGTCGAAGACGTCCTTCAGGTACTTGGTGAGCACCTCCACCATCAGGCGCGACTGCGCGAAGACCAGCGTCTTCATCTTCGCCTTGATCGCCACGCGGGCGATCAGGTTGGTCTGCGATCGCGCCGAGGCGCGCAGGCCGAGGTCGGGATTGACCACCGGCGGGTTCCATAGCAGCACGTGCTTGTCGCCACTGGGGGCGCCGCTTCGGCTGACGGTGACGACGTCGTCCTCGATCAGCGCCTGCGCGTGCTCGGTGGCGTTGCCGATGGTGGCGGAGCACAGCACGAACTGCGGGGTGACGCCGTAGAAGGCGCAGATGCGCTTCAGCCGACGCAGCACGTTGGCCAGGTGCGATCCGAACACGCCGCGATAGGTGTGAATCTCGTCGATCACCACGTAACGCAGGTTCTCGAAGAACTGCGCCCACTTCGTGTGGTGCGGCAGGATCGCCTGGTGGAGCATGTCGGGGTTGCTGACCACCACGTCGCCGTGGAGGCGGATCGCCTGCCGCGCATCGCCCGGCGTGTCGCCGTCGAAGGTGAAGGCCTTCACCCCGAGGTCGCCGGCGCGGTTGATGTCCAGCAGCTCGGAGACCTGGTCCTGCGCCAGCGCCTTGGTGGGGAACAGGTAGAGCGCCTTGGCTCCGGCCTCGAGCACCGAGGAGAGCACCGGCATCGTGTAGCAGAGGGTCTTGCCTGACGCGGTCGGCGTGGCCACGAGCACGTGGCGGCCGGCACGGGCCGCTTCCCAGGCTTCCTGCTGATGACTGTAGAGCCGCTCGATGCCGCGCGCGGTCAGCGCCGAGGCGAGTGACGGGGGCAGGTCGTCGGGAAGAGGCGCGAAGCTCCCTTCCCGGCCGAACACCGTGAAGGCGGAACAGACGCGGTCACCGTATTTATCGGTCAGTCGATGGGCGAGCGTGCGGCCGTCGTGGTGGCTGGCGAGGACGGTATCGGACTCGTCGGCCCGAAGTGCTTTCAGATAGGCGGCCATGGCGGAAACCGGGCGACGGGAGGTCGCCCGTTATCGCCGGCTTGCGTCTCAGATGCTGCGACCGGAGGTCACTCCTTGTCCTGGTCCGTGGCATGCCAGAGGCCGGCCTCGTCCTCGATCTTGATCTCGACGGTGTGTCCGGGCTGGCTGCGCATAGCGGCGGTCAGGGTGTGAGCGTGCCGCAAGGCCTCGTCGCGCGTGGGGTATTGCCCGACCAGTTCGGCATTGCGACGCAGGGTCCATTGCCCACGGGACGACGCGTTGAAGGGTACGTAGAGAGTCGTGCGCTGCAACTGGGCTTACTCCGGCGGAAGGGCCCCCTTGGCCCTCGTCGGATGGCACGCTAGGTGCGGTGCCGTCGCCGTCGCGTCATGGCGGAGTCGCCGCCCGGGTCACGTCAACCGGAATAGGCGCTGCGGGCGTCCGCGAGCCATCCGGCATGGCGGATGCCCCGGCTCATCGCCGCGTCGACCGCCGCGCGCTCGACGTCGAACTCATCAAGGAGCGTGATCATCACGAAATCGTGGGGCCCGGCGTCCGCGGCGGGCTCCACGATGTACGCGGCCTTCCAGGTCCCGGTCGGCGTTTTTAGCGTCCGGACCTCGACGGAGTACTGCCCAACGGTACGACGATGCACATCGGACTCCCGTTCGCCGGTGCCGGCGACGACCCGATCATTGCTCTCCCGCCGAAGGATGACAAGCGTACTCAGCTCTTGGTTGCCGTTTGTGCAGCCAATCCTTCACCACTTGCCGGAATCGAGAAGTTCTTCGTCTCGCCCTGGCCGACGCTGGCGTCGACATCGACCCGGTCGGCGCTGCACGCGCCATGCGGCATCATGCCGAGCTTCCGCGTGCCCGCGGGGACGTGCAGCACGAGCTGCTGGCCGATCTCCATGTCCGCGACGACCTTGTCGTCGACGTAGATGGCGCTGGAGCATCCGGCGCCCCACAGGCCCTGGTCGCGGACGATGTTCAGCGTGGCGTCGCCGCCGGCCGGGTCCTGCAGGGCGAAGACGGTGCTGGAGGGCACGTCGTGGATGCCCACGTGGCGCTCGTTCTGGGTGGCGCAGCCTGCGAGCAGGACGACGGCGGCGATGGCGAGTTGGCGCATGGGGAACTCCTCGGGGGACGTGAAAGCATTGGTTCGGCGACGTGGACGCATCGTGAACCTTCGGGTGGCGCTCGCGCTTGATTATTCCTGCACACGACCGCGCCAACAATCGCCACCCACCCCACCGGAAGGATGCGAGCCCCATGGCGAGCCGCGACTGGATCGACATCGAATCGTTCGAGGCCATCGACGACACGGAGCAGTTCGACCGCCCCGACATTCCCCGCGTCGAGGCCGTGCTCTCCGGCGCGCCCGAACGCGAATGGCAACAGTACTTCCTCGTCAGGGCCCGCGCGCTGGAACAGGCGCATCCTGGGCTGAAGATGGAGATCCTCGCCGACCGGCTGGGCTTCCACACCCGTGCCGCCCACGTCGAAGAGACGTGCCGCCTGGTGCACGAGGCCGTGCAGGGGACGAACCAGGATTACGCCGCCCAGAAGGCGGCCGAGGAAAAGCGCATCGCCGACCGGAACCAGGAGGTCAAGGAACTCATGGCGCGGATGAAGGACATCAACGCCCACTGGCCCCCGACCGGCCAGGCATCCTGAGCTACACGCCGCCCTCACGAATGGCTAGACTGCGCCCATGCCCGACGCCTCCCCATCCCGCCCGACCGCGCTCGTCTTCGATCGCGCCCATTTCGTGGCGGAGACCATCGCGCTGGTTCTCGACCTGGAGGGGTATCGCACCGTCCCGACGGTGACCTACCGCGACGCGAAGCGGAGCTTTCACGAATTGCCGGATCTGTCCGTGCTCGTGGTCCACGCCGACACCCCCGGCGAGCGCCGGGGCGGCGCCTTGCTCCAGGCCGCCATCCGCGATCGCCCGGGTACCGCGATCGTCGTGGTATCCAGTCGCCTTCCGCAGGACCTGGCGCCCTTCCCGCGCAGCGCCGTGTTCCTGGAAAAGCCGTTCGACCGTGCGCGGCTGCTCGAGGCCATCGATCAGGCGCGTGCCGCGCGCAGCCCGGGGTGAGCGCCCTACTCGTCCATACCGATGAGTTTCTCGATGTCGTCGATCGCGAACTGACGCGCGACCCGCTCGCGTTCCCGGCGTCCCATCGCGTTGCAGGCGGGCCCCAGGTCCTTCGCCCTTCGCAGCCGTCCGTCGCGGCTGATCTGGTAACCCTCTGGGCCATACTCGACCAGGTAGGTCGCCTGCAGGCCCTGCTTACGCTGGTACCGCAACGATTCCATGCGTCCCTCCGCTAGCGCCCGGCACGCGCCGGATTGTCGCGATGTATGCCCGGAACCGCGTCGCAAGTAAGCGACACGGTTCACAGTTCGGGATTCACCGCCGATCGAGGCGCTCGAGCGCCTCGCGCGCCATGCGCCGGCCCTCGGACAGCGCCATCTTTTCGGAGTCGTAGCTCACGCCACCGCTGTCGCTGGTGTCGATGATCGTGGTCATGTCGCGAGCGAACACGCGGTAGTCCCAGGTGAAACGGGGTGCCTCCCCGTCGCGGCTGTCGCGCATGCACTCCACGTCGATCCGGTCTTCTTCGTCAGGGTCATGTCCCATGGCACGCTCCGGCTGGCATCGGGGATACCGATGCAACCAAGGCGGCCATAAACGGACCGCGAAAAGCGCGTTGGAAAATCGGGATCGTGCCTCAGAGGCAGGAAACGGCTTCCTGACGATAGCGATCGTCGTACTCGCCACCCTTGACCTTCTGGATCTCGTACATGACGACCTGGGCGCCGGCGCCGTTGGCGGTGACGTCGAGGCGCTCGTGCTTGCCGTCGTCGTTCGCGGTCACGCGGCCCTTGTCGTCCTTCGCGTCGCCCTTGGCGTTCTTCGTCAGCGCCTGCCACTTAGGCTCCACGCACTGGACATAGGCCGTCACGCTCTTGCCCGTCTTGCTGCTGAGCTTGGGCAGGGTGTCGGTCATGCCGCTGGTGGCGCACCCGGCGAGGAGGGTGCAGGCGGCGATCGCAAGAACGTGTTTCATGCTGGATTCCACGGTGAGAGTCCGGGGATTCTAGCGCGAGGCCCGGGGGGAATCAGCCGCCGGCCCGAGCGATGGTGTTGGCCTCGGCCTTCGCAAGCTGGCCGTTCGAGCACTTCAGGTAGTTCGACGACGCGAGCCACTTCTTGTCCGGGTAGTACGAGAAGACCATCTGGCCGCCCTTCAACGCATCGATCAGCTGGTGGGCGATCGCCGTACGCACGGCCGGGCAGCCCCAGCTGCGGCCGATGCGGCCCGCGACCTTCGCCATCGCGTCGTTCACGTAAGCGGCGCCGTGGATCACGATCGCGCGGGCCAGCGCCTTGTCGTTCACGCCGGGCTCGAGCCCGTTCATGCGCAGGGAATACCCGTTCTTGCCGTTGTAGGTGTCCGACGTGCGGAACAGGCCTATGCTGGATGCGAGGCTTTCGGGCGCGTTGGAGAATCGGGTCGCGTTGGCGTCGCCGCTGTTCTTGCCGTGCGCCACCAGTTCCTGGAAGAGCAGCTTGCGGTTCACCGTGTCGAACACCCACAGGCGCGGCTGCGACGAGGGCTTGCTGTAGTCGATCACCGCGAGCCGGTCCGACGGTTGCCCGCTCTGGGTCTGGGCGCATTCGGCGGCCTGGACGGCGAGGCCGATCACTTTCGGGTCCGCCGACGGCGCCAGGCGCGCGAGGGCGTCGCCGAGCGAGTCGGCGGCATGGACGGGAGAAGGAAGGAAGAAGAAGGCACCAAGGAGCGGCGCGGACGCGAAAAGCGTGCGAAGCGGTCGAATCATGCCACCAGCCAGAAGAAGTATCCCGGGCATGCTAACGCGCTGATCATTTATTGACCACAACGCCGTCACATCCGTGCCATTCATATACGTGAAGCATTAAGCAAAATCGCAAGTTATTAAGGAATTGATAGGGAATGACTATGGACATGAGGCCGCTTCGCATCGTCGCGTGGGTGGCCCTCGCGGCCACGACCGGTCGGCTCGCCGCGCAGGACGCTTCCCCCGCGGCCTCGGCCGCCTCGCCACCCCCGATCGTTGCGGTCGACCCTGCCGGCAGTGCGAGCGCGGCGCTGGCGCCGCCCGCGCTGGATGATCCGCTCGCGCAGGCGATCTATGCGCGCCTGCAGCAGATGACGCCAATGGGCGCCGGCCCCCTCCCCCGTTCCGACGCGTCCATCGGACGGGCGGTGGCCGACTTCTACGTGCAGCGCCACTACGCCGCCGCGTGGTCGGATGAAGCGAACGCACGCCAGTTGCTCGCGGGGCTGGCCTCGATGGACGGCGACGGTCTTCTATCCGAGGACTACCACCTCGCCGCACTCACGACCCAGGTCGACGCGCACGCCTATGCGTCGGACGACCCGGTCGCGCGCGCGAACTTCGAGATCGATGCGACCAGCGCGTACATCACGGCGCTCGTCCAGCTGGCCCGGGGCAAGGTCGATCCCGCCCGGCTCGACCCGACCTGGAATTTCGATCCCGCCGTCATCGATCCCGCGCAAGGCATGTCCATGCTCCAGACGTCGATCGACGAACGCAGCATCGAACAGGCCTTCGCGATGGCGCGTCCGCAGAACCCGCTGTACGCGCAACTGCGCGACGCACTCGCGCAGTTGCGCAAGAGCGCCGCCGGAGGGGGCTGGCCGTCGGTGCCGGAAGGCCCCTCGCTGAAACCCGGCATGACCGACCCACGCGTCGGCCCGCTTCGCGCGCGACTCGTCGCCGGCGGCTATCTGGCAGCCACCCTCGCCCACGGCGACCGATACGACAACACCGTGACCGACGCGGTGAAGCGCTTCCAGGCCGATCAGTACCTCGAAGCCGACGGCGCGGTCGGGGCGGAAACGCTCGCCGCGCTGAACGTGCCGATCGCCACCCGCATCGGTCAGGTTCGCGCCAACCTGGAGCGCGCCCGCTGGCTCCTGCACTCGCTGCAGGGCACCTTCGTCGTCGTGGACGTCGCCGGGTACAAGATCAGCTATTACCGGGACGGCCAGAAGGTGTGGACCTCGCGGGTGCAGGTCGGCAAGCCGTACCGGAGCACGCCGATCTTCCGTTCGCAGATCACCTACGTCACGTTCAATCCGACCTGGACGATTCCTCCCACGATCCTCAAGAACGACGTCCTGCCGAAGATCCGCCGCAACGGTTCGTACCTCGCGAGCAACCGCATTCGCGTGCTCGACAGCAGCGGCCGCGTGATCCCGCCCTCGCAGGTGGACTGGTCGCGACCGCGCGGCATCACGCTGCGCCAGGACGCCGGCCCGGGCAACTCGCTGGGCCAGGTGGTGATCCGGTTTCCCAACAGTTTCGCCGTCTATCTCCACGACACGCCGCACCAGGAACTGTTCGAGAAGGCCAAGCGCGACACGAGTTCCGGATGCATCCGCGTGGAGAAGCCGCTGGAACTGGTCGAGCTGCTCTTCAACGACCCGCAGACCTGGAGCCGTGGCGCGATCGACGAACGCATCGCGACGAAGAAGACCCAGAACGTCACGCTGCCCACGGCCGTGCCCGTGCTGCTCGCCTACTGGACCGTCGACATCGGCGCGGACGGCAAGCTCGCCTACAAACCTGACGTCTACGACCGCGACCCTGGCCTGATCGCCGCGCTCGACCGGCCGCAACCGCTGCGGGTGCCATAGACGTCTCAGCCCGGACCGGGGACCGACGCGTCCTCCCGTCGGACGAAGGTGATCTTGCCGTTGGGCTCCAGCCGGGCGATCACCACGCTGCCCTCGTGCTCCATGCCCGCCGCATGCAGGGCGCGGTTGAACGCGGCGTCGGGCACCGACTGGCGACGCAGCTCGGCCTCGTCGCGACGCCCGTCGCGGACCAGGATCGCCGGCATGCCTTCGACGAGCCGGTTGAACCACGGGAAGCGTGTGCAGACCCAGCCAAGCGCCTTGTTCGTGACGAGAATGCTCGCGACGCCGATGAAAGCGCCCAGATAACTGTGGTCGTCGCCGATGATCGCCGTACGCAGCGTGCCGCCGGCGAGCACGATGACCAGGACGTCGAACGCCGACATTTCCCCGAAGCTCCGTTTGCCCGCCAGGCGCATCAGCACCAGCAGTCCGAGGTAGGTCAACACGCCGCGGCCGGCGAAATGCCACCACGGCTCCGACAGTTCGAACCACTCGCTCATGACCGCACCCTCTGCGCCTTCACCTGCCCCCGTTGTGACCTCGCGGCCGCAACGACGGAGTGAAAGGCGCTGTCTGGCGCGCGGTCGCTCGCCCTACGGGGCGGTTTGCCGCACCGCCGCGTGCGATGGCGGCCTTATACTGCGGCCATGAACGCATCCGCCGAGCCGAACGACAGCGCCCTTCACGACCGGGTCCGGGACGAGGGCTTCGCCTTCGTTCATGGCGAGGAGATGCGCGGTCTGATCGAGCACGCGGGCAGGCTGAGCGACCTCGACGCCTTCGTGGCGAGCTGGAACGCGCTGGAACCCGATACCTATCTCGCCGCCACCGGCCGTTTCCGCCGGCGTCGCCACGCGACCTACGCCGCCAGCCGCTTCGGCCGCGTGGAGCCGCGTCCGCACCAGGCGCACTACCAGACGCTGGCTTACAACAGCCTGCAGGGCGACATCGAGCGCTGGTTCGCGCCGGTGCTGGAGGAGATCGCCCACGGGCCGACGATGCTCGCCATCCTCGAGTATTGCCACGATTTCTTCGGCGGCCTGTCGCCGGAGATCGCGCAGTGGCATATCGAGGTGCACCAGTTCCGGATCGAGGCGACCGCGGGGGCGGCGGGTGAGCCCACGCCGGAAGGCCGCCATCGCGACGGCGTCGACTACGTCCTGGTCCTGCTCATCGATCGCGAGAACATCGCCAGCGGCACGACGACGATCCATTCGCCCGAAGGGCGTCCCCTCGGCGAATTCACCCTCACCGAACCCTTCGATGCCGCGCTGGTACACGATCCCCGCGTCTTCCACGGCGTGACGCCGGTGACGCCCACCGATCCTGGCAAGGCCTCGCATCGCGACGTGCTCGTCGTCACGTTCCGCCAGGCCACGGGCTGAGTCGGCGATCTTCAGCCGCCAGCCGGTCTCGCGAACGCACCGTCGCTAACCCTGCACCGCCGGTTCACGGGTCCGGCGGCGTACTGCGCATCGTCGCAGCCACCGGTGAACACCCGTGAATCCATGCTACCCCGCCCTCCTCCTCCTGGCCGTCGCGGCGGCATCGCCGTCGTTCGCGCAGGACACGTCGAAGGTCGACAACACCGCCATCAACCAGCGCGATCGCCACGCCGAAAGCGCGACGCCGATGGACCAGCCGAACGATGCCGCCGACATCCGCCTCGCGGCCGCCGTCCGCAAGGCCATCGTCGCGGACGACTCCCTCTCGACGATGGGCCAGAACGTCAAGCTGATCGCGGCCAAGGGCATCGTCACCCTGCGCGGTCCCGTGAAGGACGACGCCGAGAAAGCCCGCATCGAGGCGATCGCGAAGGGCGTGCCCGGCGTCGCCACCGTACAGAACCAGCTCGACACCAAGCACTGACCCGACGAGGCCCCCGATGAAAGCATCCGTTTACTGCACCGCCCGCACCGTGGAACAGGCCGAGCACATCGTGCTCGAACTCAAGCAGGCCGGCTTCACCAGCGACGACATCTCCGCGCTGCTGCCCGATCGCCGGGGCACCCGCGATTTCGCGCACGAGCACAACACGAAGGCGCCGGAAGGGGCGACCACGGGTGGCGTGGTCGGGCTCGGCCTGGGCGCCGGCCTTGGCTGGCTCGCCGGCATCGGCGCGCTCGCCATTCCGGGCGTCGGCCCGTTCATCGCCGCCGGCCCGATCATGGCCGCGCTCGGCGGCGCGGCCGTCGGCACGGCGACGGGTGGCATCGTCGGCGCGCTGGTCGGCATGGGCATCCCGGAATTCGAGGCCAAGCGCTTCGACACCAAGGTGCGCGATGGCAGCATCCTGATCTCGGTCCACACCGAGAGCGGCAACCAGCGCGACGCCGCGCGCGACATCTTCAAGCGCAACAACGCCGACGACATCTCGACGGGTTCGGAAGCCAGCGTCCGCTGATCTATCCACAGGGATTGTGGAAAGTTCCTGCATAACCGTGTGGATAAGTCCGTCGCCGCCTTGCGCGGCGCGGACTTGCGTTCCATTGGTCACACATTCACCGCCCACCGGCTGGAGCGCACGCGGCCGCGATCGGTGCTCGCGGAAGGGTATGTCCTTCATTCTCAAACCCTTCCGCGTCGACCGTGCCACAATGGTGACCCCTCCGTAGCACGTACCGCGATGAACTCGTCCGGCAAATACGATTTCAGGCAGTTCCAGGAAGAGCTGGCCGCCCTCGATCGCCAGTCCGGCAAGATGGAGACCGCGCCGCCGAAGACGGCCAGCGCCGCGACGCCGCCCGCCACGCCGAAGCGCCGGGGCCGGCCGCCGAAGGTCGATCCGCTCGCTCCTGCGCGCGCCGAGTTCGACGCCTTGCGCCAGCGCTACAACCTCTCGGTCGCCGACGTGGTCGCATGGTTTCCGCCCGAGGAAGGCATCGCCTACCTGCAGTCCCTGATCGCGGCGAGCGAGCCGAAGCCTCGCCGGCGGCGGAAAAGCGCCCCCACGGACGTCCCGCCCACGGACGAGTGAGGCGGCGCCATGCATCGTTCCCGCACGCCCAGCGTCCGATCGCTGCTGTTCGCCATGCAGGGGTCGATCATTCCCGTGATCTGGCCGCGCGTGCTCTACACCATGCTCCTGTCCGCCGCGGTGGTCTGGATCGACTACCACGTCGTGTCCATGAAGGTCGGCCTCAACGCCGCGCCGCTTACCCTGATGGGCCTCACCCTCGCGATCTTCCTGGGATTCCGTAACACGGTGGCTTATCAGCGCTGGTGGGAGGCCCGTACGCTCTGGGGCGAGCTGATCATCGCCATGCGCAACCTCGCCCGTCAGGCGGTCACCTTCCTGCCCGGCGAAAGCGCCGCGTCACGCGAGGGCATGACCTCCCGGCTGATCGCGTTCACGCACGCCCTGCGACATCACCTTCGCGGCACCGACGCCGTTTCCGAGATCACGACGTGGATCGGCGACGAACGGGAGCGAGCCGGGATCCTCGCCACCCCCAACCGACCGGCCGCGATCCTCTCGCGAACGGGCGCGGCGCTCGGCGAGGCCATGCGCGCGCGCCACGACGACCCGATCCTCCTTGCCGCGATGGATCGCGAGCTGGGTACGCTGTCGCACGTGCTCGGCGGTTGCGAGCGGATCCACGGCACGCCCATACCGTACGCGTACATCCTGCTGCTGCACCGGACCGTGCACATCTACTGTTTCCTGCTGCCCTTCTGTCTCGTCGGGCTCATGGGCTGGTTCACCCCGCTCGTCGTCGGCGTGCTCGCGTACACGTTCTTCGGGCTCGACGCGCTGGGCGACCAGATCGAAGACCCGTTCGACCTCATGCCGAACGACCTGCCGCTGGACGCGTACTGCGCGACCGTCGAGCGCGACCTCATGACGCTGCGGCGACAAGACCAGGGCGACGCACACTAAGTCCTATCCATCGGGCGGAAGACCTGCTATCAACGATGGCGGGTTTTATCGCTCCGGACCACGTACACCATGATGAATCGACAGCCGCAGGCGCAGGACGGAGCCGCCGCCGCGGATCACGTCCCGCCACCGCATGTCGCGCTCGTAGAAGACGACCACCTGCTGCGCGACCGCCTGGTCGCCCCCGGCCTCCGCGACTTCGGATTCCGCGTCTCCGCGGTGGGGACGGTCAAGGAACTCGAACAGGTGCTGAGCACCGACGAGCCGGATATCGTCGTCCTCGACGTCGGACTGCCCGACGGCGACGGATTCTCCCTCGCGGAACGGCTTCACATGAGTTCACGCATCGGCATCGTCATGCTCTCGGGAAGGCACACGCAGGAGGATCGCGTGCGCGGCCTCAGCAACGGTGCCGACGCCTACCTCGCCAAGCCCGTGGTGATGCACGAACTCGCCGCGACCCTGCGCAATCTCATGCGCCGCCTGCGGCCACCGCCCCTGCGCAGCGTGACCGCGGCCGCGTGGCGACTCGACAGCCAGGGCTGGTGCCTCGTCGCGCCGAACGGCGTGTCGATCGCGCTGAAGGCCCACGAACGGGCCATGCTGCGCGCCCTGCTCGACGTGCCTGGCGAACCGGTGAGCCGTGAGACGCTCATCGCCGCGGTCGGCGGCGACGAACAGTTCGACCCGCACCGCATCGAGGTGCTCGTGTACCGGCTCCGCAGCAAAGTCGGCACGAAGGCCGGGGTCGTGCTCCCGCTCAGCGCGGTACGCGGCAGCGGCTACGTGTTCACGATGTAAGCGCGGGCGCGCGCCGGACACCTTCCAGCAGGCGCGTGGCTTCCGAAACCAGCATGTCGGGTGAGCAGGGCTTGTGCAGGATGGCGATGCCGTCGACCTGCGCGATCGTCGGAGGGAAATGCGACGAGACCACGAGCAGCGGCGTGTCGGGCATCAGCAGGCGCAGATCGTCGATCCATACCGAAGGATCGTTGTCGCCCAGCCGCAGATCGGTGATCACCAGTTCGATCGAGTGCGCGAACTCGGCGGCGAGCCGTAACGCCTGCGCCGCGTTGCCCGCCTCCATCACCAGGAAGCCGTCGCCCTCGAGCCGCTTGCGCCACATTTCGCGGAGGATGTCCTCGTCCTCCACCAGCAGCGTCTGCACGAGCGGCGCCTGCGAGAGATCGTCCCCCGCGTGGCGCGGCACACCGGGCAGCTCGATGACGATCGTCGTGCCATGCCCTTCCTCGCTCTCCACCTCGATGGTGCCGGCACTGTCACGCACCAGATCGCGGACGACCGCGAGGCCCAGGCCGCTGCCGACGTGGGCGGGTTTGGTCGTGAAGAACGGCTCGAACACCTCCTGGCGCACGCGCTCGGGCATGCCGTGACCGTCGTCGCGGAACGTCATGCGGACGCGCCCGCCGGCGGCGGGCACCACGCGGATGTCGAAGCGGCCGTCCGGTTGCATGGCGTCGCGCGCGTTCGCCGCGATGTTGAGGATCATCAGCTCCAGTTGCTCCGGATCGAAGCGGATGTACCGGGCGTCGTCCGCGACCTCCACGCCGAGCGTGGTCGCATGGCTGAAGAGCTGGCGCAGCACGTGTTTCACGTCGCGCAGCGACCGGCGCAGGTCGATCACCTCGACGCGCGCGACGTCGCGCCGCCCGAAGCTGAGGAGCTTGCGACTGATGGCGGCGCCGCGCCGCGCGGCCGCGGCCACCCCGTAGAGAGCGGTCCGCAGCACGGCCGGATCGTCGCTGTCCTCGCGCACCTCGGCGTAGCCTTCGATCACACTGAGGATGTTGTTGAAATCGTGCGCCACGCCACCGGCGAGGCGCCCCACGGCCTCGACCTTCTGCGCATGGATCAGCTGCTCGCGCGACTTGCGATGGGCCGCGATCTCCTCTTCCAGCACCCGGTTCGTCTCGGCCAGGCGCATGCCGCGCCGCTCCGCGCTCTGCACGCTGCCGCGCAACGTCGACACGCACTGGTCGAGCACCAGGGTGATGGCGAGGTAGCTCAGGGCCAGGGGCAGCAGGTTCACCGCGCCCATCAGCGGATGGTTCGTGCCGTGCGCCGACAACCGCAGGACATCCGAGCCGGCGCCCACGGCGAACAGCACGACGAGCACGCCATAGAGCCGCCACAGCGTGCGGCGCCCTAGCACGAGTCCCCCGAGCACGATGCTCAGCACCACGTACGTCTGGTCGAGCATGGCGTTCATCAGGCCGCGGTCGGCATAGGTGACGAACAGCGACAGGAGCATCGTGGCCACGAACAGGCGCGTCGCCGACTCCACCTTGCCCCGGCGGATCTTCACGATACCGGCCCACGCGGCCGCCACCACGAGCACGTCGCCACCGAGGTCCATCCAGTCGGCGAAGGTCAGCGGGTTGGTCAGCACCGCGATCCGGTAGGGCCAGATCAACGGAAGTGTGATGCCGATCATGAAAAGGAGGAGCTGCAACGCGACGCCGTTGCCGCGCGACGTCTCGTCGCCGAACGGAATGTCGCGCAGCCAGTCGATCGCCGGCCTGAAAATCGTCTTCGTCACGCGTTCTCCCGCGATGTTTCATGACAGGCGACCTTTATAGGCGCGATGGCTTCGCGATTCACGCACCAAAACTGTCAATCGACGCCATGCCATGCCTCGCGTCATCCCATCCGTGAGGTTTTGACAGATTCCGACAGAGACGGTGCGTGATCCTGCAACGCGTTTGTCATACGTTCGCCGCTCGTCGTGCCACACGCCGACGATCATCGACGCGATGCAGGGCCGGTCACGCACCGGCCATGGGGATCACGGGCAAACGCAGGGGAATGCATCGCGTCCGCCAACGCCAACACCACCGGGGAGATACCCGCACCATGCCTCGCCTGTCCTTGCGCCTCATCGGCGTCCTCGCCGTGGCCACCGCCGTCCCGGCGTTCGCCGCGCAGCCCGCGTCACATCCCCTTCGGACCATCGACGTCGCCACCACGACGCAGCCGTCGTTCGACCGGTTCATCGTCGCCTATCGCAACGACGGCGATGCGCTCGCCGCGACGCAGACCGCCAGCGTCGCGCTGTCGCGCATGACGTTCGCCTCGGCGAAGGGTGCGCGCCTGGCGCCGCCCACGGTGACCCACCTGCGCAAACTCGCCATCGGCAGCCGCGTGCTGAAGCTGTCGCGCAAGCTGGATGCCAACGAGACGGCCGCGTTCCTCGCCCGCATGGCGGCCGACCCGGCGGTGAAGTCGATCGTGCCCGACCGCATGCGCCAGGCCGTGCGGGACTTCCGCGCCGACGACGTGGTGACGCCCGACGACGAGTACTACGCCAAGGACCAGTGGCACCTGCGCGCGCCCGACGGCACGCCCGACACCGATCTCGCGGTGCCGAACCAGGGCGGCGCGAACCTTCCCGGCGCCTGGAGCCTCGCCGACGGCGACGGCATCACGGTCGCCGTCGTGGATACGGGCATCACGCAGCATCCGGACCTCGACACCTCGCTCGCCGACGCCGGTTACGACTTCATCACCGACGCGTTCGTCTCCGGTCGCGCCAGCGACGGGCGCGCGCCGGGCGGTTGGGACACCGGCGACTGGACGACCGAAGCACCGTGGTCGGACAGCTGCCAGCCCGAACCGAGTTCGTGGCATGGCACGCATGTCGCCGGCACCGTCGCCGAGCTGACGAACAACGGCCTCGGCATGGCCGGCGTGGCGTCCCACGCGAAGGTGTTGCCGGTCCGCGTGCTCGGCCACTGCGGCGGTTACGACAGCGACATCGCGGACGGCATCGTCTGGGCCGCGGGCGGCCACGTCGATGGCGTGCCCGACAACACGCACCCCGCGCAGGTCATCAACATGAGCCTCGGCGGCCAGGGCCAGTGCGTGCCGGACGACCCGATGGCGCAGGCCATCGCGGCGGCCAACGCGCGCGGCGCGGTCGTCGTCGTCGCCGCCGGCAATTCCGGCGACGATTCGGCGTATTACTCACCCGCGAGCTGCCCCGGTGCGATCACCGTGGCCTCGGTCGGCATCACCAGCCGTCTGGCCTTCTATTCGAACTACGGCAAGCCGGTGGCGATCGCGGGACCCGGTGGCGGCATCTACGCCAACGACGGCACCAGCGGCTCGCCGGTCACGAGCGGCTTCGTCTACCAGGCGATCAACGGCGGCGAGACCGTGCCGGCCGAACCGACCTACGGCGGCTACGCCGGCACGTCGCAGGCGACGCCGCACGTCGCGGGCACGGTCGCGCTGATGCAGAGCGCGCGCCTCGCCGCGGGCCAGCCGCTGATGACGCCCGCCGCGGTGGTCAGCGCGCTGAAGCAGACGGCGCACAAGCCGAAGGTTCCGTTCCCGACCGCGACGCCGGCCGGCGCAGGCATCGTCGATGCGACGGCGGCGGTGAAGCTCGCCCTCCTCGGCGACAACTACACGCCGGAACTGACCAACGGCAGCCTGCTCACGAACGTCGCGAGCTACGCGGGTACGTCGCTCTACTACCAGATCGACGTGCCGGCCGGCGCGAAGAGTCTCGTCCTCCGTACCTTCGGCGGTTCGGGCGACGTCACCCTCCAGGTGAAGGTCGGCGCGCGTCCGGCCGACGGGGCCTACGACTACGTGTCCGCGCATGCGGGCAACGCGGAGTCCGTCGTCCTGGCCCGCCCGGCGGCAGGCACGTATTTCCTCCGCGTCCTCGGCGTCAAGGACGCCCTGAACCTCAGCGTGCAGGCGAGCTTCGTCGCCCCCTGACCCACTTCTCCACGGAGACACCCATGAATCGTTCCACCCGCACCACCCTGCTCCCCGCGCGACGCGCGATCGCCGCCGCCATCGCGCTTGGCGTCGCCTGCACCTCTGCACAGGCGGCCGCGCCGCTGACCACCGCGCCTCGCCTCGATGCCGCGCACCGCGTGCTGAGCGCCGCCGACATAGCGCCGGGCGGCTACTTCGCCGCCAACGGCGCGTCCGACGGCAGCGACGATGCTTACGCCGATGGATTCCACAGCGTCGCCATCGGTGCGAGCGCGCTCGCCGCCTCCGATGACGCCACGGCCATCGGCTCGGGCTCCGTCGCCCTCGACACCGGCAGCACCGCCATCGGCACCTCCGCCATCGCGCAGGGCGCCGGCAGCATCGCCCTCGGGCAGGCCGCGAACACCGCCGGCGATTACGCCACCGCGGTCGGTTTCGGCGCCGCCGCGTCGGGTGCCAATGCGATCGCGTTCGGAACGGGCGCCACCGCCGCCAACGCCGGCACCATCGCGATCGGCGGCGTCGCCGTCGACAGCGGCGGCACGCCGCTGTCCGATGAGGTCACCACCGCCACGGGCAATCTCGCCATGGCGATCGGCGGCAGCGCCCAGGCCAACGGCGACAGCGCCATCGCGCTGGGCTCGCTCACCTCGAGCTACGGCTTCGGCGCGACGTCGATCGGCAACGAGTCGACCGCGCAGGGCGACGACTCCACGGCCATCGGCAACGGCGCGCACAGTACCGCCGAAGGCGCCACCGCGATCGGCGGTGCGTCGCAGGTCTTCCCGGGCGTGTTCGACCTCACGACGGCGTCCGGCTACGAAGCCACCGCGATCGGCGCCGCCGCCATGGCCTTGAACGACAGCGCCACCGCCGTCGGCGCGCATGCGCGTGCCGAGGGCGTGGCGGCCATCGCGATCGGCAACAACGCTTACGCGCAGGAGAACAACAACACGGCCATCGGTTACAACGCCGCGGCCACGGGCATCAACGCGATCGCCATCGGCGGCGACAACCGCTCGTCCACCTGGGCGTACGGCACGAACAGCATCGCGATGGGCGACCTCGCGCTGGCCAAGGGCGACGAGTCGGTGGCGATCGGCCACTTCGCCACCGTCAGCGACGACGGCACCAACAGCGTCGCGCTCGGCACCAACTCCGCCACGCGCGACAGCAACGTGGTTTCCGTCGGCAGCGACGGCACGCTGACGAACCGCTGGGGCGAAAAGATCCCGCAGTTCACGCGCCGCATCACGAACCTCGGCGCCGGCGTCGACGCCAACGACGCCGTCAACGTCGGCCAGCTGCAGGCGGCGATCGGCCAGGTCACCGTCGGCGATTCAGCCGTGAACGCCGCCTTCGCCAGCGCGTTCGGTGGCGGCGCCTCGATGGGCATGGCGGGTTTCATCCCCCCCACGTACGCCATCCAGGGCGGTAGCTATAGCAACGTGGGCGACGCGTTCGCCGCCGTCGACGGCGTGCTCTCCAGCGCGCTGCAGGGCATCGACGATATCCGGCAGCAACTCGGCAATGCGCCCGGCGGCGGCCAGCCGGGGAATCCGTCGGTACCGTCCGGCAGCGGCAACGGCCTCGCGGTCGGCGGCGGCAGCGTCGCCACCGATCCGCGCGACACGGCCATCGGCG
This sequence comes from Luteibacter sp. 329MFSha, assembly GCF_900111665.1. Taxonomy (NCBI): domain Bacteria; kingdom Pseudomonadati; phylum Pseudomonadota; class Gammaproteobacteria; order Lysobacterales; family Rhodanobacteraceae; genus Luteibacter; species Luteibacter sp. 329MFSha. The sequence goes on along the minus strand of NZ_FOJE01000001.1, from coordinate 966,359 downwards.
ATCACGCCACCATCGGCGCCGATGGCAGCACCGCCGTCGGCAGCAACGCCACGATCGCCGCGTCGGCCACGAACGCCGTGGCGGTGGGAGCCGACACGTCGGTGACCGCGGCATCGGGCACGGCCATCGGTCAGGCGGCGTCGGCCACCGCGACCAACAGCGTGGCGCTCGGTGCGGGATCCGTCGCGGACCAGGCGAACACCGTGTCGGTCGGCACGGCCGCGAACCAGCGCCGCGTGGTGAACGTCGCCGCCGGCACCGCTCCCACCGACGCCGCGAACGTCGGCCAGGTCGACCAGGCACTCGCCACGGCCAAGTCCTACGCGGACAACGGCGACCAGCAGACCCTCGCACGCGCCAACGCGTACACCGACAGCAAGATCAACAACGGCGTGAGCCGCAGCGACTTCGACACGTTCCGCAACCGCGTCGACGACCGCTTCCACCAGGTGAACCAGCGCCTCGACCGCGTCGGTGCGATGGGCACCGCGCTGTCGCAGATGAGCATGAACACGTCGGGACTTTCCGGCGAGAACCGTCTGGGCGTGGGCGCGGGCAACTACGGCGGCCAGTCGGCCCTCGCGATCGGCTACCAACGCGCTTTCAGCCGAAACCGCGCGAGCGTGTCGATCGGCGCGTCGAGCTCGGGCTCGGAAAGCACGGTCGGCGTGGGCGCGGGCGTGAGCTGGTAAGTCCGCTCGCACGCGGTGACATCGTGCGCCGGGGCGATGGTGAGGGTTTCCACGAGCCCCTTACGTCGCACCGGCGCACGCCGGGCCCACGGCGAGGCGGTCGGTCGTCGCGACGAGGCCCAACGCACGACCCGACGCGCATCACGAATTGGCCACGAGTGGCATCGCCGCCATGACGGAACGCGCTACCCTCGGGGCTTTGCCCCCGGAGTCCGCCATGATTCGAGCTCACGTGAAAGCGATCGTCTTCGCCTGCTGCATCGCCGCGCTGCCCGCCCACGCCGCCACCGACGAAGCGGGGTTCACCTCGCTCTTCGACGGCAAGACGCTCACCGGCTGGCATTCATTCGGGCAGAAAGGCGCGGCGAAGAACTGGACCGTGGTCGACGGCATGATCCACTTCCAGCGCAACCGGAAGGCCGATGCGCAAGATGTCGCGGATCTCGTCACCGACAAGGAATACGAGAACTTCCATCTGAAGCTCGAATGGAAGATGACCCCCTGCGCCGACGCCGGCATCATGTTCAACGTGCAGGAGTCGCCGAAGTACCACCAGACCTGGGAGACCGGTCCGGAGATGCAGATCGCCGACCTGGTCTGCACGAAGCCCGACAGCTACACCCTCTACGAACGCTCTGGCGACCTCTTCGACCTCATCTCCTCGGACATCGAAAACGTCAGGGAGGCCGGTAACTGGAACGCGGTCGAGATCATCGTCGATCACGGCCACGTCCGCTTCATCCAGAACGGCCACACCACGGTGGACACGACGCTGTGGACGCCGGAATGGAACGCGCTCGTCGCGAAGACCAAGTTCGCGAAGATGCCGGACTTCGCCCGCTTCCATAAGGGCCACATCGCCCTGCAGGGCGGCGAGGACAAGGGCGTCGAACCGATCACGTTCGTGTACCGCAACCTGCGCATCAAGGAACTGCCGTAAGGGCACGTTTTCGGCAGGAGTCGCCTGTCCTTCGTTGTCATTCGCGACGACCGGTGGACAAATGGCACGCGCCGCGCATGCCGCGGCGCGTCAACCGCCATGCATCGCCTGTCGCCCATTCGACTCGTCAATCGCACCGCAACGCGCCATTTCCTGTCCAGTGGACATTCACGCCCCCGGTCACACTTCGCCTCGCAGCCGATAGACAACGTTGTCATGCCGGGATTAAACCGGAGCCGCTTTCGCAGTCGGCAGTACGGCAGGGTTGCAAGGGGACCGAACGGATCCGCGCGACGCGTACCGGAGAAGCCCCTTCCATTCACTTCGATCTGGAGGCGCTCCCATGTTCACTCGTCCATCGTTCCGCATCGCGGCCGGTGCCGGCACCGGCACGCTCGGTGTCGCCATCGCCATCGCGCTGTCGTCCTTCGTTCCCGTCCACGAGGCGCATGCAGCGACCGCATGCGCCGCCGCGTGGTCCGCCACGGCCGTCTATACCGGCGGCAGCACCGCCAGCCGCAACGGCACCAACTACGTGGCCAACTGGTGGACGCAGGGTAACGATCCCGCCACCAGCAGCGGTGGGCCCGGATCGGGCCAGCCCTGGACCTCCCGGGGCGCCTGCGACGGCGGCAGCACGCCTCCGGACAATCCGCCCGACAACCCGCCCGACAATCCGCCGCCCGCCGCGGGCGACCTGCTCTTCAGTCCTTACAAGGACATCACCATCAACCTCGACTGGAACACGAACATCATGTCGACGATGGTGACGGGTACGCGGATACCCGTCGTCGGCAGCGGCAGCCTCGTCTCGACGCAGGTTCCGAACCTCGGCGCCATCACGCTCGCCTTCGCCTCCGGCGAATGTGGCAGCGAGAACTGGGGCGGGCTGCCCGCCTCGGCCTTCGCCAGCGCGAACATCGCGAGGCTCAACAGCGCAGGCATCAACTACGTGGTCTCCACGGGCGGCCAGGCCGGCGTGTTCACCTGTAGCAGCGCGGCGGGCATGGCGAAGTTCCTTTCCACGTACATGACCCCGCACATGGTCGGCGTCGATTTCGACATCGAGTCCGGGCAGACGCCCGCGCAGCTCAACGCGCTCGTCAGCAACGCGGTCTACGCCGAGAGCCTGTATCCCAACCTGCGCTTCTCCTTCACGCTGGCGACCCTCGCGGCCTCCGATGGCAGCTACGGCGGCGTCAATGCCACGGGCGACGCGGTGGTGCGCGCGGTGAAGGCCTCGGGCCTTAAGAACTACACGATCAACCTCATGACGATGGACTACGGCAGTGCCGGCCCGTCCATCTGCGTCGTGAAGAACGGCAGCTGCGACATGGGCCAGTCGGCGATCCAGGCCGTGCAGAACCTGCAGCACACCTACGGCATCCCGCTGAGCCGGATCGAGATCACGCCGATGATCGGTCTGAACGACGTGGTGAGCGAGACCTTCACCGTCGCGGATATCGACAAGGTCACGCAGTACGCGGTCGCGAACAAGCTCGCGGGCGTGCACTTCTGGTCGCTGGACCGCGACAACCCCTGCGGCGGCGGCTTCGCCTCGCCGACGTGCAACTCGGTGCCCGGCACGACCGTGCTGCAGTACACGAAGAAGTTCCTGACCAACCTCGGCAAGTGAGACGGCGTCGTCAACGCGATCGCACGCCGCGATGACCGCACGTTGAGATACCGGGTGCAACGGTGGGGGTTCTCTTCATGGAGCCCCCACCCCGATGAAAGCACTGACGTATCATGGTTCCAGGGACGTCCGCGTCGAAACCGTTCCCGATCCGCGCATCGTCGAGGCCGACGATATCCTCCTGCGCGTGACCGCCACCGCCATCTGCGGTTCCGACCTCCACCTTTATCACGGCAAGATTCCCGAAACGAAGCACGGCGACATCTTCGGGCACGAGTTCATGGGCGTCGTGGAGGAAGCCGGCCCCGGCGTCACCGAGGTCTCCGTCGGCGACCGTGTCGTCATTCCCTTCGTCATCGCCTGCGGCCAGTGTTTCTTCTGCGAGCTCGAGCAATACGCGGCCTGTGAAACGACCAATCCCGACCAGGGCGCCAGCCTGCGCAAGCGCGCCATGATGACGCCACCCGCCGCGCTGTTCGGCTACAGCCACCTGTACGGTGGCGTTCCCGGTGGCCAGGCCGAGTTCGTGCGCGTGCCGAAGGCCAATGTCGGCCCGTTCGTCATCCCGGGCAGCCTCGACGACGAGCGCGTGCTGTTCCTCTCGGACATCCTGCCCACGGGCTACCAGGCCGTGCTCAACGCGAAGATCGGTCCGGGTTCGTCCGTCGCGATCTTCGGCGCGGGGCCGGTCGGCCTGATGTCCGCCGCGTGCGCCCGCATGCTCGGCGCGGAGCGCATCTTCATCGTCGACGACGAACCGTACCGCCTCGACTTCGCGGCGGCGACCTACGGCGCCATCCCCATCGACTTTTCGAAGGTCGATTCCTCCGAGGCGATCCTCGAGAAGACCCACGGCCGCGGCGTGGACGCGTCGATCGATGCCGTGGGCTTCGAAGCCAAGGGAAGCACGGTCGAAACCGTGATGAGCACGCTGAAGCTGGAGACAAGCTCGGGCGAGGTCATCCGCCAGTGCATCGCCGCGACCCGTCGCGGCGGCATCGTGAGCATCCCCGGTGTCTATGCGGGCTTCATCCACGGCTTCCTGCTCGGCGACGCCTTCGACAAGGGCCTGACGCTGGCGATGGGCCAGACGCACGTGCAGAAATACCTGCCCGAGCTGCTCGACGCCATCGAGGACGGCCGTCTCCAGCCGGACGTGATCATCTCGCACCGGATGAAGCTGGCCGACGCCGCGCGCGGTTACGACGTCTTCGATGCGAAGAAGGAGGATTGCCGCAAGGTCGTGCTCACGCCTTGAACTAGGGTGCCGACGGCGGCCGGGCGGCGCCATCGCGCTCGGCCGCATACTGGGCGATGAGGGCATCCGCCATCGCCTTGTACACCGGCACGCGGCAGACCAGCGCCGATACCGCGCGCGCAAGCAGGCACGCCGCCATGATCGGCAACGCCATCTGGTGGTTCGCCGTCAGCTCCAGGGAGATCACGGCGGACGTCAGCGGCGCCTGCGTGACGCCGGCCAGATAGGCCGACATGCCCAGCAGCACCACGGCCGACGCATCGGCGCCTGGCAGAAAGTGCGCGATGTTGCCGCCCAGTCCTGCGCCGACCGCCAGCGCCGGCGAAAAGATGCCGCCCGGAATGCCGGCCCACGACGACGCGATGTTTCCGAGGAATTTCAGGGCGCCGAACAGCGGCCCGGCGTCGCCATGTCCCTGCAGGATGTCGCGCGCCTGCGCATAACCAGTGCCATAGAGACCGCCGGCGCTGAGCTGGCTCAGCAGCACCAGGGCGAGGCCGCACGCTGCGGCGAAGACCACCGGCTGCCGCGCGCGCAGTCGGCCGAGGACGCCGCGCATGCCGGTGGCCGAGGGAATGATCAGACGGGCGAAGAGTCCGCCGGCGAGGCCGCCCACGACGCCGGTCAACAGCACCGCGATCCAGGCGCGCCCCAGCGGCAGGGCCGCGGAGATGTCGCCGAAGTAGGCGTAGTTTCCGAGGATGCCAAGCGACACGACGCCGGCCACGATCACCGCCGTGAGCAGCGTGCCGCTCATCCGGTGCTCGAACGTGCCGGACATCTCCTCGATGGCGAAGACGACGCCGGCCAGCGGCGTGTTGAAGGCGGCGGCCAGACCGGCGGCCGAGCCGGCGAGGATGAAGCGGCCGGCGGCGGCCGGTTCGTCGAAGCCGAATCGCCGCCCCAGCGAGTACAGCAGTCCCGCGCCGACATGCACGGTGGGACCCTCACGCCCGACAGATGCGCCGCCGAGCAGCGCCGCGAGCGTCAACGCCATCTTGCCCGCCGCGACGCGCAATGCGAGCAGCCGCGAACGGAAGCCGTCGTCTTCCACCTTGAGCGCCGCGATCGCCTGCGGAATGCCGGACCCACGCGTCGCCTTCAGCGCCCCCTGCGTGAGCCAGCACAGCAGCGCGAACATCGATGGCGTGACGAGGAACGGCACCCAGCGACCGTACGCGGCCATCCCGCGAAACGCCTCCGACGCGAAGTCCGCCGCCCGTGCGAAGAGCACCGCGGCCAGGCCGACGACGATGGCACCCACCCAGAAGACGATACGCCTGCGCCACTGCGTCGGCGAAAGCCAGTCGTGGTTCGTGACGCGCTCGAAACGCGCCGCGATGCGTGCGCGCCGGTCACTCATCGGCGGAAAGCGGCATGGGGAGGGCCTTTGCTTCGGAGCTCCCCATGATACCCGCGCGGACGGCGCGATGCCCGCCGCCGTGGATCAGGGGAAGAACACGAAGAAGATGAAACAGGCGAACAGCATCAGATGCACCGCGCCCTGCAGCAGATGCGTGCGCGGGCTCGAGAACGTCACCACGGACATGAACAGCGTGAGGACGAACAGCACCAGATCGCTATGGTCGAGGCCCAGGGTGATCGGATGATCCGTGACGCGGCTGATCAGCAGGATCGCGGGCACGGTCAACCCGATCGTCGACAACACGGAACCGAGGAACACGTTGACCGACCGCTGCAGTTCATTCCGGTTCGCCGCGCGGATGGCGCCGAGGCCCTCGGGCAACGCGACCAGGATCGCCATCGCGAGACCGCCGAGCGCGATGGGCGCGTGCAGCGTCTCCATGACGTAGTCGATCGGCACCGCCAGATGATCGACGAGGAACACTACCGGGATCATGTAGGCGATCAGCAGCGCGGCCGACGTGCCCGGCCCCCGGTCGACCGGCCGCTCGCGCGTGTCCCGCACCTTCGCGGCATCCTCGACGAAGTAGCCGCGCATGCGCCGGTTCTGCAGGAACACGAAGGTGACGTAGAGCACGAAGGCGAAGATCGCGATGAACAGCTGATGCGGCAGCCGACGATAGGCTCCCACCGCGCCGTGCGCGAAGTCCGGCATCACCATCGCCAGCACGCCCAGCGGGATGATCAGCCCCAGGTACGCGTTCGCGCCCTGGAGGTTGTAAGCCTGCTCGTTGTGCTTCAGGCCGCCGAGCAGCAGCGACATGCCGACCATGCCGTTGAGCACGATCATGGTCACGGAGAACAGCGTGTCGCGCGCCAGCGTCGGATTGTTCTCCCCGTGCAGCATCACCGCGGTCACGCTCATGACCTCGATCGATGTCACCGCGAGCGTGAGGACCAGCGTCCCGCGCGGTTCGCCCAGGTGGTGCGCCAGATGCTCCGCGTGCCGGACCACCGCCACGGCGCAGCCGAGCACGATGAGGAACAGCCACGCGAACACGCAGACCAGCCACTCGGTGCGCTCCAGATGCGCCAGGAGCGTCTCCGGCAAGATCAGGAAGGCAAGGCAGGTGAGCCACGCCAGCGGCAGCAGCTTCTCGCCACGGATCACCGAAGCCCAGCGGATGCGGTGGACGGGCGGCGCTGCATCGGCGGTTTCCGGCGAGGGATCCATGTCGCGTCCGGCAAGGTCGGTCGGGAGGCGTGTCGATCCTAGCACCGCGCTGGGAGGTACCATCTACCTCTTCTGGCGCGGTGCGTTCAGAACGCCAGATTGAGGCCCATGTTGATCCAGCGGTCGTCCTGCCGCCCGAGGCTGCGCCCGACGACGAGGTCGATGCTGTCGTCGCCGAACGGCAGACGCACGCCGCCCTGCCATGTGCGTCCGGCCCCGGCGGTGTCCAGGACCTCGGCCAGCAGCGTCATGTCGGGCGACACCGTGAACTCGATGCCGCCCCCGAGGAGCCGCTGCGCGCCCTGCCCCTGCGGCCGCGTCGCGCCGACGTCGACGTTGAACGCCCAGCGCCCGTTCGGATCGGGCTGGTACGTGGTGGCGGCATACGCATACGTCGAACGTGTGCGCGCGTGCTGGAATGTCGCGCCGGCGGCGAGCGCCGTCTGCACGCGCGCCCCGTCGACTACCTGCCACTTCACGCCGGGCGCCACGCCGGGACCGCCGACGTGCCAGCCCGCGGACAGCGGCAACGAGAACTCGACCGGTCCCCAGCTGCAGGCCGGCACGCTGTTCGCACTTCGCGACGCCCGGCCGAACTGCAGCCAGCTCTCCAGCTGGCAATGCCCCGCCGGCGTGATCGCCCCGTCGTCCACGAGATAGCTCCCGCCGGATGCCACGCAGAGCGGGCTGGCGAGCAGCAACAGCCAGGGCGAGGATCGAAGAAGACGCGACACCGAAAGGGTTCCCGGGAAAAATCCGGGAGCATCCTACCGCGGGACACCCGTCGCCTTCGATGCGAATCAGGCCGCCGCGCGCCTGCGCCACGCGCCCGGCGATACGTGCCGGTGGCGCGAGAAGACGTTGGTGAAGTGGCTCTGGTCCGAGAAGCCGCAACGCGCGGCGATCTCCACCAGCGGAATGTCGCGCTGCGCGAGCAGGCGTTCGGCCTCCCTGATCCGTCGCTCCATGTGCCAGCGCGACGGCGACACGCCCGTGCTCGCCTTGAACGCGCGCGAGAAATGCCCGCGCGACGTGCGGCACGCCTGGGCCGCGCCCTGCACGGCGCGGCTCGCATCGAGTTCCCGCGTCAGGTGCTCGAACGCGAGCCGCAGCTGCCAGGTCGCCAGACCCCCGCGGACGCTGGACGCGCCGGCTTCCAGCGGTGCGTCCGCCGCATCGCGCGCCGCCAGCAACGCGTTCGAGAGGTGCTCGACGAACGCGTCGGACGGTTGGACACGATCCACCCTCGCCCGCTGGAGCAGGAGGATCAGCGCGTCCTCGACGGACGACATCAGCATGGACGACATGGGCGACTCCCTCGAGGCTACGTGCCGGATCGTCGGCCCCCCTGTGGACCCGGCGACATCAGATTAGGGGCGCTCGCGATCCGTCGATACCCTCCGACGTGGCGCTCGACGGCCCATTCGTGGGACGACCGGTGACACTTTCGTGTCATGCGCGGCGCGAGCAGCAGATTCATCCATTTGGGTATTGAACGGATCGCGGCATCACACGACCATGGCGGGGCTGCGGTGGTCCGGGGAGAACGGGCGGGACGGCCCAGGCTTGTCCATACGGGGAGGAGACCCTGGTGAGCGATACGAGCGCCGCGCCGGAGAAGATCCGGATCCTGATCACCGACGACCATCCGGCCATGCGACAGGGGCTGACGTCGGCGATCGCGCGCGAACCGGACATGGAACTGGTCGGCGAGGCCGCCGACGGCGCCGAAGCCATCGAGCGTTTCCGCCAGCTCCGGCCCACGGTCGCGCTGCTCGACCTGCAGATGCCCCGCGTCGATGGCCTCGAAGCGATCGAGGCCATCCGCAAGGAATTCCCGGACGCCAACATCATCGTGCTCACCAGTTATCCCGGCGACGCGCGCGTGATGCGCGCGCTGACGCTGGGCGCCACGTCCTACCTGCTGAAGTCGGCCACGCTCGACGAGATCATCCACGCGATCCGCGCCTCGCTCACCGGCCGGCACGTGGTGGCGCCCGAACTGGCCTACCAGATCGCGCTGCACGCCGCCGCCGACAACCTCACCGCGCGCGAACTGAGCGTGCTTCGCCTCGCGGCGGCGGGCAAGGGCAACAAGGCGATCGGCGACGAGCTCTGCGTCTCGGAGGACACCGTCAAGTCGCGCATGCGCAGCATCATGGCGAAGCTGGGCGCGCACGATCGCACGCACGCGGTGATGATCGCCGTGCAGCGCGGGTTTCTCGACTAGGCCGCCGGCGATGCCCCGCGCATGTAGGCGCGGCGCGCCGGGATCTTCACGTGCAGCTCGGTGCCTTCGCCGGGCGCGGAATCGACGTTGAGCACGCCGCCCACGCGCGCCACCCGCTCGCGCAGCCCCACCAGGCCGAACCGCCCGGCGCCTGTCGTGCCGGTCGCTTCCGCGGGCATCCCGATGCCGTCGTCGACGATGCTGAGCCACAGCGCGTCGCTGGCATAGTTCAGCGTGACGCTCACGGTCGTCCCCTTCGCGTGCGTAAAGGCGTTGCGCATGCCTTCGAGCGCGATCTGGCGCAGCTCGTACGTGCATTCCGGACGCAGCGGCCGCGGCTCACCCTTCGCGTCGAGGACGAACGCCATGGCGTGGCGCTGTTGCAGCAGCGAGCCTTCCGCGGCGAGGTCGTCGTAGAGCGCAAGGCCGGTGTCGCCGCTGCGCCGTAGCGAAAGGATGCGCTGGCGTCCCTCGACGATCGCATCGCGCGCCTGTAGCGTCATATCGTCGAGTTCTTTCCGCCAGAACGCCGGGAAGCGGTCGTCCGCGGCCCATGCCTGCAACGTCAGCGTGAGGCCGTGGAAACGTTGCAGCAGCGTGTCGTGGATGTCGCGCGCCACCGCGTCGCGCTCGTCGGCGCGGATCTTCAGGCGTCGGCGAAGGTTCCTCGCGTGGATGCGCTGCCATAGCCAGATCAGTCCCAGCAGCGGCAGGAATGCCAGCGCGCGGAACCACCAGGTCTCGTGCAGCGCCGGATCGCGCGTCAGCCGCAAGGTGGCGACGCGTTCGCTCGCCGCGCCGTCCTGCCCCACCGCCGCGACTTCGAAGGTGTACGCGCCAGGCGGCAGGTTGGTGAACACCGCTTCGCGCCGGTTGCCCACGTCTTCCCAGGTGTCGCTGAGTCCGCGCAAGCGGTAGCGATAATGCAGATGAGGGCCATCGGAGAGCGCCGGGGCGGTATAGGCGATGCGCACGGACCGCTCGGTGCCGTCGAGCGTCGCCGCCTCGTTCGCCGGCAGGCGCCTCTGGCTCGTGGCGATCGTCTCGATGACCGGGCTGACCGGCTTCCGGGAGACGGGCATGCTCGCGGGATCGATCCACGCCAGCCCGGCCGTCGTCTGTGCCCACAGCCGCCCATCCGCGCTCGCGCGCAGGGTGGGCAGCGTCCGGTCCGGATCCGGCGCGCCGGGGACGCCATCGGATTCGTCGAACATCCTGTAGGTGAACGGCTTGCCGCCGGATGCGAGCGCGCCCGGAATGCTCGCCGCATCGATCCGTGCCACACCGCCAAGCGTGTGCGCCCAGAGGTTGCCGGTCGAATCGACGAGAAGTCCCGTCGTAGGCACGAACGCCTCGGCCTCGCTGCCACGAAGCATCGTGAAGCGATGGCCGTCGAAGAATTCGATGCCGCTCTCGCCGCCGATCCATGCGCCACCGCGCACCGGCGCGATGACGCTCATCGCGCGATTGTGCAGGCCATCGCGCGTGGTCCATGCGGTGACCTTTCCATCGAGGACCTTCCACAGCGAGCCGACGCCGCCCATCCAGATCGCGTCGTCGTCGCCGACGGCCGCCACGCGCGGCAGAGCGGGCGGCGGGATGACGGTGTTCCAGGCCGTGCCGTCCCATGAGACCGCGCCGGACGTATCGGAAATCGGGCATAGGTAGATCCGCTCTTTCGCGTCGCTGACCACGCACGCGGGACGACCCACGCCCACCCGCTCGGCGAACGTGGCCACGGGCGTGGCGCCCCGCTCGTCGGCGCGCCACAGACCGGTGGTGTTGGCGATCAGCGCGGCATCGGCATGCCGGTCGAGGAACGCCGCGAAACCGTGCTTGCCGATCCCGGCCTCCTGCCAGGACGCCGGCGGCACGGCATGGATCGCGGGCCGCGTCTCGCTTGCCACCCACACTTCCCCGTTCTTCAGGACCGCCGCCGACACTTCGTGGATGCCCTCGGGCAGGCGAACCTGCGTGAACACCGAGCGGGTGAAGCGATCGATCCCGCCTTCGCTGCCGATCCAGACGTTGCCGTCGGTGTCCTCCGCGATGGGCCACGCGACGCCACCGCTCAACCCTTCCGCCTTGCGCATCGTCTCGTACGCCGGCACCGCGTGGCGGTCTTCCGCTGCCTGCATGGCGGCGCGCGAGATGAAGACCACCCCGTTCGTCGGCGACGTCAGCCACACGTTCCCCTCGCGGTCCTCGCAGAGGCCGAAGGCGTGGAAGTCGAACGGCAACGCCGTCTCCGTCAGCGAGAGGCCCTCGCGCCGGAAGAAGTGCACCGAGTCGGTGCCCATGAGATACATGCGCCCAGACCGGCCGATCCGGATCTTCCTGATGTCGGCCGATGCGTGAGCCACGTCGACGGGCGAATCGCGCCCCTCGGGAACGACGACGGGCGCGACGCCCGCGCGCGCGATCCACAGGTTGCCGTCGGCGTCGAACGCGGCATCCATCATGTCGAGGTCGTCCTTGGCCGGCAGACGGCGCACCCACGCGTGGCGCGCCTCGTCGAACGAGCGGTAACCGTCGGGCGTGGCGATCCAGACCGTGCCGTCCCGCGCCGTGAAGAAACGTCCACCGCGCCCCGGGAACCCCTGCGCCGGACCGAACGTTTCGATGTGGCCGTGCCTCACCAGTGACGGACCGGTCCGGATGTTCGTGACCCAGACGCCACCGCCCGGCGCGGCGACGATCCGATCGAGCTGGGCCTGTTCGAACCGCTCGCCGGCTGGCGGCTCGAACGCGGTGAACGACACCCCGTCGAAACGAGTCAGGCCCTTCGTGCCGATGATCCAGAGGAAACCGTCGCGCCCCTGCACCAGCCCGGCGACGTCACCCGGCGCGCCATCCTTCTTGAGGAAGGCGGTGTGCTGGTAGCTGCCCAGCGTGTCCGGCGCGCTGGCCGCCGCGCACAGCAGTAGCGCCGCCACGGCGATCAGCCCCGCCCTGCCCATCCCCCTGAACCACTCGCGCATCGTCGCCTTCGATCCCCGCGGCCCACCAGGCCTCATCCCGGACATTCCCGGCAAGATTGCTACCTCGTACCCGTCAGCCACAAGTAGCCATGCGTCGAGTCGCCATGACCTGCGACCTCCCTGTGACCAATGGCTCATGGCCCATTCCCGCGCGCGTCTTACCGTCGGCGGTATCGATCAGGGAGTAGCCCATGGCACTGAAAGACATCGTGGCGGGCATCGCGCTGCTCGTCGTTGCCGGCACGGCATCGGCCGACGCGTTGCTGCAGCAAGCGCTCGCGCGCGACGCGCTGGCCCCCGGGGACGTCCGGGGCATGCTGCGCACGACCACCACGGTCACGGGCGGTGACGCACCGGAGGTCGAAACGGTCATCGTGGACCCGCGCAAGGAACCGAAGAAAGCGCTCGCCTCGTATGCCGAACTGAAGGACGTCATCGGTGGGAACGCGCAGGTCGCGAGCCGCGACGCGGGGCGCACCGTCTACACGTTCACCACGCGGCACGTGCCGAAGGCGTTCACGCGCGCCGGCAGCGTGAGCGTGCAGATGGACGGCGAAGGCGACGACGGCCTGTTCGACGGCACCGCCGAGGTAAGCACCGATGCCTCGGGCCGGCCGTACGTCAGCCATGTCGACCTGCGCATGCACGACAGTGCTGGCAATTTCCTCGCCCGCGTGAAGAAGATCGACATCGGCTACGCCTTCGGCCCGGCCACGGGCACCGATGCGATGGTCGCCACGGCGATGTCGGTGGACGTCGACGTGCGCGCCCTCTTCTTCATGCACCGCAACGCCCGTGCGGAGTCCACCCTGGTCGCGGACAACTCGCGGTAGGCATGCCTACCACTGCGCGAGCACCCGCGGAATCCTGGGCAGCAACTCGCGCGCGAGGAAGCCGATCCGTCCGATCTGCCGACCCGCCATCAGCCCGGCGCGCGCGTGAACGGCGACACCCCACACCGCCGCCTGCGGCAGCGTCGCGCCGCGGGCGACGAAGCCCGCGATGACGCCGGCGAGCACGTCGCCCGAGCCCGACGTGCCGAGACCTGGGGCGTCGACGACGTGCTTCCATAGCATGCCCTCGGGGTCGGCGATCCAGGTCGTGGGGCCCTTCAGCACGACGATCGCGCGGAACCGCTCCGCGGCCGCGGTCGCGACGCCGACGCAGTCACCCGCGACCTCCTTCGGCCGCAGGCCCATCAGGTCCGCCATCTCGGGGATGTGCGGCGTGACGACCAGGCGGCCCGCCGCCGGCTCGAGCGCCTCGGCGTGAAGACTGCCGGCGTCCGCGACGACGGGAACACCGGCTCGCGCCACCTGTGCCGACACCGGCGACGCGCGGGTCGCCATCCCCGGCCCGACCAGCACGACGCCCGCCTGCCGCACCAGGTCGACCTGCGCGGCTTCGAGCGCACGCAGCTCCCCGGCCTCGTCCAGCGGGACGCCGACGACCGCCGCCTCGGGCAGCGCGACGCCCAGATGAGCGGCGGCCTCGGCGCCCGTGACGACCATGAGCTTGCCGGCACCGGCACGCAGCGCCGCTTCGCCCGCGAGCGTGACCGCGCCCGGCACCTGACGCGAGCCACCGACCACGAGCACACGGCCGCGGTCCTCCTTGCTCTGTGCGTCGTCGGCGGACGGAAGCGGCCACGACGTCAGCAGTGCCCGGGTAACGCGCGTCGCGTCCATCAGCGTGGCCCCGTCGGCACGTCGCTCTCGCTCGTCACCTCGATCGATTCGAGGGTCGGGGCCACGAAGCGGCCATGCCGCAGCGCGAACTGCACGGGCGGACCGGCATCGATGTCGTATTCCGCGTAACCGCAGTTGGGAAAGTCACCCTCGCGGTCCACCGCCAGGATGTCTTCCTCGCGCATGCCTTCGAGGAGGTAGCGGAAGCAGTTGACGATCACCTGATGGCCGACGACCACGACGCGGCAATCGGGCTTGGTGAGGCGGATGCCGTCGACCACACTTCGTAGCCGAAGGATCACGTCGCACCAGCTCTCGCCACCCGGCGGCCGGAAGTAGAACTTGCCGACCATGCCGCGCTGGGCGGCGAGCTCCGGAAACTTCGACTGGATACCGTGCCGCGTGTAGCGGTCGAGCACGCCGAATTCCTTCTCGCGCAGCCGCTCGTCGACTTCGATCCTCTTCGGATCGAAACCGAGCGCCTCGGCCAGTACTTCGGCCGTCTGATGGGCGCGGACGAACGGCGAGGCCAGGATCGCGTCGGGCCGGGCGTCCTCCGGCAGGCCCGCCAGCCATTCGCCGAGCGCGCGCGCCTGGGCCCAGCCGAGGTCGGACAGCGGCGTGTCCGCGTCGCGATGGTTCAGGTCGATCAACTCGTCGCCGTTCGCCTCGGCGACGTCGCGCGCGACGTTCCCGGCACTCTGGCCATGCCGGACGATGTACAGCTTGCCGCTGGGCTTTCGGGACGATCCGGCCATGCAGGCTCCTCGTTTGGTTTCGCACCCGAGCATCGGACCCACACCGTGAAAGCACCGTAGCAACCCGGTCACCGTGGGAGCGGACCCGGCCGCGACAGCTCTTCGCGACAACCCATCGCGCTGGCGCGCGAGGCTCGGCACCGAGGCGAGAAGCCGTCGCGGCCCGGTCCGCTCCCACCGCGTTTGTAACGCTTTGTAAGCCACCGCCCTGCGATACGTTCGGATGCAAAAAGCGCCCGCCCGCGACACGAGGCAGGTGCATCCCCTCCCTAGTCTGACGGCGTGCCACGGCTGACGGCCGAGCGCATCCATTCATCGACACATCCAGGGAGAACACTGATGTCATTCGCACTCGCACGCCGCGCGCTGACCCTCGCCATCGGCCTCGCCACGCTGGCGCCCACGCTTCACGCCATGCCCGCCAGCGCCTTGGACGCGGCGACGGCCGCCCCCGCACCCGCCACCAAGGACGACGAAAGCATCCGCCCGTTCCATGTCCACGTCCCGCAGGAACAGCTCGACGACCTGCGCCGCCGGATCCGCGAGACCCGCTGGCCCGACCGCGAAACGGTGGCCGACCAGTCGCAGGGCATCCAGCTCGCCCAGGTCCAGGCGCTGGTGAAGTACTGGGGTACCGATTACGACTGGCGCAAGGCGGAGAAGCAGCTCAACGCCCTGCCGGAGTTCGTCACGACCATCGACGGCGTCGATATCCAGTTCATCCACGTGCGCTCGAAGAACCCGAACGCCCTTCCCGTCATCCTCACGCATGGCTGGCCCGGTTCCACCTTCGAGTTCCTCAAGACCATCGGGCCACTGACCGATCCGGTCGCCTACGGCGGCAAGGTCGAGGATTCGTTCGACGTGATCATCCCCTCCATCCCGGGGTACGGGTTCTCGGGCAAGCCGCGCGAGCTCGGCTGGGGCCCGGACCGCACCGCCCGCGCCTGGGACACGCTGATGAAGCGGCTCGGCTACACGAAGTACGTGTCGCAGGGCGGCGACCATGGCTCGGTGATCTCCGACGCCCTCGCCCGCCAGGCACCCAAGGGCCTGCTCGCGATCCACCTCAACATGCCGGCCACGGTGCCGGGCGAGCTGTCCAAGCCGATCAACGCCGGCGACCCGGCCCCCGCCAACCTGACGAAGGACGAACGCGAGGCGTACGAGGCACTCAGCACCTTCTTCGGCCGCAACGCCGCCTACGGCGCGATGATGGTGACCCGTCCGCAGACGATCGGCTATTCGCTCGCCGATTCCCCGTCCGGCCTCGCGTCTTTCATGTACGAGAAGTTCGCCCAGTGGAGCGACAGCGACGGCGTGCCCGAGCGCGTCCTCAGCCGCGACGAGATGCTCAACGACATCACCCTCTACTGGCTGACGAACAGCGGCGCGTCGTCGTCCCGCTTCTATTGGGAAAACAACAACAACAACTTCAGCTCGGCCACCCAGCACACGAGGGACATCAAGGTGCCGGTCGCCATCACCGTCTTCCCGCACGAGATCTACCGCGCGCCGAAGAGCTGGAGCCAGGCTGCCTACCCGAGCCTCTACTACTACCACCAGGTGCCGAAGGGCGGCCACTTCGCGGCATGGGAGCAACCGCAGATCTTCGCCGAAGAACTGCGCGAGGCGTTCCGCCCGGTCCGCTGAGCCGCCGCGACCAACGAAACGCCCGTAGGAGCGCACCTGGGCGCGATCAGGGTCTGCGGCGAGCCCCCATCGCGCCCGTTGGAGCGCACCTGGGCGCGATCAGGGTCTGCGGCGAGCTCCCATCGCGCCCGTTGGAGCGCACCTGGGCGCGATCAGGGTCTGCGGCGAGCTCCCATCGCGCCCAGGTGCGCTCCAACCCCTCCGGCTCTTCGGCCTCACCCAAAAGTAGCACTCCGAAAGAGCAGGATCGTCATCGACGCTCCCCGGGACTCGTGCTAGCGTTTGTGCGAACACCTCGTGAATGCGGGGTGCTCGATCAGAAACGTCAAGCCAGCCGCCGTCCGGTCACATGGGCGGTACGTCCAGCCAGATTCCAGGGAGCTCACGCGATGGCAATGACCCGCCGCGAGTTCATCAAGTTCACCGGCCTAGGCATCACCGCCTCGAGCCTCGGCCTCCTCGGCTTCGGGGCGGCGGGGGTGGCGCAGGCCGCCGCCGTCCGGCCCTTCAAGCTCACCCATGCCACCGAGACGCGCAATACCTGCACGTACTGCTCGGTGGCCTGCGGCATCCTCATCTACAGCATGGGCGACCGTGCGAAGAATGCGGTGTCGAACATCATCCACATCGAAGGCGACCCGGATCACCCGGTGAACCGGGGCACGCTCTGTCCCAAGGGTTCGGCGCTGCTCGACATCGTCCACGCGCCGACGCGTCTGAAGGCCCCGCGCTATCGCGAGCCCGGCGGCACGGACTTCAAGGAAGTCTCCTGGGACTTCGCGCTCGACCGTATCGCGCGCCTCATGAAGGACGATCGCGACAAGCACTTCAAGACGACGAACGACGCCGGCACCACCGTCAACCGGTGGACCAGCACGGGCATGCTCGCGGCATCCGCGTCGTCCAGCGAAACCGCCTACCTCACGTGGAAGGTGGCCCGCTCGCTCGGCATGGTGGTGTTCGACAACCAGGCGCGCGTCTGACACGGACCGACGGTGGCCAGTCTGGCCCCATCATTCGGTCGCGGTGCGATGACGAACACCTGGCAGGACATCAAGAACGCCAATGTGGTGATCGTGATGGGCGGCAACGCCGCCGAGGCGCACCCGTGTGGTTTCAAATGGGTGATCGAAGCGAAGATCGAGAACGGCGCGAAGCTGATCGTGGTCGACCCACGGTTCACGCGCACGGCGTCGGTCGCGGATTATTACGCCCCCATCCGGCCGGGCACGGACATCGCGTTCCTCAGCGGCCTGATGCGCTACCTGCTCGAGAAGGACGCCATCCAGCACGAGTACGTGCGCTCGTACACGAACGCCAGCCTGATCGTGCAGGAGGGCTTCGGCTTCCAGGACGGCCTGTTCAGCGGCTACGACGAGGCCAAGCACGGCTACGACCGCTCGTCGTGGGATTACGAGCTGGACGAGAACGGCTTCGCGAAGTCGGACGACACCTGGCAGAACCCGCGCTGCGTCATCAACCTGCTGAAGCAGCACGTCTCGCGGTACACGCCGGAGATGGTTTCGCGTATCACCGGCACGCCGCAGGACAAGTTCCTGCACATCTGCGAACTGATCGCCGCGACCTCCGCGCCCGACAAGGCCATGACCAGCCTGTTCGCGCTCGGCTGGACGCAGCACACGGTGGGTGCGCAGAACATCCGCGCCATGGCGATGGTCCAGCTGCTGCTGGGCAACATCGGCGTGGCCGGCGGTGGCATGAACGCGCTGCGCGGTCACTCGAACATCCAGGGCCTCACCGACGTGGGCCTGCTGTCGAACCAGATGCCCGGTTACCTCAGCATGCCGTACGACCGTGAGCCCACGTTCGACGACTACATGAAGACCAAGCAGTTCAAGCCCCTGCGCAACGGGCAGACGAGCTACTGGTCCAACTACCGCAAGTTCATCGTCAGCTCGCAGAAGGCGCTGTTCGGCGACGCGGCCACCGCGGAGAACAACTGGGCCTACGACTGGCTGCCCAAGCTCGACATCCCGCTGTACGACATCATCAAGGCGTTCGAGATGATGAACAACGGCGAGATGAACGGCTACATCTGCCAGGGCTTCAATCCGCTGCAGGCGTTCCCCGATCGCGGCAAGATCCGTCGCGGCCTGAGCAAGCTGAAGTTCCTCGTCACCATGGATCCGCTGGATACGGAAACCTCCCGTTTCTGGCAGGACTTCGGTCCGCAGAATCCTGCGAAGCCGTCGGAGATCCAGACCGAGGTGTTCCAGCTGCCCACCACCTGCTTCGCCGAGGAGAACGGCTCGCTGGTGAACTCGGCCCGCTGGCTGCAGTGGCACTGGAAGGCCGCCGAGGCCCCGGGCATCGCCAAGTCCGACATCTGGATCATGACCGGCCTGTTCCAGCGCCTGCGCGAGCTGTACCGCAAGGAAGGCGGCGCCTTCCCCGACGCGCTGCTCAACCTGACCTGGAAGTACACGGACCCGCGCCAACCGGATCCGGAGGAACTGGCCAAGGAGATGAACGGCCGGGCGCTCGCCGACCTCACCGATGCCACCACCGGCGCGGTGACCAAGGCCGGCACCCTGCTGGACGGCTTCGGCCAGCTGCGCGACGACGGCACCACCGCGTCGGGCTGCTGGATCTTCTCCGGCTCGTTCACCGAGAAGGGCAACCAGATGGCCCGCCGCGACGCCACGGATCCGCGCGAGCAAGGCATCGCGCCGAACTGGGCGTGGGCGTGGCCGGCCAACCGGCGCATCCTCTACAACCGCGCGAGCGCCGATCCGAACGGCAAGGCCTGGAACCCGAAGAAGCCCGTGATCGAATGGAACGGGACGAAGTGGACCGGTGTCGACGTTCCCGACTACGGCCCCACGATCAAGCCCTCGGACGGCGTCGGTCCCTTCATCATGAACGCCGAAGGCATGGGTCGCCTGTTCGCGCGCGACCTCATGGTGGAAGGCCCCTTCCCCGAGCATTACGAACCGATGGAATCGCCCGTCGAGAACGTGCTGCACCCGAAGGTGAGCCACAACCCGGTCGCACGCGTGTTCGCGGACGACAAGGCCAACTTCGGCACGCCCGAGCACTTCCCGTACGTGGCCACCACCTACCGCCTCACCGAGCACTTCCACTTCTGGACCAAGCACGCGCTGATCAACGCGATCCTCCAGCCGGAGGAATTCGTGGAGATCGGCGAGGTCCTCGCGAAGGAGAAAGGCATCGCGCAGGGCGGCTGGGTCAAGGTGTCGTCCAAGCGTGGCGAGGTGATCTGCAAGGCGTACGTCACCAAGCGCATCAAGCCGCTGACCGTGGACGGCAAGGCCACCCACGTCATCGGCGTGCCGCTGCACTGGGGCTTCACCGGCCAGGCGAGGAAAGGCTATGGCGCGAACACGCTGACCCCGTCGGTCGGCGACGCCAACACGCAGACGCCGGAATTCAAGGCGTTCCTCGTCAACGTCGAATCGACGACCGCACCGGTCACCGCCTGAGGCCTCCGACATGTCAGATCTGCAATCGCAAGACTATGTCCGCCGCTCGGCGACGACCCTGACGCCGCCGATGGCGCGCAACCATGAAGACCAGGTGGCCAAGCTGATCGACGTCAGCCGCTGCATCGGTTGCAAGGCGTGCCAGTCCGCGTGCATGGAATGGAACGACCTGCGCCCGGAGATCGGGCACTTCGAAGGCTCGTACGAGAACCCGAACGACCTGGGTCCGAGCGTCTGGACCCTGATGAAGTTCGCCGAGTACGAGAACGAACAGGGCAACCTCGAGTGGCTGATCCGCAAGGACGGCTGCATGCACTGCGAGGATCCGGGCTGCCTGAAGGCGTGCCCGGCGCCCGGCGCCATCGTGCAGTACGCCAACGGCATCGTCGACTTCATCAGCGACAAGTGCATCGGCTGCGGCTACTGCGTGAAGGGCTGTCCCTTCGACGTCCCGCGCATCAGCAAGACCGACCACAAGTCGTACAAGTGCACGCTCTGCTCCGACCGTGTCACGGTGGGGCTCGAACCGGCCTGCGTGAAGGCCTGCCCGACGGGCGCGATCATGTTCGGTTCCAAGACCGACATGCACCGCCAGGCGGGCGAGCGCATCGAAGACCTCAAATCCCGGGGCTTCGAGAAGGCCGGCCTGTACGATCCCGCGGAAGTCGGCGGCACGCACGTCATGTACGTGCTGCACCATGCCGACAAGCCCTCGCTGTACTCCGGCCTGCCCGACGAACCACGCATCAGCCCGACGGTCCGCGTCTGGAAGGGCATCCTGAAGCCGCTCGCGGTCATCGGTATCGCGGCCGCCGTCATCGGCTCGTTCTTCCACTGGGTCACCGTCGGTCCCAACGAAGTCCAGGACGAGGACGAGGCCGAAGCCGATCGTGCCCTGCGCGAGATCGAGGAAGAGGAGAAGACGCCATGACCCGTCCGAAGCGAGCCCTCACGCGCTATACCACCGCCAACCGCGTGAACCACTGGATCAACGCCATCCTGTTCGTGCTGCTGGTGTTGTCGGGGCTGTCGTTCTTCGACCCGATCCTGTTCTTCCTTTCGGGCCTGTTCGGCGGCGGCCAGTGGGCACGCGCCGTGCATCCGTGGTTCGGTTGCTGCCTCGTGATCAGCTGGATCGGCATGTTCGTCCAGTTCTGGCGTTCCAACCTGTTCAACCGCGACGACGCGGCGTGGTCGAAGGCCATCGTCCACGTCATGACCAACGACGACGAGAACGTCCCGCCGATCGGCCGCAACAACAGCGGCCAGAAGGCGGTGTTCTGGGCCATGACGCTGCTGATCCCCACGCTGTTCGTCAGCGGCCTGCTGATCTGGGAGGTCTACTTCGGCAAGGCGACGTCGATCCCGGTGCAGCGCGCGGCCGTTCTGATCCACAGCCTGGCGGCGCTGGGTGCGATCTTCGTGTGGATCGTGCACGTGTACGCCGCGATCTGGATCCGCGACTCGGTGCGCAGCATGACGCAGGGTTACGTCACGCCCGGCTGGGCATGGCACCATCACCGCAAGTGGTTCTATCAGCTGGCGTCCGGCCAACGCGTGAAGACCGAACCCAGGAAGAATCCGTGAAGCAAGCCGAAGCACCGCCGAACGCCAAATGGAGTGGCCCGTCCCACGCAGGCGTGAAGGCACCCGATCCGATCGTCCTCCCCGATCCCGCCCGCCGCTTCGCCACCACGGCGAAGCGGCTGGACGGGATGGCCGAAGGCCACCCCCTGGAGCCGTGGCTGCGGTTCATGGCGGCGCTTTCGCGGGCGCAACACGACGTCGCCACGGCGATCGCGCCGGGTGCCACGCTCACCGGCGACGACGTCGCGCGTGCCGTCGACGCCCGTCTGCCGCCGCTCGCCGCGGACGGCCATCGACGCGACGCCGCATGGCGCGACGGACTGACCCGCCTGCTCGACGGCATCGACGCGGCGTCCTTGCCGCCGCCGGCCCGCGACGCGATCGCGCAACTCCGCGGCATGACGCCCGACGCGATCGAGACGCTCGCCGACCAGTTCCTGCGCGGTCGCGTCGCCACGGCGGACGCCGCCGCGGCGGTCTATGTCGCCGCGGCCCTGCAGGTGTATTTCACGGTGTCGGCCGCGCGGCTCGACGCCGACGCGCTGCGCCTGCTCGAGGAGCGCCCGCTCTGCCCCTGCTGCGGCTCGCCCTCCGTGTCGGGCCTCATCACCGCCAGCGGCACGACGCCCGGCAGCCGCTTCCTGTACTGCTCGATGTGCTCCACGTCGTGGAACCACGTCCGTGCCGTGTGCCTGAACTGCAAGGGCACCCGGAAGCTCTCCGTGCAGGGCATCGAGGGCGATCCGGAAGTCGTCAAGGTGGAAACCTGCGGCGACTGCCATACCTACAGCAAGCTGCTCTATCAGTTGCGCGACATGCAGGTCGACCCGTACGCGGACGACCTCGCCTCGCTCGGCCTCGACCTGCTGGTCGCCGAAGCGGGATACTCGAGGCACGCACCGAACCCGCTGCTCCTCGCGGGGGACGACGACGCCCTCGAGTAGACTCCACGCGCCATGGCCGACCCAGAAAACGTTTTTCGCCAGCTACCCGCCGTCGCCACCGTCCTCGCCACGCCCGAGGCGGTGGCGCTCGCCGGGCGCCACGGGCGCCAGGCCACCACGAACGCCATCCGCGACGCGCTCGCCGACGCACGCCAGGCCCTCCAAGGCCAGGACGGGAGCGCGCTCGCAGGCGATCGGCCACCCTCGGCGCACGACATCGTCCACGCGGCGGCAAGGCGGCTCGACACGCCGCCCACCCTCCGCCCGGTCATCAACCTCACCGGCACGATCCTGCACACGAACCTCGGCCGCGCCCTGCTCCCGGAGTCCGCGATCGAGGCGGCCGTCGACGCGATGCGCCACCCGGTGCCGCTGGAATACGACCTCGGCACGGGCGCGCGGGGCGAACGCGACGACCACGTGCGCGCATTGCTGCGCGAACTGACCGGCGCCGACGATGCCACGGTGGTGAACAACAACGCGGCGGCGGTACTGCTCTGCCTCAATACCTTCGCCCTGCGTCGCGAGGCGATCGTCTCGCGCGGCGAGCTGATCGAGATCGGCGGCGCGTTCCGCATGCCCGACATCATGGCGCGCGCCGGCGCGGACATGGTCGAGGTCGGCACGACGAACCGCACCCACCCGGCGGATTACCGCGACGCGCTGAACGAGCGCAGCGGCCTGATCCTGAAGGTGCACACGTCCAATTACCGCATCCAGGGCTTCACGTCGGAGGTCGGCGCGCGCGAGCTGGCCGGCATCGCCGACGCCGCCGGCGTGCCGCTGCTGAACGACCTCGGGTCCGGCAGCCTGGTCGACCTCTCCATGCATGGCCTCGCTCGCGAGCCGACGGTGCGCGAAGCCGTGCAGGAAGGCGCACGGCTGGTCACCTTCTCCGGCGACAAGCTGCTCGGCGGGCCGCAGGCCGGTTTCATCGTCGGCGACCGCGCCCTGATCGAGCAGATCAACCGCAATCCGCTCAAGCGTGCGCTGCGCGTCGACAAGATGCGCCTCGCCGCCGTTGAGGCGACGCTACGGCTCTACCGCGATCCGGATCGTCTCGAGGAACACCTTCCGACGCTGCGCTATCTCTCGCGTACGCTCGGCGAGATCCGTGCGCAGGCGACGCGACTGCTGCCCGCGGTCGCCGCGCGACTCGGCGAGGTGTTCCATGCCGACATCGGCGATTGTCACAGCCAGGTCGGCTCGGGCGCACTGCCTCTCGACACCCTGCCGAGCGCCGCGCTGACGATCCGCGCGCACGGCAGCCAGTCCGCGCTCGAAGCGCTGGCGGCCCGCCTGCGCACCGGCGCGCGACCCATCATCGGACGGGTCGCGGACGGTGCGCTGCACTTCGATCTGCGTTGCCTCGCCGACTCGGACGAGGCCGCGTTCCTGGCCACGCTCGCGGAACGGAGCGCCGAGGCGCCGTGATCGTCGGTACCGCGGGACACATCGACCACGGCAAGACGTCGCTGGTGCGCGCGCTGACCGGCGTGGATACCGATCGGCTGAAGGAAGAGAAAGCGCGCGGCATCACCATCGACCTCGGCTTCGCCTACCTGCCGCTGGACGACGGCCGTACGCTCGGCTTCATCGACGTGCCGGGGCACGAACGCTTCGTGCATACCATGGTGGCCGGTGCCAGCGGCATCGACATCGCCCTGCTCGTCGTCGCCGCCGATGACGGCGTGATGCCGCAGACGCTCGAACACCTGGCGATCCTCGACCTGCTCGGCACGCGTCGCGCCCTGATCGCCCTGACCAAGGCCGACCTCGCCACGCCCGAACGGCTCGCCACCGTGGAGGCCCGGATTCGCGAAGCGATCGCAGGCACCGTCCTGGAAGGCGCCGACATCCTGCCGGTCTCGGCGAGCACGGGGGCTGGCGTCGACGACCTGCGCGCGCGCCTCGCCGCGGAAGCGCGCGCACTGGGCGAGCGCAGCGACGATGCCCGCTTCCGCCTCGCCGTCGACCGCGTGTTCACCCTGCCCGGCATCGGCCTCGTCGTCACGGGCACCGTGTTGTCGGGGAGCGTGCACGTGAAGGATCAGGTCACGATCAGTCCCTCCGGCCTCGCCGCTCGCGTGCGTTCCATCCACGCGCAGAATCGCCAGGTGACGACGGGGCGCGCCGGCGATCGCTGCGCGTTGAACCTCGCCGGTGACGGCGTCGCGAAGGATGCCGTCCAGCGCGGCGACATGATCGTCGATCCGTCGCTGCATGCGCCGACCGACCGCATCGACGCCCGGCTGCACCTGCTGCCCGGGGAGCCGAAAGCGGTCGTGGCTTGGTTCCCGGCGCGCCTGCATCACGGTGCCACGGAGGTCGGCGTCCGCCTCGTGCCGCTTCAGGGCGAACAGGTCCGGCCCGGGCAGACGGCCGACGTGCAGCTCGTGCTGGACCGCCCCATCGCGGCCGCCGTCGGCGACCGCTACGTGCTCCGCGACGTGTCAGCGCGCCGCACCATCGGCGGCGGCGCGTTCATCGACCTGCGGGCGCCCGAACGCCAGCGGCGCAAGCCCGAGCGCATCGCCGAGCGCGAGGCGATGGCGATCGCCGATCCACGAGAGGGCCTCGCCGCCCTGCTCGACATCGCGCCGTACGCGCGCGACCTCGACGTGTTCGCCCGCGATCGCGCGCTCACGCCGTCGACGCTCGCCGCCCTCGTCGCGGACATGGACCTCGTGCGCTTCGACAGCGGCGACGAGCGCGTCGCCATCGCCATGCCCGCGTGGCGGCACTTCGTGGCGGCGGTGAACGAACGCCTCGAAACGTTCCACGCCGCCCAACCGGACGTCCAGGGCATGGCGCGCGAGAAACTCCGCCTCGCCGTGCTGCCGCGCCTGACGGCCGGCGCGTTCGCGCTGGCGCTGCAGCACGCCGACGTCGCCGGCACCGTCGTTCGCGACGGTGCCTTCGTGCGCCTCGCCTCCCACTCGCTGCAGATGAGCCCCGAGCGCGAGGCGCTCTGGAACAAGGTGGCACCGCTGCTCGGCGGCGAGGCGCGTTTCAAGCCTCCCCGGGTGCGCGATATCGCGGGCGAACTCGGCACGCCGGAAGACCAGGTCCGCCGGATGCTGAAGTTCGCCGGCCGGCTGGGCCATGTCGACGAAGTGGCGCACGATCACTTCTTCCTGCGCGCCACGATGCACGAGATGGTGCAGGTCGCCGTCGACATCGCGGCGCACGCCGCGGACGGCCGCTTCACCGCCGCCCAATTCCGCGACCGCCTCGACTGCGGCCGCAAGGTCGCGATCCAGATCCTGGAGTTCCTCGACCGGCAGGGTGTTATGCTCAATCAAGGTACGTTGCGCCGGATCCAGCCGCGCTACGCCGACCTTTACGGCGGTCCCTCGCCGTAACCGTCACTGGAAGAGCAACGTCCCCGGTGGGGCGTCCGGACTTCAAATCCGGGTGAGGCAGCCAGACTGTTTCGGGTGGGTTCGACTCCCATGCTCTTCCGCCATTTCAGCCGCCGAACTGCCGCCGCATGAAGGCCATGTACTCGTCTTCCGAGGTTTCCCGGCGAGCCTTGACGAGCGGCTTGATGTCTTCGGTCGCCACGTAGCGGAGGCGATTCGTGCCGTCGGTGACCGCTTCGTGGATCACGCCTGCCACGTCGTCGGACGTCGCGAGGCGGTTCGCGCGCAGGCCTTCGAAGATCTTCGCCGCGTTCGCCACGAAGGTCTCGTATCCCTCGGGAATCGTCGCCTGACCGAACTCGTCCGTCGAGCGCGCGCTGAATCCGGTGTCCAGCACGCCACCCGGTTCCACGATCTTCACTACGATGCCCTGCGAGGCCAGTTCGTACGACAGCGATTCCGAGAAGCCCTCGAGAGCGAATTTGCTCGCGTTGTATAGCGAGATCATCGGCAGCCCGAACACCCCCGCGCCGGAACTGACGTTGACGAAGGTGCCCCGTCGCCGCGCCCGGAAATGCGGCAGCACGGCCCGCGTGACGTCCATGACGCCGAAGACATTCACGTCGAACTGCTCCTGGATCTTCTCGCGGCTGGCCGCCTCGAAGATCCCGAACAGGCCGAAACCGGCGTTGTTCACGACCGCGTCGATCGCGCCGAATCGTTCGATCCCCGTGGCGACGGCTGCGTCGATGCTGGCGCGATCCTGCACGTCGAGGCGCACCACGAGCACGTTGGGCAGCGTGGCCAGAGCGGCGCCCGCGCCAGGGTCACGCATGGTCGCGACCACGTTCCACCCGCGGGCGGCGAACAGGTTCGCGGTGGCACGGCCGAAACCGGTCGAGGCGCCGGTGATGAGGACGGTGGGGTTCATGAGCGGTCTCCGTTGAGTGACATCTACAAGCTAGATGCGCGTCACTGTGCTCACAATCAGGCTTATCCCGGATGCGTCGATGAAGGATTTCGCACAATGCAGAAGACGGGCCTGCCAGAACTCCACGCGGTACTCGCCGTGGCGACGCATCGCAGCTTCCGCCGCGCGGCGCTGGCGCTGGGCATGTCGGCGTCCGCGCTCAGCCACGCAATCGCCACGCTCGAGCGTCGCATGGGGGTATTGCTCTTCCATCGCACCACCCGCAGCGTCTCCCTCTCCGAGGCGGGCGAGGCGTTCGTCGCACGGATACGTCCGGCACTGGAGGAAATCGCCGCGGCGATGGACGAAGCCAACGATTTCCGCGACAGCCCGGCGGGAACGTTGAGGATCAACACCTCGGAGGGCGCGGCGGCAATGGTGCTGCGACCGATCCTGCTCGAGTACGTCCGTCGTCATCCGGCGATGCGGCTCGATGTCGTGACCGAGGGCCGTTTCGTCGACATCGTGGCGGAGGGTTTCGACGCGGGCATCCGTACGATCGATGCGGTGCCGCAGGACATGGTGGCCGTTCCCTGCAGCGGTTCGCTGCGCTTCGTTGTCGTGGGCTCCCCCAGTTACTTCGAGGGCCGGTCAAGGCCGAGGACTCCGGAAGACCTGCTGTCGCACGTCTGCATCCGGAGCCGTCTGCCGAGCGGCGCCTGGTACCGCTGGGATTTCGCGCGCCATGGCGAGGAGCGCACCGTGGACATCGACGGCCCCCTCGGGTTCGACAACCACCACCTCATGATCGCCGCCGCGCTCGACGGCATGGGCCTGATCTGGACCAACGAATGGTCGGTCGCCCCGCACCTGTCCACAGGCCGGCTGGTCGCGGTGCTCGAAGACTGGTCGCCACGCTTCGATGGCCTGTGCGTGTACTACCCCGCGCACCGCCACATGACGGCCGGCCTTCGCGCTTTCATCGATCTGGTCAAGGAGAAGGCCGGAGACGTCTAGACGACATCGACACCGGGCGCGCCTTCGACGACCGAGCCGACGATGCTCGCCCGCGGATAACCCGCATCGACGATGCGACGAAGGATCGTCTCGGCATGCGCGGCGTCGCACGCGACCAGCAGTCCACCCGACGTCTGCGGATCGGTCAGCAGGTCACGGCGCCACGGCGGCAGATCGTCCGCGAACGCGATGCCGTCGCCATAGCTGGCCCAGTTGCGCTTCGACGCGCCGGTGACGAAGCCAGCCTGCGCCAGCGCCTCCGCCTGGGCGAGCCACGGCACGGCCTTGTGCTCGATGGCGAGACGAACCCCACTGCCGCGCGCCATCTCCAGCGCATGGCCCAGCAAACCGAAACCGGTGACGTCCGTGATGCCATGCACGTCGTCATCCTTCGCCAGCTCGTGCCCGATGCGGTTGAGCAACGTCGTGGAAGCGATCATCTCGTCGTACGCGTCCTTGGGCAGCGCTTCCTTCTTGAAGGCCGCCGAGTACACGCCCACGCCGATGCCCTTGGTCAGGATCAGCGCATCGCCGCGCCGCGCACCGGTGTTCCGCCGCACCTCGCCCGGTGCGCACAGCCCGATCGCTGCGAGGCCGTAGATCGGCTCGGCCGAATCGATGGAATGCCCGCCCGCGATGGGAATACCGGCCTCCGCGCACACCGCCTCGCCACCCGCGAGAATGGCGCGCACCGTTTCCGTGTCTATCTTGCCCAGCGGCATGCCGAGGATGGCGAGGGCCATGATCGGCTTGCCGCCCATGGCGTAGACGTCCGACAAGGCGTTCGTCGCCGCGATGCGCCCGAAGTCGAACGGATCGTCGACCACGGGCATGAAAAAGTCGGTGGTGGCGATGACGCAGGTGCGGTCGTCGACCTGCCAGACGGCGGCATCGTCGCTCGATTCGGTGCCGACCAGCAACTGAGCGAAGGGCATCGCGGAAGGCTTGTCGGCGAGCAGGTCGCGCAGCACGGACGGTGCCAGCTTGCAGCCACAGCCGCCGCCGTGGGCAAGTTCGGTCAAACGTGGAAAAGTCATGACAGATTCCAACAAGTGCGCGATAGCGCGCCGGTATGTTTGTGCGGCAGCATAACGCAGAGCCAAATCCAGGGGTCCCCATGTCCGTCGCCACCATGCGCTCCGCGCGCACCATGCGCTGGTCCGTCTTCCTCCTACTCGCCGTCGCGGGCCTCTTCTACGTGAAGTGGTATCCGTATTACGGGCGCGCGTTCGAGGCGGCGGCGAATCATTCCATCGGCAAGTCGATCCTGATGGGTGACGCGGCGAGCGCGCCGGCGGCGTCGTGGGACGCGGCGCTCGGCTACGCGGTGGCGTATGGCAAGGCGATCTGGAAGGCGATGCTGCTCGGTCTGCTGCTCGGCTCGGCGCTGCAAGCGCTGATCCCCGCGAGCGCGGTGCATCGCGCGCTCGGCGGACGCGGCCTCGGCAGCACGCTGATGGGCGGGCTGATGGGCATTCCCGGGATGATGTGCACCTGCTGTGCCGCACCGGTGGTGGTCGGCCTGCGCAAACAGAACGCCGCGCCGGGAGCGTCGGTCGCCTTCTGGCTCTCCAACACCATGCTCAACCCCGCCACGCTCGTGTTCACCGGCTTCGTGCTCGGCTGGCACTGGACCGGGCTGCGCCTGGCACTGAGCATTCCCCTGGTCTTCGGCCTGGGCTGGCTCGCCAATCGCCTCGCCGGTCCGGGAGAACCCATCGTCGCGACGCCTCCGGCGGAACCGGAAACGCACACGTTCGGCGACGTCCTCGTGCGCTGGGGGCAGATCTTCCTGCGCATGACCGTGCGCCTGATCCCCGAGTACCTCGTCATCGTGCTGTTGCTCGGCGCGGCGCGCGCGTGGATGTTTCCGCACGTCGGACCCGACGTGGGCGATCAGTGGTTCTGGGTGCTGGGTCTCGCGCTGGCCGGCATGCTCTTCGTCATCCCGACGGCCGGCGAGGTGCCGATCGTGCAGGCCATGCTCGCGCTGGGCGTGGGCGCCGCGCCCGCGGCCGCCCTGCTCATGACCCTGCCGCCCGTGAGCCTTCCGTCGCTCGCGATGCTGGTGCGTTCGCTGCCGATGAAGCTCCTCGTCACCATCGCTCTGACGGTCGTGGCATTCGGTGTCCTCGCCGGCACGCTGGCGAGCCTGCTCGGCTTCCGCTAGCGGCGCGGCGAGGCACACGCCCGATCCGGCTCAGAACCCCTCGAGGACCAGCTTCCCCTGCACGCGATGGCTTTCCAGCAGCGCATGCGCCCGACGCAGATTCGCGGCGTCGATGCGACCGAGGTGTTCACCGACGGTGGTGCGCACGACACCCTGGTCGATCAGCGTCGCGACGCGATCCAGCAGTTCGCGCTGCTTGCCCATGTCCGGCGTGCGGTACATGGAGCGGGTGAACATGAACTCCCAGTGCAACGAGATCGACTTTCGCTTCAGCGGCATCGCGTCGAGCGTGGCCGGGTCGTCGATGAGGGCCAGCTGCCCCTGCGGCTTCAGGACCTCGACGATCTGCGCGTAGTAATCGCCCGTATGCGTCAGGCTGATCACGTGATCCACCTGCGGATGCCCCGCCTCGACCAGTTGCGGACCGAGCGGCTTCGTGTGGTCGATCACGTGATGCGCGCCAAGCTCCCGCACCCACGCCTGCGTCGCGGGACGGGACGCCGTGCCGATGATCGACACGCCGGTCAGCTTCCGCGCGAGCTGCACGAGGATCGATCCCACGCCTCCCGCGGCGCCGATCACCAGCAGGCTCTGCCCTTCACCGCCGCCCTCCGGAATGCGCAGACGGTCGAACAACAGCTCCCACGCCGTGATCGCCGTCAGCGGCAGCGCGGCCGCTTCGGCGGAGGAAATCGAGCGCGGCGCGTGTCCCGCGATCCGTTCGTCGACGAGTGTGTACTCGGCGTACGAGCCGGGACGCGTGATGTCGCCGGAGAACCATACCCGGTCGCCTTCGCGGAAGCCTTCGACGCCCGCGCCGGCCTTCTCGACCACGCCCACGCCATCCCAGCCGAGGATGCGCGGCGCCGGGGGCTGCACGGCCGCGCGCAGCTTGGTGTCCACGGGATTGACCGCGATGGCCTCGATCCTCACCCGCAGATCGCGCGCGCCCGGCTCGGGAAGGGGCACGTCGACGTCGTACAGAGCGGTGGGATCGCTGGCCGGAAGCCCGGCGCGGTCGTAGACGATGGCTTTCATGGCGCTACCTTTCGTGAACAGAAGGTTGCATTATGCAAGTCGCTATGGTGCGGATAAACGACAATAACGACCACGAATCAGGACACGGCACAGGACCACGCGATGCATCGGATCGGCTATCTGCTCACCGAAGGTTTCCAGGTGATGGCCTTCGGCACCCAGACGGTGTTCGAGATGGCCAACGTCGTCGCGCGGGAGCCGGTCTACCGTGTCACGAACCACTCGCTGGCTGGCGGTAGCGTGACGTCGTCGCTGGGTGGCCGCGTGAGCACGGATGCCGTCACCGATGGCACGGACGCGGACACGTGGATGATCTGCGGCGTCGTCGATCCGACGCTTCAGGTCGTCGCCGACGACGAACTCGCCTTCCTCCGCGCGGCATCGACGAGCAGCCGCCGCGTCGCGGGACTGTGCACCGGCGCTTTCGCGCTCGGCGCCGCCGGGCTCCTCGCCGGCCGCCGCGCCACCACGCACTGGGCGTTCGCCGATGCCCTGCGCGCGCGCCACCCCGACGCCCGGGTCGAGGCCGATCGCATCTTCATCGCCGATGGCGCCATCTGGACCTCGGCAGGGCTGACCGCGGCCATGGACCTCTCGCTCGCCATGGTCGAGGACGACCTGGGCCGGGACGTGGCGAACCAGGTCGCCCGCGTCCTCGTCATGCATCACCGGCGCGGTGGCGGCCAGTCCCAGCATTCCGAGCTGCTGCGCATGGCGCCACGTTCCGATCGCGTGCAGGCGGCGCTCGACTTCGCGCGAAGCAATCTCTCGCGGCCGCTGTCGGTGGACGAACTGGCCGCGGCCGTGCACCTGAGCGCGCGTCAGTTCAGCCGGGTGTTCCAGGCGGAAACCGGCACCTCGCCCGCGAAAGCGATCGAACGCCTGCGCCTCGAGGCCGCGCGTACGATGGTCGAGCGCGGCCGGCATGCCCTCGACACCATCGCGCGCGAGACCGGCTTCCGCGATCGCAAGCACCTGCGCGACGCCTTCGTGCGTGGGTACGGCATCAGTCCCCAGGCGCTGCGCCGCGACGCGCGCGCGGCGGCCTGACCGCGATCGCGACGGCTTACCCCCCGACGTGCGGGCGATTCGCACGAAAGTGGCTTTGCATGCGCGAACGCATCGCCTACCCTGCCATTGCCGACGCCCCTCACCGTACCCATGACGACCGCGACACCCTTCTCACGTACCGAGCGGCTCCAGCCGTTGCCGGAGAACGTCCTCTCGATCACGGGGCGCCACCATCACTGGGCGGGTGCGCGCGTCGACATCCACGAACAACGTAGCCGGGGCCGCGTGTGTCACCACCTGTGCTACGAAAACGAGACGCGCCTTTCCGCCCTGCTCGAGGAAGTCGGCACGGGCCGGGCCGAACCGCGGATCAAGGCCGACAGGCGCTGCGAGGTGGAATACCAGCCCGGGCACATGACGCTGGTCCCGGCGGGCATGGACCTCTACGGCCACAGCGACGACATCGTCTACATGAAGGACGCGACGGTGGCGTTCGATCTCGACGTGCTCGAGCGACGCTTCGAGGGCATCTTCCAGCGATCGGCGTTGCTGGCGCCACGGGTGCGCATGGTGGACCCGCGCATCGCCTCGATCCTCCGGCTGCTCGGCGAGGTCGTCGAGAACGACGACCCCTCCGTGCAGCTTTACGGCGACAGCCTCATCGCCAGCCTCGTCGCGTGCCTGATGCGGCCCGGTCGGCCGGTCGAGACACCGAAAGGCGGGCTGGCGCCCTGGCAGGTGCGAAGGGTCACGAACTACCTCCACGACCGGCTACCGCTGCGCGTCGACCTCGAGGAACTGGCCGGCGTGGCCGGATTGTCGCTCGCGCATTTCAGCCGCGCCTTCAGGCTCTCGACCGGCCTCGCCCCGTACCAGTGGCAGCTCGACATGCGCATCAAGCGCGCGCAGGAGTTGATGGTGACGACCACCGATACGCTCGAGGACATCGCGGAATCCTGCGGCTTCGCGGACAACGCCCATTTCGCGCGCACGTTCAGGCGATTCGCCGGGTGCACCCCATCGGCCTGGCGTCGCAGCCGCGCCTGACGCGGCGCGCGCCATACCGACGAAGCTACGCCGGGCCCGATGTCGGTTCCGCCAGATGCAACAGCGGGAACGGCCGGCCCTCGCCGTCCGTCTCGGAGCGGGAGACCACCACGAAGCCGCGCGCTCGATAGAACGCGAGGGCCGCCGGATTCTGTTCGTTGACGTCGACGGTCAACGCCCCCTTCAGCATGCGCGCATGCGCGAGCAGCCTCGATCCCACGCCCATGCCGGCGTGCGACGGATCGACGAACAGCGCCTCGAGCTTCGCGCCATCGAGGCCCATGAAGCCGATGGGCTCGTCATCCTCGCCGGTCAGCACCCATACCTCCAGCTGCGCGAGCGCGCCATCGCGCACCGCGGGAATGAGCGCCTCGATATCGGCTTCCGATAGAAAGTCGTGCGTCGCTCGTACCGAGCGCAGCCAGAGGGACAACAGGAGCCCGGCGTCGCCGGATCGCGAAAGGCGGATGGTCGACATGATTCGGTCAGGATGCATCAGGGATGCGGAGCGTACCGTTTTGTGATGCGCGACGCGAAGTCTCCGTCCACCGGCGCTATCGCCGCAACGGATCGTGACCCCAGTTCATCAGCGAATAACGCCACGGCGTGTCTTTCACGTTCCCGGCCGGTCGCTGCGCGAGGTGCCGTGCCACGTAACCATTCACCTTGCGCATGTGCCTGAGGTCGCCCTCGGTGAGATCGCGCTGCGCTTTGCCGAGCAATCGCACGATACGCCGTCCCGACGCGTGGCCGACCGACTCGCGCCCACCCTCTTTCGCGCCCACCGCTTTCGATTCGTCCGTCGCGAGCCACGTCTCGAGGCGCTTCGCGGTCATGTTCACCGCTGCGTGAAAGTCCTTGATGATGCTCGCGCGTTCGTCGTCGATGCTCATGGCGATATCCCGTGCCCAGGTCCGCGTACTCAAACATCGCCGGGGTCGACATAATGTCTGCGGACAGACAAGGAAATCCGTGCGATGTCGTTGAACGATCTTTCCGCCGCCCTCGCCGCCATCGTCGCCGGACGCGACGACGACGCGACCCACGCCTTGCGGCGCGTCTCCGGTGACGGATCGATCATGGCGCGCGCATTGCTCCACGCGCTGAACGACGGTGCCACGGGTGGCGCGTACGACGAGGCGGCCGCCTTCCAGACTTTCATCCGGGCCGGCGGCAACGTGCCGCTCTACGCGTCGGTCGGCGACACGCTGGCGGCCGTGTACGACGAGCGGCGTCCCGCGACACTGCTGGACATCGGCACCGGCGACGGCATGGCCCTGCTTCCCGCGCTGGCGAAGGCATCGCATCCGCCGGCCGATGTCACCGTCGTCGAACCGCATCCCGGTCTTCTGGCGTCGCTGACCGCCCGGCGGCCGGACGTTCGCGCGATCGCGGCGACGCTCGAGGCGTTCGCCGCGAGCCTGACCGAAAACGATCGCTGGGACCTCGCCCAGTCCACCTTCGCACTGCAATCGGTCGCTCCGGAGGCGCGGCGCGAAGCGCTTCGGCTCCTCCGCCCGCACGTGGGCGAACTCGCGATCGTCGAGTTCGACGTACCCGATCTGGCGTGGGCCAGCGACGAGATGAGCGCCTCGTTGGCCCGCCGCTACGAGCGCGCGGCGAGCGAGTACGGCGCGGACGCGGAACTCGTCGCGGGCGGATTCCTCGCACCGATGCTGCTGGGCCAGATCCGCGCCGCCCGACCCTCCAACTGGGAGCAGCCCATTGCCGCATGGATCGACGAACTGCGCGATTGCGGTTTCGTGCGCATCTACGTCGAGCACGTGCACGATTACAGCTGGGCGCCGGCCATGCTCCTGAGCGCGTCATCGCAGGCCTGACGCGAAAGATCGGCCCTCCCGGGAGCGATGGATCTTCAACTGCCCGTTGAAGGTGATGTGAGCGGCCGTGCGCTACCGCCGTGCGGTCGCGGCACCCAGACTAGGCCTATGCCTTTTGCAGAGAATCGCCATGTCCGTTGCCCACACTACCGTCGGCGCCGGCGACCGCGCGTCGCCATGGTCCGCCGTCGTCTCGGTGTCGCTCGGCGCGTTCGCGCTGGTCACCAGCGAATTCCTTCCCGTCGGCCTTCTGCCGCAGATCGCGCGTGACCTCCGCATCACCGACGGCGAAGCCGGGCTCATGGTCACCATGCCCGGCTTCCTCGCCGCTGTCGCCGCGCTCCTCACGCCCGTCGTCACGGCAAGGCGCGACCGGCGCAGCGTGCTCCTGGCCCTCCTGGTCCTGCTCGCGGCCTCCAACGCCGTGGTCGCGCTCGCCGGCAACCTGCCGATGCTCTTGCTCGGTCGTGTGCTGCTCGGCATCGCGGTCGGTGGCTTCTGGACGATCGGTGGGTCCGTCGGGCCGCGGCTGCGCCCGGGCGCCGAAGGCGTGCGCGCCACGTCGATCATCTTCTCGGGCGTCTCGCTGGGCACGGTCGCGGGCGTTCCCGCAGGCGCGCTCATCGGCGGCATGATCGGCTGGCGCTGGTCGTTCGCGGGCGGTGCGATCATGGCACTCGTGGCGCTCTGCGCGCTCGCCGCGCGCTTGCCTTCGCTACCGGCGCAGCCGGGCACCGGCCTCAGGCAGATCCCGGCCTTGCTGAAGCATCGCATCGCACTCACGGGCCTCGTGGCGACCGCGCTGCTCTTCGTCGGACAGTTCGCGACGTACACCTACGTGACGCCGTTCCTCAACCAGGTGGCGAACATCCACGCGGGCACGGTCAGTGCCGTGCTGCTTGGCTATGGCGTGGCGGGTTTCGCGGGTAACGCACTCGGAGGCTGGGCCGCCGGCCGCGACGTGCGCAAGGCGCTGAGCATCACGGCGCTCATCGTCGGCGGGTCGGTCGTCCTGCTCGCGCTGACGGGCGCGCATCCCGCCGCCGCAGTCGTCGCCGTCATCGCCTGGGGCGTCGGCTTCGGCATGATGCCGATCGCCATGCAGACCTGGCTGTTCAGCGCCACGCCCGACCGCCTGGAAAGCATGGCTTCCCTGTTCGTTTCCATCGCGCAGCTCTCCCTCGGCACCGGCGCCCTGCTCGGCGGTCTCGTCGTCGATCACCTCGGCGTGGCCGCCACGATGTGGATGGGTGGCGCCATGGCGATCGCGACCGCCGCCCTGATCTTCCAATCGGAGCACGGACGGCGAGTGGTATCCGTAGCCTGCTGCGACTGACGCCCCATTCAACCCGACGGGACCCGTGTCCCGTCGTCTTTCGAGGAACTTCGATGAACGATACGTCCCCCCTGGCACTCGCCCGCCTCTTTTTCGGCCACTGGAGCGGCGGCCGCATCGACGACGCGCTGGCCATGCTCGCCGACGATGTGCTCTACGACAACGTGCCCCTGCCCGACATCGTCGGACGGAGCGGCGTGGAAACGTTCCACAAGGACTTCGGCGTCGGTCGCGACTACGCGGTCGACTGGCAGGTGGTCAGCATCGCCGCCGCGGGCGACGTCGTGCTGAACGAGCGCCTGGACCTCTTCCGTCACGTCTCCGGCGCCGAAATCTCGCTGCCGGTCATGGGCACGCTGACCTTCGTCGATGGAAAGATCACCGTGTGGCGCGACTACTTCGACCTCGGCACGTTCGAGCGGCAGCTCGCTGCGATTCCGGCGTAAAAGGCGGCGCGGCGAACGTTTGATGGTGTGTTACACGTCTCGGCCCCGCGCGAGGGGCGGCACTCGGCGGCCACGACTGCTTAGGGCCGACCCGATTGCATGTCGACCAGAGTACGAACATCATCGCCCTGGTCATGTCGGCCGTATCGATAGTCACAGGCGAGGTCGTAACGAGGTATGTCGAGCGTGTCCATTCACCGTCCCCGCGTTCACTACATGACCTTTGTACTCGGTCAATCTCTCGTCGTTTCGCTCACCTTGCTCGGAGGGTGCGCACGGCCGCAGGCTTCGATGCCGGCCGCACCGCCACCAGCGCGCATTGCCGCTTCCAGCTACGAAGCGCTTCCCGCCGCGAGCGGCGCCCGATATCACATGACAACCCAGCAGCACGCATCGGGTGCGCAGCCGGTCGCCAACGATCCCCCGGCGTACCCACCGGGCTGGATCGCGGCGAACCTGCCGCCCGTGACGATCCGAGCCAAGGTCATCGTCGACGGTGCGGGCAAGGTCACCGAGGTACGCGACCTCGACGACCTCGGAGACCCACAGCACGTCGCCTTCTTCGCGGCGACGCGCGAGGCGGCGATGCACTGGACCTACACCCCGATGACGGTCGTGCAGGATCACGAGGATGCCAGGGGCAACTTCAGCACCACCCGGAGCACGTCCCCCTTCAGCCTCGATTACGCGTTCCGCTTCGAGCTCCGGGACGGTAAGCCCGTGGTATCGGCAACGCGCTGAGACGACGCTCCGGCCGGTGATGACTCTGAGAACGCAACGAAACGCATCTATTCGCCACTCTCCACCGGCCGTCACATCACGAAGAACCAGGCGCCGATCGGATGAGGATTCCGAGGCTAGTTCGCGTTGAAGTTCGAGATCACCCGATACTTGATGTGATCGTTAGTCGCCTCCAGAATTTCGAGTCGCGCACCCTTGTAGCCTATGGTCGCGGATTCCGATAAATCGTACTCGACGTCATTACTGAAAGCTGGTCGCGCCACGTTTCCCGAAAACTCGCGATAACCGACATTAACCTTCTGACCTATTTTTCCACTGTAGATCAATGTCTGCTGGAATGACTCATCGGTAGCGATAGCCTTCACGACCCGGCGAAAGTCATCGCTCTTCTTGCAGACGGATGCATTGAAGACTGTCACGACGCAAATTCGGTTGTCGCCTTTGTATGCCTGAACGGCCTGAAATGGGTCAGCAAGAGCAGCCTTCTCGATTCGGCCGCCATCGGCTGTAGGGCTCGGCACATAGAAGTCCGAGTTCTTGTTCTCACCCTGCTTTACGAAGTAGCCGTGGTGAAGCGTATATGGGCTGAACAGCCCGATGTTGACATCCTTCTGAAGAAGAAGGGCCTCACGCTCGAAGAGCACGCCTTGCTTCAGCATTTCATCGCCCACCGACGCGGTAACGATCTGTCCTACGGCAGGCTCACTCAGGCGCGTTGCTTTTGGCGCGTAATTGTATTTCGGAGCGACACATGCCGAAAGCATGAGCGCTGAGCAGACCATTGCGGTGCGATAGAAAAAGAGCATGCGTAAGTTCCCCTGAAGTATCCGGTCCAACACGGTCACGGCGCTCCGAGAAACCTTTCGAATCCCTCAGGCACGGCTGTAGCCGGAGCTATCGGCGATCGACCGGGAATCTTTAACGAATTTCGCCATTGGCACCACGCGCGACTACCGACCACCTCGCCGTAGGCACCGGTGAGCGCCGGTGCGACGCCATGGAGAGGCCCGGTCGCGGTGGAGGTACCGCCAACGAGGACAACAAACAGCAGGAACGTTCCTTGCGGCGGGACGACGCCCACCAACAATACGTATTCTCTTCCCTGCGCGTCTTCGCACTCATGCTCAGATCCGTTTTCGCCGTCCTGGCCATCGCCAGCGCCACGGCCTCCGCCGCTTCGTTCGACATCCGCGGCATGGATCGCTCGGTCCGGCCCGGCGACGACTTCTATCTCTACGCCAACGGCCAATGGGACAGGGACACCGTCATACCGGCCGGCGCCCCGTTCGTGTTCGGAACCGTCAACGCGCGACGGACCTCCATCGAGCGGCTCGGTTCGATCGTCGACGAGCTGGCGGCCGATCCCGCCTCGCGCGCGGGAGCGCTGTACCGCAGCTTCATGGACGAGGCCCGCCTGGATGCGCTCGGCCTCGGGCCGGCCGGACCCATGTTGCGGGCGCTGACGGGCCTGCGCAGCAAGGAGGCGGTCGCCGAAGCGATGGGCCGCTACGGGAACCTCGGCGTCTCGACATTCCTGGCCGGCACCGTCGACGACGACGACCGCCGTCCCGGCCACCGCGCGCTGCACTGGACAAGTGACGGCCTCGGCATGGGCGACCGTGCCTACTACCAGCCCGGCACCGCGGATGCGGCGAAGGTCGCGCAGGCCTACCAGGCCTATGCCAGGCAGTTGCTCGCGCGCGCCGGCGTACCGGATGCACCGCGTCTGGCGGCCGAGGTGCTGGCGTTCGAACGGCAGCTCGCCGCGCCGAATTCGCCCGAGGGCGGCACACCGGTGTACGACAAGGTCAGTCTGCGCGACATGGAGCGGCGCATGCCCGGCGTTCCCTGGCACACGGTGACGCGCGCGTTCGGTTGGCCGGAAGGCCGCGCCATGCTCATCGACGAACCCGAGGTGCTCGCGGTGCGAGCCGCGGCTTTCCGAAAGGCGTCCGTGGAGACGCTGCGCGCCTACCTCATCGTACGCTTCCTCGACGCCTATGCTCCGTACCTCTCGCATGACGTCGCCGATCTGGCGTTCGCCTTCGATCAGGGTGTGCTGAAGGGCGTGACGGCGCCGAAACCGCGGAAGGAGCGCGGAGCCGACCTGATTCGCCGGTTCATCCCGGACGATGTCGAGTCGATCTACGCCGCCCGGTACTTCTCGGCCGCCGCGCGTGCCGAGGTGAAGGCGTTGACGCGACACGTGCGCGATGCGTTCGCCAGGCGGCTGGCCAACGTCACTTGGATGGACGACGCGACCAGGAAGCGCGCACTCGGCAAACTCGACAACGTCATCATCGAGGTTGGCTATCCGGATACCTGGCGCGCATACAAAGGGCTGCGGTTCGAGGACGACGATCTGTTCGGCAACGTCGTCCGCGGCGAGGCATGGCAGCACGAATGGAACGTGGCGCAGCTGGACGTGCCGGTCGATCGCCACGAATGGCGCTGCCTGTATCCGTCGACGGTCAACGCGTGCTCCGACGACACCCGCCTCGCCCTGTTCCTGCCAGCCGGCTTCTTGCAGGCACCCACGTTCGATCCCGATGCCGACCCCGCGCAGAATTACGGGCGTCTTGGCGAGACGGTGGGCCATGAGCTCACGCATCAGTTCGACAGGGCCGGAAGCACGTTCAACGAGGACGGCCTTCGCGCGCCCTGGTGGCCGGCCGCCGTCCGCGAGCGATTCCTGGCGCGCGAGGACGCCCTGGTGAAACAGTACGACGCGTACGAAGCCGCGCCGGGCATGCGCGTCGATGGCAAGCGCACGCTGGGCGAGAACACCGCTGACCTCGGCGGCCTCAACATCGCCTACGACGCGTATCGCGCGGCGTTGGATGGCAAGGAACCGCCGGTCGTCGATGGTTTCACCGGCGACCAGCGGTTCTTCCTGTCCTTCGCGCAGAACAACCATGGAAAGTACACCGCGGACGGTCTACGGCACGTCCTACTCACGAACGAGCACGCCCCGGGCCACCAGCGGACGTTCGAGGTACGCAACGTCGATGCCTGGTACCGCGCGTTCGACGTCGAACCGGGCGACAGGCTTTACCTGCCGCCCTCCGAACGGGTCCGTATCTGGTGACGGACCTTGCGCCGTCCCGTCTTCAGACCTGCGCCTGGCCACCGTCGACGAAGAGCTCGATGCCGGTGATGAAGCTGGCTTCATCGGACGCCAGGAACGAGACGGCCTTGGCGACCTCGTCCGGCGTGCCGGTGCGGCCGAGCGGGGTGATGGCCTCCATGGCGGCGACGTAGCCCGCGATCTGCTCGTCGTTCATGCCGAGCTCGGTCTTGTAACCCGGGGTGACGACGACGCCCGGCGCCACGACGTTGATGCGGATGTCGCGGCCCTTGAGGTCGCTGGCGAAACTGCGCGCCAGCGACCGGACGGCCGCCTTCGTGGCCGCGTAGACGCCGAACGTCGCGGGGCCCTTCACCGACACCATCGAGCCGTTGAGCACGATCGCCGAGCCGGGGCCCATCAGCTGCAGCGCCTTCTGCACCGTGAACAGCGTACCCTTCACGTTGATGCCGAAGTACTTGTCGAACTGCGGCTCGGTGACCTGGTCGAGTGCCGTGAACTCGCCACCGCCGGCGTTCGCAAAGAGGATGTCCAGCCGGCCGCTGCGCTCGCGGATCGTGTCGAAGATGCGGTCGAGGTCGGCGGCGACCGCGATGTCACCCTGGATCGCCGTGGCGCCGATGCGCGCCGCCACCTGGGCCAGTTCGCCTTCGCGACGGCCGGTGATGTAGACGGTGGCGCCCTCGCGGATGAACCGCTCGGCGGTGGCCTCGCCGAGACCGGAACTGCCGCCGGTGACGAGGACGATCTTGCCGGCATGGCGGGTCGTATGGACGTTGCTGTTGGCGAGCGTATACATGGCGAAACTCCGGTGAGTGAAGCCGCGTCGCGGCTGATGGCGACAGTTTCGCTATTTAGCCTCGGCCAATAAACTGGCATATTGCGATTACTTTATTTCTTTGCAGGAATAATCCGTGGATCGTCTGCTGGCCATGCGCGTGTTCACCCGGCTCGTCGACACCGGCGGTTTCGGCAAGGCCGCCGATGCGCTGCGGCTGCCCAAGTCGACGGTCACCAAGATGATCCAGACGCTCGAGTCGGAACTCGGCGTGCGCCTGCTGGAGCGCACCACGCGCCGGATCTCCGTCACCGCCGAGGGCGCCGCCTATTACGAACACACGCGGCGGATGCTGGCGGATCTGGACGACTTCGAATCCGATCTGGCGGGAGGCGGCAACAGCCCGATCGGCCCCTTGCGGGTCGAGACGGGCGGCTCGGTGGCCGCGCGACTCCTGATTCCGGCACTGGGCGAATTCCGCGAACGGTTCCCCGGCATCGAACTGCAGATCGGCGTGAGCGATCGGACCGTCGATCTTTTGAGCGAAGGCGTGGACTGCGCGATCCGGAGCACGGGGGACGATCCGGCGGTCGTCGCACGGCAGATCGCCGAACTGCCGTGGGCGCTCACCGCCACGCCTGCCTACCTCGCCAGGCAAGGTATGCCCGAGACGTTGAGCGATCTGAAAGACCACGCGATGGTCGGCTATTTCTCCGCGCGCACCGGGCGCTCGCAGCCGTTGCGGCTCAGCGATCCGTCCGGCGCGGTGCACACGGTCGACATCGCGCGCGCGCTCGAGGTCAACGAAAGCAACGCACATTCGGCGGCAGCGCTCGCGGGGCTCGGCCTCGTGCAGACCCTTCGCTTCCAGGTCGCGGATGCGCTCGACGACGGGCGTCTGGTCGATGTCATGCCGACCTGGCAGCCGCCGCCCCTGCCCGTCTATCTCGTCTACCTGCCGACGCGGCGGCATAATCCCCGGCTTCGTGCCTTCGTCGAATGGGTCGCCCAGGCGCTCCCGGCGCGGGCCGGCGCCTCACCCATCACCTGACAGCGAGACCGATATGCCCATCGTCACCGTACAGATGCTCGAAGGCCGCAGCGACGCCCAGAAGGAGGCGCTGATCGCCGACCTGCACGACGCGGTCGTGCGCCACTTCGGCGTGGCCGACCAGGCGGTGACCATCGTGCTGCAGGAAAGCGAGGCCGCGAACTGGGCCGTGGGTGGGAAAAGCATAAGACAGCTGCGCGGCGGTTGACGCGCGCGCTGCGCGGATGGCGCGCCTCGCGGCACGCCATCCGCGGACGGTTTAGCGCAGGCCGCCCGTCGAGAGGATCAGCTCGCCGGTGACCCAGCCCGCGTCGTCCGACGCCAGGAAGGCGACGATCGGAGCGATGTCTTCCGCCTTGCCGATGCGCCCCAGCGGCGTCTGGCTTTCCATGGCCGTCTGCAGTTCCGAGCCGATGAAGCCGGCGGTGTGCGTACCTT
The DNA here is from genome assembly GCF_900111665.1 of Luteibacter sp. 329MFSha. NCBI lineage: Bacteria > Pseudomonadati > Pseudomonadota > Gammaproteobacteria > Lysobacterales > Rhodanobacteraceae > Luteibacter > Luteibacter sp. 329MFSha. The sequence goes on along the minus strand of NZ_FOJE01000001.1, from coordinate 923,652 downwards.
CCGTCTCGATCATGCCCGGGTTCACCGAGTTCACACGGATGCCGCGCGGGCCAAGCTCGCGCGACAGCACGCCGGTGATCGCGTCAACGGCGCCCTTCGTGCCCGAATAGATCGCGCTTTCCGCCGGAACGACGCGGGTGACGGCCGAACCGATGTTGATGATGCTTCCGCCCTTGCCCAGGTGCGGAGCCGCCGCGCCGGCCACGAGCAGCAGGCCGAGCACGTTGATGTCGAAGATCTTGCGATAGAGCTCTTCGGTCGTCTCTTCGATCTTGGCGAACTGGTACACGCCGGAATTGTTCACGACGATGTCCAGACGGCCATACGTATCGATGGCCGTCTTGATCAGCGCATCGACCTCGGCCTTGTTGCTGACGTCGGCACCGACCGCGATGGCCTTGCCGCCTGCCGCCTCGATGTCCGCGACCACCTTGTCCGCGCCCGCCTTGCTGGAGGCGTAGTTGACGACGACGCTGGCACCATCGGCCGCGAGCCGGCGCGCGATGCCGGCGCCGATACCCTTCGACGCGCCGGTGACGATGGCGACCTTGTCCTGAAGCTTGCCCATGCTCGATTCCTCAAAGTGACGCCAGCCCGACATGGGCCAGCTATTGCTTCACTTGGAGGCATGAGTCGCCAAGACTATTGCATCGTCGAGAACAATGCCTTTGACTGGCGAGCATGGAATCGCCGCCACGGCGTCCTTAGTAAGGCACGGTGATCGGCATCCATCCGCCCGACGCGGTTTCCTTCAGCACCTCGACGAGACGACGATCGTTCTCGCGGGACTGCGTCGCCCGCTCGAGCGCGTACTCGACGGCGGTGCCTTCCGTCCCGAACGTCCGCACGACGCCGCCTGGCACCAGGACACGCCAGAAACGTTCGTTCATGCCGGGAAAGAAAATGAAGATACGGCGCTGCTTGTTGTCATCGTTCACTTGCGACGCAGCCTGCGGATCTCCGCGCGCACGGCCCAGGAATCGACCCCGACGGACATGACGGCCTTCAGCAACACCTTGTCGCTGACGCCGAGGACCCGGGTCCAGTAGCGCATGTCGGACCGCAGGCAGGTGTTGACCCGGGTCAGGTCGTCGGGTCGCGCGACAAATACGGCGTCGGTCATGTGCTTGGTCTCTGATGGAGACCCGCTATGACACACAGGGTGTTACATGGGTGTGATACGGCCTCAGAGCCGCATCCCCAACCAGATCACCGCCTCGGTCGCCGCGGTGACGACGGGGTGGATCACCCGGAACCACAGGCCGGTGTCGGCCACGTGCGATGCCGCCTGGTCGTGATGCATCTGCTCCTCCGAGACGATGGCCGAAATGGCGACAACCGCCGCGTCGTCCACGCCGCAGAGTTCGAGACGCTGACTCGTGAGGTGGCGCAGCACGACGCTCTCCACCGCGACCGTCGTCGCGGATATGGCGGCACGCCCGAACAGACCCGTGATCAGCCCGAGCGTCAGCCCGCCCAGGCCGCATAGCCAGTAGCTCCTGCAGCGGCGCTGCCCCCTGCGCGCCAGCTCCGCGGCGAAAATCGCCCGGTGGCCGCGCTCGTGCGAGCGAAATTCGACCAGCTCCGGCACGAGCTCCCGGGCAAAGACCTTTGCCACTGCAACCTGCCCGGTATAGATCGAGATCGCTCCGAACTCGCCCGCATGATCGACCTTGAGGATCCGGTCGGCCCGTTTCGTTCGTGCCATGGCTTGCCTTTCCGGCATCGCATCCCTCGACATTCGCCATCCCGACCATGTGACGAGGCGGCGCTCCGGCCCCGTGTCCCCGCGGTTCGTCCCTCGCAGGGGGCCGACCGTCCCGGCAAGGATGCCTGCACGCCGCCGGCACGCCAAGCTTGACGTGCGACACCTCATCATCCCCAGCCAGAACAAGGACGACGCATGCCTCCTCTTTTCGAACACGGGCTCCGCATGAGCTGGCTTTCGGTTCTCGCCTACTGGCTCTGGGCCGCGCGCACCGCCAGGCCCTCCATACAGAAGGAACCGCTTGCGCGGCGTATCGCCGTTTACTGGCTGCCGCTGATCGTTGCCGGCGTCCTCCTTGGCCCCAGCGAGTGGTTCGAAGGTTCACCGCTACGCGAGCAATTCGTCCCTCACACCCCGCTGGTGTATTCCGTCGGCCTCGCGTGCTGCGTGGCCGGTGCCACGCTCGCGATCGTCTCGCGGATTCTGCTCGGACGGAACTGGAGCGCGACGGTGGACCTCAAGCGCGAGCACGAGTTGGTCACCGCCGGCCCGTACGCCCTGATCAGGCACCCCATCTATACGGGCTTCCTGCTCCTTTTCCTCGGCAACGCCATCATGGTGGGCGACTGGCGTGGATTGCTGGCAGTGGCGATCGTCTTCGCATCCTTCTGGCGAAAGCTGCGGCTGGAGGAACGGTGGCTCGGTGATCACTTCGGGAGCACTTACCTCGACTACCGGGCTCGCACCAAGGCCCTGATCCCGAAGCTGCTCTAGCCGCGCGGCCTCGGCGAACTGGCTATCGTCGTCTGCACCCGTCCATACTCGGTCAGAGACATCGACAGGGGGATGAGTGCGTCATGGGGATGAAATGGCTTGCGGCCGCGGTGGCGGCTCTGTTCTGGCTTCCGGTCGCGCACGCCGACGACGCGGCGGGCGCGCTCACGACCACGGTCATCGGGCTCGACACGTCGTTCTTCGACAGCTTCAACCGCTGCGACCAGCCGGGACAACTGGAGAAGCATGCGGCGCTTCTGGATCCGAAGATCGAGTTCTATCACGACAACGGGGGGGTGAGCTGGACGAGGGACGAGTATCTGGAGAAGACGCGGAAGAACGTGTGCGGCCACTTCCACCGGAAGCTGGTCGAAGGCAGCGTCCATGTCTATCCGATCAAGGATTTCGGCGCGATCGAGGAAGGCGAGCACATGTTCTGCGATGTGGGCGCCTCCACGTGCTCGGGGATCGCGAAGTTCGTGATCGTCTGGCACAAGCTTCCCGCGGGCTGGCAGGCGACGCGCGTGCTCAGTTATGGGCACCGCGCGCTTCCTTAGATGTCCTGATACGGATGCGCCCGAGCCCGTATCGCACGCGCCGCCGCCCGATCAGGGACCGGGGCCGTGGACCCCGGCGTACGCCGGGGTGACGGTGAGGGCGAACCGTGCGGCTCGTCGCACCGGGGTACGCCGCTGCCTACGGCGAAGCGATCGGTTGTCGCCACATCACGACCAGATCAGCCTGGCGGGACCTTCAGGATCGCGCCGCGACTCACGACTGCCGCGCCGCCCGGGCCAGGCGCTTCTGCTGGTACGGGTAGAAGCGATCCTCGCGCAGTTCGTGTTCGATCTCCTCGAGGCTCTTGCCCATGGTTTCGGGCAGCAGGTAGTAGATGAAGACCAGGGCCGCGACCGAGATGGCCGCGTACAGCCAGAACGTGTGGGTGGCGCCCAGCCAGGTCACCAGCGAGAGCGTGGTCAACGTCACGATCAGGTCGAAGATCCAGTGGCTGAAGGAGCCGAGGCTCGCGCCCTTGCCGCGAACGAACAGCGGATACACCTCGGCATTGATCAGCCAGATGCACACGCCGAAACCGCCGCAGTTGAGCATCATGTAGGCCGCGAGGCAGCCGACGGTGAGCCAGCGGCTGAAGTCGGTCTGCGGACCCGCGCCCTGGAACAGGTAACCCATCAGCAGCAACGCCACGATCGAACCGGGAATCAGCCACAGCAGGTACTTGCGCCGGCCGATCCGGTCGACGAGGAAGCTTCCGATGACCGTCATGATGACCACCAGCACCGTGCTGGCGCCCGTGCCCAGCACCGCGGCCTGTTCGGAGAAGCCGGCCTTGGTCAGGATCGTCGGGGCGTAGTAGATCAACGCGTTGTTGCCCGTGATCTGCGAGAACATGGAGATGCCCGCGCCGACGATCACCGCGGGACGAATCCACGGCTTCGCCAGATCCTTCCACCGGCCGGTCGGTTCGGTCTGCGACACCGTCTCGATCTCGGCGATCTCGGCACGCGCCGCCGCGGTGCTGCCGCGAACGCGCTCGAGCACCTTCATCGCCTCGTCCTTGCGATGTTCGGCCATGAGCCAGCGCGGGCTCTCCGGCAGGAACGCCATGCCGGCGAGCAGGATCAACGCGGGAATCAGGCCCAGGCCGAACATCCAGCGCCAGTGCTCGCCGAGCGCGAAGCCCGTGAAGTACGCCACGGTGATGCCGAACACCACCATGAACTGGAACAGCACCACCATCTTGCCGCGGTGCTTCGGCGGCGCGACCTCGGCGATGTAGACAGGAATGATCTGCGTCGAACTGCCCGCCGAGAGGCCGAGCAGGAAGCGCGCCGCGATCAGCCAGCCCACCGACGGCGCGAGCGCCGAGGCGATGGAGCCCAGCGCGAAGAGCACGCCGACGAAGATCACCATGCGCCGGCGCCCGAGCCGGTCCGACAGCGGACCCGTGAGCAGGCAGCCGAACAGCGCGCCGAAGATGATGGCGCCCGTGACGAGCTGTTTCGTGGTGTCGTCCAGCGCGAACTGCCGGCCGAGACCGAGCAGCGCGACACCGATGACGCCCGTGTCGTAGCCGAACAACAGGCCACCGAGCGCCGCGATCACCGCGATGCCGATGACCACACCGTTGCGTGGGGTGGCGTCGCTCGCCACCGACGCAGAAGACGTTACCGCGTTCATGCAGACTCCAGGGGAAGGGTTCGTGCGCGGAAATCCGCGCGATGCGCCGTGGCGGCGATGCGCCGGGCGTTCGGTTCGTCGGTGGTCTCGATCCAGTCCAGCGCGGCCTGTCGCGACCGACCGAAGCGCATGTGGCGCTCCAGCAACTGCGCGTGGCGTCGGGCGTCGTCGACGTCCACGAACCACGTTTCATCAAGCAGCGGACGCACGTCGGCCCATGCGCCCTCTTCCATCAGCAGGTAGTTTCCCTCTGTGACGACCAGCCGCACGTCCGACGTTACGGCGATCTCGCCGGCGATGGGCTCCTCGATCTCGCGATGGAAGGCGGGCGCGTAGACGGTTTCGCCCTCGATGGGCTCGCGCAACCGCCGCAGCAGGGCCACGTAACCGCTGGCGTCGAAGGTATCGGGAGCGCCCTTGCGCGATGCCCGCCCCAGGCGCCGCAATTCCGCGTTGGCCAGATGGAAACCGTCCATGGGCACGTTCACCGCGATGTCGGGATAAGTCGCGAGAACTTGCGATGCGAGCGTGGACTTGCCCGATCCCGGTAAGCCAGCGATGCCAAGGATGATGCGGCCGCCGTGCCCGAGCAATGCGTCGAGCCGCGCGCGTGTGGAAGCGTCGATCATTCGTGTGAAGGTAGACCTGGATTTGTCAGCGTACGATGAAAGCGATCCGTCACGAGAACACCCGCAGGCATCGCTTGCCTTGACCGGGTTCTCACTTTCGCAAGAAATCCTCTGCAACACTCCGTGGACTCGCGCGAGCCGTTGCCTCTTCCGGCCGTCCAGACGGCGCAATGCGATGACAGGGCAACCGGACCTCCACCCACGGTCCGGTGACGACTCCATCCCGTTGTGGGTATTCAGAGGGAGCGCTCCAGATCATGAAGTTCCGCGCATTACGCTCGCGTGTCCAGACGGTGCTGGCCGTCGCCAGCCTGACGGTACTCACCGTCGCCTTTCCCTCCATGGCCGCCGAGCAGGAGCGCGGCCTCGACAGATTGACCGAAGGCCCCGTCGCCATGGCGCGGGCCCGCGTGGCCGCGGACGTGCTGATGAGTTCCTACGACCCCGAGAAGGCGTGGTTCCCATCCAGCTGGTGGAATTCCGCCGTCGCCCTGCAGACCATCGGCGACTACATGCAGCGTACCGGCGACCGCCGCTACCTCGGCCAGCTCGACAACACCTTCGAGAAGGACAAGGGCGTCTTTCCCGCGGGTGTGCTCTCCGGGGATCCGCTGCTGGGCAATTTCACCAGTCGCGCGATCGACGATTCCGAATGGTGGGGACTCACCTGGATCCAGGCCTACGACCTGACCCGGGATCCGAAGTACCTCGACATGGCGGTGACCATCGCGAACTACGTCAATGGCTACTGGGACACCGGCACCTGCGGTGGCGGCGTGTGGTGGGACGGCGAGCGCACGTACAAGAACGCCGTCACCAATGGCCTGTGGATCCGCCTCACCGCCGAGCTGCACAACCGGATTCCCGGCGACACGCTCTGGCTGGGCCGGTCGCGCACCGCGTGGGCCTGGTTCCAGGGCAGCGGCATGATCAACGCCGATGGCCTCGTCAACGACGGCATCACCCAGGCGTGCACCAACAACGGCCAGACCGTGTGGAGCTACAACCAGGGCCTCGCGATCGGCGCGGGACTGGAACTGTGGCGCGCCACCCGCGATCCATCGATCCTGACCACCGTGCGCCGCCTCGCGGACGCCGCGATCGGGCCGAAGGGCCTCGTCACCGACGGCGTGCTGACGGAAAGCTGCGACGCTTCGGACCAGCGTTGCGACGACAACGCGAAGCAGTTCAAGGGCATCTTCATGCGTTACTGGACCGATCTGGTCGACACGACGCATGACGGCGGCTACGCCGCGTTCCTCGATCGGCAGGCCGAGGGCATCTGGGCCAACGATCGCGATGCGGCCGGTCGCCTCGGCACGCGCTGGTCGGGTATCACCAACGACGATCATCCGAACGTGTTCGACTGGCGCACGCAGGCCAGCGCGCTCAGCGCGCTGATCGGCGACGTGCCGGCCTTCACCCCGATCGAGTCGCTCGCCGCCACGCTCTCGCCGGCCCAGCCGGTGGTGATTCCCGCCGCCTCGGGTGCGACCGCCATACCCCTCGAACTGCGCGCCTCGGCCACCGGCTACCTGCCGCTGCTGACGCTCGTGTCGGTCGACGCGCCAGCCGGGTGGAGCGCCACGCCGCGCGCGAAGCTGCTGACGCTCAAGCCGCGCGGCAATGCGAACCCGGTGAGCGGGACGCTGCCCCTGCAGGTCACCGTGCCGAGCCAGGCCACCGACGGGCATCACACGGTGACGGCGAAGCTCGTCGCGGGACTGCTGCGCTTCAGCACGGAGGCCGATGTGCTCGTCGCGCACACGATCGACTTCGACACCGGTACCGTCAACGAGAACCCGTGGCTGTTCGATCCCGACCGCTCGCAGAGCAACGGCGTGCAGAACCGTTTCGCCGACGGCAATGCGCACTTCACCTATCGCTTCCCGTTCCCGGCCGACACGACCGCCGCCCAGGTGACGCTGACCATCGACGCGGAATACCTCGTGCAGGCCAGCTCCGATAACGAGACCTGGACGACGGTGCTGCACGAAACGCGCCCGATCACGGACGGCTCGAACAAGGGCGTGCAGACGATCGATCTGACGCCGTTCCTTCGCGCCGGTGCCGATGGCACGAAGCCGGTGTACCTGAAGGTCTCGGACTCGTTCCCGAACGATGGCTGGGGCGGCCGCGTTTATCACGTGACGGCGAATATCGTGGAGTAAGGCGTCCGGGCCTGGGGCTCCTCACAAGAAGCCGGGTCCACCTGCTGTTGTTGGAGCGGACCTGGCCGCGATGCTCTTGAAGCCGGCCGCCACAGGCCCTGCGGCTCTTCGCGAAAAGCTGTCGCGGCCAGGTCCGCTCCCACAAGAAGCTCGGCTGCTGTTGGAGCGGACCCGGCCGCGATGCTCTTAAAGCCGGCCGCCACAGGCCCTGCGGCTCCTCGCAAAAAGCCGTCGCGGCCGGGTCCGCTCCAACGTGCATCCGATCGGCCGCCATTTGCGTAGAGGTCCTTGAGAACGTTCAGGGACCCACCGATGAAAGTCAGCGACACGCACGACGAAACACCGCCCGGCGCGGGTCGCGGCCCCTGGCTGAGCCTCCGCCAATGGTTCGACGGCGGGGCGGCCCCGGTAGCGGGCGTGGACGCGCGACGCATCGACTGGGTGCGCGCCCTGCCCTTCATCGGCATGCACCTGGCCTGTCTGGCCGTCTTCGTCGTCGGCGTGTCGTCCATAGCCGTGGCCGTCGCCGTCGCCCTCTACGCCGTGCGCATGTTCGCGCTGACCGGCTTCTACCACCGTTATTTTTCCCATCGCGCCTTCCGCACCTCGCGCGCGACGCAATTCGTTTTCGCGCTCATCGGTGCGGCATGCGTCCAGCGTGGGCCGCTCTGGTGGGCCGCGCACCATCGCCATCACCATCGGCACGCCGACACGCCGCTCGATCCGCATTCGCCCTCCGTCCATGGGTTTCTCTGGGCCCATGCGGGCTGGTTCCTGACGCCCGCCGCGTTCGCGACGGACCTGAAGCGCCTGCCGGATTTCCGCGAGTACCCCGAACTGCGCTGGCTGGACCGCTACGACCTGGCCGTTCCCGTGGCGCTCGCCGCGGCGCTGTTCGCGCTGGGCAGCATCCTGAAGACCCACGCCACCTCCCTCGGAACATCCGGCCCGCAGATGCTGGTGTGGGGATTCTTCGTCTCCACCATCGTGCTCTTCCACGCGACGGTCACCATCAACTCGCTCGCGCACCGGTTCGGTTCGCGGCGTTTCGACACCCGCGACGACAGCCGCAACAACGTCTGGCTCGCGCTGCTCACCTTCGGAGAGGGCTGGCACAACAATCACCACTACTTTCCAGGCTCCGCGCGGCAGGGTTTCCGCTGGTGGGAGGTGGACATCACCTGGTACGGCCTGAAACTGATGCAGGCCCTCGGCCTGGTCTGGGACCTGAAGCAGGTCCCGGCGTGGGTCCACGACAAGGCGAGGCATTGATATGCGGATCGCCATCATCGGCTCGGGCATCTCGGGCCTCGCCAGCGCCTGGCGCCTGAGCAAGGAGCACGAGGTCACCCTCTACGAGGCGAACGATTACCTCGGCGGACACACGCACACGCACGCCATCGAACTCGACGGCCGCGGCTACCGTGTGGACACCGGATTCATCGTGCACAACCCCGTGCATTACCCGTTGCTCCATGCGCTTTTCGACGAGCTCGGCGTGACGTCGCGGCCCACGACGATGAGCTTCTCGGTACGCAACGCCGGCACCGGGCTGGAGTACAACGCCACGACGCTGGACACGCTGTTCTGCCAGCGTCGGAACCTGCTGTCGCCGCGCTTCCTCGGCATGGTCCGCGACCTCACGCGTTTCTACCGCGAGGCGCCCTCCGTGCTCGACGGCCCCGCGCCCGGCCCGAGCCTGGCGGATTACCTCGCGGAACGCGCCTACGGTGCGGCCTTCCGCGACGAGCACCTGATCCCGATGGCATCGGCGCTCTGGTCGTCGCCCGCGGCGACGATCATGAAGTTCCCGGTGCGCTACCTGGTGCGCTTCATGGCCAATCACCAGATGCTGCAGATCGCCGGTCGTCCCCAGTGGCAGGTCGTCGAAGGCGGTTCGAACACCTACGTCGCGGCGATGGCCCGGCGCTGGAACGTGGACGTGCGCCTGGGATGCGCGGTCTTCCGCGTGGCCCGGCACGAGGGACACGTCGAGGTGCAGACCTTCGCGGATACCCAGTCGTTCGACCACGTCGTGCTCGCGTGCCACAGCGACCAGGCGCTTCGGCTGCTCGGCGACGCCTCCGACCGCGAGCACGAGATCCTCGGCGCCATCCCGTATCAGCGCAACGACACCGTGCTGCACACGGACGCGAGCGTGCTCCCGCGCCGGCGCAAGGCCTGGGCGGCCTGGAACGCCGTCATTCCCGCGACGCCGGACGACCAGTGCACGGTCAGCTATCACATGAACCAGTTGCAGGGCATCGACTCGCCGCGCCCCCTGATCGTCAGCCTCAACCAGACGGCCACCATCGACCCGGCGCACGTGCTTCGCCGCATGAGCTATGCCCACCCGGTCTACACGCACGCGTCGGTTCGCGCTCAGGCGCGGAAGGCGGAGATCCAGGGCCAGCGGCGCACGTGGTTCGCCGGTGCGTACTGGGGCTGGGGCTTCCACGAGGACGGCATGCGCAGCGCGGCGGAGGTCGTGTCCGCGCTTTCGGGCCATCGCGCCGCGCACGATGCCGAGAGGGTCCCCGCATGAGCGGCCTGGCGAGCGCCGTGTACGAAGGCCGCGTGACGCATCGTCGCTTCAGCCCCCGTGCGCATGCGTTCACCTACCGCATGGCGCAGTTGTACCTCGACCTCGACGAGATCGACGAGCTCTTCCGCTCGCGATGGTTCTGGTCGGTGAACCGGCCCAATCTCGCGCAATGGCGTCGCGCGGATTACCTCGGGCCGGCCGAGGTGCCGCTCGCCGACGCCGTGCGCGACCGCGTCCTCGCGCACACCGGCCGCCGTCCGACCGGGCCCATCCGGCTGCTGACGCACCTGCGTTACGGCGGCTACGTCTTCAATCCCGTCAGCTTCTATTACTGCTACGCGGACGATGGCGTGACGCTCGAGACGATCGTCGCCGAGATCACGAACACGCCGTGGGGCGAACGCCATGCGTATGTACTGCCCGTCGACGACGCGTCCGTGAACGGACGCGCGATGGGCTGGCGGTTCGACAAGCGTTTCCACGTCTCACCCTTCATGGCCATGGCCCGCCGCTACGACTGGCGCTTCACCGCACCCGGCGACGACCTTCGCGTGCACATGCAGGTAAGCCAGGGCGATGCGCGCGAATTCACGGCCACGCTGGTGCTGGAACGTCGACCGCTCGACGGCGGCTCGCTCGCCCGCGTGCTGTGGCGCTACCCGCTGATGACGGCGCAGGTCATGGGCGCCATCCACTGGCAGGCACTTCGCCTGTGGCTCAAGCGCGTGCCCGTGCACGACCACCCCCTTTCCGGAGACCTCACGTGAACGAGCTCGTCAAGGATTCAGCGCTGGGCGCATCCCCCGATGTCGTGTCCGCGATGGACCGCTTCCTGCGCCGCCGCCTGCTGGACACGCTGGCCACCCTGCGCGACGGCCCGCTCACCGTGCGCGATCCGCTGGGCGTCGAGGTGCTCGGTCTCGACCACGCGGGCGCCCTGTCCGTGGAGATCGTCGTGCACGACATGCGCTTCTACCGCCAGCTCGCCACGCATGGCAGCGTGGGCGCCGCGGAGGCGTTCATCGACGGCTACTGGCAGTGCAACGATCTGGTCGGACTCGTCCGCCTGCTGGTGCGCAACCGCGACCTCCTCGACGGCATGGAAACGGGCATGGCCCGCCTCGGTGCGACGGCCCTCCGCGCGTGGCACGCGCTGCGCGAGAACACGCGCTCCGGCAGCCGGCGCAACATCGCGGCGCATTACGACCTGGGCAACGCGTTCTTCCGCCTCTTCCTCTCCGACGACCTCATGTATTCCTCGGCGTTCTGGACCGACGACGGCGATACGCTGGAGACCGCCTCGACGCGCAAACTGGACGTGATCTGCCGCAGGCTGGGCCTGCGCCCCGGCCTGCGCGTCGTCGAAATCGGCACCGGCTGGGGTGGCTTCGCGGTGCACGCCGCGACGCATTACGGCTGCCACGTCACCACGACGACGATCTCGGCGGAACAGTACAAGCTCGCCTGCGAACGCGTGCAGGCCGCGGGCTTGGGCGACCGCGTGACGGTACGCCAGGACGACTACCGCGACCTCGAGGGGACGTACGACCGCGTGGTCTCGATCGAGATGATCGAGGCGATCGGCGCCCGCTACATGGAGACGTACTTCGCGAAGATCGGAAGCCTTCTCTCGCCCGACGGGATGGCCCTCGTCCAGGCCATCACGATCGAGGACCACCGCTACGCCCAGGCGGTCGCGTCGGTCGATTTCATCAAGCGGCATGTCTTCCCGGGCAGCTTCATCCCTTCGATCAGCGCGATGCTCGCCGCCAAGACGCGGTCGAGCGACCTCGCGCTCGTGCAGCTGGAGGATTTCGGCCTCTCCTACGCGCGCACCCTGCGCGAATGGCGTACGCGCTTCCTCGCCCGGCTGGACGAGGTGAGGCGGCAGGGCTTCGACGAGCGCTTCGTGCGCCTGTGGGAGTTCTATCTCGCCTATTGCGAAGGCGGCTTCCTCGAACGTTCCATCGGCGTCTCTCACCTGTTGCTCGCGCGACCGGAAGCCCGCCCGGCCGCCGCCCGTTGGGGCGCCGACACGGTGTCGCCATGAGTGCCGGAAGTCTGCTCCTGCTCGCCGTGCTGATGATCGCGATCATGACCGCGGGCTGGGTATGGCAGCGACGTCACCGGAACGCCGGCATCGTCGACGTGCTCTGGGCGAGCGGCCTGGGCATCGCCGCCATCCTCCTGGCGCTGATGGGCGACGGCGCGGCGGTCAACCGCGTCCTGCTCGCGGCCTTCGGCGCCGCGTGGTCCGCGCGACTCGCGCTGCACCTGTGGAAACGCGTGCGTCACGAAGGCGAGGACGGCCGCTACCGCTACCTTCGCGAACACTGGAACGGCAGCCAGACGAAATGGTTCCTGTTCTTCCAGGCCCAGGCGTTGCTGGTCGTGCTCTTCGCGCTCCCGTTCCTGGCCGTCGCCGCGAACCCGCGGGTGTCCATCGGCTGGATCGTGCTCGCGACCGTCGTCTGGATCGTGAGCATCGCCGGCGAGGCGATCGCCGATCGTCAGCTCGCTCGGCATCGCGCGCAGTCGGCGCATCGCGGCAAAACGTTCCGCGGCGGACTCTGGCGCTATTCGCGGCATCCGAATTACTTCTTCGAATGGGTGCACTGGTTCACTTACGTGGCGCTCGCCATCGGTTCGCCGATGGGATGGCTGGCCTGGAGCGGTCCCGTCGTCATGTACGCGTTCCTGCGCTGGATCAGCGGCATTCCGTTCACCGAGGCACAGGCGGTGCGGTCGCGCGGCGACGACTACCGCGAGTACCAGCGCACCACGCCGATGCTGATCCCCTGGTTCCCCTCCCACGCCAAAGGAGCGTCCCGATGAACGCCGCCGCCGTATCCCGCGAACTGGCCGCCGACCGCGCCGGGCCCGGCCTGCTAGGCCTCGCCGAACGCGGCCTGCTTCCCGATTCGCTGATCCGCCTGGGCATCCGCCGTCTCTGCGAGCAGCGACTGCGCGAATGCGAACAGGGTGATCCGCAGGAGCGAAAGCGACGCCATGCGGCCCTGATGGATGCCCTCGCGCAGGCGCCCCTGGCGATCCACACGGAAGAAGCCAACGCGCAGCACTACGAGGTGCCCACCGCCTTCTTCCAGCAATGCCTCGGCGCGCGGCTCAAGTATTCGTCCTGCTATTTCCCCGACGCCACCACGACGCTGGACCAGGCCGAGGACGCGATGCTGCAGCTCTACGCGGAGCGCGCGGGCCTCGCGGACGGACAGTCGATCCTCGAACTGGGTTGCGGCTGGGGTTCGCTCACCCTCTGGATGGCCGCGCGCTATCCGCGCGCGCGCATCACCGCCGTGTCCAATTCCCACTCGCAGCGCATGCACATCGAGGCGGAGGCACTGCGCCAGGGCCTGACGAACATTCGCGTCATCACCCGCGACATCAACGCGCTGGATCTGGAAGACGACCAGTTCGACCGCTGCGTGTCGGTCGAGATGTTCGAACACGTGCGCAACCATCAGGCGCTGTTCAAGCGCATCGCGCGCTGGCTCCGGCCGGGCGGCGCGCTGTTCGTCCATATCTTCGCGCACCGGCACGCCGCCTATCTCTTCGACACCGAAGGCGACGACAACTGGATGGGACGGCACTTCTTCACGGGCGGCATGATGCCGGCCATCGATACCCTGCTGTGGTTCCAGCACGATCTCCGGATCGACGGCCAGTGGCTAGTGGACGGCACGCACTACGAGCGCACCGCCAACGCCTGGCTCGCCAACCAGGATCGTCACCGCGACGCGATCATGGACGTATTTTCGCGCGTCTATCCGACGCGGGCCCTCGCCCGGCTATGGTTCCAGCGCTGGCGCATCTTCTGGATGTCGTGCGCGGAACTGTTCGGCTACGCCGGGGGCCAGGAATGGCTCGTGGCCCACTACCGGTTCATCCGTCAGTCCTGAGGAGAAGCACCATGGCATCGATCACCTCCCGCCTGGGCAAGCTGCTGTTCGTCGCCTGGCCCCTCACCGCCTGCGCCTCGGGCGCGCCACCCGTGCCGCGCGCGGCCGAGGTCGACGTCTCGCGCTACATGGGCGACTGGTACGTCATCGCCTCGATCCCCTCGCGTCCCGAAAAAGACGCTGTCAACGCCGTGGAATCGTATCGACTGGCCCCCGGCGGGAAGATCGAGACGACGTTCCGCTATCGCAAGGAAAACGTTCGGAACGACCTGAAGACGATCCACGCCACCGGCTACGCCGACGCGTCGACGAAGAACGCGGTCTGGGGCATGCAGTTCATCTGGCCCATTCGCGCCCAGTACGTCATCGCCTGGGTGGACCCGGACTACCGATCGGTCGTGGTCGCGCGGGACAAGCGCGATTACGTGTGGATCATGGCGCGCACCCCCACCATGGGCGACGCCGAGTACGCCCAGCTCGTCGCGAAGGTGGCGGCCATGGGTTACGACGTGGGCAAGCTGCGCAAGGTACCGCAGCAGTGGCCGGAACCGAAGGCGCGATGATCGTCGCCAAACCGCTATCATGCGCATGCATCCACTAGTTCCCGTCACCCCGATCCAGGCTGCCCGGCGCATGACCCAGACGGCTTCCCCGCATACCGACGATCCGGTCTACTGGTCGGCCCAGGTCACCGCGGTCGCGTCGCGCCGCGACGTGGACGCGTTCATGCGCATCTTCGCGCATTACGGCCCGCGGCTTCAGCGCTACCTGGTGGGTCTCGCGGTGCCGGCGCCACAGGCCGAGGAGCTGGTGCAGGAAACGATGCTGCGGATCTGGCGGCGGGCCGCCATGTTCGACCCCTCGCGCGCCAACCTGTCGACGTGGATGTTCCGGATCGCACGGAACCTTTATATCGACAGCGTGCGCGGCGAACCGCACTGGCTGCCGATACAGGACGGCCTCGATCGACTGGACGAACTGCCTGGCGAGGACGGCACGACCAGCACGGAGGCCTATGCCGACGGTGTCGGACTGGACCGCGCCATCGACGGGCTGCCGCCCCAGCAGGCCCGCATGATCCGCATGTCCTACTTCGAGGCCAAGAGCCACAGCGAAATCGCACGCGAGCTCCACCAGCCGCTGGGCTCCGTGAAATCGAACCTGCGCCGCGCCTTCGCCCGGCTGCAGGCGGCCATGAGAAACCGACCATGAACCCGCACCACCATCCCGACATCGTCACGCTGATGGGCTATTCGTCCGGCGGCCTGTCGGTCGCCTTCGCGGCCGTGGTCTCGGCGCACCTGAGCGTCTGCCATCTGTGCCGCGATCGCCTGCGCGCCACCGACACGATCGGCGGCGGTCTGCTCGGGCAACAGGAGGGGCTCGCACTGTCCGAGGGCGCCGCGGAGCGCCTGCTGGCGAAGCTCGAACACACCGAACCCGATACGCCGACGCCTCCGCCGGAGTCGCGGCGCCACGATCCGGACGAACTGCCGGAACCGCTCTGGCCCTACTTCGGCTCTTCCTACAAGGCGCTCCGCTGGAAGTGGATCGGCCCGGGCATCCATCACATCCGCAGCCATGGCACCGACGACGGGCACCTGATGCTGCTGCGCGTCGCCCCCGGGCGCAGCCTGCCCATGCACACCCACGGCGGCAACGAACTGACGATGATCCTGCGTGGGGCGTACGACGATACGCTCGGCCACTTCGCGCCGGGCGACGTGGCCGACCTCGACGAGGACACCGAACACCAGCCGGTGACCGCGCCGGGCGTGCCGTGCATCTGCGTCGCCGCGACGGATGCGCCATTGCGCTTCTCGGGCTGGATGGCACGCGCGCTGCAGCCTTTCGTGCGGCTCTAGGTTCCGCATGCCCTCGGGCCTCCGGCACCTCGTCGTCATCCTGGGCGACCAGCTCAACCGGGATTCGCAGGCGTTCGACGATTTCGACGCCACGACCGACCGCGTCTGGATGGCGGAACGGCGCGGCGAGTCGGAGCACGTGTGGTCGCACAAGGCGCGCACGGCGTTGTTTCTCTCCGCCATGCGGCACTTCGCGGCGTCGCTTCGCGACGACGGCATCCCGCTGTCCTATACCCGCATCACGGACGCCGGCCCTGACGACCTCGTCGCGCATCTTGCCGAAGCGCTGAGGACGCTCCGTCCGCGCCGCGTCGTCCTCGTCAAACCGGGCGAGGAACGCCTTCGCGAACGCATCCGCGCGGCCGCGGGCGACTGCGGCGTCGACTACGTCGAGCGCCCTGACCGGCACTTCCTGGTGTCGACGGACGACTTCGCGACCTGGGCGAAGGGCAAGACGCAGCTGCGCATGGAACACTTCTATCGCTGGATGCGCCAGCGCCTCGGCGTGCTGATGGACGCGGGCAAGCCGGTCGGCGGCCGCTGGAACTTCGACGCCGAAAACCGCAAGAGCTTCGGCAAGCAGGGCCCGGGGTGGTTGCCGCCTCCGCGGGCCTTCGCGCCCGATG
Organism: Luteibacter sp. 329MFSha; assembly: GCF_900111665.1. Lineage (NCBI taxonomy): Bacteria > Pseudomonadati > Pseudomonadota > Gammaproteobacteria > Lysobacterales > Rhodanobacteraceae > Luteibacter > Luteibacter sp. 329MFSha. The sequence goes on along the minus strand of NZ_FOJE01000001.1, from coordinate 907,218 downwards.
CGACGACGCGGGAGGCGCTGGACGACGTCGCGGAGTGCTTCCCGGACCACCCCGGAAGCCTGGACGCGTTCGACTGGCCGGTCACACGGGACGACGCGCGGCTCGCGCTCGCCGACTTCCTCGATCGTCGCCTGGCCGCGTTCGGCCAATGGCAGGATGCCATGTGGACCGGCGAGCCCTGGCTCTATCACGCACGTCTTTCATCGTCGATGAATCTTCGCCTCATCTCGCCCCGGGAAGTGGTCGACGCCGCGCTGGAGCGCTTCGCGCGAGGCGAGGCGAGCCTCGCCTCGGTGGAAGGATTCGTGCGCCAGGTCATCGGCTGGCGCGAATTCGTGCGCGGCGTCTACTGGCTCGCCCCGAAGAAGCTGCTCGCATCCAATGCGCTGAAGGCCAACGCGCCCCTGCCCGACTTCTACTGGACCGGCGATACCGACATGGCCTGCCTGAAGGAAGCGATCGGGCAGACGCTGCGCACGGGCTACGCGCACCACATCCAGCGCCTGATGGTCACCGGCAACTTCGCGATGCTTCTCGGCGTCGAGCCGCGCCTCGTGCACGAGTGGTACCTCGCCATCTACGTGGACGCGGTGGAATGGGTGGAGGTACCCAACACGCTCGGCATGAGTCAATTCGCCGACGGCGGCCGGATGGTCTCCAAGCCGTATGCCGCCTCGGGTCGCTACATCCAGCGCATGAGCGATTACTGCGATGGCTGTCGCTACGATCCTTCGAAAGCCACCGGCGACGACGCGTGTCCGTTCACGACGCTCTACTGGGATTTCCTCCACCGCCATCGCGAACGCTTCCGGCACCACCCGCGCGCGGCGCTGCAATGGCGTTCGCTGGATCGGCTCTCCGATCCGCAGATCGCCGCCATTCGTGAGAAGGCCGCGACGCTGCGCGCGGCATGGGCGACCGGCGGCCAGGGCGAACCGGCGCCCTGACCGCGACGCGCGTCACCCCGCCCGAACGATGCGCACCGGGATGGACTTGTACGACGGCGTGCCGCTTTGCCGGTCGTGGTGATCCAGCGGGCAGAGATTGTTCGCTTCCGGGTAGTACGCCGCGACCGAACCACGCGCGATGTCGTGCGCGACGGCGGTCAGGCGTAGACAGCGGTGTTCTTCGCCGCGCAGGGCGGTGGACACCTCCACCACGTCGCCATGCGCCACGCCCAGGGCCTCGAGATCGTCCTCGTTGACGAACAGCACGTCGCGCCGGCCGAACACGCCGCGATAGCGATCGTCGAGGCCGTAGATCGTGGTGTTGTACTGATCGTGGCTGCGCAGGGTCGTGAGCATCAGCGCGTCCGGCGCGGGAAGCGCGGAATCCTCGGGCATGGCCGCCGTGATGAATTCGGCCTTCCCCGAGGGCGTATGCCATACCCGCTCGGTCGGGCCCAACGGCAACCGGAACCCGCCGGGCTTGCGGATGCGCGCGTTGTAGTCGCGGAAGGCCGGATACACGGCCTCGATCTTGTCCCGGATCGCGTCGTAGTCGGCGATCAACCCCGCCCAGTCGACCTTGCTCTCCGGCAACGTCGCCATCGCCATGCCCGCGACGATCGCCGGCTCCGAGCGCAGGTGCTCCGAGGCGGGCTTCAGCTTGCCGCGCGACGCATGCACCATCGACATCGAATCCTCGACGGTGATCGACTGGACGCCGCCCGCCTGCACGTCGAACTCGGTTCTCCCGAGCACGGGCAGGATCAGCGCGTCCTTGCCGATCAGCAGGTGCGACCGGTTGAGCTTCGTGGCGAGGTGCACGGCGAGATCGAGATTGCGCATGCCCTTGAAGCTCACGTCGCTATCGGAGAGCGCCACCGAGAAATTGCCCCCGAGGCAGATCAGCACCTTGGCCCGGCCCTCCGCCATCGCCTTCATCGTGGCGACCGCGTCGTGCCCGTGCACGTTCGGCGGCCGGAATCCGAACACCTTCTCGACGTTGTCGAACATCACCGGGTCGATCTTCTCGGTGATGCCCACCGTGCGGTTGCCCTGCACGTTCGAATGGCCGCGCAAGGGGCAGATGCCGGCGCCGGGCTTGCCGTAGTTGCCACGCAACATCAGCAACGCGGCCGCCTGCTGCACGTTGTGCGTGCCCCGGTCGTGCTGGGTCAGGCCCATGCCGTAGGTGATGATCGTCGCGCTGGAGCGGACGTAGGCATCGGCGATCTGCGTCATGGCATCGCGCGTCAGCCCACTCGCGAAGACGATCTCGTCCCATGAGGCCTGGCGCAGCTCTTCGGCGAACGGCTCGAAGCGATGCGTATGCTCGGCGATGAACGCGCGGTCGAGCACGTCCTCCCCGGCGTCCGCGCGCTCGAGCACCGCCTTCATGATCCCGCGCAGGGCCGCGCTGTCGCCACCCACCTTGGGCTGGTGGTACGTCGACGCGATCGGCGTGGCGCTGAAGCTCATCATCTCGATGGGATTCTGCGGATCGGCGAAGCGTTCGAGCGCGCGTTCCTTCAGGGGATTGAGCACGATGATCGTCGCGCCACGGCGCGCGCATTCGTGCAGGGTGCCCATCATGCGCGGGTGGTTGGTGCCCGGATTGTGGCCGATCGCGATGATGAGCTCGCAGTGGTCGAAATCGTCGAGCGACACGGTGCCCTTGCCGACGCCGATCGCTTGGGGGAGGCCGACGCTCGTGGCTTCGTGGCACATGTTCGAGCAATCGGGAAAATTGTTCGTGCCGTACTCGCGGGCGAAGATGTTGAACAGGAAGGCCGCCTCGTTCGACGCACGCCCCGAGGTATAGAACTCGGCCATGTCCGGCGAGGCCAGTCCGCGCAACGTCGCGCCGATGCGCGCGAAGGCGTCGTCCCACGCGATGGGCACGTACGTATCGCTGGCCGCGTCGTATGCCATGGGGTGGGTGAGGCGTCCGTGGTTCTCCAGCTCGTAGTCGCTCTGCGTGAGCAGTTCCGTCACGGTGTGCGCGGCGAAGAACTCCGGCGTCACGCGCTTCTTCGTCGCTTCCCAGGTCACCGCCTTCGCGCCGTTCTCGCAGAACTGGAACGTGGAGGTATGGTCCTTGTCCGGCCAGGCGCAGCCCGGACAGTCGAAGCCATCCGGCTTGTTCAGGCGCAGAAGCAGCCCCGGCGCCTCGGCCACGCGCATCTGCTCCACCACCGCCTTCGCGGTAGCGCGTAACGCGCCCCAGCCCCCGGCCGGCGCGTCGTAGCGGTTGATTCCTGGAATACGCGTGTTCCCCATGACGACGATCCTCTATGGGATCGACGTCGAGGCGACACTCGCCATCGGATGACCGCCGATCCATCCGTCCGTTATCGCAGCCCTGCCCGATTCCTTTCTTGAACGTCCTTCCCTCCGGACGATGGCAGGGCCCGAAACGCGCGTCGCCGTTCGAGGGTGAGCCACGCGCGGACTCACCCCCGGCGAGCGACGGCCGGCGTGTCTCAATGGTAGCTGAGGATGCCGGAGAGCTTCTGTCCGAGTGGCGTGCGCCAGTCGACGGCCAGCTCGGAGATCAGCTGGTCGTGGGTCGTGATCACCGCGCCGGCCTGTTGCATGCGGCGGAGCGCGATGTCGTCGCCGCATCGCGTGTTGGAGGCGGAAGCGTCCGCCGCCACCTGCACCTCGTAACCCTCGTCGAGCATCTGCAACACAGGAAAGAGCACGCAGATCTCCGTGGTGATGCCCGCCACGACGAGCTTCTTCCTGCCCAGCGCCTTGACGGCATGATTGAACGCCTCGTGGTGCATCGCGTTGACGATGCCGGGACGCTTGATCCGTTTCTCGAACGCCTCGGGCAGAATCTCCTTCAGTTCGAGAATCAACGGCCCTTGCGCATGGTCTTCCATGCTCGATGTCAGGACGACGGGCAGACCGGCACCCGCGGCGATCTTCGCGAGCTTGGCCGTGTTCGCCTTGACGAGGTTGATGTCATGCGAGTGGGTCCACGACATCGTGCCGACCTGATGATCGATCAGCACCATCGCCGCGTTGTCGGGCGTGTAGGCGTTCTTGTGCATTGCGGGCTCCTTGATGGCTTGGGGATGGGGTCGAACGCGTCGAAGGGGCTTGGGGAGCCGCCCACCGGCGCATCGGGTCCGCGGACGATACGACGCCAAGAGTTAACCGCAAGTGCATGATATTAATGATAAATATAGAGCCCGGCTCCAGACTTCAGGTGCTGGCGTTGCGACACACGGAGGAGGTTCGCTCAGACCACGTCCGGGTGCCAGGCCGAAAACCGCGCCGCGAGGTCCTTCTCGCGCACGCATTCGACGACGTGGTCGATGAAGAGTCGCGTCTTCGCCGGGAGCAGCTTCTGCGCGGGGTAGTAGATCGAGACGTGACCACCGTCCACCCGCCAATCGGGAAGCACGCGGGAAAGCGCGCCGCGCTCGATCCATGAGCGCGCCGACTGGACCGGCACGAGCGCGATGCCCATGCCAAGCGCCGCCGCGTGGCAGGCGGCGTCCGGATCGTCGAAGACGATGCGGCGATCGAGCGATACCGGGGCCTCCGCCCCGTAACGGTTCGAAAGCACCCAGTCGCGGATGCGGCCCGTCTGCGGCGAGCGGATGAGGATGCCCTCGCGGCCGGTCAGATCGTCGGGGACCGCGATGGTCTTTCCCTCTCGAATGAAACCAGCCGAGGCGACGAGGATGCGATGCGCCGGCACGATCGCCCTGGCGACCACGCCCGGCCGAAGATCGAAGCCGCCGCCGATCGCGACGTCGAAGCCCTCCGCGATCAGGTCGACCGGGCGATTGTCGAAGCGCCAGTCGGCCGTCACCGCCGGATGGGCGCGAAGGAACCCGTCGAGCATCGGGACGATGTATTCGCGCCCGAAGGCGTTCGGCAGCGCCACGCGGAGCACGCCGGCCGGTCCCGTCGTCATGCCCCGCGCGTTCGCCATGGCGCCGCGCAGCTGGTCGAGACTGCCCTGCACTTCCCCGAGGAACGCCTCGCCGGCTTCGGTCAGCGCCAGGCGGCGGGTGGTGCGCTGGAACAGGCGGACGCCCAGTTCGGCTTCCAGCCGCGCCACGTTCTTGCCCACGGCGGCGGGCGTCAGTCCGAGCGCGCGGGCCGCCGCGGCGAAGCTGCCGGATTCGGCGCTGCGGACGAAACTGGCGATGCCGTTGAGGGTGTCCATGGCACCGATAGTAAACCGATCGGATCGAATGAAACGACCGAAACGCGACTACCGGTTGGCGCGACCGAGGACTAACTTTGCTTCGCCATCCACTCACTCACCGGAGCAAAGCCATGAACGACCTCAATTCGATCCAGGGCAAGAGCGCCCTCGTCCTCGGCGGTTCGCGCGGCATCGGCGCCGCCATCGCCCGTCGCCTCGCCGCCGGCGGTGCCTCGGTCGCACTGACCTACGTGCAGGGCGCCGACGCGGCCAATACCGTTGTCGACGACATCACCCGTGCCGGCGGGCGCGCCATCGCCATCCAGGCGGACAGCGCGAACGACGACGCCATCGAACGCGCCGTGGCGACGACGAAGGAAACGTTCGGTTCGTTCGACATCCTGGTCAACAACGCGGGCGTCCTCGCGATCGCCCCGATCGACGAATTCACGACGGAGGACATCGATCGCACGATCGCCGTGAACGTGCGCGCCGCCGTCATCGCCAGCCGTGCCGCGGCACGTGTGATGGCCAATGGCGGTCGCATCATCCACATCGGCAGCACGAACGCCGAGCGCATGCCGTTCGCCGGTGGCGCGGTGTACGCCATGAGCAAGTCGGCGTTGCAGGGCCTGGCGCAGGGCACCGCGCGCGACCTCGGCCCGCGGGGCATCACGGTCAACGTGGTGCAGCCCGGTCCGATCGACACCGACATGAATCCCGCCAAGGGCCCGATGGCCGCGGGTCTGATCCCGATGCTCGCCACCGGCCGCTATGGCCATGCCGATGAGGTCGCCAGCTTCGTCGCCTACCTCGCGGGCCCGGAAGCGGGCAACATCACCGGCGCCAGCCTGATGATCGATGGCGGCTTCGCCGCCTGATCGCGGGACGCAGCCGGGCTCTCAGCTCAGCCTGATGTCCGAAAGGTCGATCGACACCACGAGCAGGTCGGCGACGCGCTGGCCGTCCGGCTGACGCGGATAGATGCGGCGCTTCGTCGGGATGCGGATGCCCGACACCGTGGTGTAGTCGGAAACGTAGTGCGCACCGGGCGTATGGCCCGCGATCTCGACGTCGTAATCGAGTCGGCGCACCAGCAGGTCCGGGCCGACGTAGATCGCCTGGACCTCGCTGAACACCTCCAGCGACGCCGGGTAGCGGACGATGAGCTTCCGCCACGTCTCGCCGTTTTCGTCCCACGCGCCGGCGTCTTCCCATTCGACACCCTCCCACGCCAGCAGGAACGGCGTGTTGAGGTACGTCCACATGGCGCAGCCTGCGAAGAACGCCAGTTGCAGGTCGCTCCACGGGGTTTCGAGCGTATGTCCCGCAAACGACCGGCGCGGGTCGTCGAGCGAGTCGAGCACGCGCTCGTCGGCGTCGAGCAAGGCGATACGCCGCGTCGTGAAGTCGCTACGCGCCGCGACCTCGCCGAACGGCGCATGGGCCGCCCACTGCGCGTCGGTGGCCACGGTCACCGTCGTGCGATCGAGCACGCCCGCCTTGCCCTTCAGACCCCAGAGCGCACCGCCCTGATCGAGCGTCGCACTCGCGTGACGAAACCGGCGCCACATATCGAGTCCGCCATGGGCGGCGAGGATGTCCTGGACGAGCGTCTTCATCGCGTATCTCGGTGAGGGGAACCGCGGCCACGTTAGTCGGTGGAACACGGCGGCGCTTGCACCGCCATGCGCCGACCAGCCGCATGTCCGGAAACGAGGCTTTTTCGTCCTTGGCCGCGGACGCGCCGCCCTTACAACGGGGCGAGGCAGCGACGGCATTCGTCGCGCACTTCTACCCGCATCCGGAGCACACCATGAAGCTGTCAGGAAACACCGTTTTCATCACCGGCGCGACGTCCGGCATCGGCCGCGGCCTCGCCGAAGCGCTTCATCGCCTCGGCAACCAGGTCATCATCAGCGGCCGCCGCAAGCACCTCCTCGACGAAGTCACCGCGGCCAACCCCGGCATGCAGGGCATCGAGCTCGACATCACCTCGCCGGACAGCATCGCCTCCGTCGCGTCGTGGCTGAAGACGAACCATCCCACGCTCAACGTGCTGATCAACAACGCGGGCCTCATGCCGTTCGACGATCCGGCTTCGGTCATCGACGATGCCGTCACGCTCAACATCCTGACGACGAACCTTCTCGGCCCGATCCGCATGACCTCGGCGCTGATCGAACACCTGAAGGCCCAGCCGTCGGCGACGATCATCCACAACACGTCGGTGGTGTCGTTCATGCCGCTCGCTGGCAACGCGGTCTATTCGGCCGGCAAGGCGGCGCTGCACTCGTACACCCAGACCCAGCGCTTCGCGCTGCGCGACACATCGGTGGAAGTCATCGAGATCGCCCCGCCGTGGGTCGACACCGACCTCATCCACAAGAGCGGCGACCCGCGCGCGATGCCCCTCGACGCGTACATCGAGGACACCATCCGCCAGCTGGGCGCCGGCGAGCAGGAGATCATCGTCGACGGCATCCGGGCGCTTCGCGACAACCCGGGCACCGGCGAATACAAGCTGATCGCCGAGTTCAACCAGATGCTCGTCGACAACCCGATCCCGGTCGGCTGACGCGTCCGCTCACGACGGTCGCGGTTCGACGCGTTCCTCACGGTAGGCGATCTAGCCTCCCGCGCATGGACATCGCCGCGACCATCGTGCGCCTTCTCGACACACGCGCACCCGAAGCCTCCATCTGCCCGTCGGATGTGGCGCGCGCCCTCGCCGACGACGAAACAGCGTGGCGCGCGCTCATGCCCCGGGTCCGCGACGAGGCTTCGGACCTGGCGCGCGACGGGCGTATCGTCATCACCCGGGGCGAGCGGCAGCTCGACCCGGACGATTTAGGCCGTGGCCCCATCCGCCTGCGCCGTGGCCCGGCATTCCGGGTCACTAGCAGCGTGTGACCCTCGCCGCCGCAGGATCAGACCCAAACCGCAGGATCGTTCATTGAGCAGCGAACGGATCTGGCAACAATGGATCCATCGGGGCACGACCGGCCATCTCGCCGGGCCCCATCCTCAAGAGCCCTGCAATGACCCACCGTCTCCTGTCGGTCGCGATCGCGACCGCGTTCCTTTCGTTCGCTCCGGTGTCCGGCTTCGCTACCGCATCGCCCGCGCCCGCCGTCGACGTGCGCGGCGTCGATCACGTGGGCATCAACGTGCCCGACGTGGAAGCGGCGAGCCGCTTCTTCGCGGACACGTTCGGGTTCGTCCCCGTGACCGAGATGCGCGATATCCCGGTCGATGCGGGATTCCGTCGCACCTTCCACATGCACGACGATGCGAAGGTCAAGAGCATCCGCATGCTGCGCGCCGGCGACGGTGCGAACATCGAGCTCTTCCAGTACGACTCGCCGCACGCGTCGCGTGAGCAGCCGTTCTATGATGATATCGGCGCCTCGCACATCGCCCTCTACACCGACGACATCGACAAGGCTGTCGCCTCCTTGCGTGCGAAGGGCATCAAGGTGCTGACCGATCCCATCCGCATGACGCAGGGGCCGGCGGCCGGCAATACCTGGGTGTACTTCCTCACGCCTTGGGGTTCGAAGATGGAGCTGGTGAGCTATCCGCAGGGCCAGGCAGGCGAAGCCGCCGCAGGCGTGCGGCTGTGGAGGGCCCCGGTCAAGGCAGGTCCCGTGTCGCTCGATCGCACCGTCGTCGATGAGGTCGTGACGCACTACGTCGCGATGCTCAACGACACGAATGCCGACAACCGGGCCAAGACGATCGACCGCTATTACACCGACGACACCGTGTTCAACGACCCCGAAGGCCTGATCGAAGGCAAGCGCGGCCTCAACGACCTCGTAGGCAAACTGCAGGCCGCCAATCGGGGCTTCCGTTTCCGTCTGGTCGGCCCCGCCACGATCCAGAACGGCAGCGTGCGCGTGAAATGGACGTTCGGACCGGTCGCGCAGCCAGCGAAGATCAGCGGCGAAGACATCCTGACGCTGGCGGACGGGAAGATCGCGTCCACCATCGTCTTCCTCGACCCCGCTCCGCAGGATAAGGCGAGGAGCAACCCATGATCCACGCTCCCAGCACGTCGCTGCATATTCACTACGTGATCAAGGAAGGCAAGGTCGACGAGCTCCTCGGCCACATACGCGACATCCTCAACCTGTGTGCCCGCGAGGACGACTTCATCACGGCGATCCGGCATCGTTCGCCCGAACGGCCGCTCGAACTCACGCTATACGAACTCTGGCGCGGTACGCGCGAGGAGTTCGCCATGACGCAGGGCACGAGGCCGTATCGCAAGTCGTACCTCGAGGCGAGCCGGCCGCTGATCGACCGCGTAGAGGTGACCTGGGACACGCCCATCCAGATATGGGGCGAATTCGGGCCGCTGGGCTGATCCAACCCGGCGGAGGCCCATCTTCCCCGAAATCGCGAAAGTGTTTCGCTCCGCTCCGCGTTTCTCTCAGCGCGGCCAGGTCTCACGCTACGTGCACCTGCCGCCTGATGAGACACACGCGATGAAAATCCTCCTGCTCGCCACCCTGATGGTCGCCCCATTCGGCGCGATGGCGGCCGATGCGCCGGCCCCCGTGGTCGAGCGCGTCGCCACCTTCCATGGCCCGATGCCGACCGGTGTCAGCGTCGCGCCGAGCGGCCGCATCTTCGTCAACTTTCCGCAGTGGGGGGACAAGCCGGCGTTCACCGTCGGCGAACTCAAGGACGGGAAAGTCGCCGCCTACCCGTCGCAGGCCCTCAACGATGCCGATCCGGCCCATGCCACCGCCACGCTGATCAGCGTGCAGAGCGTGGTCGCGGATGCCGCCAACCGGCTGTGGATCCTCGACACCGGTGCCCCTGGGTTCGCCGCGCCGATCCCGGGTGGCGCGAAGCTGGTCGCGGTCGACCTCGCGACCGACAAGGTCGTCAAGACGATCGTCCTCGACCAGAACGTCGTGCTGCCCACCACGTACGTCAACGACGTGCGTTTCGATCTGCGCGTCGGCAAGGCTGGCGTCGCCTACATCACCGATAGCTCGATCAAGGGACCCGGTGGCCTCATCGTCGTGGACCTCGATTCCGGCCACGCCATCCGCCGTCTGAGTGGTCACCCGAGTACGAGCCCTGACAAGGGCTTCGTGCCGGTCATCGAAGGCAAGCCGCTGATGAGCCGTCCCGCAGGCGGAAAGCCGACTCCGTGGCTCGTCGCAAGCGACGGTATCGCCATCTCCGCCGACGGCAGCACGCTCTACTACTGCGCCCTATCCAGCCGCCATCTCTTCAGCGTGCCGACGGCGTTGCTGCGCGACGAGACGATCCCGGATGCCGAACTCGCCAGGTCGATCGTGGACCTCGGCATGAAGGGGGCTTCCGACGGTCTGGCCGAAGACGACGCGGGCCGCATCTATGGCGGCGACTACGAGCACAACGCCATCCGCCGCTACGCTGGCGGCAAGTGGGACACGCTGGTCACCGATCCGCGCATTCTCTGGCCGGACACGCTCTCGGTCGGCACGGACGGCTACCTGTATTTCACCGCCAACCAGCTGTATCGCCAGGCCGGCTTCCACGAGGGGAAGGACGAGCGCAAGCAGCCCTACGAATTGCTCCGCGTGAAGATCGGCGCGGGGCCGGTATTGCTGAAGTAGTCCACAGGTCCGGAGGGCCGCGACGACGCGGCTCTCCGGGCCTCGATCAACGGGCGGCCGGGAAGTCAGTCGCTCCCGCTTCTTTTTCCTGCGCCTCTACGTCGGCGAGCCGCTCGCGCAACGCCTTCGCGATCATCGCGTACGCGTCGCTGCCGAGGACCAGCCGCTTCGGCGCAGGTGTCCGGTCCACGCTATCGATCATCCGCGCCACCATCTTCGACGGATCGCCGTTCGGCATGCGCGTCGGGTCCTGGAGGATGCTGCGGATCATGCCGACGGGCGTGTCCTTGTACGCCTCGGGTTCTCCGCCCATGCGTGCACCCGCCGTCGTACGAAACGCGGTGCGCGCGCCACCCGGCTCCACGATCGTCACGCCGATCCCGAACGATGCCACCTCGGCGTGGAGCGCGTCGAAAAACCCTTCGAGACCCCATTTGCTCGCGTGGTAGAGCGACGCGCCCGGATGGGTCGCCTGGCCACCGTAGGTGGAGAGCGCCAGGACGCGGCCACCTCCCTGGCGGCGAAGGAATGGCAGCGCCGCGCGTGTCACCTCGATGGGGCCGACGAGATTGGTATCGATCTGGTGACGGATCTGTTCGCCATCGAGGCCCTCGACGGCGCCGAAGAGACCGTACCCGGCGTTGTTGACGATCACATCGATGCGGCCGAACGACGCGAACGCCTCCGCCACGACACGATGGATGGCCGCGGCATCGGTGACATCGAGCGTGGCGATACGCAGCGCGTCGCCATGGGCCTCGCTCAGATCGTCCGCGGCTCCGGATTGCCGGACCGTGCCGAACACGCGATCGCCGCGCGAGAGAAGCTGAATGGCCATCTCGCGCCCGAAGCCGCTGCTGATGCCCGTGATGAACCACGTACGTTGCGTCATTGGAATCTCCTGGATGCCGAGTACTTCTAACTAACTGGTTAGATATAATGTGGGCGTATCTAACCGGTTAGTCAAGTGCTAGCATCCGGAACGCCAGCAACGGGAGCGAACCTGTGCGAAATGCCGAAGCGACGAAAGAGCGGATCCTCGATGCCGCCATGACCGAGTTCTCGGCATACGGCATCGCCGGTGCGCGTGTCGACCGCATCGCCGCCGAGGCCGGATGTAACAAGAACCTGATCTACATCTACTTCGGAAACAAGGAATCGCTGTTCACCGCGGTGCTCGGCCATTACCTCGTACCGGCATACGAACATCTGGCGTTCACGCCGGACGACCTTGCCGGCTATGCCGGCCGAGTCTTCGATTTCTCGATGGCGAACCCGAAGCTGATGCGCCTGCTGGCGTGGCACAGCCTGGAGCAACGCACCGAGGCGCCATCCGAACGCGACGCGTCGCATGCGGCGAAGATCCGCGCGCTATCGGACGCGCGAAAAGCCGGCGCCATCGGCGGCGCGTTCCCGCCCGAGTTCCTGCTCACGATCATCATGACCGTCGCCACCGCATGGACGGCCGCGAACGCGTTCAACATGTCCAGCGGTACCGAGGTCACCAGGCATCAGGCGCAACTGAGAAAGCGCGTCACCGCCGCCGTCCGCCTGCTCGCCGCTGCCGAGACCATGTGAGCTCACGCCGGCACTTTCCACCCCGGAGGAAAAGTATTTCCCTCGTTGCCGGCTTATTCCGCAAGGATGATGCGCGCAAAGTATTCCCCGGTTCGCAACGAGGAATACCCATGACCTTTCCCACCTTCGGCGTCGGCACCTTCCGCCTGACCGGCCAGGCCGCCGTCGATTCCGTCTCCACGGCGCTCGAACTCGGCTATCGCGCCGTGGATACCGCGCAGATCTACGGCAACGAAGCCGATGTCGGCAAGGCGATCGCCGAAAGCGGCGTCCGCCGCGACGATCTCTTCGTCACCACCAAGATCTGGACCGACAACTACAGCCGCCGGAAGCTCGTTCCGAGCCTGCGCGAAAGCCTCGACAGACTGCGCATGGACCATGTGGACCTCACGCTGATCCACTGGCCCGCGCCCGGCAACGGCATCGAATTGCCGGAGTACATGGAGGCGCTGGCGGAGGCGAAATCGCTCGGCCTGACCCGCCAGATCGGCATCTCGAACTTCAACATCGACCTCACGCGGCAAGCCATCGCCGCGGTGGGCGCCGAAGCGATCGCCACCAACCAGATCGAACTCAGCCCCTACCTGCAGAACGCGCGACTGACCGCGTTCCTCGCGGAGCAAGGCATTCGCGTCACGTCGTACATGACCCTCGCCTACGGAAAGGTCCTCGCGGATCCGGTGCTCGCTCAGATCGCGGAGAAACATCGCGCCACGGTGGCGCAGGTCGCGCTCGCCTGGGCGCTGCGGCTCGGCTACGCGGTCATCCCCTCGTCCACGAAGCGCGAGAACCTCGCCAGCAACCTGCTGGCCCGCGACCTGCACCTCGACGACGACGACATGGCCCGTATCGCGCGCCTCGAGCGGAACGGCCGCGAAGTCAGTCCGGACGGCCTGGCGCCTGTCTGGGATTGATCCACCCGGCCGGCATACGCCGCCCGTCGGATGTCCTCGGCCAAGCCATGGGCCTAATCTCGACCCATGGCTACCGTCGACACCGAAATCGTCCTGACCCGCGCCCACCTCGCCCTGGAGGCATCCGCCGTGGGCAACGCCATCCTCGACGGCGACATGGACGAAGCCCGGTTCCGCGCGCACCTGGTGCGCAAGCAAGCGCAGGACCTTTGCCTCGACGACGTGGCCCACGCCGCCCTGCTCGTCATCGTCCTCCTGCCACCCGAGGCCCGGCTTCCCAGCCGCGGTATAGGCCGGGCCCTGCTGCGACTGTGCAACCTCTTGAAGATGTGAATGCCGCAAGACGGCGTGGTGTCTTCGCCGCTGAACGATTCACAGACATGAAGGCCGATTTCATGGACTGACCGGCTCCTGAAAACGTGACGCACGTCACGCTGCCGATATTGCATATCGGAGTGTTGCCGTGTCGCTGAGTCCCGCGTCCTCCATCGTCATCGACCTCCTCCTCATGTCCGACGCCGTCGCCGAGGGAAACGTCTCCGACGTGCGACGTCTCGCGCGGCGCATCCAGCAGACCGCCGAACCGACGCGCTTCGTGCGCGTCGCCCGGCATGCCCGGCATATCGAGGAAATCGCCAGCGACGGCGTGAAGGAAGACGAGCTCGCCTCCGCCATGCGAAAACTGCTGCGAGAGTCGGAGCACGAGATCGCCGGCTTCGGGCATATCCTCTATTCCTGAGCGCCGAATGGGCCCGACCACGCCATCGCCCCATCCGAAGCCGGTATTCGCCGGCCTTCACGTCGATGCCGCATGGACCGCCCGTCGGCGCAGGCGTCGTCCGATCCGTCGTCCGGCATACGCGCCGAAGGACGGATCGACCGTCATCGTGGCGGGCACCACGCTGCGTTCCGCGTTCGCGACATTGGTGGCTTCGACCAGGAGCCCGAGCTGCGCGATCGCGGTGAGCGAGCGCTCGCCAAGAGCGACGAAACGTATCGAGCGTTTCTTTACCTGCACGGCGGCGAGCAACGACGCGCAGGCGTCGTTCATCGCGATGGCCCGAAGAAAGCGCACGCGCCACAAGGTGGAGGGCGGGTGGTTGAGCACGGCCACCAGCCCCTCGCCCCGGCTCGAGTCGTTCGCCGGATCGAAATCGATATAGAGAATCCTGATGTCTTTCCTGATGCGAGCGACCATCTGCCTCTCCCTTCGCGTGATGCCGGACCCCTGGGCCGTGACGGCAGGTTCCGTCAACGCACCAGGTTCACCCGGGCGAGATCGACGAGTTCCTTGCCGCGGCCGTCCATGACAGCCCGGAGCAGGAACATGCCGAAGTTGTAGGACTCCTCGAACGTCTTCGCCGGAGGCAGCACCAGTTCCTGCCGCGCCGAGACTACGTCCAGCAGCGCCGGTCCGTCGTGCTGAAGCACCTCGGTCAACGCCGCCTGGAGGTCGTCGGGCTTCTCCACGCGGACGCCCTTGATACCCATCGCGGACGCCATCGCCGCGAAGTTCGGGTTCTTCAGGTCCACGCCGACGTCGACAAAGCCGCCCGCCTTCATTTCCATCTCGACGAAACCGAGCGTGCCGTTGTTGAGCACGATGACCTTGACGGGGAAGCCGTGCTGGATGAGGGTCACGAACTCGCCCATCATCATGGTGAAGCCACCATCGCCCGACAGCGAGATGACCTGGCGGTCGGGATACGTCGCCTGCGCGCCGATGGCCTGGAGCATCGCGTTCGCCATCGAGCCGTGATTGAACGAACCGAGCAGTCGCCGTTTGCCGTTCATCTTGAGGTAGCGAGCCGCCCACGCGACCGGCGTTCCGACATCGCAGGAGAAGATCGCATCCTCCTTGGCCAGCTCGCTGACGACGCGCGTCACGTACTGCGGATGCATGATGCTGCCACCCGGCCGGCTCTCGGCGAGCGCGTCGAGGTCCGCCCGCGCCTGTTTATAGTCCTTGGTGGCCGCGTCGAGATGGCGGCTGTCGGACTTGTCATAGATGAGCGGCAGCAACGCCTTCAGCGTTTCGCCGACCGAGCCGAGCACGCCGAGTTCGAGTCCGCAACGGTTGCCGAGCGCTTCGGGGCGCACGTCGATCTGCACGATGCGCGCGTGTTCCGGGTAGAACTGGCGATACGGAAAGTCGGTGCCGAGCAGCAGCAGCGTGTCGCATGCCTTGATGGCCTTGTAGCCCGACGCGAATCCGAGCAGACCGGTCATGCCCACGTCGTGCGGGTTGTCGAACTCGACATGCTCCTTGCCGCGCAGCGAGTGGACCACCGGTGCCTTGAGCTTGCCGGCGAGCTCGACCATCTCGGCATGGGCGCCCGCTGTCCCCGCGCCGCAGAAGAGCGTGACGTTCGTCCCTTCGTTGAGGATGTCGGCGACCCGGCGCAGGTCGCTGTCGGCGGGAACGAGCACGGGCGTCGACGGCACCAGCCAGCGGGGCACGGGTGCCGACAAGGGGCGAAGCGCGATGTCACCCGAAAGCACCACGACCGCGACACCCTTCTTCGCGACGGCGGTGCGCATGGCGCGCAGGAGGACCTGCGGCAGCTGGTCGGCCTGGTTGACCAGCTCGACATAGTGGCTGCATTCCTTGAACAGCTGCTCCGGGTGCGTCGCCTGGAAGTAATCGATGCCGATTTCGGTGCTCGGGATGTGCGCGGCGATCGCCAGGACGGGAACGCGGTTCCGGTGGGCGTCGAACAGGCCGTTGATGAGGTGGAGATTGCCGGGGCCGCAGCTACCGGCGCAGACGGCGAGTTTCCCGGTCAGGTGCGCCTCGGCGCCGGCCGCGAAGGCCGCGCTTTCCTCGTGGCGCATGTGGATCCATTCGATGGAACCCATGCGCCGCAGGGAATCGGTGAATCCGTTGAGGGAATCGCCGACCACGCCGTAGATTCTCTCGACGCCGGCCGACGCCAGCGCTTCCGCCATATAGTCCGCAGCCTTTCTCGTCATGGTCTTACCTTGTGATGGGTGGGTTGCGCCAACCGACAGGCATGCCACGGGCACGTCATGCAGCGCGCCGGAGCGGCATGGACACTCGTCGTCGACGACACAGATTGAAGTCTGCCCGGCACAAATATCTTGGGCCTATCCCCCGCATGGGGTGCGCATTTGGACAACGCATCCCTCGTGCGCAAGATGCGACAACCGCGCGAACGTGGACCATTGGGAGGACAGCCGGTGCGGCAGGCGTCCGTTGCTGGACGCGACCGCTATCGCCTGGCCTTCGCCGTCACGCAGGCACCCGGGCCGGGGGGGCTAAGCGGGAACACCCATCGCTAAATATGCCGCCCCGGTCACCATCGCGTTTCCCGACACGCTCACGTCCACTGCGCGAGTCCCATGACCGGCGTCGATGGGGACGCCATGTCGCGTTCGCCCATGGGGCCGGCAAGCCACGCCGAGCGCCCCGCGCCGACGGCCGCGGCGAACGCAGCGGCCATTCGCACCGGGTCGCCGGCACGTGCGACGGCGGTATTGAGCAACACGGCGTCGTAGCCCATCTCCATGGCCGCCGCGGCCTGGGATGGAAGACCGATCCCGGCGTCCACGATGAGCGGCACGTCGGGAAAATGCGCGCGCAGCGTACGCAGCGCATATGGATCCGTGAGGCCCCGACCGCTACCGATCGGCGCCGCCCAGGGCATCAGCACGCGACAGCCGGCATCCAGGAGGCGGCCCGCGACGCCCAGATCGTCGGTCGTGTACGGAAAGACTTCGAAACCCTCCGCACAGAGAATCCGCGCCGCCTCCACCAACCCGAACACATCGGGACGCAACGTGTCGTCGTCGCCGATCACCTCCAGCTTGATCCATGGCGTATCGAACAGTTCGCGCGCCATGTGGGCGGTCGTCACCGCGTCCTTCACCGTGTGGCAGCCCGCCGTGTTCGGCAGGATGCGACAGCCAAGACCCTGGACCAGCTTCCAGAACGGCTGGCCGCCGCTGGGCCCACCGGACTCGCGTCGCAGCGACACCGTGACGATCTCGCTTCGCGCGGCACGGACCGCATGCTCCAGACAAGCCGGCGACGGGTACTGGGCCGTGCCGAGCAGGAGTCGCGAGGACAACCTGCGCCCGTAAAGGTCGAGGTCGTCCATCGTCATCCTCCCTGCATCGGGGCGAGCACTTCGACGTGGTCGCCGTCGTCGAGGCGCGTCTGCTCGCGCTGGCTACGAGGAACGAAGCAACCGTTGACGGCGGTGGCCACGGCGGCGCCCGACAGTGCCATGCGCTCCAGCAACGCGGCAAGGTTCGCCGCATGCGGCTGCGCCTCGCCATTGACGAAGATGGTCATGCGGCCTCCGCGTAGCGTGCAGACAACCGATCGCCCAGTCTCTCCGCATACCACGGCGAAAGCAGGAACCCGTGGCGGTAGAGTCCGTTGAACGCGGTCACCCTGCCCCTCTCCACCAGTCGCGGAAGGTTGTCGGGAAACGCCGGGCGAACGCCCGCGCCGAGCTCGACGATTTCAGCGTCGGCCAGCGCGGGATGCAGCGCGTAGGCGGCGTTGAGCAGCTCCACCGCGGAGCGCACGGTGACCGGATGCCCGTCCGGACTCTCGACCGTGGTGGCGCCGACCATGAGCAGACCGTCGTCGCGTGGGACGATGTATACGGGCGTCCGTGGATGCAACAGCCGCACGGGACGCGACAGGCGTACGTCGCGGCTTCGCAGGATCACCATCTCGCCACGCACGCCTCGCAGGTCAGGCAGATCGTCGCATGCCGCGAGGCCGCGGCAGTCGACGACAGGTACCCCGTCGAAGTCGTCGGGCCGCACGTCGCCGTCGTATTCGATGCGCCCACCGTCACGCTCGATCGCGGCGGCCGCCGCGAGAAGCGCCTTGCGCGGATCGAGGTGCGCCTCGTTGGCGAACCACAGCCCGCGACGGAAGCGGCCCGCGAGATCCGGCTCGAGCGCGGTGATGCCCTCGCCGTCGACCCACGCGTGATCGCGGGTCCGCATCGCCATGCGCTCGAGCTCCGCGCCATCGCGAGGAAGCGCGAGCACGAGGGTGCCCGCCTGCGTAACGGCGGGAACCTTCGCGGGCCACCATGTCAGGGCGAGCCGCCCCCGCTCGCAGACGACGGGCTCGGCGCCATCCATCTCGCAGAACGGCGCGAGCATCCCGCCGGCCATCCACGAACAGGCATCGCGCCCGATTGCGGGAGCCCGCTCGTAGATGCTGACCCGTGCGCCGCGTGCCGACAGGGCCAGCCCCGCCGACAGACCCGCGACGCCAGCGCCGATGATCGCCACGGGCATGCCTTCAAGCGGCCGGGACATACAACGCTCCACCGCCCGCGACGAATTCCTCGGACTTGGACGCCATGCCGGCGAGCGCCTCGGCATCCTGGCGAAGATCCTGCGAGATCTTCATCGAACAGAACTTCGGACCGCACATCGAACAGAAGTGGGCGACCTTGTGCGCGTCCTTCGGCAACGTCGCATCGTGGTACGCGCGGGCCGTGTCGGGGTCGAGCGCGAGGTTGAACTGGTCTTCCCAGCGGAACTCGAAGCGGGCGCGCGAAAGCGCGTCGTCACGCAGCTTCGCGGCCGGATGGCCCTTGGCGAGGTCGGCCGCATGCGCAGCAATGCGATAGGTGATCACCCCGACCTTCACGTCGTCCCGGTCGGGCAGCCCGAGGTGCTCCTTCGGCGTGACGTAACACAGCATCGCCGTACCGAACCAGCCGATCATGGCCGCGCCGATACCGGAGGTGATGTGGTCGTAGCCCGGTGCCACGTCCGTCGTCAGGGGCCCGAGCGTGTAGAACGGCGCCTCGCCGCACGACGCGAGCTGCTTCTCCATGTTCACCTTGATCTTGTGCATGGGCACATGACCCGGTCCTTCGATCATCACCTGACACCCGTGCTCCCACGCGATGCGCGTGAGCTCGCCCAGCGTTTCGAGCTCCGCGAACTGCGCCGCGTCGTTCGCGTCGGCGATCGAGCCGGGCCGCAGTCCGTCGCCGAGCGAAAGCGACACGTCGTACTGGCGGCAGATCTCGCAGATCTCGCGAAAACGTTCGTACAGAAAGCTCTCGCGATGACCCGCGAGGCACCAGCGCGCCATGATCGACCCGCCGCGGCTGACGATCCCGGTAACACGGCGAGCCGTCAGCGGCACGTGCGCGAGCCGGACGCCCGCGTGGATGGTGAAGTAGTCCACCCCCTGCTCCGCCTGTTCGATCAGCGTGTCGCGAAAGACCTCCCAGGTCAGCTTCAGCGGGTCGCCGCCGACTTTCTCGAGGGCCTGGTAGATGGGGACGGTCCCGATGGGCACGGAAGCGTTGCGCATGATCCACGAGCGGATGTTGTGGATGTTCCGCCCCGTGGAAAGATCCATCACGGTGTCCGCGCCCCAGCGCGTCGACCACACGAGTTTCTCGACCTCCTCGGCCACGCCGGAACTGACGGCCGAGTTGCCGATGTTGGCGTTCACCTTCACGAGGAAGTTCCGGCCGATCACCATCGGCTCGAGCTCGGGATGGTTGATGTTCGCCGGCAGGATCGCGCGTCCACGGGCGATCTCGCTGCGCACGAATTCCGGTGTGACGAACGCGGGAATCTCCGCCCCGAAGTCCTCGCCATCCGCGCGGCGCGCATCGGCATCCTCGAGCGCCATCGTCCGGCCGAGATTCTCGCGAAACGCCGCGTAGACCATCTCCTCCGTCACGATGCCCGCCACCGCGAACTCGAACTGGGTGACCGGCTGCCCGGTGCGTCCGCGACGCAACGGCACGCTGGCGGGACACGCCGCCACGACGGCGTCGGCGCTCTGGCTGCCATTGTCTTCGGGCCGCACGGGCCGCCCCTCGATGCGTTCGAAGTCGCGGCGCTCGATCCACGCTCGTCGCACGTGCGGGAGGCCCTTCGCCAGATCGATGACCACCTCGGGATCGGTGTACGGCCCCGACGCGTCGTACAGGTTCAGCGGCGCTTCCTTCGGATCGCTCAGGACCACCTGGCGGAACGGGACGCGCATGTCCGGGTAGCCCGGCGGCGAAAGATGGATCTTGCGCGACCCGCGGATCGGGCCGGTGGTGACATCGGCCGGTGCGGCGTGGCTGGATGGCGTGCTGGAAATCATGGATCTCTTCTCCTGGAGGATGGGAGATCCGGGTGACGATCGTCAGGGCGCACGCCCTCGGCGCGCTGCATTCCCGTCCCTTCGCCGGCATGACCCGGATCAGGTTCAAAGGGTCCGGCTGCCGCCATCTCAGCCCTGCCAACGCAGGACACCCCTCGGAACGGGTCAGAGCCTACCGCAGATTTTCGGCGCGGCGAAAGCCCCCGGATGAGGGGCCGCGTGAAGATCGGATCCGGAAGGCGACGAACGTTACGAGGGCCGGGCAGGAGCGCACCTGGGCGCGATAGGGCGTTCGCGAGAGGCCCCGATCGCGCCCAGGTGCGCTCCTACCGGCCAACGATCAGGGAATGATCTCCCCCTCGTCCATGCCGTCCCACCACGTGATCCGGACGGCCTTCACCTTGATCAGCACCAGCCCGGGTGTGTCCACGCCGTCCTTGAACCAGCGCTCCAGATCGCTCTGCCAATGGCGTTCGAGTTCCGCCTTTTCGCGAATGATCTGACCGCGGCCTTCCACCGCCACGAACAGCGGCGGCTTGCCGAGTAGCGACTTCGAACCGGTGAACGACAGCGCCACGGCGGGATTGGCCTCGATCTCGCCGACGACGTGCGTCTCTTCCAGCGAGAAGAACCAGCTGTCGCCGTCGTACTCGACGTCGCCGTTGTTGCTCATCGGGCGTCCGGCGATCTCGCCGTTCGCCGCATGGGTCTGCAGCATCGCGAAGTCGATGCCAGCCATTTTCTTCGAGAGGTCTTCGAGCGTCTTTATCGTCATGGGGGTCTCCTTGGTACGAGGAGACTGCGATGCGATACGGCAGGACACCGTGAAAAGCGGGTGGTGCCAAAGTGGTCACGCGGCGTGGTGACCGCGAGTCGTCCCGCATGTCAGACGGAGGCGCCCTGTTCCTTTCGATAAAGGTTCGGCGTCGTGCCGACCGCGGCCTTGAAGGACCGCGTGAAATGGGCCTGGTCGTTGAAGCCGCATGCCACGGCGATCTGCGCCAGCGTGTCGGTGGTGCCGACGATCTGCCGGCACGCATGCTCAATGCGCTTCTTGTGGCGCCAGCGATGCGGGCTTTCACCGAACGTCGCCTTGAACGCGCGGCTGAAATAGCCCCGTGAGAGACGGCACGCGGAGGCGAGGTCGGAGATCGACAGGTTGTTGTCCAGGCGAGCGAGCGCGACCTTCTCCACGGTGGCGACCTGCCACGGCGCCAGTCCGTTGTGCGTGCCGGGCCGGGCCCGTACCGAAGCGGCGTGCCGGTGAAGCCGGAGCGCCTGTTCGATGTAGTAGGCGCAGGCGCGGCGGTCGGCGCGCTCCGCGTCCGCGATCTGCCGCAGCGCGAGCTGGAGCAGCCGCTGCACGTCGTGTATCGGGGAACTTCCAACGCCCGCGGGCGCCGATGGAAGTGAGCTGTCGATTCGCATGAAAGTCACCATCTTCAGTGGTCGAAGACGGACCCGATGCTATCGAAGCGCCTCCGCCGTTTGACCCCCTGTATGGGGGGTCGCGTCGTCGATCGGCGAACCTTGCGTCGCATAGAAAAATCGTCCGCTTCCGCTTCCTTCAAGCCGCTTCGGGGCCGCATGACCTAGCCTCCGGGAGGCATCCCGCTCACCGCCTGACCGAGGAGACCGCCTTGAACGACACGCCAAGCCTGCGTCCCGTGCCGATCGGAATCGATGCCACGGGTCGCCGCGAAGAATTCGACAGCATGGGAAAGGTTTCCGTGCCCGCCGACCGCTACTGGGGTGCGCAGACCGAACGCTCGTTGCACCATTTCGACATCGGCGGCGACCACATGCCCGTCGCGGTCTACCGCGCGTACGGATACGTGAAGAAGGCCTGCGCACTGGTGAACGCCACGGCGGGACGACTGCCGGCGTGGAAGCGCGACGCCATCGTGCAGGCGGCGGACGAAGCCATCGCGGGGAAGCTCGACGCCCATTTCCCCCTGTACGTGTGGCAGACGGGGTCGGGCACGCAATCGAACATGAACGTCAACGAGGTGCTGTCGAACCGCGCGATCCAGTTGCTCGGCGGCACGCTCGGAACGCAGCATCCCGTCGGCCCGAACGACGACGTCAACATGGGCCAGTCGTCCAACGATACGTTCCCGACCGCCATGCACGTCGCGACGGTGCTCGCCATCGACGAGCAGCTCATCCCGGCGGTGACGCGTCTCGTCGAGGTCATCGAGCGCAAGGCCGACGAATGGATGACGGTGGTGAAGATCGGCCGGACGCATCTCGAGGACGCCGTGCCGCTGACCGTCGGCCAGGAATGGCATGGCTGGGCCGGCCAGCTTCGCGCCTGTCTGGAGGCGATCGAAGCGACGCGAGGCGGACTCTATGAACTCGCCGTGGGCGGCACCGCCGTCGGCACGGGACTGAACGCGCCGCCCGGGTTCTCGCGCGACGTCGCCGCGAGCGTGGCGACATTGACGGGCAAGCCCTTCGTCACCGCGCCCAACAAGTTCGCGGCGCAGGGATCGCTCGACGCCATGGTGCGTGCGTCCGCGGGCCTCAGGGGCCTTGCCGTCGCGCTGATGAAGATCGCCAACGACATGCGCTGGCTCGCATCCGGCCCGCGCTGCGGACTGGGCGAGCTGAAGTTGCCGGACAACGAGCCGGGCTCGTCGATCATGCCCGGCAAGGTCAATCCCACGCAGTGCGAGGCGATCGTCATGATCGCGATCCAGGTGCTCGGGAACGACTCCGCCGTCGCGATAGCGGGCAGCCAGGGCAACTTCGAACTCAACGCCATGCGGCCGGTGATCATCAACAACGTGCTGCATTCCATACGCATCCTCGCCGACGGCTGCGACCGCTTCCGCGAGTTCTCCGTGGAAGGCACCGCGATCGTGCCGGAGAAGATCGCGCAGTACGTCGCGGGCAGCGTGATGCTCGTGACGGCCCTCTCGCCCGTCATCGGCTACCAGAACGCCGCGCACATCGCCGAGAAGGCCATCGCCGACGGAACAAGCCTCAAGGAGGCCGCGCTCGCCTCCGGACTGGTCGACGAAGCGCTGTTCGAGAAGACGATCCGCCCGCTGGACATGGTCGGCCATGGCCTCGCCGGCGCCTGAAGGAGTACGACGATGATTCGATGCGTAAGAATGTGGACGGGGCCCGACGGGAACTCCCTTTTCGAGGAAGGCGAGCTCGATATCGGTGCGGGACTGCACGGCCGTGCGTCCGGCCTGCCCATCGCGGTCCGCGAGCTCTCGTTCCAGGAAACGGCGACGGGCGGTTCCTTCGAATGGCACCAGGACCCGCAACCCCAGTTCGTCATCACGCTCGCCGGCACCGTGGAATTCGAGGTGAAGTCCGGGGCGACGTTCACGATCCATCCGGGCGACGTGCTGATCGCGCAGGACGACTCGGGCAGCGGCCATCGCTGGCGCCTCATCGGAAGCGAACCATGGCGGCGCGCGTACGCCGTCTATGACGCGAACACCCCACTCCATTTCACGGCGAAGAGGAACGAGGCATGAGCCAGGACAACGCCGCGCGCGTCGACGTGCTCCTCATCGGCGCGGGCATCATGAGCGCGACCACCGGCACGCTGCTCCACGCGCTGGACCCGACACTGAAGATCGCCGTGGTCGAGCGGCTCGACGACTGCGGGCTGGAAAGCTCCATGGCCTGGAACAACGCCGGCACGGGGCATGCGGCGAACTGCGAACTCAACTACACGCCGCAACGTGCCGACGGAAGCGTCGACATCGCGGAGGCGCTGAAGGTCAACACGCAGTTCGACGTGTCCCGGCAACTCTGGGCGCACCTCGTCGAGAACGGCGCCATTCCCGATCCGCGCGCGTTCCTGCACCCCTGCCCTCACATGAGTTTCGTCTGGGGCGAGGAGAACGTCGCGTTCCTCAAGGCCCGGCATGCCGCCATGAGCGCGCACCACTGCTACCGGGGCATGGAGTACACGGAAGACCATGCGCGGATCGCCGAGTGGGCGCCGCTGATCATGGAAGGACGCGATCCTGCCCAGAAAGTCGCGGCGACCCGGATCGTCACGGGCACCGACGTGGATTACGGCGCCCTGACCCACCTGCTGATCCACCATCTGCAGGGCGACGGCGTCGACGTACACTACGACAGCGAAGTCACCGCGCTTGAGCGTGCGGGCGATGGACGCTGGAACGTGACCTTCGGGAATACCGTGGACGGCACGCCACGGCGCCTGTCCGCGCGCTTCGTGTTCATCGGTGCCGGCGGTGCCGCGATCCGTCTGCTGCAGAAGTCCGGTATTCCGGAGGCGAAGGGCTACGGTGGCTTCCCGGTGAGCGGCATCTGGCTGCGTTGCGACGTCGACGAGGTCTCGGCGCGGCATCACGCGAAGGTGTACGGCAAGGCGTCCACCGGCTCGCCGCCGATGTCCGTGCCGCATCTCGACACGCGCGTGATCGACGGCAAGACGTCGCTGCTGTTCGGTCCTTATGCCGGCTTCTCGACCAAGTTCCTCAAGCACGGTTCGCCGGCCGACCTGCTCGAATCCGTCACGGCGCACAACATCCTTCCGCTGCTGTCCGTGGCGAAACAGAACGCCTCGCTCGAGGAGTACCTGATCGGCCAGGTCTTCCAGAGCGCGCACCACCAGTTCGAGATGCTCCAGGCGTTCTTCCCGAACGCGCGGCGGCCACAGTGGAAGGAAGCCGTGGCCGGCCAGCGGGTGCAGATCATCAAGCCGGACGACGGCGACCATGGCGGCCGGCTGATCTTCGGTACCGAACTCGTGTCCGCGGCGGACAAGTCGCTCGTGGCTTTGCTCGGTGCCTCGCCTGGCGCGTCCACCGCCGCGGCGATCGCGGTGGAAGTGCTGCAGACCTGTTTCGCGGACCGGCTCACGGAGTCCGCGTGGCTGCCGAAGCTCCGGGCGATCTTCCCCACCTACGGCATCGACCTCACGAAGGACGCGGCGGCGTGCGATGCCACCCGGGCGGCCACAGCCGCCGTGCTGAAGATCGAGAACGTCGGGCCCTGAACGCGTCGGGCGGCGGACGAGCGATGGCCCGTGACCCGTCGGGGAACCGAGGCTACGATGCACGCCTGTCCTGCCGCTCCGACCGATCATGACCCAGCCCCTTCCAGCGTTGTCCGTCGCCTTGCTCGAGGACGACGAGGCACTGCGTGAACGCGTCCTCGCGCCGGAGCTGAAGACCTACGGTTTCGACGTGTGCACCGCCGGCCGTCCTGCGGAACTCGATGCCATCCTCGCGTCCGCGGCGGTCGACGTGGTCGTTCTCGATGTCGGCCTGCCCGACGAAGATGGGTTCAGCATCGTGCGGCGGCTGCGTGGCACGCCGTCGCTGGGTCTCGTCCTCCTGACGGCACGCGACGAGAACACCGATCGCGTGCGCGGCCTGGAAGACGGCGCCGATGCGTATCTGGCGAAACCCGTCGCCCTACCGGTGCTCGCGGCGACCATCCGCAGCGTGGCGCGTCGTCTCGCGTCCGGCCCGTCGACGAGCGCGGCGAGCGTCGGCGCGGACTGGACGTTCCACGACGGCGGGTGGGTCCTCCGCTCGCCCGACGGAACCTCGGTGGCGCTGACGGCGCATGAGCGCTGCGTGCTCGAACTCCTGCATGAGCGGCGGGGACTCGCCGTTGAGCGCGACGCTCTGATCGCGGCGCTGTCCGACGGGTCGGGCGATTTCGATCCGCACCGGCTGGAGATGACGATCCATCGGCTGCGCACGAAGGTGTCGCGCGCGAACGCCGGCACGCTGCCCGTCCGTGCCGTGCGCGCACGCGGTTACGTCATGCTGCCGCCGGACGCCCCGGCGAACGGAAGGCGTTGATGGCCATGCGTGCGGCGGCGTCGGCGGCGACGTCGCGCCGGGGTGCGATCACGACAAGGTGACCCGTGCCCTCGGGGGTATCCGAGGCCAGGATCAGGTCGAGATCGTCGGCGATATGTTCGAGGATCGTCGAGGCTTCGCCGGTGCCGGCCACGGCCACGACGATGCAACCCATGTCCTCGAGCGCCGTCGACATGGCGTCGCGGCGCGCATCGTCGGATTCGACCACCATGACGCGGACCGTCGCGAGCGGCCGGTCCTCGACGCGCTCGGGCAGCCAGAGTTCGACCGTGGTACCCGCGCCCGGCGCGCTCCTGATCGCGAGGTCTCCGCCGTTCCGCACGAGCATGTCCTTGACCATCGCCAGTCCGAGCCCGGTCCCCTTGCCCGGGGCTTTCGTCGTGAAGAACGGCTCGCACGCGCGTCGCAGGATGGCCTCGGTCATGCCGGGCCCGCTATCCGTCAGGGTGACGCTGACGCCCATGATGTCGCCTCGCCGCCGGTGGCCGACGTGGACGACGAATCGTCCCGATGCGCCCATGGCGTCGCGTGCGTTCGTCGCGACGTTGATCAGCGCGAGGTCGAAGTGGCTGCGGTCCATCCAGACCATCGAAGCGGCCGAGGCATCGACGTCGAGCGTCACGGCGGCCGGGAAGATCTGCCGGAGCACCGGCCGGATATCGTCGATCGCCTGCGTGGCGTCGAAGCTTTCCGGCATGTCGCCGCCGCGCCGTGCGAACGCCGTAAGGCGGCGGACCAGCTCGCGGGCGCGCGTCGCCGCCGAACCGATGTCGCGGATCAGCGCGCGCAGCTCGCGCGGCTCATCCACGGCATGGCTTCGCTCCGCCGCGCCCTCGACGATGGCGACGAGGTGGTTGACGTCGTGCGCGATCCCGCCCGAAAGACGCCCCACCGTCTCCATGCGATGCGCGTAGAGCGTCATTTCCTGTGCGCGTTCGCGGGCCTGCATCTCCGCGCGCAGCGCCGCGTTCGCCGACAGCAGTTCGGCACCGGATTTCCTCGCTTCCTCGAGCGCCGCGCGCATCGCCCACACGCAGCGATCGAGCACGAGGGTAATCACGAAGTAACTCATCGACATCGACGGCGCGTTCGCCGCGCCGAGCCACGGACGGGGATAGTTTCGCGCGGTCAGGTGCACCACGTCGACGATGCCTCCGCCCCACATCATCAGCACGATGAGCGCGTAGATCGTCCACAACGAACGCCGGCCGAGGATGAGTCCGCCGAGCACGATGGTCAGCACCGGATACGTCTGGTCCAGCATCTGCCGCGTCAGGCCGATCGACAGGTACATGATGGCCAGCGCCACGAGCATGGCCGTGACGAACCACTGCACCGCACGCCGCAGGCGCCCCTGGCGAATGAGCCGAACGCAGAGTAACGCCGTCGTCCACACCATCACGTCGACGCCAAGGTCGACCACCATGTCCGGCCGCACCGGCGTCCTGACGAGGAACAGGTGATAGGCCCAGTTGAGCGGCAGCGTCACCATCATGAAGAGCAGCAGGAACTGGATCGCGGGGGCGTGCCGTGCATCGATGGGATCGGTGACGGGCGCCGCCTTCAACCAGGCGATGGCGGGACGAACGACGGGCATGGCAGGGCTCCGGAAAAAGTGAGCGTCCGTGAGGTTTCCGTGCGCGTACGTGCGTGTATTGCAGGCAGATGACGCCTATAAAAGACGCCGCCGTCACCGAGACGGCCCTGCTTCGCAGGCGAAACCAGAACCATCCGGGGAAACCACATGTCCTGCCTGCCATCCTCCCGGCACCCCCGTGCCGGATACGCACCACTGTTCCTTGCGCTTTGCGTCGCGCTTGCCCTGCCCGGCACGTCGAACGCCGCAAACGTCGATGGTAACGCGCCCGAACAGCAAGCGCCCACCGCGCGCGCGACGCAGGCGGCGGGAAGCAACTATTTCCAGGGCGACGGCGCCGCCGACGGCAGCGACGACGCACTGGCGCTGGGCGCGGGATCGGTCGCGGGCGGCGCCTCGTCCGTCGCGGCGGGCGATGCGAGCACGGCGCTCGGCTACTTCGCGCAGGCTTACGGCATCGGCGCGCTCTCGCTGGGCAGTTACTCCCTCGCCGCCGGCGCGCACTCGAGCGCGATCGGCGACGGCGCGACCGCCACATCGGACTATGCGTCGGCGTTCGGCGCGGGAAGCTCGGTGACCGGTACGTCGGCATTGGCCATCGGCGGTTACGCGGAAGGCGTCGACGACTATGGCACGCCGGTGTCGCGTCTCACGTCCGCCTCGGGGCAGGCGGCGACGGCGCTCGGCGGCGGCGCGAACGCCAGCGGCGACTACGCCATCGCCGCCGGTTTCGGCGCGAGCGCCTCCAGCATCAACGGCACCGCCATCGGCACCGGCGCCCAGGCGACGGGCGCCAGCGCGATCGCCATCGGCGGCGCGGGCCGCGATGCCACGGGTGCGCTGCTCGAGTTCTCCCCCGGAACGCCACTGCTCGCGCCGAATGCCGCAGGACTCGCGTCGACATCGATCGGGTCGGGCAGCGAGGCAGGCGGCGACTACGCGACCGCGATCGGTGCCGGGTCGTTCGCGGAGGGCATGTACGCGTTCGCATCGGGCTATACCGCGTACGCCGCGTCGCCCGACAGCATTTCCATGGGACGCCTTTCGGCGGCGACCGGCGACCGGGGTGTCGCGATCGGCATGTTCGCGCGCGCCGTGGACAACGAGGCGACCGCCGTGGGCGGCGCGCACGACTACGGGTTCGGCACGTACCAGGTCACCTCCGCCCTCGCGTTCCGGGCATCGGCATTCGGCAGCGGCGCCGTCGCGACCGGTGTTTCCGCGACGGCGCTCGGTTCCGCCGCGCAGGCGACCGGCGAGGACAGCATCGCGATCGGCAACTTCGCCGTGGCCAACCTCGAACAGAAAGGCGCCATTGCCATCGGCGCGTACTCGCAGGTCGACGTCGAGGACGGCGTCGCGCTCGGCTCCGGCGCACGCAACTTCCGCGCCGGGACGGTCTCGTTCGGCAGCGACGGCAGCGACGGATCGCCGGTGCTCCGCCGGCAGCTCACCGGCGTCGCCGACGGCACGGACGATTTCGACGCGGTCAACCTCGGCCAGCTCAATCGCTCGCTTTCCGCCATCGGCGGCCCCGGCGCGAGCTACCTCATCCAGGGCACCGTCTACACGAGCCTGCAGGACGCCTTCGGTGCGGTCGACCGGACGCTGACATCGCTGGCGGACGTGTCGCAGGGACCGTCGTCGGGCGTGCCGGCCGGCACCGGCCCCGGCCTCGCCGTCGGGACGGGCAGCGCGGCGAGCGACGCGTCGTCGGTCGCCGTCGGATCCGGAGCCTCCGCGCCGGCGGCCAACAGCGTCGCGCTCGGCGCCGGTTCGGTCGCGACGGAGGCCGACACCGTCTCGGTCGGCACGCAGGGTCGCGAGCGTCGGGTCAGCAACGTGGCCGCCGGCGTGCACGCCACCGACGCGGCGAACGTCGGGCAGGTCGACGAGGCGTTGACCACGGCGCGCTCGTACGCGGACCAGGGCGACGCCACGACGCTGGCCAAAGCCAATGCATATACCGATGCGCGCATCGGCAGCTTCGGCGTCGGGCGGAACGAATTCGACGCGTTCCGCGACGAGACGAACCGGCGCTTCCGGTCGCTCGATCGCGATCTCAACCGCACGGGTGCGATGGGTCAGGCGTCGACGCAGATGGCGATCAACGCGGGCGGTGCATCCACGCAAGGGGGTCGCATCGCCGTCGGCATCGGCACGCAGGGAGGACAGCAGGCCATGGCGGTGGGTTACGCGCGCTCCATCGGGGAACGCGCGCACGTCAGTGTCGGCGGCGCCTTCAGCGGATCGCAGAACTCCGCCGGCGTCGGCTTCGGTTTCGATCTTTGAGGACTTCCATGACCATCCTTCGCTCACTGACCTTCGTTGCCGCGCTCGCGGCCTGCCAGGCGACGCTCGCCGCACCCGCCTTCCAGACCCGTCTGATCGTCCGCATGCAACCCGGCGTCGCGTCGACGGCCGCCCACGCCGCCGCCGTGGTCTCCCGCGCGGCTCAGTCGCGCCTCCGTGGCGGCACCGCGCGAGCAGCCGTCCGTCCCGTCCGCACCCTCGCCAGCGGCTTCGACGTCGTGGCGATCGACGCGAAGCTTTCCGACGCCGCGCTCGCCGATCTCGTGAACTCGATCGCGGCCGACCCCGCGGTGGCCAGCGTGCGACCCGACCACCTCCGCCACGCGTACGCGAACGCGGCGACCCCGGACGATCCGTACTTCACGCGGTATCAATGGCACCTCCGTCCCGGCAACGGCAGCATGGAAACGATCGGGCGGGATGCGTCCGCCGTCGCCAACCTCGGCGGCGTCAACGCCGTCGGCGCCTGGCAGGTCGGCATCGGCAGCGGCACGACCGTCGCGGTCATCGACACCGGCCTGACGCATCATCCCGACATCGACCTGACACTGGGCGACGCCGGCTACGATTTCATCTCCAGCGGCTTCATCTCCGGGCGCGATACCGACGACCGTGCGCCAGGCGGATGGGACACCGGCGACTGGACCAGCGGCGCGCCGTACGACGCGCCGGGCGGGTGCACGACACCGGAGGCCGCCGAGGACAGTTCGTGGCACGGCACGCACGTGTCCGGAACCGTCGCCGAACTCACGAACAATGGCATCGGCATGGCGGGCGTGGCGCCCGGCGCACGCGTACTCCCGGTTCGCGCGCTGGGCCACTGCGGCGGATACGAATCGGACATCGCCGATGCGATCGAATGGGCCTCGGGCGGCCACGTGGACGGCGTTCCGGACAACACCCATCCGGCCGACGTCATCAGCATGAGCCTCGGTGGTCCCGGCCAGTGCTATCCGGACTCGCCCGAAGCGATCGCGATCCAGAACGCCGTGTCGCGCGGAATCACGGTGGTCGTCGCCGCCGGCAACAGCGCCGACAACGCCGCCGGCTACTCGCCGGCGAGCTGCCCCGGCGTCATCACGGTGGGCGCGGTGGGTGTCGGCGGCAGGCGCGCGTTCTACTCGAACTGGGGCAGCACCGTCACGGTGGCGGCACCCGGCGGCGGTGCGTATGCCGGCGACGCGGCCTCGGGCGAACTCGTCGACGCGGGCTTCGTCTGGTCGGCGGTCAACACGGGGGCGCACGAACCGGACGAGTCCACCGACGGCTATGCCTATGGCGGCATGGCCGGCACCTCGCAGGCCACGCCGCACGTGGCCGGAACCCTCGCCCTGATGATCGCCGCCGCGCGATCGGCGCAACTGCCGGCGCTGACGCCCGCGCAACTCAAATCGCTCCTGGTCAGCACGTCGCGACCGTTCCCGAGCGCGCAGAATCCCTCGCTAGGCGCCGGCATCATCGACGCCAACGCCGCCATCCATGCGGCCGCCGGCACGCCGCTGCCGCCGCCCCTGACGATCCTCACGCGCAACGTGCCCGTGACCGGCGCGGCGCTTCCGACGGGTGGTTCGAGCGGGTACGCCCTCGACGTTCCGACCGGCGCGCGCGCCCTCACCCTGAGGACGACCGGCGGGTCGGGAGACGTCACCCTCTACGCGCGTCTGGGCCAGCTACCCGCCGCGGACGGTTCGGATGCCACGCTCGTCTCGCGGCATGCGGGCAACGCGGAGGTCGTGGCGTCGAGTTCGCCCGCGTCGGGTCGCTGGTACGTGCGTGTCGTGGGCGAAACGCAGAGCGCGAACTTCACCGTCGTCGGCTCGTTCGTACAGCCCTGAGGCTCGGCACGGATCGTCGGCCCACCGGCGTCACGGTAGCGCGGGTATCGTAATCTTTCGGGCGGGGCGTTCCGCCCGACGAATGGGGCATCACCATGCACGAGAACATCACCGTGACGACCGGCGACGGGCAGTTCGACGCCTTCGTGTCGTATCCCCAGGCCGAGCGCGCACCCGCCGTCGTGGTGCTCCACGAAGTCTTCGGCGTCAACGACGACATCCGTGCGACGTGCGACGCCCTGGCCGGGCAAGGCTTCATCGCCGTGGCGCCGGAGTTGTTCTGGCGGCAGGAGCGAGGCGTCGACCTGAGCGTGACCTCCGAGGCCGACTGGAAGAAGGGCCTTGCGCTCTACATGGCGTACGACCGCGACGCGGGCGTCCGGGACGTCGTGGCGACCATGGCCGCGGCGGCGTCCCTGCCGCGCGCGAGCGGTAAGGTCGGCGTCATGGGTTATTGCCTTGGCGGCCTGATGACCTTCCTTACCGCCGCACGGCATCCCGTGGATGCCGCCGTGGCCTTCCACGGTGGCGACACCGACAAATACCTGGACGAGGCGGACGCGATCCGCGCTCCCTTCCTCATGCACCTGGCCGACGAGGACGAGTTCATCTCCCAGGACGCGCAGAACGCGATAAAGAAGGCGCTCGACGGCAAGCCCAACGTCACCATTCACAGCTACGCGGGTTGCAATCACGCGTTCTCGCGTCACGGTGGCGCGCATTACAACGCGGAGGCCGCCCGGACCGCGAACGACCGGACCTGGGCGTTCCTGAAGAAGCACCTCGGCTGACCCCGCGCGGTGGCCGTCACGTGCGGGGTTTCGGCACCACCAGCGTCACCGTGGTGCCGTTCCCGTCCGTGTCGATCGACACGCTGCCGCCCATCTCGGTCGCCCGCTCGCGCATCGTCACCATGCCCCAATGCCCCGGACGCCGTCCTTCGGCGGTCACGAGCTCCGGGAGACCAACGCCGTTGTCCTTCACCTCGACGACGAGATCGGCGTCGCCGTAGCGCAGCGTCACTTCGATGGCCGTGGCCTGCGCGTGCGAGAACGCGTTGTTGAGCGCCTCGCGCACGATGTCCATGACGGCCAGGTGCGCGACGTCGTCGAGCGGTGTCTCCTGCCCCTCGATCCGCAGGTGGAAGCTCGCCGCGCTCGCCGAGCCGTAATCCTCGCCCACCATCGCGAGGGCTTCGGACAACGGCATGCGGTACGACGCGACGCTCCGCAACGCGATCACGCGCGCCCGCGCCTCCATGATGAGCGACGACAGCTGATCGGCGACGGTGCGGAACCCCGAGCGCAGCTCGTCGGGCGCCCGCTTGTCGCGTTCCCATGCGATCACCCTCAGCATGACGCCCGCCATGCCCTGGAGCATGGAATCGTGCAGTTCGCGCGCGATGCGGTCGCGCTCGCGAAGCTTCGCGTTGGCGGTCGCCTCCTGCCGTCGACGCACGACGGCCATCCGGAAGAAATGTCCCGCGAACGCGGCGGCGACCACGAGCACGACCATCAGCGCCGCGAACCAGCGCGTCTCGAAGAAGGCGGGCATGGAATCGACCGGCGCCGACAACACACTGGGCGACCAATCCCCCGTCGGCCCCCTCGCCTGAACTTCGAGGCGGAAGCGACCGGGTGGAAGATCCGCGTAGCTGATGCGCGCCTCGTCCGTAGCGTGGCGCCAGTCCGGGTCGACGCCGACGAGCCGATAGCGAAGGTCCACGAATCCCGGATCGCCGAGCGACACCCCCGCGAGCTCGGCGTCGATCGCGCGCGACCCCGGCTGCAACACGCCACCGGCGAGGATCGACGCACCCTTTCCATCGCGCATGTCCAGAAGAACAGGCGACGCGGCGCTCGCGGCGCGAACGTGGCGGGGATCCACGGTGGCCAGGCCCGAAACGCCGGCGACCCAGAGCAACCCATCCGATGCCAGGTTGAGCGTCGGCAGCGGGCGGACCTGCTGGGCGCCACCCGGCAAACCGTCGGCGGTGGTGAGGATGTCGTACGGAAGGACTCGCGTCGGGTCGTCACGCAACGTGGCCAGGTCGCCCGCCGCCACGCGTATCAGGCCCCTGGCCGTGTTGAACCAGGCGTCTCCGTCGGGCGTGCGGACGATGCCTGTGACGCCGCGGAGCAGTCCACCGCGACGAAGCCGCAGCGGGCTGAATGTTCCGTTCTCCACGATCCCGGCACCCGTTTCGCCACCGACGAGGAACGGGTCGCCCGGGCTGATCGCGTTGATCGCGCCGATGGACGGCACGCGGCTCATCAGCGGTGCCGACGTGGCGCCCGGCGACAGCGCCGCCAGCGCCCCATCCGCGTAACCGAACCACGTCGTCCCATCGGCCCCCCGCGCACCGCTCACCGGATACACGGTCGGAAATCCCTCCTTCGCACCGACGTGACGCCAGTTCGTGCCGTCCACGAGATAGAGTCCCTCGTCCCGGATGCTCACCCAGAAGCGACCCGGTGCCTGCGGCAACACGATCTGCGCGGGATGCACGGGGGCGGCAGGGCCGACGCCGGGCCGTTGCGACATCGTCTCGATCGCGCTGCCCGTTACCCGGTACATCGCGTCGTCGCCCACCAGGACCGCGCTGCCGTCCGGAAGACGCGTCAGTGCCGAGATGGCCTTCTCTCCTCCGATCAGCTCGACGTCCTGACCATCGATGCGTCCGATCTTGTTGTATCCGCCGCGCGTGTACGTGGTCACCAGCGTCGTACCGTCCGCGCCCGGCGACACGCCGAACCAGCCCAGTCCCCTCTCGAAGGCCGTGATGGGTTGCGCGACCGACTTGTGCAGGCGGATCAGTCCCTGCCGTGCGCCCACCCAGATGTCACCGGTCGCGTCGCGCATCAGCGTGAGGGCGGTCAGGTTTCCTGCGGGGATGACGGAGGCGCGCGTTGGACGGCGTCCCTCGCGCATGTCGGCGACGGCGGTGTCGAAAGGCGCCATGCAGAGGCCGTCGCATCCCTGCTGTACCGTCCAGAACGTGCCGTGCGGATCGAACAGCGTGATGTGATTGGTATTCACCGGCGCGGGCCGCGTGGGCATGCGCACGCCGGGCACCTCCGTGTACTTCCGGTACGTCACCCAGAGCCTCCCGGTCGGGTCGCCCACGAGCTGGCCGCCGAAGCCGGGTTCGGCGAGCTTCGCGACTTCGACGAAATGCTGCGAGCCTCGCGGCAGGCGATAGATCGCGTCGCCGGCGGCGGTAAGCATGCCACCCTCGGCGTCGCTGGATGGGGTGTCCATCTCGCCCGAGGGCAACGTCCATTCGGGCGCTTCGCACCGCTTCCAGCGATCGCCCTCGAGGACGTACAGCCCGTCGTTCGCGGTGACGAAGGTGCGCCCGTCGGCGTGCACGAACACGCCGCCGATACCGCCCGGACGCAATCCGGTCGGCACGCTGACCGTGCGCCCGTCCGCCGCGAGATGGATCTCGACGGCATCGCCGTAGAGCACCCATAGGCCGCCCTTCGGGTCGGGAACGACGTCCCTCACCTGGCGCGACGCCGGCAGCGGCCGGGGGGCCACGTCATATTCGGTGAAGCGATGACCGTCGAAGCGGAACAATCCGTTGTTCGTTCCCAGCCAGAGCGTGCCGTCGGTCGTCTGCGCGATATTGCCGACATCCTGCGGCGCACCCTCGGAGGCGCCCCACACGGTGACGACGTATCCCGGAATCTTCACATCCTCGGCGGCCACCGCGGTGCAGGCCGAGACGCCCGCGGCGAAGGCCAGCGCGGCCAGGAGCACCTTCATTCGCCGATCGATCCCGTGTCTCACATCGCCACCCCTGAACGTCGCGCGCAGGCCGACGCGACATCGTGCGGTCGACTATCGAGGCGCTTGCGTCGACCCGTCAATAGGCCCCGCGGCCCGCACGTTTCACTTGTCGCTGTGCACTTCGGCGACGTGGCCACCGGGAAACTGCAGCATCGCGGCGCGGCGGTCGCCCTCCGCGTGCGCATCGACCACCACTTTCGCACCGCTCGCCCGGGCGCGCGCGAGCGTGGCGTCGAGATCGGACACTTCGTAGCCCGTCACTTCGGTCCCGTAGGGCCAGTCGAGGTGGCCGTCGGTGACGAGCACCGTCGCCTTTCCGTACCCGGATGCGATGCGGATGCGACGATAGGTGCCGCCCTTGCGCCCGAGTTCGCTACCCGGCGCATCGCGCACATCGGACACCACCTTGCCGTGGGCGAAGCGGACGAAGGCGCCGACGAACGCATCGGCCGACTCCGCGGGAAGGTAGATCCGATTCTCCGGCACGTGCTCGAGCGCCGCGTACACAGGCTTTTTCGTGTGCCAGTAGAGCTGCATGTTGACGCCGCCCGGCCAGGCGACGATGGCGTCGCGTCCGATCGGATCGTCGAACGGCGCCACCAGCGTCGCCGCGCCGGCGGCGTTCGCGGCCTTCACCGCCGCGTCGACGTCGGTCACGAGATAGCCCGTGCGCTCCAGGCCGAACGGATACGGCACCGGCGTGCGAAAGCCGAACACCGATACGCTACCGACCGGTGTCTGCACGAGCTGGGAAGACGTGCTCGACGACGTCGGCGTCACGGTGACCACCACCTGCGGGGTGGACCGACCCCCGAACGTGGCCGTGAAGCTCCGGACGAACGCGTCCACATCGGACGGTGCGACGTAAACGTGGGTCGTGTCGTACTGCGCACCGACGGCATAGTCGGGCGTCGAAGCCAGGCTTGCCGACGAGGCCAGCAGCGCGAGAGAAGCAATCAGGAAGTTCGGGCGCATGGGAAGAATCCGTGTCATCGGGGGGAAGGAACGCAACGCGATCGGCGATAGGATCGGATGTTTCGTCGTTTCATGCTTGCCGAAAGAACCCGCGCGCCTGGGCCAGGGAGACCGCGTGCGCGCGGTTCCTCGCGCGAAGTTTCGCCATGGCGTTGGAAACGTATTCCTTGACGGTCTCCGGCGAGAGACCGAGGCGCGACGCGATCTGCTTGTTCTCGAAACCCATCGCCACGCCCCGGAGGACGTCGAGTTCGCGCTCCGAAAGCACTTCCTGGCCCTGGAAGCTGGCCAGCTGCTGCGCCACCTCCGCGTCGATGCGCTGCTCGCCGCGATGGACCGCCCGGATGGTGTCGATCAGGTCGTCCCCGGTCGCGCTCTTCAGCAGGTACGCCTGCGCGCCGGCGTTCAGCGCGCGTCGCGCCACGCAGTCACCGGCGAAGGCGGTGACGACGACACTGCGCGCGCCGGGATCCAGTTGACGGATGCCGAGAATCACGCGATCGCCGGGAAAATCCGGCAGCATCATGTCGACGAGCGTCACGTCCGGCCGATGCATGCGAAACAGCGAGATCGCCTCCTGCCCGGTCGCCGCTTCACCCAGCACATGCAGATCCGGGGCGCCGGAAAGAATGGCGACGAGGCCCGCGCGGAACACCGGGTGATCGTCGACGACGAGGATGCGGATGGGCGGCGTGGGTGAAGCCGGGAATGCGGGGTCCAGTGCGGGGTCGAACGGTGGAGCGGTCATGGGTGGAACGGGCGGGCGCTGCAGGAAGGTGTGCGGTACATCGGGTTCGATGACGCCTGAATGAAATGGAAAGGTGGCTCCGGACGATTGCGGATCGGATGCTAACCGCGCACGTCGATGCGCTGACCCCCTGTATGGGGGGTCTCTTTTCGCAGCGTCGGGAACCGGCTGCGCGCCGCACGCCCGGTGCAGCGACGCTTTAGTCGGAATGTCACTTGCGCGGCCACAGGCGCGGCCAATCGACGGCGCGCGCACGCTCGCATACTGCACCGGCCGCCGCCGAATGCCGCACCATGTCCGTCGTAAAGTCACCCGCTTTCCGCTCCCGCGTTCACACGCGCACGCGACGTGCCGCCCGATGGCTGCGGATCGCGCTTTCCCTGCTGCCAGGCGTATGCGTCGCGGATGATTTCCTTTCCGGCGGCCACGTCGACGGATCGCTACGCCTCTACGACTACCACCGCATGTACGCGGCGCCTGCGATGCCCGACGCGTCCGCCTTCGCCACCGCGTTGCTCGTCAACCTGCGCACCGGGGAGGCCGATGGCTTCTCCGCGGCGATGTCGCTGGCTTATGCCAACGCCCTCGGAACACGTGACACGCCGGTCAATCGCATCGACGTGACCCTCATGGGAAGGAAGAACGCGATCGGTACGGTCAGCCAGGCCTACGTGCAGTACCGCGCGGCGGGCTGGACCCTACGCGCAGGAGATCAGTACCTCGACACCCCCTGGCAGGGCATGAGCGATTCACGCCTGATCCCCGCGGCTTACCGCACCGTGAGCGCGCGCTTCGACGCCAGCCCCGGCCTCTCGTTCCAGTTCGCGCGCACGTTCCGCTGGAAGAGCCGCACGTCGGAGCGCTTCTTCGCGGACAACCTCTACTACCCCACCCGCTTCGACGGCGATCCGATCTACGGCGGCAATGCGTCGTTGCCTGCCGACGCGCGGGCGTACGACGGCACCTGGCTGGTCGGTGCGACCTACCGGCACGGCCGGTTCAGCGGACAGACCTGGCTCTACGATTTCCTGCGCTTCGCCCGCATGGCCTACACCGACGGCACGTTGACGTTGCCGGCCGTGGGCCGTGCCACGCCCTTCGTCTCCGCGCAGCTCGTCGAGGAATGGACGACGGGCGACAACACCCTCGTGAACACCGGAACGAAGCTTCTGGGCGTGCCCGGACGACGGGTGCGAAGCGAAGTGCTCGGCGTCGATGCCGGTGTGCGCATCGGGCATACGCGTGCCGACGTGGCCTGGAACCGTATCCTCCGTCAGGCCGGGGGAACGATCGGCGGCGGTGCGCTCGTGTCGCCCTTCACGGCGACGTACGCCACCGACCCGCTCTACACGACCTCGATGCTCAGGGGACTGGTCGAACAAGGCCCGGGGTACGCATGGAAGGCGAAGGTCGCCCAGCAGGTCTTCGGTGAACGGCTGCAGGTGGTGGCGGCTTACACCCGGTACCGCACGCTCTACCGCGGCGACAGCCACGACGTGTACCTCGACGTGATCTACCGTTTCACCGGCGCCCTGAAGGGGCTGCAGCTACGCAACCGCTGGGAACGCTCGACGGGCGGAACGAACAACCTCAACCCGCGCAACCGCCCCTTCTCGTACAACCGCGTGATGATCTCGTATGCGTTCTGAAGGCCGGACGCATCGGTGAATCCGGCCATGCAAGCCGTCAAGCCAGACGGCCTGCCTCCCGGATATCCTCGTGACGAGTTGGTTCCTTGGCACGGTCATGACGTCCACCGCGATCCGCATCCTCGTCGTCGACGACCATCCCCTGTTCCGCGCCGGCGTCGTGGCGATGCTCGCCGGCGAGCCCGGCATCCTCATCGTCGGGCAGGCCGGAACGGGGGCGGAAGGCATCGAGCTGTTCCGCGCCATGCGGCCGGACGTCGCCGTCGTCGACCTCAAGCTGCCCGACATGGACGGCGACGAGGTCGTCGGCGCCATGCGCAGGATCGAGCCGCTGGCCCGCGTGATCGTCCTGACCACCTATGGCGGCGATGCCGCGGCGCGGCGGACGCTTGCTGCCGGGGCCCAGGCCTACCTGCTGAAGACGGCGCTCGCGAACGATCTGATCGGTATCGTCCGCGACGTGCATGCCGGGCAGCATCGCGTGTCCGCGGAAGTCGCCAGGCGCCTTTCCGAGTACCGCGGCGACGAAGACCTCACCGAACGCGAACTGTCCGTGCTGCGCGGCGTCGCCGCCGGGATGGAGAACAAGCAGATCGCGCGGCACCTCGGGATAGCGGCCGACACCGTCAAGGAGCACCTCTCGCACGCCATGGCGAAGCTTCGCGCGACCAACCGGGCCCACGCGCTCTCCATCGCGCTGGAACGAGGTTATCTCGCCTGATTCACGGCGTACGCGTGTAGTTGACCGGCACCCATGCGTAACCGGATGCCGTGCGCCGGATGTGCCCGAGGCCGGGAAACGAGACGTGCGCAGCGGCCACCCAGTAACCCTTCGCCACCGCCTCGTCCAGCGCGCGCTTGCGCGACGCGGCCGCCGCTTCCTCGTCCACGTCGTAGCGGATCGAGGCGCCGGGCTCCGCGAGCTGCACGGCGGCGACGTGCACCGTATCGCCCCACGCGAGCAGGTGTTCCGACCCGCTCGTGACGAGGTACCAGGTATGCCCCGGCGTATGTCCGGGCGCCGGAATGGCATGGAATCCCGGCAGCACGTCGGTTTCTCCCTGGAACGTCGCGACGCGCCCGGCCTTCAGGTAAGGCCCGAGGGAGTCCATGGCACCGGGAAACATCGGCAGGAGGATGTCCTTCACCTTGCGTTCGTTGGCCGTGTCGAGCCAGAAATCGGCATCGGCCTTGCTGACGTGGACCGTGGCGTTCGGGAACAGCATCGTGCCGTTTCGGATCAGTCCGCCGACATGGTCGCGATGCAGATGCGTCAGCAGGATGTCGGTGACGTCTTCCGGACGATAGCCCGAGGCGAGCAGCGCCATGGGCAGGAACCCGCCGTCGCCTGCGTACAGGGGGCCGGCGCCGGTGTCGATGAGCACCAGGCGATCCGCGGTCTTCACGAGGAAGGCGTTGATGGAACCCTGCACGGGCGAGGCAAGGTACTCGGCCTTCAGAAGATCGTCGACCCTCGCCCGATCCACGTGCGTCAGGAGCTCGTCGGCGGGGAAAGGATGCGTGCCGTCGAGCAGCGCGGTGACCTCGTCCGCGCCGACGCGCATACGATAGAAACCCGGGCCCTGCGGGCCGATGCGCACGTCGCCGGCGGCGGCGACCGCCGTCGTGAGCAGGAGCGCGACCAGGAGCGCGACGCGTTTCATGCCGCACCCCCTTTCCATCCATCGAGAAAATCGAGCAACAGGCGATTGACGATCTCCGGCTGTTCCTCCTGTGGCAGATGACCGCACTGGGCGATCGGCTCCGCGCGAAGATCCGTCGCCATGCCGCGCCAGACGGCCGCCATGTCGAACGTGCCGCCGACGGCTTCGAAGTCGGCCCCCCAGATCGACATCGTCGGGCACGCGATGAGGCGATCGGCGTCTTCCTGGTCCTGCAGCACGTCCTCGGGCGCCGCCCGATAATCGGCCATGGCGCCGCGCACCGCGCCCGGTTCGCGATACGCCGCGACGTAGGCATCGAAGTCCGCGCCCGCGATGGTGTGCGGGTCGTAGCACCAGTCGCTGAAGAAGTGGCGTAGCCAGACGTCCTCGCGCCCCGCGATGAGCGCTTCGGGCAGGTCGGGCACCTGGTGGAAGGTGAAGAACCAGTAGGCCTTCGCGACCTTCGCGTTCATCGATGTCGCGACGATCCGCGTGGGCACGTTGTCCATCACCACGAGACGGTCCAGGCGATCGGGATGGTCCTTGGCGAAACGCGTCGCCACACGCGCGCCGCGGTCGTGACCCA
The DNA here is from genome assembly GCF_900111665.1 of Luteibacter sp. 329MFSha. Lineage (NCBI taxonomy): Bacteria > Pseudomonadati > Pseudomonadota > Gammaproteobacteria > Lysobacterales > Rhodanobacteraceae > Luteibacter > Luteibacter sp. 329MFSha. The sequence continues at coordinate 865,877 of NZ_FOJE01000001.1, read as the reverse complement.
CCAGCGCGATGCGATCGATGCCCAGATGGTCGAGCAACGCGATCAGGTCGTTCGCCATCGTGCGTTTGTCGTAGCCGGACGCCGGTTTGTCGGTCTTGCCGTAGCCGCGCAGGTCCGGGGCGATGACGCGGTACGTCTTCGCCAGCACCGGGATCTGGTGACGCCAGGCGTAGTTCGTCTCGGGGAAGCCGTGGAGGAGGACGACCGGCGCGCCCTCCCCCGCTTCGATGAAATGCTGGCGGATGCCGTTGGCCTTGACGGTATGGTGTTTCATTGCGCTTCGACGGAAACCAGGAAGAGTTTCAGCGTAACGACACGAGAGAAGCCGCAATAGCACGAATGGAACGCCCGTTGGCCCGGCGTGAGCACGCGCGTAGCACGATCGTCCGCTTCGCCTTCCTGCAAGCCGAATGCCCTTGATTGACCTAGCGTGTGGCGATCGCTTCCCGACCCACCGTCGCTTGCTCCATCAAAGGATTCATCATGAACGCCACGTCACAACCCGCACCCACCATCGTCCTCATCCACGGCGCCTGGGCCGACGGCTCCAGCTGGAGCGCCGTGATTCCCCGGCTGCTCGCGAAGGGCCTGAAGGCCGTCGCCGTGCAGAATCCCCTCACCTCCCTCGCGGACGACGTCGCCGCGACGAAGCGGGTGATCGATTTCGTCGACGGGCCGGTCGTCCTCGTCGGTCACAGCTGGGCGGGATTCGTCGTCACCGAGGCCGGTGAGGACGCGAAGGTGAAATCGCTCGTGTACGTCTCGGCCTTTTCCGGCGATGTCGGCAACACGACCGGAGAGCTGGTCGGCAAGTATCCGTCGCCGCCGGCACTCGGCGGCATCCGCGACGACGGCAACGGCTTCGTCTATCTCTCCGAACAGGCGTTCGTCGACGACGTCGCACAGGACCTTCCGGCGGACACGGCGCGGCTTCTCGCCGCCACGCAAGGGCCTCTCGCCAAGAGCACGTTCGCCGATGCGTTGACGAAAACCGCATGGCGCACCCGCCCGTCGTGGTTCATCCTCTCGACAAGCGACCGCGCGGTGTCGCCGGATCTCCAGCGCGACGCGGCGAAGCTGATGGGTTCGACCGTCACGGAAGTCCCGTCGAGCCACATGTCGCTCCTGTCCCACGCCGACGCGGTCGTCGATGCCATCGTGGCCGCCGCCGCGGCGGCCACGCGAGGCTGAGCGAACCCACGGAAGAACAAGGGCGCCCACGGCGCCCTTGTTCCTGCTGCTCTTACGGTGCGATGGGCGTCCACGTGTAGCCGCTTCCCGCCTTGCCCACCGTGCCGATCCCGGGGAACGCGATATGCGCTCCGGCGACCCGGTACCGCGAGGCGCTCGCTGCCGAAAGCGCCTTCTCGCGCGTCTTCACCGCGTCGGCGGGCGTGCTGTCGAAGTGGATCGTGACCTTCGGATCGGGAAGCTGCGCGACCGCGAGATGGATGACGTCGCCCCAGACGAGCAGCACCTCGCCGCCGTTCTCGACACGGAAGCCACTGTGGCCTTCGGTATGTCCGGGCTCGCTCACCGCGGTGATACCCGGACCGACACGCTCGCCCTCGGTGAACGTCCTGACGTGACCGGCCGCTTCGTAGGCCCCAAGCGCCATCGGTACCGCCTCGAACGTGTTCTTCACGGAGCCATCGACCTTGTCGAGGTTGCCGCGGTTCTCCCAGAACGCCTTCTCACGCGCGTCCACGCGCACGGTAGCGTTCGGATACACCATCCGGCCACGGTCGACGAGTCCGCCGACGTGATCCGCATGCAGGTGCGTGATGAGTATCTCGTCGATCTGATCGGGGCGATAACCCGCCGCCTGAAGATGCTGGTTCACCTGGCCCAGCGTGGGCCCGAGCAGCACGCCGGATCCCGTATCGATGAGGATGCGTTTGTCCCCGGTGTCGATGAGGAACGCATTGACGGAGGTCGGCACGTCGTCGCCGAGGTGCGCCTTCGCGAGGGCGTCCCGGACCTCGCCCTTGCGGGCGTCGACCATGAGCTTCGATGCCGGGAGCGTGAAGCTGCCGTCGGAAAGCGCGACGACGGTGATCTTCCCGAACGGCATTTTCAGGAAGCCGGCGGATGAGGCATCGCCCGCGTGCGCCACGGACGCGGCCGCCATCGCGAAGCAGAAGGTGGTCGCGGCACGCAGGGAACAGGATCGGATCAGCGAGATGGCAGTCATGGTGAGTTTCCGTCGATTCGGTCGAGCGAGTGAGGTGAGGGACGCCGTGCGACGTTGAGCAGCAGCGCGCCGACGGGAAGCACACCGCCGAGAACGCACACCGCGGCCCAGCCGCCATGACCCCATGCCGTGGACGCCGCGAGCGAACCGAGCGCGCCGCCCACGAACATCGTGGTCATGAAGAGCGTATTGAGGCGGCTCTTGTACTCGGGGTGCAGGCCGTAGATGAGGTGCTGGTTCGAGACGAGGGAAATCTGCACGCCGAAGTCGAGCACGATCACACCGACGACGAGGCCGGCGATGCCCTGCCAGAACCCGAACACGAGCCACGCGACGATCGTGGACGCCGCGCCCAGCGCGATCACGGGCGCCGGCCCGCGACGGTCCGCCATGCGGCCTGCCACGGGCGCCATGGCCACGCCGACCGCGCCGACGATGCCGAACAAGCCCGCCGACGCCGCGCCGAGATGGAGAGGCGGCTGGGCGAGGCGAAGCGCGAGCGTCGTCCAGAACGCCGAGAACGACGCGAACAGCAGCGCCTGGGTGAACGCCGCGCGCCGCAGCACGGGCTCGTTACGCCAGAGGTGAACCAGCGAGCCGAACAGCTCGCGATAGCGAACCTTTCTCGCCGGATGGTGTGCCGGAAGGGTCCGCGCCATGAGCACCGCCCCGAGGACGGCCAGCGGCACCGCCAGCCAGAACATCGCGCGCCAGCCCGCGAGACTCGAGACGAGACCGGCGAGCGTGCGGCTGAGGAGGATGCCCGTGAGCAGGCCGCTCATCACCGTGCCGATGGCGGCGCCCCGTTTCTCCGGCGCGGACAGGATGGCCGCGAACGGCACGATCTGCTGCGCGACGGTGGCGGCCGCGCCGACCAGCACCGACGCGATGGCCAGCACGGCGAGTCCCGGTGCCAGCGCCATGATCACCAGGGCGAGCGCGAGCACGCCGAACTGCACGACGATCAGCCTGCGCCGCTCGAGCATGTCACCCAGCGGCAGCAGGAACAGCAGTCCCGCGGCGTAGCCGAGCTGGGTGAGCGTGGGGATCCAGCCACCGACACGGGCGTCGTGGAACGCGCCCGACATCACGCCGAGCATGGGTTGGTTGTAATAGATCGACGCGACCGCGAGACCCGCGGCGAGCGCCATGGCGAACAGCGTGCCCCGACCGGGACCGCCGACGGATTGGGTGGATGACGACATGCTGCACTTCCAGGGAACGAATCAGGGGACGCATGCTACGCGCTGGACGGGCCACGCGCGTCACCGCGACATCATGGCCATAGGTGGGGAACGAGCGGCAAACGGAGCGAACGACGGCCGGTAGCCTGTCCGACGGCCGACACGAGGGCCGCCGCGGTGGGGCCCTGCGCGATCTCGGCCGCGCCGAGGAACGGCATGCCCGGCTGGTCGATCATGTGCACGTCGATGCGCGCCGGCACCTGCGGAAAACGCAGGATGGGATAGCTCTGCCAGTCGACGCTCTCCACGCCGACGGCGCCGATCCGCACCTGTTCGTACAGCGTCCAGCTCGACGATTGCACGATGCCGCCTTCGATCTGGTTCGTCAGGCCGTCGGGATTGACGATCTGGCCGCAGTCGACCGCCGTCACCACGCGGTCGATGCGCACGGCTCGCCGGTCGGGACCGACCTCGACTTCCAGCGCGATCGCGCAATAGCCCATCAGGTTCTTGTAGCGGGCGAAGGCGAAACCCACGCCGCGGTTCGGCGGCAGCGCCGGATTGGCCGTCCACCCGAACGCCTCGGCCGCCCGCTGGATGACCGCCTTCGCACGCGGGTCGTCGAGCTGCGCGAGCCGGTAAGCCACGGGGTCCTTGCCGTGCGCGGCGGCGAGCCGGTCCATCATCGCTTCGATGGTGACCACGTTGATGTGCGCGCCCAGCGACCGCATGGCCGACGTGCGGAACGGCATCTGCGTGACGAAGTGCATGTCGACCCGCACATCCGGCACGCGGTAGAGCGGGACGGCGTTCCGGTCCGCGTCGCCCTCCGGTTGCGGAATGGGCGACGGCGGCGACGGCGCGATCGGCTGGCTGACGAGCCAGGCGGGAAGCAAGCGGCCGGGGTTGGTGATGCGTTCGTTGTGCGGCGTGCTCCAGAGCGCGTGACGCCACGCCGTGAGCGCGCCGTCCGCGTCGGTCGCGACCTCGAGGCTCGTCTCCATGGCCGGCCCGAGCGGTTCCCAGCCGGCCTCCTGGTCGCGCATCCACTGCACCCGGATCGGCGCGCCCGGCATGCGATGCGCCAGCAGCGCCGCGTCGGCGGCCACGTCGTCGGCGCCGTTGTGACCGTAGCAGCCGGAACCCTCGACGTGCACGCAGCGGACCTGCTCCTTCGGCAGGCCGAGCAGGCCCGCGATGCCCGCCCGCAACGGGAACACGCCCTGGCTGTGCGTCCATACGGTGAGCATGCCGTCCCGCCAGACCGCCAGCGCGCACGATGGACCGATGGACCCGTGGAGCACGTACTGCTTCGTGGCTTCGACACGCTCGACGCGCGCACCGGTCAACGCTGCCGCCGGCGCGGCGTTCGCCACGGGTGCCGCCTGATGCACCTCGTCGTCACCGCCCTGTCGCGTCGTGACATAGTCGAGCCGGGGAAGCGTCTTCAGCACGTCATGGATGGTGGCGTTGTCCGGAAACGTCTCCGTCTGGCGCCAGCGCGCCGACGCCTGCAGCGCGCGCATCGCGAGCACCGCCTGCCATTCGCCGCGCGCGACGACGGCGAGGTAGTCGCCGTCACGGACGACACGCACCACGCCCGGCATTCGCGACACGGCATCGACGTCCGCCGAGACAAGCGTGGCTCCGTGGTTCGGTGGCCGCACGACGCGCGCATGGAGCATGCCGTCCGGTCGCATGTCCTGCACGTACGCCGCGCCGCCCGTGACCTTGGCGAGGATGTCGACGCGCGGAACGCTCTTGCCTATGTAGCGATAGGTCGAGGGATCGGACGGAGGCGACGTCTCCGTGGCCATGCGATGCAGGTCGAGACCGGCCGCGGCGTCCTCGTACGTGAGTTGCCTCCCGTCCGGGGCCTTGATGACGCCATTCTCGAGCACGAGCCGTTCCGGCGGCACGGCGAGCTTGCGCGCGGCCGCGTCGACGAGCATCGCCCGCACCTGCGCCGCCGCGTGGAAGATGGCGGTACCGCCGTCGGCCATCGTGTGCGATCCCGCGGTGTAGCCTTCGTCGGGCGTCAGCGCGGTATCGGCCGTGACGAAGCGAAACCGCTCCAATGGCAAGGCGAGCTGGTCCGCCGCCACCTGCCACAGCGCCGTTCTGACGCCCGTGCCCAGCTCGACCTTCCCGCTGCACACCGTGACGCCCGAAGCATCGATCCGTATCCACGCGTCCAGCATCGGCTCGATCTTGAGGTCGCCCGGCAGCTTCGGATTCAGGATGGTGGCCCCCAGCGTGTTCTCCTGCCCCGCGCTCACACGCAGGGAGCCGAACAGCGCGAAGCTGACCATCAGACCGCCACCGGCCAGGAAAGCGCGACGGCTCCTGCTGACGGGTTCGCCCCTCTCGGTGGTCATGATGCCGGCCCCTTCTCCGCGGCGCGGTGGAGTTCGCCCGTGGCGGCGACAGCCCGTATCGCGTCCAGGATGCGCATGTGCGTGCCACAGCGGCACAGACTGGGATTCATGTGCTCGCGGATCTGCTGTTCCGTCGGATGCGCCACGCGCTCCAGCAACGCCTGAGCCCGCACGATCATGCCCGCGATGCAGTAGCCGCACTGCACGGCCTGCCGATCGATGAAGGCCTGCTGCAGGGGCCCTGGCTTCGCGGGTGTTCCAAAGCCTTCGACGGTGCGGACCCGACGACCGGCCGTGGACGACACGGGATAGAGGCAGGAGAACACGGGCCGATCGTCGACGAGCACGGTGCACGCACCGCACTGCCCCATCCCACAGCCGAACTTGGCGCCGTTGAGCGCCAGTTCGTTACGCAACACATAAAGCAGCGGCGTGGCGGGATCGACGTCCACGCGATGCGTCGCACCGTTGACGGTCAGTTCAATCATGGGACAGATCCTTGCGTGCGCGACGCACCTCGTCCCGCACATCGGGCCAGGGTGGCTGGCTGGTGGTCGACCGCAGATAGACGACGAGATCGGCGATCTGGTCGTCCGTGAGGTTGTCCGCGAAAGCGGGCATGTACGCGGTCGGCTTCGGGTGCGATGGCCACGGGATGCCTTGCAGCACCGTCATGATGGCGTTGCGTGGCGTCGGGCCCTGGAGCGCGGAACTGGCCGTCAGCGGCGGGCGTCCCAGCTGGGTTTCCATGGTCCCGCCATCGCCGTGGCACGTCGCGCAGACCCCATCGAACAGGGCATGCCCCCGTGCGAGCCGCGAGACATCGGCCACCGCGCCCGCCTTGGGTGCCGTCGGCGGCTGCGAGGCCTGAATCGTCATCAGGTAGGTGGCGATCGCGTGCACATCCTCGGGCGGCACGTTCCCGAGGTTGTCGGTGACCGGCCGCATGGGGCCCGCCGACGCCCCGTGTTCGCTCGCGAGACCGGTGGTCAGGTAGGCCGACAGTTGTTCCGCCGTCCACGGGCGCGGCGCGTGCGCGAGCACGTCGAGCGCGGGCGCATGCCATCCGTCGACATCGCCGCCGCCCAGGTACCTGCCTGATTCGCCGCCGATGATCCCGAGGGCCGTGTGGCACGACGAGCAATGGCCCAGCCCCTCGACGAGATATCGACCGCGCTCGCGCGGCGAGGCATCCAGGGCCGGTGCCGCGCCGGGTCGCAGGTAGAGCAGGTTCCACACGGCGAGCGCGGGACGAAACCGCAACGGAAGCGGCAGATCGTTGCGCGGCGCGGGCGCGTGCACGGCCGGCTGTGTCATGAGATACGCGTAAGCGGCCCGCAGGTCGTCGTCGGTGACCTTCGTGTAATGGATGTAGGGAAACGCGGGGTAAAGAAGATGCCCGTCGCGCGACACGCCACGGCGCATCGCACGCGTGAAGGCATCGAGCGACCATGCCCCGATGCCCGTCTCGACGTCGGGCGTGATGTTCGTGGTGTAGATGACGCCGAACGGTGTCCGGAGGCCAAGGCCGCCCGAGAACGCCGGGTGGCCCTCCGGCGAATGGCACACGGCGCAGTCACCCAGGGCGACCACCGTTCGTCCTTTCGAAACGAGTGCCGGCGTGATCGCGATGTCGGGCGACTTCACCGGCGAAATCGCCGGCTGCCACGCGATGGCCGCGAAGACGATGACGCCTGCGAGAACTATCGCACCCGCCACGTATCCTGCTCGTCTCCAGCGCATCGTTCCGATCCCGGTTCTACGGGCGCACGCCCCATGTACCCGGCATGCTGCTACAGCGGGCGCGCGAGGGATTGAACGAATGTCAGTCGTCAGGAATTACACGACGCAATGAAACGCGATCGCTTGAACATGCGTGACCGCGCGATGCCAATCGTGCAAGCCCAAGTGAACCGTCCGCGCTAGGATTTCGCGGTCGCCGGAGATCCGGCTCTTCCACTGGCGCGAGCATGGCAGCGGATATCGTCATCAGGGACGCGCCCGACGAGGGGCGCTTCGTGGCCGAACTGGGCTCGCAGACCGCGAGCGCGTGGTACGAACGCGACCCGCGCGTGCTGCGCTTCCATCGCGTCGACATCTCCCGAAGCCTCGAAGCCGATGGCGTGGGGACCCAACTCATGCGCGTGGCGCTGGCGCAGGCGCGCGAACAGAACCTGCTCGTGGAGCCCGCGTGCGCCTTCGTCGTCGATTACATGCGGAAACATCCCGAGACGCAGGACCTTCTCACGAGCGACGGATGGCAGCTGCTCCGCCGATGACCCACGCCATCCGCATCCTCGTCGTCGACGATCATCCGGTTTACCGCGCCGGCATTGTCGCACTCATCGACAGCACGCCGGACATGACCGTCGTGGCGGAGGCCGAAGACGCCCTCACGGGCATCGCCGCCTTCGAGCGAACGCGCCCCGACGTGACGCTGGTCGACCTCGTCATGCCCGGCACGGACGGCGTCGGCGTCATCAAGGCCATCCGCCTGATCGATCCCGCGGCCCGCGTGGTGGTGCTGACCACCTACGGCGGCGACACGCAGGCGCGCCGCGCGCTGACGGCCGGCGCGCAGGCCTACCTCCTGAAGACGACCGCGGGCAACGACCTGGCCACGGCGATCCGCGGCGTGCACGCGGGGCGGCACCACATCTCCGCCTCCGTCGCCAGGGATCTCGCCGACCACCCGGCGACGAAGGTCCTCAGCGAACGGGAGGTGTCGATCCTTCGCGGGGCCGCGGCGGGCCTGGAGAACAAGCAGATCGCGGAACGCCTCGGCCTTTCGCCGGAGACCATCAAGGAACACCTCTCCCACGCGATGAGCAAACTGCACGCCAACAATCGCACGCATGCGGTGGCGATCGCGATCGAGAGGGGCTTTCTGAGGTAGGACTAGACGACCGTGTCGCCGCGGTCGTCTATCGCCGTTACGTCATGCCTCCCGCCGCGATGACGATGTTGCCGGTGAGCCAGCCCGCATCGTCCGAGGCGAGAAATACGGCGACCTTGGCGATGTCCCGCGGTGTGCCGATGCGCCCCAGCGCCGTGCTGTCGATCATGACCTTCTCGAAGTCGCTACCCCTGATGCCGGCCGCCGACAGGCCTTCGGTCGCGGTCGGGCCAGGATTGATCGCGTTGACGCGGATCTGGCGCGGCCCGAGTTCCTTGGCGAACACGCGCGTGAGGGTGTCCAACGCGCCCTTGGACGCCGAGTAGACGGACGCGGTCGGCGTCGGCGACACCGTGCCGATGGTGCTGACGTTGATGATCGACCCGCCCGACGCGGGGAACTGACGCGCCGCCTCCTGCATCGCGATGAGGGGACCGAGCGTGTTCAGGTCGAAATGCCGGCGGAAGTGTTGCTCCGTGATGTCGTCGAGCGCGGCGAACTCGTAGATGCCGGCGTTGTTCACCAGCACGTCGATCGTGCCCAGCGCCGCGCGGGCCTCGGCGAACAGCTTGCGTACTTCGTCGGGCCGCGACATGTCGGCCTGGAAGGCCTGCGCGCGTCCGCCCGCCGCGACGATGTCGTCGACCACGCGTTTCGCGTCGGACGCGCTCGATCCGTAATGCACGGCCACGGCCGCGCCCTCCTCCGCCATCGCGCGCGCGATGCCGGCGCCGATGCCTTTCGACGCACCCGTGACGAGTACGACCTTGTCTTTGAGCTTGCTCATGGTATGCCTGCGGTTGAGTGATACGGTGTTGTCAGACGAGACGCGCGCCACCATCGACGTGCAGCGTCTCGCCCGATACGAAGCCATTGGTGATGAGGAAGAGGATCGCCGCGCCGGCGTCTTCCGCCGCGCCGACGCGGCCGACGGGCAGCTTCTCAGCGACGCCGGCGACATAGGCTGCGCGATGCTCGCCGAGCGCCTTCGCCAGCAGCGGCGTATCGATCGTGCCGGGCGACAGTGCATTGACGCGCAGCGGCGCGAGTTCCACCGCGAGGCCTCTCGCGAGGGCTTCCATCGCGGCGGACGCCGAGGCGATGACCGCCGTTCCCATGGCGTTCGGCCTGTCGGCCAGCACACCGGAGATGAAGGTCACCGAGCCATCGCGAGCGAGCCGTCCGCCCAGCGCACGAAGCACATGAAGCGCGCCCCACACGCGCTCGTCGAACGCGCGGCGCAGGTAGGAGAGCTCGGCCTCCAGCACCTTGCCGACCACGAAGCTGCCGGCGAGCACCACGAGATGATCGACACGATCCAGGTCGGTCACCGATGCCGCGACGGAACCCTCGTCGGTGATGTCGAAGGCTCGCCAGCCGGCGAACCCGTGCGTCGCGGCCACGTCCCTGGCCTGCTCGCTGTTGAAGCCCGTGACGATCACACGCGCGCCGATCGCGCTGGCCTGGATCGCGGCCGAAAGACCGATACCGGAGGTGCCACCGACGATGAGCACGGTCTTGCCGTCGAGGCGTCCGCTCGTCGGCGTCGAATGAAGCGAGGAAACGTTCAAGCGTGGCTCTCCTCAAGCAGGGAAACAGCGGACGTGTTGCTTGCTATCTCGTGGTGACGAGCAAACACTGTATGCATCGCGATTCACCCTCACCACTCACCCGAAGGTCGTTTCACTCTTTCCATGACGGAACAAATCGGCTTGCACCGGCTCACCGGGCTCATCGCCTTCGCGCGCGTCGCGGCACTAGGCAGCTATACCTCGGCGGCGCGCGCACTCGGTGTATCGCCGTCGGCCGTGAGCAAGAGCATCAACCGGCTCGAACGCGAGCTCGGTCTCGCATTGTTCGCGCGCACCACCCGCTCGCTGACGCTCACCGCGGGTGGTCGCAATTTGTACGAGCGGGCGATACGCCTCCTGCAGGAAGTCGACGCGCTGGAACAGACCGCGTTCGCCGCGAAAGCCGAGCCGTCGGGGATGCTGAAGATCACGGCACCGTTGCCCGTCGGTGTCCACGTGCTCGCGCCTTACCTTCCGGCCTTTCGCCGCCGCTACCCGAAGGTGACGATCGATCTTCGCCTCAGCGACGGCTTCGTCGACCTGGTGCGTGAGGGCATCGACATCGCCCTGCGCGTCGGCGATCAGTCCGACTCGCGGCTGATCTCGCGCCCGATCGCGATGCACCGCATCGGCGCCTTCGCCGCGCCGGGCTACCTCGCCGAACGCGGCATTCCGTCGAGCATCGACGATCTCGCAGAGCACGACCTCGTCAACTTCCGTTTCCAGAGTACCGGCCAGCTCCTGCGCTGGCCGGGCGACCGGGGCAAGCGTCCCTTCGACGTGCTCGCGCCGCTGGTCATCGATACCAGCGAGGCCGTCGCCGCCGCGCTCGTCGCCGGGGGTGGCATCGGCATATCGCCCACCTACGTCGCCGCGCAGTACGTATCGATCGGCCTCCTGCGCCCCGTCCTGCCCGAACTGACCGTGGACCGCGCGCCGATCGTCGCGCTCTGGCCGGAAAGCCGGCGCGAGAATCCGGCCGTGCGGGCGTTCGTCGATTTCCTCGAACAGACGCTCGTCGCCCCGACCCCATGGGATCGGACCGTCGACGCCCATCGGTGAGACGGGACGGTCGGTTGACGCGCCGACAACGAGTCCACGTCATCGCGCAAACGCGGTAAGGTTCCGACATGCCCCGCATGAAGAAAAAAACGGAGCTCCCGCAGAAAACCTGCGCCAGCTGTGGACGGCCCTTCACATGGCGGCGCAAGTGGGCGCGTGACTGGGAGCAGGTGCGCTATTGCTCGGATCGATGCAGGAGCGGAAGGGGCTCACCGGGGCCGCATCCGCGGGATACGCCGTAGCGCTCCATCCGGTCCTGGCGTTCGAACACGTTCACACCCACGCTCCTTCCCGTTTTCATCGCTGGCCTTCTCCGGACGTGGGTCGCGGGCGCGCCATCGCCGCGCGGTCTCGTGGGTCACGTTAGGGTAAACACCGCCGCGCATCGTGAAATCGAGGTTTTCTTCCGGTTTTTTTTGGTTTGCCGGCGGAACCCGAACCACGCTGGATTTGGACGTCCAAACTGTGACGTGGATTACGGGTCGATCAGTCTACCGATGGCACGATGCGGTCCCCTCCGCCGAGTCGCCCCCATGCGTCAGAAACCCGTGCTCACCCTATTGGCGCTGGCAAGCCTCAGCGCCGCCTTCGCGAACACCTGCGCGGCAAGCGTCCTGGACCCGTGGATCGGCACCTGGGGCGTCTCGCCCGAGGTGTACTCGGGCGGCGAAACGCCCGGCGGGAAGACCTTGCGCCAGATCGTGCACACCAGCGCGGGCGGCAGCGCCGTGCGCATCACCGTGTCCAACCTCTATGGCACCACGCCGCTGACCTTGGGCAACGTCCATGTCGCCGTGTCGACCGGCTTAGCGTCGGTCGACGCTTCCACCGATCGCGCGCTTTTCTTCAACGGTCAACCGTCGATCACGCTGGCGCCCGGCCAGTCCACCACCAGCGATGGTGCGGACTTCGTGGTGCCCGCCGTCAGCAACCTGGCCGTCAGCTTCTATGTCCCCCAGGCCCCTTCCACCATCACGGGCCACGGCTTCAGCGCGCAGGATCGATATGTCGCCGACGGCAACGTGAGTGGCGAAGCGACCTTGAACGCGCGGGCGATGGGCGATTACGAGTTCCTGACCGGCGTCGATGTGCAAAGCGCCACCGGCCGTGGCGCCGTGGTGACGCTGGGCGCCTCGATCACGGACGGCTATGGATCCGGCTACAACGCCAACCATCGTTGGCCCAATCGGCTGGCCGACCGCCTGCACGACGCCGGCCTGGAGGTCGGCGTCATCAACGAGGGCATCAGCGGCAACAACCTCTTCGACGACGGTGAAAGCCCCTTGCTGCGCTTCGACCGCGATGTCCTCGGCCAGGCCGGCGTCCGCTGGGTGATCTTCTCCGACGATCCGCTCAACGACCTCGCCAATGGGCACGCCGACGCGACGGTGCCGCAGCTCGTGACCGCCTATCGGTCGCTCATCGACCGCGCGCATGCCGCAGGCATTCGCTTCGCATGCTCCACGCTCACTCCCTGGCAGGGATCCGATCGCTGGACCGCCGCCCGGGAAGCGGTGCGACAGGATCTCAACGCGTGGATCAAGGGCAGCGACTCCGCCTGCGACGCCGTCGTGGATCAGGACGCGCTCACGCACGACCCGGAGCATCCCGAGGCGTTCCTGCCGGCTTATGATTCCGGCGATCACCTGCACCCCAACGATGCCGGCTACGCGGCCATTGCGCAGGCCGTGGATCTGGCGCTCTTCACGCCGGTCACGCTGTCGCCGGTCACACCGCCGACCGGTTGCGCCGCGTTCCAACCGGGCAACGGCCTCAAACCGCAAGACATGCTTCGCTCGTGCGACGGTCGATTCACGCTCATCCTGCAAGGCGACGGCAACGTGGTGCTCTACAAGGAACCCGGTCAACCGCTATGGGCATCGGGTACGGTCAATCGCGATGCCGCGCAGCTCGAGCTGACCACCAGCGGCGACTTCGTGCTGTATGGCAGGCTCGGTGAGCAGCTGTGGCGCTCGGGCCACGCGGGCCAGACCGCCGCGCAGGCCTTCCTGCAGACCGACGGCAACCTGGTCATCTACGGCCCGAACAGTCCGGTGTGGGCCTCCAACACATCCCAGCCGTAAGCACGACCACCGGCGGCCGATGGGATGCCGCCGGTGGTTCCTGCGTCAACGCGTGGCAGCGGCGTCGAGCGCCTGCGAGCGAGCGCACATTGCGCCCCTCCTTGGGGCCAAGCGAAGAGCGCTTGACAGTCCCCGAATCGACGCTACACATGCCTTCGCCCACGCGCCCTACGGACGTCACGGATGAAACACCATGGAACGGACGATTTGGTCGCCCAGCGTGATCAAGCGGTTCCGATCCGAGGTGGGCCCGACGATCTGGACGGACCCATCGGCAACGGAACGGCCGACGGGCGCACTAAAAGTTACGGTACGGTTAAACATCGACTGGCCTCCGACAAGGCCGCTCGCATCTTCGGCCCATGCGGTCGCGCCACGCATAATCACCATTCGAGCCTGCGGGGGACGTCGCGGGGCTTCGTCCTCCTCCACCCGCCAGCCGATGTTCACCACGATGCAGGCGCTGTTGTCTGCGGCCGGGAACAACGCGAAGCCATGAAACGGGGCTCCGGTGCCATCGGGGAATACTGCCGCCCCCCACGCCGTCATCCCATCGGGGATGCGCACGCTCATGTGGTAGTCATCGTTGACGACCAAGCCGCGATATTTCGCGCCCTTCGAAGGCTGTGCATTGGTCACCTGATCACAGGTGACCACCGGCGATGCGCAGGCTGCGCCATGCGCCAGCGCTGCCACCGCGGCGAGCCCTTGGATGTACTGTCTCATCAGCATGGTGCCACCCTCAAAACGTGGTGCCGCAATCGGCGGTTGCGCTCACGAGCTGCTTGTACCGAGTGGCCAACTCGCCGGGATACTTGGGCGAGGCGTTGTACTGATGGCCGGGCGTGCTCGTCAGCGCCTTCGCGTAATCCTGGATGGTTCTCGGACCACGTCTGTCCCAGTGCTGGCAACGAACAATTCTGGGAACGACAAACCGCTGCCGCTACTTCGGACAGGTATGGATGCTAGGCGAATGCCAAGGGCACCGCTCAACCGGGCCACATGCGCCTAACGACGTTTGCTCTCGCCCTCGCTTTTTTGCGCAGGTTTTCGGGCATCTCGAACAGCTTGATCGAGGCGCCGAAGGTATTCTTCCGATAGGTTATGCGGCAGCGAAAACGACAATAAAAAAGCAAAGACGGCAACACCTAAGGTAATGCCGTTTAGCCAGCTTCGGTGCTCATCGCTTAACTGAATTTTCAACGAATCCGCAAACGCCAAAAAGCAAGCTGAAAGATAGAGCGAAAACAACATCCGGTGACGCGACAAGCGTCGCCGAATTGTCTTGGCGTTGTAGTGTTTGGCTCGCCAACTGCTCCCTCTAAGCCCTCGGTCGTCGGCCGTAAGCGCGATGACTGCGACCAAGAAGCCGGCTAAGACTGAGAAGAACGACAAGATGTTAGAGAGTGCGTCGGAGTTCTCATTGAGCCAACTGGCTCCAAAGACACCACTGAGCACGGACACACCAAGAGCGCCCGCGCCAAGTGCGAGGCGGCCCCAGGCAATCATTCGTCGAGCGTCCCTTGCCCATGGAGGGTCTCACGGTACGAGCGCAGAATCGCCCATACCTCTGTATCCAACAGAGAGTTTTCGCTGTTACGTCGGTTGATTCCAAAGTTTTCGCTCACCGACGCCTCCGAAACCGACACGCGGTTCTTTCTGTTGGTAATTAAGACAGGGGAGATATCTTCGTCCTCTGCCGGCTCACCGTCTGAGACTAAGCTTTGGCCCAACGCCTCAACGGCCGCGCGCGAACTGTCGGGACCGCGAAGCCCACCTTTCACGCTAATCAGAAGCTTCACCTGGACATCGGCCAAGTGTTCGTTGAGGTCCTCGCTCTCGTCCTGATCAATGAGCGCCCGGGCACTGTCAAGAATTCCGTCGAGGGCTTCGCGGAACGGATTCAGCAAAGCGATGCCTTTGGTTGGCTGGTCCAGCGTAGCTGCATAAAGACTGCTGTTCAGCTCGATCGCTTTGATTCCCTCGTCCGCTAGCATTTTCACCTTGTTGTGCCGAGCCACCGGGCGTATCTCGAACGCCGCAGCATCCGGGATCCCGGGCAGGAGGTGCCCGAACAAATCGCGAAGGTAGCTCTCCACCGGCCCAAGCCGTAAGTGATCGCCCACGCAGAGGACGTTATTTCCTTCAATAAGCAAGAAGAAATCACCACCTTTGAAGGCCATTGCATCCGGGGGAAGCGCCGAGTCCTCTGCGTTCTGGTTCGGCTTGAGCGCAAGCGGGACGATGGTGGCGTTTTCGCCAGGCGCGAGGGCGACCACTTTCACTTCTATGGTGGTGCCGTTGACCGAGAGCTGATTTATGCGCAGCTGACCGTGGTTGGGCGAATCGCGGGTGGTGGCATTTAGATTGGGCGCACCGTTCACCACCGGCAGCGCTGCAACAGCCTGCTGAAGCAGTGCCTGAAGATTGATGCCAGCCGCCGCTGCCCCAGCGAAGTCCGCGCGCAATAGATAGACGCGCTTTTGTGCCTTACGTGTTGCCATCCCTAGTCCCCTATTGAAGTCGTGACATTCTATTTGTGATGAATGTCACAGAGAGGGCTATGTCCTCCACTGACCTTGAGAAGATGGTGCATTTTCGGCAAGTCCTCTGAAGGCCTACTAAATCGATATGCAAATATGGCAGATGGGTCCTTCCGCCTGTTCATCCGGGACAGGATCCCACAAGCTAGACGTCGACCGAAATCCCCTGCCAACTCAATCGGTTCTGCGCTCTCTAAAGAACATGTGCTAAGACTCTGCAATTTCGCCTTGACTACTAAGGGTTAAAGTCCGAAATAAGAGATACCAGCGAGAGAGCGCATGACGAAGCTCCGGTTGAAAGACAGCTCCACGCTATCCGAAATCTTCCGTTCGTCAATCAGTTGAGGCTATTTCGGCTAGCTATCTGTTGTGTCGAAGCTGGTAAAGCCCTTCTTGCGATGCCCGCGAGATGTTGCTTCCGAAACTGTGTTGAATGTTCCCTTCGGGGAGTCGACAGGTCGCTGCCCCGCAGTAGCACGACGCTCCCTCATGTTGTTGGAGCATCCATGTTCACCGATTGCGGCGAGCCATCCTCAGAGGACGCACATGGCACCCTCTATGATGTGGTCGCTACCTCGACCGGCGTCGGGCTATCGGCATGCTCGGAACGCGGCCATGCCCTTGTCGTCAACCTCATGCAACACTTGGGGCTGTCCGCCGACGCCCGATTGCCTGCCGTCATCCCCGCGGTCCTGCCTACGCCAAACCTCGTGAAGAGTACAACGGTGGAAGCGCGTGACGCGCTCTCGTCATCCCTGCCGAACGCCGATTCATCCGCAACCGGTCCATTGATGGTGACACCTTCAGCACCGTCGGAGGTACATCTGGGCTTGAGCGAACTCATTGAGCGGCACATCAAAAACTTGAATCGAGGCGGGGTCAAGGAGCGATTGGCCGTGCGCGAGCGTCGCCACATTCTCGACCTGCTGATGCAGGCCACCGGCGACAAGCCGGTGGGCGACATCACTGAAGACGACGCGGAGGATCTTGCCGACTTGTTGATCGGATGGCCGGCGTATCGGCGCCACCAAACTGACTTGGCCCACATGTCGGTGCGCAGCATCGTCGCCCGGGCAAAAGAACAGGAGCTTCCTACTATTCAAAAGAGCACGCAGTCCAAGCATATCAAGGCGATCAACGCTTTCTTCGGATGGGTGCGTCCATGCCGAATTGATTCAGCCCCACAACCCGCTGAAAACGCTGCATTGCTTCCGCCAGAAGGGATTGCCGGTGCCGGTCTGGGCGAGCATCCATGTCAGGCGGCGACGTCCCTTAGCGTCGAAATGGCTGGAGGTATGCAGGGCGAGGTCGATGCGGGCGGAATAACCCATCTGATTCTGCGTTCACGCGTTCGCGCTCCAACGAAATCGGCCAGCTCAAACGGCCACATGTCCGGATCGAGCAGATGCCCGACCGCGACGGTGTCGTCCACGACGTTCTTTACATGCAGCTCGGACGCGGCAAGAAGCGAAAAGGCAAAAATGACGTGCGCGTTGTTCCGATTCCAAAACGGGTGCTCGCCCTCGAGTTCGAGAGGTATCTTCTGGGCCTCGATGCCGTCGGCGAGAAGGACCTGTTTCCGGGCCTTCGGACGAGCGAGGGGGCAGCCAGGCGGCACGATTGAGAGCTGGGTGAACGGGAAGCTCAGGACCGACTGGGTCATCCTGGACAAGGACGTCACGTTTCACTGCTTCCGGCACACGATCTCCAACCTGATGAGGAATGCGCGTACTCCGCTCGCGATCCGCCGTGCCCTCATGGCACACAGCAGGAAGCCTCGCCCCGGAAGCGTGCCGAGCGGCAACAGCGTAGCCGAGGAACACTATGAGGACGTCGTTACACCGCTCGACATTCTCCTGGAGCTTGACCGCCTCCCCTTCCCCGAGCTCGACGTCGCGCTTTATGAGAGACCAAGGTCTGATGACTACCTCATGCAAGAGGGGGTGCGTCGGCGATCGAACGAACTCCTCGTGGCGGCAGGGAAAGCACACAAACCCAAGCGGGGGCCGTTGCCGAAGGCAAAATCCGTATGACTTGAGCGTTGCCGGCGCGCTGGTACGGTGCGTCCAACACAGGAGGACAGCACCATGCCAAAGCCGTATCTGCGGGATCTCAGGGGTGAAGCCGAGCAGCTCCAGAGGGAAGTCGGCGATTGGGTCATTGCCGGCGTCGAGACCACGGTCCCCTGGCCGACCACCGCGCAGGTTGTGCCGTATGACGGCTTTGATTTCATCCTCAGGCCTGGCACGCCCCAGCTTTCGCCCACCGTTTGCCTCAATGCCCGCAAACACGGCCTGACGACGTCGCAGGCACATGATGCTGTGTCTCGTCTGGGAAGTGCCATGGCATGGAGTGGCGACTGGCAGTTCGAGGTGGTGATGTGGATGTCTGGCAGTCACCCATTCGGGGTCGGACGCATGCAGATGGGCATCGTGCAGGATTTCTTCGACATCGAGGAACTGGCCAGCATCCCGGATGACGATGCGGCCACGGCCCTCGCCTTCTTTCGCGAAGGGGTGTCCTCGCGTAGTCCTTTTTATGGATTTCTGAACCTCTATAAGGCCATTGCCTTCATTCATCGGGATGGCCGCGCTCGGGGGCGCTGGGTCGATGAAGCCCTGCCTGTGCTTACTGAACGTGATGCCATCGACCGACTTGATGAGCTCAGGGCGGGCAATATCGACCCGTCATCCTACCTGGTTGAACAGGGACGGCATGCCATCGCGCACGCTGAAAGGGATGTCTTCGTCAATCCCGATAAGATGGGTGACCACCAACGCATCACCCGCGACCTGCCTGTCATTCGGGCCCTTGCCCGCATGGCCATCGAGGAGAAGTTCGGCATCCACCACCGGTTGTCGAGAAAGGCAGTGCGGTCTTCCCCCATCGCAGGCTTCCGGGCGCTGCTCGGACAGGAGGTCATCGACCAGACCCTTGACGGGATCGACCTGTCGGGTCACACCATTTCCCTTCCGAATCAATTGACCGTCCTTGTTCGCAGGGGAGCCGACGTCCATGCGTTTGAAGACCTCACCATCCGGGGCCTCAAGCAGCTCAGAGGTAGCATCGGACTGTGGATGCAGAATGCCGAAGGGACGTTGCAGGCCACACTTGTGATCAACCTCGAAAACGACTCCCTTGAGATGGCGCCCGACGGCATCGAGTGTCTGATGAACGCAAACAGCCGGTCGAGTGTCGACCAGGCGCTCAAGGCACACCAATTTTCCTGGACACACCTCCGCAACGGCAGAGTGGAGCTGTGGAGCCCGGACGATACCCTGCTGGGCAAGACGGCCCCCTATATGCCGGTCAATGCCATGGCCAATCCAGAGTGGCATACAAGGTCGGTCGCTGAGCTAACCGCCATGCGCGATGCGGCTCCTGACCCCTGAGCATTTCCGCAACCCTGACCGTTTGCCTGGGACTTGCCTCCAAAAGGTTGCATGGTAGGAAGGACGCCATCGTCCAGGATGTGACCATGCAGACCCACCAGTTGACGGAAACGCCAGATGCCGGTGGCCGAACGGTGGAGATAATGGGGAAGTCGCATCGGGGTCTCGTGTGACCCGATTTTGTGACCCGGTGACGTTGTCCCCGGCCAGCGCTCAAACCCTCGGAGGAACTGGATTTTCAGGCTACTGGCGGAGAGAGTGGGATTCGAACCCACGGTAGGCTTACACCTACGGCAGTTTTCAAGACTGCTGCCTTAAACCACTCGGCCATCTCTCCGTTTTGTTCCTCACCGCCACGCGTTGCACGTGGCGGCTTCCTGCGTCGACACGCCGGGCGCTGGGCGGCCGGCGCGCCGATTGTACCCTGCCCTTTCCCTCAGGCGATGGCTTCGATGCCGGCCATGTAGGGGCGGAGCACTTCGGGGACCTCGATCGAGCCGTCCTTCTGCTGGTAGTTCTCCATCACGGCGACCAGCGTGCGGCCGACGGCCAGGCCGGAGCCGTTGAGGGTGTGGACCAGTTCCGGCTTGTTCGTGGCCGGGTTGCGCCACCGCGCCTGCATGCGGCGTGCCTGGAAGTCGGTGCAGTTGGAGCAGCTGCTGATCTCGCGGTAGGTGTTCTGGCTGGGCAGCCAGACTTCGAGGTCGTAGGTCTTGGCGGCGGCGAAGCCCATGTCGCCGGTGCACAGCTGCACCTTGCGGTACGGGAGCTTCAGGGCCTGGAGGACGGCTTCGGCGTGGCCCACCAGTTCCTCGAGCTGCTGCATGCTCGTTTCCGGCGCGACGATCTGCACCATTTCGACCTTCTCGAACTGGTGCTGGCGGATCATGCCGCGCGTGTCGCGGCCGTAGCTGCCGGCTTCGGCGCGGAAGCACATGGTGTGCGCGGCGAGGCGCATGGGCAGCGCGTCGGCTTCGGTGATGCTCTCGCGGACGAGGTTGGTCAGCGTGACTTCGGCCGTCGGGATCAGGTAGCGCTTCGTTTCGCCGACTTCGGTGGCGAAGAGGTCTTCCTCGAACTTCGGCAGCTGGCTCGTGCCTTCCATCGCCGCGCTGTTCACGATCAGCGGGACGTTGTGTTCGAGGTAGCCGTGCTTGGTCGTGTGCAGGTCGAGCATGAACTGCGCGAGCGCGCGGTGCAGGTGCGCAAGCTGGCCGCGGAGCACGGTAAAGCGCGCGCCGCTGAGCTTCGCGCCGGCGTCGGCGTCGAGCCAGCCGTGACGGGCGCCGAGGTCGACGTGGTCCTTCACTTCGAAGTCGAACGGACGCGCGTGGCCCCAGCGGAGGATTTCGACGTTGTCGTTTTCGTCCTTGCCGATGGGCACGGAGGCGTCGGGCAGGTTCGGGATGCCGAGGGCGATCTCGTTGATCTTCGCCTGGACGGCGGCGAGCGCGTCTTCGTTGGCTTTGAGCTTTTCGCCCAGGCCGGCCACTTCCGCCATCAGGGGGGCGACGTCTTCGCCCTTGGCCTTGGCCTGGCCGATGGCCTTGGAACGCGTGTTGCGGAGGTTCTGCAGCTCCTGCGTCTCCGTGGAGAGCGACTTGCGCTCGGATTCGAGGCGCTCGACCGTGGCTACGTCGAGGTCGAAGTTCCGGGCGGCGCGGAGGCGTTCTGCCGTTTCGGCGAGGCGGCCGCGCAGGAGGGCGGGATCCAGCATGTTTGCGTTCCGAGGGCGGGTGGATTCGGGATTATCGCAAAGTTTGGGGGCTGGACGGTGGGGGCCTTGGGATGTGGTTGCTCGTTCGGGCGTGGTCGCCGTGGGTACCGGCGTGCGCCGGTACGACGGTGAGGGGGTTTATGGTGTTGTGGCAACGTGCCGGGGCTCGGGAGGAAGCGCGTCGTGTCGCCTGGGCGTGGTCGCCGTGGGTACCGGCGTGCGCCGGTACGACGGTGAGGGCCTCAGGGGGTCCGGTGGCGGCCTAGCCACCAGCCCATGACGGCGCCGGCGACGAGCCAGCCGAAGGCCTGTTCGACGAGGCTGCCGAGGGTGAACGCGCCGGGGAAGCGGTACCAGTTCCAGTACGGCACGCTGAGCGAGAGCCAGCTGAAGATGCCGAAGCCCAGGCCGATGAGCAGGCCCCGGGCGGCGCCGGTGCCTGCGCGGATCATGATCAGCGCGACGATCAGCGCGGCGAGGGTCTCGGAAAGCCACTGGTGGAACAGGTTGTACGGCATCGACGCCATGGGGTCCTTGCCATAGGGCGTGTAGACGATGAAGGCGTACGGGTTGGCCTTGGCCTTGGCGGAGAACGTGGCGATGGACTTTTCGTCGCCCTGCGTGGCGGGGTCGTAGTGCGGGAGCACGTAGATGCCGTGTTCGCCCGGGAGGCCGTCGTGGAGTGCGGCCAGCACCTTGTCTTCGTCGAGCGGTGCGCGCATGGACATCTCGCCCAGCGGCAGCACCATGTGCGCGAATGCGCCCCAGAGGAACATCACGATGCCGCCCAGCAGCGTTGCGATGGCGATGCGCATGGCCGTGCTCCCGCGGGTTGGATGGGCCGAGGGTACGTCCGGTGTGGCGTCGGGGGGTATCGGACTTTTGGCAGGGGTGCGAGCGTTGGCGAGATTGCCCGCTGGCGCGGGATCGCCGATGCGATCGGCTCCCACCCTTCGGTAGGTTGGCGCGCCTTCAGCGCTTCTTGCGGGCTTCGGTTCGTGCGGCGCGGAGGGCGTTGAGTTTTTCGCCGAGCTTGAGTTCGAGGCCGCGGTCGACGGGCTCGTAGAACGTCATGCCTTCGAGCTCGTCGGGCAGGCATTGCTGGTCGAGGGCGATGCCGCCTTCGGCGTCGTGGTCGTACTGGTAATCCTTGCCGTAGCCGAGGCCTTTCATCAGCTTCGTCGGCGCGTTGCGCAGGTGCATCGGCACGTCGAGCGTGCCCATCTGCTTCACCGTGGCCTTCGCCTTGTTGTACGCCATGTACGCCGCGTTGCTCTTCGGTGCGATGGCGAGCCAGATGGCGAGCTGCGCGAGGCCGAGTTCGCCTTCGGGGCTGCCGAGGCGCTCGTAGGTGTCCCATGCGTCCAGCGCCATGCGCCACGCGCGTGGCTCGGCGAGACCCACGTCTTCCACCGCCATGCGCGTCATGCGGCGCGCGAGGTACAGCGGGTCGCAGCCGCCGTCGAGCATGCGCGTCAGCCAGTACACGGCCGCGTCGGGATCGGACGAGCGCACGGATTTGTGCAGCGCCGAGATCTGGTCGTAGAACTGCTCGCCGCTCTTGTCGAAGCGGCGCGTGCGGTCGGCGAGCACCTGTTCCAGCGTGGTGTCGTCGATGCGGCCGTCTTCCGCGAGCTCCGCGGCGATTTCCAGCAGCGTGAGCGCGCGGCGCACGTCGCCGTCGGCCGCGCTGGCGATGAGCCGCAGCGAGCCTTCGTCGACATGCAGTCCGAGATCGCCCAGGCCGCGTTCGGTATCGGCGAGCGCGCGGTGCAGCGCGGCGACGATGTCGTCGACACCGACGGCGTCGAGCACGTGCACCCGGCAGCGCGAGAGCAACGCGGAGTTGAGCTCGAACGACGGGTTCTCGGTGGTGGCGCCGACGAAGATGATCACGCCGCGTTCGATGTGCGGCAGGAAGGCGTCCTGCTGCGCCTTGTTGAAGCGGTGCACCTCGTCCACGAACAGCACGGTGCGGCGCCCCTGCGCGAAGTTGCCTTCCGCTTCGGCCAGCGCCTTGCGCACGTCGGGCAGTCCGCTCATCACCGCGGAAATCGCGCGGAAGTCGGCGTCGGCGTAGCGCGCCACCAGCAGGGCCAGCGTGGTCTTGCCGCAGCCCGGCGGGCCCCAGAGGATCATCGAATGCACCCTGCCCGCCTCCAGCGCACGGCGCAGCGGCTTGCCCTCGCCCACCACGCGCTGCTGGCCCACGATCTCGTCGAGGGCGCGCGGCCGCATGCGCTCGGCGAGCGGCTTCAGGGCTTCGGGTTCGGCGAACAGGCCGGGGGACTGGAAGGACATGGGGCTCATGACGTGCGGTGAACGCGCATTATCGCGCGTTCGCCGTGCATGGCGCCTCAACGGCTCATTCGCCGCCGTTCTTCGGCTTCCGCAGGAGGCTGGCGGCCATGGCGGCGACCACCGCCGCGCCGAGCAGCAGCACCACCCACAGGAGCGGGCGCGTCCAGTCGAACGGCGCGTCGGCGGGGTCGACGGCCTTCTTGCCCGCCAGCTCCTGCGCCTTGCCCGTCGTGGCTTCCGCCGGACGCCATGCGGGGCCGCCTTCCTTGCGCAACGCCGCGACGGCCTCGTCGATCGGCCAGGCCGGGCGACGCTCCGAGCGGCTGCCGACGAAAAGGCGATACGGCCCGTCGCCCTCGGGCAGGAAGACGATGCGATCGGATCGCCAGCCCACCAGCAGGCGCGGCGGCTCGCGCAGCGGCGTCACCGAATGCAGGCGGATGAGATCGCGGCGCATCGGGGTCAGTTCCAGCGGGTGAACGTCGCCGTTCGGCGCACCCGGGGTCACCACCAGCGTGCCGAGCTGCTCGCCGCGCATCGTGTCCTGCACGGCGATGGCGTCGAGGCGCGCGACGTTGTCGCCCCGCCCCAGCTTCACGCGCAGCGCGCCGACGGGAACCGCGGCAGGTAGCCGGTAGTCGTAGTCGACGCCCTGATCCTTGGTCGCGGTGTCGGTCGGGCCGAGGTCGAGCCATCGGCGCGGGGATTCGTCCTTCGCCGAGGCATCGGTCACCGTGCCGGACAGCGTCACGCTGCCGGGGTGGCCGTCGGCCCAGGGCGCGTCGCCCGAGGTCACGCGCACGCGGTAATAGCGTGCCGTGTCGCCGGCGAGCTTCACGACGCGCGCGTCGACCGCGCCATCGCCGCTGCCGAGCGAGACGACCGACGCGCCACGCACGAGTGGTATCCAGTCCTGCAGGTTGGTGCTGGCGTCGATGTCGATCCGCAGGTTCGCGTCGCGCCCCAGCGGCGCGAACTCGATGCGCTCGGGTCGCAGCGGCTGGCGCGCGTCGACGAGCCATTCGGAGGGCTTTCCGCTCGTGGCCGCGGCGCCGGGCTCGATCAGGATGTCGCCCGTGGTGCTGCGCTGGATGCGCGGGCCCACGGCACCGTTCGCGCTCGGCGGCACGGTGAGCATCGGCGCGTCCACCGTCAGCGGGTGCGACGTCGGGGCGGCGGCGTGGTAGATGCCCGCCGCCACCTGGCGCCCTTTCGCATCCACCACGACGACGTCGGTGAGGCCCGCATCGCGCACGGCCCAGGCGTAGACGTCTTCGGGCATGGACACGACGTACGCCTTCGCGCCGGGCGCAGCGGCCAGCGGGTAACTTACCGCGAATCGCGGCGGGGCGTCGGCGTGCGCCAGGGTGGCGAGCAGGCCTGCGAGGGGGAGGACACGACGCCAGTCACGCTGCATGCGACGACTCCGGAGGAGGAACCGAACCCTGCCGTGGCGGCGCGGGCGCGAGATAACCGATCACGGTGCAAAGCAGACCGTACGCGATGAACGACGCGATGCCGAACAGGTTGCCGAGGTGCCCGCGATCGACGATCAGAAGCTTCAGCAGCACCAGCGCCATGGTCACCGCGCCTGCCAGCCAGAGCATGCGCTGCCCTCGCTTCGAGCCCAGCACCCAGGCCACCACGCCGATGACGCTCCACACCACCGTGAGCGACAGCTCGGCGAGGCTGCTGCGATGCATGTCGCCGTCCCACGGCACGCCGCCCAGGTGGTGCACGGCACGCAGCGTCATGCTGGTGGCGATCACGAAGAACAGGGCCGCGAGCACCGCGGGCCGCAGTCGCCGCACCTCGGAGGGGATGGCGTCGTCGGAGATGGCACGCGCCACGAAGAGCAGCACGGCGACCAGCAGCAGGTCGACCGGGTTGAGCACGGGCACTAACGGCAGCGGTCGTGGATCGCCCGCGGCGCCGAGCGCGCCGATGCCGATCGCGATCATGCCCAGCGTCGTGCACGCCCCCACGGCAAGACGGATCTCGCGGGCATGCGCGTGCAGCGGCATCGCCAGCCAGCGCGCGCCCCACAGTACGAGCGTCGCGAGCAGCAGCGTCGGCATGGAGACGGCGGCCAATCGCCAGCCCTGCCCCAGCGACTGGCCGTCGAGCGCGATGGCGATCGCGACGGTGAAGACGGCGAGCCAGCGCACCCACCAGATCGTGGACGTGGCGACCGCGGCGATCGGGTGTTTCGCTTCACCGGCCAGCGCGAACCAGCCGGATGCACCCATCACCGCCACCGCGACGAGCGGCCACCCGGCGAGCCACTGCGTGCCGGCGTTGGCGGCATCGAGGATCACGGCCATGCTCACGAGCAGGAACAGCGGCACGCCGAAGGCGAGCGTGGTGCCCAGGTCGAGCTTGCGCGCACGCGGGCACGCGATGGCCAGCAAGGCGGCGGTGACGGACGACAACGCGAGCCAGCTCGCCGCCTGCGGCGCGCCGTTGACCACGAAGCGATCGATCTGGTCGGCGAAACCGACGAGCCACCACAGGGTGGCCCAGACCAGCAGGCCGATGCGCGCGAGCGCGGAGACGCCACGCGAGGTGCCATGGCGATCAAACTGCCACATGCCCACGACGGCCCCGATCACGAGCAGCAGGCTGCCAATGAAAGCTGCATTGAAGAACGGCACGTCGTCCACGCCGTGGCGGAACAGCGCGGCGATCACCCACGCCGCGCCCGCCGCGAACTGCAGGAACACGCCGGCCCAGCGCGGCAGGCGCCGGCCCTGGCGGAAGCCGAGCCAGATCAGGCCCGCGCCTTCCAGCGCGAACACGCTCGCCGTCACGCTGGCGCTGAGCGCGAGCGGCACGGCGATCGTCGCGAACGCGACCGCGAGCACGGCCCACGTCTCGCGCAGCAGCGTCATGTCGTCGCGACGACGGATGGCGAAGGCGATCGCGACGTAGATCGCCGCGGCCGCCAGCGCGGAGATCGCCAGGGGCATGGGCCGCCAGTCGAGCAGCGCGCCCTGCAGCAGCAGGCTGGCGATCGGATTGCCGAACATCAGGCAGCCATCGAGGATCGCCCGCTCGCGCCGCGGCGAACGCAGCACGTGCAGCCAGGGCACGGCGAGGTAGAGCAGGAAATGCAGCACGAGGAACGGCTCGGTGCTGGCGAACAGCCCGGGCCGATAGCTGAGCACGCCCCACAGCGTGCCCACGCCGAACGTGCCGACGAAACCCAGCACGTTGAGCACGCGCCACGCGCGTTTCCAGGCGATGCCGAGGATGCCCAGGTTGAGCACCGCGTAGTACGAGAACAGCGCGACGTGGTTGCCCTGCCCGGTCGACGCGATGATCGGCGCGGCGAAACCGGCGACGAGGCCGAGCACCGCGAGCGCGAGCGCATCCTGCAGCACCGCGAGCACGCCGAGGGCACCGACGAAGACGATCAGCAGCGCGAACGCCCATCCGGCCGGAAGCAGCCCGTACATGCGGTATGCGGCGAAGACGGTCATCACCAGCACGCCGATGGCGCCGCCCTGCAGCGACAGGGCGAACGCGCGCCGCCGGTCGCGTTGCAGCCAGCCGAACACGACACCCGCGATGGCGGCGAGCGCGACGATGCACAGGCGCACCGACACGGGCACGCGCAGCAGGCCGGTGTCGGCGGCGTATTCGAGGAACGCGGCGACGCCGGCGAAGAGCACGAGCATGCCGACCTTCACCGGCACGTTGCCTTCGGTGAACCAGCGTTTGATGGCGGTGGCGAGGCGCTCGGCAAGGGTCGGGCCGCTGGGTGGCTCGACCGCGGCGTGGACGGCTGCCGCCGGCCTGACCGCAGTCGCGGGTGGCGCGGGTGGCGCGACCGGGGGGACCGGGGATACGGGCTCCGGCGCGCGCCGGGGCGACGGTATCGGGGGCGGTGTCGTATCCGCGGCTTCCGCTCGCTTGCCGCCGGCCAGGTCGTCGATCAGCCGCCGCGCGTCGTCGAGATCGCGACGCAGCTGGGCGGTGCGCGCCCAGAGGAATCCGATGGCGAATCCGGCAACGGCGCCGGCGACGCCCTCACCCACAAAGGCGCCGATGATCGCACCCACGATGGCCCACACCACATACATGCCCTTGCTCCCCCGCCGACCACGTCCGTTGTCTTCAGGTGGAGTCTGGCATGAAAGCGGGACGTTGCGGATCGGCCGCCCGGCCGCGCCACCGCCTCGATACGGTACGCTGGGCGTTCGTCCCTCCCGTCCTGTGCCGATGATCTTCACTGCGCGTCGCGCGATCCGCTTCCTGTTGTGCCTCGTCGCGCTGTGCACCGGCGTGCCGGCCGCGCATGCCACGGATCCGACACGCACGCTCGAACAGCTGCATCACACCGCGCTGCGTGCGCAGGACGGCGCGCCGGTCGGAGCGACGTCGATCGCGCAGACCGAGGACGGCTGGCTGTGGTTCGCCACGCGGATCGGCCTGTTCCGTTACGACGGTTTCGAGTTCGAGAAATACCCGCTGCTTCCGCCCGCGAGCAACGAGAGCGAGGCGATGTGGGCGCTTTACGCGGCACCCGGCGGCGACCTCTGGGTGGCCCGCGCCGGCGGCGGTCTGCTGCGGCTGCGCCGAGACACCGTCACGTCGTACGGCGCCAATGAGGGCCTGCCGGATCACGTCGCGGTCGACGAGTTCGCCACCGCGGGCGACGGTGCGCTCTGGGTCGCGTCCGAGGCGGGCATCTTCCGTTTCGACGGTTCGCGCTGGAACGACGTGTCGGACTGGGGACTGAAGGGCGAGTTCGACCAGTTCCTCGAAGCGCCGGACGGCGTGCTCTGGGTGGTGACCGATCAGGGCACCTTCGTGCTGCCGAAGGGCGCCCGCCGTTTCGAGGACACCGGACTGCCGACGCCGTCGCCGCAGGTGCTCCTGCTCGACAACGACGGCAGCATCTGGCGCCGCCAGGAATCCGGCGTGGCGCCGCTTCCCGGCGACTGGGGCAAGCCGCATCCCTTCGCGCGGCAGCGGCGCGCCAACGGCAATACGAGCCTGCTGGATCGGGACGGCACGCTGTGGACGGTCGCCTGCGACCGGAACCTCTGCCGCGTTCCGGCGGGCTCGGTGCGACAGACGGGCGACCTCGCCGGGAACCCGAAGCTACAGGCCATGAGCGAGCAGCTCGGCATGACGTCGCAAGGCACGATGACGATGCTGGAGGACCGCGACGGCAGCATCTGGGTCGCGACCAAGGCGGGCCTCGACCGCTTCCGCGACAGCTGGCTGGCGACCGTGCGCTTCCCGCAGATGTCGCTGTACTTTTCCGTGTTCGAAGACGCCGCCGGCACGGTGTGGACCGGCACGGCCGCGCTGACCGCTTACGACGACCGGCTGTGGACGCTCACGCCCGATCCACGGCCGCTTCCGGGTTTCACCGGCGCGCTGACGAGCGTCTGGACCGAGCCCGACGGAAGCACCCTGATGGGTGGCTATGGCGAGATGTGGCGCAAGAAGACGGGCGCATTGCCCGTGTCCGTGCCCTTGCCGGATGGCGCGGCGAAGCGACGCTCCGTGGTACAGGCCATCGCGCGCGACGCCACGGGACGGCTGTGGCTGTCGCTGCGCCTGCGCGGCGTGTTCTATCAGGAAGGCGACGGAGCGTGGCAGTCGGCCACGCCGTTCGGAGCGCCGCCGGACGTCGCCCCCTGGGTCATCCACATCGACCCGCGCGGCCGTCCCTGGTTCGGCTACCAGGATGGCTCGGTCTCGGTCTTCGACGGCACGAAGATGCGCCGTTACGGCGAGGCCGAGGGGCTGCGACTGGGGCCGGTCTCGGCGGTCGCGTCGGTCGGCGACACGCTGGTGGTCGGTTCCGAACACGGCATGTCGTTCCTCGACGGCGACCGCTTCCGCATGCTCACTTCCCTGCCCCGGGACCGTCTCGACATGGTCACCGGCATCGTCGGCACGCGCGACGGCGCGGTCTGGGCGTACGGTGTGAACGGCCTGATCCACTTCACGCACGACGCGTGGAAGGCCGCGCTGGCGAAGCCGGAGACACCCGTCGAGGCCATGGTGCTGACGATGGAAGACGGCGTGCCCGGCCCGGCGCAGCTCGTGCGGCCCCTGCCCACCGTGTTCGCGGCGCGCAACGGATACCTATGGTTCTCCGGGTCGCAAGGGCTCGCATGGCTCGACACCTCCAAGCCGCTCGCCCGTCCGCCACCGCCGCCGGTCATCATCCGCTCGATCGAATCCGGCACGACGACCATCCGCCCTGGCGAAGACGTGGTGCTGAGGCGCAGCCGCGACCTGCACGTGTCGTATACCGCGCTAGCGCCCGGACGGCCGCGGGGCGTGCTGTTCCGTTATCGGCTGGAAGGCGTCGACGCCACGTACCAGGACGGCACCGCGCATCGCGATGCGCATTACATGGACCTCGCGCCGGGCGACTACCGCTTCGTCGCCGAGGCGTCGTACGACGGTCGGCACTGGAGTCGCTCCGAACCGCTGGCCGTGCGCGTGCCCGCGCGGCTGTTCGAGATGCGCTGGTTCCAGCTCGCCTGTCTCGGCCTCGTCGGACTGCTCGTCTGGCTGGCGCACCGGTGGCGTGTCCGCCTGCTGACGCGCCGCCTGCGCATGCGGCTCGACGAACGCCATCGCGAGCGCGAACGCATCGCCCGCGATCTGCACGACACGCTGCTGCAGGGCGTGCAGGGGCTGATCCTGCGCTTCCAGGCCTTCGTCGATGGACTATCGCCCGAGGACCGCTCGCGCACGACGCTGGAGCGCACCATCGATCGCGCCGAGGCGTTGCTCGTGGAGGGCCGCGACCGCGTCAAGGGCCTGCGCACGCAGGCGTCCGTGCATGGGTCGCTGGAGGAGCGCATCGCGGCGCAGTCGGAAGACATCGGCATTCCGGTGCATTTCGAGGTGATCGCACCGCGGATGCGCCGTCCGGTCAGCGAGGTGGCGACCGACGAGTTGCACAGCATCGTGCGCGAGGCGTTGCTCAACGCCACCCAGCACAGCCACGCGAAGTCGATCTGGATCACGATCGAATACGCGCGGCGATGGCTCACGGTGACCGTGCGCGACGATGGCGACGGCTTCGACGGCTCGCCGAGCATGATGCCCGGCGAGGGGCACTACGGCATCGTCGGCATGCGCGAACGCGCGGCGCGATTGAACGGCCGGCTCGACGTGGTATCGCTGCCGCAGCGCGGTGTCGCGGTCACGGCGAAGGTGCCGGCACGCGTGGCGTACGCGCGGGATCGGAAGAAACGCTGAGTGGTAGGAGCGCGCCCTGCGCGCGACATCTTTTGAGGCCGTGAGCATCAGGACCTGATGCTCTTCGCGAAAAGCTGTCGCGCGCAGGGCGCGCTCCTACCAGGCGATCAGTGGACGGGCTGGGTCTGCAGGACCGGGGCATCGCCGACGACGTCGGTGCCTTGCGGCGGGACGAAGGTGAACGTGCCCTCCGGCAACGCGGTATTGCGCGTCAGGTTCGCGAAGGTGATCTTCGTGAGGTTGCCGAGCTGGTCCTGGAAACGCATGGCGGCGAGCGCGCCCTTCGCGTCGAACCCGAGGTCCGCGTAGGTGAACTGCGGATCCGCGCTCGTCGAGGTCAGGCGCAGCCACTGGTACCCGTCGTGCTGGCCCTGCTCCGTCACATGGAAGTCGCGGTCGAGCTGCGAGATGTCGGTGAGCACGGTCAGCGGGCTCTGCGCCTCTTCGCTGCTCTGCTTGCGCACGGTGACCTGTTCCAGGTCGGGATCGTAGAGCCACACGCGGCTGCCGTCGGCGACGATGGTCTGCTTGTACGGCGCCGTGGTCTCCCAGCGGAACTGCCGCGGCGCCTCGAGCGCAAGCGTGCCCTTGCTGGTCTTGCCGGCTTCGCCGTTCGGGCCCGACAGGGTCTGCGTGAAGCTGCCCGCGAGCGAATGCATCCCCTTGGCGAAGGCGTCGAGGCGGTCGCGCGCCGGGCCGGCGGCGAAGGTCGGCAGGCTGAGCAGGGACAGCGTCGCGGCGAGCAGGAGGCGTTTCATGGGCGTGGATTCCGTGGGATTCGGCGCGATTGTCAGCGATCGGTTTCGAACAGCGACTTAAGCATGTCGATGGCCTCGGCGGGCGTGATCTCGCCGGCTTCCATCTTCTCGCTGATGTCGGCGATGGCCTTGCCGTCGCGGTGCCAGTAAGGCGCGTCGCGCGTGGCCGTGTGCACCGGGCGGGCCTCCTGCCCCAGCACCGCGATCTCCGCGATCTCGGGCTGTTCGGCGAAGATGACTTCCAGCGCGTCGTCCACCCCGGCGGTATGGCCGCTCGGGTAGTCGCGGGTGACGAAGCATGCGCGGCCGTCGTCGGCGCGCAGCTCCAGCCCGGGGATCGACGGGTTAAGTTCGAAGATGCTCTCGACCTCGTCGAGTACCTCGGCCGTGGGCGCGAGGTCGCCGGTGACGAGCAGGCTCCAGGGGCGCTGGCGGAGCGCGCCCGGCTTCATCGGGTTCATGCGGGATCAGTCCTTCGGAGGCGGCGGCGCCAGCACTTCGCGGTTGCCGTTGTGCTGCGGCGCGCTGACGATGCCGTCCTGCTCCATCTGCTCGACGAGGCGGGCGGCGCGGTTGTAGCCGATGCGCAGGTGGCGCTGCACGCCGGAGATCGAGGCGCGGCGCGTCTCGGTCACCACGCGCACGGCGCGATCGTAGAGCGCGTTGTCGCCGTCGCCCTCGCCCTCGGCGTCCTGCGGCAGACCCGAGTCGTTGATGATCTTGCCGTCGGCGGTGGACTGGACCTCTTCCAGCACGCCTTCGATGTAGTTCGGCGCACCCTGCGCGCGCAGCCATTCCACGACGTTGTGCACCTCGTGATCGTCCACGAACGCGCCGTGGACGCGCTCGGGCGTGGCGGTGCCCGGCGGCAGGTAGAGCATGTCACCGTGGCCCAGGAGGGCTTCGGCGCCCGACTGGTCGAGGATGGTGCGCGAGTCGATCTTCGACGAGACCTGGAACGCAATGCGCGTCGGGATGTTCGCTTTGATCAGGCCCGTGATCACGTCGACCGACGGACGCTGCGTGGCGAGGATCAGGTGCACGCCCGCGGCGCGCGCCTTCTGCGCCAGGCGCGCGATGAGTTCTTCGACCTTCTTGCCGACGATCATCATCATGTCGGCGAATTCGTCGATGATGATGACGATGTGCGGCAGGGGTTCGAGCGGTTCGGCCGTCATGCCCGGCATGTCCGGGTTGGCGCGGAACAGCGGATCGAGCAACGGCTGGCCGCTGCTCTCGGCGTCCTTCACCTTCTTGTTGAAGCCGCCGAGGTTGCGCACCCCGACCGCCGCCATGAGCTTGTAGCGGCGCTCCATCTCGGCCACGCACCAGCGCAGCGCGTTGGCGGCTTCCTTCATGTCCGTGACGACCGGTGCCAGCAGGTGCGGGATGCCTTCGTAGACCGAAAGCTCCAGCATCTTCGGATCGATCATGATCATCCGGACGTCCTTGGCGCTCGACTTGTACAGCAAGCTGAGCACCATGGCGTTCACCGCCACGGACTTACCGGAGCCGGTGGTGCCGGCCACGAGCAGGTGGGGCATCTTGGCCAGGTCGGTGACCACGGCCTTGCCGCCGATGTCCTTGCCCAGCGCGAGCGCCAGCGGCGACTTCACCTGGTCGTAGCGCTCGGAGCGCAGGATCTCGGAGAGGTAGACGATCTGCTTCTTGGTGTTCGGGATTTCCAGGCCGATGACGTTCTTGCCCGGAATGACGTCGACGACGCGCACGCTGACGACGGAAAGGCCGCGCGCGATGTCCTTGTCGAGGCTGGACACCTGGCTGCCGCGCACGCCGGCGGCGGGTTCCAGTTCGAAACGGGTGATGACCGGGCCGGGATAGACCCCGACGACGCGGGCCTCGACGCGGAAATCCTTGAGTTTCAGCTCCACCTGGCGCGAGAGCACCTCGAGGGTTTCCTCGGAGTAGCCCGGGCCCTGCGGCGGCGCTTCGTCGAGCAGCGACAGCGGCGGCAGTTCGCCGTCCATCGACGCGCCGGTGAACAGAGGAATCTGGTTCTCGCGCGTGGCGCGATCGCTCTTGACCACCACCGGGGCAGGCGTTTCGATGCGGACCGGTTCGCGCCTGGCCTGCTTGACGGCCTCGGCCTTCTTCACGACCTCGCGCTCCGCACGCGCGGTGCGCGCGGCCATGACGTCCGGCGCGCTGCGCAGCTTGCCGCCGAACCAGCCGCCGATGCGCATGACGAGCTCGCCCGTGGCGTCCATCAGCCGGAACCAGGAGAGGCCGGTGGCCAGCGTGACGGCGATCAGGCACACGGCGAGCAGCAGCAGCGGCGCGCCCTTGTCACCGAACGCGCCGTGCAGGCCGCGCCCCACCCACTTGCCGACGATGCCGCCCGGGCCTTCCGGCAGGACGGCGGTGTCGACGTTGAGGTACATCAGCGCGGGCGCGGTGATGAAGAAGAACACGAAACCGATGAGCCGCAGCGACGGCTCCCACGGCTGCACGTTGCGCTCCCCGCGATGACGGAGCACCTGGATGCCCAGCGCGAGGAGCAGCAACGGGAAGCCGTAACTCACCAGGCCGAAGATGTACCGGAGCAGGTTGGCGATGTTCGCGCCGACCGAGCCACCGAAATTGGTGGCGTGTTCGGCGACGCCCATGTGCCCCCAGCTCGGGTCCTGGTCGTTGTAGCTGAGCAGGCAGACGAGGAGGTAAAGGGCCAACGGCAGGAGGAGCAGCGCCCCGGCCTCGCGGAGGCGGCGCTTGAGCTCTTCGCTCAAGCCCTCCCGCTGGGCCTTGACCTGCGCCTTCGCCTGCTTCTTTACGACTTTCGCGCTTCGCGCCACTAACGAACGACCTCGGTCCCGGTTGCCGGCATCATGCCATGCCCTGGAGGGCCGGGTGCACGATCTTGCCGTTCTCGATGTTGATGCCCGCGGCGAGCGGGGCGTAGTCGCGCCACTCGTTGCCGGCGGCCAGGCGCTGCACGTACGGCAGGATGGCGGCGGAGATGGCGGTGGACGACGTCTGCGGCACGGCGCCCGGCATGTTCGTCACGCAGAAATGCGTCACGCCGTGGACCTCGTAGGTCGGCTCCTTCCAGGTGGTCGGACGCGACGTCTCGAAGCAGCCGCCCTGGTCGATCGAGATGTCGACGAGCACCGAGCCCTTCTCCATCGTCTTGACCATCGCTTCGGTGACCACGCGCGGCGCCTTGGCGCTCGGGATCAGCACGGCACCGACGACGATGTCGGCGTTGCGGACTTCCTCGGCGACCGACGACTCATACGCGTACAGCGCGGTGACGTTCGGGCCCAGGGCCATCATCTCGGCCATGCGGTCCGGACGCTTGTCGAACACGACCACGTTGGCACCGGCCGACGCGGCGAGCGCGGCGGCGTTGCCACCGGCGGCGCCGGCGCCGAGCACGACCACCTTGCCACGCGGCGTGGACGCCATGCCGCCCAGCAGCTTGCCCTTGCCGCCGTTGGGCTGGTGCAGGAGCGTGGTGCCGATCTGGGTGGCGATGCGGCCGGCGATGACGGACATCGGCAGCAGCAGCGGCAGCGCGCCGTTCTCGTCGACGGACTCGAAGGCGACGCCGGTCAGGCCGATGTCCAGCAGGCTCTTGGTGAGCGCCGGCTCGGCGGCCAGGTGCAGGTAGCAGAACAGCAGGTGGTGCTTCTTCAGGAGCTTCAGGTCGCCTTCGATCGGCTCCTTCACCTTGACGATCAGCTCGCCCTTCTCGTAGACGGCGGCGGCATCGGGCACGACAGTGACGCCCAGGGCGGCGTAGTCGGCATCCGCGTAGCCGCTCTTGGTGCCGGCACCGGACTGGATGAAGACCTCGTGGCCACGGCGGACCAGATCGGCCGCGGCGGCCGGGATGAGGGCCACGCGGCCTTCGAGGGTCTTGGTTTCGGAGGGAATACCGATGCGCATCTTATGGAGGATCCTGAATGAGCCGATAAAAGTCGGGAGTAAGCCGCTCCGTGGGGACGAAGCGGGCACCATCGTGAGCCGAGCGTCTTGAATCGCACCCCCGTCTTCCCCATTCTTCCGGGTCGACCATGTCCTCGCGGACCTCGATACGGCCTTAGCATCCTGCCGCAAGAGGCGAGCGGTACGACTTAAAACACGCCGCAGTAAACCCAAGGATTATACATGAGCACCCCCAAGCACAGCCGTCTCCTGATCCTCGGATCCGGTCCCGCCGGCTACACGGCCGCGGTGTACGCCGCGCGCGCCAACCTGAAGCCGACCATGGTGACCGGCCTGGCGCAGGGCGGCCAGCTGATGACCACCACCGAGGTGGACAACTGGCCGGGCGACGAGAAGGGGGTGCAGGGCCCGGAACTGATGCGCCGCATGGCCGAGCACGCCGAGCGCTTCGAGACCGAGATGGTGTTCGACCACATCCATAGCGTCGACCTGCAGACCCGCCCGTTCCGCCTCAAGGGCGACGCCGGCGAGTACACCGCCGACGCCCTGATCGTGACCACCGGCGCCACGGCCAAGTACCTGGGCATCGCCTCCGAGGAGAAGTTCAAGGGCCGCGGCGTGTCCGCTTGCGCCACGTGCGACGGCTTCTTCTTCCGCGACCAGGACGTCGTGGTCGTCGGCGGCGGCAACACGGCCGTCGAAGAGGCGCTCTACCTCTCGAACATCGCCCGCAAGGTCTATCTCGTCCACCGCCGCGACAAGCTGCGCGCCGAGAAGATCCAGCAGGACAAGATCTTCGAGAAGGCCGCGGCCGGCAAGATCGAACTGCTCTGGAACCACAAGGTGGACGAGGTGCTGGGCGACGATTCCGGCGTCAACGGCGTGCGCGTCGAGGACGTCAACACCGGCGCGAAGCGCGATCTCGACGTCCAGGGCTTCTTCGTCGCCATCGGCCACACCCCGGCCACGGGCATCTTCGAAGGCCAGCTCGAGATGACCGACGGCTACATCCAGATCAAGTCGGGCCTGAACGGCATGGCCACCGCCACGTCGGTGCCGGGCGTGTTCGCCGCGGGCGACGTCGCCGACCACGTGTATCGCCAGGCGATCACTTCCGCCGGCTTCGGCTGCATGGCGGCGCTCGACGCCGAGCGCTGGCTCGACCAGCAGAACATGCTGGCCTGAGGGAACCGCCCCGCGACCCACGCGGGGCGTTCCGCTACATGGACGGCATCCGCTTCCTCGATGGTCTCGGCGGCATCGCGTCCGCCGACTGGGATGCGCTCGTCCCGGACGGCAACCCCTTCGTCTCGCACGCGTTCCTGAGCGGCCTGGAGTCCCGGGGCTGCCTGCGCGAGGACTACGGCTGGAAGCCCTACCACCTGGCCCTGTTCGAACAGGGCCGACTGGTCGCCGCCGCTCCCACGTATCTGAAGGGCAACTCGCACGGCGAGTTCGTCTTCGACTGGAGCTGGGCTTCCGCCTGGGAGCGGGCCGGTGGCGACTACTATCCGAAGCTGCTCGTCGCCTCGCCCTACTCGCCCGTGCCCGGCCCGCGCCTGCTGGTGCCGGAAGGACCGGCCGCCGAGGTGATCCGCAATCGCCTGACGGCCGCGCTGGTCGACGAGGCCGACCGCCTGGGGCTGTCGTCGATCCATGCCAACTTCCTGGCCGACGCCGACCTCGACGCCTTCGACGACCGCTGGCTCGCGCGCTCCGACTACCAGTTCCACTGGCACAACCGGGGCTATGCCGACTTCGACGCCTTCCTCGCCGCCCTCACCGCGAAGAAGCGCAAGAACATCCGGCAGGAGCGCGCACGCGCGCACGCGTCGGGCCTCACGATCGAGATGCGCGGCGGCGACGAGCTGTCCGACACCGAGTGGCGGCAGATCCACGCCCTGTATGAGCTTACGTTCGACATGAAAGGCAACCACGCGGCCCTGACCGCGCGGTTCTTCCAATACCTCGGCCGCACCCTCGGCTCGAATGTGCAGGTGGCACTGGCGCGCGATTCGCACGACATCGTCGCCATGGCGCTGTTTCTCCGTGGCGGCGGTGCGTTGTACGGACGTTATTGGGGTGCGAGCGTGGAGGTATCGGGTCTGCATTTCGAACTGTGCTACTACCGCGGCATCGAGTACGCGATTCGCGAAGGGCTCGCCCGTTTCGAGCCCGGGGCACAGGGCGAGCACAAGCTCGCGCGCGGCTTCCTGCCCACGCCGACGCACTCGCGGCATTACATCGCCCACGAAGGCTTCCGCCGCGCGGTGGCGGACGCGCTGGAGCACGAGGCCCGCCATCGCGAGGCGTATCGCGAGGAGCTCATGACCCACTCGCCTTACGCCGATCGATGATTCGCCTGCCGCAACTGCACCGGACGCGCGTCAGCCTGTTTCCGGATCCGGAGACGGCCCTGCAGGACCCGAACGGTCTGCTGGCCTGGGGCGGCGACCTCTCGCCGGAGCGGCTGCTCGCGGCTTACGGTCAGGGTGTGTTCCCGTGGTTCAACGCCGATGAACCGATCCTGTGGTGGTCGCCCGATCCGCGCTGCGTCTTCCGCACCGACGGCGTGCACCTCAGTCGCAGCCTGCGCAAGCAGCTGCGCCACTCGAACTGGCAGGTCACGGCCGATACGTCGTTCAGCCGGGTGATGCACGCGTGCGCCGCGCCGCGCGACGGCCAGCCCGGCACCTGGATCGGCGACGACATGATCGCGGCGTACGAGGAACTGCACCGGCGCGGGCACGCGCACAGCGTCGAGGTGTGGGATCGCGGGTCGCTCGTGGGCGGCATCTACGGCGTGGCCGTCGGCAGGCTGTTCTGCGGCGAGTCGATGTTCAGCGCGCGCAGCGGGGGGTCGAAGGTCGCGCTCGCGGCGCTGTGCAACCTGCTGCATGGCTGGGGCTTTCCGCTGCTCGATGCCCAGGTGACGAACAGCCACCTGCTCAGCATGGGCGCCGTGGAAGTGCCACGCGCGGAGTTCGTCGTGCAGGCCCGCCGCCTTGCCGCGATGCCGGGCGTGGCGGGGTCGTGGGTGAAGTATCCGCTCGCGCTGCCTCTGTAGCGTCGCTCCCGTCGCCGATACGATCGGCTCCCACCCTTCGGTAGGGAGCGGTGGCTGGTGGGAGCCGATCGTATCGGCGATCCCGCGGCAGCGGGCACGCGCGCGACCGCCTTCTAGCGTGCCCTGTGACCGCTCATTTCCGCGCCGGCATTTCGGGGCAACAGCGCGCACACCGGTGCCGCGATCAGCGACACGAACGTCACCACCAGGAACGCCGCGCTGAAGTCGGGCAACTGCGCGCTCGCGTGCCCGTTCCACACCACGGACACATGCAGCGCGGCGGACGCCACGCAGATACCCAGCGACAGCATCAGCTGCTGGAACGTGGTGTAGAAACTGGTCGCGCTGGAGAAGCGCTCGCTCGGCACATCCGCATAGGCCACGGTGTTGTACGCGCTGAACTGCAGCGACTGGAAGAATCCCGAAAGCAGCAGCACGGTGTAGATCGTCCACAGCGGCCAGTCGGGGCGGAACGCCGCGCACAGCGCCACGCACACCATCGACAGCACGCCGTTCCACATCAGCGTGGCGCGGAATCCCCAACGGCGCAGCACCGGCGCGGCGGTCGCCTTCATCAGCATCGCGCCCAGCGCGGACACGAACGTGACGACACCGCTGTGCGCGGCCGAGAGGCCGAATCCGAGCTGCATCATCAGCGGCAGCAGGAACGGCACCGCGCCGGCGGTGATGCGCGTGAGCGAGCCGGCCACCACCGAAAGACGGAACGTGGTGAAGCGCATCAGCGACAGGTCGAGGATCGGGTTCGGCACGCGGCGCGAATGCCATACGTACAAGGCGCCCACCAGCAACCCGCCGACGATCAGCAGGGCCGAAAGGTTCGACGACGCCGTGCCGTGGCTGACCATTTCGAGACCGAACACCAGGCATGACAACGCGACGCCGGACAGCACGAAACCGAGCCGGTCGAACCGCACCTTGTCCGGCAGGCGCACGTCGGGAATGTATTTCGTGGCGAGCCACATCCCCGCGAGGCCGATGGGCACGTTGATGTAGAAGATCCAGCGCCACGACACCCAAGTGACGATGAAACCGCCCAGCGGCGGCCCGACCACCGGACCGATCAGCGCGGGCACCAGCAGCCACGACATCGCCGAGACCAGCTCGGATTTCGGCACGGAACGCAGGAGCACGAGGCGCCCGACGGGCACCATCATCGCGCCGCCGATGCCTTGCAGCAGGCGCGAGGCCACGAGCAGCGGTAGGTTGCCGGAGACGCCGCAGAGGATGGAGCCGAGGGTGAACAGCGCGATGGCGGCACGGAAGACGTTGCGCGAGCCGTAGCGATCGGCGATGGCGCCGCTGGCAGGAATGAACACGGCCAGGCTCAGCATGTACGACGTGAGCGCCACGCTCATGTGCAGGGGTGACACGTCGAACGACTGCGCCATCGACGGCAGCGCCGTCGCCAGGATGGTGCCGTCCAGTTGCTCCATGAACATCGCGCTCGCGATGATCAGGGCGACGGTGCGGAAGCCTGGTGCGGAAGTCATCGGGGACGCGCGGCTGAGAGGCGCATAGTTTGCGCCTGCAAGCGTCAAAGGTCGAGGCTTCGTCCGCTGCGGAAGTGGCGGGGCTCGCCGCTGAGCGGGTCGACGAAGCGCAACTCGCGCGCGAGCAGGCGCAGCGGATCGCCGTAATCGCCCGTGTCGTCGCGCAGCCTGGGATAGGTGCGGTCGCCGAGGATCGGCGCGCCCAGACTGGCCATGTGCACGCGAAGCTGATGCTTGCGACCGGTCGCGGGCTCCAGGCGGTAACGCCAGTGACGCTCGCCGCGCTCGATGACGTCGACACACGTTCGCGCGTTCGGCTCGCCGGACACCTCGCGCATGCGGAAGAATGGCTCGGCGCGTTCCAGGCGCGATGCGTGGACGAAGGGGAAGTCACGCCCCGGCATCGGCGGCGCGATCGCTTCGTAGATTTTCACGATGGCGCGCTCCCGGAACAGGCGCGTGTACGCGTCGCGGCTCGCGGGACGCGCGGAAAAGACCACGAGGCCCGCGGTGCCGCGGTCCAGTCGATGAAGCGCGGCGAGGTCCGGATTGTCCAGGCGGCGCATGAGCCTGACCGACAGCGTCTCCTCGACATGACGACCGGCCGGCATGACGGGAAGGAAGTGCGGCTTGTCGGCGATGACGAGGTCGTCGTCCATGAAGACGATCGATTCGTCGAACGGGATGCGTGGTTCGTCGGGCACCTCGCGCCGGTAGGCCACGACCGCGCCCGGGCGATAGGGTGACGTGCGCGACACCGTCTGCCCGTCGGCCGTGACGGTGCCGCGCTCCATCCGGTCGATCCACGTCGCGCGATCGATTGTGGCGAAGCGCTCGCAAAGGAAATCGAGGACGGACGCCCAGCCGCCGGGAGGCAGGACGATGCGGCTCGTGGGGTGATGGGTCATGTCGGTATCTTACGGCCGTCCGGTCCGCCGACAGGCGACACGCCTCGCCAATCGTTTCGACCCACCATGGGGCATATACTGCCGCATCGTCCCCATCCCAACGCGGAGCCACACGTGATCGGCCGGTTCTTCAGGAAGTGGTTCGGAGGTGCGCGAGCGCGGTCCGCCGACGCATCGGCGCGCCTGTCGCTACCCGATGCCGCGCCATTCGTGCCCAAACCGTCCGACGCACCGCCTGGCGCCCTCACGGGCGACGAGATCGAAGATCGCTTCTATCGCCTCGTGTTCGGCATCGGTCCCGCGCGCGACCCGGGCCTGACGCCCGCCGAACAGAACGTGCTGCGCCGCGTGCGCGACGCCTTCGGCAGCGAGCGCTTCGACGTCGCCACCCTGCCCCGGCTGCCCGCGGTCGTGCCGCAGCTGATGCGCTCGCTGCGCAACGACGATGCCGACAATCGCGCGCTGGCCGAACAGATCTCGCGCGACACCGTCCTCGTCGGCGAAGTGCTCCGGGTGGCGAACAGCGCCTACTTCCGCACGGCGCGGCCCGTTTCGGGCCTGCCCCAGGCCATCGCGATCATGGGCCACGACGGCCTGCGCCGCGTGGTGATGCAGATGGTGATGCGACCGATCCTGCGCACGGACGACGGCCCGCTGGGGCGCGACGCCGGCGAGCGGCTGTGGGAACACGCGGAACGCTGCGCGCGGGCCTGTGCGTTTCTGAGCCGTGGCGTGTGCGACCCCTTCGAGGCGTTCCTCGCCGGCATCGCTAGTCAGGCGGGCGCGCAATCGATCATCCGCGAGGTCGCCAACGTGCCCGGCGCGGCCGGTCTGGCGTACAGCCGTCCGTTCATGGCGGCGATAGGGCAACAGATCGAACGCCTGTCGCTGCACGCGGCGCGGCACTGGAGCTTTCCCTCGCGTGTGGTGCAGGCGCTGGCGGAGCGCGCGGATCCGGCCGATGCGGGCGCGCGAACCCCGCTGGGGCGGGCGCTGCTCGCCGCCAGCCGCGTGGCGATGCTGGACGTGCTGACGGAACGCGGCGCGGCGGATCCCGAGGCGGTGCTGCTGGCGCACGCCACGCTCGGCTTCGGCCAGGAGAGGCTCGTGGCCTGCCGGGACGAGCTGCGCACCGCCGTGGCGGTCGCGGAGGCCTGAGCAGGCGCCCCGGCGACCACCTGGCGCCAGGCTAGCGCTTCACGCCCGTACCGAGGACGTCGGTCCAGAGACGCTCGGCCAGATCGGCCGAGGCGGCATCGATCAGCGTCGGCACCGCGACATCGAGCCGGGGCGAGGCCGGGTCCAGCTTCCGCGATGCGTGGAGACGATACGACTTCGCGGCGATCAGCCCGCGCGCCACGATGCGGCAGTCGATCGCCATGTCGATGTCCAGCGACGGCGGCTCGGCGTCGGCCTTCGCGCCGACCAGGACCTCGAGCCCACGGCAGTTGATGATGAGGTCGGTGAAATACTTCGGCTGCAGCGCCGTGCGCAGGCGCGCTTCGACCACGCTGGCGATGTCCGGCGTGACCTGCACCTTTTCCTTCGATTCGAGGCCCGCCACGGTCAGCACCCGCGCGCCCGGGTTTTCCACGGTCAGCCACGGCGACGATGGGCTTGCCGACACCGCGCGGCTCATGTCGCTTTCGATCATCGCGCGGCCGCCACAACCGGCCAGCGCCAGCGCCGCGGAGGCGACGATTACATGCTTCAACACCTGTCTTTCCCCGATTTCCCCTGACTCGACCTCCCAATGT
Source organism: Luteibacter sp. 329MFSha (assembly GCF_900111665.1). Taxonomy (NCBI): domain Bacteria; kingdom Pseudomonadati; phylum Pseudomonadota; class Gammaproteobacteria; order Lysobacterales; family Rhodanobacteraceae; genus Luteibacter; species Luteibacter sp. 329MFSha. Next base: position 823,406 of record NZ_FOJE01000001.1, on the reverse strand, counting down.
ACCGGGCATGTGCATATGCGGCAAGAAAGTCAGGAATGTGAAGGGACGGATGCGCGGCCGGGAGCGCGTCGCCGCCAACCCCGCTATCATCTGGCGCCTGTACGTCTGGAATCCCGCCACCTCATGTTCGACGCGCGATCGCACCCACCTGTCGGCACGGATGCCCTGGCGCGCATGAGCTGGCATACGTTCGAGCACCTGCTCGCCGAGCACTACCGCGAGCAGGGCTGGCGTGTCGAATACGACTCCCGTCCGAAATCCCTCAAGGCGCTGGGCGCGAGCCTCGACCTGCGCATGCGCCGCGGCAACGAGGTCACCATCCTCCAGTGCCGCCAGTGGGACGCCAGCGAAGTGCAGGTGCAGGACGTCAACGAACTCCTCGCGACGATGCTCAACGAAGGCGCATCGGGCGGCATCCTCGTCACGCGCGGCACCTTCAGCGGCGACGCGCGCACGGTGCAGCTTCGCCAGCCACGGCTGCAGCTGATCGACGGCGACGTGCTGCGCGTGATGCTGAAGCTCGACGGTCCGGCGACCGGCGTGACCTCGCACGTCGCCGCCAACGAGACGCCGGCACGCAAGGAGAAGGCCGCACGTGTCCCGACGTCCCGTCACGACCGGCCCTGGCTGCTTCCCTCGATCGTCGCCGCGGTGGTGGTCTGCCTGCTCGGCCTGTTCGTGTGGCGCGCGATGACGCGGGTCACGGCGACGCCACCGCCCGTCGCCGCGACGCCGGCCGCTCCTCCGGCCGCTCCGGCCCCAGCCGCCACCACACCGCCCGTCGTCGCGACGCGCCCCCGGAACGACCTGCCCTCGCCGACGATCTCGCGCGAGCTCGCCGAACGCGCGCGCCTGCAGGAATCGCGTTCGGATGCGTCCCGCCACGGCACGCAGCGCCAGGCCGAGGACGCGATGAAGGTGATGGAGCGAAACACGCGGGAACTCGGCTCGGCGGAATGACCCGCCAAGCGGCGCGACGTTCTTTCACGCCAGGCGAATCCGCCCGGGCCTAGGCTGAAGGGCGACCTCGTCGCCTGGAATGCCCCATGACCGATCCGCTTGCGCCCGATCTGCTGCGCCGCATGCACGCCTACTGGCGCGCCGCGAACTATCTCTCCGTCGGCCAGATCTACCTGCGCGACAATCCGCTGCTCGAGGAGCCGCTGGGCAAGGAGCACATCAAGCATCGCCTGCTCGGTCACTGGGGAACGACGACCGGACTCAACTTCATCTACACGCACCTGAACCGGGCGATCGTCGAACGCGACCTCGACATGATCTACGTGATCGGCCCGGGCCACGGTGGACCCGGCCTCGTCGCGCACACGTACCTCGAAGGCTCGTACACCGAGGTCTATCCGCACATCGATCGCAGCGCGGCCGGCATGCGCGAGCTGTTCAGGCAATTCTCGTGGCCGTACGGCATCCCGAGTCATGTGGCCCCGGAAACGCCGGGCTCGATCCATGAAGGCGGCGAGCTCGGTTATTCCCTCTCGCACGCGTACGGCGCGGCCTTCGACAATCCGGAACTCGTCGTCGCGTGCATCGTCGGCGACGGCGAGGCCGAGACCGGCGCGCTCGCGACGAGCTGGCACTCGAACAAGTTCCTCAATCCCGCCCGCGACGGCGCGGTGCTGCCGATCCTGCACCTCAATGGCTTCAAGATCGCGAACCCCACCGTGCTCGCGCGCATCGAGCCCGACGAGCTGCGCGACCTCATGCGCGGCTACGGCTACGAGCCGCACTTCGTCGAAGGCCACGAGTTCGAACCGATGCACCAGGCCTTCGCCGCCGCGCTCGACCGCTGCCTCGACGAGATCCGCCGCATCCAGGACAAGGCGCGCGGCGGCGACGCCGACGCGGCCACGCGTCCGCGCTGGCCCATGATCGTGTTCCGCAGCCCCAAGGGCTGGACCGGGCCGAAGGAGGTCGACGGCAAGCCCGTGGAAGGCACGTGGCGCGCACACCAGGTGCCGATCGCGAAGTTCGAGAACGACGAACACGTGGCGATCCTCGAGCGCTGGATGAAGAGCTACGAGCCGGAGGAGCTCTTCGACGAGCGCGGCCGCTTCCGCGAGGAGTTCGCCTCGCTCGCTCCGACGGGGCGCCGGCGCATGGGCATGAACCCGCACGCGAACGGCGGGCTGCTGCTGAAGCCCCTGCACATGCCCGACTTCCGCGGTTTCGCCGAGGACGTGAAGACACCCGGCGATCACAAGGCGGAGGCGACGCGCGTACTGGGCCGTTTCCTGCGCGAGGTGATGCGGCAGAACATGGAGACCTTCCGCCTGTTCGGCCCCGACGAGACGGCCTCGAACCGGCTCGAGGCGGTGTACGAAGCCAGTGGCAAGACATGGCTGGCCGAAACGGAAAGCGTCGACGAGAACCTCTCGCCGGCCGGGCGCGTGATGGAGGTGCTGAGCGAACACCAGTGCCAGGGCTGGCTCGAGGGCTACCTGCTGACGGGCCGGCATGGCTTCTTCTCGTGCTACGAGGCCTTCATCCATATCATCGATTCCATGTTCAACCAGCACGCGAAGTGGCTGAAGGTGACGCGCAAGATGGCATGGCGCCCGCCGATCGCGTCGCTGAACTACCTGCTGAGTTCGCACGTGTGGCACCAGGACCACAACGGCTTCTCGCACCAGGATCCGGGCTTCATCGACCACGTCGCCAACAAGAAATCGGAGATCGTGCGCGTCTACCTTCCGCCGGACGCGAATTGCCTGCTCTCGGTCGCCGACCATTGCCTGCGCAGCCGCCATTACGTCAACGTGATCGTGGCCGGCAAGCAGCCCGACTGGCAGTGGCTGGACATGGAGAGCGCCGTGCGCCATTGCACGGCCGGCGCGGGGATCTGGGAATGGGCAGGACGCGGCGGAGACGATCCCGACGTGGTCATGGCCTGCGCGGGCGACGCGCCGACGGTGGAGACGCTCGCCGCGGTGATGCTGCTGCGCGAGTACGTGCCCGACATCCGCATCCGCGTGGTCAACGTGGTCGACCTGATGTCGCTGGAAACGCCCGACGAACATCCGCACGGCATGGACGACGAGCAGTTCGACGGCCTGTTCACGAAGGATCGTCCGGTGATCTTCGCCTTCCATGGCTACCCCGGCATCATCCACAAGCTGACCTATCGCCGGCACAACCACGACAACATCCACGTGCGCGGCTACAAGGAAGAAGGCACGACCACCACCGCGCTCGACATGATGGTGCTGAACAACATGGACCGCTTCCAGCTCGCGCTCGACGCGATCAACCGCATCCCGCGCCTGGCGGGCGAACGCGAAAAGGCGGCGCAGCGCTACTGGTCGGACATCGAGCGGCACAAGCTCTACGTCAGCGAACATGGGCAGGACCTGCCCGACGTGCGCGACTGGCAGTGGAAGGCCGAGGAGGCCTCGTGAGTCGCGCCGGGCACGTGCTGGCCCTCAACACGGGCTCGTCGTCGCTGAAATACGGGCTCTATCGTGTGGAAGGCGACGCGTGCGAGGCACTCTTCGCCGACCAGACCGACGCGCCGGGCGGTGACGCGGACCCGGTGGCGGCGATCGTCGATGCCCTGCGCACGCGTTCGCTGCCCACGCCGGACGCCGTCGGTCACCGACTCGTGCATGGCGGGCCGAACATCCGCCGGCATGCGCGTATCGACGATGCCCTGATGGCGCACCTGGAAGAGGCGAAGGCGTTCGCGCCGTTGCACGTTCCCCCGGCGGTCGAGATGGTGAAGCGGGCGCGCAAGGCATTCCCCGATGCGCCGCAGGTCGCCTGTTTCGACACGGCGTTCCACGCCACCATGCCCGTCGTCGCGCGCGCCCTGCCCCTTCCCGCGGATCTTCGCGAGGGCGGTATCGAGCGGTACGGGTTCCACGGGCTGTCGTACGAATCGATCGTGCGGAAGCTGGGGCCGTCGATACCACCGCGCGTCGTGATCGCGCACCTGGGCAACGGCGCGAGCCTGTGCGCGGTGCGTGATGGCGAATCGGTGGATACGACGATGGGTCTGACGCCCACGGGCGGCATCGTGATGGGCACGCGGCCGGGCGATCTGGATCCCGGCGTGTTGCTGTACCTGATGCGCGAACGCGGCTACGACGCGAAACGCCTCGAGTTGCTGGTCGACCGAGAGTCGGGCCTGAAGGGACTTTCGGGCGGCATCAGCGACATGCGCAAGCTGCGCGAGTCGCACGACGCGGCGGCGAAACTGGCGCGCGACGTGTTCGTGCATGTCGCACGCAAGCACGTCGCGGCGATGGTGGCGTCGCTGGGCGGGCTCGACCTGCTGGTGTTCACCGGTGGCATCGGGGAGAACGACGCGGCCACGCGGGAAGCGATCCTGGCGGGACTGCAGTGGTTCGGCGACTTCGAGGTTCGCGTGATCGCGACGGAAGAGGACGAACAGATCGCAAGGCACACCTGGCGCCTCGCTTCGTAGGATCGCCGATACGATCGGCTCCCACCTACCGAGTGGGAGCCGATCGTATCGGCGATTCCGTTACACGACCACGACCGGGATCTTCCCGATCTTCGAGCGCCACTCCTTCGGGCCCGTCTCGTGCACCGACGTGCCGGCGCTGTCGACCGCGACCGTCACCGGCATGTCCTTGACCTCGAACTCGTAGATCGCCTCCATGCCGAGGTCTTCGAACGCGAGCACGCGCGAGGCCTTGATCGCCTTGGAGACGAGGTACGCCGAGCCGCCGACGGCCATCAGGTACACGGCCTTGTTGTCGCGGATCGCCTCGATCGCGGCCGGACCGCGCTCGGACTTGCCGACCATGCCCAGCAGGCCCGTCGTCTCCAGCATCTGGCGCGTGAACTTGTCCATGCGCGTGGCCGTGGTCGGGCCGGCCGGACCAACGACCTCGTCGCGCACCGGATCGACCGGACCGACGTAGTAGATGAAGCGGTTCGTGAAATCGACGGGCAGCGTTTCGCCGCGGTTGAGCATGTCGATCATGCGCTTGTGCGCGGCGTCGCGGCCCGTCAGCAGCTTGCCGTTGAGCAGGATCGTCTCGCCCGGCTTCCAGCTCTGCACGTCCTCGCGGGTGATCGTGTCGAGGTCCACGCGACGGCCCTTCGAGGCGTCGTACGTGAGCTTCGGCCAGTCTTCCAGCGACGGCGGATCGAGCGCGACCGGACCGGAGCCGTCGAGCACGAAGTGCGCGTGGCGCGTGGCGGCGCAGTTCGGGATCATCGCCACGGGCAGGTTCGCCGCGTGCGTCGGGTAATCCTTCACCTTGATGTCAAGCACGGTGGTGAGGCCACCCAGGCCCTGCGCGCCGATGCCGAGCGCGTTGACCTTCTCGTAGAGCTCGAGGCGCAGTTCCTCCGCGCGGTTCGACGGGCCGCGCGCGATCAGGTCGACGATGTCGATCGGTTCCATCAGCGCTTCCTTCGCCAGCAGCATCGCCTTCTCGGCGGTACCGCCGATGCCGATGCCGAGCATGCCCGGCGGGCACCAGCCGGCGCCCATCGTCGGCACGGTCTTCAGCACCCAGTCGACGATGGAGTCGGACGGGTTGAGCATCGCGAACTTCGACTTCGCTTCGGAGCCGCCGCCCTTGGCGGCGACGATGACGTCGACCTTGTCGCCCGGCACCACCGAGACGTTCACCACGGCCGGCGTGTTGTCGCGCGTGTTCATGCGCTTGCCCGCCGGATCGGCGAGCACCGAGGCGCGCAGCTTGTTGTCCGGGTGGTTATACGCGCGGCGCACGCCCTCGTTGACCATGTCCTCGACGCCCATGGTGGCGTCGTCCCAGCGCACGTTCATGCCGATCTTGAGGAACACGGTGACGATGCCGGTGTCCTGGCAGATCGGCCGGTGGCCCTCGGCGCACATGCGCGAATTGATCAGGATCTGGGCGATGGCGTCCTTCGCCGCCGGGGATTCCTCGCGGTCGTACGCGGCCGAGAGGTTCCGGATGTAATCCACCGGGTGGTAGTACGAGATGTACTGGAGGGCGTCGGCGACGCTGGTGATGAGGTCGTCCTGCTTGATCGAGGTCATGGCGCTACGGCTGGCTCGCGAGGCTGGCAAAGACCACGATTTTAACGCACCCGGGCGTGTAAGGTGCCGCTGCCCCGTCCGGTCTTCTTCCGTACCCGCCAGAACCCTGGAGTCTCCATGCGCCACCCGTTCCGTTCCGCCTTCCTCGTCGTCGCCCTCGCCGCCACGGCGCTGGGACTGGCGCGCCCTGCCGCCGCGGCGCAGACCGCGCCGGAGTTCGCCGGCATCGCCACCTGGCAGAACTCGAAGCCGCTGACCATGAAGCAGCTGCGCGGCAAGGTCGTGCTGATCGATTTCTGGGCCTATTCCTGCATCAACTGCCTGCGCACCCTGCCCCACGTGACCCGCTGGTACGACCAGTACAAGGACAAGGGCCTGGTCGTCGTGGGCGTGCATTCGCCGGAATTCCCGTTCGAGAAGCAGGAAGGCAACGTCCGCGACGCCATCAAGCGGTACAACATCCACTACCCCGTGGCGCAGGACAACGACCTAGCCACCTGGGACGCCTGGGACAACCAGTACTGGCCCGCCGAGTACCTCGTCGACCAGCGCGGCAACGTCGTCGCCCATCACTTCGGCGAGGGCAACTACGCCGAGATGGAGAACGCGATCCGCACCCTGCTCGGCCTGCCGCGCCTCGACGCCGCGGCCGCGGGCGAGGACAAGGACGCCCCCGACTTCACGCAGCTGGGTTCGCCGGAGATGTACTTCGGCAGCGACCGCAGCCAGAACAACGCCAGCCCCGAGGGTTCCCGCGGCGGCACGCGCGACTTCACCGCCCCGTCGCGCCTCGACCTGAACAAGTTCGCGCTCGTGGGCCGCTGGGAGATCGGCCGGCAGAACGCGACGCTGGAAGGCCCGTCCGGTGAGATCCGCCTGCACTTCAAGGCGAAGAAGGTCCACATGGTGGCCAGCGCGAACGATCCGGTGACCGTGGAGGTGCTGGTGGACGGCAAGCCGCAGGCGCCCGTCACGATCCAGGCCTCGCAGCTGTACACGCTGTATACCGCCAACGACTACAAGGACCACGTGCTGACGATCCGCATTCCCAAGGCGAATTTCCACGCGTTCACCTTCACGTTCGGCTGAGGCCCTCCTCCACCCCTCTTGCGTGACTGTTACTTGCGATATATCGTACGTGCACTACGTACGATATATCGGAGTATGCCCATGCACTTTTTCCACCACGCGCGGCACCGCCTCCACGAGCAGATGCACGCGATCGGTCGCGGTGGCGGCCGCTTCGGCGGCAGTCCCTTCGAATTCGACGACCGCGAAGGCGGCCGCGGCGGTCGCGGTGGCGGCCGGTTCGGCGGACGGATGTTCGGCACCGGCGATCTGCGGCTCCTGCTCCTGGCCCTCATCGAGGAGCAGCCCCGCCACGGCTACGAGCTGATCCGCACCATCGAGGAGATGTTCGACGGCCAGTACAGCCCGAGCCCCGGCGCGATCTACCCCACCCTGACGATGCTCGAGGAGCTCGGCTATGCCCGGGTGGAAGCCGAGACGGGCGGCAAGAAGCTCTACGCGATCACCGATGCCGGCCGCGCCTTTCTCGCCGAGAACCGCGACAGCCTCGAGGCCCTGACCGAGCGGCTGCAGGTGATGTCGCGCCACATGCGCCGCATGAGCGTGCCGGAAGAGGTGCGCGAGGCCATGCACCGCCTGAAGTACCAGCTGATCAACCATCACAAGGCGTGGGACGCCGCGGAGATCGCGCGCGTCGCGAAGCTCGTCGACGCCGCCGCCAAAGCCGTGGGAGAGCGCCAGCCATGACGGAACGCCATGCGATCACCCGCGTACGCCATCCCCTGAAGATGCGTCGGCTCGAGGTGGCGCGGGTGGAGAACCTCACGCCGCACATGGTCCGCGTGACGCTGACGGGACCCGATCTCGAAGGCTTCGTTTCCGCCGCGCCGGACGACCATGTGAAGCTGTTCTTCGCCACCTCGGACGGCTCCCTGAACCTGCCGACGTTCGGCGACAACGGACCGGTGTACGCGGACGGCGAGCACTCGCCCTCGCGCGATTACACGCCGCGCCGTCACGATCCCATCGCCAACGAACTCGACATCGACTTCGTCATCCATGGTGACGGCCCGGCGTCGAGCTGGGCCGAAACGGCCCGACCCGGTGACGTGCTGCACGTGGGCGGCCCCCGTGGATCGATGGTCGTGCCCGACGATTACGACCATTACGTGCTGTTGGGCGATGCGACGGCCTTGCCCGCGATCGGGCGATGGCTGGAGGAGATGCCGGCGAGCCGGAAGGTCACCGTGTTCGTCGAGGTCGCATCCCCCGCCGAACGCCAGACCCTCGCACGCGACGTGCGCTGGTTCGTACCCGGCGAGTCGCCGACGCTCGACGAGGCGCTCGCCAGGCTGCCGATCCCTCCGGGCGATACGTTCTGGTGGGTCGCCACCGAGTCGAAGCGAGCGCGGGCATTGCGGTCGTTGCTCGTCGAGACCCGCGGCATCGACAAGGATTGGGTCAAGGCCACCGGTTACTGGCAGGCGGATTGACGGTTCGCCGCACCGTATCTCGCCGCCTCGCTCGCCCTCGGTTATCGCCGATGCGATCGGCTCCCACCCTTCGGTAGCAAGGCAGGGGTGGGAGCCGATCGTATCGGCGATCGTGCGTTGGGCATGTGGGACGGTCTACACACTCCCTGCACGTCGCTTAATCGCGCCACGCTCATGAACACATAACCTTGGCGGCTCGCGCGTTAACCCTATGCGCGTTATGGGATCGGGAGCGGCACGATGCGGCGTGGCAGGAAAATTCTGGCGTGGGTTCTCGGGATCGTCGTCCTGCTCGTCGTGGCGGTCATTCTGTTCATCGCCTTCTTCGACTGGAACCGGCTGAAGCCGACCATCAACGAAAAGGTGTCCGAGGCGATCGGGCGGCCCTTCGCGATCAACGGCGACCTCTCCGCGAGCTGGTCGCGCGAGCCCGGTGAAGGCGGTCTGGTCGGCCTGATTCCCTGGCCGCATTTCACCGCGCGCGACATCACGGTGGCGAACCCCGATTGGGCGAAGGACAAGCACTTCGCCACGCTGGAGACGATCCAGTTCCGGCTGTCGCCCTTCCCGCTCATCGCACACCGCATCGTCGTGCCCGAGATTCGCCTCGGCCAGCCGCGCATGGCGCTGCAGCGCGCGAAGAACGGCGACAACACCTGGACGTTCAAGCTCCCCGAGAGCACGGGCCCGTCCGAGTGGCAGCTCGAACTCAACGCGATCGCGTTCGACAAGGGGCACATCGATTTCTCCGACGCGACGAACCAGATCGTCATGGGTATCGACGTGACGCCGCTGGGCAAGGGCATTCCGTTCGACGAGATCATGGCGCAGCAGGAGAAGGATGCCCGCGCGCAGGCGAAGAAGACGACCGGTGCCAGCGCGAAGACGATGGCGAAGAGCGACGCCGACGAGAAGGACCGTCAGGACCAGACCAAGAAGAGCCAGGTCTATCAGTTCGCATGGGACGCCAAGGGCACCTACAAGAAGTCGACCGTCTCCGCCAAGGCGCGGACCGGCGGGGTGCTCGCGCTTCGCGATGCCGCTCGCCCCTTCCCGGTCCAGGCCGATGCGCGCTTCGGCGACACGCATATCGCCTTCGTCGGCACGCTGACCGACCCGGTCAACATGGGCGCCCTCGACGTGCGCCTGTGGTTCTCGGGCACGAGCATGTCGCATCTTTACGACCTCACCGGCGTCACGCTGCCGGATACGCCGCCCTTCGCGACCGAGGGGCATCTCAAGGCGAACCTGAAGAAGGGCGCCAGCGTGTTCACGTACGAGAACTTCACCGGGCGCGTCGGCGGCAGCGATCTTGGCGGCAGCCTTACCTTCGACACCGGCGGCGCGCGGCCGAAGCTCAGCGGCAATCTGAAGTCGAACCAGCTGCTGTTCGCCGACCTGGCGCCGCTGGTGGGCGGCGGCTCGGACGAGGAGAAGGCGGAGCGCGGCGACGCGTTGAAGCAGCCGCCCGACAAGGTGCTGCCCGTCGAGCCGTTCAAGACGGATCGCTGGAACGCGATGGATGCCGATGTCACGTTTACCGGCGTCAAGATCGTCCACGGCGAACGGCTGCCGTTCGAGAACGTGTCCACGCACCTGATCATGAAGGATGCGGTGCTCACGCTCGACCCGCTGAAATTCGGCGTCGCCGGCGGCACGGTGGGCAGCAACATGCGCCTCGACGGTTCGAAGACGCCGATGCGCGGCGGCTTCAACCTCGGCGCGCGACACCTCAAGCTGAAGGAGCTGTTCCCCACGTTCGCGCCGATGCAGACGAGCTTCGGCGAGCTCAACGGCGACGCGTCCCTGACCGCCGTCGGCAATTCGCCGGCCGCGCTGCTCGGCTCCTCGAACGGCGAGGTGAAGCTGCTGATCAACGACGGCGCCATCAGCGGCTCGCTGCTGGAGCTGGCCGGCCTCAACGTGGGCAGCTACGCGGTGACGAAGCTGTTCGGCGACGACGTGGTGAAGATCAACTGCATGGCGGCCGATCTGGTGGCGACGGACGGCGTCATGGAATCGCGTCTGTTCGCGTTCGACACCGAGAAGGCGTTGATCAACGTGACGGGCAACGTGAACTTCCGCGACGAGAAGCTCGATCTCGACATCGTGCCGCACACCAAGGGTTTCCGCCTGTTCTCGCTGCGCTCGCCACTGTACGTGCATGGCACGTTCAAGAATCCCGCGCCGGGCGTGCATGCCGGTCCGTTGATCCTGCGCGCGGGCGGCGCCGCGGCCCTCGCGGTGTTCGCGGCCCCCGTGGCGGCACTGGGCGCGCTGGCCGTGCCGGAGAGCGGCAAGGCCGACGCCACGCAGTGCAAGCCGTTGCTCGACGATCTGAAGCGCAGCCCGCCGAAGGCGCCGCCGGCGGGTAAGTCGGCGCGCTAGGGGATGCCGTAGGAGCGGACCTGGCCGCGACAGGTGTTCGCGAAGAGCAACAGGCCCCGTCGCGCATGGCCCCAAGAGCTGTCGCGGCCAGGTCCGCTCCCACAGACCGCTGGTGGGTATGACGACGTTCGGGCAATCTTCCCCGCATGTCGCCTTCCCGCATCGCCCACTGGCAAATCCATTTCTGCGTCCTGCTCTGGGGCTTCACGGCCATCCTCGGCAAGCTGATCGCCCTGCCCGCGTTGCCGCTGGTCTGGTGGCGCATGTTGCTGGTGTCGGGCACGCTGCTCTGCGTGCCGCGCGTCTGGCGCGGCCTGCGTGCCATGCCGGCGCGTCTGCTGTTCTCCTACGCCGGCATCGGCGTCATCGTCGCGCTGCACTGGCTCACCTTCTACGGCGCCATCAAGCTCGCCAACGCCTCGGTGGCGGCCACGTGCATCGCGCTCTGCCCGGTGTTCCTCGCCCTGGTGGAGCCCTGGATCGCGGGGCGCCGCTTCGATCCGCGCGAACTGATGATCGGCGCGGCGGTGGTGCCTGGTGTCGCGCTCGTGGCCGGCGGGCTGCCGGGCGAGATGCGGCTCGGTCTCGCGATCGGCGTGCTGTCGGCGCTCTTCGTGGCGTTCTTCAGCGCGTTGAACAAGCGGCTCGTCGATCGCGCCGACGCGCTGACCGTCACCTGTGTCGAACTCGGCACCGGTACCGTATTTCTGACCTTGCTTGCGCCCTTCATCGCCGCGCCCGCCTTTCCGCTTCCGGACGCCCACGACGGCGCTTTGCTGCTCGTGCTCGCCTATGGCTGCACCCTGCTGCCCTTCGCGCTGGCGCTGTCCGCGTTGCGCCACCTGTCCGCCTTCGCCACGCAGATGGTGACGAACCTCGAGCCGGTCTATGCGATCGTACTGGCGATTCCGCTGCTCGGCGAGCAGCGGGAGCTGGGATGGACGTTCTACACGGGTGTCGCGATCATCCTGATCGCCGTGTTCGCTCATCCGTGGCTGCATCGCGGGGATCGGGCGGAGGCTGGGGATCTGGTGGCACCCTAGCGGTCGAGATGGCTGGTTCAGGCGCGGCCGCGCGCCTTCATCGTGCGCTGGCGACGGGCGCGCTGCGCCGCCGACCGCGTCGACGTTTTCCGGGGTGACGAGCGTTTGGCTCGCACGGGCGGGCTGGAGGGCTTCACGGGATGCTCCGGGAGAGGGTCCGGGAGGATCGATGCTGCGACCCGCCCGGTGAATATCCCGCTAAGAAGGCGTCAGATGAGCTTGATTTCGCGCAGGCGTTCCTGCAGGTACTCGTGCGCCGTGATCGGTTCCGGATAGCGCTTCGGATTGTCCGGCGTGACGCAGGATTCCAGCACGTCGAGCACGACATCCGGGTTCGGATGCAGGAAGAACGGCACGGAGTAGCGCGGCTTGCGCGCGGCGTCGCCGTCCGTCGGGTTCGTCACGCGGTGCGTCGTCGACGGATACACGTGGTTGGTGAGGCGCTGGAGCATGTCGCCGATGTTCACCACGATGGCGTCGCCTTCGGTGGTGATCGGCAGCCACTCGCCTTCGCGCGTCTTCACTTCCAGGCCGGCCGTGCTCGCGCCGACCAGCAGCGTGATGAAGTTGATGTCCTCGTGCGCGCCGGCGCGTACGTTCGGGATGTCGCCTTCGGGAATCGGCGGGTAATGGATCGGGCGCAGGATGGAGTTGCCCGAGTCGATCTTGTCGTCGAAGAACTTCTCCGGCAGGCCGATGTGCAGCGCCAGCGCGCGCAGCACGCGCGAGCCGAGCTGGTCGAGCTGCTGGTAGATGCCGTAACCCTTGTCCTTGAACGCCGGCACTTCCGACGGCCACACGTTCGGCGGCATCACGTCGGCGTACTTCGAATCGCGCGGGATCTCGCGGCCGATGTGCCAGAACTCCTTGAGGTCGGCGAACTTGCTGTCCTTCGCGGTCTCCACCTTGAACGGCGTGTAGCCGCGCGCGCCGCCACCGCCCGGGATGTGGTACTTGCGCTTGGTGTCGTCGGGCAGCGCGAAGAAGGCCTTGAACGCGTCGTACGCGCCGTCGATGGCTTCCTTCGGAATGCCGTGACCGCTGATGCAGCAGAAACCGAATTCGCGGTAGGCGGCGCCGATCTCGGCGACGAAGGCCTCGCGATCGGTGTCGTAGCGGCGGATATCGAGGGTGGGAACCGTCTTCATGATGTACCTGCGTGGCAGCGTGACGAGGCCGGCGCGTGAATCGCGCCGGACGCTCGCTCGTGGGTCAGGCCGTCGCCTGGGCCGCCGATTTTACGGCCTCGGCCAGCTGCCCCGCCAGACGGTCGACCTCGGCCGCGTCGGCGGCCTCGATCGTGACGCGGACCAGCGGCTCGGTGCCCGAGGCCCGCAGGACGACCCGGCCGCGGCCTTCCAGCGCGGTTTCGACCTCCGCCAGCGCCTGTTTCACCGCGTCGGACTTCAACGCTTCCTTCGCCCCCTGGACGCGGACGTTGACCATGGTCTGCGGCAGCTTTACCAGGCCGGCACGCGCCTCGGCGAAGGTTTCGCCGGATTCCGCCAGCGCCTCGAGCAGCGCCAGGGCGGCCACCACGCCGTCGCCGGTGGTGAAGCGGTCGAGGCAGAGGATGTGGCCCGACGTCTCGCCGCCCAGCACGCCGCCGTGTTCCTTGAGCTGCTGGAGAACGTAGCGGTCGCCGACGTTGGCGCGCACGAAGGGGATGTCCAGCTGTTTCAGCGCGCGCTGGAGGCCGTAATTGCTCATCAGCGTGCCGACGACCGGGCCCGGGAGCGCGGCCTTCGTCTTCCAGTGCCGGGCGATCACGTAGAGCATGTCGTCGCCATCGGTGACCGTGCCGTCGCGGTCGACGACGCGCACGCGGTCGCCGTCGCCGTCGAAGGCGATGCCGAGGTCGGCGCCGCGCTCGACGACGGTGCGGGCCAGCGATTCCGGGTCGGTGGAGCCGACGCCGCGGTTGATGTTGAGGCCGTCCGGCTCGGCGCCGATGGTCGACACCTCCGCGCCGAGGTCGCGGAAGACCTTCGGTGCCACCTGGTAGGTGGCGCCGTGCGCGCAGTCGAGCACGATGCGCATGCCGGCCAGCGAGAAATCGTCGGACACCGTGGACTTGCAGAACTCGGCGTAGCGGGTGACGGCGTCGTCCACGCGGCTGGCCTTGCCCAGCGCCTCGGACGCGACGGTCGCGAACTCGGCGTCCAGTTCGGCTTCGATCTCGGCCTCGAGGTCGTCGTCGAGCTTTTCGCCCTGGCCGGAGAAGAACTTGATGCCGTTGTCCTGGTGCGGATTGTGCGAGGCGCTGATGACGATGCCGGCATCCGCACGCAGGGAGCGCGTGAGGTAGGCGACGCCGGGCGTCGGCATTGGGCCGAGCAGACGCACGTCGGCGCCCGACGCGACCAGCCCCGCTTCCAGGGCGGATTCGAACATGTAGCCGGACACCCGGGTGTCCTTGCCGATGACGACCATCACCTTGCGATTGTGGTCGCGGCGGTCGGGCCCGGCGCCCGCCGGCCGGCGGTCGGCGGCGCGGCGGCGCGCCAGCACGGCGCCGGCGGCGCGTCCCAGCCGCAGGATGAAATCCGCGCTGATCGGGTACGTGCCGACGTGACCGCGGATGCCGTCCGTGCCGAAATACTTGCGTTCGCTCATGGTGTTGTCGTCCTTACTTCCGGATCGGGCGAGGATACTCCCATGGAGCACCACGGGAGCGGCCACGGATCGGGCGTGGCGGGTCAGTCGTCGTCCGGCCAGCGGGGCATGGCGGGCCGGTCGTGGCGGGGCGCGGTGTCGCCGGCCTTGACGGCGGCCCAGACCGCCAGGGCGTCGACCGTGGCGGCGACGTCGTGGACCCGGACCATGACGGCGCCGCGCTGCACGCCGATCAGGGCGGCGGCGACGGAGCCGTGCACCCGGTCGGTGGGCGTCTGGCGCCCCGTCAGGGCGCCGATCATCGACTTGCGCGACAGGCCGATGTACGCGCCTGCGCCGAGTTCGGCGAAGCGTGCCGTGGCGCGCAGCAGCGCGAGGTTGTGCTCGAGGTTCTTGCCGAACCCGAAACCCGGGTCGACCAGCACGCGGCGGCGGTCGATCCCGGCCAGTTCGCAGGCGAACAGGCGATCCGTCAGGAAGCGGTGGACCTCGCCGACCACGTCGTCGTACGCCGGCTCCTGCTGCATCGAGCGCGGCTCGCCCTGCATGTGCATGAGGCACACGGGCACGCGCAGGTCCGCGGCAGCGTCGAGCGCACCCTCGCGACGCAGGGCGTACACGTCGTTGATCATGCCGGCGCCCGCGCCGACGGCCGCGCGCATCACCTCGGGCTTCGAGGTGTCGATGGCGATGGGCAGCGTGGTCGCGGCGGCGAGGCGCTCGATCAGCGGCACGACGCGGCGGATCTCTTCCTCGACCGGCACCTCGTCGGCGCCTGGCCGTGTCGATTCGCCGCCGACGTCCAGCATGTCCGCGCCCTCTTCCGCCAGCCGCATGGCATGCGCATAGGCGGCCTCGAGCGTGTCGTGGCGGCCCCCGTCCGAGAACGAATCGGGCGTGACGTTGACGATGCCGACGACACGCGGACGATCGAGCGACAGCGCGCGTCCGTTGCAGTCGAGCACGGTGGCGAACGGATCGACGTTCATGCGATCAGCCGGGCTGCTGGCCGCCGAGCGCGCCCATGAAACGGCGGTAGTGGCGGAGCTCGTCGATGGAATCGCGGATGTCGGACAGGGCGGTGTGCGCGGAGTCCTTGCTGAATCCGCGCGCGATCTCGGGCGACCAGCGGCGCGACAGCTCCTTCAGCGTGGAGACGTCGAGGTTGCGGTAATGGAAGTAGCGCTCGAGCTGCGGCATCTCGCGATGCAGGAAGCGGCGGTCCTGGCAGATGGAATTGCCGCACATCGGCGACTTGCCGGCGGGCACCCATTCCTTGAGGAACGCGATGGTGGCGGCTTCGGCCTGCTCCAGCGTGTCGTCGGATTCGACGGCGCGGGCCCACAGCCCCGAACGGCCATGCTGGTTGCGGTTCCAGGCGTCCATCTGCTGGAGGCGCGCGTCGGTTTGCGAGATGGCGAACACCGGCCCCTCGGCGAGGACGTTCAGGTCCTTGTCCGTCACGATCGTGGCGATTTCGAGGATGGAGTCGTTGTCGGTATCCAGTCCCGTCATCTCCAGGTCGATCCAGATGAGGTTGTCGTCGTTCGCTGGTGTCATGGGCGCTCCTTGAATGCCGCCGAGTCTAACCCGGCGGGGGCCGGCCTGTATCGCAGACGACAGTTGCGGGCCGTACCGGTGAACGGAACGTGAGATCATCCGCGGATGGCCGAACCGACCTTCTTCTGGCACGACTACGAAACCTTCGGCGCCGATCCGCGGCGCGACCGGCCCAGCCAGTTCGCCGGCATCCGCACCGACGCGGACCTGCGGATCGTCGGCGAGCCGGTGATGATCTACTGCCGCCCGCCGCGCGACATGCCGCCGCAGCCCGCGGCGTGCCTGATCACCGGCATCGCGCCCCAGCTGACCGAGCGCGAGGGGATGTCCGAGGCCGCCTTCGCCGCCGCGATCCACGACGAGATCGCCCGGCCCGGCACCTGCACGGTGGGCTACAACTCGCTGCGTTTCGACGACGAGTTCACCCGCCACCTCCTGTACCGGAACTTCTACGACCCGTACGGGCGCGAGTGGGAGAACGGCAACTCGCGCTGGGACCTGATCGATCTGGTCCGCATGTGCCAGGCCCTGCGTCCCGAGGGCATCGTCTGGCCGAGGCGCGAGGACGGCACGCCCAGTTTCAAGCTCGAGCACCTGGCCACCGCCAACGGCCTCAAGCAGGATCGCGCGCACGACGCGCTCTCCGACGTCGAGGCCCTGATCGGCCTGGCACGCCTCATCCGCGCGCACCAGCCGAAGCTCTGGGACTGGTACTACGCCCTGCGCCGCAAGCAGCGCGTGTTCGAATTGCTGGACGTCGCCGCGATGACGCCCGTCGTGCACGTCTCGTCGCGCTACCCCGCCAGCCGCCATTGCCTGACCGTGATCGCACCGCTCGCGGCGCATCCGACACGCGCGGGCGAGGTGATCGTCTACGACCTGAGCGCCGATCCGACCGACCTGCTGACCCTCGACAGCGACGACATCGCCGATCGCGTGTTCGTCGCGCGGGCCGACCTGCCGGAAGGCGTGGAGCGCATCGCGTTGCGCACGGTGCGCGCGAACCACGCGCCCGCGCTCGCGCCGCTGTCGGTGCTCAAGGGCGCCGACCACGGCCGCCTGGGCATCGACATGGGCGCCGTGGAACGGCACCTCGACGCGTTGCGCGGTAGCGACGGCCTGGCCGAGAAGCTGCGCCGCGTGTACGCGAAGGCGTCGGACCTGCCGCCTGCCGAAGATCCGGAGCTCGCCCTTTACGGATCGTTCCTTCCGGACGCCGATCGCCGCCTCCTCGCCGACGTGCGCGCCACGCCGCCGGACCAGCTCGGCACCCGCTCGTTCCCCTTCCGCGACGCGCGCTACCCCGAACTGCTGTTCCGCTACCGCGCGCGGAACTGGCCGGAGACGCTCAGCCTGGAGGAACACGCGCGCTGGGAAGCCTTCCGCGTCGACCGGCTGACCCGGCACGGCCCGCTCACCACGCTCACCCTCGACGAATACACCACCGAACTCGCCACCCTGCGCGCCCTGCCCGGCGCCCCGCTCGCCCTGCTCGACGAGCTGGAAGCGTGGGGCGAGGAACTCCGCTGACGACCGCCATGCCGAAACCCTATTTCACCCCCGCCACCTTCCGCTTCTTCCGATCCCTCGTCCGCAACAACAATCGCGAGTGGTTCCACGACCACAAGGACGACTACGAGCGCCACGTGCGCGAGCCCTTCCTCGCCCTGATCGGCGACCTGGCCGCGCCGCTGGCGAAGATCAGCCCGCACTTCCGCGCCGACACGCGGAAGGTCGGCGGATCGCTGTACCGCATCCATCGCGACACGCGCTTCGCGAACGACAAGCAGCCGTACAAGGGCTGGCAGGGCTCGCGGTTCTTCCACGAGCGCCGGCACGAGATCCAGGCGCCGGGTTTCTACCTGCACATCCAGCCCGGCGAATGCTTCGTCGGCGGCGGCATGTGGCATCCGGAACCGCCGGTGCTGAAAAAGCTGCGCGAGTTCCTCGCGGACAACCCGGGCGCGTGGAAACGCGCCACGCACACGAAGGCGTTCCAGGAACGGTTCTCGTTCTGGGGCGAAAGCCTCACGCGGCCCCCGCGCGGGTTCGATCCGGGCCACGAGCTGATCGAGGACCTGAAGCGGAAGAACTTCGCCGCCGGCCAGGACTTCGACGAGGCGATGGCATGCTCGGCCGAACTGCTGCCCTTCGTGATCGACAACTTCAAGCGGCTCGCACCGATGGTCGACTACCTGTGCGCGGCGCAGGAACTCGAGTTCTGAGGCGAGCGCGCTTGGTGGGAGCCGATCGCATCGGCGATCCCGCGGCAGCGGGCAAGCTCGCTGCGAGCACCCACCCCTTCGGTAGCACCGTCACATGAGCTCTGGTGGGAGCCGATCGCATCGGCGATCCCGCGGCAGCGGGCAAGCTCGCCGCGAGCACCCATCGCGGATACGATCCGCTCCCACCCCTTCGGTAGCAGCGTCACGAGAACATTGCCGATCCCGCGGCAGCGGGCAGGCTCGTCGCGAGCACCCATCGCGGATACGATCCGCTCCCACCCTTCGGTAGCACCGTCACGAGAACCGGGTGGGAGCCGATCGCATCGGCGATCCCGCGCAAGCGGGCAAGCTCGCCGCGAGCACCCATCGCGGATGCGATCCGCTCCCACCCCTTCGGTAGCAGCGTCACGAGAACATTGCCGATCCCGCGGCAGCGGGCAAGCTCGCCGCAAGCACCCATCGCGGATACGATCCGCTCCCACCCCTTCGGTAGCAGCGTCACGAGAACATTGGCGATCCCGCGGCGGCGGGCAGCCTTGCGTCAGCGCTCGTACAGCTCGATCGGCAGATCGTCCGGGTCGACGAAGAACGTGAAGCGCCGACCGGTGTATTCGTCGACGCGGATCGGCTCGCACGCAACGCCGTGGCCCGCCAGCTTCGCGACCGCCGCGTCGATGTCCGTCACGGTGAAGGCCAGGTGCCGCAATCCCTGCGCTTCCGGCCTCGAGGGCCGCTTCGGCGGCGAGGGGAACGAGAACAGCTCCAGCTGCACGCCCGGGCTGACTTCCAGGTCGAGCTTCCACGAATCGCGCGCCTCGCGGTACGCCTCGTGGATCACGCGCAGTCCCAGCACCTCGGTGTAGAACGCCTTCGAACGCGCGTAGTCGGAGCAGATGAGCGCGACATGGTGGATGGCTTCGAGCATCGGGATCAGGCCTCGGAAAATGGGAACGCGAGCACGTCGGCGATCGCATCGGTGCCCGCGAGCACCATGAGCAGGCGCTCGACGCCGAGCGCGACGCCCGCGCAGTCGGGCATCGTGTCGAGGACGGCGAGCAGGCGTTCGTCGATCGGCACCTCGGGCGTACCGCGCTCGCGCCGCTTCGCGTTGTCGCGCTCGAAGCGCGCGCGCTGCTCGGCCGCGTCGTTGAGTTCGTGGTAGCCGTTGGCCACCTCGTACGGACCGACGTAAACCTCGAACCGCTCGGCCACCGGCGGATCGTCGTGGCGAATGCGCGCGAGCGCGCACTGGCTGGCCGGAAAATCGGACACCACCGTCACGCGGTCGCGCGGGAAATGCGGCTGGATGCGGTGCGTCATCAGCAGGTCGAGCCAGTCGTCGCGTTCCAGACCTTCGGGATCGATGCCGATGTCGCCCAGCGCCTCGCGCAGGCGCTCGACGGGATCGGTCAACGCGTCGACGCCCAGAGCATCGCGGAACAGGCCGCGATACGTCGTCTCGACGATGTCGATGGTGCGCCCCGCCCCCAGCAGAAGGACCTCGAGGAGTTCGAGCACCTCCCGCGCGAGCGTCGCGTCGTTCCAGCCGACGCGGTACCACTCCAGCATCGTGAACTCGGGATTGTGTCGACCGCCCGCCTCGCCGTCGCGGAACACGCGGCCGAGCTCGTAGCAGTCGCCGACGCCCGCGGCGAGCAGTCGCTTCAGCGGAAACTCGGGCGACGTGCGCAACCAGCGCCACGGCGATCCCGCGTCGACATGGCCGGTGAACCGCGTGCTGAAACTCTGGATGTTCGGGTCGGTGTTGCCGGCGGCGGAGAGCATCGGCGTCTCGACCTCCAGCACGTGCCGTTCCGCGAAGAACGCGCGGATGCCGGCGTACACGCCGGCGCGCAGGCGCAGGTGTTTCAGGTCGCTCACGGCGCGATCCCGTGCTCGGTCAGCAGCGCGACGAGATCGGCTTCCGTGTACACCGGCACGCCGAGTTCGTTCGCCTTGTCGAGCTTGGATCCGGCCGCTTCGCCCGCGAATACGCCCGTCGTCTTCTTCGACACCGATCCGGCGACCTTGGCGCCGAGCGATTCCAGCCGGTCGGTCGCGTCGTCGCGCTTCAGCGACTCCATCGTGCCGGTGATGACATAGGTAAGGCCTTCGAGCGGCAGCGCGGCGGCGGCCTTCGCCGGCAACGCGGACGCGAGACGACGCATCGCTTCGTCGGCGCGGCGGAGCTCGTCCATGTGCCCGGCGTCGGCGAGGTACGCCGACAGATTCGTGGCCGCCGCCTGCGGCACGCCCGCGACGATCCACTGGTGTTCGCCCGCCTTCACGAGCGCATCGAGGCTCGCATAGTGGCGCGCGAGGATACCCGTGCTCTTCGGGCCGAGCTTCGGGACCTTCGCGGCGTCGAGCAGCACATCGAGGCCGAGTCGATCGCGCAGCTTCGGCGACGGCGCGCCCTCGTCGGCGAAGGTGATCCCGGCGGCGAGCAACGCATCGACCACCTTCTGGTTGCCCTCCTGTTCGAAGAACGCGGCGATCGACGTCGCGACCTCGTCGCCGATGTCGGGCAGCACGCGCAGCACGGGCGCGGGGGTGCGGCGCACGTGTTCGAGCGAGCCGAGCCAGGTCGCCAGCGTCTTCGCCGTGCTCTCGCCGATGTGCATGATGCCGAGGCCGAAGAGGAAGCGCGGCAGCGTGGAGCGCTTGCTCGCCTCGATGGCTTCGACGAGGTTCTCCGCCCACTTCGTCGCGACCTTGCCCTGCTTCACCGTCTCGGGCGTCGAGCCGTCGCGCTCGTCGGCGAGCGTCTTCATGCGCACGAAACTGTCGACCGTCAGGGCGTAGAGATCGGCGGGCGTATGCACCATGTCGAATTCGACGAGCGCGTCGACGAAACGGTCGCCCAGGCCATCGATGTCCATGGCGCGACGCGAGGCGAAATGGATCAGCGCCTCCTTGCGCTGCGCGTCGCAGATCAGTCCGCCGGAGCAGCGATAGGCCGCGGCGCCCTCCTCGCGCAGCAGCTCGGAATGGCACACGGGGCATGTGGCGGGCATCTTCCAGGGGACGGTGCCCGCGGGCCGCTCGGCCTCCACGACGCGCGCGACCTCGGGGATCACGTCACCCGCGCGGCGCACGATCACGGTATCGCCCACGCGCACGTCGAGCCGAGCGACCTGGTCGGCGTTGTGCAGGGTCGCGTTGGTGACGGTGACGCCGGCGACCTGCACGGGCTTCAGCCGGGCGACCGGCGTCGCGGCGCCGGTGCGGCCGATCTGGATCTCGATGGCCTCCACGGTCGTCATCTGTTCCTGCGCGGGATACTTGTGCGCGATCGCCCAGCGCGGCGCGCGCGAGACGAAGCCCATCGTGCGCTGGCCCTCGTAGTCGTCGAGCTTGTAGACCACGCCGTCGATGTCGTACGGCAGGCTGTCGCGCTTCTCGCCGATGCGGCGGAAATACGCCAGCAATCCCTCGAACCCTTTCGCCTTCGACACCTCGGGCGAAACCGGGAAGCCCCATTCGCGCAGCTTCGCGAGCGTGGCCGAATGCGTATCGGGCAACTCGCCGCCTTCGACCCGCCCCACGGCGTAGGCGAAGAACGCGAGCGGCCGCTTCGCGGTGACGGACGGATCGAGCTGACGCAACGAACCCGCGGCGCCGTTGCGCGGATTCGCGAGCGGCTTCTCGCCCGCCGCGCGGGCACGTTCGTTGAACGCTTCGAAGCCCGCGCGCGGCATGATCACTTCACCGCGCACCTCGATCACGCGCGGCCAGTCGTCGCCGCGCAGACGCAGCGGGATCGCCTTGACCGTGCGCAGGTTCGCGGTGACGTCTTCGCCTACTGCGCCGTCGCCGCGCGTCGCGCCCTGCACGAAGACGCCGTTCTCGTACGTGAGGCTGATGGCGAGGCCGTCGAGCTTGGGCTCGACGGAGAACTCCGGCTGCCTGCGATGCAGCGTCTGCTCGATGCGACGTTCGAAATCGGCCACTTCACGATATTTCTCACGATCGGTCTCGCCTTCCTGCTCGAACGCGTTGCCGAGGGACAGCATCGGCACGGCGTGCACGACCTCGGCGAAACCGCCCCGCGCACGCGCGCCGACGCGACGCGTCGGCGAGTCGTCGCTGGCCAGATCGGCGTATTCGGCTTCCAGCGCCTCGAGCTCGCGCATGAGGCTGTCGTACTCCGCATCGGCGATGTCCGGATCGTCCAGCACGTGATAGCGATAATTCGCGTCCTCGATGCGCTGGCGCAGGTGCTGCGCGCGCTCGACGGCTTCGACGGGGGCGGTTGGTTGTGCCATGTGCAGGGTCCGTGATGATGCGCTTGACCGACGCGACCCTGAACTGTCGGACGGGGACGCGGCGAAAGCAATCATCCCATCAGATATAATGCCGGCGCTATGCCACCCTCCGACGTCGCAAATCCTGAGCCGACCGACGTTCAGATCCTTCCGACAGACCGACCGGCGCTTGCGCCCGCCGAGCCCTCCAGCAGAGCCCGCTATCGTGGCCTGATCTGGCTTGTCTCGGCCGCGTTCTTCATGCAGGCGCTGGACTCCACGATCGTCAACACCGCCGTGCCGGCCATCTCGGGCGCACTGGCGGTGACGCCGCTCAGCATGCGCACGGCGCTCACCAGCTACGTGCTGACGCTGGCGATCTTCATTCCGATGAGCCCCTGGCTCTGCGACCGTTTCGGCACGCGTCGGGTGTTCGGCGGCGCGATCCTGGTGTTCGCGCTCGGCTCGCTGCTGTGCGGCGTGGCGCAGAGCCTTCCGCAACTGGTCGTGTCGCGCATCATCCAGGGCCTGGGCGGTGCCGCGCTGATGCCCGTGGGCCGTTATGTGCTCGTCCGCAGCATCGACCGTCGCGAGTTCGTCAGTTCGATGACCACCGTCGCGACGTTCGGCCTGCTCGGCTCGGTGTTCGGGCCCTTGCTCGGCGGCGCCCTGGTCGAGTACACGAACTGGCGCCTCATCTTCCTCATCAACGTGCCCGTCGGCCTCGTGGGCCTGCTGCTCAACCGGCGGGAGATGCCTGATTACCGGCTCGATCGCGCGCATCGCTTCGACACGAGCGGCTTCCTGCTCTTCGCGGGCGCGTCGGCGCTGTGCCTGATGGCCGCCGAAACGCTGGGCGGCGATGGCCACGGGCTCCTCGTGGCGGCCTATACCGCCGGCGCGGTGGCGCTCGGCACGCTCTACGTACGGCACAGCCGCCGCACCGCCTATCCGGTGAGCGATCTGTCGCTGCTGAAGGTGCGCAGCGTGTGGGTATCGCTCGCGGGCAACCTGTTCACGCGCCTCGGCGTCTCGGGCATGTACCTGTTGCTGGTGCTGTTCCTGCAGATCGGTTGCGGATGGTCGCCGCTGACCGCCGGCCTGATGATGGTGCCGCAGGCGATCGGTTCCATCGCGGTGAAGCCCTTCATCGACCGCCTGCTCACGCACTTCGGCTACCGGCGCCTGCTTCTGGGCAACACGATCCTCGTGGCGATCGTGCTCTGCGCGTTCGCGCTGCTCAGCCCGTCGACGCCGCCGCTCGTCATCGCCGCGTTCGTCTTCGTGTACGGCGCGGTGATGTCGGTGCAATACACCTCGATGAACACGCTGGCCTACGTCGACCTCGACGTGAAGTACGCGGCCATGGCGTCGTCGATGGCCTCGACGGCGCAGTACCTGTCGATGAGCTTCGGCATCGCGCTCGCGTCGCTGCTGATGGCCGGCTTCCTCGGCAGCCATGCGGCCGAGGGCTACGTGTGGGCCTTCCGCTGGTCGGTGATCGTGATGGGCATGATCACGCTGGCGGCGAGCTGGATCTTCGGGCGGCTGCGCGATACGCGGGCCACGCCTTCGGAAACGGCCGGGGCCACCTGACGGCCGCATAAGCTACCCTCAAGGACACCGCGCCTTCCTTCGCGGCTTCGATCCGGAACGATCCCATGCACGACTCCGCAGGCATCCTGCTCACCCTCTTCATCATCTTCGTCGCCGCGCAGGTCGGCGGCGAAGTGGCCCAGCGCCTGCGGCTGCCCGCCGTGGTCGGGGAAATCGCCGCCGGTTGCGCCATCGGCCCGTCCGCGCTGGGCTGGGTCACGTTGCCGGACATCGCCGTGGGTACCCCGCTCGACGTCCTCGCCGAGATCGGCGTGATCCTGCTGCTCTTCTCCGTGGGCCTGGAAACCCGTCTCGACGACCTCAAGAAGGTCGGCGCGAGCGCCTTCCTCGTCGGCGTGCTCGGCGTCGTCGTTCCCTTCGGCCTCGGCGCCGTCTGGGCGCATGGGTCGGGCTTCGACTGGGTCCGTTCCCTGTTCGTGGCGGCGGCCTTCGTCGCCACCTCGGCGGGCATCACCGCGCGCGTCCTGCAGGAGCTCGGCGTGCTGCAGCGACAGGAGGCACGGATCATCCTCGGCGCGGCGGTCATCGACGACATCCTCGCGATGCTGCTGCTCGGCATCGTGTCGTCGCTGCAGGGCGGTGGCCAGGTCGACGTCGGCAGCCTCGCCATGACGTTGCTCGGCGCCGTGGGTTTCGTCGCCGTCATCGGCTGGGGCGGCACGCGCGTGATGCGCCGGGGCTCCGGCTGGCTGGACAAGCCGAGCAACCCGATGTCGCCGCTGGCGATCGTGCTCGCGCTGTGCCTCGGGCTGGCGTATCTCTCGATGCGATTCCACCTCGCCGCGATCATCGGCGCGTTCCTGGCCGGCATGATCGCCTCCGAAACCCGCCAGAGGCACCAGCTCGAAGAGCAGACGGCGCCCCTGCTCGCCTTCCTCACGCCGTTCTTCTTCGTGATCACGGGTGCGAAGGTCGATCTCGAGGAGTTGGGCAGCGCGGCGGCGCTGGGGATGCTCGCGGTGGCGACGGCGATCGCGATCGTGTCGAAGCTGGCGGGCGGCTTCCTGGGTGCGATCCGCCTCGGACGTCGCGGCGCGACGATCGTCGGCTTCGGCATGGTGCCGCGCGGTGAGGTCGGCGTGGTGATCGCCAGCCTGGGCCTGGCCGCCGGCGTGTTCGACCAGCGGCTCTACGCGGTGATCGTGGCGATGTCCCTGCTCACGGCGATGGTCACTCCTCCCGTGCTGGCGCTTCTGCTGCGCGACCGCCACGGGACTGCCGGTACGCCCTGAGCGCGTCCTCGCGGGAGCTCTTGAGGTCGACGATCGGCTTCGGGTAACCCGACCGCCGAAGGAAATCGGCATCCTCCCACGGCGCGTGCACGAGCCGCCCGGGCGCCTTCGCGAGCTCCGGCACCCAACGGCGGATGTACGCGCCGTCCGGGTCGAATTTCTCGGACTGCGTCACCGGGTTGAAGATGCGGAAGTACGGCGCGGCATCCGCGCCCGAACCCGCCACCCACTGCCAGCCCATGGCGTTGTTGGCCAGGTCGGCGTCGACCAGCGTGTCCCAGAACCATTTCGCGCCGAGCAGCCAGTGCTGGCGCAGGTTCTTCGTCAGCAGGCTCGCCACGAGCATGCGCACCCGGTTGTGCATCCAGCCAGTCGCCCACAGCTCGCGCATCCCCGCGTCGACGATCGGGATGCCCGTGAGGCCCTGCTTCCACCGCCGGAGCGCGTGGGCGTCCCGGGGGGCCCAGCGCATGCCGTCGAACGCCGGATTGAAATTTTCCTTGGGCGTCTTCGGGAAGTGGAACAGCAGGTGGTGACCGAATTCCCGCCAGCCAAGCTGGCGCAGGTAGGGCTCGATGTCGGCGGAACGGCGGCGCGCCACGTGTTCGCGCAACGATGTCGCGATCTGCACCGGCGAGATCTCCCCGAAATGCAGGTGCGGTGACAGTCGCGAGGTGCCGTGCCGCGCCGGCAGGTCGCGGCCGTCCGCGTAGTGGCCGAGGGCGTCGTCCGCGAAGATGCCCACCATGTCATGGGCGCCCTGTTCGCCTGGTGTCCACTCCGCGAAGCCGCGCGCCCAGTCGAGGGTGGGCAGGAGCTGCAGGTTCTCGATGGCGGTGCTCGCCGCGGCGCCTTTCGCGCGCGAGCGCGCTTCCCACAGCGCGTCTTTTCCGCCGGCGAATGCCAGGCCGTGCGGTACCGGTAGCGGTTCAAGGCCTTCGATGCGCGGACGCAGGTTGCGCCAGAACGGCGTGAACACCCGGTAGGGCTCGCCCTGCTTCGTGGCGATGTCCCAGGGCTCGCACCAGAGGGCCGCGTTGCACGACGCGACGGCGATGCCGTCGGCCTCGAGCGCCTTGCGCAGCGCCTTGTCGCGACGGATCGCGCGCGGTTCGTACAGCCGGTTGAAATACACCGCCTCGGCGTCCGTCGCCGCGATCAGCGCGCGCAGGGCGTCGAGCGACGGGCCGCGCATCACGTGGAGCCGGCCACCGAGCCGGTCGAGCGAGGCGTCGAGCGCCTTCAGCGAGTGGTGCAGCCACCAGCGACTGGCGGCGCCGGGCGCCCACTCGCCTTCTTCCTCGGGTGCGTGGACGTAGACGGCGAGAACGGTGTCGTGTGCCTTCGCCGCCGCGGTCAGCGCGGGGTTATCGGCAAGACGGAGGTCGCGGCGGAACCATACGATGGCTGTACTCATCGGCGTAGTATCCATGAACTACGTGACGTGAGAATCGTGCTCGATCTTCGTTCAGTCGCCATGCTTAGACTGTAAGCGCAGACGACGCCTTCCCTGTCGTCCCAAAGGAGTTTCCATGAACATCAAGACCGTCCTCGGCCTTCCCCTCGCCGCCCTGCTCGCCACCGCGGCCGTGGCGCCCGCTTCGGCCGCGACGCTCACGCGTCCCGACGGCATCTACGTCCGCTGCGACCAGTGCGGCGTCGTCCAGAGCATCGAGCACAACGTCGTGGCCGGCCGCGAGCACGGCACCGCCGGCGCGGTGATCGGCGCCATCGCCGGCGGCGTCCTCGGCAACCAGGTCGGCAAGGGCAAAGGCCGCACACTCGCCACGGTCGGCGGCGCCGTCGGCGGCGGCTTCGCGGGCAACGCCATCGGCAAGGGCGGCGGCAGCGAGAGCTACACCCTGCGCCTGAAGATGGGCACCGGCGGCTACACCAACGTGCAGGTCAAGGACGCCTCGGCCATCCGCCAGGGCGACATCGTCGTCGTGGACGACCAGGGCAACGTGCAGCGCGTGCAGTAACGCTCGCGATGGTCGCGGAGAGAAAAGCCGGTCCACTGGGCCGGCTTTTTTCTTTGTGGGAGTCGCGCTCGTGGCAAGCATGCCCGCTGCCGCGGGATCGCCGATGCGATCGGCTCCCACCAGAGCTCATGTGACGGTGCTACCGAAG
>NZ_FOJE01000001.1:22794-795647 GCF_900111665.1 Luteibacter sp. 329MFSha | reverse complement strand
GGTGGGTGCTCGCGGCGAGCTTGCCCGCTGCCGCGGGATCGCCGATGCGATCGGCTCCCACCAGAGTTCATTGACGGTGCTACCGGAGGGGTGGGAGCGGATCGTATCCGCGATGGGTGCTTGCCGGGCGATCGCCGATGCGATCGGCTCCCACCGGGCAGTGGCACCGCCGGTCAGCGACTGGCGCGGATGCGTGAGGCGACGGCGTCGTAGAAGGCTTCGGGGAGGATGGCCCGGACGGGGACGCGCCACCAGTTGGGACGCGCGAAGGCGCGGCATTTCACGGCGTCCTTGTCGGTCATCAGGACGGGGCATCCGTCGGCGAACGTGAAGTCGTCGCGCGTGAACGCGTGGTGGTCGGCGAAGGGATGACCGTGGACCGCGATGCCTTGCGCGGCGAGGCTGGCGAAGAAGCGCGCCGGGTTGCCGATGCCGGCGACGGCGTGCGCCGGTCGGCCGGCGAAATCCGCCAGCGGCGCGGTGAGGGAGTCGTCGGCCATGTTCACCGCCACGCCGCCCTCCAGCTGCATGACGATCTCGCCATCGCGCGGCACACCGCCGTTGACGACGATGAAATCGACCGTGGCGAGCCGGCTCGCGGATTCGCGCAACGGGCCGGCAGGCAGCAGGTGCCCATTGCCCAGGCGGCGCTCGCCATCGACGACGCAGATCTCGACGTCGCGGCCGAGCCGATGATGCTGCAGGCCGTCGTCGGCGAGCACCAGATCGCAGCCGGCGTCGACCAGCAGTCGCGCCGCTTCGGGACGTTCGCGGCCGATGGCCACCGGTACGCCGCTCTGCCGGATGAGGCTGGGCTCGTCGCCGACCTTCGACGGATCGTCGTCGCCGGTCAGAAGATAGGGACCGCGTTCAGAGCCGCCGTAGCCGCGACTGACGATGCCGGGACGGAATCCCCGCTGTGCCATGGCCTTCGCGAGCGCCACGATCAGCGGTGTCTTGCCGGTCCCGCCGATCGTGATGTTGCCGACGACGACGACCGGCACCGGGAGCCTGACGACGCTCGCCGGATCGGCACGAAAGCGCTCGGCACGGCGACGCACCACGAGCCCGTAAAGCGCCTCGAGGGGCCGCGTCCAGAGCGGCGGCGTGCCGCCGCCGTACCAACGCCGTTGCAGCGACGCGCCGAGGGCCATCGGCTCAGCCCGCCGTGGCCTGCTCGTGGAACTGCATGCGATGCAGTGCCGCGTACTGGCCGCCCTGGTCGAGGAGCTCGCGATGCGTGCCGAGTTCCACGATGCGGCCCTGCTCCATCACGGCGATCTGGTCGGCGTGCTCGATCGTCGAGAGACGATGGGCGATGACCAGCGTGGTGCGATCGCGCATGAGGCGCGTCAGGGCGTCCTGGATCAGGCGTTCGGATTCGGTATCGAGCGCGCTGGTGGCTTCGTCCAGCACGAGGATCGGCGCGTTCTTGAGGATGGCGCGCGCGATGGCGATGCGCTGGCGCTGTCCACCCGAAAGCGAGTTGCCGCCCTGCCCGATCCGCGTGTTCAGGCCTTCCGGCAGGCGCTCGATGAATTCCATCGCGTTCGCGGCCTGTGCCGCCGCGACGATGTCGGCTTCCGACGCGCCGGCCATCTCGCCGTAGGCGATGTTCGCGGCCACGGTGTCGTCGAAGAGCACGACGTGCTGGCCGACCCAGGCGATCTGGCGGCGCAGCGATGGCAGCCGGTACTGCGTGTAGTCGCGGCCGTCGATCAGGATGCGGCCTTCGGTCGGCTCGTAGAAACGCGGCAGCAGGCTGACTAGGCTCGACTTGCCGCTGCCCGATCGACCCACCAGCGCCGTGACGGTGCCGGGCGCGCAGACCAGGTCGACGCCGCGCAGCGCCACGTGCTGGTTGCGCTCGTAGACCAGCTTCACGCCTTCGAAGCGGATGTCGCCCTTCGTGCGCACCAGTTCCTCGGTGCCGTTGTCGACTTCCGCGGGCTCGTCGATGATCGCGAAGAGGTCCTCGGCGGCCGTGACGCCCTTCTGCAGGCTGGCCTGGATGCCGGCGAGGCGCTTCAGCGACGGAAGCATGGCGCCCATCGCGGTGAGCACCGCCGTGAAGACGCCGGGCGTGATGCTGTTCAGGACATCGGGCCGCGTACCGAGGAACACGAGCGTCGCCAGCGCGACCGCGCCCGTGGTCTGGATCGTGGCGCTCGACATCGCGCTGGTGGACGACACCTTGAGGTTGAGCCGGCGCTGGCGCTCGGCGACCTCGCCGAAACGCGTCTCTTCGCGCGGTTGCCCGCCGTAGATGCGGACTTCGCGGTTCGCCGCCACAGCCTCCTCGACCGCGCTGGTCACCGTGCCCATGTTGCCCTGGATGCGCTTGCTGATCTTGCGGTAGCGACGGCTGATCACCGTGACGATCGCGACGACGCACGGCACGAGCACCAGCAGCGCCATCGCCAGGTAGGCGCTGTGGTAGAGCATGACGCAAAGCATGCCGACGACCGTGAGGCCTTCGGTGACGGCGACCTTCAGCGAGTCGGCGGACGCCGAAGCCACCTGCTCGCTCGTGTACGTGATGCGCGAGATCTGCTGACCGGAAGGCTCACGCGCGAAGAACGTCGCGGGCAGCCGCAGGTACGCGGCGAAGACGTCGACGCGGATCGCCTGCACCACGTTGCGGCCGACGTACGCGATGCCGTAGTCCGTGGCGTACGAAGCGACGCCGCGCACGAGGAAGATGCACACGATCCAGATCGGCATCCAGAAGATCGTGTACGGATCCTTGTCGACGAAGAGGTTGTCGATGAGGGGCTTCAGCATGCCCGTGAACACCGAAAGACAGATCGGGTCGACGATCATGCCCACGATGGCGATGTAACCCGCCGTGCGGAAGCGCCGCGTATAGCCGAGCAGACGCTTGTAGGTCTGCCAGGTGCGGACGTCCCAGACCGATACCTTCTGACCGCTCACCGGCTGGCCGCCGTATCGCCGGGCGTCGTGGCGATGGAGAGGTGGGTGAAGCCGAGCTGGCCCAGGGCGTCCATGGCGCGGACCACGTTCTGGTGCGCCGTGTTGGCGTCGGCGCGGATCACGACCAGCCGGCCGCGGTCGGGGCCCGCCACGCGTTCGATCGTGCTCTTGAGCGGATCGATGCCTTCGCCGAGCACCTCGTCGCTGCCGACCGAATAATGGCCGTCACGGTCGACGACCAGCGTGAGCGCCTTGTCGGTGCCCTCGCGAGCCTCGGCGTCGGCCTTCGGCAGGTTCACCTTGAGGCGCGAGTGTTCGATGAACGTCGTGCTGAGCACGAAGAACATCAGCAGGGTGAGCAGGACGTCGATCAGCGAGATCACGTTGATCTCGAAGTCGTCCTCGCGACGGGAGCCGATGCGCATGGATCAGCCGGCCTGCGGAGCGGCGGCTTCCGGCGCGGCGGTGCGACGGCGCGCGACCGGGCGCGGTGCCGAGAGATCGTCGAGGAGCGCGGTGGCCTCCTTCTCCATCTGCACCACGTAACCGCCGACCTTCGAGCGGAAGTAACGATGCAGCACGTAGGCGGGAATCGACACGATGAGACCGAACGCGGTGCAGATGAGGGCCTCGCCGATGCCACCGGCCATCTTCGTGGGATCGCCGATGCCGCCGGCCATGACGTTCATGAACATGCGGATCAGGCCGATGACGGTACCGAGCAGCCCCAGCAGCGGGCCGATCAGCGCGATGGTGCCGAGCGTGCTGAGGTAACGCTCCATGCGATGCACGACGTGGCGGCCGGTGTCCTCGATGCGTTCCTTGATGAGCTCGCGGGGGCGGTCGCGGACGGCGAGCGCGCCGGCGAACAGTTCACCCAGCGGCGAGCCCTTCTCCAGCGCGGCGAGGTGGGCGGCGTCGAGCTTCGACGAGCGGGCCCACTCGCGGACCTCGGCGCCGAGCCCCGGCGGCAGCACGGCCGCGCGGCGCAGGGCCCAGAAACGTTCCAGCACGATCGCCAGCGCCGCCAGCGAACAGATGAGGATCGGCAGCAATGCCCAGCCGCCAGCCAGAAGGATCTCGAGCACGTGAACCCCGGAGCCAAGAAAAAGTCAGGCCGGCATGATAGCAGGCGCCGGTCGGGGGACTGAGCAGTCCTTGGCAGTCTTCACATGTCGGCCGCGGGTGCCGGCGCCCGTCCGGGCGCCGGCGATCCTTGCCGTATCGCCGCCGTCAGGGCGTCAGCAGCTCCAGCTCGGCCACGCCCACCGGTCCGGCATTGTCGAACACCAGGCGATAGCGGGCGTACGCCGCCGGATGCGCCACGACGAACCCACGGGTCTGGCGGTGCCACGGGAAGCGCTCGTCGTGCCGTTCGTCGAGCGTCGTCCAGCTCTTGCCGTCGGCCGAGCCCTGCAGCGTCCAGCCCGACGGTGCCGCCAGCGCGGCCGCCGACGTGATCGTGTACACCGAGATCGTGGCCGGGGCCTTCAGCCCGTAACCGACTTCCGCCTTGCCCGCGGGAAGCGTGAACTCGGTCGACGAGTCGTTATCCGCCACGGCGGCGAGCTTCGCGTCGCGGCGACCGTTGAGGGTCACGCCGTCCGGCTTCGTCACGTCGTGCAGCGGGGCGGGCTTGGCCCCCTCGGCGGTCAGCGAGGCCGGCAGCGCCTCGGCGCCGGTGCCCCACTTCGACGGCGTCGGGCCCATCTCGAAGTCCAGCGTCGCGCCCTTGGCCAGCAGTTCGTGCGGGAGCGTGAGCTTGTTCCAGGGCTGACCGTTGACCTTCAGCGACTGCACGTAGCGGTTCGTGTCGCTGACACCGGGTGCGCGGATGTCGATGCGCGCGCCGCCTTCGATCGTGATGGTCATGCGCGGGAAGTGCGGCGCGCCGATGACGTACTCCGGGGTGCCCATGCGCAGCGGGTAGAAACCGGCGGACGCGAAGATCCACCACGCCGACATTTCGCCATTGTCCTCGTCGCCGGGATAGCCCTGGCCGATCTCGCTGCCGACGTACAGGCGGGACACCGCGTCGCGCAGCTTGTCCTGCGTCTTCCACGGCTGGCCGGCCTCGTCGTACATCCAGATGATGTGGTGCGACGGCTGGTTGGAATGGCCGTACTGGCCCATGCGCACGTCGCGGGCTTCCAGCATCTCGTGGATCACGTCGCCGTAGTCGCCGACCTGGAAATTGCCGGGCGTGCTGAAGAACGTGTCGAGCTTGGCGCCGAGCGCCTCGCGGCCGCCGTAGAGGCCCGCGAGGCCCGCGCCGTCCTGCGGCGCGTGGAAGGCCATGTTCCAGGCGTTGGTCTCGGTGTAGTCGCCACCCCAGCGGATGGGGCTGAAGTCCTTCGCGTCCCAGCGCCACTTGCCCGCCGGGTCACGGGCGACGAAGAAGCCGACGGCCGGATCGAAGAGGTTCGCGTAGCCCAGCGCGCGTGCCCGGTACCACACCGCGTCGTCGCGGTACGACGCGTAGCGGTCGCCCGAGGGTGCCGCCTTCGCGAGCTCGGCGGCGAGGTTGCCGATGGCGAAATCGTTGATGTAGCCGTCCATCGACCACGACAGGCCTTCGCTGACCTTGTCGTCGGTGTAGCCGTTGAACAGCGAGCGCTCGATGCCCTTGCGACCCGCGCCCTTCACGTCGGTGCTGACGCTGGAGGCGTTGCGGATCGCCGACTGGTAGAACGACGCGACGTCGAAGTTGCGCACGCCCTTGAGCCACGCGTCGGCGAAGGCGACGTCGGAGCTGGTGCCCACCATGAGGTCGGCGTAGCCCGGCGACGACCAGCGCGCGATCCAGCCCGCGTCGCGGTACTGCTGCACGAAGCCGTCGATCATGCGGCCCGCTTCCTTCGGCGTGAACAGGACGTACGCCGGCCACGCCGTGCGGTAGGTGTCCCAGAAGCCGTTGTTGACGTACGGCTGGCCCTCGACGATGCGCGCGCCGGTGTGCGTCGGCGTGTTCTCGCCCACCGGCGCGGAGAACGGGCTGGCGTAGCTGTAGACCGGATGGTCCTTGCTGCCGGTGTTCTCGTAGGCGCTGTTCGGGTAGAGGAACAGGCGGTAGAGGTTCGAATACAGGATGGTGCGCTCGTCGCGGCTGGCGCCTTCGACGCTGATCATGCCCAGGCGGTCGTCCCACGCCTTGCGGGCGCGCTCGCGCACGTTGTCGAAGGTGTCGGCGGACGCGATCTCCTGCGACAGGTTCGCCTTCGCCTGATCGATGCCGATCAGCGACGTGGCGATACGCATGGTGACGGTACGGTCGCCGCTCTTCGACGTGTCGAAACCGAACCACGCCGAGGCGGCGTCGCGCTTCTCGCCGGTCAGGCGGCCGCTCTCTGCCACCGGCTTGTCGAACTCGGCGTAGAAGTACAGGCGCGTCGCGCCGGTGGAGAGGCGGCTCTTGACGTCCGACCAGCCCTGGATCGAGCGGTGGTCCGGGTCGAGCGTCACCGCCGCGCGATCGTCGAGGTTGTCGAAGACCAGCTGCGAGCGCTTGTCCGTGAAGGTGAAACGGAACATCGCCGCGTGATCCGTCGGCGCGATCTCGGTGACGATGCCGTTGTCGAAGCGCACGCGGTAGTAGTCCGGATGCGCGAGCTCGGCGTCGTGGCCGAACGAGAGCGCGCGCGTCTCGCGCTTCAGCGGCGGCGCGCCGGACGCGACCTGCGCCGGCATGATCTGGAACGTCTGGCGCTCGCCCATCCACGGGCTCGGCTCGTGCGACAGGCCGAACGCCTCGATGCGCGGCCGATTATCGTCGCCGTTGCGCTCCTGGTACTGGTAGATCCAGTTGGAGCCGGCGTTCGTCGTCGGCGTCCAGAAATTGAAGCCGTGCGGCATGGCCACCGCGGGGAAGTTGTTGCCGCGCG
Organism: Luteibacter sp. 329MFSha; assembly: GCF_900111665.1. Taxonomy (NCBI): domain Bacteria; kingdom Pseudomonadati; phylum Pseudomonadota; class Gammaproteobacteria; order Lysobacterales; family Rhodanobacteraceae; genus Luteibacter; species Luteibacter sp. 329MFSha. The sequence goes on along the minus strand of NZ_FOJE01000001.1, from coordinate 788,832 downwards.
AGAAATTGGCGTTGGCGTTGGAACCGCGGCGCGTATCGACGTAATCGGTCGGGTGCGTGCTGGTCATCGGCTTGACGACGCCGATGCGGACGTCGTCGATGTAGCCCTCGAAGGCCTTGCCCGCCGGCGCGTCGGCCGCGAGTTCGATCGAGCGCACGCGGCGGCCCTTCGCGACGGCGCCGAGGTCGACGCTCACGTAGTTCCACTGGTCCGGGTACAGCACGCGTCCCTCGCCCTGCCCCTTCGCCGTCGCGGGCACACGGTGCTGGTCGCGCGCGGCGGTGGTCGACAGCCGCGAGCCGTCGTCGAAGACGACATCCACCGTGACGTAGTTCGCCGGGTTGGTGAGGTCGTCCTTGTTCGAGCGCGGGAAGACCAGCCACGACAGCGTCGTGCCGTCTTCGACGCGGATGTCGGTATCGAACAGACGCGCCGTCGTGGCCGTGCCCGTGGCGGTGCCGGCGTAACGCAGCGAATGCGTGCCGGTGAAGCCGACGTTCGCCTTCGCGGTCAGCACGGCCTCGGCCGGCGGGCCGCCCACGACCTGGACATCCAGACCGCCGGCTGCCTTCGCCACGAGGGAGGGATCGCCGCTTTCGAACGAGCTGTCGAAGCGCTGGGTGGCCGCGAGGGCTCCCGTCGGTACCACTGCCGCTGCCGTCGCCAGGGCGAGAACTGCCCGTCCCCAAGCCTGCTTCGATGCCGTCACGCGCTATCCCCTCGTTTGCGGAATCCGCATTTAAATCGTTCTAAATTTCGAATGTCAAACGGCGGTGCAACAAGACCCGTTCTTCGCGCCGGCGCTGTGACGTGCGTGGCGAAATATCACTCGCGCCAGTAACGGTCCGCAGGACGTCGCCATTCGCGCGCGACGCGCGGTGGCGCGTCGCGCGGGAAATCGATCCGGATCGCGCCGCTGCGCGCGGTGACGAAGACGTCGGCACCCACGTCGGCATGTCGGTCGATCACCGACGGATGCGGGTGGCCGAAGCGGTTGCGCCAGCCGGCCGAGGCTATCGAGAACCGCGGTCGCACCGCGTCGAGCCACGCGGCGTCCGACGAATGACGGCTGCCGTGGTGCGCGATGGTGGTCACGGTCGGCAGCGTCGACGCGACGCCATGCGGATCCATGCGGCGCTCCGCGGCCTTGCCGATGTCTCCGGTGAGGAGCAGGCGACCGCCCGCGCCCTCGATGGCGAGCACGCAGGAGCGATCGTTGCCCTTGGTTTTCTCGCCCGGAGGCATCGGGACGGGAAGGAAACGAAAGCGGACGTCGTCCCACGTCCAGGATGGCGCGCGCGAGCAATGCCGGGCGTCGAGACGAAGCCGCGCCGGCTCGCCGGAAAGCCGGGACGCCTCGGGATAGCGTCGTACGATCGACCCGGCGCCGCCCGCGTGGTCGCTGTCGCCGTGGCTGATCACCAGTCGGTCGACCGGTCCGATGCCGAGCGCGGTGATCGCTGGAAGCACGACGCCTGCCCCGGCGTCGCCGCCGCCGGCGTAAGCCGGACCCGCGTCGTACACGAGGGTGTGCGACCGCGTGCGGACCACCACGGCGAGGCCCTGGCCCACGTCGAGCACCCACGCACGAAACGCGCCCGCGACCGGCTCGTCGCGCGCGGGGCATGCCAGCGGGAGGAAAAGCAGTGCCCCGTAGCCTCGCAAGGGCATGCCGCGCGGGAGGAAGACCCACACGGCACCCAGCGTGGCCAGGACCGTCGCCGCGAGCGTCCCCTCGGCGGCGCCGATGCGCCCTCCGGGCCATGTCGCCATGATCTCGAGCAAGCGCCACTGCCAGGACATGACCCACGCGGCGACATGGAAGAGCGGACCGGACAGCATGGGCATGGCGAGCGTCGCGCAGCCGAGCAGCGTCAGGGGAACGACGACGAAGCTCACCAGCGGCGCCGCCACGAGGTTCGCGGGGAAGCCGACGAGCGAGGCCGTGCCGAACAGCCAGAGCGACAGAGGCAGGAGGGTGACGGTCATCGCCGCCTGCGCGCGCAGCGTCTCGCCGAGCAGACCCCGCAGGCCCGCGGAACGCGGGGCGACGCAGGCCATGAGGAAGCCGACGCCGCCGAAGGAAAGCCAGAAGCCCGCGGAGAGCACGGCCAGCGGATCGACGACGAGTACCGCGAGCAGGGCGAAGGCGAGCAGCGACGCGCCACCCGCGCGACGGCGACCGAGCCCGGCGAGCACGACGACGGCGACCATCAGCAGCGTGCGCACGGTCGGCAGGCTCATGCCCGCGAGCAAGCCGTAGCTGGCGGAGATCGCGAGACCCGCGGTGGCCTGCGCGATGGGCCGCGGCAGACGGAGCGCGAGCCACGGCAGCCACGCGTACAGCAGGCGGGCGAGGATCACGCCGCCGCCCGCCGCCACGCCGACATGGAATCCCGAGATCGCGATGAGATGCGACACGCCTGTCGCGCGAGCGACGTCCCAGTCCGACGCGTCGAGGCCGCGCGTGTCGCCGACGGCGAGCGCCTTGAGGATGCGTGCGTCGTGCGCTCCGACGGACGCATCGATGCCCGCCGCGATGCGTTCGCGCCAGCCGTCGACGCAGACCGGTGCCGCCAGTCGCTCGTTCGCGCGCGACTCGCGCACATAACCGGTCGCGACGATGCCGCGCTGCAGGGCCGTGCGCTCCGCGTCGCCGCCACCGGGATTCACGCCGCCGCGTGGCCGTCGCACGCGCACGTCGAGGCGCCAGCGCTCGCATGCCCTGGGCGGTGCCTTCGCGCGGTACCACGTGAGGCGAAGGCGTCCGCGCGGCGCGGAGGGCGCGCTGCCTTGCGGTTCCATCACGAAGGAGATGTCGTTACCGATGCGTCGGGGAAGATCGATCACGCGGCCTTCGACGACGATGTCGTCGCCGTCGCGCTCGGCGGGCCATCGCGCGTCCATCGCGCGGTGGCCATGGACGGCCGTCCAGGCGGCGAACGCGCATGTCACGGCGGCGAGGCGGAGCCAGGTTCGCTTCGACACGGAAGCGATGAGAACCGCGAGGATGCCTGCGACAGCCGAGAGCTCCCACGGCGGCAGCTGCGCGAGGCCTTGCACGGCCGTGCAGCCAACGACGGCGGCGATCGCGAGCGTGACGAGCGAGAGGCGGGTGCGGAGCAAGGGCCGGAGCCAGGCATGGGGCGCTCGAGCTTATGTCGCGCCTTCGTGGGGGTGGCCCGTTGGCGGCGGGTCGCGAGCACCCGTTCGCGCGCGAGCGCGCTCCCACCCGTGGGTAGGGGCCGTTTACGCGGCGTCGGCCGCGAACGTGCTCCGAGCCGTTGGGCAGGACAACGACGGCGGAATCAGTCGGTGGTGCTGCGGAAGCGGCTGCGGTCGCGTCCGCCGCCGAACTGACGTTGTGAAGGCGTGGGGCGAGCGCCGGACGGCGGTGTCGGGCGACTCTGTCCGCCGCGGTTCCAGTTGCCCTGGGGACGGTCGCCACCACGGTTCCAGTTGCCGCCCGGCCTGTCGCCATTGCCCTGCCAGTTGCGCGGCGGGCGATCGCCACCGCGGGACGCGCCGGGCGGCGGACGATGGTCGCGGTCGTCGCGATTCCAGCCGCCGGGTGGGCGACGGTCCCCTTGCCAATGGCCCGGGCGGCCGTCGCCGCGGCCGCCGTGCCAGTCGCCACGCGGCGGTGGACCGCGCCACGCGTTCCGGTCGCGGTAGTAGCGATCACGGTAGAACCGGCGTCCGTCGTACCCGTCGACCCAGACGGTGCCGTACGACAGCGACGAATAGCAGCAACCGGGGCCGTAGCCGTAGCCGCCGTAATAGCCGCCCCCGTAGCCCGGGGAGACGACGGTCGTTTCCTCGCCGTAGTAGGTATCCGCGCCCGTGCCGTTACGCACGTAGCCGTAATCCGGGTCGTAGTAACAGCCCGCCAACGGCAGGCAGCCGATAAGCAGCATCACCATCGCTTGGACACGACGCATGGGGCAGACCTCCGTGGGGACGGTTCGGACACTGCGCTCGGCCCATTGAATGGCCGATAAAAGAAAAGGGCCACCCGACGGCGGCCCTTCCCTTTCATTCAGCTTTCGCGATCAGCCCTTGTTCTTCTGCTGATCGCCGCGCTCGTGCGCCATGTTCGGGTGGTTGGCCTCCGGCGAGGGGGCCTTCGGCGCGGGGTTCGGGCCGCCATCGTCCACGGCACCCGCCGCGTGCGATTCACCCGTCGGCCACGAGGGCGGCTGGCGATCGCGTTCACGCTTGGCGTCGAGCAGCGCCTGGATATGCGCGACCGCTTCTTCCTGACTGATGTGCTGGACGGGCTCGTCGTTCACCGCCGGTGCGGGTGCCGGCTTCGGACGCGGTTTCGGCGGTGCCTTCGGCTTCGCGACCGCGGTCGGTGTCGTCACCGGAGCCGCGGCCGGCGCGACGGACGTCGGTGCGACCGGCCGCTTCGCGGGAGCCTTGCGCGCGGTGGTGCCGCCCGATGCCGGCGTCTTGCGGACGGTGGCAGCCGGGCTCTTGCGCGTCGCGACGGTCTTCGCGGGCGCCTTCCGTGCCGATGTCTTCTTCGCCACAGGGGCTTTTTTCGCGGCGCTCTTCTTCGTGGCGGTCGAGCGCGACGGACTCTTGCGTGCCGCAGCCTTCTTCGTCGACGCCTTCGTGGCAGGCGACTTCTTCGCGACCGACTTCTTCGCCACCGGCTTCCGGGTCGCCGACTTCTTCGCCACGGCCTTCTTCGCCACGGCCTTCTTCGCCACGGCCTTCTTCGCGGCGACCTTGCGCGTGGCGGCCTTCCGCACGGTCTTCTTCGCGGCGGATTTCTTCACGGCGGCCTTGCGCGGCGACGTGCGGGCGGCGGTCTTCCTGGCGGCTGTCTTGCGTGCGGCGCCCTTCTTCGCTGCGGCGCGCTTCGCCACGGGACGAGCGGTGCTCTTGCGGGCGGCGGTCTTCTTCGTAGCCGTCTTACGTGCCGCGGACTTCTTCGCGGCGGACTTACGGGTCGTAGCCATGCGTTCATTCCTCTGCGGTAGTAGCCGACGCGGACCACCCGTCGAGGGGAAAGCCGCGTGCATGCCGGACGTCATCGATAAGACAGCCATTCGTTCCGGACGGAACGCATGATGTAACAGGTGTCGCCCGAAGTCACATAAATCTGTCGGAAAAATTCAGCTTCGCGCTCACGACAGGCGCGGCTGCGTCAGCAGCGCGATGAAATTCGACAGCACCGCGGGATTGAGCGCGATGGTGAAGAGCACGCCGTAAAGCGCGCCCCACAGGTGCGCGCTGTGGTTGACGTTGTCCCCGCCACGCTTGTCCATGTAGACCGAATACACCACGAAAAGCACGGCGTAGAGGATCGCCGGCATGGGGATCACGATCAGGTAGATGCGTGCCCAGGGCGCCAGGAGGATGAACGCGAAGAGGATCGCCGACACCGCGCCCGACGCACCCAGGCTGCGATAGCCCGCGTTGCGGCGGTTGGCCAGGTACGACGGCAGGATCGAGAAGACCAGCGCGCCGATGTAGAACGTGAGGAACCCCAGCGGACCCATGGCCGCGGTGAAGAACTGCTCCATGATCCGGCCCGCGAAGTACAGGGAGATCATGTTGAAGAACAGGTGGCCGCCGTCGGCATGCACGAGGCCGTACGAGACAAGCCGGTAGTACTCGCGGCTGCGGCTCAGGGCCGGCGGCCAGAGGATGAGGTCGTCCAGCAGGCGCTGGTTGCGGAAGGCGACGATCGAGACCACACAGGTCACGAGGATGATGAGCAGCGTGATCATGCGTTGAAACCGGTGTCCTGACGCGTCGAACCAACGCGCATCTTGGCGGGAACGCGCGCCGATGTCGAATGCCCGGCCACGCAGCCGCGCGTGTCCCGGCCCGTTATCATGGCCCCTCCCCGTCCCTGGTTCCCCCCGATGCCTTCCATCCGCTACAAGCAGCTCGACGTCTTCGCCGCCCGTCACGGCGGCGGCAATCCGCTCGGTGTCGTGATCGACGCCGAGGGCTGGTCGGACGCGCGCATGCAGCGTTTCGCCCACTGGACCAACCTGGTCGAGACCACGTTCCTCCTGCCAGCGCGCGCCGAAGGTGCCGATTACCGCGCGCGCATCTTCACCCCCACGAAGGAAATTCCCTTCGCGGGACACCCGACGATCGGCAGCGCCCATGCGGCGCTCGACGCCGGCCTGATCCGTGCCGACGCCGCCGGTATCGTCTGGCAGGAATGCGGCGCCGGCGTGCTGCCGATCCGTGTCGAAGGCGAAGGCCCGGGGCGCGAGCTCTTCGTGCAGTCGCCGAAGGCGCGCGTCGTGGGCGACGCCTCCCGTGGCGGCGAAACGCTTTCGGCGGTGCTCTACGGCGTGAAGCGCGGCGTGCTGCCCCCCGCCTGCGTCGAGGGCGGTCGCCGCTGGTGGATCGCCGAGTTCGCCGACGAAGCCGAGCTGCGCGGCTGGCGACCCGATCACGCGGCGATCCGCGCGCTGGCCATGGCCACCGACACGCTGGGACTGTGCGTCTTCGCCCGCTCCGCGGACGGCATCGCCGTGCGCGCGTTCCCGGCCGGCGTCGGCATCGTCGAAGACCCCGCGTCGGGCGCGGCGAACGGCCTGATCGCCGCCTACATCGCCCAGTGCGACGCGAACGGCCCGCTGGCGCGCGGCTACCTCGTCAGCCAGGGTCGCGAGGTGGGACACGATGCGCGGATCATCATCCGCATCGACGGCGACGCCGTCTGGGTCGGCGGCCGCACGAACACCATCATCGACGGCCACGTGGACTGGCAGGACCTCTGAGCATGCGTATCTGGGTCGACGCGGACGCCTGTCCGAACGTCATCAAGGACATCCTGTTCCGTGCCGCCGAGCGGGAGCAGGTGGAAACGACGCTCGTGGCGAACCAATGGATCCGGACGCCGCCGTCACGCTTCGTGAAATCGATCCAGGTGCCCGGGGGCTTCGACGTGGCCGACGACGAGATCGTGCGGCGCGTCGAGCCGGGCGACCTCGTGGTGACGCAGGACATTCCGCTCGCTTCGTTTGCCATCGAGAAAGGCGCGCTGGCCCTGCACCCGCGCGGCGAGATGTTCACGAAGGACACGATCGCGGCACGCCTGTCGATGCGGAACTTCATGGAGGAACTGCGCGGCGCGGGCGTCGACACCGGTGGCCCCGCCGCCATGCATCCGCGCGACCGGCAGGCCTTCGCGAACGAACTCGACAAGTGGCTGGCGCGGAGGCGCGCGGCCGGGCGTCAGGCGGAAGCCCGGTAGCTTCAGTTTTGTAGGAGCGGACCTGGCCGCGACGGCTCTTCGCCGTGAGCAGCAGGGCCTGTAGCGTTGACGCTAAAAGCCGTCGCGGCCAGGTCCGCTCCCACAGCGTTCTTGGGCACCTGGCGGTGAGGCGCCTTCGAGCGGCGTTCTTCGGCGCGTGGCGGTCAGGCGCCTTCCAGCTCGTCCAGCCGCAGCGTCAGGCACTTCGCCGAGCCGCCGGCTTTCATGAATTCATCCAGCGCGACTTCGATCACCATGAACCCCGCGCCCTCCAGCCGGCTGCGCAGGTCGGCGCTGGCGCGATTCAGGATCACGACGCGTCCCAGGTTCACGGCGTTGCAGGCGAAGAGCACGGCGTCGTGCTCATCGACGGCGAGGCGCTGGCCCGGCGGTACGTGCCGCTCGATCGTCGCCAGCGAGTCCGCGTCGAACGCGGCGGGAAAGTACAGCGTGTAGCCGTCGGACAAGGGACAGAAGCACGTGTCCAGGTGGTAGAAACGGGGATCGACGAGCTTCAGCGGCAGCACCTCGACGTCGAGCGAGCTGGCCAGCGCAGGCGCCGCTTCGGCATCGGACCGGTGCCCATGGCCCATCCACAGACGCCGCGACACGCCGCGATCGAACAGCGCGTCGCCGGCGCCTTCGAAGAAAACGCCTTCCGGCAGATCGACGACGTCGAAGCCATGGTGCGCGAACCACGCGCGATCGTGCGCTTCCTCACCCTGCCGCTGCTCGTAGCGAAAACGGCTCGGCACGAAGGAGTTGCCGTAGACCAGACCGGCATTCGCGCAAAACGTCATGTCCGGCAGGCCCTTCGCGGGCGGCTGCACGACGACGTCGGCATGACGGGAAACGGTGTCTTTCAGTGCGTCCCACTGGCGACCGGAACGTTCGCTCGTGGTGTCGTGCAGGTGGCCATCCATCCAGGGATTGATGACGTAGTCGACCTCGAAGAACGTGGGCGCGCACATCAGGATCCGGGGGACGGTGCGCTCGGTCGCCGGGGACATCGTTTCTGCCATGGACGGTGGACGCCTTCAGGCGAACGAGGCGCCATCATGGCAGAAACGTGTCGCGATCCGTCAGTGCAGGCGGTCGCAGATGGCGCTGACCGTGTCCTGCGAGAAGTGCAGCTTGAGGAGCGCCTCCTTCAGGGCGTCGCGCGTGTTGGCCTCGCTCTCGACCTCTTCGCCCACGCTGCTCGGCGACACGTGCACGAAGGTCTTGCCGTCCTGGTAGGCGCCGCCGTCCTCGTAGTAATTCTGCTTGGTCAGCACCTTGTACGTGCCATCGTTGGACTCGAGCACGGTCAGCGTGCGCTTCTCGTGCTCGCCTTCGTACACCGTCTTCCAGGTTGCCGTCATGTCTTCCACCTTCGTAAGCGCACCCAACGTGCTGGCCCGATTGTGGCGGACCTGGCGGGCTAACGATTGTGAAGGCGTGCGTAAACCGGCTTAACGCTTCGCGTCGTCGAGGCGCGCCCGCGCGGCCGCCACCCGTGCCATGCCCGCCCAGTCGAGGTCGCCGTCGCCCGCGCCAAGCGCCTCCAGCAAGGTGTCGTGCATCACGCTCGCGAAGGGCATGGGGACGCGCTCCGCCTCGGCCGCCGCGCGCGCGAGGCCAATGTCCTTGAACCCCAGGGACATCTTGAATCCCGCCGGCGAGTACTTCTCCTCGGCGATCAGGCCGCCGTAGATGGTGTAGATGGGGGACGCGAACAGCGAACCGCCCATCACCTCGAGGAAGTCCTTCGCGGAGACGCCGTGGGCGCGCGTCAGCGCCGAGGCCTCCGCCATGCTTTCGATGGCCGCGCCGATCAGGAAGTTGCCCCCGATCTTGACGATGTTCGCGCGAACCGGATCGTCGCCCATCGGCCAGACCTTCTGGCCCAGCAGCGCGAGCAGCGGCGAGACCGTCGCCAGGGCCTCCGGCCTGCCAGCGGCGACGATGTTGAGGCCGCCCGCGGCGGCCACGGCGGGACGGCCGAAGACCGGCGCCGCGACGTAACCGAGGCCGCGGTCCGCGTGCGCCGCGACCAGTTCGCGCGCGAGTGCGATGGAAATGGTCGCGTGGTTCACGTGCACGGCACCCTTCGGCAGCGCGTCGAGCGCGCCGCCTTCCAGCAACACGTCGCGCACCGCCGCGTCGTTGGCGAGCATGCTGTGCAGCACCTCGACATTCGCCACCGCCTTCGCGGCGGTGTCCGCCACCGTGGCGCCCTGCTCCGCCAGCGGCGCCGCCGCCTCGGGCGAGCGGTTCCAGACGGTGACCTCGTGGCCGGCCTTGACGAGGTTGCCCGCCATGCCGGCGCCCATGCTGCCCAATCCGATGAATCCGATACGCATCGCTTCGCTCCAGGAGTGTCCGGGTCAGACGGCCAGACCGGCGGCGTTGCCGGAGGCCCAGGCCCATTGAAAGTTGTAACCACCGAGGTGGCCGGTGACGTCGAGAACCTCGCCCACGAAGTACAGCCCCGGCTGTCGACGGGACATCATCGTGGACGACGACACCTCGTCCGTGTCCACGCCGCCCAGCGTCACTTCGGCGGTGCGGTAGCCCTCCGTGCCGCTGGCGACGATCGGCCAGTCGGCGAGTTGCGCGCCAATGTCGTTCAGTTCGGCGTCGCGGTATTGGCGCATCGGGCGGTTGGGTATCCAGACCTCGCAGAGGCGCTCGGCGAGGCGCCGCGGCAGGAGGCCCGAGAGGATGGTCTTCAGTTCCGCCGCGGGGCGCTCCGCGCGGGCGGAACGCAGTGTCTCGCCCGCGTCGGCGCCGGGGAGCAGGTCGACGCGCAGGTCCGTGCCCGGCTCCCAGTACGACGACACCTGCAGGATCGCCGGGCCGCTCACGCCGCGGTGGGTGATCAGCATCGCGTCGCGGAACGCCGCGCCGTTCGCCCGCGCCTCGACGGGCAGCGCCACGCCCGAGAGACCCTCGAAGCGCTCCTGGTGCTTCCCGCTGAGCGTCAGGGGCACGAGGCCCGCGCGTAGCGGCAGCACGGCGTGGCCGAACTGCCGGGCAAGGTCGTAGCCGAAGCCGGAGGCGCCCAGGCTGGGGATCGAGAGACCGCCGGTGGCGACCACCAGCGACGCCGCGCGGACGTGGCCCAGCGGCGTTTCGCCCGAGAAGCCTCCGGCCGACGCCCGCAGGCGGGTGACCGGACAGTTCGTCTCCACGCGGACACCCACGGCGGCGCATTCGTCGAGGAGCATGCGGACGATCTGCTTGGAGGATTCGTCGCAGAACAGCTGACCGGGCGATTTCTCGTGCCAGGCGATGCGATGACGGTCGACCATCGCGATGAAGTCCCACGGCGTGTAACGCGCCAGGGCGGACTTGCAGAAATGCGGATTCGCGGAGAGGAAATTCGCGGGGGTCGTGGCGGTGTTGGTGAAATTGCAGCGTCCGCCGCCGGACATCAGGATCTTCTTGCCGGCGCGGTTGGCATGGTCGACGACGAGCACGCGGCGCCCGCGGCCGCCGGCCACGATGGCCGTCATCAGGCCCGCCGCACCTGCCCCCACGACGAGGACGTCGTATTCCATGCCGCTTATCCGCCGTGCAAACGCACATGATACCGCCCTCGCGTAAACTCGTCCGTCGATCCCATCGACAAGGACCCTCCCATGCCCTCCTTCGACATCGTCTCGGAAGTCGACCAGCACGAACTCACCAATGCCGTCGACCAGGCGAATCGCGAGATTTCCAACCGCTTCGACCTGCGCGGCACCGGCGCGAAGTTCGAGCTGGAGGAGAACGTGATCACGCAGAAGGCGGAGAACGAGTTCCAGCTGACCCAGATGCTGCCGATCCTGCGCGCGCGTCTGGCGGCCCGGAAGATCGACCTGCGCGCGCTCGACGAGGGCAAGGTGGAGACGAACCTGGCCGAGGCGCGGCAGAAGATCACCGTCAAGCAAGGCATCGAGCAGCCGGTCGCGAAGAAGATCATCGCGAAGATCAAGGAGGCCAAGCTGAAGGTCGAGGCCCAGATCAATGGCGAGAAGGTGCGCGTCACGGGCAAGAAGCGCGACGACCTGCAGGACGCGATGGCGCTGCTGCGCAAGTCGGACATCGAGCTGCCGCTGCAGTTCGAGAATTTCCGCGACTGAGAGCCACATGCCGATGAGGCGTGCTCGCCTCCCTTGGGGACCGGGGCGGTAGACCCCGGCGTGCGCCGGGGTGACGGTTGCCGTCATACCGGCGCACGCCGGTATCCACGACCCCGGCGCATAGTTTTCGCGAGACCGGAACGTAACGCCGGAGGTTGTCGCGAAGACCGATCGCCTCGCCGTGGGCACCGGCGTACGCCGGTGCGACGGTTGTCGTCATACCGGCGCACGCCGGTATCCACGTCCCCGGTGCATGGTTTTCGCGAGACCCGGAACGTAACGCCGGAGGTTGTAGCGAAGACCGATCGCCTCGCCGTGGGCACCGGCGTACGCCGGTGCGACGGTTGCCGTCATACCGGCGCACGCCGGTATCCACGTCCCCGGCGCTGGGTTTTTTGAGACCCGGAACGTAACGCCGGAGGTTGTAGCGAAGACCGATCGCCCCGCCGTGGGCACAGGCTTACGCCGGTGCGACGGTTGTCGTCATACCGGCGCACGCCGGTATCCACGTCCCCGGTGCCCGGTTTTAGCGATCGCGCCTCACACCCGGGCGATACGGCTCCGGTTGCGTCCCTCGTTCTTCGCTTGATACAGCGCCTCGTCGGCGCGACCCAGCAGCGAATGCAGCGATTCGGGGGCGCGCCACATGGCGACGCCGGCGCTCACGGTGATGCGGATGCGGTAGTCGCCGTGGACGATCACCATGGCGCCGAGCGCGTGACGCGCGCGTTCGGTGATGTCGAGTGCGTGTTCGGCCAGGGCGCCCGGCAGGCAGAGGATGAATTCCTCGCCGCCGAAACGGCCCGCGAGGTCGTCGGCGCGGCACATCGAGGAGATCACGCGCATCGTCTCGCGGATCACCGTGTCGCCCGCCAGATGGCCGTAGGTGTCGTTCACCGCCTTGAAATCGTCGATGTCGATGAGCACCACGCTGAACGGGATGCCGTCGTTGGCGGCACCCTGGCGAACGCGTTCGGCCTGCTCGAGGAACCGGCGGCGGTTGAGCGAGCCGGTCAGTTCGTCCGTGCCCGCCAGGTGGTCGAGGCGCTCGTTCGCGGTCTTCAGGTCGCGAGTACGCGCATCGACCTGGGCCTGTAGCAGCTCGGCGCGACGGCGCAGGTAGAGCGTGCGCAGCGAGACCAGCCCGAAGAACACGGCGACACCGAGCGCCACGCCGAGGAGCAGCGTCCAGGGACTCTCGTACCAGCGCGGCGTGACGACGACGCGTACCGACGTCTCCACCGTGCGCGCATCGAGGCCGCGCACCGTGGCGCGCAGGCGCAGCGTGTAGGTGCCGCTGGGCAGGTTCGTGTAGATGGCGCTGGGCGGGATGCCGCGCGGTACCGCGTTCCAGGCGTTGTCGGCCTCGTCCATGCGATACGCGTAGTGCGTCTCGAGCGGCGCCCGGAAGTCGAGCAGCGCGAAGTCGACGCGCAGGTTGCGTCCGTCACCCCCGAGCGTGACGGCATCGCCGTCGCCCGGCACCTGGTCGAGTGGCACGGGACGATCGTTGATCGAGACGTGCGTGATGGCGAGGCGCGCCGGACCGGCGACCGGCGCCTCCCAGTAAGGACGGATGACGGTCAGGCCGCCGAGGCCGCCGAACATCAGCTCGCCGCCGGGCGCTTCCGCCGCGGCGCGATGGATGTAGCTGGGAATGCGCAGGCCGTCGCGGATACCGAGATCCGCGACGCGGTGGCTCGCGGCGTCGACCATCGCCACGCCATTGGCCATCGATGCCCACACGCGGTCGTCGTGATCGACGAGGAGCGCGTTGATCTTGGTGTTGGTCAGGCCATCGCGAGCGCCGATGACCCCGAAGCGGAACGGTCCGCGCGGCTTGAAGTCGTCGATGTAGGCGATGCCGCCGAAGGTGCCGAGCCACAGGCGGCCGCGCGAATCGAAGGCCATCGAACCCGTGTAGTCGTGCGGAAGGCTCGACGGATTGGCCGGATCGTGGCGCAGGTTCACGAAGCCCTTCTCTCCGTCGTACGCGATGCTGATGCCGCTGATCGTGGCGAACCACCAGGCGTCGGGCATGCGCACGATGTGCCGCACCTGGTCGCCGACCAGGCTCTTCGGGTCGGCGTCGTCGTGGCGCATCTGCGTCAGCTTGCCCGTGCGCGTCTCGTAGCGGAACAGACCGTCGTAGCCGCCGATGAGCAGGTCGTCGCCGTCGCGCTGCATCGACAGGATCAGCCGCCCGTCGAGGCTCGGGATCATCGAGCTGCGCATCTCGAACGTGTTCGGGTCGATGCGCGATATGCCCTGCGCGCCGGCCCAGATCGAGCCGTCGGGCGCGACCACGAAAGCCTGGACGTCGCGCTCGGCCTGCTCACCGCCCAGTTGCAGGTGGCGCATCGTCCCCTTCGCGAGGTCGAGGACGTCGACGCGGCCCATGCCGAGGCCGAGCCAGACGCGACCACGCGGATCGACGAACACCGCGTGCACGTTGGCGTTGGAGAGCGTGTGCGACTCCAGCGGAGACGGCAGCACCGAGAACACCTTGCGCCCGTTGGGATCGTAGTGCGCGGCGCCGAGTTCGGTGGCCACCCAGATGTTGCCCGAGCTGTCCTGGAAGATGTCGCGCGTGATGTCGCCGGGCAACGACGACGGCATGGCGGCGTCGTGGCTCAGCATGCGCAACTGGCCCGTGACGGAATCGTACGTGACGACGCCCGCGCCGTCGGTCGCGGCCCAGAGCACGCCTTGCGCCGTTTCGTGGAAGGCGCGGACCGTGCGCCGGCGCGCGAGACCGTTCTTGCCGGAGAAGCCGGGCACCAGGTGCCCCTGCCCGCTGGCGTCGATGAAGATCGCACCGGACTGCCCGGTGCCGACCCAGAGGCGTTCGTGGCTACCCTGCAGCAGCGCCCAGACCTGGTCGTGGAGGATCTCGTCGACGGCGGGATCGGTGGAGCGGACGCGGGTGAAACGGCCGCCCGGCTTACGGACGAAGAGCCCGTTGTCCGTGCCCACCCAGAGGTTGCCGGTCTTGTCCTCGCTGACCACGAACGTGCGCGCGACCATGTCCTTCGCGTCGCCGTCCTGCATCGACTCGCGGGTGATTTTTCCCGTGGCGAGGTCCAGCCGGTCGACGCCGCTTTCGGTGGCGATCCAGAAACTGCCCGCCTGCCGGGCCCGCGAGATGGCGAAGATCTTGCCGTTGGAGGTGCCGCCCGGCCCGATCGGATAGACATGGAAACGCATCGACACGGGATCGAAGCGGACCAGCCCGCCCGCATTGGTGCCGATCAGCAGGCCGCCGTCGGGCAGCGGCATCAGCGCGCGTACGTAGGAATCGGGTAGCACCGCGCCGGCGTAGGAGTCGGGCTCCTGGCCGAACACCTGCATGCGGTAGCCGTCGTAGCGGACGAGGCCGCCGAACGTGCCGATCCAGATCAGGCCGCGCGTGTCCTGCACGATCGCCGTCGTGGTCGAGTGCGGCAGGCCGTCCGTGACGCCGACGGTATCGAACCAGGCCGATTCGTAGACCGCCCACGGGTCGACGCCGACCGGCGGCGTCGGCACGGCCGTCTGCGCGGACGCGGTGGCGACGAACACGCAGCACAACCAGCCCAGGAGGGCGACCAGACATGCTCGATGACGCGGAGGACGAGCGGGCCGCGTGAGGCGGTCAGCCGGCATAGGCCACGGTCGGGTCGAGGTACCGCGTGAACGCGTCGGCGGTCATCGGACGAGCGAAGAAATAGCCCTGGCCGATGTCGCAACCGAGGTCGCGCAGCCAATCCGCCTGCGCCTCGGTTTCGACGCCCTCGGCGATGGTGCGCATGTTGAGCTTCTTGGCGAGGCCGACGATGGCCTCGGTGATCTCGCGATCGGCGAGGTTCAGCGTGCTGCCGCGGACGAACGACTGGTCGATCTTGATCGTGCCGACGGGCAGCTCGCGCAGATGGCTCAGGTTCCAGTAGCCGGCGCCGAAGTCGTCGATCAGGAGGTCGAAGCCGTGCGAGCGCAGCTTGACCAGCTGGCGCATGGTTTCTTCCGGCTGACGCATCGCCGTGGATTCCGTGAGCTCGAAGCGGATACGGGTTGGGTCGACGCCATACGAGCGCACCGCGCGATGCAGCGTGTCCACGAACGCGGGCCGGCTGAGCTCGTGCATCGAAAGGTTGATGGCCACGTAGTCGACGACCGTGCCCGAGGCGTCCCATGCCAGCACCTGATTGAGCACCGAGCGCAGCACGTATTCGCCCAGCGCATGGATCAGGCCCGAGCGCTCGGCGATCGCCACGAAGACGGACGGGGGGACATCGCCGCGCGTCGGGTGGTGCCAGCGCGCCAGCGCTTCCACCCCCGCGAGGCTGCCGTCGCGCAGGTTGCGCTTGGGCTGGTACTCGACCGAGAGCTGGCCGGCCTGCAGGGCCTCGCGCAGATCGACCGTAAGGGCGAGCCGCTCGCGCGCCAGCTCCAGCATCCCTTCTTCGTAGAACCGGAAATCGGCCTTGCCGGTTTCCTTCACCGCGTACATCGCCGCGTCGGCGTTGCGGATCAGGGTCGACGCCTGCTGGCCATCCTTCGGGGCGACGGCGACGCCGATGCTCGGGCTGACGGCCACCAGCTGGCCGGAAACGCTTACGGGTTTCGAGACCAGATCGAGTACCTTCCGGCAGACCCGGACCAGGTTCTCGATGCCGCCGTACGCCTGCACGACCACGACGAACTCGTCGCCGCCGAAGCGGGAGACGGTGTCGCGCGCCCGCACGCTGCTGCGCAGCGACGACGCGACGGCACGCAGGAAGACGTCGCCGGCCTCGTGGCCGAGCGTGTCGTTGATCGACTTGAAGCCGTCCAGATCGATGAACATCACGGCCAGCGAGTCGCCGTCGGGCGACGCCAGCGCCTGCTCGAGTTCGCGCATGATGAACGCGCGGTTGGGCAGACCCGTCAGGGTGTCGTGGTAGGCATGGAAGGCCAGCGCGCGGCTGGCCTGCTCGCGAGGATCCTCGAGGCGGGCATGCAGGCGGCGGCGCTGCCCGAGCAGCCAGCCGATGGCGATGGCCGCCAGGGCGCAGACGGCCATCAGGGCGAGGAGCCAGCCCAGCCCGGCGCCACCCGTGCTGAAGGGCGTGCAGGCCGACCCGCCGCCGGCCCCGAACAGGGACCCGCGCGCGCAATTCGATGCGGCGATGAAGCCGCTCTCGACGCTACGATGTGTCAGCACGCCACGCTCCGGCCCGGATCACGGGACACGTCGCCGACCGGCGCGCACGGCGACCGACCCGCGGATTCTACGAAATGCCCAAGGGCGACACCGGCGGGCCTGCGATCGGCCCGGACGCTATGCCACTTGTCCCCAGGATTATCGGCCATCACCGCCCTCGACTTTAGGTCATGCGACGAATTCCGCTGGCGTCTTCACATTTCATGAGACGCCGTCTCCCGTCCCGCATGATGCTGCGTCCGCGAAAAAACGCAATGCGCCGGTCCCGGAACGGCGACCGGCCGGGCCGCGTCCTTCAGGGTGCGGGCGCCGCGAGGTAGCGATCGAACCAGGCCAGGGCCCGGGCGAGGACGTCGCGGCGGCTGGCATCGCGGGCGAATCCGTGGCCCTCGCCGGGGTACACCACGAGCGAGGTGGGCACACCCTGGGCCCGCAGCGCGTGCCAGAACTCGAACGACTGCGGCGCCGGGGTCTCGGCGTCGCGCTCGCCGACCACGACGAGGGTCGGCGTCCTGACCTGCTTGATGAAGTTGATCGCCGAACTCTTGGCGTAGACGGCCGGATCGTCGTAGACCGACGCACCGAAATAAGGCTTCATCCACTGGTCGATCAGGTTCTGGCCGTAATAGCTCTGCCAGTTGGAGATGCCGGCGCCGGCCACCGCGGCGCGGAAGCGCTGCGTCTGGGTGACGCCGAACATCGTCATGAAGCCGCCGTAGCTCCAGCCGGTGAGGCCAAGACGGCGGTCGTCGACCGGGTGGTTCTTCTCGATGGCGTCGACGCCGGCCAGCACGTCGCGCAGGTCGCCATAGCCGAAATCCTTGCGATTGGCCTGCACGAAGGCCTCGCCCTCCCCGTAGCTGCCACGCGGGTTGGGCATGAAGACGAAATACCCCAGCGCCGACAGCGGGGCGCCGCCGTAACCGACGCCCGGCCAGCGCGGGGTCACCGCCGCCGCGGGGCCACCGTGGATCGAGACAATCATCCCGTAGCGCTTCTTCGGATCGTAGTTGGCGGGATACAGCAGCCAGCCCTGGACGTCCTGCCCCTCGCTCTTCCACGCGATCGACTCGGCCTTGCCCCACGAGGGCTTCAGGCCGGCGTTGAACGTCGTGACGGCGACCGGGGCCGCCTGGCCCGACAGGTCGGCGACCTGTACCTCGTTCGCCTTGTCGAACGAACTGGCGGCGAACGCCGCCTTCGCCCCGTCGGCGCTCAACGAGAGCGACATCGACAGCCGGCCATCGCCGATCGTCATGGGCACCTCGAACAGCGTCGTGGCTGTCGCGTCGCCGCTCGCCGGCAGCTCGTAACGCGAGACCCGGCTGGCGCCCGCCGCGTGTTCCCCGACGATCAGGCGATCCGCCGCCGTCCAGGCGAGCCACGCCGGCGTCGTCCGGATGCCCGGCGTGACGTCGACCGGCGCGGCGCCACCGGCGGCAGGTACCGTCCAGATGTCGCCACCGGTGGAGCCCTGATCGCTCATCAGGCCACCGATGAACGCGATGCGGGACCCATCCGGCGAGAAGCGCGGCACCGCGACCTGCAGGTTCTTCAGAGGACCGGTCAACGTCGTGGTGTCGACGATCGCCGTCGGCTTACCGTTGGCCGTCGCCGGCTGGACGTACAGTTTCGCGATCCACCAGTTGTTGTCTCCGGGCGGCTCGGCGGCGACATAGGCGATCCGCCCGCCATCGCCCGAGAAGGCGAATTCGTAGACATGCAGACCGGCCGGCGTCAGCGTGCGCAAGGCCCCGCCGCCGACGTCGACCGTGGCCACCTGCTGGACCTCGATGCCTTCGACGCCGATCTCGCCCAGCTGCGGCTTCGCCGCGGCGGTGGCGCTCGCGCGTCGGGTCGCGTTCGGCACGTAGAGGAACCCGAGCGCCTTGCCGTCCGGACGCCACTCGACCCCGTCGACGTAGCCCGTGAGGTGCGTGATGCGCTGCGGAGGTGCCTTGCCGGCGATGTCGGCGACATGGATGTCGTTCTGCCTGCCCTCTTCCACGCCGGGCGCCTTGCCGGCGCAGTCGGAGAGGAACGCGAGGTGCCGCGAATCCGGCGCCCAGGTGGCCCCTGTCTCGCTGCAGCCCTTGCTGGCCGTGACACGACGGGCGTTGCGTCCATCGGCGTCGGCCACTTCGAGCACGGGCTTGCCGTTGGTCTTCACCGTCCAGGCGAGGTGCTTCGCGTCGGGCGAGAGGGAGACGGAGGCGATGCTGCGAACCTTGCCGAGCGATTCGAGGATCGCGGCGATCCGCAGGTCATCCCCGGTCTTCGCCGGTGTGTCGGCCTGGGCCACGCCCGCGCATGCCAGCGCGACGGCGACGACGATCCACTTGGTACGCATCGATGGGTCCCGGTCTCTGATCGAAACCCAAAACCTAACACGTACCTGAATGGCGTCGCGAGCACCGGTCGCCCGGCCGGCGGGTGGGAGCCGATCGCATCGGCGATCCCGCGCAGCGGGCCGAGGGCGTGTGACGCAGGAATGCTCAGGCCAGCAAATGCGCGTACTCGGGATTGCGCCGGAACCACGTCGCGGCATAGCTGCACGCGGGCGTGATCTTCCAGTGCTTCGCCTCGGCGGTCTGCACCGCGAACTTCGTCAGCAGCGCGGCGATACCGCGGCCCCCGACCGGCGAGGGAACGCCCGTATGGGTGATCACCATCGTCTTGTCCTGCAGCCGGTACTCCACCTCGCAGTCGTAGCCATCGACGACGGCCCTGAACACCTGGTTCGCCTCGTCGTGGATGATTTCCAGCGGTTTGGCCACGTCGCTCATCGTTCTCTCCGGCATGGGGTCATGTGCCAAGCATGCGCGTCTCCGGCGGCCGATGCCATCCACGTGGCGCAAACGCCGCGGGCGTAAACTGCCGTACGTTCCGGCCTCGCGGCCGGTGATTTCCTGCGAATCGCGAGGCCACGAGCGCACGTGCTGACCATCCACGAGCAAGGACACAGCGGACCGCCCGCCACCTGGAAGCCCGGCATGGGGCGTCCGGACAAGCCGATCTGGATCGACCTGTTCGATCCTTCACAGGAAGAGCGTGCCTGCGCCGCGGAGATCACCGGCCTCCGCATCCCGGAGCGCGGCGACGTGGACAACCTCGCGCTGTCGAGCCGCATCCGCACCGACGACGACGCGATGTACCTGTCCATCCCCTATTTCGCGGACAGCGCGAACGGACACAAGGCGGCGCCGGTCGGCATCGTGGTGACGGACCGCGTGCTGATGACGCTGCGCTTCGCGCCCTCCCCCGCCTTCGATCTCGCGAACGAAAGCTGCAACGTGCACCGCTGGGAATCCAGCGCGGACGTCCTGGCGACGCTCATCGAAGCCATCGTGAACCTCGCCGCCAAGCGGATGGAAGACGTCTCGGCCGACCTGAAGAAGCTTTCCGACCGCATCTTCACCCGCGAACGCATCGGCACGCCGGCGCTGCGCAACTGCATGCTCGAGGTCGGCCGCCTCGAGGGCGAGCAGGCGCGCAACCGCTCGTCGATGCTGGGCGTGCAGCGCATCGTCTCGTTCGTGCGCGCGAAGAAACCCGACTGGATGCCGGACGAGGTGGAGCTGCGGCTGCGCGTCGTCGACCACGACCTGCGCACGCTCGACGAGTTCGACGACCAGCTGACGAACAAGCTGCAGTTCCTGCTCGACGCCAGCCTGGGCTTCATCAGCACCGACCAGAACCACGTGATGAAGGTGCTCACCGTCACCTCGGTGGCGACGATTCCTCCCGTGATCCTCGCGGGCATCTGGGGCATGAACTTCAAACGGATGCCCGAGCTCGACTGGACGTTCGGCTACCCGCTCGCGCTCGGCGCCATCGCGCTGAGCATCCTGCTGCCCGTGCTGTTCTTCAAATGGCGGGGCTGGCTGTCGGGCGACTGATCATGGGAGCGTTCGGCCATCTCCTGCGACCGGCCGCGGGCCCCATCCGCCGCTGGGTGCTATCGGCGTTCCCGCGTCCGCAGACCGGCGCCATCGACTACGACCATCCCGCGGGCGATCCCGGCCTGTTCGGTCCCTCCAGCGTCACCTGGCGCGTGCATGCCGACTTCTGCGGCATGCTGGCGGGCGGCCTGTGCGCGCTCTACCTGCAGACGCTGCATCCGCGTGCGCTGGCCGGCGTCTGGGATCACTCCAACTTCCGCGAGGACCTCGTCGGCCGGCTGCGACGGACCACCGCCTTCGTCGGCGGCACCACGTATGCCCCCACGGCGGCCGCGCAAGAGATGATCGAGCACGTGCGGCGCATCCACGCGCGGGTCCGCGGCAGCGACGAAGCCGGCGTGCCCTATGCCGCCGACGACCCCGACCTGCTCACCTGGGTCCACGTCAGCGAGATGTCGAGCTTCCTCGCGGGATATCGGGCGTATGGCCCGCTGGACGTCCCCGCCCGGATCGCCGATGCGTATCTGGACGAGACGCGCCGCGTGGCCGAGGCACTCGGCGCGCGCGACGTGCCGGGTTCCGTGGCGGCGTTGGACGCGTACATCGACCATGTCCGGCCGACGCTCGTCTACGGCGAACGCTCGCGCGTCGTGCTCGAGATCCTGGCGCGCCTCGACCTGCCGGTACCCTTGGCGGGGCTTTCCCGCGACGTCTTCCTCCATGCCGGCGCCGCGTTGCTTCCGCCCTGGGCGAACGAGCTTCTCGGCCGGTCGGAGCAAGACCTCCGCAAGGCGCGGCTGGCATCGGCGGCGCTACGCCGCATGGCGCCCCTGTTCCGCGCCGCGCTCACCGAAGGCGTCGCCTCGCGCTCGTGCCGCAGGGTCGGCGTCGATCCCGGGATTCTCGACCGCTGGCCGACCACCCCCTAACGCACTCCTTCACGTTTGTTAAGACCAACGACTGCGACGTCCTTCACATTTCCTTACATCCAGCCCGCTTTTCCCCTAAAGTTCCCGGCTGGACCGCCGTAATTACTTACTGGGGACATGCCAGTCGGGGTTCGGCAGACATGCACACCGGGGCGCGATCCGGCCCGACTTCGGGGGAGGTGGTAAGTGCGAATCCATAAGGTCAGTCACATCGTCGGCATGGGGACGCTCCCGACATGAGAGCACCCTGGCATGCCCTTGCCGGCGTGATGCCGGAGTCGCGCCTGCTCGCGTCCGTGGCGGAGTTCACGCACCACCGGGACATCGACGCGCTGGACCATAGCGTGGTGCTCTCGCTCGCCGAACTCGTCTCCGTCAACAGCGTCACGTTGTGCAAGCGCGGCGACAGCATGAACCATCCCGTCGAGTCGATCGTAGTGTGCTCGCGCAAGCCGGACGGCGCGTTCGTCGTCGAGGCGATCGATCCCATCCGCGAGGGCGATCCCATCGACACCATCGTGTGCGCGATGGAGATGCTCGAGGCGATCAGCGACGTCACCGACGACGGCATCAGCCGCCTCGTCATACCGATCCAGCGCGACAACGCGGCCATCGGCGCGCTGATGCTCGAATCCGAAGATGCGCTCGACCACGTCCGCACGATGGTCGAAGGGTTCGCGCGCATCTACGGCAACTACATCGCCCTGCTCAACGACAGCGAGCGCGACAAGCTCACCGGCCTGTACAACCGCCGCAGTTTCGAGCAGCGCCTGCAGCGACTGCTGAAGCTCCAGCGGCAGCGCGCGCGGGGCCCATCCGACGACGGCGTGCCGGGCGACCGCGTGTCGCAGCTCTACCTCGCCATCCTCGACATCGACCACTTCAAGCGCATCAACGACACCTACGGCCACGTGTACGGGGACGAGGTGATCCTGATGCTCGCGCAGCAGATGCGCGCGTGCTTCCGCTCCAGCGACGTGCTGTTCCGCTTCGGCGGCGAGGAGTTCGTCGTGCTGCTCGCCGCGCAGGACGACGCCGAGGTTCACGACGTACTGGACCGCTTCCGGACGTTCGTCGGCGCCCACGCCTATCCGCAGGTCGGACACGTGACCGTCAGCGTGGGCTATGCGCGCATCACGGAGCACGACTACCCGGAGATCGTGCTCGACCGTGCGGACAAGGCGCTGTACTTCGCCAAGCAGCACGGTCGCGACAGCGTGCACGGATACGAGACGCTCGCGGCGCTCGGCGAACTGAGCGCTCCAGTGGCGCTGGGCAGCATCGACCTGTTCTGAGCACGCCCTCAGGCGGGTTGGCGATGCGTCACGTAGCGGCGCCCGCCGGCCTTGCCGCCCGGGCGGACGCGGAAGGCCAGGCTGATCCGTGGCCCGACCGTCGTCCGCGTCTTCGGGATGCCGTGGTCGTAGTGGAACTGCGTGGCGTAACTCATCGTCAGCAGGCTGCCGGCTTCCATGTCGAGGTCGAAACGCCGCTTCGGCGGCTCGCGCTCGCGCAGGGTCATGCGGCGCGTGGCGCCGAGCGACAGCAGCGCGATCGGCGCGCCCTCGACCAGCTCCTCGATGTGATCGTTGTGCGGCGCCACGCTGTCCTGTCCGTCGCGATACAGGTTCAGCCCGACCGACGTGTACGCGATGCCGCTGCGCGCGATGACGATGGCGGCGGCTTCCGCGATCGCCGAAGGAAGGCCCGCCTCGTCCAGCGCGTAATGCTGCACCAGACGCGGCACGGCGACGTCCCGTCCGTACATGGTCCGGCGCTGCGCCTCCCAGGGAATCTCCGCCTGCAACGACGCGAACCAGTCCGCGGCCTGCCCGGGCGGGACGACGCCGGGCTCGTACGCGAACCGCCCGTGCTCGTCGTCGACGATCACGAGCGGTCCGGAGGCGAACAGCCCACCTTGCGACATGGCTTCCTTACTTGACGACGCCGCAGGCGATGCGGGCACCGCCGCCGCCGAGGGCTTCGGGCTTGTCGGAGTAATTGTCGCCGCCCGCGTGGATCATCAGCGCGTGGCCCTTGAGCGTGGCGAGCGACTTCAGGTTCGGCGCGGTGACGGCCGTGGTGTCCGTGCCGTCGGCACCCACGGTGATCTTCGGCAGGTCGCCCTCATGGCCGGCCGTCGAATCCGGGCCTTCGTGCTTGCCCGTCTTGTTCGGGTCGTAATGGCCGCCGGCGGCGAGCGCCGCGCCCTTCTTGCCGTCCTTCTCGCCCGGAGCGCAGCTCGGCTTCTCGTGCAGGTGGAAGCCATGCTCACCGGGCGGCAGGCCCTTCAGGTCGGGCGTGAAGACGAGGCCACCGGCGCTCTCGGTCACGGTGACCTTGCCGACCGAGGCGCCCGCACCGTCGGCGGTGACGAGGGTCAGGGGCACGACCACGCTCTTCTCGGCGGCCTGGGCGGCGACGCAGACCACGAGCCCGGCCAGGGCGACGGCGATTCGTTTCATCTTGCACACTCCTTGGGGTCGAAAGACTTCCCGATACTGCATCGGGTGTGCACGACGCGTCCATAACAAAAGCGGCGCACGGTGCGGAAGCGCGCGCCCTGTCGATGCGCGACTCAGCCGGGCGGCTGGAAGATGCGGGCCGTGTCGTCGGCGTCGAGCAGGCGCCACTCGCCTGGCGGGAGGCCGTCGAGGGACAGACCGCCCACCGCCACGCGCTCGAGGGTCTCCACGTGGTTGCCGACCGCGGCGAACATGCGGCGGACCTGATGATAGCGACCCTCTGTGAGCGTCAGGCGCGCGCGGCGCGGGCCGAGCACGTCGAGGCGCGCGGGCTCCAGCGGATCCGTCTCGCCGTCGAGCATCAGCGTGCCGGCGGCGAACGTCGCGCCTTCGTCGCCGCGCAGGTCGTTCGCGAGCGTCGCCTCATAGACCTTCGACACCGAGGCCTTCGGCGAGATGATCCGGTGCAGGAGCTGGCCGTCGTCGGTGAACAGCAGGAGGCCGGAGGTATCGCGGTCGAGGCGTCCCACGGTCGAGAGCACCGGATTGCGCGCGGAAAAACGCGGCGGCAGGAGTTCGTACACCAGCCGGCCGGCGTCCTTGCGCGAGCACGTGTAGCCCACGGGCTTGTGCAGCATCAGGAGCATGCCCTGCGGCGGATCGAGCGGCGTGCCGTCGACGCGCACGTCGGCATGCTCCCGCTTGTCGTCGGCATAAAGCACCTCGCCGGTGGCGTCGGTGACCGCGCCTTCGCGGAACATGTCCGCGACCTGACGACGGCTGCCATAGCCGAGGTTCGCGAGGAGGCGTACGAGTTTCATCGGCGGGGTCCCCTTGCTTCGACGACCTTGAAGCCGTCCTTTTCGATCACCGTGCGCACGCTGGCGAAGCACGCGTCGAGCGTCGCTTCATAGGCGAGATGACGATTGGCCACCATCCAGAACCGGCCGCGCGCCGTAAGTCCCTTCGCGGCGGCGGCGATGAACGCGCGGCCGAGTGCCGGATCGTCGGCGCGTCCCTGGTGGAACGGTGGATTGGAGACGATCACGTCGTAGCCCGCGTCGATGCCCTGCGTCACGTCGTGCCAGCGCACCGATGTCGCGATGTCCCGGCCCGTCCTCGCGACCGACGCCGCGATGTTCGTGCGTGCCGGCCCGAGGGCACGCGCTTCGGCCTCGTAGAGATCGACCGCGGCGATGCCGGCGCAGCGTTCGACGAGCGTGCATGCGAGGTAGCCGAATCCTGCGCCGAGGTCCGCCGCCCTGCCGGCGAGATCGTCCGGCAGTACGCTCGTCAGGAGCGCCGAGGCGCGATCGACGCGGTCCCAGGCGAACAGGCCGCGGCGACCGACGAAGCGACCGCCGTCGATCGGCAACGGCTCGTCCAGCGCCAGCCAGCGCTCGAGCAGCGTCGGATCGGGCGTCGCGCCGGGCCGCGTCCAGAACACGCGGCACTTGTGCTTGGAGAGATTCGACACGCCGCCGGCCAGCAGGGCGAGGTCGGCTTCGGCCGTCTTCGCGCCTTCGGCGTTCGGCACGCTGGCGACGACGATGCCCTTCGAATCGACGTGCGCCATCGCCTGCGCGAACAACGCGCGCGACTCCTCGCGCTGCCGCGTGGGCAGCACCAACACGAGGCGGAAGCGGCCCTCGGGGATCTCCGCCGTGGTGGTGAAGCCCGAGCGCTCGAGCGCATCCGCCGCCGGCAGGAACGACTGCTGCAGCGTCCATCCCGGGCGTCGCGCTTCGCGCAAGGCGAAGCCGTCGCGCGCGCGCAGGATCAGCACGCCGCCGTCCGCCGGCCAGGCGAGGTCGCCGGTGGCGAACGGCACGAACAGCGCGTTGAGCGCGTCATCGGAAGCGGTACCGGCGGACAACGCGGCGAACCTCTGGGTATCGGTGAGCCGGCTATTCTAGCGAAACCATCGCGGACGAACCGCCGCGCCGATCAATCCTGCTCGGGCAGCACGCTGATTTCCTCGTCGCCGATCGTGACCACCTGCCCCGCTCGCACCTTGTACGTCTTGCGCAGCTCGACGGCGCCGTCGACGGAAACCAGGCCGTCGGCGACCAGGTGCTTGCCCTCGCCGCCGCTCGACGCGATGCCGGTGAGCTTCAGCAGCAGGTTCAGCTCGACGTAGTCGCCCTCGAGGCGGAATTCATGGAACGGCATGGGCGGGGAAACCGGAGGAGAGGAAGGGCGTCATTAGAGCGCAATTCGGCCGCCGATGTTGAGCAGCAGGAATTCGTCGCGCGACATGCCCGCCGCGTCCAGCGCCCCGCCGAGCAACCGCGGCGGCTCGTCCAGCGCGTCGTCGGCCAGCTCGAAGGCACCCCAGTGGATCGCGATGGAGCGGCGGACGCCGACCTCGCGATGCAGCTGCACGGCCTCCGCCGGGTCGACGTGCTGCGCGCGCATGAACCAGCGCGGCGCGTAGGCCCCGATCGGCACCGCGGCGAGGTCGATGGGTCCCATGCGCTCGCCGATCTCGGCGAGCCGTTCCGAGTAGCCGGTGTCGCCAGCGAACCAGAAGCGGAACCCGTCACACGCCATTACCCAACCGCCCCATAGCGAACGGTTGCGGTTCCACAGCGTGCGCGCGCTCCAGTGACGCGCCGGAACGAACGTGAACGTCGCGCCGCCGACGTCCGTGCTGTCCCACCAGTCGAGTTCCCGGACGTTCTCGATGCCGCGCCGCGCGAACCAGCGTTTCAGGCCGAGCGGCACGAGGAACAGCGCCCGCGGGAAGCGGCGGGCCAGCGCTCGCACGGTCGCGGCGTCGAGGTGATCGTAGTGATTGTGCGAAATCGCCACGACGTCGATCGGGGGCAGCCCCGCCACGTCCACGGGTGCCGCGGTCCGCCGCAGGGGGCCCGCGAACGACAGCGGGGAGGCGCGACGGCCGAGGACGGGATCGGTCAGCACCGTGACACCGCCGTGGCGCACGAGCATCGTGGCATGGCCGAGCCACCAGGCCGCGTCGCCCGCGCCGTCGAACGTGGCGCGTTGCCACCAGCGACGCGAGAACGCCTCGTAGCCCTCCTCGGGCGCACGGGGGAGGCGCTGCTCCTTGCGCTCGCGCCGCCAGCGCTGGAGATCCCCCTGCCCCCGCGTCTCCGGCTCGGGGTTACGGAACCCTTCCGGTGTGTGATGCGGCTTCGACGGGTCGTAGTACGGGTTGGTCCAGGCCATGCGACGCCTTTGCGGATGACGGGTCGGAAGCATGAGACCTGCGGCCCGCCATCCCGGCGTTCAAGGCGTCAGTCCACTTCGACGCGACGCACCTGCGCCAGCCAGTCCTCGAGGTTGTAGTAGTTGCTGATGCGCGTGATGCGACCGCCGGCCACGTCGAAGAACGCGCCACCCGGCAACACGTACGACTGCCCCTGGGCGAGCGGGAGGCCCTCGTCGGTGGCCTTGTACTCGCCGTGCACGACGTACTCGGCGGCGGCGCGGGTGCCGTCCGCGTTCGCCATGACGACGATGTTCCTCAGCTGCTCGCTGTAGCTCACGTTCATGCGCTGCAGGAAAGCGCCGAAGCGGTCGCGACCGGTTTCCCGGCCGCCCTGGTTGATGTCGTGCGCCACGTGCTCGTCGAGCAGCGCCAGCATGCCCGCCCAGTCGCCGCGGTTGAAGGCGTCGTAGTAGCGGCGGATCAGGTCGATCGTTTCGTTCATCGAAGGGCTCAATAGATGATGACGGAGCGGATGGCCTTGCCCTCGTGCATGAGGTCGAAGGCGCGGTTGATGTCGTCCAGCCCCATCGTATACGTGATCATCGGGTCGATCTTGATCTCGCCACCCATGTAGCGGTCGACGTAGCCGGGCAGTTCGCTGCGGCCCTTCACGCCGCCGAAGGCCGAACCGCGCCAGACGCGGCCCGTCACCAGCTGGAACGGACGAGTGCGGATCTCCTGTCCCGCGCCGGCCACGCCGATGATGATCGACTCGCCCCAGCCCTTGTGGCAGCACTCGAGCGCGGCGCGCATCACGTCCACGTTGCCGATGCACTCGAACGAGTAGTCGACGCCGCCATCCGTGAGGTCGACAATGACCTGCTGGATCGGGGTGTCCGGGTAATCGCGCGGGTTCACGAAGTCGGTCGCGCCGAGCATCTTCGCCATCTCGAACTTGGACGGGTTGGTGTCCACGACGATGATGCGCGAGGCCTTCGCCATCACGGCGCCCTGCACCACGGACAGGCCGATGCCGCCCATGCCGAAGACGGCGACCGTCGAACCCGGCTCGACCTTCGCGGTATTGAGCACGGCGCCGATGCCGGTCGTGATACCGCAGCCCAGCAGGCAGACCTTGTCCAGCGGGGCCGCCTTGTCGATCTTCGCCAGCGAAATCTCCGGAAGCACGGTGTATTCGCTGAAGGTGCTGGTTCCCATGTAATGCAGGAGCTGCCGGCCGCCCTGCGAGAACCGGGACGTCCCGTCCGGCATCAGGCCCTTGCCCTGGGTCACGCGGATCTTCTGGCACAGGTTGGTCTTGCCCGAGCGGCAGAAGCTGCACTCGCCGCACTCGGGCGTGTACAGCGGAATGACGTGATCGCCCGGCTTCAGCGTGGTGACGCCCTCGCCCACCTCCTCGACGATGCCGCCGCCCTCGTGCCCGAGGATGACCGGGAACGCGCCCTCCGGGTCGGCGCCCGACAGCGTGAACAGGTCGGTATGGCACACGCCGGTCGCGACGATGCGGACCAGCACCTCGCCAGCCTTGGGTCCCTGGACGTCGATCTCCTCGATCGACAGCGGCTTTCCGGCTTCCCAGGCGACGGCGGCACGAGACTTCATGGTGGTTTTCCCTTGGACGATAGGTATGGCGATGCCGGTTCGCGGACCGGCCGGACCGCCGATTCTAGCCACCCGCGCCCATGGGGCGAAGGGCCCATACGGCCGCGCATTGGCGAAACCGACCCAGCTGAGTTAAACTAGGGTTAACGGATACCCCCCAAGCGGCGAACGAAAGCCCACGGTAAGGATCCGATCGAGGACACCGATCACGCCGATCGGGAATTTCTTTGAACCTTTTGCTTACAACCGCTGTCGAACCTTTTGTTCCTTGCGAGCCCTTGTAAACCCATGGGGCGCCCATACAAAAGGGCTTAACGAAACTCGGTAGTTCAGAAATTCGGTCCTGTAACGGCGTGACGAAAGACTAACGAACCGATTGTTCACCAAACGAAACGGACCAGATCCCCGGCGCGTCTTTCTTGGAAGATCCCGGCGGCGTAAGGTCCACGCCACGCCAGAGACCGGCGGCGCTGGCGCCAGAGAATCGATGCAACCGGTCATTGCGACTGGGAGAAACGACCATGAACGAACTGCGTAACGAATTCGGCATCTCGACCTACGAACTGGCTACCGGCAACCGTGCCGAAGCCAACAGCGGTTTCGACCTCTTCGGTGGCGAGATGGATGGCTACGACTGGCTGGGCGAAGTCGCCAGCCGTCTGAGCAGCGACGCGGTCTGACCCAGACCGACCTCGCGCACCAAAGGCCCGCCTGACGGCGGGCCTTTCGTTGTCAGGACGCCTTGCGCGCCCGCGTTTTCGCCGCCTTCCGGGCGGCCGTCTTCCTCACCGACGCGCCCTTCGTCCGTGCCGCCTTCTTCGCCGCGGCCGATCGACTGGAGGCCGTGCGCTTCGCCGCGCTCTTCCGGCCCTGCGCCGAAAGGGCACGCTTCGAGACCGACGAACTCCCTTCCCGCTTGAGCGCGCGGGTGCTCGCCTGCGAACGCGTGGCCGACTTCTTCGCCGTGGCGCGTTTCGCCGTCGCTTTCCGCGCGGCTGTCTTCTTCGTAGCGGTCTTGCGGCTCGCGGATTTCTTCGCCGTGGCCTTCTTCGCCGTGGCCTTCTTCGCCGTGGCCTTCTTCGTCGCGGCCTTCTTCGTCGCGGCGCGCGAATCCTGGGTCGCCTTCTTCTTCGTGGCCTTGCTGGCCGTCTTCGACGGCTTCGCCTTCACGCCATCCCGCCTGGCCTTCGAGAGGCCGATGGCGATAGCCTGCTTCGCCGAGCGCGCGCCGTGCTTGCCTTCGCGAACGTGCTCGATCTCCTCGCGGACGTACTCGCCGGCCTGCGTCGAGGCCGACTTTCCTTCGCGCTTGTCCTTGCGTGCCCTGGCGGTGGTTTTCTTCTCAGGCATGGTTTCATTCTCCTCCGTGCCGGTGGACTCAGGGAATGCGGATCGCGAGCGCCTCGGGGGCCTCGGCCGGCGGCGTGCCGTCGTCTTCCGGCGTATCCGGGTGGGCCGGACGGTCCTGGGGCCGGTCGATCGAGGGGTTCTCGCCGGGCATCTCGGGGCGCGGCCGCGTCGGGGTTTCGTCGGGAATCACCGGCGAGCGGCCGGGTGTCTCGGGTACGAGTGGGCTTTGCATCGCGTGGGTCGCCATAGGTGTCGTCGGCGATGAGACTGCGCGGGGATGTGTGATGTATCCGTCTGTCCGGCGTCACGCCAACCCGAACACCTGCGCCACCAGCCAGACGTTGGCGCACGAGATCACGACGAACAGCAGCCATGCGGCGACCGACACCAGGCGAGTGTTGGCGAAATCCCCCATCAATGCGCGGTCGTCCGTGAAACGGATGAGCGGATACATCGCGAACGGGAGCTGGATGCTCAGCACCACCTGGCTCGCGATCAGCAGCTCGCCGATGGCGCGGTCGCCCATGGTCACCACGCCGATGAAGGCGGGAACGATCGCAAGACCGCGCGTGATCAGACGACGCTGCCAGCACGGCAGCTTCCAGTGCAGGAAGCCGTCCATGATCACCTGGCCGGCGATCGTCCCCGTGAACGTCGAGCTCTGGCCCGACGCGAAGAGGCCGATGGCGAAGGCCACGGCGGCGACGGTCGTACCCGCGATGGGCGCGAGCAACTCGTAGGCGTCGCCGATGTCCGCGACGTCCGTGCGTCCCGTGCCGTGGAACGCGGCGGCAGAGACGATCAGGATCGCCGCGTTGATCAGCAGGGCGAGGCTCAGCGAGCCGATGGTGTCGACGCGCGTCAGGCGGATCGCGTCGCGCTTGCCCTGGATACCGGTCACCGCGCGCGTCTGCACGACGGACGAATGCAGGTAGAGGTTGTGCGGCATGATCGTCGCGCCGAGGATGCCGATCGCGAGGTAGAGCGGCTCCTGCGTGGAGACCGCATGCAGGGACGGCACGAAGCCCGCGGCGACCTGCGCCCAGTCCGGCCCGACGAGGAACAGCTGCACGACGAAGCAGATGCCGATCGTGCCGACGAGCCCGAGGATGATCGCCTCGACGCGACGGAAGCCCCTGCCCTGCAGCCCGAGCACGATGAAGGTGTCCAGCGCCGTCAGCGCCACGCCGACCGGCAGCGACACGCCGAAGAGCAGCTTGAAGGCGAGCGCGCTGCCGAGTACTTCCGCGAGGTCGCACGAGATGATGGATATCTCGGCGAAGACCCACTGGAGGCGCCCGACGGCTTTCGGATAGCGCTCGCTCGACAGGCGCGCGAGGTCCTTCTGCGTGGCGATGCCGAGGCGCGCGGCGAGGCACTGGAGCATCATCGCCGCCAGGCTCGAGAGCAACACGACGAAGAGCAGGCGATAACCGAAGCGCGAACCGGCTTCGATGTCGGTCGCCCAGTTGCCGGGATCCATGTAGCCGACGGACACGAGCAGCCCGGGCCCCGCGAACCGGAGCGCCTTCTTCCACCATGGCAGGTCGGCGGGGACGACGATGGAGCCCGCCACTTCGGACGGGCAGAACGGCGCGGTGGCCGTCTTGGGTAACGGGAACATGGCGCCATCGTAGCGGGATCCGCCCATCGCTTATGCACTTTCCCGCGACGCCGGTTGCACGGACGTGCTCTGACGATCGGTGTTTTGCCGGAGAGACCGTCATGACGCTCAAAGCCCTTGGACTCAACTGCACGCTCGCGCCGTCGCCGAAGCCGTCCTCGTCGCAGAAGCTGCTCGACCAGTTGTTCGATGCCCTGAAGAAGCGCGGCGTTGAGACCGAGAGCCTTCGCCTCGCGGACCTCGACATCAAGCCCGGCGTGAGCCACGACGAAGGCGGTGGCGATGAATGGCCGAAGGTGCGCGAGCGGATCATGGCCAGCGACATCCTGGTGATGGTCACGCCGATCTGGGTCGGGCAGCCCTCGAGCATCGCGAAGCGCGTGCTGGAACGGCTCGACGCGATCCTCGGCGACATCGGCGACGACGGGCGATACCCGACCTTCGGCAAGGTGGCGATGGTCGGCGTCGTCGGCAACGAAGACGGCGCGCACCACGTCTCGGCCGAGCTCTACCAGGGTCTCGCCGACTTCGGGTTCACCATCCCGGCGGGAAGTTCCGCGTACTGGGTCGGCGAGGCGATGGGCTCGACGAATTACATCGACCTGAAGGAGACGCCGGAGAACGTCGCCAAGACGATCGAGACGCTCGCGTCCAACGCCGCCCATCTCGCGGGCCTGCTGAAGGCCTCGAACTATCCCGCGCCATTGAAAGGCGGGTGAACGACGGCGCACATGCGCTTCACGTTCCTGTAAGCCCGCACCCTCTTACATCGGCACCCTGCGAACGACGCAGAACCAGACAGGAGAACACCATGGACAAGAACCGCACCGAAGGCATGAAACACGAGGTCAAGGGCGCCGTGAAGGAAGTGGTCGGCAAGGTCACCGGCGACCATGCGAAGCAGGCGGCCGGCAACATCGAAAAGAACGCCGGCAAGGTCCAGAAGGAAGTGGGCAAGGCCGCCGACAAGGCGCGCGACGCCGATCGTCGCCATTGATGAAGAAAGCCGCGGGAGCCCAGGCTCCCGCGGCTTTTTCTTGCCTGGTAGGAGCGCACCTGGGCGCGATTGGGGGCTTGCCGCATTCCCCCATCGCGCTCAGGTGCGCTCCTACGGCTTACGCGTCACGTGCAACCGCGAAGCAGGAAGATCAGCAGCAGCACCGGAATGGGAATGCCAAGGATCCAGAGCAGGATGTAGCCGATGGCGCCTCGTTGCTTGCCGGTGACCGGGGTGTTCTCGTCGTTCATGCGATGTCCCTCCCTCGCGTGGATTTGCGCCAAGGGTCGGTGCGGGAACGTGGATCGAGCGTGACAACGGCGACACGAGTATTTTCGCAACGACATCGCCTTCGCAGGTCGTGCATTATTCCGGCACGGTCCCCGTCGAAGGAAACACCATGTCCCGACTTCGTCCCACCCTCCTTTTCCTCGCACTCGCGGCGGCGGGCGGCACGCATGCCGCCACCGTGATCCGCGGCGCGACGGTGATCGACGGCACCGGCGCGGCGCCGATGCGCGACGTGACCCTGGTGATCAACGGCGACCGGATCTCCCTCATGGGCCCGGGCCTGCGCGCGAAGATGCCCGCCGATACGAAGGTGGTCGATTACACGGGCAAGACGATCATCCCGGGCATCGTCTCCGATCATTCGCACGTCGGTTCGGTCGACGGCACGCGCAGCGGCCTGCCCGCGCTCTACAACCGCGACAACATCCTGCGCCAGCTGAAGCAGTGGCAGGCCTATGGGGTGACCACGGTCACCTCCCTCGG
Source organism: Luteibacter sp. 329MFSha (assembly GCF_900111665.1). Lineage (NCBI taxonomy): Bacteria > Pseudomonadati > Pseudomonadota > Gammaproteobacteria > Lysobacterales > Rhodanobacteraceae > Luteibacter > Luteibacter sp. 329MFSha. Next base: position 755,468 of record NZ_FOJE01000001.1, on the reverse strand, counting down.
CGTGAACGTGCCAGCCGTGTTTTATCCGTTGCGCGCCGAACTGCATGCCGGCAAGGCCCCGGGCTCCGACCTCTTCGGCGCCGACCGCGGCATCGGCGTGCCGAACGGCGCGCCGCCCGCGAAGATGATGAAGGCGGGACCGGACCAGCTCGACCGCCCCGAGACGCCGGATCAGGCGCGGGCCGCCGTGGACGCGGCCGCCGACCGCGGCACGGACCTGATCAAGATCTGGCTCGACGACTTCAACGGCAGCCTCCCGGTGAAGATGAAGCCGGAGATCTGGCGCGCGGTTATCGCCGAGGCGCACGCGAAAGGATTGCGCGTCGCCGCGCACGTCTATTACCTGGAGGACGCGCGCCGCCTGGTCGACGACGGCGTCGACATCCTCGCGCATGGCGTGCGCGACCAACCCGTGGACGCGGGCTTCGTCGAGGCGATGAAGCGCCACGGCACGTGGTACATCGCCACCCTCGACCTCAACGAGGCCGCGTACATCTATGCCCGGCATCCCGCTTGGATGGACCGCCCCTTCTTCACGCACGCCGTGCAGCCGGACCTCGCGCGCCAGTTCGCCGATGCCGCCTGGCGCGACCGGGTCCAGGGCGACGGCGCGACGAAGACGGACGAAGACGCCCTCCAGGTCAACCTGAAGAACCTCAAGACGCTCTACGACGCGGGCGTGAACATCGGCTTCGGCACCGACGCGGGCGCCATGCCCTTGCGCATTCCGGGCGTCGCGGAACATCGCGAGCTCGCGCTCATGGTCGACGCCGGCCTCACGCCGCTACAGGCCATACACGTGGCGACGCAGCGCGCGGCCGCCCTGCTCCGCCTGGACGATCGAGGCGTCCTCGCCAACGGCAAACGCGCGGACTTCGTCGTGCTCGACGACGATCCGTCGAAAGACATCGAGGCCACCACCAGCATCCATGCGGTGTGGGAACGCGGCCAGCAGGTGTCGGGGCCGGTGGCGTCGTTCAGGCCCTGAGCATGTCCGAGCCGACACGCTCCGATCCATTCGCGTTCCTGCCGGTCGATTCGCCGACGGCCGGCGAGATCCGCGCGTTCCCGTGGAGCGGCACGCCGCTGGGTGCGGTCGAAGGCTGGCCCGCCGCGCTGCGCAGCATGCTCGCGACGATGATGGACACTCCCCAGCCGATGTTCATTTCCGTCGAGCCCGGCCAGCTGTTCTTTTTCAACGATCCGTATCGGCCGATCCTCGGTCACCGCCTGCACGGCGCCATCGGACGTCGCTTCGACGAACTGTGGGGCGACGTATGGGACGCCGTGTCGGAACATGTCGACGCCGCCATGGCGGGCCGGGGCAGCATGCATCGCGACCTGCCCCTGACGATGACCCGGTATGGCTTTCCCGAGGACACCTGGTGGACCTTCTCGTACGCGCCCCTGCGCGACGAGGAGGGCCGGATCTTCGGCATGGTGGCGGTGACCAACGAGACCACGCGAGGCGTGCGGTCGGCCGTGGCGCTGCGCGAGCTGAACGCGTCGCTCGAACGCGAGATCGATGCGCGGACGCGTGAGCGCGACCAGCTCTGGGCCATCTCGCGCGACCTGTACGTGGTGATGGGGCGCGACGGCCACTACCGTAACGTGAATCCGGCCTGGGCGAACGAGTTGGGACACGACCTCGCCGATGTCGTCGGCATGGGCTTCGAGGAACTGGTCCATCCCGACGACCTGGCGCGCGCGACCGACGCCGTATCCCAACTGCTCGACGGCGATGTCGTGGAGGATCTGGAAGTACGCATCCGCGCCCACGACGGCAGCTACCGCTGGTTCGCTTGGACCTGTGTACCCGACGGCGACGTCGTGTACGCCATGGGCCGCGATGTCGAGCGCCGTCGCGAAATGGAAGACCAGTGGCGACATGCGCAGAAGCTGGAAGCGCTGGGCCGGCTGACGGGCGGCATCGCGCACGATTTCAACAACATCCTGGGCGGCATCGGCGGCGCCATCGAAGTCGTCAGCGAACGGCTGGCGGGTGGCCGCGCCGACAACGTCCAGCGCATGCTCGACGCCGCGGCCGGCGCGGTGAAACGCGCCGCGGGGCTGACGCACCGGCTGCTCGCGTACTCACGGCAACAGGCGCTCTCGCTGTCCGACGTGGACGCGAACCTGATCGTCCGCGGTCTCGACCTGCTCCTTCGCCCCCTGCTGGGCGAGCAGGTGTCGATCGTACTGCGCACGCAGTCCGACCTCTGGCGCACGCTGTCCGACGCGAGCCAGCTGGAGAGCGCGATCCTCAACCTCGCCATCAACGCGCGCGATGCCATGCCGCAAGGCGGCCAGCTGGGCATCGTCACGCGCAACGCCCCCTGCACGGACATCGGCGACGGTGCGGCCGATTACGTGGTCGTCTCGGTCACCGACACCGGCACAGGCATGTCCCGGGCCACCGCCGAAAAGGCCTTCGATCCCTTCTTCACGACGAAGGCGATCGGACAGGGAACAGGGCTGGGGCTCTCGATGGTGGACGGCTTCGCGCGACAGACGGGTGGTCGCGCCATCATCGACTCCAGGCCGGGCGCGGGAACGACCGTGAGCCTCTGGCTTCCGCGACACCTCGGCGAGGCTTCCGTCGCGCACACCCATGACGTCGAACGGCAGGATGGCTCGGGCCGCCGCGTCCTGCTCGTGGAAGACGAGCAGATGCTGCGCTCGATCGCGTGCGAGGTGCTCGAGGAAAGCGGCTACGAGGTCGATGCGTGCGCGGACGCCTCCGAAGCGCTCGGAAAGCTGCACGCAGGCAGGACACCCGACATCCTGGTCACCGACATCGGCCTCCCGGGCATGGACGGACACCAGCTCGCCCGCGCCATGCGCGAGATGCATCCCCGGGTCCCGGTGCTCTACATCACCGGCTACGCATGGGACGCCTTCGCGGATACGCCCCACTTGCCCGAGCGGACGGCCCTGCTCAGCAAGCCGTTCTCCTTGCAGGCACTGACCGGCTCCATCGCCGAACTGCTCCGGACGGCGTCCTAACGCCGGTCTTCCATTCCCTTGACCCTATGCCGGGGACACTCGCGGCACGCCTGGAGGATCGAAGGATGAACCGTTCGCGCTACTACGCCGTGATCGCCCTCATCGTCGCGATGATCGCGATCTTCGTGGTGGGCGCGATCCACAAGGGTGGTCCCGCAGGCGACGAGCCGGACGACGGCGCGCGCGCACCCTCGTCGCAGCCAGCGGCGCGTTAGGCGGGTTCGGTCTCGTCCGGCGACCGGGCGGCGTCGTGTGCCACGGCCGCGCGCTGCATGGCGAGCAGGAAGCCCGTGCCATAGCGCATCATGAAAGGCGCGACGCTCCCGGGGACGAAGCCCTCGGGCAGCAGCGGACTGACGGAGTCGTCCATCGGCGCGGTCATGCGGCGCCCCCTGCCGGATGGCTCGGTTCCTGGAAACGAACGGTCGAACGGTAGAACGTGGATCGACGTGCCATGGCCTCTACGGCCCCCTGTACTGAATTCCCCCAAGCGTTGTAACTACGGCAATTGCATGACCGCGTCAAGACACCCACCGGGTCGGGACGGCATGCGGCATAACGGCGCATCGCCCTGACGAGTCCGGAGCGTGCCGGCTCCGGCTCCTACAATGGGTCCAACGCAGCGCGAGGAATGACCGTGCTCCCGGAACGCCCATCGACGACACCCCGTCCGCCAAGCTGCAACGACGCCTGCCGGCACGCGCACCGCTGCGATGCGACGCGAAGCGAGGAGCCCGCGCTGCTCGCGATGCGCCCCTCCGTCGAGCGCGTGGGTCCGTTCTTCGACGGCGACCGGCTCGTGCAGCCGGAAGCGCCCCACCGCGCGGCTTTCGCGGTGCTCTCCGGACTCGCGATGACCGTGGCCGCCGGACGGGTGGTCGCGTTCCATCTGCCGGGCGAACTGTTCGCGCTGGACGTGGCCCGTTCCCAGACGCACGGCGCATCGGTGGTGGCCGTCGGCAAGACCTGGTTCTGCCGCTTTCCCCGCGCCGCCACCGACGCGCTGTGCGAACACGGCGGCACCGCGGCACGGTACCTTCGGGCGCTGCGCCGCCGCGAGCGCCACGTGGAGCCCCCGTGCCCCGACGGCCCCGCCGCCGAGCGCCTGCGTGGCTTCCTCGCCGACCTGGTGGAACGCCGCCGGCGCATCGAGGGACCGGCGACGTTCGTTCCGCTTCCGATGTCGCGCGAGGACATCGGCTCCTACCTCGGCATGAGCGCCGCGACGGTCACCCGCATGCTGGCAAAACTCCGCGCCGCGGGCGCCATCGCGATCCGCGCGGACGGCGTCGACGTCCTCGATGCCGAGGCGATCACAGCTTCACCCTTACGCCCAGCGTGAAGAAGCGTCCGACGACGCCGTTCTGCGCGTACGTCGGGTTGTAATTGAGCGCGGCATAGTTGAGCGGGTCGAAGGGCGCCTTCTTGTCGAAGACGTTCATGACGGAGCCCGTGATCGCGACCTTGTCCGTGATGTCGTAGCGACCGGTCAGGTCGAAGTCGGTGAACGACGCCATCCGGCAGTTGGAAGGAACGTTCGCGCCGGTGTCCGTGTTGGTGGAGAAGCAGCCTTCGGTGATGTCGGGCGCGGTCAGCTTGATGCCGCTGGTGTAATACAGCGTGCCGGTGATCGTCGCCTTGCCGAACTGGATGCTGTTCGCCCACGACCCGCGATAACGCGGGGTACCGGCACCCGACGAGAGACCGTACGGACCGTGCGTGCCGACGAACTGCAGCTTCGTGCCGTCCTCCAGCGTGAGCCGCCAGCTGATGATCTTCGTGAGGTTCAGTTCGCTGGTGAAGCGGACGTTCTCGCTGAAGTCGTACCCGGCCTTCAGGTTGAGGTCGAGGCCCTTGGTTTCCAGCGCGTTCTGGTTCACGTACGGCGCCGCGACGACGAGCGGCCTCGGCAGCGCGTCGGGTGCGGCCGGATCCGGCACGTCCTGCACGATCGCCGAGCCCGCGGGCAGCGGCAGGCCGGCATAGTACGCGTCGAGCACCGCGCTCGCGCTCTGCTGCGCGATCACGCCCGTCTTCTTGATCCGGTAGTAATCCAGCGACGCGCTCAGGTCGGGCGTCGGCTGGTACAGCACGCCGAAGGTCCAGCTCTTCGAACGCTCCGGCTTGATGTCCGGATTCGCGCGCGTGAGGAACCCGAGGCCGTACGGCTGCACGTAGCCGCTGTTGCCGTGCAGCTCCTGGAATTCCGCCGGCGGTGTGTACGTGGCGAAACCTTCCGCCTCGCTCGAGCCGTTCTCGGCGAAGCTCGGCGCGCGGAAGCCCTTCGAGAACGTGCCACGTAGCGCCAGCTCCTCGATCGGCTTCCACTTCACGCCGATCTTGGGCGAGAAGTTGTTGCCGAAGTCGGAGTAGTGGTCGTAGCGACCCGACACGTCCACTTCCAACGACTCGGTGAACGGCGCGTCCAGCTCGACGTAGATGCCGGAGACGGTGCGATCGCCCTTCACGTGCGCGATGCCCAGGCCCTGCGCCGCGAGATTCGGGTTGAGGTCGGGATCGTCCTGCTCTTCGTGGCGCACGTCGATGCCCGTCGCCAAGCCGAGGGAACCGCCGCCAAGGTCCATCAGGGGACGCGTCACATGGAAGTCGATCGACTGCAGGTCGCTGGTCGAGGTCTTCTTCAGCTGCGGCGACAGCGACTGGAGCAGCGCACGCGAATTCGCCGAAGGATCGAGGAAGTTGTACGTACCGTTCGTGACGACATCGATCAGCCGGTCGTAGTTGAGAAACCCATTGAGCCGCGTATCCAGCGACGAATGGTTCAACACCAGCGCCGTGTCCCAGCTCCACTCGCCCCACCGCCCGTTCATGCCACCGACGATGCGCAGGTTGTGGTTGTCGTTCTCGCCGCTGGCCAGCGCGCTGGGAAACGCATAGTTGATCAGCGCCGCCTGTCCGCTAGCCGCGAACGGATTGTTCGGGTTGAGCGAGCCATCGGGCAGCGTCGCTGGCAGCGCGATGGAGTTGGTGTTGCGCGGGGTCCCTGCCTGGATCTGCGCCGGCGCGCCGGGGAAGGTCGTCTTGACCTCGTAGTAGCTGGCCGCGATGTACGCCTTGGTCGTGTCCGAAACCTTCAGCGTGAAGCGTCCATAGATGCCCTTGCGATCGGTCGTCGGCTGGATGGCCGCGTAGCGCGCGAAGTTCTGCGAGCAGTAACTGCCGGGATTCGCGGGGTCGTCCGTCACCAGCGTGCCGAGCGAACCGCACGGACGCAGCGGCTGCGCCACGCCGTCGGGATCGGGGACGCCGGAGGTGACGTCGCCCGGACGTGACAGGGTGCCGGGCGTCACGCTGCCGTAGATGGAGCCGGAGTTCTGCGACGGCTGGCCGCCGATGAGGTTGTTGCCCCCGCTGCGACGGATGTCCGCCGTGTTGTAGGGATAGCCGCGATCCCGGGTCATGATGCGTTCGTCGCGCTGGTACTCCGCGCTCATGTAGGCGTTCCAGCCATCCTTGTCGAGGTCGCCGCCGCCGAAGAGCACCGTCGCGCGCTTCGTCGTGCCGCCACCATGTTGCGACGTACCTGCCTCGGCGGTGAACTCCGTGCCCTGGTAACCAGGGCGCAGGATGATGTTCACCACGCCCGCGATGGCGTCGGCACCGTACAGCGACGACGCGCCGTCCTTGAGCACCTCGATGCGTTCGATGGCGTTCGACGGAATCGTGTTGAGGTCGACGAACGAACGCTGGCCGTCGTCGGCGAGCGGGTAGCTGGCCGCGCGGCGCCCGTCGATGAGGACAAGCGTCGAGTTGACCGTCAGGCCGCGCAGCGCGACGCCCGACGAACCCGCCGCGAAGCCGGCGGTGAACGACGCGGGGATCGAACCGCTGTTATCCGCCGAGATGGCACGGACGACATCGGAGACGGTGTTCAGGCCGCTCTTCTGGATCTGGTCGGCGGAGATGGTCTGCACCGGCGACGGCGTCTCGACGTCGATGCGCGGCAATGCCGAACCCGTCACGGTGATCGCCGTGAGGTCGGTCGTCTTCTGGGCGTCGGGGGCGGCCTGGGGTGCGGCCGGGGCCGGCGACGGCGGCGCATCCTGCGCGGTGGCGGCGTTGCCGCAGGCGATCGCGGCGGCGATGGACAATGCGAGCCCGTGACGCCGGAGCGCCTTGTGCGATGTCTTATTCATGGTGAGTCTCCGGAGCCTTAGGGGAGTGGGGCTGGGACTTTTCGCGTGGCTGCGGACGAGCGATGCAACGCTTCATTCACAGGGACGCAAGGAAAACTTACGCCGCGTAAACGGGCCGCACCATCGGCCATTCGGAATATCTTTCGCTCGTGCACGTGGCACGCGCTATGCAGGTCGCGGCGACGTACTGACTCGTGTGCCGCCTCGCGAACACCGTGAACCGAGGACGTGGATACCGGCGTGCGCCGGTATGACGGTTCGTCACCCCGAGCTCTGCGGCGGGGCGTTCGGTTGTCGCGATGAGATTTCCGGCGTGTGACGCCTTGCGGAAGCCCTGAACCGGGGACGTGGATGCCGGCGTGCGCCGGTATGACGGTTCGTCACGCCGTGTTCTGCGGCGGGGCGTTCGGTTGTCGCGATGACGTTTCCGGCGTGTGACGCCTCGCGAAAACCGTTTACCGAGGACGTGGATACCGGCGTACGCCGGTATGACGGTTCGTCGCCCCGGCGCACGCCGGGGTCCACGGCGAGGTGTTCGGTATCCGCGATGACATTCCGGTGTGTGACGCCTTGCGAAAACCGTTTACCGAGGACGTGGATACCGGCGTGCCCCGGTATGACGACTTGTCACGCCGCGGTCTACGGTCGGACGGTCGGTGTTCGCGAGGGTTTCCGCAGCGGGTCGAGCAGACGGCGCAGACCGTTGTGATCGAGCTCGAGCATCAGTGCGAGCAGCCTGCCGAGCTCGCCGGGCGGGAAGCCTTCGCGCGCGAACCACGCCAGGTAGTTGCCGGGCAGATCGGCCACCGCCCTGCCCTTGAACTTGCCGAAGGGCATGGTCGCCGTGGCCAGGCGCGCGAGGTCGTCGCGGAAGCGGTCTTCGAGTTCGGTCATCCGACCGATTCTACTCTTCGCCGGGATCGAAACCCTCGCGTTCCTTCATCAGCTGGCGAGCCGCGGTGATCCCGAGGGTCAAGCCTTCCTGACACGCTTGCTCCTCATCCTCGTGCAGCGTCTTGCACAGGTGCTCGGCGACTTCCTCACCGTCCTCGCTGATGACGTACTTGCCACGCCAGCGGCCCGGCTTGGCCACGTAGCAGGTGCCTTCCACGTCGAAATAACCGATCTTGCGATGCGCCATGGGTGGGTTGATCCTCCTTACCTCATCCCATCGTATGCATCGCGCATCAACGTGGCGTGCAGCGCTACTGCATGCCTCCGACGGGACGCTTGGCGTTCGATTCGAACTCGCGCCACATGCCATCGGCACCTTCGACGGAGACCAGCGTCTGCACGCCGTTCTGGCCACCCAGAAGCTTGGACTGCTGAACGGCGTAAGCGATGGCGGCGACGCGCGATTCGAAGTTCTCCGTCGGCACGCCGTTCATCTGCACATGCCAGAGGCCGGCCAGATCGGGCGCGAAAGGGATGTCGTAGATCACCAGAGCCATGGAAAGGTGGGTAACCTCAGAAAGTACGCAAGCCTTCGGTCGAGCCGACAGGAAGACCACGCGGCGGTTGCCTCAAGGGGGCAAGATTATCCGTATCCCTTCGCGCCCACAACGGAATTCCGCGTTTGCCGATCCTTCACGCGGCAATCACGACATTCGTTCAGCGCGGCGCGTCATAGCTTCCCGGGCTTGCCGCCGTGGCGCGCCATGCGGGTTGTCGCTCACGTGTCGCGTCGAGCAGGCCCTGGCGGACGCCCTCCAGTTCACGATCCGCGCCGTACACCGGCGAGCCGGGCTGCTGGCGCCACGATTCGTCGAGCGTGCCCGCGTCGACGCCATCGAAGCCCAGCTGATCGACGAGCCGGAGCACAGTCGCCTTTGCGTTGGCGTCGTCGCCCGCGACCGGCAGGGCGATGCGCCCATCCGTCGTCGACGGCTTGCCCTTGCTCCCCAGGTGCGCCGCCTCGATGGTGTTGAACGCCTTGACGACCGGTCGGCCGAGCTGGTCCGCGACCCAGCGGCTCTCGGTCATGCCCTCCTCGATCGCCGAGATGCGTCCGTCACGCTCCCGGGGATAGTAGTTGCCGGTGTCGACGACGACGGTCGTGTCGGGCACGCCGTCGAACAGGTCCGACGGGAGCGCAGGAATCTTCGATTCGGGGATCGTGATCACGACGACGTCGCCACCGCGAGCCGCCTCGTGCGCGGTCACCGCGACCGCGCCGGTGTCCCGCTCGATGACCGTGAGCGTCTCCGGCCCCCGCGAATTGGCGATGAGCACCTCGTGGCCGAGCTCGCGAAACCGTCGCGCCAGCGTCCCGCCGATGTTCCCCGCGCCGATGATGCCGATCTTCATCCCATGGTTCTCCGAGTGGCGATGCCTCGATCATCCGGAACCAGCGTGAACGGGCGGCGAGCGACCGGTGATCGGGGAATTCCGCTCGCGAGGCGGCGGCCCTAGACTCCGCGCATGAACCGCATCGTCCTCGCCCTCCTCGCCTGCCTCATCGTGCTGCCTGCCACGGCTTTTGCGCAGGACACGCCCCCCACCATCCCGACACTGGACGCGGTCACCGTGAGCGGCGTCCAGCCCGGGCCCGGATTGTGGCGCGCGACGCGGGGCGGGCACACGCTGCTCATCCTCGGCAGCCTCACGCCCATTCCCCGCGGGATGACCTGGAAGACGGACGAGATCGACGACGCCCTCGCGCACTCGGGCGCGCTGCTCCTGCCGCCGCACGTGGAGATCAAGCCCAACGTCGGATTCTTCGGCAAGCTCGTCCTCCTGCCCTCGCTCATCGGCGTGCGCAACGCGCCGGACGGCGCGACGCTGCAGGAAACCGTGCCGCCGGACGTCTATGCCCGCTGGCTCGAGGTCAAGGCGCGCTACATCGGCGACGATCGTCGGGTGGAGCGCTATCGCCCGATCTTCGCCGCGCTGGAGCTCTACAAGAGCGCCGTGAAGAAGACGGGCCTCGCGAAGTCGGGCCAGATCACGCGCGCGGTCACGGACCTCGCGCAGAAGCACGGTGTGAAGCAGATTCCCGTCGAATACACCCTCCTCGTCGACGATCCACGGGCCGCCGTGAAGGCGTTCAAGAAATCCACGCTCGACGACGTCTCGTGCTTCGCCCAGAGCGTGCAGAACATCGAGCCGCAGCTCGCCGACATGACCGCCCGCGCGAACGCCTGGGCCACCGGCGACCTCGCCGCCCTCCGCGACGACCGGCGGGCCGCGCAGCTGATCACGTGCATGAACGCCGTCACCGAAGGCGGCGTCGCGCAGCGCATCGGCCTCGCCGACGTGCCGAAGGCCGTGCGCGAGCGCTGGCTCGCCACCGTGGACGAGGCGATGGCGGCGAACACGCAGGTCGTCGCCATCGTGCCCATCGACGACCTGCTCAGCGGGGACGGCTACCTCGCCGCCCTGCGCGCGAAGGGCTACACGGTGGAATCGCCCGACGGCGGCGAATAGGCCGGCGGAATGCCGACGCGGATGGCGCGGGAGAAATCGTCCCCCGGGCCGGTCGCCCTCGCCCGCTCCGTGATGCGGCCGAAGCGTCGCCATTCGTCGACCGAAAAGCGTTCGTCCAGGGTGCCGTTCTCCGCGAAGTATTCCGGCAGGTAGCCGGTGAGCAGCAGGCGCAGGTCGAACGGCAGGGCGCCGTCGATGCGCCTCGCCATGCGATAGACGATGGTGGTGCAGTTCGACGTGACCGTGTTGTAGAACCGTGGCCGGCGGACCAGTCCGTTCGCCGCCTCGACGTAGGAGACGAAAAGCGAGCGCATGGCCTCCTGCGGCATGCGCAACGGAAAGAGGTAATCGTCCTCGCCACGCACATTGGTTCGCACGCGCACGATGTCGTGTTCGTCCGCGGCGACGAGCACGAGTTCGAACTGGCGGAAGAACCCGCCGACCTCGGAGAACGCCTCGCCGCGCTTGCGCCGAATCTCCACCGAGAACACGACGTGCCGTCCATCGTCGAAGCCGAACGAAAGCATCGCGTGGGCGATCGCCTCGCTCGCCCAATAGGACAGGACGGCATCCACGCGCACCAGCCGGTCGAGATCGTACTCGCGCGTTTCCCAGCGGATGTCGTAGTCGGTGTCCGAGCGCCAGGTGAAGTCGCGCACGTTGCGCAGCGTCACGTGCGAACCGGCCACTTCGCCCGAGAGCAGCCGCGCCACGTCGTCGGCCCAGACGCGGTCGTTGCTCGGCCGGATCGTTCCCCACCACAGCAGCAGTGCCGCATAGGCGGCGACGAAAATCGCGGCGGCGCGGTCCTCGCCCATCCCGAGCCAGGCAGCCCAGAGCAGCACGCAACCCGCCATCCAGGCGATGGCGACCGCCAGCCTGACGCCGCGCGGCCCCGGAGCGCGGTAGGCGAGCGCGAACGCGCCCCACGCGCCCGTGGCGAAAAGCAGTGTCGCGGCGGCCGCGCCGGCCAGCCCCTGTGCCCACATGCGGCGGCGTTTCATCGGGGCCGCCCCCTGTCCAATCGATGCATCGCTACATGATGCCCGAATGACCCGCACCATTCGGGCTATGGCGCGGTGCATCAATGAGCGCTATGTTGAGCCCAGGTCCGGAAGCACCGTCCGGCACTGCTGCACGGGGGCTGGCATGGTCCGATTTCCGGCGACACCCCAGGCGATCGTCTTCGACCTGGACGGCGTCCTCTTCGACACGGAGGCGCTCTACCGCGACGCGCTGCTCGCCGCCGCCGACGAGGTCGACATCCACCTGCCCCTCTCCCTGTGCCAGCGGATGGTGGGTCTGCACGGGCACGCGGCGCGACTTCTGCTCAGGGAACACGTCGGCGACGAGGTCGATCTCGATGCCGTCTGGGAAGGGGCATCCGCCCGATACCACGCGCTCTTCGACACCGACCTGCGGCTGAAGCCCGGCGTGACCCGGCTGCTCGACACCCTCGACGAGCTTGGCATCCCTCGTGCGATCGCCACCTCGTCTCCCCATGCCACGGCGATACACCACCTGGACGCGTTCGGCCTTCGGGATCGCTTCGACGCCCTGGTGGCGTCCGGCGACTGCGAGCGCTGCAAGCCTTATCCGACCCTTACCTGCGAGCGGCCCGGATCCTGAACACGCCCACGGCACGCTGCCTCGCCCTGGAGGATTCTCTCGCGGGGGTGCGATCCGCGACGGCGGCGGGCGTGCCGACGATCATGGTGCCCGACCTGCAACAGCCCAGCGCGGAACTGCGCCGGCTGTGCGCGAGCGTGGCCGCCGATCTGGACGAAGTGAACCAGTGGCTGCGCGAAACGGCCCACGGCGTGGCGACCGCGCCCCCGGCCCACTGAGCCTCGTCGCTTCAGAAACGTTTCCGCCGCGTTGACGCGCGCGCAACACGTATTGCATGGCACGGCGCGAACACTGGCGTGGTCCTTCACGCTGGAGCCGCTCATGAACCGTCAAGACGATCGCCACGGCACGACCCGCCATCCCGACGACGACAGCGTCTGGGCACGGCCCCTCGGACGCCGCGACGACACGCGCTATCCCGGCGATGAATTTGGAGGCACCTATGGGCACCGCGATGCGGGGCTCCATCGCGATGCTGGCGCGAGTCCCTACGATGCCCGCCGCGACGTCGCCGGCGGACGCGATTACCGCCCGGGCGACGATTTCTCGGGAGGCGGCTGGACCGGGCAGCGCGATGACGAACGCGACGGTGGCCGCCGTCCGGGCCACCGCGATTTCGGCGGGCACCATGCTTATGACACGCACGGACGGCACCCCGGTCACCGCGACTTCGGTCGCGGCGACGACGACACCCGTCGCGCATGGAGTCCGTCCGGTTATCCGGGCGGATGGCGCGGCGTCGGGCCAAAGGGCTACGAGCGCAGCGACGAGCGCATTCGCGACGACATCTGCGAGCGGCTGACGGAGCACGACGCGATCGACGCCTCGGCCATCGAAGTCACCGTGACGACAGGCGTGGTGCGCCTGACCGGCGAGGTGCCGAAGCGCTACATGAAACACCTGGCCGAAGACACCGTGGCCGACGCCGTGGGCGTGCGCGATGTCGAGAACACGCTGAGGGTGGCCGATGCCGATCGCCGCGGCGAACGCGGCCTGTTCGACGAACCGTCGCTGGGGTGACGTTCCCGGAGGTCAGCTGACCCGTTGCGGTCGGCTGGCCTCGTGCAATGCGGTTTCCAGCTGCTGCGCACTGTACGGCTTGCGGATGAGCGGCGCCCGGTATTTGGCGGGAATGTCCACCTGCATCGAACCGGTCGCGAGGATGAAGGGGATGCCGCGGCGCTGAAGCTCGTCGAGCGCGGGATATACCTTGACGCCCTGAAGATCGATGTCCACGACGGCCACATCGCAACGCTCCACGTGCGCCAGCCGCAACGCCTCTTCGATGCATGTCGCGCATGCGGCGACGTCGTAGCCAAACCGCTCCTCCAGCATGTCCGCGAGCGCGGAGGCCAGTCCGGAATGATCCTCGAAAACGATCGCGCGCGGCGCGGCTGATGTATTCATAGGTTCTGACACGAGGGAGGGGCGTGGTCCAACCTACTCCCGTTTCCACGCGACGACCAGATGCGGATTCGCTTTTCTGGGCGTTTCCTCACGAACGGGTGTTACATCGACGAATCACTTGCCGTATTAGCACGATCCAAACACGATTTCGTCATTTCGTTTACCAGAGCTCGTGCCGCCGCAGGGCGTCCACGAGCCGCGTCGCGGCGAAGCGGAGGAGCTTGCGCCGTGCATACGTATGCCATGCGAGCCAGGTCAGAATCTTATCCTTCCATTTGTCGGTGGCCACGCGATACAGCGCGTCGAGACGCTTGCTGATGTCGGGCATGAGGCTCAGGGGATCGAGCGCCCCGCGTGGCCACGCCGGCAGGCATTCCTCGCGCGCCGCGCACGCGCAGTCGCCGACGAGGGGAATCACGGGCGCGTGCGTTTCGCCATCGCGCTCGCGCAGGAAGTGCGCCAGCGCGGGATCGCCGGCCCACGCCGCGACGATCGGATTGCTGGCCGGCACGAGGAAATGCTCCGAGAGGAAGCGCTGCGCGTTGCGGCGTCCGAGCAGGAAATCGTGCCGCCGGTAGGCCTGCGCGAGGAACCCGGCGAAACCGCCCAGCGCGCCGGCGGCGATCGCCCGTCCGCCCAGCCAGCGCGTTTCGCCTTCGGTGGCGGGACGGATGGGCGCGATGAGGAAACGGCTGTAGACGGCATCGTCCATCGCCAGCGCGATTTCCCGCGGCTTGAAGCGCGCCTGCTGCTTCCATGAGGCGAACAACGCGGTCAGGGCGCCGACGACGTTGATCGACGCCGCGAACTCCGGTCCGAGGTCGTCCGGCTCCGGAAAGGGGTCCACCATGAGGACGATGCGGTTGACTTGATCGCCACGTCGCGGATTCCGGCCCAGCGTGCCGGCCAGTTCCGTCCGCGCGAGCTCGAACGGCTCGTTGTCCATCGCACCGCCGTCGACGCCGACGAACCGGTAGCTCGGGCCCATGTGCTCGCCCTCGTCCAGCTTCGGCTCGATCGGCACCACGCGCGACATGCCGTTCTCGTCGGGCACCACGACGCTGCGCTGCATGTAGTCGCTCCAGCGCCGTTCGATCTCGCGGTAGCGCAGACCACCTGGGAAAGCCGACGACGCCAGCGCGGCGTTCATGAGCGCGGTCCACCCGCGGTCCGGCAGGCGTTTGGGATGCGCCACGTAGAGGTCGTCGGGATAGTGCCAGCGACGGTCGTACGCCCCCTGCCCCGTATCGACGGCGAAGCGCAGGTAGTCCTCGTGCGCGACCATGCCGTGTCCGGCGTCCGATCCCGTTCCCGCGAAGGGCACCTCGTAGGGCACGCCGCGCAGGTTCGTCACGGTGAAGACCAGCTTCAGCGGATTCGCGATGTAGGGCCGGCTCGCAGGTGCCGCCTCGAAGCGCAGGGCATCCTCCGCGATCGCATCGAGGCAGCGCGTGTCGAGCAGCGACGCGATGGGCAGGTCCTTGTCCAGATCGTCGGTGCCCAGGAACCCCTTGATGTCGACCCGGTCGACCCACGTGTCGTAGAACGGATTCCGGGCCGCCGTCGCGTCGTCGGTCGCCGCGTGGACATGCTCGAAGGCGTAAGGAAGCGCGATGGCGGAAAGCACCCCGTTGATGCTGCCCGCCGACGCGCCGGAGATGTCGCGCAGCAACACGTCGTGCGACGGCACCGCCTCGCCGGCCCGCTTCGCCGCGTACCAGCGCTCCAGGGCCTCGTAGATGAAATCGAGGACGCCCGCGGCGTACGCGCCCCCGGAGACCGCCCCGGCCAGGGCCAGGCCGAGCTCGAACGTGCGCGGACGCGGCGGCGGCGTGATCTCGGGATGGCCAAGGGGAAGATCCGTATCCGGCATGCGTCGCTCCGCCTCGCGTGTTCGGGCCGATTATGGACGACGACGTCGATACGGACCCCGACGTGCCGCACGCTTCAGCGGGCGAGCCATTGCGCGGCGAGTGCGAGGGCGGCGGGGAGCGCCTGCACGTACAGGATCCGGCGGCTCGCCGTCAGCGCACCCCAGAGCCCCGCCACGACCACGCATCCGAGGCCATAGAAGACGAAAGCCGTGGCGAACGGTTCGCGCAGGACGAGGCCGAGCAGCAGGGCGACCACCAGGAACCCGTTGTAGAGGCCCTGGTTCGAGGCGAGCGCGGCGCTGTCGTTCGCGAACTGGGGCGTGATGCCGAAGACCTTCGGTCCTCGCGAGCGCCACAGGACCATCTCCAGCACGACGATGTAGAGGTGGATCAGGATGACCAGGACGGTGAGCGCGGTGGCGGCAAGATGCACGGGAGGCCTCGATGGATAGTGAACTGCGCGGAGGATAGCCGACGGCGCAGGCATGCACCCCGGCCGCAACGCGGCGACCTTGAGTAGGCCGGATGGCCGATTGCGTGCAGACGCCGATGGGGCCCTAATCGTCGGATGCACAACGTCATGGCAGCCGAGGAGATCTCCCTGGAAGCCCTGGGATTGCTCCAGGCGCTGCTTCACCATGACTACGACGAGGCCCAGTTCCGGGCCAACCATGTCGCCCGGCACGCCCTCGAGCACGATCACGTTTGCGTTGCCGATGCCGCCGAGCGAATCGAGTCCCTCCTCGCCTGTGGCTGTCCGAATTCCCTCGAACTGCGGATTGCATTACGCTCGCTGGCAACCTCGGTCGACCGCATGCAGGCAGCGGCCCTAAGGCGTGCCGGTCGATTGCTCTGACCGCGCCACCGCAGGATAAACCCATGCAAGACAAACGCATCAAGGGCATCGACCCCGATGTCCCGCCGAGCGGCACCGGTTGTGTCGAATGCCTCGCCACGGGCAGCTGGTGGTTCCATCTTCGCCGTTGCGCGCAATGCGGCCACATCGGCTGCTGCGACGATTCGCTGAACAAGCACGCGACGAAGCATTACCACGACACCGGACACCCGATCATCCAGAGCTTCGAACCTGGCGAAGACTGGTTCTACAGCTACATCACCGAGGACATCGTCGACGGTCCGGAGCTCGCCCCGCCGCATAGCCATCCCGTCACGCAGCCGACGCCGGGTCCCGAAGGCAAGGTCCCGCGGCGTTGGCAGTGGGTGCTGCAGAACGCGGGCTAAGCGCCTCGCCCTTCCGATCGCCTCGCCGTGGGCACCGGCTTTCGCCGGTGCGACGGTGAGGTAGCGTGTTGGCGCACGAAGAGGCGATCCCGCCTATATATCCTCATCGTCGCACCGGCGCACGCCGGTGCCCACGGCGAGGCGCTCGTACAAGCGACCGCGCACAAAAAAACCCGCTTTCGCGGGTTTCTTTGCGATCCGGTTGAGGTTGTCCGGATCTCTGTTGGTGCCCAAGGGGGGACTCGAACCCCCACGACCTAAGCCGCTACCACCTCAAGGTAGTGCGTCTACCAATTCCGCCACCTGGGCATAACTTTTACTGCGTGTTGCGTAATTACTTCTTGGCCGGTTCGGCGGGAGCCTGGGTGGCTTCCTGCTTCGCGGCCGGAACATCGTTGTTCGCTGCCGGGGCCGAAGCGGCGGGTGCCTGAGGCACATCCGACGCGGCCGGGACCACCGGTGCGTTGTTGGCGGGAGCGGCCGGCGTGGTAACGCCGGACATCACACCAAGATCCGCGGCCGGCTGGGGATTGCCCGTGCGACCGAGGTAAATGCCCATGCCGAGGCTGAGCAGGAAAAACAGGGTGGCCAGGACGGCCGTGGCACGCGTCATGAAGCTCGACGAACCACGCGCACCGAACACGGTGGCGGATGCACCGCCGCCGAAACCCGAACCTGCCTCCGCACCGGCGCCGCGCTGCATGAGGATCAGCACGATCATCGCCGCGGCGATCAGGATATAGAAAACGCTGAAGAGAATGAACATGTCTTCTTGGTTTGCCGTGTCGCGAATTATCGACGCGCCGCGGCGCATATATCCAGGAAATCGTTGGCGAGTAAAGCCGCGCCGCCGATCAGTCCCCCGTCCACATCCGGCTGGGCGAAAAGTTCGGCCGCATTGGCCGGCTTGACGCTTCCGCCGTAAAGCACCCGGGTCAGGAGCGAGATATTAGCATCCTTTTTTCCCAGTTGGCTACGGATGAACGCATGAATTTTCTGCGCCGTCTCCGGCGTGGCCGTCAGGCCCGTTCCGATGGCCCAGACGGGCTCGTACGCCACCACCGCGTCCCGGAACGGCTCGATGCCGTTGAGGTCCAGCACGGCGCCGAGCTGGCGGCCGATCACTTCCTCGGCGCGGCCTTCCTCGTGCTCTTCCTTCGTCTCGCCGACGCACACGATCGGGGTGAGGCCCGCCTTCAGCGCCGCCGCGAACTTGCGCGCGACGAGTTCGTCGGATTCATGGTGATACTGGCGCCGCTCGGAATGGCCGACGATGACCCAGCGGGCACCGACGTCGCGCAGCATCTCGCCGGAAACCTCGCCGGTATAGGCGCCGGTGCCGACGTGCTCGGAGACGTCCTGCGCCCCGAAACCGAGGCCGCTGTCGTGGAATTTCGCCGCGAACTCACCGAGATGCGTCGTGGGCGGAAAGAGCACCACGTCCTCGCAGGCCAGCGCGCCGGCCTTCACGCGTTCGCCCACGCTCCGGGCGATTTCGTGCACCAGCGCGCTGCCGACGATACGGGAGCCATGCATCTTCCAGTTACCGGCGACCAGCATCTTGCGCATGTGGGCTTCCAGGCGTGACGAAAGGGGCGGCAGGATAACGGGCGGCTACGCGCCGGCAAAGCTGCATTGCCGCAACACGGGCCAGCACGCGCCGTTCACCGAGGGTACCGCATACCTCCGGGCAATTGACCGGATCGGAACCGGCTTCGATCATCACGCCATGCGCATCCTACGAATCTTCTTCATCGCCCTCCTCCTCGCCGGCACCGGCGGCGCCTTCGCACAGGCGGACGACGCCAGCCCCGCCCAGCAGATCGACGACTTGCGCGGTCAGCTCGACCAGGTCGAGAAGACCATGAAGGACGAGCACATCGAAGACAGCACGATCGACGACCTGCGCGGAAAATCGACCGGCATCGCCAGCGACGCGCAGAAGCTGTCCAGCTCGCTGCAGCAGGGTCGCGACGCCGCCAAGGCTCGCCTCGACCAGCTGGGTCCCGCGCCCGCCGCCGGCACGAAGGAAGCCCCCGAACTCGCCGCCGCGCGCAAGGACGCCCAGAAGGCGTTCGACGCCGTCGACGCGCAGGTGAAGCAGGCGGACGCGATCGCGCTCGAAGCGCAGCAGACGGCGAACCAGCTGGCCGAACTGCGGCGCACGCGCTTCCAGGAAACCATTTCGCGACGCACGAACTCTCCGCTCTCGCGCCCGTTCTGGTCGGAGCCGGCCGCGGCCTTCCCGCGCGATTCCGCCAACCTGCGCGCGTTCGCCGATGGCGTGAAGCAAGACATCGCCGAGAGCTGGACCGCGGGCAACCGCGTCGCGCTGATCACCTGCGTGCTGCTCGGCCTGCTGCTGATGACCGGCGTGCGGCTCTACATCGAACACCGCGTCCGCCAGCTCACGGCGAACCGCATGCCGCCGGGTCGCCTGCGCCGCTCGGCGTTGATCCTCGGCATCGCGCTCACCTCGACGCTGACCACCGGCCTCGGCACGCAGCTCATCTATCTGGGCCTCAACTGGAACGAGACCTTCAGCTCCGACACCGACGAGGTGGTGCGCGCGCTGGTGCGTCTGGTGTTCTTCGGCGCATTCATCGCGGGCCTGGGCCGCGCGCTGCTCTCGCCGAAGCGGCCGTCGTGGCGTCTTCCCGCGATTCCCGACGAGACCGCGGACGCGCTGCGCCGCTTCCCGATGGCGATCTCGCTGTCCGTCGTCCTGTTCGTGTTCCTGCGCGAACTCAACCGCGCCATCGGCACGAGTCTTTCGATCACCGTCGTCACGACGAGCCTGCAGGCCGTCGTGTTCACGACGCTCACCGCCTTCGCGCTGCTTCGCCTCGGCCGCACGCACCATCACGACACGGACGGCACGCCGCCGGCGCCCCGCCCCATCTGGGCGAGCCTGTTCATCGCGGCGGCATGGATCGCGATCGCCGCGTCGTGGATCGGGCTGCTCACCGGTTTCATCGCCTTCGCCGCGTTCATCGCCGGCCAGGTCGTGTGGACGGCCATCGTGATCGCCTCCACCTACCTCGCCATGCGCCTCGTCGACGACCTCTTCGAGACGCTGCTCTCCGAGAAGGGTCCGATGAGCGCGCGGGCGCAGGCGGTGTTCGGCACGCATCCGAAGCTGCTCGACCAGGCCGGCGTGCTGCTTTCCGGCATCGTGCGCCTGGGCCTGTTCCTGTTCGGCCTGACGGCCGTCGTCTCGGGTTTCGGCGCCGGCGCGTCGGACATCCTCGCGCTGGGCGGCAAGCTGCAGTCACTGAAGATCTACAACGTCGAGCTGAAGCCGAGCCAGATCCTGACGTCGATCGCGCTGTTCTTCCTCGGCCTGCTCGCCGTCCGCGTCGTCAAGAACTGGATGTCGGAGCAGTATCTGCCGCGCACGAACCTCGATCCGGGCATGCGCAGTTCGCTGACCACCCTGCTCGGCTACGTCGGCATCGTGATCGTGGTGGCGATCGCCCTGCTGGCGATGGGCCTGTCGGTGCAGAACGTGGCATGGGTCGCGTCGGCGCTGTCGGTCGGCATCGGCTTCGGTCTGCAGGCGATCGTGCAGAACTTCATCTCCGGCCTGATCCTGCTCGCCGAGCGCCCGGTAAAAGTCGGCGACTGGGTCGTGCTCGACGACGCCGAAGGCGACATCCGCCGCATCAACGTGCGCGCGACCGAGATCCAGGTATCCGACCGCTCGACGATCATCGTGCCGAACTCCTCGTTCATCACGAAGCCCGTGCGCAACATGACGATGGCCAACCCGCAGGGCCGTGTCCTGATCAAGCTGCCGATGCCGCTGGATTGCGATCCGGTGGACGTGCGCCAGCACATGCTCGACGCCATGCAGGGCCATGCGTCCGTGCAGCCCACGCCCGCGCCGTCCGTCACGCTCGACAACATCGATCGCGCCGCGATGACGTTCGCCGCGACGTGCTACGTCGGCAGCCCGCGCGACGTCGGCAACGTGAAGAGCGACCTGCTGTTCGACATCATCGCGCGCCTGCGCGGCGCCGACATTCCGCTGCTGCGTCCGCAGGACCTCGTGCTGAGGTCCGGCGGCAACATGGGCGACATGATCGGGCCGACGGGTGCGGGCGCGCCGAAGGCGTCGACGGATCCCGATCCGTCGGCGTGACGCCCGTCGCTTTCGTAGGAGCGGACCTGGCCGCGATGGGTGCTTGCGGCGAGCACCCCATCGCGCCCAGGTGCGCTCCTACGGGACCGGCGCGAGACGCAGGTCCTGGAAGTCGAAGCTGAAGTCGGTCAGCGGCGAGACCGGTTCCATGCGGACCTCGCGCACCTTGCCATCGGGATCGAGCACGAAGTTGACGAACGCGTCGCCGTTGAGCGAGCGATCGTCCCAGTGCGCGACGAAGGTGTCGTGCTGCCACGGTTCGAGCGTGCCGGTGAGCTGGGCGGTCTTCGTGAAGCTCATCACCAGCTTCCCGCCCTGCTTCGCCACCTTGACGTCGCCGTACCACGGATCGCGGTACGTGCCCGCGTAGCCGTCCAGCGGCAGCGACGGCTTCGCGCCCTTCATGCGCGCGGCCTCGTGCTTCTTCATGCTGTCGTCGGCGTTGCCTTCCGCCTTCTTCACGCTGGCGGCGTACGCGGCGATCCAGTCCTTCACCGGTGCGTCCATGAAGGCGTCGAGGGCCCGCATCGTGACCGCCTGGAACGCCGCGCCGGATTCCTGGTTCGTCAGCACCACCACGCCGAGCTTGAGGTCGGGCACCATCGTCAGGCGCGAGACCATGCCGGGCCAGCCACCGGTGTGCCACACGAGCTTGTGACCGCGGTAGTCGGAAACGAACCAGCCTTCGCCGTAGCCGGAGAAGTTCGGCTTCGCCGGCGCGAGCTCGGGCACGCTCGGTTCCGGGATGCGGATCGGCGTGATCAGCGACCACATCTCCGCCTGGCGCTTCTCGCTGAAGAGGCGCTGCGCCTTGCCCGAGGCATCCGTGTAGGCGCCGCCGGCCAGCTGCATGGTCATCCACTTCGAGAGGTCGTGGACACTGGAATAGATGCCGCCCGCCGAGGGATTGTTGCTCCACGACATCGGCGGCACGGGCTTCAGGTCCTTGAAGTCGAACTTCGCGTGACCGGTGGCGATGTCGTCGCCGGCGGCGACATGGCTCGGCGCGCTCGTCTGCGATTCGGTCATGCCGAGCGGCTGGAAGATGCGCTCGCGCACGAAGTCGCTCCAGGATTTTCCCGAAACCTGCTCGATGACGAGGCCCGCGACCGCGAAGAGGATGTTGTCGTACGCGTACTCGGCGCGGAAGCTGTTCGTCAGCGGCATGTAGCGCAGTCGCTGCACCACCTCCTTCGTGGTGTACGTCGTGGCGGGCCAGTACAGGAGGTCGCCGGCGCCGAGGCTGAGGCCGCTGCGATGCGCCAGCAGGTCGCGCACACGCATCTCGCGCGTGACGTACGGGTCGGACATCTGGAACCACGGCAACCGGTCGATCACGCGGTCGTTCATGTCGAGCTTCTTCTCGTCGGCGAGGATCGCCAGCGAGGCCGCGGTGAACGCCTTGGTGTTCGACGCGATGGCGAACTGCGTGTGCGCGTCGACCTTCGCGGGATCGCCCAGCTTGCGCACACCCGAGCCGAGCTCGAGCACCACCTTACCGTCCTTGACGATCGCGACCGCGATGCCCGGCACGTCGAACTGCTTGCGCGTGGCGTCGAGGTAGGCCTCGAAGTCGGCCAGCGCCGCGGGGCGCGCCGGGGCGGCGCCAGTCGCGGACGCAGTGGCCGCGGGGGCGGTGTCCTGGGCGTTCGCGGCGATCGCGAAGACGAACGACGTGACGCCGAAGGCGAGGAGATGGCGAAGGCGCGGCATGGACGGTCCCGGCAACAGTGGTAGCGCCGGACTATTCCACGCTGGGCAGCCGGGTGGAAGGGCCGATCAGCCCTTGCTTTTCTGGCTGAAGATGACGCTGCCCAGGATGATGGCGCCGGCGAGCGCCATCGTCGGTGTCAGGGCCTCGCCCAGGAACATCCACGCCCAGCCCACGCCGAACAGCGGCACCAGGTACGTCGACGTGGCCGCGCGCGGCGCGCCGATCCGCTGGATCAGGCGGAAGTAGAAGGCGTAGGCGAGACCGGTCGAGAGCACGCCGAGGGCCACGACCGCGACCCACGACTTCGCCGGAATGGCCGCCTCGGGCCAGGTCAGCGCCGCGAGCGGCGCGGTGAGGATCGTGGCGCCGAGCAGGCAGCCCGCCGCGACGGCCGTCGGGGCGATGTCGGAGAGGAAGCGCTTGATGAGGTTGCCGGCCAGTCCGTAGCAGAACGACGCCGCGGCGCCCGCCAGCGCCGCGGGGGCGACGTTTTCGCCGGCCGTGCGTCCGCTCGCGAGGATCACCACGCCGACGAAGCCCGCGACCAGCGCGATGGCCTTGCGAACGCCGATCTTCTCGCCGAAGCCGACGAAGGCCACCAGCGCGGCGAAGAGGACGGTCATGCTGTTGGCGATGGCGCCGATGCCGGCGGGCGCGCGTTCCGCGCCCCACGCGAACAGCGTGAACGGGATCGCCGCGCTCAGGGCGCCGAGGGCCAGCATCTTCCACAGGTGCGAGGGCCGGATCGTCTGCCGCGCGCGCCAGAGCAGCGGGAGCAGGATCACCGAGCCGAACGCCAGGCGCGTCGCGACCAGCGGGAACGGACCGAAATCCTTCGCCGCGACGCGCATGAAGAGGAACGAGCCGCCCCAGATGGCCCCGAGAATGGTCAATTCGACGGTGGTCCGCCAGTCGCGCGCGGCGGGAGCGGCGGTGTCGACCGGGGTTTCGGCGGCGGCGTTCATCGTGTTCTTCATGGGGATGGGAGCGTCATTGTCGCCGGAACCGGCGATACCACAAGCGAAGCGTTTGCAAGGCAGCCTTTCGGGGAATTCATGGCGTCGCTCCCATTACTCCACGCCGACGAAGCCACCCGTCTGATGCGCCCAAAGGCGCGCGTAGAGGCCACCATGGGCGATCAGTTCGGCATGCGTCCCCGTCTCCACGATCGCGCCGTGCTCCATCACCACGAGCCGGTCCATCTTCGCGATGGTGGACAGGCGGTGCGCGATCGCGATCACCGTCTTGCCCTGCATCAGCGTCTCCAGGCTTTCCTGGATCGCGGCCTCGGCTTCGGAATCGAGCGCGGAGGTCGCCTCGTCGAGCACGAGGATCGGCGCGTCCTTGAGCAGCACGCGCGCGATCGCGATGCGCTGGCGCTGGCCGCCCGAGAGTTTCACGCCACGCTCGCCCGCATGGGCATCGAAGCCCGTGCGGCCCTCGCCATCGGAGAGGCCCGGGATGAACTCGTCGGCGCGCGCCTGCCGCACGGCGGCGAGCAGTTCGGCCTCCGTCGCGTCCGGCCGGCCATAGAGCAGGTTGTCGCGGATCGACCGATGCAGCAGCGAGGTGTCCTGCGTCACCACGCCGATGCTCGAACGCAGGGATTCCTGCGTGACCTTCGCGATGTCCTGGCCGTCGATCGCGATGCGGCCGTCCTCGAGGTCGTAGAGGCGCAGCATGATGTTGACCATCGTCGACTTGCCCGCGCCCGACGGCCCGACGAGACCGATCTTCTCGCCCGGACGGACCAGCAGGTCGAGGCCGCCGATCACGCCGCCCGCCTTGCCGTAATGGAAATGGATGTTCTCGAAGCGCACCTCGCCGCGCGTGACGCGCAGCGGCACGGCGTCCGGACGATCGACCACGGTCCGCTCCTGCGAGATCGTGGTGATGCCGTCCTGCACGGTGCCGATGTCCTCGAAGATGCCGTTGACCACCCACATGATCCAGCCGGACATGTTGTTGATGCGGATGACCAGGCCCACGGCCAGGGCGACCTGCCCCGTCGACACCGTACCCCGCGACCACAGCCAGAGAGCCAGGCCGCTCGTCGCCGCGATGAGCACGCCGTTGAGCGAAGTGATGGCGACATCCATGCCGGTGACCATGCGGCTGGACGAGCGGACCTTGTCCGTCTGTTCCCGCATCGCCTCCTTCGCATAGGCCTCTTCGCGATGCGTGTGCGCGAAGAGTTTCAGCGTCATCACGTTGCTGTAGCCGTCCACGATGCGACCCATCAGCTTGGAACGCGCCTCGGACGCTTTCCACGAGCGTTCCTTCACGCGCGGCACGAAGTACACCAGCATGCCGACGTAACCCGCGATCCAGAGCACGAGCGGCAGGGCCAGCCAGACGTCCGCCTTCGCGAACAGGTAAACCGAGGTGCCGGCGTAGACGGTGACGTACCAGAGCGCGTCGACGACCTGCACCGCCGACTGCCGTAGCGACGGCGCCGTCTGCATGATCCGGTTCGCGATGCGGCCCGCGAAGTCGTTCTGGAAGAACGAGAGGCTCTGCTTGAGCACGTAGCGATGGTGCTGCCAGCGCACCATCGTGGTCATGCCCGGGTTGAGCGTCTGGTTGACCAGCAGGTCGTGGATGCCGATCGACAGCGGCCGCAGGATCACGACGACGAACGCCATCCACGTCAGCGTGCGCCAGTGGGTCTGGAAGAACACCGCGGCCGGCGTCTTCTGCGCCATGTCGACCACCCGCCCCAGGAAGTCGAACAGGGCGACCTCAATGAGGGCGACGGCGAGCCCGACGACCAGGGCGGCCACGAAGACCTTCCACACCTGGCCGAGGTAGTACGCGTAGAAGCGGACGACGCCCTTCGGCGGCGCCCGGTCGGGCGCGTCGCGGAAGATGTCGATGAGGGATTCGAACCAGCGGAAGATCATTCCGCCATTGTAGCCCCTTGACGTTACCGATTCCGGAGTGCCCGGTCGACCGCGACCAGGCCCGCGCCCAGGACGAGGAACAGCGCCCCGACGATGCACGAGTTCAGCAGCACGGCCGGATATCCGAGCCTGTCGACGTCCATGAACGGGTACGGATACTCGTGCACGACGCTGCCGCGCGCGAACGTCCAGAGACAGAACGCGAAGGGGAACAGCAGCCATCGCGCCGCGTCGCGCCACGCCAGCTCGCCGTGCGGCAGCAGGAACACCCACCAGGCCAGGTACAGCACCGGCACGACGTAATGCAGGGCGCGGTCGGCCACCAGCTGCGGCCCGAGCGGATGCCACTGCCCCTGCAGCACGGTGGCGTAGACCAGGCAGGTCACCGCGATGCAGAGCGCCGCGAGCCCCCGGACCGCCGGACGGCGCAGGCCGCGCAACGGCTTCCAGTTGCCGCCCGTGGCGGCCGCCGCCGCGACCAGCGCGACGAGCACGTTGGAGAGGATCGTGAAGTAGCTGAAGAAGCGCACCGTCACGACGCCGGGAGACGCCGACCAGAACATGAGCCAGTACTGCAGCAGCAGCGCCGGCCACGCCACCGCCGCGACGACGATGGCGAACAGGTTGGAAATGGCTGCCTTGCGCGGCGACATGACGCTCCTCAGCGCGGCCAGACGTTGTTGGACCGGTCCCGGTCCGGGATCCGGTGGTCGGGGTCGATCTCGGCACGGACGATCCGGCGGCCGCCGGGCACGCTCACGCCGAAGCTCGTGTGCTGCTGCCAGGTCTCCACCGGCACGCGGATGTCGCGGGTGGTCCGGTCGTCGAAGGTCACCCGCAGCGTCGCGGGCATGACCAGGCGATCGCGATTTTCCACCGTCACGGTCCCGCCGTCGACCGCCGTCACGGCCATGTCGAGCTGCCAGTTGTTGGCGAACCAGCCGCGCCAGAACCAGGACAGGTCCTCGCCCGCCTGGCTTTCCATCAGCCGGAAGAAGTCCGAGGGCGTCGGGTGGCGGTAGGCCCAGGTCGCGATGTACTTGCGGAACGCCGGGTCGAAAAGCTCCGGCCCGATGATCTCCTCGCGCAGCAGCACGAGGCCCAGCGCCGCCTTGAAATAGGTGGCCGGGTGGCGGTACTTCTCCTTGACCATGTCGGCGCCGATCAGCAGCGGCGGCGCGTCGGCGTCGGCCAGCAGGGGCAGGATCTCGTCGACGGGGTTGCCGCCCTTCGGCGCGTACTCGCCGTCGCGCTTGGGCGCGAACTCGCCGTGGTTGAAGGCGTCCGCCTCGTACACGTCGATGAAGGTGTTGAACCCTTCGTCCATCCAAGCGTTGCGGCGCTCGTCGCTGCCCACGATCATCGGGAACCACGTGTGCCCGATCTCGTGCGCGGTCACCATGTGCAGCGCCTTGGCCGGCGCCTTCATGGGATCGAACACGATGCCCGGGTATTCCATGCCGCTCGCGGCGGAACCCGCTTCGTTGATCGCCACCGGGTACGGATAGGGGTACCACTTCGTCGAGAAGTGCTCGACCGACGACTTCAGGTACTCCGTCGAACGACCCCAGCCCTTCACGCCGACGCTCTCCACCGGGTACACGGACATCGCGAGCGCCTTGCGGCCCTCCGGCAGGTTGATGCGCGCCGCGTCCCACACGTACGCCTTCGACGCGCCGAAGGCGACGTCGCGCGTGTTCCGCATGCGGAACTTCCACGTCAGCGTGCCGCCCCGCTTCGGCCGGCTCGACGCCTGCGTGACCTCCTCGGGCGTGCGGATCATCACGGTCGCGTCGCTCTCGCGCGCCTTCGCCAGGCGCTCGCGCTGCGTCGCGGTGAGCACGTCCTCCGGGTTCACCAGCTCGCCGGAACCGGCGACGATCATGTCCGAGGGCACGGTGATCGCATAATCGAAGTCGCCGTACTCGAGGTAGAACTCGCTGTTGAGGTAGGGCGCCGTGTCCCAGCCGCGCAGTTCGTCGTAGACGCACATGCGCGGGTACCACTGCGCCATCTCGTAGATGTCGCCGTTCTTCGACGGCGCGAAACCGGTGCGTCCACCGAAGTCGCCGGGCAGATCGTAGGAATACGCGATCGTGACGCTCACCTTGCCGCCGCGCGCCGCGACCGCCTCGGGCAGGCGCACCTGCATGCGCGTGTCGCTGACCACATAGGTGGCCGCTTTCCCGCCCACGGTCACCGAGGCGATGCGGAAGCCGTCGGTATGCCGCTTTTCGGTCCTGCCGGCCGTGAAGTTCCCGCGCGCGTCCGCGGTGAAGCGGTTCTCGTCCAGCTGCAGCCAGAGCACGTCGAGCGCGTCCGGGCTGTCGTTCGTGTAATGGATCGTCGCCCTGCCCGTCATCGTGTTGGCGACCGGGTCCAGCGTCGCGGCCAGGTCGTAGTCGGCACGGTTCTGCCAGAACAGCGGGCCGGGCACGCCACTGCCGGAGCGGTAGGCGTTGACGGGCTGCGGATAGACGAACGGTGCGAAGATCTCGCGGGGATCGAACGTGGCGGCCGAGGCGCCGAGCGTCCCGGTCAGGGCGATGGCGGCGAGCGACAGGCGGACGGCGGATGTTTTCATCGGGCGCACTTGAAGGGACGACCGCTGAGGATACCCGCGCGGCGAAGCCCCGCTCCAGCCTGCCGTAAGTCATCGAAGGTCGACTTCGCGGCCTCCAGGACGCACTATGACGGGGTTAACCCCCGCGGCCGGAGCATGCGTGGATGGGTCCGGCGGACCCGGTGCCGCGCCGGACATCCCTATGTATACCTTGCATCCACGGCGGGTATCCGCATATTCCCCACGTTGCACACATCGAGGAACCCACGCATGAAAATCGGTTTGATCGGACTGGGCCGCATGGGCGGCAATATCGCCCGCCGCCTGATGAGGGACGGTCATCAGACCGTGGTCTATGACAACGCCGAGGGCGCCCGCGCGGCGCTGGCGAAGGACGGCGGCGAAGCCGTCACCTCGGTCGAGGCGCTGGTCGCGGCCCTGCCGTCGCCGAAGGTCGTGTGGGTGATGCTGCCCGCCGGCGAGATCACCGAGAACACGATCCAGACCCTGTCCGGCCTGCTCGGCAAGGACGACGTCATCATCGACGGCGGCAACACGTTCTACAAGGACGACGCCCGTCGCGCCGAGGAACTCGCCACCAAGGGCATCCACTACGTGGACGTCGGCACCTCCGGCGGCGTGTGGGGCCTCGATCGCGGTTACTGCATGATGATCGGCGGCGACAAGCCGACCGTCGATTACCTCGATCCCATCTTCAAGACCCTCGCACCGGGCGCCGGCGACATCCCGCGCACCGAAGGCCGCGATGGCCGCGATCCGCGCGTCGAGAACGGCTACATGCACGCCGGTCCGGCCGGCGCGGGTCACTTCGTCAAGATGATCCACAACGGCATCGAGTACGGCATGATGCAGTCGTTCGCGGAAGGCTTCGACATCCTGAAGAACCGCAACGCCGCGCACCTGCCGGAGCGCGAGCGCTACGAGCTCGACATGGCCGACATCGCCGAAGTCTGGCGTCGCGGCAGCGTGGTCTCGTCGTGGCTGCTCGACCTCACCGCCAGCGCGCTGGCGAAGGGTCCGGAGCTCGACAACTACTCCGGTTACGTCGACGACTCCGGCGAAGGCCGCTGGACCGTCAACGCGGCCATCGAGCAGGCCGTGCCAGCCGAAGTGCTGACCTCCGCCCTGTTCGCCCGCTTCCGTTCGCGCCAGGACCACACCTACGCCGAGCGCCTGCTGTCCGCGATGCGCATGGGCTTCGGTGGTCACATCGAAGGCCGTGGCAAGCCGCCGAAGGAAGGCGAGCACTCCTGATACGGCATGCGCCGCCGCTCGCACCCGCGACGGCGGCGCACCGCTCATCGCCGATACGATCGGCTCCCGCCCTTCGCCGGCACCTCAACGCCCGTCCAGTTCGCGCAACCGGGCCCGCCAGCCTTCCGGGGTCTGCGGCTTGATGAACAACGCGACGATCGGCAGGTTCGCCTCCTTGGTACGCGCCTCGATGGTGCGCACGCGCTCCTCGATCTCCACCGTGGTCAGGTGATCGTCGAACGCCATCGACAGCGCCACCAGCACCTGGTCCGGGCCGACCTGCACCGTCAGCACGCCGTTGACCGCTTCCACCCCCTGCACCTGCCCCGCGATGCCGCACACCTTGGCGAGCAGGTTCGGCTGCGCCGGTTCGCCGATGAGCAGCGCCTTGCTCTCGCGCGCCAGCATCGCCGATGCCAGCGCCAGCACGACGGCGATGCCTATCGAGGCCCAGCCATCGATGCGCGGGTCGCCGAGCGCATGGGACAGATACACGCCGATGGCGGCGATGCCGAGGCCCAGCAGCGCGGCGCTGTCCTCGAACAGCACGGAATAGGTCGTCGGGTCCTTCGTGTTGCGGAACGCCTCGAAGTAGCCGAGGCTGCCCTTCTTCCGCTGCACGCTCTTCAGCGACAGCCACCACGAGCTTCCTTCGAACAGCGCACTCACCGCGAGAACGATGTAGTTGACCGTCGGGTCGCCGAGCGGCTCGGGCACCAGGATGTGGTTGACGCCTTCGTAGAGGGAGAACCCCGCGCCCAGCGCCAGCACCAGCAGCGCGACGATGAAACTCCAGAAGTACAGCTCGCGCCCGAAGCCGAGCGGGTTCTGCCGGTTGGGTCGCTGGCGCGAGCGGCGCAGCCCGTAGAGCAGCAGGATCTCGTTCACGCTGTCGACCAGCGAATGCACGCCCTCCGACAGCATGCTGGAACTGCCGCTGATGGCCGCGGCGATGAACTTCGCGATCGCGATGCCGATGTTGGCGGCGAGCGCGACGTAGACGACGAGTTTCGAGCTATGGGCCATATCGGGAGCATTCCGCAATGAGCGTATCGATGGAGTAAACCGGGCGAGCGGTCGTGGAAAGCGCGTCGGCTCGCGAACCAGCTTGCGGCAAGAACCGTTCGCGCGCCAGCGCGCTCCCCGGCACGTCGACCACGAAAAAGGCCGCGCCTCGCGGCGCGGCCTTTCGCTTCGCATCGCACGCTCGCGGATTACTTCGCGAACAGGTGCTCGACGCCAGCGCGCTCCTCGCGCAGTTCCTTCTCGGTCGCGTCGATGCGCGCCTGCGAGAACGCGTTGATCGCCAGGCCCTGCACGATCGCGTACTTGCCGTCCTTGACGGTCACCGGGTAACCGAAGATCACGCCCGGCTCGACGCCGTACGAGCCGTCGGAGGGGATCGCCATCGAGACCCAGTCGCCTTCGGCCGTGCCGAGCGTCCAGTCGCGCATGTGGTCGATCGCGGCCGAGGCGGCCGAGGCGGCCGACGACGCGCCGCGCGCCTTGATGATCGCCGCGCCGCGCTGCTGCACGGTCGGGATGAACTCGCTCTCGTACCAGGCCTGGTCGACCTGCTCGAGCGCGGCCTTGCCCTTCACGGTGGTCTCGTGGAGGTCCGGGTACTGCGTCGAGCTGTGGTTGCCCCAGATCGTCAGCTTCTTGATGTCCGTCGAATGCGTGCCGGTCTTCTCGGCGAGCTGCGACAGCGCGCGGTTGTGGTCGAGGCGGACCATCGCGGTGAAGCACTTCGGATCGAGGTCCGGGGCGTTCTGCTGCGCGATCAGCGCGTTGGTGTTGGCCGGGTTACCGACGACCAGCACGCGCACGTCGCGCTTGGCGTGGTCGTTCAGGGCCTTGCCCTGCGGGCCGAAGATGGCGCCGTTGGCTTCGAGCAGGTCCTTGCGCTCCATGCCCGGGCCGCGCGGACGCGCACCGACGAGCAGCGCGTAATCGACGTCCTTGAAGGCGACGTTCACGTCGTCCGTGGCGACGACGCCCGCGAGCGTCGGGAAGGCGCAGTCGTTGAGTTCCATGACGACACCCTGCAGCGCGGGCAGCGCCGGAGTGATCTCGAGCAGGTGGAGGATCACCGGCTGGTCCGGGCCCAGCATGTCGCCGGCGGCGATACGGAACAGGAGGGCATAGCCGATCTGGCCGGCAGCGCCGGTGACGGCAACGCGAACGGGTGCTTTCATCTTACGACTCCTCAGGTATATCGCGTGGGACTTCGATCAGTTGAGCTCGGCGAAGAATTCGACGATGCGGGCCATGCCCTTGTCGAGCGCCTCGTCGGGACAGGAATAGGAAATGCGCAGCGCGCGCGGCTCGCCGAAGGCCGAACCCGGAACGCAGGCGACGCCCTTGGCATCGAGCAGCGCGGCGCAGAAGTCGACGTCGGACGTGATCTCGACGCCGCCGTGCTTCTTGCCGAAGGCCACCGAGATGTCGGGGAACGCGTAGAACGCGCCCTGCGGACGCGGGCAGACGACGCCGGGAATCGACACGAGCGCGTCGTAGACGCGATCGCGCTTGGCCGCGAACTCGACGCACTTCGCCGCCGGGATGTCCTGCGGACCGGCCAGCGCGGCGACCGCCGCGGCGGTGACGACTTCCGGCAGGCTCGTGATGTGGTTCGAATTGAGCGTGGTCACCGCGAGCGCCACGGCTTCCGGCGCGGCGATGAAGCCCACGCGCCAGCCGGGCATGCCGTAGGTTTTCGACAGCGAGTCGACGAAGATCACGCGGTCCTTCAGTTCGGGGCGCACGTGCACGAAGTTGTGGTAACCGACACCGTCGAAGACCATCGTGTTGTAGATGTCGTCGGTGATGATCCAGGTATCGGGATACTTCGCGATCACGTCGGCCAGCGCGGCGATCTCGTCGCGCGTGTACACCATGCCGGTGGGGTTCGACGGGTTGTTGAAGAGGAACACGCGCGGCTTGCGCTTCAGTGCGTCGTCGAACTGCGCCGGCGTGAGCTTGTAGTGCTGCTCCGGCGGGCACGGCAGGATGTTGATCTTCGCGCCGACGATCTCGGCGATGTCGAGGTAGCTCGTCCAGTACGGCGCCGGGAAGGCGATCTCGTCGCCCTCGTCGAGCAGCGCTTCCGCGAGGTTGTAGAGGATCTGCTTGGCGCCCACGCCGGTGCTGACGTTCGCGCGGCTGTAGCCCGTGAGCCCGAGCGCTTCGATGTGCGCGAGGAAGGCGTCGACCAGCGCGTCGGGGCCGCGGTTGCTGCCGTACTGGCCGGAATCCTTCGCCAGCGCCTCGCGGGCGGCGGCGTACACGTGCTCGCCGGGGAGGAAGTTGGGCACGCCGATCGAGAAACTGACGATGTCGCGTCCTTCGGCCTTCAGGCGCTTGGCCTTCTCGGCGATGACCATGATCGCGCTGGGCTTGGCACGACCGATACGCTTGGCGAGCTGCGGCATCGTTTCCTCTGACGGGGACAGGGCAAAGGCCGCTATTTTAACACGGCGAGCGAGGTACCTGCCGTGCCCCGGCAAGAAGGTGGGAGCCGATCGTATCGGCGATCCCGCGGCAGCGGGCCCGGACACGAAAACGCCGCCCGGAGGCGGCGTTTTCGGATCGGGCCCGGACGGCTCAGCGCGCGTCCAGCACCGTGTTCCATTCCTTCACCTTCGCGGCCTGCTTCTCGAGCAGCGCGTCGATGTCGCCGGAGACTTCCACCTTCTCGATGGTGTCGTCCTGGCGGATCTTGTCGACGACCTTCTGGTCGTCCGGGCCGACCACTTCACCGAAGACGCTGTGCTTGCCGTCGAGCCACGGCGTGGCGCCGTGCGTGATGAAGAACTGCGAGCCGTTGGTGCCGGGGCCCGCGTTGGCCATCGACAGGATGCCCGGCTTGTCGTGCTTGAGGCTGCTGTCGAACTCGTCGCCGAAGCGGTAGCCCGGACCGCCGCGACCCGAACCCTCGGGGCAGCCGCCCTGGATCATGAAGTCGGCGATGACGCGGTGGAACGACAGGCCGTCGTAGTAGCCACGCTTGGCCAGGTTGACGAAGTTGGCGACCGTCAGCGGGGTCTTGTCGTCGTGGAGGCGAAGGTGAATGTCGCCCTTGCTCGTCTTCATGGTGACGTTGATGGTCATCGCGATTCCTGTAACTCGTTGAAATACGGCCCGATCGCACGTCGCGACCGGTCCGGAGGGGCTGCAAGGCTACCGAAGATGGCGTCCGTTCCCCAAGAGTTCAAGCGAGAAGACGTGACGACCGTCAACGCACGGGCAACCCGAGCGCCGCCGGGGTGAGCGCACCCGGGCCGCGCGGGCGGGCATCCCGCACCGCGGCGTCCTCGGGCAGCGGCCGGCCTTCCGAGAGATGCGCCCAGGCACGATCCAGCGCGGCGTAGCCGAAGGGCAGCAACGGGGCGTGCCGGTCGCCGAAGTCGGGAAACGCGAGGAAGGCGTCGAAGTGCTGCGCGTACGGCACCTTCCAGTACACGGGCGAGCGGCCCGAGGCGCGCAGCCACGCCACATACGGATCGGAGCTGAAGGCCACCGGGATCAGGCCGTCCTGGGCGCCGTGCACCACGAACACCGGCAGCCCCGCGCGCGGCAACGCCGCGGCCGTGGCAGCCACCCCCGCGTGGAGCGCGCGGACCTCGTCGCCCTGCCCCGTCCACAGCTCGCGGAGGCACAGGTTGCCCGGCAGCGTCGGATCGAGCGAGACGTCGGTACCGCCCGCCAGGAGCACGCCGGCCCCGGGCGGCACGCCCGAACCGTCCGCCCACCAGGCGGCCCGGACCACGGCGTCCGCGGGGGCCGCGACGCCCGCCGTGTGCTGGGCCCGATAGGAAAAACCGCAGGGCATGCCGTCGGCCGGCCGCCGCAGGTAGGCGCTTGCATAGGCCGCGGTGACCGCGCGCCAGAGATCGAGCGACGTCGACGACGCGCCGACCTTCAGCGCGTCGTCCTGCCAGCCGGAGGCGCGCAGCATCGCGAGCGCTTCGGACGCCTGGGCGGCGGGGGTGTTCGCGACGAGCCGGCCATGCGCTCGCAGCGACGCGCAGCGGATCGCCCAGGCGGGCGGCGCGGCGTGCGCCACGCGGGCGAACGGCAGGCCGTCGAATTCGGGGGCCGCCAGTGCGCACGGCAGGAGCAGCGCGGCCTCGGTGGCGTAGTCGTAGAACGGACGGCCGCGGCCCTCGACGTGGATGTTCGGCTCGAGCGCGACCACCGCGGCGAGGATGCCGTCCTCGTCGTCGCCGGCCGCGCGCAGTACCGCGCCGCCGCCGTTCGACAGGCCGGTCGCGATGATGCGGGTGTTGTTCGCCGTGAACGGCGCTTCGGCGGGAAACGCGCGATCGAGCATCGCGAGGCCGAAGCGCGCCGCCTGCAGGACATGCCGGCCCCAGTCGGCTTCCGGGTTGTCGCCCGAATGCGCGTGCTTCACCGCGATGCCGGCGTCTGGGGCGAGCCCCTTCGGCTCGAATTCCAGGGGCGCGGCTCCCGCCTTCGCGCGCGTGCCCTCGAGCGCGACGCCACTGCCGTCCACCGGATCGAAATAACCCGCGCCGGTGCCCTTGTCGGTGTATGCCACCGCGCAGCCGCGCGGCAGGCCCCATGCACCCGCGAGGGCGATCGGCCCATAGATGCCACGCGAACCCGACGACGCGGTGACGACGAGGCAGCGCTTCGCCCGGTCGAAATCGTCGGGCACCTGGAGCAGCACGCGATGGGGCGCCCGGGCGCCCGGCAACGTCGCGAACGCGGTGAATTCGCGGCCGGGGACGTCGGGTACGCCGCCGTAGACCGTGCCGAAGCCGCCGAGCGAGCCGAGGTCCGCGATGCCCTTCCAGCTCGCCTGGATCGCGCGGCGTCGCAGTTCCGCCGGCGTCGGCGACGCCGGCTGCGCGAACGCCGTGGTGGTGCCGGCCAGGCCACGCAATCCGAGGCCCGCGCTCAGCAGGTCGTCACCGTGGCGATGCTCGGTGATGCGGACGTCGCCGAAGCGATCGGTTGCGGACATGGAGCCTTTCCTCGTGGCGGGCGCCGTCGCGCAGGAGAGGACACCGAGGGAAGCGGCGGCGATGACGGCCAGGGGGAAGATGCGTGACATCGGGCCACGATAGCAAGCGCGCGGCGTCGCGCCATCGTACGAAAGGGCAGGCGCACTCGACGCGGAGGCGTTACGTCGTTACCGTCACGCCCGATGACCCGCATCCTCGTCGCCGACGACCATCCCCTGTTCCGCGCCGCGCTTCGCCAGGCCGCCTCCGCCGCCGTGCCCGACGCGTCGGTCGCCGACGTCGCCGATCTCGACGCGATGCTCGCCTTCCTCGCGGCGGAACCGGATACCGACCTCGTGCTGCTCGACCTGCGCATGCCGGGCAGCCGCGGCCTTTCCGGCCTCGCCGCCCTGCGCGGCCAGTATCCGGGTGTCGCGGTACTGGTCGTGTCCGCGCACGACGAGCCCTCCGTCGTGAAGCGCGTGATCGCTCACGGCGCCGCCGGTTTCCTGCCCAAGAGCGCCGATCCCGCGACCATCGCCGACGCGGTGCGCGCCGTGCTCACGGATGGCGAGTGGCTTCCGCCCGAGCTGGCCCGCGCGGTCGCCGCGCTGCCCGCGGATGCCGGCGATACGGCTCTCGCCGCGCGGCTCGCGCGCCTCACCGAACAGCAGTTCCGCGTGCTGTCGATGCTCGCCGAAGGGCTGCTCAACAAGCAGATCGCCGACCGGCTGAACGTGCAGGAGCGCACCGTGAAAGCGCACGTCACCGCGATCTTCGAGAAGCTCGAGGTGCGCAACCGCACCCAGGCCGGCGTGCTGCTGCGCTCGCTCGACCTGGCCGACAGCGGCCCCTGACGTCAGCCGGATGCCGCGACGGGCCGTGGCGCAAGGCGCTGCATGGCCTGGCGCATCGCCAGTGGCTTGAGCGGCTTGTAGAGCACCGTGCCGCCGGCGTCCTGCAGCCGCGTGCGCAGATCGACGTCGCGGTCCGCCGTGACGAACACCGTGGCCACGTCGCCGAAGCGCTCGCGCAGGACGCGCAACGCGTCGAGCCCCGTGCGTCCCGCGTCGAGGTGGTAGTCGAGCACGAGCAGGTCGGGCGGCGACGCGTCGTCCTCGGGAGCGCGCAGCGCGTCCACGGTCCAGCCGAAGCCGCGCAACAGGCTGGCCGTGGCGGCCAGTGCCACGGGATCGTTGTCGACGACGACCGCGTGCCCGGCAGGCAACGCGCCGGGCGCCGCGACCGCCGCCGGTTCGCTCGCGCCGCGGGGCGCGAGCGGTGCCGAGACCTCGAACACGCTGCCCGTGCCCGGCCAGGAGCGCAGGCCCAGCGGGTGATCGAGCAGCGTCGCGGTGCGCTCCGCGATCGCGAGGCCGAGACCCAGCCCCTGCCCCACCGCGGCCTCGCCACGACGGAAGGCTTCGAAGATGGATGCGCGGTCGTTCTCCGCGATGCCCGGCCCGGTATCCCACACTTCGATGCGCACGGCGCCGCCCACCCGTCGGCAACCGAGCACGACGCGACCGCCGCCGGCGTAGCGCAGCGCGTTGGCAAGGAAGTTCTGCACGATGCGGCGAAGCAGCTGCGGATCGGTGCGGACCCATGCGCGCGTCGGCACGCAGTCGAAGCGGATGCCGCGCTCCGCGGCGAGCGCGCGGCTTTCCGCCGCGAGCGGTCCGACGATGTCCGCGAGCGCCACGTCGACGATGCGGGGCGTCAGGCGGCCGCCCTCCAGTCGCGCGATGTCGAGCAGCCCGGCGAGCAGGTCTTCCGTCGCGGCCAGCGCGCCATCGAGGTGACGCGCCGTCTCCGCATCGCCATGGCCCGTGCGCAGCGCGTGCGCGAACAGCTGGGCCGCGTGCAGTGGCTGCAGCAGGTCGTGCGACACGGCGGTGAGGAAGTGGCTTTTCGCCTCGTTCGCCTGGCGCAGTTCGACCGTGCGCTCCGTCACGCGAAGTTCGAGCGTCTCGTTGGCGCGGATCAGCTCGTCCTCGGTCTCGCGAAACGACGTGACGTCGGTGAACGTGGCCACGTAGCCGCCGCCCGGCATCGGGTTGCCGCGGATCTCCACGACGGTGCCATCCGGAAAACGCCGCTCCGCGAGGTGGGGCGACCCCGCGCGCATCAGCGCGAGGCGGCGCTCCACGCGCGAAGCGATCTCGCCCGGCCCGATCAGGCCCGCCGCCACGTTGTGCCGGATGAGGTCGGCCGCCGGCCGGCCCACGCGCAGCATGTCCGGCGGATAGCCGAAGAGTTCCGCGTACGGCCGGTTCCACGCCACCAGCCGCAGCTCGGCGTCGACGACGCAGATGCCCTGGCTCATCGTCTCCAGGGCCGCCTCGAGCACGCGCTGGTTGAAGCGAAGGTCTTCGGTGGCCTCGTCGACGATGGCGGCCACGGTATCGAGTTCGTCCTGGCGCTGGCGATGCACCACCTGCAGGAGGAGCCGCGCGGAGCCCGCGCCGATCACGCCCGCCAGTTCGTGTTCCACCAGCGCGGCGAGCGCGCCGCCCGCGGCGCCCGTCGGCACCGCGTCGGCGAACAGCGCCGCCACGCGATCGGAGGGAAGGAAGCGCGCGGCGAGTGCCCGCAGGTCGCCCACGTCCACGCGCCCCAGCTCCGTCGCGGGCATCGCGACGCGGCCGTAACGCGACGGCGCGACCAGCGCGATCGTCGCGAGGTTCGCTCCGATGCCCAGCACCACGGCCCGCCCGAGGCGGCTCCAGTCGTCCAGTCCGAACAGGCGGTCGGGTGCCAGCCACGCGATGCCGAAGGGTCCCGCTTCCACCCATGCGGGCTCCGGCGTCACCAGCGCGGGCAGCACCACGTAAAGCCACACGAGCGTGCCCACCGCGAGCCCCGCGCCCACCGCGCGCGCACCCGTCCGCGGCCGGTACACCGCGAACAGCAATGTCGGAGCGAGGCCGGCGAGGGCCGAAAACGAGATCGCGCCGATGTCGGCCAGCGCGTCGTTGCCGGCGAGCATCCGGCTATAGGCCCAGGCCAGGAGGATGACGCCGAGAATCGCGACGCGACGCTGCGTGATGACCTCGCCGCGCAGGTCGCCCCGCTCGCCCCTGCCCCATCCGCCGCGCACGCGCACCGGCGCGATGAAATGGTTGACGACCATCAGGCTCAGCGCGAGCGTGGCGACGACGACCATGCTCGTCGCGGCCGAGAGGCCGCCGAGGAACGCGAACAGCGCGAGGCCGCCCTGCTCGCGCGACAGCGGCAACGCCAGCACGTAAAGATCGGACGGCACGCCCAGCGGCGCCAGCGTCGCGTCGCCGAGCCGCGCCAGCGGCAGGATCGGCAGCGAGATGA
Organism: Luteibacter sp. 329MFSha; assembly: GCF_900111665.1. Taxonomy (NCBI): domain Bacteria; kingdom Pseudomonadati; phylum Pseudomonadota; class Gammaproteobacteria; order Lysobacterales; family Rhodanobacteraceae; genus Luteibacter; species Luteibacter sp. 329MFSha. The sequence goes on along the minus strand of NZ_FOJE01000001.1, from coordinate 716,829 downwards.
GCAGCATGTAGAGCGGGAACAGCCAGCGGGCCGTGGACACGTGGCGCACGTCGCGGCATTCCACCATGCCGGCGTGGAACTGGTGCGGCAGCGTGAACATGGCGAGCGCGCCGAGCAGGATCAGCGCGGGGAAGCCGCCGGCGTCGTGCGGCATCGCGGCCGCGCGCGCCACGGCCGCCGGATCCGGCGCCGCGCCGACGAGGAGGCTGCCGAGCGCGAGCATCGCCGCCAGCTTGAACAGCGACTCGAACGCCATCGCGAGCACGAGTCCACGGTTGTGCGCCATGGCGGAGGCACGACGCGTGCCGAACAGCATCGCGAACGCGGCCATGAGCAGCGCGATGTACAGCGCGCTGTCCTGCCAGGCGGGCGCCTCGGCGTCGCGGCCCTGCGCGAGCAGGCCGTAGCTCATCGCCACCGCTTTCAGCTGCAGCGCGATGTACGGCACGATGCCGATGAGCATCACCACGGTGACCAGCGCGGCGAGGCCGCGGTGACGGCCGAGGCGCGCCGATATCAGGTCCGCGACGGAGCCGGCGTTGTAGTCGCGCGCCATGACGACGAGGCGACGCAGGACACCGACCGCGAACACGTACATCAGGATCGCGCCGACGAACGTCGGCGGCAGCCACCAGCCCGAGCGGGACGCCTGGGTCACCGTGCCGTAGAACGTCCACGAGGTGCAGTGGATCGCGAGCGAGAGCGCGTAGACGATGGCCCAGCGACGCTCCAGGAACGCGGGCCGCCGCTCGCCGAACAGCGCCACGCCGAACAGCATGCACAGCCACAGCGCCGCGGCGAGGGTGACGAGCCAGGGATTCATGATGCCCCGAGGCCGATCGCCGATACGATCGGCTCCCACCCCTCCGGTAGAGACGCTGGTACCGAAGGGGTGGGAGCCGATCGCATCGGCGATATCCGGGTTACTTCAGGCCAAGACCATGCAGCGCGTCGACCAGCCAGCGCAGCTGGACGCCGGCGCGCGTGTCGTAGTTCGCCCCCGAGTAGCCCCACCAGTCCCAGCATGCCTGCGGATTCAATGGCGCGAAGACCGCGCGGGTCTGAGGATACAGGACGGCCACGTCGTAGACGTCCGCCCAGCGGTTGAAGCCGGCGTCTTCCACGAAGGCCTTCCCGACGAGGTCGACGTTCTGCTTGCAGCCATGCAGGGCGACCATCACGCCACAGGGCTTGCCGGCGAGGCAATCCGGCGGCAGGTAGACGAATCCCTTCGCGCCGAGGAACGCGTCCTTGCCGTCCGCCTTGTACGCGTCCTGGTCGAACTCGCGCAGCTCGCCCTTCGCCGTGCCCGCGACCTTCGCCGGTTTGCCGTAGAGCTGCGCGAAGATCTCCCCTGCCGCGTCGATGCCGCAATGGCCGAGGAACGGCGAGACCGACTTACCGCAATCGTCACCGCTCGCGGCGATCGGCAGGTTGTGCGCGAACGCGCGCTTGCCGTCGTTCACCACCGGCATTCCCGCCAGCGCGGGCTCGACCGCCTTCAGCGCGTCGTAGAAACCGGCCGACGCGTCGCCCACGACCGGCGCGACGAGCGCGTCCTGCGCGCCGTGCAGCGCGTAGATCTTCGCCCCCGCCAGCTGCGCGAGCGGACCGATGTCGCCCCTGGCGGCCTTCGTCTTCGCCGCGGCGGCGAGCGCCTTCACGTCCGGCGGCGGCGTGCCCTTCATGCACGAACCGAGCGCGGTTTCGAGCTTGCCCGCCGCGCACCCGTAGGGGCCACCGGCAATCAGCGCCGCGCCGTGGAACACCTCCGGATACGCGACCTGCGCCTGCGTCGCCATATAGGCGCCCGAGGACAATCCCGCCACCGTGACCCGCGCGGAATCGAGCTTCAGGGCGGGCAGGCGCGCGGGGGCGTCGGCCGCCGACGCGGCACCGGCGCCGAGCGCGACGAGGAGCAGCAAGCGTTTCATCGGATTCCCCTCTTAGAAGTTGTAGCGCACGGAGCCGTAGTAGTTGCGCGGCATCCCGTAGTAGGCCGTGCGGATGTTACCCACGCTCGAGAATTCCTGGCCATCGGTCTTGTAGACCTTGTTGGTGGCGTTGCGCACGCCGGCGCGGAACTGCCAGTGGCCGTCGCCGGAATCGAAGATGCCGAACGCGCCGACCACCGTATACGCCTTCTGCGACAGCGCGTCGTAGTTGTCGACGCTGAGCCAGGTCTCCGTGCGGTACGAAGCGTCGGCGCCGATCGTCAGCGCGCCCCCGCCCACGTTGAACGTCTGCGTCGCGGCGATGCGCGCGGTCCACTTCGGCGAGAACGGCACGTGCGCGTGGATCTGCGGGTTGTAGGCCGGATTGGTCGGGTCGAGGCGCGCGTCGTCGAAGCGGTCGTACTTCGCCTTGAGGTAGCCGATCTGGGTGCTGAGGCGCGTGCCTTCGCCGAGCAGCGCGACGCCTTCGGCCTCGAAGCCGTCCATCTTCAGCTTCGCCGCGTTGATCACGGGGAACGCGAAGGTGGGCGTCACCGAACCGGAATTCTGGATCTCCGACACGCGGGCCTGGAAATCCTTGTAGTCGCTGTGGAACGCCGCGAGGTTCGCCTGCAGGCGATTGTCGACGCTACGCATCTTCAGGCCGGTCTCGAACGTCCACACGTATTCGGGATCGAACTCCGCCGAGCGGGTTTCCGCCACCGAATTGGCGCGACCGTTGAAGCCGCCGGACTTGAAGCCGCGGCTGGCCGAGACGTACCACATGGTCTGCGGATCGAACTGCTTCTGCAGGCTGACGGTCGGCGTCCAGGCCTTCCAGTCCTTGTCGCGCGCGAAGGCGACGGTCTCGTTCAGCGCGGTGAGCGGCGCGCCCCAGAACGTGCTGGTGGAGCGATCGTAATCCTTGCTTTCCTTGCTGTAACGGATACCGGCGGCCAGCGTCCAGCTCGGCACGAACTCCCAGTTCACGTGCGCGAAACCGGCCCAGCTCTTGGTGGTGAGGTCGTCGCCGATCGTGCGCAGGAACGGCACGGTGCGTCCCGCCACGGCGAAGAGATCGTCCGCGAACGCGTACTGCGTCGAGGGCACGTTCTCGCGCAGGAAGTACGCGCCGAACACCGACTGCACGTTGCTGCCGTTGTCGAACGCGAGCTGCAGCTCCTGGCTCGCCTGCTTCTGGTGGAAGCCGACGAAGACGTCGCCCAGTTCGAACTGCGAGGCGTCGATGTCGATGTACGAATCGCTGTCGAGCTTGCGGTAGGCCGTGATGCTCTTCAGGTTCCACTGGTCGGAGAGCTTCCAGTTCATGTTCAGCGCCACGCCCTTGTGGGTGAGGTGCTGACCGTCGCCGGGCGGGAACGACGTGCGGCTGTGGAAGTCGTATTTCTCGTCGAGGTTCGGGCGCAGCAACGTGACCGTGCCGCGCACGAGGTCCGTGCGGGTGAGCGGCGATACCGGCTGGCCCAGCGTGAGCGCCGTGTCCATCTTCGTGTAGTCGAGCGTGAGCACGCCGTCGAACGTCTCGGACGGATGGAAGCGCAGCTTGCCGCGCACCGACTTCGTGTCGTCGTTGTTGAAGTCGCGGCCGCTGTAGTCGTGCACGAAGCCGTCGTTGCGCGTGACCGCGCCGGCGAGCGACGCCGACCAGGCGCCATCCTTGCTCAGCGGCGTGGAGCCGTAGAAGCGCCCCTCGCGGCGGCCGAAGTTGCCGAAGGTGGCCTCGACGGAGCCTTCCGGCGTCGCGCCCGGGTTCTTCGTCACGATCTTCACGGCGCCGCCGGTGGAGTTCTTGCCGTAGAGCGTTCCCTGCGGGCCGCGCAGCACTTCCACGTGGTCGACGTCGAACAGGCTGATCAGCGCGCCCTGGATGCGCGAGTAGTACACGTCGTCGACGTACATGCCGACGCCGGGATCGAACGTCTGCAGCGCGTCCGGCTGACCGATGCCGCGGATGAAGATGTTCACCGACGACGACGATCCACGACCCTGCACGATGTTCATGTTGGGCACGGCGCCCTGAAGGCCGTCGATGCTCGTGGCCTGCAGGTCCTTCATGTCCTCTTCCGAGAACGCGCTCACCGCGACGGGCACCTTCTCCAGCGATTCCTCGCGGCGGCGGGCGCTCACGGTGACCTCGTTCAGCTGCGTGGCCTCCTGCTGCTTCTTCTTCGCTTCCGTCGTCGGCGCGTTCGCCTGCCCGGCGTCCTGCGCCATGGCGGGAAGCGTGGCGGCGAAACCGATGGCAAGGCCGATCGCCAGCGTCAGCGGTGCGTGCTTCATGGACATCCCCCGAGTAACCGATGAGCGACGCCCCCTCGGCGCCGAATGACACGAAGCATAGGAAGCCACCGTGAGGGCCACACTTGTACCTTGGTACAGTGCCGCGCCGCATGGCACCTGCGGATACTCGCCGTCCGACGGCCACTCGCGCCGCACCCGGGGACGAACGTTTCGATGGCATTGCTGATCGTGCTGGCCGCGCTGGCTTTCCTGATGCTGGTCGCTTATCGCGGCTACAGCGTGATCCTGTTCGCTCCCGTCGCGGCGCTGGGCGCGGTGTTGCTGACCGACCCGGGACTGGTCGCGCCGATGTTCACCGGCCTGTTCATGGACAAGATGGTCGGTTTCCTGAAACTGTATTTCCCGGTGTTCATGCTGGGCGCGGTCTTCGGCAAGCTGATCGAGCTGTCCGGCTTCTCCCGCGCGATCGTCGCCGGCACGATCGGACTGCTCGGCGAGAAGCGCGCCATGCTCTCGATCGTACTGGTGTGCGCGTTGCTCACCTACGGCGGTGTGTCCCTGTTCGTCGTGGTGTTCGCCGTCTACCCCTTCGCCGCGGAACTCTTCCGCCAGGCACGCATCCCGAAGCGCCTGATCCCGGGCACCATCGCGCTGGGCGCGTTCACCTTCACGATGGATTCGCTGCCGGGCACGCCGCAGATCCAGAACATCATCCCCACGGCGTTCTTCGGCACCGACACCTGGGCCGCGCCCTGGCTCGGCACGCTCGGCTCGGTGTTCATCCTCGGCGCCGGGCTGCTCTATCTCGAACGGCGCCGTCGGGCCGCGGCGCTGGACGGCGAAGGCTATGGCGGCGACCTCGCCGACGAGCCGGCGACGTACGCGGGCGACCGCCTCGCGCATCCGCTCGTCGCGCTGCTTCCGCTCCTGGTCGTCGGCGTCGCGAACAAGCTGCTCACGCTCGCCATCCCGCGCGTCTATGGCGCCACGCAGTCCTTCGTGCCGACCGTGGTCGGCGCCGCGCCGCCGGTCGTCCAGGAGGTGTCGAAGGTCGCCGCGATCTGGGCCGTCGAGGGCGCGCTGCTGCTCGGCATCCTCACGGTGTTCGCGTTCGCCTGGCGCCCCGTGGTCGCGCGCTTCGCCGAGGGCAGCAAGGCGGCCGTGGGTGGCGCGCTGCTCGCGTCGATGAACACCGCGTCGGAGTACGGGTTCGGCGCAGTCATCGCCGCCCTGCCGGGCTTTCGTGTGGTGGCCGACGGGCTGCACGCCATCCCGAACCCGCTGGTCAACGAGGCGGTGTCGGTGACCGCGCTGGCGGGCATCACCGGTTCGGCGTCGGGCGGCCTGAGCATCGCGCTGGCCGCGATGGGCGAGAGCTTCGTCCGCAACGCGGAAGCCGCGGGCATCCCGATGGAGGTGCTCCACCGCATCGCCGCGATGGCCTCCGGCGGCATGGACACCCTGCCGCACAACGGCGCCGTGATCACGCTGCTCGCCGTGACCGGCCTGACCCATCGCCAGTCGTACCGGGACATCTTCGCGATCACCGTCATCAAGACCCTCGCGGTCTTCGTGGCGATCGTCGCCTACTACGCGCTGGGAGTGGTCTAGGCGCGTCACACCACGGAGGCAAGCCATGCGTTCCCTGCTGTCGCTCATCGCCCTGTCGTTGCTCATCTGCGGCCCCGTCCGCGCCGCCTGCGTCGATTCCGTCGTGCTCGTGCACGGCAACACCGGCAGTCCCTCGGACTTCCAGGCCACCCACGACCTGCTCCGCCAGCGCGGCTACGCGGAGTCGCAGATCCTCGCCCCGAGCTGGGGCAACGGCCTTTGCGCCGCCTGCAACGACCACAACGGGAGCGAAGAGGTGCCGGTCGAGAACGCCATCGTCGACGCCCTCGCGTCGTCGTGCACGGGGAAGATCGACGTCATCGGTCACTCGATGGGCGCCACCCTCGCCGCCCACGTGATCGACCGCATCGGCGCCTCGGGCTCCGTGAACACCTTCATCGGCATCGCGGGCGCCTTCCGCGGCCTCTACACGTGCGGCATCTACCCCTACAACGTGGCGAACAGCACCTGCGGCAGCTGGGGCCTGTCGATCGGCAGCCCCCTCCTGAACGGCCTCGCCGGCCGCCGCTTCGGCGCGAGGATGTACTCGTTCAAGTCGTACTCGGACGAGATCAACTGCGCCACGGGCGTCTGCATCGTCTACGGGGTGCACACCTCGCAGATCCAGGGCGAGACGGCCAGCTACACCTTCCCGTACGGCCACTACGGCCTGCTCTGGTACACGGCGAGCCAGCAGGTCGGGCTGCTCTGACGCCTCGGGCTCACATCGGGGACGACCCATCCTCGCGATGGGTCGCACGACGCTGGCGCTCCGCGACGATGCGCTCGCGCACCCCGGCGATGACGGCGAGTTCCTCTGGCGCGAACCGGTCGTTCCACGCGTCGTAGAGGCTACGTTCGGGGTGACACGTCGGCTCGGGAGCGTGGAGGCAAAGCATCGCCGTGCGCAGACCGTTGGGACCGCACCCTCCCGTGACGTCGCACATCAGCGATTCCAGCGCGATCTCCTGGTATCGGGAGAGGTTGGGCGCCAGGCCCGTGCCCTCGACCAGGTCCTCTCCGAATTCCCACGGCTCTCCGATGGAGAGCAGCGATATCGCCATCTGCACTTCGTCGACGGACGTCCCCGAAAGCACCGCGTCGAAGATGGGCGCTCCGCCCGGCGAGTCGACGCCACGCCATTCCGGGTGTCGGGATGCGACGCCGGCCATCCGTTTCCGCAGGACCTCGTCACGCCGTTCCTCGCCGGCGAACTCTCCGCGACAGAAATCGGCCCGCCATGCGATGAAGGCCCGCGCGCCGTCGGACCGCGCACGCCGTGCCGCGTCCGGCCTGCCGGCGCGCGTGCAGACGCTCACCGCCTCGCCGACGACGAAAAGCGCGATGGGGTCGTCTTCGCTCGCCGGGCCAAGCCGAGCCATGATCTCGCGGTATCCGTCACCCGGCCGGAGGTAAGGCCCGGCGGACTCGTCGAGCCGGCCGCTGCTCGCATCGACGGCGGGCACGGTGCCGTCGATCCGGGACGAGCCTGCCGGGCCAGCCGCGCGCACGTCCGACCTCGCTCGGCCCTCCGCTGCCTGTCCGGCGTGGCGCGTCCCGAGCTCGTCGGGAACGCCCCCGGCCGTCCATCCGACCACGACGGCGCCCAGCAGCATGGCGGCGCCCACCCACAGCGCCAACCGCGATCCGCGCTCATCCCTTACGCTCATTGCCGCCCCCGGGGCCCATTCCCGGGCCAAGGATATCGGTCCGGCCGCCGGGCCGGAACGGCCTCCCGGGCTCCCTCCGCGGCCGTCATGCCAAAGTCTTTCTTTTCCTTTATAATCGGCGGCTTCCCACACCAAAGAGGTGCACCGGCTGAACGCCGGCGCATGACGCATGTCGATCGAAAACCTGCGCAATATCGCCATCGTGGCTCACGTCGACCACGGCAAGACCACCCTCGTCGATCAGCTCCTCAAGCAGTCGGGCACGCTCAATGAGCGCACCGTGCTTACGGAACGCGTGATGGATTCGAACGACCAGGAAAAGGAACGTGGCATCACGATCCTGGCCAAGAACACGGCCATCACCTGGGAAGACAAGAAGAAGGGCGTCAAGAACCGCATCAACATCGTCGACACCCCGGGACACGCCGACTTCGGCGGCGAGGTCGAGCGCGTGCTGTCGATGGTCGACACCGTGCTGATCCTGGTCGACGCGATGGACGGCCCGATGCCGCAGACGCGCTTCGTCACCCAGAAGGCGTTCGCGATGGGCTTCAAGCCGATCGTCGTCGTCAACAAGGTCGATCGTCCGGGCGCCCGTCCGGAGTGGGTCGTCGAGCAGGTGTGGGACCTTTTCGCCAAGCTCGGCGCCACCGACGAGCAGATGGATTTCCCGATCGTCTACGCCTCGGCGCTGAACGGTTACGCCTCGCTGGACGAGAACGCCCGCGAAGGCGACATGACCCCGCTCTACGAAGCGATCATGCAGCACGCCCCGAAGCCGGACGTCGATCCGGAAGGCGCGTTCCAGATGCGCATCAGCCAGCTCGACTACAACAACTTCGTCGGCGTCATCGGCATCGGCCGCATCCAGCGCGGCACCCTGAAGAAGGGCATGCCGGTCGCCGTGATCGATCGCGAAGGCAAGAAGCGCCAGGGCAAGATCGTCCAGGTGCTGGGCTTCCTCGGCCTCGAGCGCATCGAGCAGGATTCGGCGGAAGCCGGCGACATCGTCGCCATCTCGGGCATCCCCGACCTGACCATCTCGGACACCGTGACGGCGCTGGATACCCCGGAAGCGCTGCCGGCGCTGAGCGTCGACGAGCCGATGATCAGCATGACCTTCCAGGTCAACAACTCGCCGTTCGTCGGCAACAAGGATCTCTCGGGCGGCAAGTTCCTCACCAGCCGCCAGCTGCGTGAGCGCCTGGATCGCGAGAAGGTGCACAACGTCGCGCTGCGCGTCGAGGACGGCTCCGACGCCGACAAGTTCCTGGTCTCGGGCCGCGGCGAACTGCACCTGTCGGTGCTGATCGAGAACATGCGTCGCGAAGGCTACGAGCTGGCCGTGTCGCGTCCGGAAGTCATCATCAAGGAAATCGACGGCCAGAAGATGGAGCCGATCGAGGAGCTGGTGATCGACATCGAGGAAATCCACCAGGGCGGCGTCATGGAGCGCCTGGGCATCCGCAAGGGCGACCTGAAGAACATGGTCTCGGACGGCCAGGGCCGCGTGCGCCTCGAGTACGAAATCCCGGCGCGTGGCCTGATCGGCTTCCAGAACCAGTTCAAGACCCTCACCCAGGGTTCGGGCCTGCTGTTCCACGTGTTCAAGCATTACGGTCCGTACACCCCGGCGCCGATCGCCAAGCGCCAGAACGGCGTCATGATCGCGAACGCCGCGGGCACCACCCCGGCCTACTCGCTCGGACCCCTGCAGGAGCGCGGCAAGCTGTTCGCCGCCGAAGGCGACTCCGTGTACGAAGGCCAGCTGATCGGCATCCACGCGAAGGACAACGACCTCACGGTCAACGCGATCAAGCCGAAGCCGCTGACCAACATGCGCGCCTCGGGCAAGGACGACGCGATCCAGCTGACGCCGGCGACCAAGTTCACGCTGGAACAGGCGCTGGACTTCATCGACGACGACGAGCTGGTCGAAGTCACGCCGAAGGAGATCCGCATGCGCAAGAAGCACCTGACGGAAAACGATCGCAAGAAGGCCTCGCGCGGCCAGCCCTGATCTTCGGGATCGGCGACGTGAAACGAAAAGCCCGGCGAAAGCCGGGCTTTTTCTTGGTCAATCGCCCTGCTTCCGCGCGTCGTCGTCGGCGACCAGCTTCATCAGCAGGTCGATCTGCTCCTGCTGTTTCATCAGGAGCGCCGCCAGCTGGTCGGTGCGGATCTGATCGAGCTTGTCGTGCAGGCCCATGATCTCGATCTCGGCCTTGAGGTTCACCTTGTAATCGTTGGCGGCGTCGAGGCGGTCCATCGACGCCTGCCGGTTCTGGCTCATCATGATCACGGGCGCCTGCACGGCCGCCAGCATCGAGAGCATCAGGTTGAGGAAGATGTACGGATACGGATCGAACGGATGCTTCAGCACGAACGAATTGACGCCGGTCCACAGCATGAGGATCACGGCGAAGACGATGATGAAGGTCCACGAGCCGCCGAAGCGCGACACGTTGTCCGCCAGCCGTTCGCCGAAGGTGAGATCGGAGCGGAACACCGCGTTGACGTCCTCGGAAACGAGTTTGCGCTTCGCGAGGCGGTCGAGCAGGCGCTGTTCGGCGTGGCCGAGTTCATGCAGGCCCTTCGAGAACCAGTGGCGTGCGACGTGTTCGGGATCGGTCATGGACATGGTGGCGTACCGGCATCGGGAAACTGGCGCAGACGCTAGCACGACCGGCTGTCGTCGGCCTTGCGGGGGATGGCTTCCGCTTGCAGGCCCGCTTCGGACCGGTCAGCGCCCACCCATGGACAGGCGGCCGACGGACGGGGCGTCCGGCACGCGCACCTCACTCTCGATGTCGCCGCGCAGGCGCGGCAGGTACTGCGGGCACTCGCGGCGAACGAACGCGATCAGGCCTTCGCGCACCTTGCAACGCAGGTCGAAGGATCGTCCGGAATCCGCCGAGCTGACGAGGGCGCGCAGCTGCATCGCCTTGTCGTTGCTGTCGACCACCTGGAGCACGCACACGCGCCCATCCCATTCCGGCGCACCCTTGCACAGGCGCTCGAGCTCGGCCCGGACCGGATCCAGCGGCATGCCGTAATCGAACCACAGCAGTACCGTGCCGAGGATCTGCGAACTCGTGCGCGTCCAGTTCTGGAACGGCTGCTCGATGAAGTACTGCAGCGGCACGATCATCCGTCGCTCGTCCCAGATCTTCACGACGACGTAGGTGCTGGTGATCTCCTCCACCCTGCCCCATTCGCCCTCCACGATCACGACGTCGTCGATGCGGATCGGCTGGGTCAAGGCGATCTGGATGCCCGCGATGAGGTTACCAAGCACCGGCTTCGCGGCGAGGCCGACCGCGAGGCCCGCGAGACCGGCCGACGCCAGGAGGCTGGCGCCGAACTGGCGGACGGCGGGAAACGTCATGAGTCCGACACCGATGCCCAGCACGATCGCCACGACCATGGCGGTGCGGCTCAACACGCGCACCTGCGTCTGCAGGCGCCGCGCGTGCAGGTTGTCCTCGAGATCGATGGGGTTGAAGCGCGACACGGTGGCTTCCAGCGCACCCACGCAGCGCACGACGAACCAGGTACACGCCGCGATCAGCCCGAGGGCGATCGTGTGCTCGATGAAGGCGAGAAGCCTGGCCGGCTCCTCGGGCGCGGCGCGACAGGCGATCAGGAGCATCGCGAGCGGCACGATGGCCTCGAGCGGCGCGTTCGCCCGGGCGACGATGCTCGCGCCCATCGGATGACGCAGGGCGAAGCGGCGCAGCAGGAAGTGCACGACGCGGCGCGCGAGCCCCGCGACCACGAGCGCGATGACGACGATCAGCGCGAACCGGGTCCACGGCTGTGCGGTGTCTGGCAGCCAGTCCAATACAGTCATGGCTCCTTACCCTAGCGCCGGGGATGTCCACGTTTTGTTGTGACGCAGCACGGGCCGGGTAAAGTGCACGCCATGCCCACGCCTGCCGCCGCCGATGGTTTCGTGCTCCCCGACCTGCTGGAACCGGGGCTGCGCCTCGTGTTCTGCGGCACCGCGGCGGGTACGCGCTCGGCGCGCGAGGGCGCCTACTACGCCCATCCCGGCAACATGTTCTGGCGAACGCTGTTCGCCACGGGACTGACACCGCGTCTTCTCGCCCCCGCCGAATACCCGCTGCTGACCTCGTTCGGCATCGGACTCACCGATCTTTCGAAATTCCACTACGGCAACGACGCCGAGCTTCCCGCCGACGCCTTCGACGTCGCGGCGCTCGAGGCGAGGATCCGCCGCGTCGCGCCCGGCGCGATCGCATTCACCAGCAAGCACGGTGGCGTCGCCGCGCTCGGCAAGGGCATCGGTTACGGCGCGCAGCCCGCCACGTTCGCGGGCGTTCCCGCCTATGTCCTGCCATCGCCTTCGGGGCAGGCCAGGCGATCGTGGGACGTCGGCATCTGGCAGGCGCTGGCCGATGCCGTGCGCGCTCAGCTTCCGGGCGTGGACCGGTAGGCGCGCACGTCCCCGGGCGCCACGGCGGCCGCCTTGTTCGACCAGGCCTGGCGGATGTACGTGACCACCGCGGCCGCGTCGTCGTCGCCGAGGATCTGCGAGAACGGCGGCATCGAATAGGGTCGCGGGTTCGCGGCGGTCGCTGGCGCGAACCCGCCCGAGAGCACGATGCGGATCGCGTTGATGCCCGTGGGATCGGTCACCGAGCCGTTGCCATCCAGCGGAGGGTACGCCTCGCCCTTGCCGCGGCCGTCGGCGCCGTGACACGTCGCGCAGCGTTCCGTGTAGACCGTCCCCCCGCGCAAGGCGAGCTCGCGGGCGCCGGCGGCGGATTCGCGCTGCCGTGGCGCCGGGCGTTCCGGTAGCGAGGCGAGGTATGTCGCCATGGCCGCGAGGTCCGTGTCGGAAAGGTGCTGCGTGCTGCGCAGGACGACCTCCGCCATCGGGCCGAAAGCCGTCCCCTTCCGCGAGCGTCCCGTCTTCAGCAGGGCGACGACGTCGGCTTCGGTCCAGCCGGCGAGACCGCCGTGCCGGCCCATCGACAGGTCGGGCGCGTACCAGTTCTGCACGGGCACGATGCCGCCGGCGAGGAACGGATCGTCGACCGGCGCACCGAAGCTGTCGCGACGGGTGTGGCATTCGTTGCAGTGCCCGAGGCCCTGCACCAGGTAGGCGCCGCGATTCCACGCGGCCGACCGTTTCGGGTCCGCCTGGTATTCGCCTTCGTCGAAGTAGACGGCGCGCCACGCGGCCATCAATGGCCGCACGCGGTACGGCCAGCGCAGCGTGTTCTCGATCGACGGCCGCCGCACCGCGGGCAGGCTCTTCAGGTACGCGAAGATCGCATCGGTATCGGCACGCGTGACCTTCGTGTACGACGTGAACGGGAACGCGGGATACAGCGAGGTGCCATCGTGGCTCTTTCCCTCGTGCATCGCGCGGTAGAAATCGTCCGCGCTCCAGCCGCCGAGGCCCGTGTCGCGGTCCGGCGTGAGGTTGGGCGACGGGATCGCGCCGAAAGGCGTGGCGACGACGCGGCCGCCGGAATACGGCGCGCCATCGCGCGGCGTGTGGCACGCGGCGCAATCGCCGGCCGTGGCGAGGTAGCGTCCACGTTCGACGGCATCGTCGGCGAGCGCCGCATGCGTGACGAACGACAGCGCGAGGAAAGCGAGAAGTCGCGAGGCGCGTGTCATCGGTCAGCCTCCCAGCACGCCGCAGCGCAGCGGCGGTTGCACGCTGCCGGCCGCCGTCGCATGCGCGTCAGGCGGCACGGGCCGCTGCGCGAGGTACGCCGCGACGGCGCTGATGTCCGCGTCGCTCAGCCGCCCGACGATCGTCTCCATGCAGTCAGGCTCGACCGTCCCGCGCGTATTCGTGCGCCAGGCACCCAGCTGCGCGCTGATGTAGTCGTACGGCAGCCCGACCAGCCCGGGGATGTCGGGCTCCACCCCCGTCAGCCCCGGCCCGTGGCAGGCCGTGCACGCGGGGATGCCGCGGCCGCTGTCGCCGCGTGTCACCAGCTGCTCGCCACGCGCCATGGCGGCGGGCGTCGTCGACGGCACCGGATGCGTCCGGTACGCAACCTCCTGCGCGGCGAAGTACGCCCCGATCTCGCGCATGTAGTCGTCGGTCAGCGGCGCGACCATGTATTCCATGATCTCGTAGTGACGCAGGCCGCGCCGGAAATCCTGCATCTGGCGCACGAGGTATCCGGCGGGTTTGCCGGCCAGCCGTGGATTGAACGCGTTGTCCCCACCCTCGCCGTGCTCGCCATGGCAGCTCGTGCACGCGGCGATGCGCTGGACCAGGGTATCGGGAACCGTCGGCGGGTCGGCCGCCCAGGCGGGCGCGGCACCGAGCGCGGCGGCGATGACCAGCCGGCGGACAAGACATCGCATAAGGCACTCCCTGGCGTCACGTTGGCGTGGCCCGCGACGCGCTGCGACCGGGCTTGGCATCGGTCGAGTATATGCCCCCGCGCCTTGGGTAAGATGCGGTGCGACGCTTCGTTCCGCTCCCGGGGGAAACACCATGCCGCACCGCTGGACCCGCTCGCTCGCGCTCGTCGCGGGTATCGCCTCCTCGTTTTCCGTTGCCGCCGCGACCACGCGCCAGCCCGGAGAAGACGACGCGTTCGCCTCCATCGCCGTGCTGCGCGCCGCCTACGCCTCGGGCGAGCTGACGCCCGAGGGCATGACGCGCCTCTTCCTCCAGCGCATCGCGACGATCGACCAGTCGGGCTCCACGGTGAACTCGGTGCTCGAAACGAATCCCGACGCGCTGTCCATCGCGCGCAAGCCCGCGGAGGGCCCGCTCAAGGGCATCGTCGTCCTGCTCAAGGACAACATCGACACGGGCGACCGCATGATGACCAGCGCCGGGTCGCTCGCGCTCACGGTGAAGCCGGCGCCGCGTGACTCGGCGGTGGCCGCGCGACTGCGCAAGGCCGGTGCCGTCATCCTCGGCAAGACCAACCTGAGCGAATGGGCGAACATGCGCTCCACCCACGCGACCAGTGGCTGGACCGGGCGCGGCGGCCTCACGGTGAATCCGTACGTGCTCGACCGCAACGCATGCGGGTCGAGCGCCGGCTCGGGCGCCGCCATCGCGGCGGGCCTGGCGACCGTGTCGATCGGCAGCGAGACCGACGGCTCCATCATCTGCCCGGCCTCCATGACCGGCCTGGTCGGGATCAAGCCCACGGTCGGGCTCGTCAGCCGCGCGGGCATCGTGCCCATCTCGGCGAGCCAGGACACCGCCGGCCCGATGGCGCGCAGCGTCGCGGACGCAGCGGCCGTGCTCGCGGCGATCGCGGGCAGCGATCCGCGCGACCCGGCCACGGCGGAAGCCGACCGGCACGTCTCCGACTACGCGTCCGTGCTCGTCCCGGGCACGCTGCGCGGCAAGCGCATCGGCGTCGTGCGGCAGCTCGCGGGCATCGAGCCGAACGCCGACCGCGCGCTGGAGACGACGATCGCGCTGCTGAAGTCGGAGGGTGCGACCGTCGTCGACGACGTGGAGATCCCGCACCTGAAGGAACTCGGCGAACACGAACTGGACGTGCTGCTGTACGAGTTCAGGCACGGCATCGAGGCGTACCTCGCCACCCGCCCCGACCAGCCCATGAAGACGCTGGCCGACCTGATCGCCTTCAACACGCGCGAAGCGGCCAAGGAAATGCCGTGGTTCGGACAGGAGCTCTTCCTGCAGGCGCAGGCGAAGGGCGGCATCGACGATCCCGCGTACGTCGCGATGCGCGACCGCAACAAGCGCCTCGCAGGCCCCGAAGGCATCGACGCCGCGCTGGCGAAGGACCGGCTGGACGCCCTGCTCGCTCCGAGCTGGGGACCCGCCTTCGTCAACGACCTCGTGCTGGGCGACCATGTCGTGAGCGGCGACCCGACCGTCGGCGGCGTTTCCGCGCCCGCGGCGATCGCGGGTTACCCCTCGATCACCTTGCCGGTCGCCTTCGCGCACGAGCTGCCCGTCGGCGTGGTGTTCTTCGGCGCGAAGTGGAGCGAGCCGACGCTGATCGGCATCGCCTACGGCGTGGAACGGAAGGCGCAGGCGTTCCGCCGGCCGACGTACCTGAAGACGCTGCCGGTGCGTTGATACCGCTACGGGGCGCGCGTTGCCGCGCTCTCCAGCAGCGCGGCGGACGGCACGAAGAAGAGGCTTCCCGTCACCGCGGTGCTGACGTCGAGCAGGCGGTCGTAGTTTCCGGGCGGGTTACCGACGAACATGTTCACCAGCATGCGTTCGATGCGCGACGGATGGCGCGCGTAGCCGATGAAGTACGTGCCGAACTCGCCCTTGCCGATATCGCCGAAGGGCATGTTGTCGCGCAGGATCTTCAGCTCCTCGCCCTCCTCATCGATGGTGGTCAGCACGGTGTGGGCGTAGGACGCCTTGGCGCTCGCAGGCAGTTCCACGTCGGACAGCTTGCGCCGGCCGACGATCGTCTCCTGCCGTTCGACGGGCAGCGCGTTCCATGCGCGCAGGTCGTGCAGGTATTTCTGCACGATCACGTAGCTGCCTCCGGCGAACGCGGCGTCCTCGTCGCCGATCGTCGTCGCGGCCACCGCTTCGGCACCGACCGGATTCTCGGTGCCGTCGACGAAGCCGAGCAGATCGCGCTCGTCGAAATACTTGAACCCGTGCACTTCGTCGACGGTGGTCACGTGTGCTCCGATCCGCTCCATCACCTGGGTGGCGAGTTCGAAGCAGAGGTCCATGTGCGTCGCGCGGATGTGGAACAGGAGATCGCCCGGCGTCGACGGAGCGTGCCGCTCACCGCGCAGTTCGCGGAACCGGTGCAGGCCCGCGGGCCTTGGGCCCGGGTACAGGCGACTCCACGCCTCGGATCCGATCCCGGTGACGCACGACAGGTGCCGCTCGGGAAACCGGAAGCCGATACCGCGCGTGAGCCCGGCCATGTCGGAGCACAACGCGCGCACCGCATCGACCGCTTCGTCGCCGGCGTGGATCACCGCCACCAGGAAGATCGCCGCCTGCGTCAGCCTCGCCGTGACCGCCTGACTCGCTACCGCCATCGTCGCTCCCGGCATTACGGCTGCCAGGCCCGCATCCACGCCTCGAAAAGCGCGATCTTCTCGTCGGCCCACGGCGTGCCGCCCGGCGGCATGCGCGGAGTCTCCTGCCCCTTCAGCCGCGCGAGGACGTGCCGCGCGTTGGCGTGGTCGGCGTAGACGTCGTCGCCCGCCGGGTCGGCCATGTAGACGAAGTCGCGCAGCATGACGCCCATGCCGCCCATGCATCGGGCGTCGCCGTCGGAAAACAGGGGGGCGATCGCGCTCGCAAACGATGGATTCATGAGGTCTTCTCCAGTGGAACGATGGGTGTGTCCGGTTCGCGGGGCGTCACTTCGATGTCGGTGCCGGCGGGGCGGGCTTCCGGTTGACCGAGTAGGTCACGGGAACGAACGCGTAGCCCTTTCCATCGGCCGTCCTGGCGACATGGCCCATCGCCGGGAATGGCAGGTGGGAGCCCGCGACGAGGAAGCCCCGGGCGGCGGCGTCGGCGAACACTTTCTCGCGTTCGTGCTCCGCGGCGCGGTCGTGACTGTCCCAGGCGATCCGCACCGACGGATCGGCGAACTGCACGGGCGAGGCGTGCACGACATCGCCCCAGGCGAGGAGCATCTGGCCCCTGCTTTCGATGGCGTAACACGTATGCCCCGGCGTATGTCCCGGCGTGGGCAACGCCCTGACCCCCGGCACGATCTGCGTCGCGCCATCGAACGGCGCGAGCCTGCCGGCGGCGATGTAGGGACCGAGCGCCTTCTGCGCGACCGCGAAGCTCGCGCGGACGCCTTCGGGAGCCCGCGCTTGATTCGCGGGATTCATCCAGAAACCGAGGTCGGCGCGGGCGATGTGCAGCACGGCGTTCGGGAAGACGCGTTCACCGTCGCGCGCGAGTCCACCGGTGTGGTCGGCGTGCATGTGGGTGATCACGATGTCGTCGACCTGTTCCGGCGCGTACCCGGCGGCCCGGAGGCTGGCGAGCATGCGCCCCAGCGTCGGGCCGAAAGCGTCGCCGGCGCCGGTGTCGACGAGCACCAGGCGGCTTCCCGTGTTCACCAGGAACTGGTTCATCGACGTTTCCGCGGGCAGCGGCTGGAAAGCCTTCCGGAAAGCGCTACGGATCGCCTCGGGGCGTTCGCCGGTCAGGAGCTCGTCCATCGGGAAATCGATGGTGCCGTCACTGAGCGCCGTGACCTCGATGTCGCCGACCATGACCCGGTAATAGCCCGGCGCCTGCCCGCCCTGCAGAGGAGCGGCCGCGAACGCGGGACCGGACGGACCCGTGAGGGACGTCGCCGAGGCGATGCAGAGCAGGACGCGCGCGAGCGCGCCCCGGGATGGCAGATTCATGAGGACCTCTTCGATGCGGTTGGACGTCGCGGCCGACGGGGGGCGCCGGGGGCGATGACATGGCCCTTAGGCTAGGCAACGCGACGCGCACCGGGTAGCTCCGATGCATGCATCATCGCGATGTCCGGCTGGCAACAAAGAGGGTGGGTTTTCGCAAGCGTGCCCGCCGTTCCGCGAGCGACGGCAAGGCGCCGTAGGAGCGCGCCCTGCGCGCGACATCTTCTCGCCTGATGCAGCAGGTCGTGTTGCGTTTCGCGAAAAGCTGTCGCGCGCAGGGCGCGCTCCTACGGCGGGGAAACCGGGGCCGTGATGGCCCCCGGCTGGATCAGGCCTTGTTCGCGAACTCGCGGACGATCGGTGCGAGCTTCGGATCCTCCAGCGCCATGGCCATGGTGGCCTGCACGAGGCCGGCCTTGTTGCCGCAGTCGAAGCGCGTGCCCTCGAAGCGGTAGGCCAGCACCTTGCCCTGGTCCTTGAGCAGGTTCTCGATGGCGTCGGTGAGCTGGATCTCGCCACCGGCACCGGGGGTCGTCTTGTGCAGGTAACCGAAGATGCTCCCCGGCAACACGTAACGGCCCACGACGGCGAGGTTGGACGGCGCATCGGCCGGCTTCGGCTTCTCGACCATGTGACGGATCACGGTGGCACGGTCGCTGAGCGCTTCCGTGGCGTCGACGATGCCGTACTTGTCCGTGTCCGTTTCGGGCACTTCTTCCACGGCGATCACGCCGGCGTCGTTCGCGAACGCGACATCGGCCATCTGCCGCAGGGCGCCCTTGCCCTTGGTCCAGATCAGATCGTCCGGGAGCATGATGCCGAACGGCTCGTCGCCGACGACGGCTTCGGCGCGAAGCACCGCGTCACCGAGGCCCAGGGCTTCCGGCTGCGTGACGAACACGCATCGGACGTGGCGCGGAAGGATGCCGCGCAGGATCGAGAGCAACTCGTCCTTGTTCTTCTCGGCGAGCTTTTCTTCGAGCTCGTAGGCCTTGTCGAAGTAGTCGGCGATCGCATGCTTGTATCGGTTGGTGACGAACACCAGCGTATCGGCGCCCGCATCCACGGCTTCGTCGACCGCGTACTGGATCAGCGGACGATCGAGCACCGGCAGCATTTCCTTGGCCACCACCTTGGTCGCGGGAAGGAATCGCGTACCGAGGCCGGCAACCGGAAATACGACCTTGCGCAGGGGTTGGGTCATGCAATGTCTCCACTTTCGTTTCGGCGTAGCGGCAGAACGTTGTCGCTCTGCGGCTCGCTCCAACGGAAGGAAGGCAGCAGCTGCGACACGCACCGGCGCAGGGTTTCTTCATCGAACGCGGCCACGGCCTCTTCGGCGCGTGCCAGCTGGGTCTGCAGCAGTTCCCACGACACCTGTCGGTGCTGGGCCTGGAAGATCTTCGCGTGGGTCGTGCTCGTGTAGTTCTCCAGCGGGTGGAACAGTTCCTCGAACAGCTTCTCGCCCGAACGGAGTCCCGTGTAGACGATCTGGATGTCCGAGCCCGGCCGCTTGCCCGCCAGGCGGATCATCTGCTCGGCGAGGTCGCGGATCTTCACCGGATCGCCCATGTCGAGCGCGAAGATCTCGCCACCCTTGCCGAGACTGGCCGCCTGGAGGATCAGCTGGCAGGCCTCGGGAATGGTCATGAAGTAACGCGAGATCTCCGGATGGGTGATGGTCACCGGGCCGCCCTGCCGGATCTGCCGGCGGAACAGCGGGACCACCGAACCGGCGGAGTCCAGTACGTTACCGAATCGAACCGTAATGAAACGTGTCGAGGTATGCGCTGCGAGGTTCTGGCACCAGATTTCCGCCATGCGCTTGCAGGCGCCCATCACCGAGGTCGGATTGACCGCCTTGTCGGTGGAGATGAGCACGAACGACTCGGCACGGCAGCGCACGGCTGCGTCGGCCACGATGCGGGTGCCGAGCACGTTGTTGCGGAATGCCTCGCGCAGCT
This sequence comes from Luteibacter sp. 329MFSha, assembly GCF_900111665.1. Classification (NCBI taxonomy): domain Bacteria; kingdom Pseudomonadati; phylum Pseudomonadota; class Gammaproteobacteria; order Lysobacterales; family Rhodanobacteraceae; genus Luteibacter; species Luteibacter sp. 329MFSha. The sequence goes on along the minus strand of NZ_FOJE01000001.1, from coordinate 697,035 downwards.
GGCCCTGAAGCATCGGCACGTGCTTGTACGCCGACGCGTGGAACACGATCTGCGGCTGGGTGTCATCGAACAGGCGGTTGATCGCCGTGGCGTCGCGCGCGTCGGCGAGCACGCCGTTGAAGATGAGCTCGGGATAGGCCGAGGTGAGCTCCTGACCGATGCGGTAGAGGTTGTACTCGGACATCTCGACGACGGTCAGCGAGCTGGCGCCGAGGCGCGCGACCTGGCGGCACAGCTCCGAACCGATCGAGCCGCCACCGCCCGTCACGAGCACGCGGCGGCCACTGACGTTCTCGCGGATCGCGGTCCAGTCGAGCTCCACGGCGTCGCGGCCCAGGAGATCCTCGATCGCGACTTCCTTGATCTCGTTGAACTGCGCCCTGCCCGCCACGACGTCTTCCAGGCGGGGCACCGTGCGGAACGGCAGGCCCGTCGTTTCGCAGAACGCCACGATGCGGCGCATCTGCGCGGTCGTCGCGCCGGGCACGGCGATCAGCAGCATCTGCACCGCGACGGCCTTCGACAACTCCGCGAGCTGGTCGACGGTGCCGAGCACCGGTATGCCGCCGATCTGCGCGCCGCGCAGCGCCAGATTGTCGTCGACGAAGCCGATCACGCTGTAACGACTGTCGCGGCGCAGATCGCGCGACAGGGCTTCGCCGGCGCGATCCGCGCCTACGATCAGCACGCGCTTGGTCGGCGCCGACTGGAACAGGTCGATGCGGCTGTCCTTCCAGAACCGGTAGCTCAGGCGTGGCAGGCCGAGGAGCACGACCAGCACGACCGGGTAGACCAGAAGCACCGACCGGGGCACGCCGTCGAGGCGCGCGTACATGACCATGGCCAGGCCGATGATCAACGCGCCGATCACCGTCGCGCGGATGATGTTCCACAGGTCGGGAAGACTGGCGAATCGCCAGACGCCCTTGTACAGCCCCGTCCAGTTGAACACGGCGCCCTGCACGAGCAGCACGATGGGGAACTCCATCGGCAGGTACGTGACCGGCGCGAGGTCGGGCATCAGCGCGTAGCGCAACGACTTGGCGATCCACCATGCGAACGCCGCCATGGCCAGGTCGTGCGCGACGACCGCCGTGCGGGGGTGGATGATGCCTATGAACCTACGCAGAAACATGTCGCTCCCTTCGACGCAAGCAACCACGCTTGCCAGTACGCCAGACCGCTGCTCCAACCAGATACACGAGCCCGAAGCACAAGGGCGCCACCGCCGGCAGGCGGAACGCGATCCATGCGACGGGAACGCAGACGAGGACGTTCCATGCGAAATAGCCGGCGGCCACCTTCCGGTGCGACGACCCTCGTCTCACGAGCCATTGGTACAGGTGCTCGCGGTGCGGAGTGTACCAGCGCGCACCGCGCAGCATTCGCACGAGCAGCGTCAAAGTGGCGTCGATGACGAAGGCCGACGAAAAAATCAACGACGGCCAGAGTAAGTTCGTGCGAAAAGCCCAGAACATCGCCGAAATGGCGAAAACCATGAGACCTAGCGTGCCGCTGCCCACGTCCCCCATGAAGATCCGCGCCGGCGAGCGGTTGAACCACCAGAACCCGAGCGCCGCCGCGGCCATCGCCAGGCCAGCCCCCGCGATCGCGGGGCTGCCCGCGGCCCAGGCCAGCGCCGCAGAGGCGGCGCCGAAGAACATCGCCTGCTGCGCGGCGAGTCCGTCGATGCCGTCCATGAAGTTATGCAGGTTGATGCACCAGACGCCGGCGACCAGGAGCGGGAGGGCCCACCAGAGGCTCGTGGTCAGGGACGCGATGGCGACACAGAGCAGCAGCGTCGCGGCCAGCTGGATCACCAGCCGTGGGCGGATCGGCAGCGAACCGTGGTCGTCCAGCCAGCCGATGGCAGCGACCGCGATCGTCGCCACCGTGAACGCGCCGACCGTCGCGGGCCCGGGGGACAGGGGAAGCATCAGCAGCGCGGCAGGCATGCCCACCAGCGCGCCGAGGACGATCCCGATGCCTCCGCCGCGTGGCGTGGGCAGGGTGTGCGAGCGCCGGCGCCCCGGCGCGTCGAGCATGCCGCGGCGATGCGCATAAGCGATCGCCGCGCGAACGCAGGCGAACGAGACGAGGAAAGCGACGAGCGTGCAGCCGGCGAGCGTGGCGGCGGGCGAGACCGGGAGCGTCATTCGTTGGCGACGCCATGGATGGGGCGGACGGTGCCCCAGCTCTTGCAACTCGGGCACTGCCAGTGGTGCGCCTTCGCTCCGAATCCGCAACGGCTGCAGCGATACATCGCCTGCCCTTCGAGCAGCTTGCGCGTGAGGTCGCGCAGGATCAGGTAATTCTCGCGCGCCTCGCCGGACACCTTGTCCATCGTCGCGTCGATCAGCGCCATCAGGCCACGAACCGACGGCCGCTTGCGCAGCTGGCCCGTGAGGAAGTCGATCGCGGTGCGCTCGCCGTCCCTGCCCTCGTAAAGCCGCGTCAACGCGAGCACGGGCGAGATGCCGTGGTAGCGCTCCATGATCTCGCGCAGGAAGGACTCGGCGCGGTCCATCTGCTGCGAGCGCGCGTAGCAGTTGAGCAGCGGCGGGAGGATCTCCGGCACGAACGCGATGTCGGCGGCGATCGCGGCCTCGTACGAGGCGATCGCCTGCTCGATCTCGCCGTCTTCCGACGAGAGGCGACCCGCGATCATGTGCGCGCGCACGCAGTCGCGCTGGCACACGAAGGCCTCGCGCACGTAGTCGCGCGCCTCGGTACGCGCACCGTGCTGGCGCGACTGCTCCGCCAGTTCGCAATAGAACTGGGCGATCATGGGCGACTCGTCCTCGCCCGTCATCGCCTCGAGGCGGCGGGCATGATCGATCGCCTTGTGCCATTCGCGCTCGTGCTGGTAGATCGCGATCAGGTGACGCAGCGCCGACGGCGCCAGCGCGTCCATCGCGACCAGATCGGAGAACAACGTTTCAGCGCGATCGAGCAGGCCCGCGCGCATGTAATCCTCGCCGAGCTCCAGCAGGGCCACCGTCTTCATCTCATCCGACAGCCCCTGACGGGACACAAGGTGCTGGTGCAGACGGATCGCGCGGTCCACTTCGCCGCGCTTGCGGAACAGGTTGCCCAGCGCCAGATGCGTCTCGACGGTGTCCCGGTTGTACTCGGCCAGGCGCAGGAACACCTCCAGCGCCTTGTCCTGCTCTTCGTTGAGCAGGTAGTTCAGGCCACGGAAGTAATCGGACGAAAGTTCGTTGACGCGATCGCCCGAACGCCGCGCGAGATTCCGGCGGGCGAGCCACCAGCCGCAGGCGAAGGCAAGCGGGGGAACGAGCGCCAGCAGCCAGATCGGATTCATGCGGCGGTCGCGTTGCCTACCTTGCTTCCGTCACGCTCGCGCCGACGTCGCCGCCGATGGCTCAGCGACGTGCCCAGCCAGGCCGTGATGCCGCCGAGGATCCAGCCCACCAGCACCGCGGCGAGCATGGCGCCGCCCTTGGGGAGCGAAAGTCGGGCGAAGCCCAGGTCGAACGGCACCAGATCGGCGTTCAGCGCGCCGAAGACGATGCCCGCGGCGACGAAGAGCAAGAGGAAAAGGATGGCTATGAGACGCATCCGGCGACTGTACCCGAAAGCTGAACACGGTGGTGCCCACCGGTTCGCTTTTCGTACAGGTTTCGGGCGCTTGGGACGGCAGACGGCCGTCGGCCGCGCCAAAAAAAACGCCGCGTCAGAGCGCGGCGTTCGTTTCCTCGACGAGGTTCACGCGTTCGCGTAATTCCTTGCCAGGTTTGAAATGCGGGACGTGCTTGCCCGGCAGGGCGACGGCCTCGCCGGTCTTGGGGTTACGTCCCATGCGCGGCGGACGGAAATGGAGCGCGAAGCTGCCGAAGCCGCGGATCTCGATGCGCTCGCCCGTGGAGAGGGCGTGGCTCATCTGTTCGAGCACGCTCTTGACGGCTAGTTCCACGTCGCTGAACGCAAGGTGGGTCTGGCGCCGCGCCAGCGCCTCGATCAGTTCCGACTTTGTCATGGGTCCCCTGGTGGTTCTCGAACTGACGCAAATACGGTGGAACAACAGCGAGGGGCGGTGTTGGCCGCCCCTCGCCCGACGGTTAGTCGGCCTTGTTCATCTGCTCCTTGAGGAGCGCGCCGAGCTTGGTCGTGCCGCCGGCGGCGGACTGGTAGTCGGCCATCGTATCGGCCAGCTCTTCCTCGTCCTTCGCGCGGATCGACAGCTGCAGCTGACGGCCCTTGCGATCCATGCCGGTGAACTTCGCCTCGACGGCGTCGCCAACCTTCAGGTACTGCGTGGCGTCTTCCACGCGTTCCTTGGCGATGTCGTTCGCGCGGATGTAGCCCTCGACGCCTTCGCCGAGGTCGATCGTCGCGCCCTTGGCGTCGACTTCGCGGACCGTGCCGGTCAGGACCGTGCCGCGCGGATTCGTGGCCATGAACTGACCGAACGGATCCTGCTCCATCTGCTTGATGCCGAGGGAGATGCGCTCACGCTCCGGATCGACCGCGAGAACCACGGCCTCGACTTCGTCGCCCTTCTTGAAGTTGCGGACGAGGTCTTCACCCGATGCCTGCCACGAGATGTCGGACAGGTGGACGAGACCGTCGATGCCGCCTTCCAGACCGATGAAGATACCGAAATCGGTGATCGACTTGATCTGACCGGAGACCTTGTCGCCCTTCTTGTGCATGGCGGCGAAGGCTTCCCACGGGTTCGAGCGGGTCTGCTTGATACCGAGGGAGATGCGACGACGCTCTTCATCCACGTCGAGGACCATGACTTCCGTCTCGTCACCGACCTGCACGACCTTGGCCGGGTTGACGTTCTTGTTGGTCCAGTCCATCTCGGAGACGTGCACGAGGCCTTCGACGCCCGGCTCGATCTCGACGAAGCAGCCGTAATCGGTGACGTTGGAGACCTTGCCGAACAGGCGGCTGCCGACCGGGTAGCGGCGGGCGATGGCGACCCACGGGTCGTCGCCGAGCTGCTTGAGGCCGAGCGACACGCGGTTGCGCTCGCGGTCGTACTTGAGCACGCGGACGTCCAGCTCGTCGCCGACGTTGACGACTTCGGACGGGTGACGCACGCGCTTCCACGCCATGTCGGTGATGTGCAGCAGGCCGTCGATGCCGCCGAGGTCGACGAACGCGCCGTAATCGGTGAGGTTCTTCACCACACCCTTCACGACCGCGCCTTCCGTCAGGCGCTCGAGCAGCTTCTCGCGCTCTTCCGAGAACTCGGTCTCGACAACCGCGCGGCGGCTGACGACGACGTTGTTGCGCTTGCGATCGAGCTTGATGATCTTGAACTCGAGGTCCTTGCCCTCGAGGTAGACCGGGTCACGGACCGGACGCACGTCGACGAGGGAGCCCGGCAGGAACGCGCGGACGTCCTTGATGTCGACCGTGAAGCCGCCCTTGACCTTGCCGGAGATCTTGCCGGTGATGGTCTCTTCCTTGTCGAACGCCTGCTCGAGGTCGTCCCACACCATCGAACGCTTGGCCTTCTCACGGGAGAGCTTGGTCTCGCCGAAGCCGTCTTCGAGCGCGTCGAGCGCGACCTTGACCTCGTCGCCCACTTCCACTTCCAGCGCGCCGGACTCGTCCTTGAACTGCTCGATGGGGACGATGCCTTCGCTCTTCAGGCCGGCGTTGATCACCACCACGTCGTTGCGGATTTCCACAACGATACCGGTGACGATGGAGCCGGGCTTCAGCTTGGAAATGGCCTGCTGGCTCTGTTCAAACAGTTCGGCAAAACTTTCAGTCATGTTGATTCCAGGGTTATGAAAGGCCGTACCCGCGTTCGCGTACCTTCGTGATCGCAAACGGACGGGGGACCCACCGGTTGTGGGTGCGGGAATGCCTGAAAAGGGACGCCCTGCACCGTTGCCAAGAGCCCGCGCGCACTGCGCGGACACCAATGCCGGATGCGCCTTACGGACGCACCACGGCGAATACTTTCGCCACCACCGCATCGATGGGCATGCCCGTGGTATCGATCACCACGGCGCCCTCGGCGGGCTTCAACGGGGCGACCGGCCGCGACGCATCACGCTCGTCGCGCGCCTCGATCTCTCGTTGCAGGACCGCAAGTGTAACGCTGAGCCCCTTATCCTTCAACTGCTTATAGCGCCTTTTCGCGCGCTCGGCCGCGCTGGCCGTCAGGAAGAACTTATGGGCGGCATCGGGGAAAATCACCGTCCCCATGTCCCGGCCGTCGGCGACGAGGCCCGGCGCCTTGCGGAAGCCGTGCTGGAGGTCCACCAGGGCCTGGCGGACCGACGGGATCACGGCGATCGCGGAGGCGGCGGCGCCGGCCGTCTCCGTGCGCAGTTCGTCGGTGGCGTCGTGCCCATTGACCAATACCCGGGTCTCGCCGCCGTCGGCGCTGGCCCGGAAGCGGATCTTCACGGTTTCGGCGCAGCGGGTGACCGCCTCGGCGTCCGAAAGATCGATGCCCTCCTCGCCCGCCGCGTAGCCCACGGCGCGGTACAGCGCGCCGGAATCGAGCAGGTGCCAGCCCAGTCGCTCGGCGACGAGGCGGCTGATCGTGCCCTTGCCCGAACCGGAGGGGCCGTCGATGGTCAGGACGGGGACGGCAGCCGGATGGGCCATGGGAACAACCTCTCGCGCGAAACCGCCATGATATCGCGTCGGCGGCCGGATCCCGGCCATGGACAGCCTCCGGGGGCCGTGCTACAAGCCCGGAACCTTCCCCTGTGCCGGTGGCGATCGCCGCATGTCCGATGAGCTCCAGCGCCGGTTCGAGGCGGCCGCCCATGCGGTCATGGGCCTGGACGACCGCCCGGACAACGACACGCTCCTGCGGCTGTACGCGCTTTACAAGCAGGGATCGGAGGGCGACGTCCACGGCGGCAAACCCGGCTTCTTCGACTTCGTGGGCACCGCGAAGTACGAGGCCTGGGGCAAGCTGAAGGGCACCACGCGCGAGCAAGCCATGCGGGATTACGTCGCACTGGTGGAGTCGCTCCGGGCCTGAATCGCCGCGTCCCCGGCACCCGGCCCGCTGACGCGGGATCGCCGATGCGATCGGCTCCCACCCCTTCGGTCGCGGCTTGTCGCGAGGTGCCCGCTTCGCGGGATCGCCGATGCGATCGGCTCCCACCTCCGGGTGTGGCTACCGGAGGGTGGGAGCCGATCGTATCGGCGATGGGTTCGCGACGAGGATCAACCGTGCCGGGACAGCCACGCGGCACACGGCAGCCCGCCGCAGAGATCGGCCGCGGCGACGGTCCCGCCCTCGACGGTCCCCTCGCCCAGCACCGACGTCCAGTCCCCGTCGGGAAGCTGCAACGTCGTGCCTTCCCAGCACGCCGCCGGGATCGCGGGGCCGTCGGCACCGCCCAGCCAGCGGGCCGTGTGCCGCGCGACGGCCACCACGAGACGCTCCCCGCGACGCTCCCGCACGAACGCAAGCACATGGTCCGCCGCGGGTCCCGTCGCGTCGAGCGCCCGGTACCCGCCCTGGGCGAACAGGTCAGGATGCTTCGCGCGCAGCCGCAGGAGCCGCGCGATGATGGCCTGCTTGATCGCGCCCCCGCGCCACGTCGGCAATAGGTCCGCGGGAGCCAGGCCCCCTTCGAGCGACGCCCGGCGCGCCGCGAAATCGACCGGCCGCCGGTTGTCCGGGTCGACCAGGCTGAAATCCCAGTAGTCGGTGCCCTGATAAAGGTCAGGCACCCCCGGGGTGGTCAGGCGAAGCACCGTCTGGGCCAGACCGTTCGCCGCGCCGGGCGCCGCGATGTAGCCGGCGAACGCCGCCAGTTCGGCCGCCGCGTCGCCCGACAGCAGCGCGCGCAGGAAATCCTCGCAGGCGTCCTCGTAGGGTTCGTTGGGCGAGGTCCAGCGCGTCCAGCGCTTGGCCTCGCGCAGCGCCTTGCGCTGCCACGCGGCGATCCGGGAGGCGAAGCGCTCGACGCCTTCCTGATCGTCGGGCGCCAGATCGAGCGGCCAGGCGCCCACCAGCATCTGGTAGAGCATCAGTTCCTCGGACGCCGACGGCGCCATGCGGCCCTCGGCCCGCTGGCGCAGGTCGGCGTGACGCGCCCGCCATCTCTCGACCGTCACCACCCACCGACCGGCCTCCTCGGAAAGCACGGCGAGCCGCGCCCTGAGGTCCTCGCCCCGCTTGTGGTCGTGCGTGGCCGTGGCGAGCAGGTTGTGCGGCACGGTGTCGGCGCGCTCGATGCAACGCGCGTGGAATTCCGCAGGGGGCATCGCGAGGTGCGCGGCGTCCACGCCCACCTCGTTACGCGACAGCAGGCGGCCGTATCGGTAGCCCGCCGTGTCTTCCACGGCTTTCGCGGCGACCGGCGACGTGGCCTGCTGGAAGACGGCGATGGCCCGTTCGCGCGCACGTCGCACCGGGCCCGGCGGCAGCGCGCGCGGCGCCTCGCCTCCCAGCCAACGGGCCACCAGGTGCAGCAGCTCGACGTCTTCCACGCGGATGGTGCGCAGCGCGCCCTCGACCGCGCGGGCGAACACCGCTTCGTCGTACGCGTCGCGCCCCGTGCCGCCCGCGTACGTGCGATAGACGGGGAAATGCACGAGCAGCTCGACGAGCACACGGCGGATGGCGGCCAGCGACACGTCCCGCGTCGCCACGTCGGCGCGCGCCGCGGCGAACAACGCGCGCGCGGTTCGATCGAGTTCCGCTTCGAAGCTGTCGACGAGGATCTGCCGCCGCGCGCGCACCGCCTGCGTACCGAAGTCGGCGGCGTCGCCCGTGAGGCTGCGCCACAGACCGGTCAACGACGACTCGCCGGCTTCGTCGTGGAGCACGGCCGACACCTGGTCCATGAACTCGTAGCCCGTCGTGCCGTCCGTGCGCCAGTCGAGGCGCAGCGCCTCGTCGTGCGCGAGGATCTTCTCGACCACGAGATACGCGCCGTCGCGCGGCGCACCCTCGGGTCGCGTCGGACGAAGGCGTTCCAGCCGATGCCGCAGCTGGCGGCAGTAGCGGCGCGGATCGGCGAGGCCGTCCACGTGGTCGCAGCGCACGCCGTCGATCAGCCCCTCGGCGTAAAGCCGGAAGATCGTCTTGTGCGTGTCCTCGAACACGGCCGTGCGTTCGATACGCAGGCCGGCGAGTTCGTTGATGTCGAAGAAGCGGCGATAGTTGACCATGTCGCTCGCGAGCTTCCAGAACGCGAGGCGGTAATGCTGTTTCTCGATGAGCGCATGCAGCGCCGCCCTGCCCTCGTCGCTCGACGCGTCGTGCGTGGCCGCGGCATCGTCGGCGAGGCCGGCCACCGTCGCCGGCGCGAGCGGCAGGCGATCGTCGTAAACCCGGAGCACCCATTCGCCGCGTCGGTGTTCCAGTTTCAGGTGCCCGGCGCGCAGCGTCTCGTCGTAGCCCGCTCCGAGGATCGGCAGCAGCAGCCTTCCCCGCAGCAACGGATCGGGGGCTTGCCAGTCGATGTCGAAGTAGCCGGCGTAGCGGCTCTCGCGGCCGTGCCTGAGCACGTCCATCCACCATGCGTTCTCCACACCCACGCCCATGTGGTTGGGCACGATGTCGACCACGAGGCCCATGCGATGGTCGCGCAACGCCTTGACGAGACGACGCAGCGCGTCCTCGCCGCCGATCTCGGGATTGACCTCATGACAATCGACCACGTCGTAGCCATGCGTCGAACCGGCGCGCGCGCGCAGGATCGGCGAGGCGTAGAGATGGCTGACGCCGAGGCTAGCGTAGTAAGGCACGACGCCCGCGGCGTCGTCGAGCGTGAAGCCCGCATGGAACTGCAGGCGCGCCAGTGCGCGCGGAGGACTCATGAACGGTTCCGGGTCTGGTCGATGGCGGAGCAGACCGCATGGGCGATGGGGCCGTCGAACAGACGCGCCGAGGAATCGGGCATGCGCCGCCGCCAGTTGGGATGCACGGCGTCGGTTGGGCCCGGCAGGTTCGGCTGCTCGTGCAGTCCGAGCACGTCCTCCACCGGGAAGATCGCCAACGGTGCGGGCGCGAGGGACACGTGACGCGCGGCCGCCACGACGACCGGTGAGATGTCGTCCTGAGCGGGAAGCGGCTCCTCGTTCCACGCGGAGCCGGAGGCGTACAGCGCGCGCCAGAGCATGTGCCGATCGTTCTCGCGTTCGGCGACCTCGTCGACCTCGGGATTGTCGAGACCGGTCCGGCGCCGCCATTCGACGTCGCGACCGCTCCACCAGCCGGCAACCGTCGGCACATCGTGCGTGCTCGTCGTCGCCATCGCCTCGCGCGACCACTCCGTCGGTGCGATGAAGCCGCCGTCCGCGGCGCGTTCGAACCAGAGCACGCGGATGCCAAGCAGCCCTTTTTCACCGATCGTCCCGCGGAAATCGGACGGCACCGTGCCGAGGTCCTCGCCGATGACGATCGCGCGATGCAGGTGCGACTCCAGCGCGATGAGGCGCAGCATGTCCGTCAGCGGGTAACGCACGTACGCGCCTTCGGTCGCGCCGGCACCGTGCGGCACCATCCAGAGGCGCTTCAGTCCGAGCACGTGATCGATGCGGACGCCACCCGCGTGCGCGAGGGCCGCGCGCAGCATGCCGATGAATCCACGGAACCCCGACTCGCGCAGGCCGCGCGGGGAGAACGTCGTCAGGCCCCAGTCCTGTCCGAGCCGGTTCAGCGCATCGGGCGGCGCGCCGACGGACAGGCCGCTGAGGACCTCGCCCTGGTGCGCCCAGGCGTGGCTGCCGCCCGAATCCGCGCCCACGGCGAGGTCGGCGATCAGGCCGATCTTCATGCCGGCGTCGCGCGCGGCCTGCTGCGCGCCGGCCAGGCCTTGCGACGCGAGCCATTGCAGCCAGGCGTGGAACGCCACCTCGCGCGAGTGCTCGCGCGCGAACGCCGCCACGGCCGGGCCCGCCGGATCGTGGAACTCCGCCGGCCATCCCTGCCAGCCGCCCGGACGCCCATGCGCGGTGAAGTCCGCATGCAACGCTTCGAAGCGCGCATGCCGTTCGAGCGGCTCGCCCTGTTCGCGTCGGAACGCCATGAAACGTTCAGAGCCCGCGAGGTCGACCGAGGCCCACTCGTAGACCGAACGCAGGATCGTCATGCGCGCACGCGCCGCGCGCGGCCAGTCGATCAGCTCCAGCCACTCGAGCTCGGCCAGCTCCTGGCGCAGGTTGTGCGTGTCGATCACGGCGCGCACCGTCTGCTCGCCACTCGTGCGCGTCGGGTCGATGTAGAGGCCGTTGAGGAAGAGGCGGCTCGACGGGGCGTACGGGCTGTACCGCTCGGGCGCCGCCGCGAACAGCGCGTGCAGCGGGCTGATGGCGAGGGCGTCGGCGCCCTTCTCCGCCGCCGCGCGCGCGCACAGCTCCAGCGCGGTGAAATCGCCGATGCCACCGTCGGACGGCCGGCGCAGGCCGGACATCTGCACGGCGATGCCCCACGGACGATGCGCGTCGCGCACGTCCGCGACGCCGAAGCAACGCGACGGCGCCACGGCGAGCGTGACCTCGTCGTCGCCCAGGGCGAGCGTGTAATAGCCCGGCTCGGAAGGCGCCGCGATCTCGCGCTCGCTCGACGGCAGTTCGCCTTCGGAGACGACGCCGCCGTCTTCGCGCAGTATCTTCCAGGCCCGTCCGCGTGGCGAGGCCGGCAGCGCGAGCCGGCCCGCCGCGTCGGCGGTCAGCAACCGCGGGATCTCGCGACCGCTGCGCTCGTCCTCGATGCGCCGCAGGCTGGCCTCGATGTCGTCGGCGTTGTCCGCCGCGAGCCCAAGGGCACGCAGCACGGCGCGCAAGGTGTCGGGAGGCGTCACCTGCGGCCGGTCGAGCGCGTCCCGCCAGTGCACGTCGATGCCTGCCTGTTCGGCCAGTACGGCAAGGCGATCGTCGAGAGAGGCGTTCACGGGATCAGGACTCCAGGCTGGCAAGGGTGCGGCGCGCGGGAAGCACGCCGCGGGAAAGGGTCGCGATGTCGGCGGCATCGCCGTGGAGCCATGCCGATGTCGGAGAAGGTGGCGGGTCGACCGTGACGTCCTCGTCTCCGAGGTTGACGAAGAGCGTCAGCGTCGACGATCCGAGCGTCCACGACGCGCGCAGCGCGCGCGCACCGAGCGCTAGCGCGCCCGCTCCGCGCGCGCTCTCGATATGCGGCGCGACGTGCTTCTGGCGCAGGGCGATCAACTCGCGGAGCAGCACGCGTCGTGCCTCGCCGGCGTCGGGGTCGCGCGACGGAATCGACGAGCGGAAGGTGTCGCCGTCGTTCGGATCGGGAATCTCCTCGCCGCCGAAGCTGGTGAACGCCTCGAATTCCCTGCGCCGGCCGTCACGGACGGCCTTGCGCAAATCTTCGTCGGGGAAGTCGGTGAAGAACAGGAACGGCGTGCGACTCGCCCACTCCTCGCCCATGAACAGGAGCGGCACGAAGGGCGCGAGGAGCAACAGCGCCAGCGCGGCCTCCATCGTCTCGGGTGCGATGAGCGTCGTCAGCCGATCGCCGAACGCGCGATTACCGACCTGGTCGTGGTTCTGCACGAAATTGACGAAGCGCGCGGCGGGCAGGTGACCGCTCGGTTCGCCGCGCCGACGGTTTCCCATCGCCTCGCCCTGGAACGCGAAGCCTTCCTGCAGGCTGCGCAGCAACTTCTCCATCGCCGCGGGATGGTAGTGCGCGTAGTAGCCCTCGTTCTCGTCCGTGACCAGCGCGTGCAGCGCGTTGTGGAAGTCGTCGTTCCACTGCGCGTCGAAACGTCCCGGGCCGAGCAGGTTCGCCTGGTTCGCCTCGTTCTCGAGCACCAGGTGGACGTGGCGGTCAGGGCCCGTCGCCGCGCGCACGCGCGCGGCCAGCGACGAGAGCCAGCCCGGATTGCCGATGGCGTGCACGGCATCGAAGCGCAGGCCGTCGAAGCGGAACTCCTCGAGCCAGTACAGCGCGTTGTGCACGAAGAAATCGCCGACCTGCGGCGTGGCGACGCCGATCGCCGCGCCCCACGGCGTGTGCGCCGACTCGTCGAAGAACGGCGACGCGTAGGCGCCGAGGTAATTCCCCTCGGGACCGAAGTGGTTGTACACCACGTCGAGGAACACCATCAGGCCGAGGTCGTGCGCCGTGTCGACCAGCGACTTGAGATCCTCCGGCGAGCCATAAGCCGCCGCTGGCGCGAAGGGCAGCACGCCGTCGTAGCCCCAGTTGCGCTCGCCCGGAAACTGCGCGATCGGCATCAGCTCCACCGCCGTGATGCCGAGCGACGCGAGGTGCGGCAGCACCATCTCCACGCCGTGGAACCCGCCGAGCGCGCCGACGTGCAGCTCGTAGATCACCGTCTCGCGCCACGGCCGGCCACGCCATTCCTGATTCCGCCAGCGATAGGCCGCAGGATCGGTCACGACGCTGTAGCCATGGACGTCGCCGTCCAGCTGACGCCTGGACGCCGGGTCGGGTACGCCGTCGCGGCCGTCGATACGGAACCGGTAGCCCGCCCCCTCCTCCACGGGACAGATGCACTCGAACCAGCCATCGTCCAGCGCACGCATCGTCGTCGGTTCCGCCTCGTCGAATTCGATGACGACCTTCTCGGCGTCGGGCGCCCAGAGGCGGAAGCGCGTGCGTCCATCGCCCAGGGGTTTGAAGCCGTAAGGCATCGCATGGAACGACTCGGCGGTCATGCGCTCTCCAGCTTCACGGTCGCGGCCAGCAGCACGACGCTACGGCCCTGCACCTCGATCGACGGTTCGCTCCAGGGGATCTCCTGCGCGCCAGGCTCCGCCGTGTTGCAGCGCAGGCGCCAGTTCGCCCCGGGCTGCGGCAGGTGGAACACGTGGGTTTCCGGCGTCGCGTTGAGCATCACCAGCGTGACGTCCGCCCGCTTCTCGCCGTGCAGCTGCGCGCGGCGAACCGCGAGCAGGCGCCCCTCCGTGTAGCCCCAGGTTTCCTGACTCATCTCGGTGCCGCTCTCGTCGAACCAGGCGACCTCCTTCATGCCGGGCACCACGTCGGTGTCGCCACGCAGGAAGTGCTTGGCCCGCAGCGTCGGGTGCTGCTCGCGCAGCCGCGTCAGCAGGCCGACGAAGTCGGTGAGTTGCCTGCCCGCGTCCGAGGTCGCCAGCTTCCAGTCATACCAGGAGATGTCGTTGTCCTGGCAGTACGCGTTGTTGTTGCCCTGTTGCGTGCGGCCGAACTCGTCGCCGCCCAGCAGCATCGGCGTGCCGTGCGAGAAGAACAGCGTCGCCAGGATCGCGCGCTTGACGCGGTCGCGCTGGGTGCGGATGGCCGGATCATCGGTCGGACCTTCCACGCCGTAGTTGTAGCTCTCGTTGTCGTTGCCGCCGTCGCGGTTGTCCTCGCCGTTGGCTTCGTTGTGCTTCTCGTTGTAGCTGACCAGGTCCTCGAGCGTGAATCCGTCGTGCGCGGTGACGAAGTTGACCGAGGCCCAGGGCTTGCGGCGCTGGTGGTCGAACAGGTCGCCGGAGGCCTGCAGGCGACCCGCGAGCGCGCCGCGCATGTTGGCGTCGCCCTTCCAGAACTTGCGGATGTCGTCGCGGTACTTGCCGTTCCATTCGGCGAAGCCCGGCGGATGATTGCCCAGCTGGTACCCGCCGGGACCGATGTCCCATGGTTCGGAGATCAGCTTCACGTTGGCCAGCACCGGATCCTGGCGCATCGCGTCGAACATGCCGCAGTTCGGGTCGAAGCCCCGATCCCCCTCGCGTCCCAGGCTCACGCCCAGGTCGAAACGAAATCCGTCGACATGGAACGTCTGTACCCAGTAACGCAGGGAATCCATCACCAGCTGGAGCACGCGCGGATGCGCAGTGTTGACCGTGTTGCCGGTACCCGTGTCGTTGATGCAGTAACGCGGGTTGTCCTCCATGAGCCGGTAATAGCTCTTGTTGTCCAGGCCGCGGAACGACATCGTCGTGCCCAGCTCGCTGCCCTCGCAGGTGTGGTTGTAGACCACGTCGAGGATCACCTCGATGCCCGCCGCGTGCAGCGCCTGCACCGCGGCCCGGATCTCGTTGAGCGCGCCCTCCGCGAGATAGGCCGGCTCGGGGGCGAAGAAAGCGAGCGTGTTGTAGCCCCAGTAGTTGCGCAGCTTCATCTCCGTCAGGCGACGGTCCTGCAGGTACGCATGCACAGGCAGCAGCTCCACCGCTGTCACGCCGAGCTTGACGAGGTAATCGATGACATACGGATCGGCCAGGGCGATGAACGTGCCGCGCTCGTGCTGACGGATGCGCTTGAGGTTCCTCGTGAAGCCTTTCAGGTGCGTTTCGTAGATGACCGTCTCGTTCCACGGCGTGTGCGGACGGTTGCCCTGCGTCCAGTGCATGGGTTCGTCGACCACCACGGCCTTCGGCATCGCCGCCGCGCTGTCACGCCGGTCGAACGACAGGTCGGCGCGCGGCGAGGCCACGCGATACCCGTGCAGCGCGTCTGACCAGCGGACCTGGCCCTGCAGCAGCCGCGCGTAAGGGTCCAGCAGGAGCTTGTTGGGGTTGAAACGGTGTCCTTCCTCCGGTGCGTACGGGCCGTGCGCGCGGAACCCGTACAACGTTCCACCACGTACACGCGGCAGGTAGCCGTGGAACACTTCGTCCGTGCACTCGGGCAGGTCGTAACGCGCGATTTCGCGCTTGCCCGAGGGGTCGAAGAGACACAGCTCGATTCGCTCGGCATGGGCGGAGAAGACGGCGAAGTTGGTGCCCATGCCGTCGCAGGTCGCACCCAGGGGATAGGGCGTGCCTGATTGCATGCGTTCGGGTAAGGCGGGCATCGTGATCCTGGTCAGTCGGCGACGAATAGAACGGTGGATAGCGGTGGCAGGCTGACGACCAGCGACTGGTCGAAGCCATGCGAGGGCACGGACTGCGCGTGACGCTCGCCTTCGTTGCCGACGCCGGACCCGCCGTAGTCGGCGGCGTCCGAGTTGATCGCCTCCCGCCAGCGCCCACCTTCGGGCACGCCGATACGGAAGCCGTGGCGAGGCGTCGGCGTCATGTTGCTGACCACCAGCACAGGCCGCGCCCCCTCGGCGAAGCGGAGCCACGCGAAGACGCTCTGCGCGGCGTCGTCGCCGATCACCCAGCGGAAACCGCGCGGATCGCTGTCCCATGCGTGCAGGGCCGGCGTCGCGGCGTAGACGGCGTTCAGATCGCGGACGAGCTTCTGCACGCCGAGGTGCGCGGGATGGTCCAGCAGGTCCCACGCGATCTGCGCATCGTGGTTCCACTCGTGCGGCTGGGCGATCTCGCCGCCGGTGAACAGCAGCTTCTTGCCCGGATGGGCCCACATGAATCCGTAATAGGCGCGAAGGTTGGCGAAGCGCTGCCACTCGTCGCCAGGCATGCGGCCCAGCAACGAGCGCTTGCCGTGGACGACCTCGTCGTGGGAAAGCGGAAGCACGAACTTCTCGGAATACGCGTAGACCATGCTGAAGGTCATCTCGCCGTGGTGGTATCGGCGATGGATCGGGTCGCGCGACATGTACTCCAGCGAGTCGTGCATCCAGCCCATGTTCCATTTGAACGTGAAGCCGAGGCCACCCTGCTCCACCGGCTGCGTCACGCCCGGCCACGCGGTCGACTCCTCGGCGATCGTCATGCAGTCCGGATGCCGCTCGGCGACGAGCTGGTTCACGCGGCGCAGGAAGGCGATCGACTCGAGGTTCTCGCGGCCGCCGTGGATGTTCGGCACCCACTCGCCATGCTTGCGCGAATAGTCGCGGTAGAGCATCGACGCGACGGCGTCGACACGCAGGCCGTCGACGTGGAACCGCTCCAGCCACGCGAGCGCGCTGGCGACGAGGAACGCCGAGACCTCGTTGCGGCCGAGGTTGAAGATCAGCGTGTTCCAGTCCTGGTGGAAGCCTTCGCGCGGGTCGGCGTGCTCGTAGAGCGGCGTGCCGTCGAAGTGCGCGAGGCCATGGATGTCCGTCGGGAAATGCGCGGGTACCCAGTCGACGATCACGCCGATGCCCGCCTCGTGGCAGCGGTCGACGAAGCGCGCGAACGCTTCGGGCGTCCCGAAGCGCGACGTCGGTGCGAACTGGCCCAGCGGCTGGTAACCCCACGAGCCGCCGAAGGGATGCTCGGAGATCGGGAGCAACTCGATATGCGTGAAGCCCATCCCGGCGACGTACGGGATCAGGCGTTCCCCGATCTCGTCCCAATGCAGGTCCTGGCCGTCCTTGCCGCGCAGCCACGAGCCGGCGTGCAGTTCGTAGATGGAGATCGGCGACCCGGCGTGATGCAGCGCGCCGCGCCGGCGCAGCCACTCGTCGTCGGTCCAGCGGAAGGCTGTCGGATCCGCGACGATGGATGCCGTCGCCGGTGGCAGCTCGGCGGCGAGCGCGACGGGATCCGCCCGCTGGGTCAGCGATCCGTCGGCACCCCAGATCTCGTACTTGTAACGCGCGCCCGGCAGCAGCCCGGGAATGAAGAGCTCCCAGACGCCGGCCGGCACGCGCTTGCGCATCGGATGGCGACGGCCGTCCCAGCTGTCGAAGTCGCCGACCACGCTGACCCGCTGCGCGTTCGGCGCCCACACGGCGAAACGCACGCCGTGCACCCCGTCGACCGTGACCGGATGGGCGCCAAGGCAGCGGAACAGTTCGATGTGCTGGCCAGCGGAAAGCTGCCGCAGGTCGTCGTCGCCGAGCAGCGTGCCGAAGGCATAAGGGTCGTGCGTTTCGTGGATGGCGGCCGGCCAGTGCACGCGCAGGCGATAGCCCACGTCGCCATCGACGAAGCCGGCGAAGAGGCCGTCGGCGTGTACGCGCTCGAGCTCGCCGAGCACACCGCCCGAGGCGTCGATCGCTTCCACCGCCGTCGCGCCGGGCTGCAGGCTGCGCACGACGCTCCGCCCGTCCACCGTGTGCGGCCCGAGGATCGCGAACGGGTCGCCATGCCGGCCTTCGACCAGCGCGTCGATCGCGGCCCCGTCGCCGAGGCCGTAAATGCGGGGATCGGTCACGTGTCCTCCTTCAGTTCGTTCGCGGTATCGCCCCGCGCGACGCTGAGCAGTCCACGCAGCGGGACGTCCAGCCAGCCCGGGCGATTCGCCGCCTCGTACACGACCTCGTAGGCCGCCTTCTCGATGACGAAGAGCTCGAGCACGGGCGCGAGCGCGTCCGGGTCGATCCAGCGGACGGGTGCCGCGTCGAGCACGTCGCGGTAAGCCGCGAGGAACACGCGCGTCGAGCGCTCGCGGAAGCGTGCGAGGTAATCGACGAACCCTTCGTCCTCGACGGGCGCGAGCCCGTCCTCCCCGCGGCGAGCCATCGCCGCCGCGTAGTCGAGCGAGCGCAGGAAGCCCGCCACGTCGCGCAGCGGCGACGTCTTCGCGCGCCGCTCCTCGAGCGACCGCGCCGGCTCGCCCTCGAAGTCGATGATGTACGCGTCGTCCTGCACGACCAGGATCTGGCCGAGGTGGAAGTCGCCGTGGGTGCGCGTCGTCGGCGCACCGACGCCCGCACGGGCGAGCGTGGCGATGCGATCGCCCAGGGCGCCCGCGTAGCCGCGCAGCGCCTCCGCTTCGGCGGCGAGGCTTTCCGACAGCTCGTGCGTGGCATCGACCGACGCCAGCGCGCGCTCGACCTGGGCGCGGATGGCATCCCGCCACGCGTCGGCGGTCTTCGCGTCCGCCTTCTCCGGCGAGAACGCCGGGAGCTCGGACGGCTTCGCGAGCAGCGCATGGAGTTCGGCCAGACGCGTGCCCACGGCGGCCGCGAAGGCGTCGTAACCGGCCTCGATCTCCGCCCTGCGCTCGTCGTCGGCCGAGTGGCCGTACTCGTCGTAGCTGCGGCGCAGGAAATCCAGCGTCCAGCGCCAGGCATCGCCCTGATTGCGCAGGAAGCCCTGCAACACCGCGAGCGTGGTGCGCTCGCCGTGCTCGCCGACCCGCACGACCTCGCCCAGCAACGGCGCCGTGTTGGCGTAGCCATGTTCCGTGAGGAACCGGCCCATCTCGACCTCGGGATTCACTCCGGCGGACGTACGCCGGAACAGCTTCACGACGCCCGCGTCGTGCAGGATCATCGAACTGTTCGACTGCTCACCCGCCAACCAGCGGTTCTCGATCGCCGGATCGAAGTCGACCGCGCCGAACGCATCGGTGGTCTCGAAACGCACCGATCCATCGTGCAGCGGCAGCTCCGTGCCGTTGCGCAGGCCGACCAGCAGGCCGCTGGCGAAGGCGTCGAGGGCGAAACCATCGGTAAGCAGGCCGATACGGCGGCCGCGGCGCACGCGTGCCAATGCAAGCTGCTGTGCACGCGCGCTCGGGTTCTCGTCTTCCCAGACGATGCCCGCCGGCAGGCTGTAGCGCTCGGTGCCGCCGTCGGAGAGCGTCGCTTCGACCTCGGTGAGGATGAGGTCGTCGCCGCGATCGGGCCAGGGCACCGCGTAAAGGATCTTCACGCCCTCGATGCCACGGTCCTTCGAGGCGAACCAGCGGCGCACCGCGAGGTAGCCCGGCAGCACCTGTTTCTCGATGACGCCACGGTGGTGCGCCATGACCGGACCTTCGACCAGCGCGCCGCGCAGCACCAGCGTCTCGTAATCGGGCATCGGCTCGGCCGGCACCTCGTGCCACGAGGGCATCTGCGCGTTCGGGCAGATCTGGAACGCGTAGAAGCCGTAAGGCGGCACGGTGAGCAGGTACGGCAGCTGACCGATCGGCGGGAACGACGACCCGCCGACGATGTCGATCGGCACGCTGCCGTCGAACGCCGCCAGGTCGAGCTCGACCGCCTGCAGCGCGCGCGACATGTTCGCCACGCACAGCACGTGTTCGCCGCCGAACTCGCGCAGGTAGGCGAGCACCTTGCGGTTGCCGGGGTAGAGGAATTTCAGCGTGCCGCGACCGAACGCCTTGTAGCGCTTGCGCACCGCGAGCATGCGGCGCGTCCAGTTGAGCAGCGAATGCGGATCGCGCGACTGCGCCTCGACGTTGATCGCCTGGTAACCGTAGAGCGGATCCATGATCGGCGGCAGCACGAGGCTGGCGGGATCGGCGCGCGAAAACCCGCCGTTGCGGTCGACCGACCACTGCATCGGCGTGCGCACGCCGTCGCGGTCGCCGAGGTGGATGTTGTCGCCCATGCCGATCTCGTCGCCGTAGTACAGCACCGGCGTGCCGGGCATCGTCAGCAGCAGCGAGTTCATCAGTTCCACGCGGCGGCGATCGCGTTCCAGCAGCGGCGCGAGTCGACGGCGGATACCGAGGTTGATGCGCGCGCGGCGATCCGCGGCGTAGGTCTGCCACAGGTAATCGCGCTCGCTGTCCGTCACCATCTCGAGCGTCAACTCGTCATGGTTGCGCAGGAAGATCGCCCACTGGCAGTTCTCCGGGATCGCCGGGGTCTGGCGCATGATGTCCGTGATCGGAAAACGGTCCTCGCGGGCGATCGCCATGTACATGCGCGGCATCAGCGGGAAATGGAACGCCATGTGGCATTCGTCGCCTTCGCCGAAGTAATCCTGCGTGTCCTCCGGCCACTGGTTGGCCTCGGCCAGCAGCATGCGGTCGGGGTAATGCTGGTCGATCTCCGCGCGCATCATCTTGAGGATCTGATGCGTCTCGGGAAGGTTTTCGTTGTTCGTGCCCTCGCGTTCGATGAGGTACGGCACGGCGTCCAGACGGAGCCCGTCGACACCCATGTCGAGCCAGAAGCGCATCACGTCCATCACGGCCTTGAGCACCGCGGGATTGTCGAAGTTCAGGTCGGGCTGGTGCGAGAAGAAGCGATGCCAGAAGTACTGACCCGCGACCGGGTCCCAGGTCCAGTTGGACTTCTCGGTATCGAGGAAGATGATGCGCGTGCCGTCGTAGGCCTGGTCGGTGTCCGACCAGACGTAGAAGTTGCGTGCCGCGGAGCCCTTCTTCGCGTGGCGAGCGCGCTGGAACCAGGGATGCTGGTCCGACGTATGGTTGATGACCAGCTCGGTGATCACGCGCAGGCCACGCGCATGCGCCTCGGCGATGAAGCGGCGGGCGTCGGCCAGCTTGCCGTAATCGGGATGCACCGCCTTGTACTCGGCGATGTCGTAACCGTCGTCGCGGCGCGGACTCGGGTAGAACGGCAGCAGCCAGAGCGTGTTCACGCCCAGCTCCGCGATGTAGTCGAGCTTGTCGATGAGGCCCTGGAAGTCGCCCACGCCGTCGTCGTTGGCGTCGAAGTACGACTTCAGGTGCACCTGGTAGATGATCGCGTCCTTGTACCAGAGCGGATCGCTCGAGAAATCGGGAGCGACGGCCTTCTTCTTTCCTTTGCCGCGTGTTGCCATGGATCAGACTCCGGGAAGGCGGACGTGCCAGACGGCGTAAGGCTGGCCGAGGCCGAGCCATACGTGTTGGGTGGCGCCGCGCCAGGTGAGGGGTTGGTCGTGGAGGAGGTCGTGGATGTCGAGCGCGGCGTCGGTGGCGATACCCCAGTCGCCCAGCGGCAACGTGAGATCCGCCGCCTGCGCGTTGTGCGGGTCCATGCTGATCGCGACGAGGACGAGGTCGTCGCCCGCGCGCTTTTCGAAGAACAGCACCTGGTCGTTGTTCGCGGGCAGGAAGCGCACGCCGAGGTGCGTCTGCAACGCGGGGTGGGCGCGGCGGATGCGATTGAGGCGGGTGATCTCGGGCACGATGTTGCCCGGGGCGTCGAAGTCGCGGACGCGGATTTCGTACTTCTCGGAATCGAGGTACTCCTCCTTGCCCGGCATCGGCGCGGACTCGCAGATCTCGAAGCCCGAGTACATGCCCCACAGACCCGACAGCGTGGTCGCCAGCGCGGCGCGGATCAGGAACCCGGGGCGGCCCGAGGTCTGCAGGAAGTACGGATTGATGTCGGGCGTGTTGACGAAGAAGTTGGGCCGGAAGAAATCCGTCGGCGGCGTGGTCGTCAGCTCGGTGAGGTAGTCGATGAATTCCTGTTTCGAGTTGCGCCACGTGAAATAGGTGTACGACTGGCTGAAACCGACCTTGGCGAGCCGGTACATCGGCTTCGGCCGCGTGAACGCCTCGGAGAGGAACAGCGCGTCGGGATACTTCGCGCGGACCCGGGCGATCATCCACTCCCAGAACGGGAACGGCTTCGTATGCGGGTTGTCGACGCGGAACGTGCGGACGCCTTCCGCGGCCCAGAACAGCACCGCGTCGCAGAGCGCCTGCCAGAGCGAGGGGATCGCGCCGTCGGCGTAGAAGTCGACGTTGACGATGTCCTGGTACTTCTTCGGCGGATTCTCGGCATACTTGATGCTGCCGTCCGGCCGCCAGTCGAACCACTCGGGATGTTCCTTCAGCCACGGGTGATCCGGCGAGCACTGGATCGCAAAATCGAGCGCCAGCTCGAGGCCGTGTTCGTGCGCCGCGTCGCGCAGCGCGCGGAAATCCTCGAGCGTGCCGAGCTGCGGATGGATGTCCGTGTGGCCGCCGTCCGGCGAGCCGATGGCGTACGGACTGCCCGGGTCGTCGGGCCCCGGCGTCAGCGTGTTGTTCGGCCCCTTGCGGAACGCCTTGCCGATCGGATGGATCGGCGGGAAGTACAGCACGTCGAATCCCATGTCGCGGATCGCCGGCAGGCGCGCGATCGTGTTGCGGAACGTGCCGTGCTTCGCCTTGTCGTCGGTCATCGAACGGGGGAACAGCTCGTACCAGCTGGCGAACTCGGCCTCGCGACGGTCGACCTCGATCACGAACGCCTGCGTCGTGCTCGCGCGTTCGCGCGGATCCGTCACGCTCATCAACTCGACGGCGGCATCGGACATCAGCAGCGCGAAGCGCTCGGCTCCTTCCGTCTTGGCCGCGGCGGCCGCGAGGTTGCGCAACGCCTTGGCCTTCGGACCCGAGGCGTCCTTCGCCCGCGCCTCGACGAGCAGCCTGCCCTCCTCCAGTTCGAGCGCGATGTCCACGCCGGCGGCATGCTTGACCTCGACCTCGTGGTGCCAGGTCGCGTAGCGGTCGTGCCATGCCTCGACCTGGAATTCGTAGCGCCCGATGCGCGTCGGCGTGAAGCTGCCGGCATGGATGTCGTTGTTGTCCAGCACCATCGGCGCCTCGCGCCAGCCTTTCTCGTCCTGGGCGCGGTAGCGCAGCCGCGCCGCGAGCACGTCGTGCCCGTCCATGAAGATGTCGGCGGTGACACGAACCGCCTTGCCGACGACGCGTTTCGCCGGGAACCGGCCGCCATCGACCGTGGGCTGCACGGCTTCGATGATGACACGCGGCGCCGACGTGGCACCCTGCAGCACCTCCTTCTGCGCCGACGCGCCGAGCTTGCGCTTGATCGGCGCGGACGGCGTGCCCGTCAGCGTCACGACCGCGCCGGGCTCCAGCACGAGGCTGTCGCCCTGATCGAACACCTTGCGGCCGTCCGCGGCCGTCCAGGGGGCGAAATGGCTCGCGGCCCCGGCCAGCGCGTCGGCCGCGGTCACGACGACGTCGCGGTCGAGCGATGCGTTTACCATGGTCAACGTCGCCCGCGGCGCCGTGCGTGGATCCGCGCCCTCGACACCGAGGAAGGTAGCCACGCCGGCATGCAGCGTGATCGCGGGAAGCGTCGCCACCTGATCGGCGACCGCCGCGTTGGCGGTCTTGACGCATGCGGTGAGGTCGACGGCCGCGTTCGCGGCGAGTTGCCCCGGCGTGACAGGTGCACCGCGTCGCGGATCGAGCGCGTCGTGCACGGCAAACTCGAAGCCCATCGGCATCATCCAGCCCGCCGGCGATGTCGCGCAGAACGCGATGGCGCGCCGGTACGCGTGATCGAGCTGATTCTCTTCGCCCAGCTCGTCGCCCAGCCGTGGCGCGAAAGGCTCTTCCACGCAGGCCAACGCGGGCGCGACGGTCGCGAGACGCTCCTCCTCGTCGATGAACCACGGCGCGCGGAAATCCCACCACGCCGCCGAGGACACCACCGCGTCGAAGCCCGCGCCACGCAGACCGGCGAGTTCGTCGGGCGTGATGCCGGGTGTCCAGGCGAGAAAGGCGGCGCGAGCCGTGCCCCCGTTGACGGTATCGATCAGCGTCTTCCACACGGCGGCACGCAGGCGCTGCGGATGCATGAGGCGGAAGCCGGAGACGCCGGCGTCGACCCAGCGTCGCAGGCGATCCGTCCACCAGCCGGTCGCTTCGTCCACGACCTCCGGGTCGTTGAGACGCCAGCGCGCGCTGTCGCTCTCGCTGGGCGTCCAGCGCGGGTCAGGCGTGCCGTGCTGCGCCGCCACCGCGCGGAACCACTCCGGGTGCTCGGCCCGGACGGTCGCGTCCGACGCGATCTCGTCCAGCGGCAGGTCGAGCCATAGTTCGAGTCCCCGCGCGCGGCAGGCCTTCGCGATCTGGGCGAGGCGCGTCGTGGCGTCGCCATCGGCGGCGATCGCCGCGTTCAGCCGGTCGAAGTCCTTCGTGACGAAGACGTCGCCGCAGGGCGAGGCCTCGAACGGCGGAGCGACGAGAAGCTGGCGAAACCCCAGCGAGGCGGCGTGATCGATCCACGCGTTCCATGCGGTCATGGGCCCCGCGAGCAGCGGATGCAGATAGTAGATGCGAAAGGGCGCACTCGGGCTGGCCGACATCGGACTCGTGTTCCTTGGGCAATGGACACAAGCATGCCGGGCCGGATGTGTGCATCGTGCCAATGACCCGGGCACGCGAAGGCCTCCACAGTGACGCATCCGGGTGTTGCGGGTTCGTGAATCCGCGGCGGTCTTTCGGGAGAAACGTGAGCGGCCGGGGCGCGGTCGCTCGTGTCATCGCCCCGCCGTGGGCACCGGCGTGCGCCGGTGCGACGGTGAGGGGGTAATGAGGTACGAGGCGACGCATGGAGCACGAGCAGCCGGGGGGCCGTCGCTCGTGTCGTCGCCTAGCCGTGGGGAGCTCCTCACCGTCGCACCGGCGCACGCCGGTGCCCACGGCGGGGCGTTGGGACGGGCGAGAACGCGCACAAGCTGTCCCAGACGGAACGATGGGTGCGTCTGCAACCCGCCCATAGCCAACCGTGCGGATGGCCTCCCGCTTACTGCCCGAACTTGATCTCTTCGCCCTCGTGACCGCGGTCCCAGCCGCGCAGTTCGTCGCGGATGTGCGCGATGCGCTGGCGACCCAGCGCGTTGCGTTCTTCGTCGAGCACGAGGCCGTCGAGGAGTTCGGCGAGGCGCTGGGCCGTGGGGAGCATGGCGTCCCAGGCGTCCAGCGCGGGGATCGGGCCCGGAAGGGCCATGAAGAAGGACAGGCCCGGCGTCTGCAGGGTCGCGATGCGGGCCATGTCGAAGTTGCCTGGCTTGACCAGGTTGGCGACGCTGAAGATCGGGCCCTTCTCGGGGTGACCGTCGACCAGACGATGGTAGATACCCATGTCGCCGAACTCGAGGCCCGCCTTCTCGGCCGCGACGACGAGATCGGAACCGTTGAACCGGCTGCCCTCGCGCGACACGACATACAGACTGACGATGCGCTCGACGGGCGCGCTGGGCGGCCGGCGACCAAGGTCGGAACGCGGGGGCGCCTTCGGCGGCGGCGCGGGCGCGGGCGCCGGTGCCGGAATCGGTGCGGGTGCCGGCGTCACGGCGTCGTCGACGTCGAACGGCAGGTCGAGGCGCGGATCGACGCGGGCCCCGCGCGGCGCCGGGTCCTCGCGCAGCACGGGGGCGGCGGACTCCGTCTGCTCGCCCGCGAGCGACGCACCGAGACGCTCCAGTTCGGCGCGAAGGTCGACGTCGAGTTCGCCCTGCGCGGGACGCGGCGCGAAAAGCGGATCGTTCGCGTCCTCGTCGCGTGCGCTGAAGGAGGCGACCGGTTCCATGTCGTCATCCCCGCCCTCTTCGCCGAAGACCGGCTCGCGGCGCTCACGCGCGCGCTCCGGCTGCTCCTGTACCGGCTTGCGCCTGCCCTGCTCCTTGCGCGGCTGGCCGAAGAGCCAGAGCAGCACGAGGACGACGATGCCGACGAACAGCATCGGGATGCCAACCGCGGGATTCCAGGCGAGGCCGATGGCGGGGGTCATGGTTTTTTCGTTCCTTAAAGTAATGCTCAGGCGACGCCGGCGAGCTTCGACGCTTCGGCCAGGTCGACCTGGACGAGGCGCGAGACGCCCGGCTCGCGCATGGTAACGCCGCAGAGCTGGTGCGCGGCTTCCATGGTGGCCTTGTTGTGGCTCACGAAGATGAACTGCACCTTCTCGCTCATCTCGCGGACCATCGCCGAGAAGCGGCCGACGTTGGCCTCGTCGAGCGGCGCGTCCACCTCGTCGAGCAGGCAGAACGGCGCCGGATTGAGGCCGAAGATCGCGAACACGAGCGACACGGCCGTGAGCGCCTTCTCGCCGCCGGAAAGCAGCGTGATGTTGGAAACGCGCTTGCCGGGCGGCCGCGCCATGATGGCGACGCCGGTGTCGAGAAGGTCTTCGCCCGTGAGTTCGAGGTAGGCGTGGCCGCCGCCGAACAGGCGCGGGAAGAGTTCCTGCACGCCGGCGTTGACGCGGTCGAAGGTCTCCTTGAAGCGCTGGCGCGTCTCGCGATCGATCTTCTTGATCGCGCCTTCCAGTGTTTCGAGGGCGCCGGCCAGATCGGTCAGCTGCGCGTCGAGGTACTCCTTGCGCTGCGACTGCTCGGCGTGCTCCTGGATCGCGGCGAGATTCACGGGCTCGAGGCGGGCGATCTTCTGCGCGAGGTCGACGAGCTGCTGCTGCCAGCGCTCGGGCTCGGCGTCCTCCGCCAGTTCGGCGAGCAACGCCTCGAGTTCGAGGCCGGACGCCTGGATCGCCTGCGCGAGCTGGTCGGCGCGCAACTGCAGCGCCTGCGCCGCGAGGCGTTTCTCCGAGACGTTCTCGCGCACCTTGTTGAGCACCTGCTCGATGCGGTGGCGCTCCTGCTCCAGGCGGCGGAACTCGGCGTCGCAGTCCTCCAGCGCACGGCGCGCCTCGACGAGCTGCCTGTCCACCAGCAGGCGCTGGTCGAGGTAGGTCTGGCGTTCGGATTCCAGCTCGGCGATCGGATCGGATCCGGCCGCGAGCTGCTGGTCGATCTCGTCACGGCGGGCCGTGACCTGGCGCAGCTGCGTGTCGAGGCGTCCCATCGCCTGCTCGAGCGAGGTCAGCGCCGCGCGCTTCGATTCCATACCGAGCGCGAGCTGGTGCGCCTGATCGGCGGCTTCGCGCGCGTTGATGCGCGCCTCTTCGCGTGCTTCGAGCAGTTCCCGGCGCTCGTTCTCGAGGCCGCGGCGTTCGTCCTCGCGATCGCCCATCAGGCCGACCGCCTCGTCGAGGCGCGAGCGCGCGTCGCGAGCCTGGCCTTCAAGTTCGTCGAGCTGGTCGACGATGGCCGAAATCTCGCCGCCGACCTTCTCGGCGCGCGCGCGCGCCGTTTCCATCTTGCCGCGGTGGCTCTGCAACTGGCCGGCGAGCTCGGACAGACGGCGATGCGCGGCATAAAGTTCGCGCTGCGCGTCGTCGCGCTGGCGTTCGGTTTCGAACTTGGTCGTACGCAGCGTTTCAAGCTGCTCGGTGCGCTCCTCGATGGAGGCTTCGAGCGTCTCGATCTGTTCGGCGAGCTGGCGGATCTCCCGTTCGCGGGCGAGCACGCCGACCTGGTTGCCCTGCGCGCGCAGCACGCGAGCCCAGCCCGGACCCATCCACGCGCCATCACGGGTGATCACGGACTGGTGCGCGGCGAGCGAGCCGACGCGCGCGGCGGCCGCCTCGACCGAGTCGGCGACGAACACGTTCGACAGGAGGTTCACCGCGGACAGCGGTCCGCGCACGTGCGCGGCGAGGGTACCCTCGGGCCCCGGGCCGCCCTTCGCGCCGGCGAACAGCGCGACGTCGGCCTGACCCAGCGCGTCGAATTCGGCGGTGAGCGCCTCGGGCGCGTCCACGAGCACGCCATCGAGCACGCCGGCGAGCACGGTCTCGACGGCGGACTCGTAGCCCGTTTCCACCTGCAGCGATTCGCCGAGGCGGCGCGACCGGTCGAGGCCCAGCCGGGCGAGCCAGCCGCTCGCGGCCGATTCGTCCTGGCCGAGGGCCGCCGTCTGCAACGCTTCCAGCGAGGCCTGGCGGCCGCGTGCGGTCTGCAGTTGCTGGCGCGCATCGTTCAGCGACGACTGCACCTGGCGCTCGTCGTCGAGCACCCGCTCGTAGGCGACCTTGTGCTGGTCGAGCACGCCGCCCAGCTGCTCCACGCGCTCGCGCTGCGTTTCGTGTTCGGTGTCGAGCTGCTCGGACGCCGCGTCGAGCGCCGCGACGTCGGTCGCGCGCTGCTCGGCTTCGAGCGCTTCGCGGCGTTTGGCGAGATCGACGAGCTGACGATCGAGGTAGGCCAGCTTGGTGCGCTCGACTTCCGCGGCGCGGCTGGATTCGGACGCGCCGCGGGTATGCGTGTCCCAACGCTGCTGCCAGTCGGCCAGGCGGGATTCCGTCGCGCGCTGCGCGTCGCCGGTCTCGTCCTGGATCTGCTGCAGCGCCTCGAGTTTCGGCTCGCCCTCCGCCAGCGCGAGGCGCAGCGTCTCGATCTGCTCGCGGTCGGTGTCGATGTGCCCCTGCAGTTCCTCGAGCTCGCGTTCCGCGTCGGCGCGGGAGCGGGTCAGGCGTTCGGTGAGGTCGCGGTTGTGCCGCACCTGTTGCTCGACGCGCGCGATCTCGGCGCCGACCTTGTAGACCTCGGCCTGCACCTGGTTCAGATGTTCGCTCGCGCCCTGATGCCGCTCGCGCACGGTTTCCAGCTGCGCCTCGACCTGGCGCTGCCCGGCCAGTTGCTTCTCGATCTCGAGCTCGGCCTCGCGCAGACCGGAACCCTCGCCCTCGTGGCGACGCTGCAGCGAGCGGTACTCGAGCGCGCGTAGTTCGGCTTCGCGGCGGGTATGTTCTTCCTTGAACGCCTTCCAGCGCTCCGCGGCGCGCGCCTGGCGATTCAGGTGGTCGAGCTGCTTCTCGACCTCGTCGCGCACGTCGCGCACGCGGTCGAGGTTCTCGCGCGTGGACTTGATGCGGCTCTCGGTTTCCTTGCGGCGCTCCTTGTACTTGGAGATGCCGGCGGCCTCCTCCAGGTGCGTGCGCAGGTCTTCCGGCGCCGCCTCGATGATCTGGCTGATCATGCCCTGCTCGATGATCGAGTAGGAACGCGGACCGAGGCCGGTGCCGAGGAAGAGGTCGGTGATGTCGCGGCGGCGGCAGCGGCCGCCGTTGAGGAAATACGCGGATTGCCCGTCGCGGCTGACGACGCGCTTGACCGAGATCTCGGCGAAGCTGGCGTATTCGCCCTGGATGGTGCCGTCCGCGTTGTCGAAGATCAGTTCCACCGCCGCCTGGCCCACCGGCTTGCGCGCGCTGGAGCCGGAGAAGATGACGTCGGTGAGCGAGTCGCCGCGCAGGCGGCTGGCGGCGGATTCACCCATCACCCAGCGGATGGCGTCGATGATGTTCGATTTGCCACAGCCGTTCGGACCGACGACGCCGGTCATGTTGGTGGGCAAATGCAGCGTGGTGGGGTCGACGAACGACTTGAATCCCGCCAGCTTGATCGTGGTCAGACGCATGATGGTTTCCGTTGAGACGCGGCCGTGGGCCCCGTTCGGGAGCCTCCCCCTGGCAGATCGGTCACTTTGCCAAAGGGGTCCGCCGGGTGCAATACGCGAAATGACACGAAGACAGTAGCCTAACCCATTGATTGTAGGAGCGCACCTGGACGCGACGGCATTCCGCCTCGGTAGGCGAGCCTACGCGCCAGCTCCCGGAGGCCGACGAAGAGCATTCGCGCCCGGGTGCGCCCCACGGCGGCACCGGTTATTCCCCGGGCGCCTTCGCCTCGATGGACAGCGCGTGGATGCCGTCGGGCATCATCTCGCCAAGCGCGTCATAGACCATGCGGTGGCGCTGGATCGGGTTCTTCCCCGCGAACGCCGGACTGACGATGCGCGCGAAGAAGTGGCCCTTGCCCTCCCCCGCGTGGCCCGCGTGCTTGTGGCCCTCGTCGATCACGTCCAGCTGGACCGGGGCGAGCGCCGCGGTCAGCAGCCGGCGGATGCGCTCGACCTTCTCGACCGTCACGGCAGCACCCCGAGGAACGGCCGCACGGCGACGTCCCGGTACACGCCCGCGGCGACGTAGGGATCGGCGTCCGCCCAGGTCTTCGCGGCTTCCAGGCTCTCGAACTCGGCGACGATCATGCTGCCCTGGAACCCCGCCTCGCCCGGCGTGGGCGAATCGATGGCCGGAAACGGGCCGGCGAGCTTCAGACGACCCTCGTCCTTCAGCGCGTTGAGGCGCGCCAGGTGCGCGGGACGCGCTTCGAGACGCTTCGCGAGCGTGCCGGGATGATCGAGCGCGACGATGGCGTAGAACATGGGATCAGACCTCGGGGCGCATGGTCGGGAAGAGGAGCACGTCGCGGATCGACGACGAACCGGTGAGGAGCATCACGAGGCGGTCGATGCCGACGCCAAGGCCGCCCGTGGGTGGCAGGCCGACTTCGAGCGCGCGGATGTAGTCGGCGTCGAAATGCATGGCCTCGTCGTCGCCGGCGTCCTTCGCATCCACCTGCGCCTGGAAGCGCGCGGCCTGGTCCTCGGAGTCGTTGAGCTCGGAGAAGCCGTTGGCGAGCTCCTTGCCGTTGATGAACAGCTCGAAGCGGTCGGTGATGCCCTTGTCGGTGTCGTTCTCGCGCGCCAGCGGCGAGACCTCGACCGGGTGATCGATGATGAAGGTCGGCTGGATCAGCGTGTGCTCGACCGTCGCCTCGAAGATCTCCAGGAGCAGCTTGCCCCAGCCGTAGCCGGGCTTGACGTGGATGCCGAGACGGGCGGCGTGCGCGGCCATCGCCTCGCGGTCGCGCAGCTCGGACGCCTTGATCTCGGGGTTGAGCTCGAGCACGGCGTCTTCCATCCGCCAGCGGCGGAACGCCGGGCCAAGGTCGACGGTGGCGCCGTCCCATTCGATCTGCGTGCTGCCCACGACATCGGTGGCGGCCGAGCGGATCATGCCTTCCGTGATGTCCATGATCTCGTGATACGTGGCGTAGGCCTGGTACAGCTCGAGCATCGTGAACTCGGGGTTGTGCCGCGTGGACACGCCCTCGTTGCGGAAATTGCGGTTGATCTCGTAGACGCGGTCGAAACCGCCGACCACGAGACGCTTGAGGTAGAGCTCGGGCGCCACGCGCAGGAACAGCGGGATGTCGAGCGCGTTGTGATGCGTGGTGAACGGGCGCGCGGTGGCGCCGCCCGGGATCACGTGCATCATCGGCGTCTCGACTTCCATGAAGCGGCGCGGCTCCGCTTCGAGCCAGCGGCGCACGTGGCTGATGATCTTCGAGCGCAGGGCGAACGTGCGGCGCGATTCCTCGGTGACGATGAGGTCGACGTAGCGCTGGCGGTAACGCTGCTCCACGTCCGCCAGACCATGATGCTTGTCCGGCAGGCCGCGGAGCGACTTAGTCAGGAGGCGGATGGCCTCGACCTTGACCGACAGCTCGCCGGTCTTCGTGCGCATGAGCACGCCCGTGGCGCCGACGATGTCGCCGAGGTCCCAGCGCTTGAACGCGTCGTAGGCCTCCTCGCCCAGCGTGCCCTGGTGGACGAACAGCTGGATG
This sequence comes from Luteibacter sp. 329MFSha, assembly GCF_900111665.1. Taxonomy (NCBI): domain Bacteria; kingdom Pseudomonadati; phylum Pseudomonadota; class Gammaproteobacteria; order Lysobacterales; family Rhodanobacteraceae; genus Luteibacter; species Luteibacter sp. 329MFSha. The sequence continues at coordinate 665,514 of NZ_FOJE01000001.1, read as the reverse complement.
CGGCCCGTGCCGTCCTGCATCTGCACGAAGCTGACCTTGCCCTGCCCGCGCATCAGGATGATGCGGCCGGCGACGGCCACGCGACGCGGCGCGGCCTCGATGGCCTCGGCGGTCCAGGTGTCCTTGTCGGCGAATTCCGCCTGCAGGTCGCCCGCGAAGCTGTCGACCCGGAAGTCGTTCGGATAGGCGATGCCCTGCGCGCGCAGCGCTTTCAGTTTCTCGCGGCGCTCGGCAATGAGACGATTTTCATCGGCGGCAGCGGCGGAGGCTTCGGCGTTGGCGTTTTCGGTCATGGCTAGGCTGGCTTCTTGTCTGGGAAACCGGAGCGCGACGCGCCCCGGCCGTTGGATCAGGCATCGACGCGCTTGGAGCCGGCTTCGAGGCCGGCCTTCAGGCTGGCTTCGACGAACTCGTCGAGGTCGCCGTCGAGCACCTTCTGGGTATCGGAGCGTTCCACGCCCGTGCGCAGGTCCTTGATGCGCGACTGGTCGAGGACGTAGTTGCGGATCTGGCTGCCCCAGCCGATGTCGGACTTCGACGCTTCCAGCGCGTCCTTCTCGGCGTTGCGCTTCTGCAGCTCGAGCTCGTACAGCTTCGCCTTCAGCATCTTCATCGCGCGGTCGCGGTTGGCATGCTGGCTGCGCTCGGTCTGGCACGCGACGACCGTGTTGGTCGGGATGTGCGTGATGCGCACGGCCGACTCGGTCTTGTTCACGTGCTGGCCGCCCGCGCCGGACGAACGGTAGACGTCCGTCTTGAGGTCGGCCGGGTTGATGTCGATCTCGATGTTGTCGTCGACTTCCGGCGAGACGAACACCGAGGTGAAGCTGGTGTGCCGGCGGTTGTCGGAGTCGAACGGGCTCTTGCGGACCAGGCGGTGCACGCCGATCTCGGTCTTCAGCCAGCCGTAGGCGTAATCGCCCTCGACGCGGAACGTGGCGGACTTGATGCCCGCGACTTCGCCGCCGGAGACTTCCATCAGCTCGGCCTTCCAGCCGCGCGACTCGGCCCAGCGCAGGTACATGCGCAGCAGGATCTCGGCCCAGTCCTGGGCTTCGGTACCGCCGGCGCCGGCCTGGATGTCGACGAACGCGGCCGCCGAATCGAGCTCACCGGAGAACATGCGCTGGAATTCGAGCTTGCCGACGCGGGCGTCGACCTTGTTCAGGTCGTCGACGATCGACTGCACGGTGGCCTCGTCGCCATCGGCGGCCGCCATCTCCAGCAGTTCCTTCGCGTCGTCGAGCGAGGAGGTCATCTCCTCGACGCCCGTCACGATGGTGTCGAGCTGCGCGCGTTCGCGGCCCAGCTCCTGCGCGCGCTTCGGATCGTCCCAGACGTTGGGGCTCTCGAGCTCGCGATTGACTTCCTCTAGCCGTTCTTTCTTGACGGCGTAGTCAAAGATACCCCCTAAGCGACTCGACGCGGCCCTTGAGGTCCGCGATCTGCGCAAGGATCGGATTGGTCTCGATCATGGTCGGTTCGCCTGCTGTGCGGCGCGGAGGGCGCCGGCTAAAGCAGCCGATTCTAGCAAAACCGGACGCCCTCGCGACCGGCTATCGCCGATGCGATCGGCTCCCACCCCTTCGGTAGCAGGTGCTTTCGCCGCACTGGCGGCGGTGGGAGCCGATCGTATCGGCGATCCGGCCGTCAGGCCGGCAATGCCTCGCGGTGCACTCCCCGAATGGCCCGCCCCGACGGGTCGGCAGCCGCGGCGAACGCGGGATCCCACGCCAGCGCGGCCGGCGAGGAGCAGGCGATCGACTTGCCGCCCGGGACCGTCGCGGCGCAGGCCTCGCCCGGGAAATGCGTCTCGAAGATCGTCCGGTAGAAGAACGCCTCCTTGGTGGCGGGGGTGTTCAGCGGGAACCGCGAGGCCGCGGCGGCGAATTCCCGGTCGGAGACCATGGCCTCGGCGTGGGCCTTGAGCCCGTCGATCCAGCCGTAGCCGACGCCGTCGCTGAACTGCTCCTTCTGCCGCCAGAGGATCTCGTCGGGCAGCACACCCTCGAACGCCTCGCGGAGGATCCCCTTCTCGATCCCCTTGCGGGACACCATCTTCGCCTCGGCGTCGAAGGCCATCGCGGTGTCCAGGAATTCGACGTCCAGGAACGGCACGCGGGCCTCGACGCCCCAGGCCGACATCGATTTGTTGGCGCGCAGGCAGTCGTAGTAATGCAGGGCGTCCAGCTTGCGGATCGTCTCCTCGTGGAACGCCCGAGCCGACGGCGCCTTGTGGAAGTACAGGTAACCGCCGAACACCTCGTCGGAACCCTCGCCGGAAAGAACCATCTTCACGCCCATCGCCTTGATGCGCCGCGCGAGCAGGAACATCGGCGTGGAGGCGCGGATCGTCGTGACGTCGTAGGTCTCGATGTGGCGGATCACTTCCGGCAGCGCGTCGAGGCCTTCCTCGAACGTGTAGCGGAACCCGTGGTGCACGGTGCCCAGCGCTTCGGCCGCGACCTCCGCCGCCTTCAGGTCCGGCGAACCTTCGAGGCCGATCGCGAACGAATGCAGCCGTGGCCACCACGCCTCGTCGCGGTCGTCGTCCTCGATGCGCTTGCGCGCGAAGCTCGCGGCCACCGCGGCGACCAGCGAGGAATCCAGGCCGCCGGAAAGCAGCACGCCATACGGGACGTCCGTCATCATCTGCCGGTGGACCGCCGCCTCGAACGCGGCGCGCAATGCGGCCGGCTCGATGGCTGTGCCCTGCGTGACGTCGTAGTCGCGCCATGCCGGCGTCCAGTACGGCACAGCCTCGCCGCGCTCGCTGTCGTAGACGTGCCCCGGCGGGAAGGGTGCGACGTCGGCGCAGACGCCGACCAGCGACTTCATCTCGGAGGCGACGCAGAGGCGCCCTTCGCGATCGTGGCCCCAGTACAGCGGACACACGCCGAGCGCGTCGCGCGCGATCAGGTACCGGCGCCGCTTCGCGTCCCACAGCGCGAAGGCGAAGATGCCGTTGAGCCGGCCCAGGAATCCTGAGCCTTCCTCGCGATACAGCGCGTTGATCACCTCGCAGTCGGACCCGGTGGTGAAGGCGTAGCCGCTGGCGGCGCGCAGCTCGCGATGGTTGTAGATCTCGCCGTTCACCGCCAGCGCCAGCTCGCCGTCGACCGAGCGCAACGGCTGCGCGCCGCTCGCCGGATCGACGATGGCGAGGCGCTCGTGGACGAGGATCGCGCCCTGGTCGACGTAGACACCGCTCCAGTCGGGCCCGCGGTGGCGCTGGCGCTGCGACAGTTCCATGGCCTGGCGACGCAGGGCGACGAGATCGTCGCCCGCCGTCACACCGAACATTCCGAAGATCGAACACATGATCGTGGCTCCCGAAGGGTGAAACGCGCAAAGAAAAAGGCCCGCCTGTGAGGGCGGGCCTTTCGTGTATTCCGGTGGTTTCGCTTGCAACCGCCTACACGCCGACCCTCCCGAAGTTCCGGGCATTATTGGTATTGGCGTTATTGGCGGCGATGCGGATCATGGATCGACTAGAACACGATCGGGACCCTCGCGCAAGCACCCGTTAACCGAAGGACGTCTATCATCGCGGGCATGAACACCCTGCTCGCCCTCGCCCTCCTTTCCTCCACGCCCGCCACGCCCGACTGGCTCGCCGGCGACTGGGACCCGTACAGCAACGCCTTTCTCGGCCTGCGCACGCTGAGCATCGGCAAGGACACGCTGAGCTGGAAAGGCTGCGCGGACGCGCGCTTCGAGGTGCTCGCCAGCGACGGCCACGGCGACAGCGTCACGCTGCGCCTCGCGCCGGGCACCACCTGCTCGCTCGACGACGTCGCGCGGACGCGCATGGATACCGTGCGCCTGACGCTCCGTCCCAACCGTTGCGATCTGGGCGTGTCGATCTACGCGTCCGCCGAGGCCGCGAAGCGAAACGAGCCGTCGGCCGAGGGTCTCTACGGCAAGCCGAAGTGTCCGTCGGGGCCCGCGGCTCACGCGGCGGCCAGCTTCTCCACCACGCCACGATAAGCCCGGGCGATCGCCTCCTCCCCGGCGTGCGCGAAGTCGCGAACGCGCCACTGCCCGCCGACCATCACGTCGCGCACCAGCGGCGTGTTGCCCGCGAAGAGGAAGCTGTCGATCACGTCGGCTTCGTCGCGTGCCGCCAGCAGCGGCGACGCGTCGTCGAGCACGAGCAGGTCGGCGCGCGCCCCCTCGAGCAGGCGACCGATGTCCGCCCCCGCCGCGCGCGTGCCGCCGTCGAGCGCACGTTGCCATAGCGCTGTACCGACGCTTTCCTCGGGCACGCGGGCCGCGACGTTGCGATGGCGCGTGACGAGGCGCTGCCCGTATTCGAGCCAGCGCAGCTCTTCGACGGGCGATACCGAGATGTGCGAGTCCGAACCGACGCCGAACGTGCCGCCCGCGTCGATGAACGGCGCCAGCGGGAACAGGCCGTCGCCGAGATTCGCTTCCGTGGTCGGGCAAAGGCCCGCCACCGCGCCGCTCTTCGCCAGCCGGTCCGTCTCGTGCGCGGTCAGGTGCGTGGCATGGACGAGCGTCCAGCGCGCGTCGACGTCCGCGTGGTCGAGCAGCCATTCCACCGGCCGGGCGCCGCGGACCGAGAGGCAGTCCTGCACCTCGCCGATCTGCTCGGCGATGTGGATGTGCACCGGAAGATCCTTCGCGATGCCCGTGGCCAGCAACGCGCGCATCGCGTCCTCGGGCACCGCGCGCAGCGAATGCAGCGCGATGCCGAGGGTGAACATGTCGTCCTGTAACGGCGCCAGCCGCTCCAGCAGCCGGACGAATCCGCCCACGTCGTGACGGAAGCGCTGTTGCCGCTCCGTCAGGGGGCGGCCGTCGAACCCGCCCGTCATGTAGAGCACCGGGAGCAGCGTCAGGCCGATACCCGCCTCCTTCGCGGCCTCGATCAGCGCCAGCGACATCGTCGCGGGATCGGCGTACGGCACGCCGCGCGGGCCATGATGCAGGTAATGGAACTCGCAGACCTGCGTATAACCCGCCTTGACCATCTCGACGTAGAGCTGCGTGGCGATGGCCTTCAGGTCGTCGGGGTCCACGGCCTCGGCGAAGGCGTACATGGTCTCGCGCCAGGTCCAGAAGCTGTCCTCGCCCGGACCGCGGCGTTCGGCCAGGCCGGCCATCGCCCGCTGGAACGCGTGCGAATGCAGGTTCGGCATGCCCGGAAGCACGAAGCGGCCGATGCGTTCGCCCCGCGTCGTCGTGGCGAAGCGCCCGGCGGTCACCCCGAGCGCGGCTTCCCCGGCCCGCCAGGCACCGTCCTGCCAGAAGAAGTCGGCGTTGAAGGCGGCGTGCGGCATGGGTGCGATCCGTCGATGAATTCGTCGCATGGTACCGCGCATAATCGGGGCATGACCGAATCCCCGAACACGCACCCGCCCAAACTCCTGCTGCGCCAGGCGCGGCCCGTCGACGTTCCCGAGCTGGTCGCCCTCACGGCGCGGGTCTACACGCCCGAATGGGGCCACTCCGCGGAAATGCTGCAGGGCCAGCAGACGCACTTTCCCGAAGGCCAGTTCGTCGTCGAATACGAAGGGCGGATCGTCGGCTTCTGCGCCACTTTCCGCATCGGCGAATCCCTGGCGCTGGCGCCGCACACCTGGATGCAGATCACGGGCGGCGGCTTCGCCTCGCGCCACGATCCCAAGGGCGACTGGCTCTACGGCATGGAGGTCGTGGTCCATCCCGACTACCGGGGCATGCGCATCGGGCAGCGGCTCTACCAGGCACGCAAGCGGCTCTGCACCGATCTGAAGCTCCGCGGCATCGTGTTCGGCGGCCGCATGCCGGGCCTGGCGCGCGCGATCGGCCGCTACGGCAGCGCGGAGGCGTACGCGCAGGCCGTGGTGGACGGCAGCCGCCGCGATCCGACGCTGAGCTTCCAGCTGCGCAACGGCTTCGAGATGGTCGGCCTGCTGCGCGAGTACGTGCCGTCCGATCACGAATCGCTCGGCTATGCGGCGCTGCTGGTCTGGCGCAACCCGCAGCGACACGACCAGCCCGATGTGCCGCGCGTCTCGCAGAGCCACCGGCTGCCGGATTCCGTGCGCGTGGCCTCGGTGCAGTACCAGCAGCGACGCATCGGATCGTTCGACGAATTCGCGAAGCAGGTCGAGTACTTCGTCGACATCGCGGCGGATTACGACGCCGACTTCGTCGCGTTTCCCGAACTGATCACGCTGCAGCTGCTGTCCATCGAGAACGCCGAACTGTCGCCGGTGGACTCCATCCGTCGGCTCTCGGAGTACACCGACGAGGTCAAGGCGCTCTTCCACCGTCTGGCCGTGCACTACAACATCAACATCATCGGCGGCTCGCATCCCACGCGCCAGCCGAACGGCGACATCCACAACGTCTGCTACGTCTGCCTGCGCGACGGGTCGATCCACGAGCGCGAGAAGCTGCATCCGACGCCGAGCGAGCGCAACGTCTGGAACATCACGGGTGGCGACGCCGCGGCGACCATCCCCACCGACTGCGGCCCGATCGGCGTGATGATCTGCTATGACTCGGAGTTCCCCGAGGTGGCACGTCACCTCACGGACCAGGGCGCGCTGATCCTCTTCGTACCCTTCTGCACCGATGTGCGCGAAGGCTACCTGCGCGTGCGTTACTGCTCGCAGGCGCGCGCGATCGAAAACCAGTGCTACGTCGTGCTGTCGGGCAACGTGGGCAACCTGCCGGGCGTCAACAACTTCGACATCCAGTACGGCCAGAGCTGCATCCTGACGCCCAGCGACTTCCCCTTCGCGCGCGACGGCATCGCGGCGGATTCCACGCCGAACATCGAAACCGTACTGTTCGCCGACCTGCGCCTCGAGAACCTCGCCCGCGCGCGCAACTCCGGCGCGGTGCAGAACCTCAAGGACCGTCGCTACGACCTCTACGAGGTGCGCTGGGCGCGCGGCGTCGCCAGCGAAGGCCAGCCATGACGGACGACACGCGCTGGGACCACCTGCTCGTCGACGTGAGCCTGGCGACGATGCGCGACGACGGCGCGCCCTGCGGCGCCATCGAAGGCGCCGCCATCGGCTGGCGTGACGACCGCATCGCCTTCGCCGGGCCGATGTCGGCCCTGCCCGGCGATACGCATGCGCTCGCGCGTCATGTCGAATCGCTTCCCGGTACATGGGTGACGCCGGGCCTCATCGACTGCCACACGCACCTGGTCTTCGGCGGCGACCGCGCGACGGAGTTCGAGCGGCGCCTGGAGGGCGCCACGTACGAGGAGATCGCCCTCGCGGGCGGCGGCATCGTTTCCAGCGTGCGCGCGACCCGCGCCGCGAACGAGGACGAGCTGCTGCGCCAGTCGCTACCCCGCGCACGCGCGCTGCTGGCCGACGGCGTCACGACGCTGGAGATCAAGTCCGGCTACGGACTCGAGCCAGACGCCGAGCGCCGCATGCTGCGGGTGGCACGGCGGATCGGCGAGGTGCTCGGCGTCGACGTGCGCACCACGTTCCTCGGCCTGCACGCGCTTCCGCCGGAATACGCCGGACGACGCGACGAGTACGTCGCGCTGGTCTGCGACATCATGCTGCCGTCGCTCGCGGACGAGGAACTGGTCGACGCGGTCGACGCCTTCTGCGAAGGCATCGGCTTCACGCACGCCGAGACGCAGCGCCTGTTCGAGAAGGCGACCGCGCTGGGCCTGCCGGTCAAGCTCCACGCGGAGCAGCTGTCCGACCTGGGCGGCGCGGCGCTCGTGGCCCGATACAACGGACTCTCCGCCGACCACCTCGAATGGACGAGCGACGACGGCGTGCGCGCCATGGCCGCGGCCGGCACCGTGGCGGTGCTGTTACCCGGGGCCTATTACGCGCTGCGCGACACGCGTCCGCCGCCAGTGGGCGCGTTCCGCGACCACGGCGTGGCGATGGCCGTGGCGACGGATCTCAACCCGGGCACCTCGCCGCTGCTGTCGCTGCGCCTGGCGATGAACATGGCCTGCACCCTGTTCCGCCTCACGCCCGAGGAGGCCCTCCGTGGCACGACGGTCAACGCCGCCCGCGCCCTCGGCCTCGACGATCGCGGCGTCCTCGCGCCGGGCAAGCGTGCCGACATCGCGGTGTGGAACGTGAAGCACCTCCCGGAACTCTGCTACTGGATCGGCGGGTCGCTGCTTCGGGACCTCTGGATCGCGGGCGAGCGCGTCGCGACCTGAGTCAAATCCGGCACTTTTTTCAGAAAACTTCCATCGATCCCGTCGGGCTCCGCCGCATAACATGGTCGGACGTCGCCTCTGGCGCCGTCCGACCATGGAACGTCCGCGCAAGGCCATCGCGCGGCCGGAGGAAGATCGTTGAAGGACCCATCGCCGCGCCCCGACCGGCGCCACATCCGCCGCATCCCCGTGGCGATCGCCGGATTCCTGGCGATGACGGTCGCGGCCTGCACGGACGCGGTCGATCACGAGGCCGAGCACGCACGCCGCGCGCGGCAGATGCGCGACGTCAACCGCATGCTCGATGCGATGGAGGGTTTCGGCCAGGTCGCGTCCGCGACGTCGGCGCCGCCGGCGCCCGCGCCCTCCGCCGCCGTCACCACAGCCGCATCCCGGGAGACTCCCGACCACGAATGGGCCCCGCGCTGGCGATGGTCGCCGTGGGCGTTGCTGGCCGGTGGCGGTGGTATCGGAGCGCTCGCCTTCGTTCTCGTTCGTCGTCGGCGACGTCCGGTCGCGTCGCCGGCCCCGAGCATCGCCGCGTTCTTCGTCGACCCAGCCGACGATGCGCCGGAGCAGGCCCCGGGCGAACCGTCCGCGCCGCCGCCGACCGACACGGCCCCGATATCCACGCCGTCACCGACCTGGATTTACCAGCCGTCACGCTACGAAGCGCCCGGCCTGCACATGGTGGCGCCGGCCGTCGATCTGCTCGTCCCGCCGCATGACGACAGACGCTCCGTACCCGAGACGACGTACCCGACGCTGCACACGGCGCTGGCGAACGCGGCGGGCGACGCCGGCCCGTTCCTGGTCGGCGACCCGACGTACCCGCGCCTGAGACTCGCCGACGCGTCATCCGAGGCCTTGCGTGCGTGGCGCGACCTCATCGCCGACCACCTCGACGACAGTGGTGACGACGAGCACCTCGCCCGCTGGCTCGCCCCCGCAATCGACGCCGCGCTCGCCCTCGAACTACCACCACGCGACGCGGCGCGACAGATGACCGACATCGTGGCCGACGTGGCACGCGTAAAGGCGTCGATGGCGGAAACCGATCGCCCGCACGCCGAAGCCCTTCTGGTCCGGCTGCATCTCGCGAACATCGAGCGCCTGAGCGGTGCGACCCGCCTCTTCGCGATCCGTGAACTCGCCGCAGGGCTCGCCGGCGCCGTCGATCCGCTTCTCATCGACGCGCGCATCGACGTACTGCTCGCGTGGGCGTCGTGGTCGCTGGGAGCCGCCGCCAGCGCGCGGCTCGACGAGGCCGACACCGCCTGTGACGCATTGGCCAGCGAGGGCGGCGAAGGCGGCGACCGCGCGCGCCGACGCCGTGGCGAGATCCTGCTCCATCGTGCCGCCCTGTGCCGGACCGATGCGCGCCTGGCGCGACTCGACGAGGCGCAACGCCTGCTCGACGAGGCCTACCGATGCCAGCCCGATGCGGAAACGGCCCTGCTCCTCGCGACCGCCGCGGAGCGACGCGCGGCGCTGCTGCCCGCACCCGCCGCCGAGAACGCGTGCACGCACGCGCTGGTGCATGCCTTCCTCGCCGAGGCATCCCCCGCGTGGCGAAGCGCCGCGCTCGCGCGACGTCGCGCCATCCAGCGTCTCTACGAAAGCCTTCCCTCCCCCACGGAAACCGACCCGCCATGATCACCGCAAGCCCCACGGGCGATGCCCGCCAACCCTTCTGGACCACCCGTTACGGGATCGCCACGCCCGTCGCTACCGAGACGGCGGCGGCCCGCTCGCTGCAGCTCTACGGCGAGTGGGCCGAACAGGAAACCACGCTGCTCAGCGGCCTCGTCGACGAAGGGCACACCGTGCTCGAATTCGGCGGCGACTACGCCGCCCACGCCCTCTGGATGGCGCAGGCGGTGGGACCGGCCGGCCAGGTCCACGTGGCCGAACCGCGCCGCATCCGCTTTCAGCAGGCCTGCGCGAACGTCGCGATCAATGGACTGGACAACGTCTTCACCCATCCCGTCTGGCTCGGCAAGGGCAAGGGCCAGGTGTCGCTCGCGTCGGTGCTGCCGGGCACGCGCGCCGGCGACGAGAAAGTCCGCCTGGCCACCGTCGACAGCCTGCGCCTCGACGCCCTGCATCTGCTGAAGGTCAACCAGTCGCACGCGCTGGTCGACCTGCTGGCCGGTGCGGGCGACACGATCCGCACCCATCGTCCGCTGGTCTACGCGCGCCTGACGGGCATGGACGAAGCGCGTGCCGAGGTGGACGCGCTCAAGGCGCTGGGCTACCGCGTCTGGTCGCACGTGCCCTATCTGTTCAACGTCGACAACCACGCAGGCAACGACACCAACGTCTTTCCGGGCATGGTCCAGCAGAACGTGATCGCCGCGCCGGCGGACGGAACGTTCGAATTCGCGGACCGGCTGGAGCTCTGAGCAAAAAAAATCCCGCCGAGGCGGGATTCTTTTCACGCGTGGCGAAGGCTCAGGCCTTCTTGCGCGGCGCGGCCTTCTTGGCGGCGGCGGGCTTGGCGGCGGCCGGCTTCGCGACGGCGGCGCCGGAGACGACGTCCACGTGCGGACGGGCCTTGCCATAGCTGGAACGGTAGATCTTGCCGCGACGGGTGCGGCGGTCGCCCTTGCCCATGGGAAACTCCTTGATTCGTAATGATGAAGAGGAACGGCCGGACATCGTATCAGCGGCCGCGCAAAGCGCAAGGGGAGCCGCTCAGTGCGCGTGCGGGCCCGCCTTGCCGCAGCCTTCGAGTTCGTCGGGGCACGGGCCCGGATCGAACTGGACGGTGGCGTGATCGACGCGCCAGCGATCGCTGAGCAACGTCTTGATCGCCGTCAGGACGCGCGCCTGATCCGCCTGCTCCGCGCCGGGCGCGAGCTCGGCGTGCAGCGTGGCCATGCGCGAGCCGGCGGTGACCTGCCACACGTGCACGTGGTGGATGTCCACGATGATCGCGTCGACGGCGTGAAGCTCGCGCTGCACGTCCCCGAGGTTGACGCCCTCGGGCGTACCTTCGAGCAGGATGTGGCCCGAGCGGCGGACGAGCGACCAGGCGCTGCGCAGGATCAGCAGCGACACGAGGATCGACAGCACGGGGTCGGCCCAGTTCCAGTCGAGCCAGCGCACGGCGAGCGCCGCGAGCACGGCCGCGACCGACCCGAGCAGGTCGCCCAGCACGTGCTGGCTCGCGCCGGCCATGTTCACGTCGTCGGGATCGTGGCCGTGCAGCGTGCGCAGCACCACGACGTTGGCGACGAGGCCGAGCACGGCGACGACGAGCATCACGCCCGAGAGGATCGGCTCCGGATGGAACAGGCGCTGCACCGCCTCGTAGACGATGAAGGCCACCAGCGCGAACTGGGTGAGCGCGTTGACGAAGCCCGCGAGGACTTCGATGCGGCCGTAGCCATAGGTGCGCCGCGAGTCGGCCGGACGCGCGGCGAAACGCGCCCCCAGGAACGCGAGCAGAAGCGCGAGCGCGTCGACCAGCATGTGGCCGGCGTCGGCCAGCAGCGCCAGCGATCCGGACACGATGCCGCCGGCCGCCTCGGCGACCAGCATGAGCAGCGTGAGCACGAAAGCGAACAGCAGCTTGCGCTCGCTGCCGCCCTCGACGTGGCTGTGGTCGTGATCGTGGGCGTGCGCGTGCCCGTGCGAATGGGAGTGGTCGTGTGCCATGGGAAGGAAGGCTAGGCGCGAGCGACGCGGTTACACAATCACGGGTGCGCGCAGGACGGCCCGTGGATGTGTCCAGCGTGCTCGCCGCGGTCGACGCGCAGGTTGACGAAGTGCGCCGCGGCGACGAGGAAACCGCCGCACGTGACGAGGACGCTGTGCAGAAACAGCGAGCCACCGTGCAGGAACGTCACGCCGAGGATCAGCAGGAGCAGCCCCGGGACCGCGAGCAGCAACGGCAGGCGGCGGCGGTGACGCCGGAAGCCGGAGACGAGCGCGACGCTGGCCAGCACGCAGGCGAAACCGACGAAACCGGCTTCGAAGCGGTGGTCGGCCAGGAACGAAAGCCCGATGAGCGGCAGCAGCGCGATCACGAACGGCAGCGCGGCGCAGTGGATGGCGCACAGGAAGGACGCCGTCGCGCCCAGGCGGTCGGCGGCGTGCCACCAGCGGCGCGGTACTTCGGATTCGGCGGCGGAGTCGGTCATGGAAGACATAGCGTGACTAGTTGCACGGGTCGAGGCAAGCGATGATACTTTATAACATTGCAAAACCCAACTGGAGCTCCACCCGATGCGCAGAACCCTTATCGCCCTGGCCCTGGCCGCGAGTTTCGGCACGTCCCTGCCCGTGATGGCGGACGACGCCGCCCAGGACGGGACCCCGCCCTCGGTGGGGGCGACCGACGCCCAGGGCAAGAGCCGCAAGCACGTCGACAAGCTCGACGCCATCGTGGTCAATGCCGTGCCGGGCGGTCAGAAGGCCGACCAGATCGTGGCGCCCGTGGCGGTGCTGGCAGGCTCGGCCCTGGACGACGCCAAGGGCGTGTCGCTCGGCGAGACGGTGTCCTCCATCCCCGGCGTGCAGAGTTCCGCGCTCGGTACCGCGGTGGGCCGACCCGTGATCCGCGGCCTCGACGGCCCGCGCGTGGCGGTGCTCGAGAACGGTCTCTCGTCCCAGGACGTGTCGAACGTCAGCCAGGACCACGCGGTCACCCTCGAGCCGTTCCTCGCCGACCAGATCGAGGTGCTCAAGGGTCCGGCCACCCTGCTCTACGGCTCGGGCGCGATCGGCGGCGTCGTCAACGTCGTCGACGGGCGCGTTCCCGAAAAGGCCCCGGACAACGGCTTCGCCGGGCGCGCGGAAGTGCGCGGCGATTCCGTCTCGGATGGCAAGACCGGCCTGCTCCGCCTCGACGCGGGCAACGACCGGTTCGCCATCCACGTGGACGGCATGCACCGCGACAACGAGGACTACGACATTCCCGGGGGCACGCTGGCGAACAGCGCGGTGAAGACGACCTCGGGCTCGGTGGGCGCGTCGCTGCTCGGTTCGTGGGGCTTCGTCGGTCTGTCGGTGTCGCGCTTCCTCGACCTCTACGGCAGCCCTGCGGAACCCGGCGATCCGGCCGAAGGCGAGGATCCGGTCCACATCAAGATGGCGCAGACCAACCACACCCTGAAGGGCGGCCTGGTGAAGCCGTTCGACGGCATCGCGAAGATCGATTTCAGCCTCGGCCATGGCGCGTACCAGCACGTCGAATACGAAGGCGACGTTCCGGGCACCACCTTCACCACGAACAGCAACCAGGGCCGCCTTCTCGTCACGCACGAGCCGCTCGCCGGTTGGGAAGGCGCGTTCGGCGTGCAGACGCAGCACCGCCAGTTCGCGGCCGTCGGCGAGGAGACCTTCGTTCCGGCCACCACGACCAACGGCGTCGGCGTGTTCCTGACCGAGCAGCGCGACTTCGGCCCGTTCAAGGTCGAGCTCGGCGCGCGCCACGACAGGCAGAGCGTCGATCCGGACGACGGTCCGAAGCGCGACTACAGCCCGAACAGTTTCTCCGCCGGTGTCGCCTGGCGTTTCGCGGAGCAGTGGCATCTGTCGCTGAACCTCGATCATGCCGAACGCGCGCCGTCCGAAGAGGAACTCTTCGCCAACGGGCCGCACGAGGCCTCGAACACGTTCGAGATCGGCAGCGACCTCACGAAGGAAAAGTCGAACCAGGCGGAACTCGGCCTGCACTTCCACGGCGAGTTCGTCGAGGGCAAGATCGCCGCGTACTACAACCGGTACAAGAACTTCATCTACCTCGCCGACACCGGCGAGATCGAGGACGACCTGCCGGTGCGCATCTGGTCGCAGAACGACGCGACGTTCCGCGGCGCCGAAGCCGAAGCGACCTTCCACCTCGCCAAGGGCCCTTCCGGTCACTGGGACCTGCGCGTCTTCGGCGACACCGTGCGCGCCACGCTCTCGGATGGCGCGGGCAACGTGCCGCGCATCCCCGCCGGTCGCGTCGGCGGCACGCTGAGCTGGAACACCGACGGCTTCCGCGCCAGCGTCGGCGCCGTGCGTTACATGAAGCAGGACAGGATCGCCGCGTTCGAGACGGACACGGCCGGCTACACGCTCGTCAACGCGCACTTCGCCTGGACCTTCGTCAATGACGAACGCAGCCAGTGGGAAGCCTTCGTGGACGGCAACAACCTGACCAACCAGACCGCGCGCCCGGCCACGTCCTTGTTCAAGGATGTCGCGCCGCTGCCGGGCCGGAACGTCTCGGTGGGTCTGCGCGCGTTCTTCTGACCACGATTCAGTGGTTGTAGGAGCGGACCTGGCCGCGACAGCTCTTCGCGACAGACTGACAGGGCCTGTGGCGCTGTCGCGAAAAGATGTCGCGCGCAGGGCGCGCTCCTACCACCGCGGTGTCAGGACTCGAGGCAGTTCCGGCAGATGCCGTGCACTTCGAGGGTCTGGGCCTGCGGGCGGAAGCCGAGGGCTTTCGCCTGCGCCTCGATCAGTTCGGCGACGCGTTCGTCGCAGACTTCCTGCGCGCACTGGCAGGTATCGCAGATGAGGAACGGCACCTGGTGCGCCTCGGCCGGGTGATGGCACGAGACGTACGCGTTGATGGATTCCAGCTTGTGGATGAAGCCGTTCTCGAGGAGGAAATCGAGCGCGCGATACACCGTGGGCGGCGCGGCGTTGCCGTGCTTCTCACGGAGGCGATCGAGCAGGTCGTAAGCTTTTACGGGCTTCCCCGCACCGGCGACGAGTTCGAGCACCTCGCGGCGCAACGGCGTGAGGCGCAGGCCGCGCTCGGTCGACGCAATCTCCACCGCCTCGACGAAGCCGCGGGCGTCGTCGTGGTGCTGGTGAGCGTGGTGGTGGGCGGCGTGCGTGGTCACATCGGTATCCTCGTGTCCATCATCCTAACATGAGGACCTTTCAGCGCTTTTTCGACCCCGGCAACGGTGGAGGCGTGCGCCGCGGAAGGAACGGGAAGATCCAGCCGATCGGCCCCAGCACGAGCGAACCGATCACCCCGGCCTTCACGCGTCCGCGCCAGTAGCCGAGCAGCGCGCCGACCACCACGAACGCGATCTGCCAGAGCACGAGCTCCGTCCACGGGACGATCGCCATCAGGTTCATAAAGATCCGCACCGACGCGTCCGGCGCATCCGGATCGACGCCCTGCATGGCTCTGGCCAGGAGTTCGTCCATGGGCGCCTACCGTCGGGTGGGAGCGGCCTTGGCCGCGATGGGTGCTTGCGGCAAGCACCCATCGCGGCCAAGGCCGCTCCTACAAGGGTTTGGGCGGGTGCCGGACAAATCAGCCCTGCGCCCGCGACAGCGCCTCGTCGATGCGCGCGATCGCGCCCTCGCGCCCGGCGAGGTAGATGGTGTGTTCGATCGACGGGGAGACCTGCGTGCCCGTCATGGCGACGCGCAGCGGCGCGGCGACCTTGCCCATGCCGAGTTCCAGCGACGCGGCGACGCGTTCGACCGCGCCGTGCACCGCCTCGGGCGTCCATGCCGCGAGCGCGGCGAGTTCGTTCTTCGCGGCGTTCAGCGCGGCGGGCGCGGTTTCCGCGCGCAGGTGCTTCTCGACCGCCTTCTCGTCCCACTCGACGATCGGGCCGTACCAGATCTTCGCGCGCTCGGCCATTTCCTTGAACGTCTGCACGCGATCGCGCAGCGCGACCACGACATCCGCGGGATCCGGACCCCGCGCGACGTCGATGCCGATCCTGGCCAGGTGCCAGGCGAGTTCGGGACCGAGCGTTTCGGGCGCGTCGGTCTTGAGGTAATGCTGGTTGAGCCACGAGAGCTTGGTGACGTCGAAGCGCGACGCCGCCTTGTTGACGTCGGCGACGTCGAACAGTTCGGTCATCTGCGCGACGGAGAAGATTTCCTGGTCGCCGTGCGACCAGCCGAGGCGGACGAGGTAGTTGAGCAGCGCGTGCGGCAGGAAGCCGTCGTCGCGGTACTGCATCACGCTCACCGCGCCGTGGCGCTTCGACAGCTTCTGGCCATCGGGACCGAGGATCATCGGCAGGTGCGCGAACTCGGGCACCGGCGCGCCGAGCGCCTTGTAGATGTTGATCTGGCGCGGGGTGTTGTTGACGTGGTCGTCGCCGCGGATCACTTCGGTGATGCCCATGTCGATGTCGTCGACCACCACGGCGAAGTTGTAGGTCGGGAATCCGTCGGAACGGAAGATGACGAGGTCGTCCAGCTCCTCGTTCGACCACTCGATGCGCCCCTTGACCTTGTCGTCGAACACCACGCTACCCGAGGTCGGGTTCTTGAAGCGGATGACGCGGTTCGGGTCGTCGCGCAGCGGCTCGTCACGGTCGCGATAGTATCCGTTGTAGCGCGGCTTCACGCCCGCGGCCATGGCCGCGTTGCGCATTTCCTCGATCTCTTCCTTGGTCTCGTACGCGTAGTACGCCTTCCCTTCGCGCAGCAGCTGGTCGGCCACTTCGCGGTAACGGTCCATGCGCTGCGTCTGGTAGTACGGACCTTCGTCGTGCGCGAGGCCCAGCCACGACATGCCGTCCAGGATCGCCTGCACGGCTTCCTGCGTCGAACGCTCGCGATCGGTGTCCTCGATGCGCAGCACGAACTCGCCGCCGCGACGGCGCGCCTCCAGCCAGCAATACAGCGCGGTGCGCGCGCCGCCGATGTGCAGGTAGCCGGTAGGACTGGGGGCGAAACGGGTGCGGACGGTCATGGGGGGCGGTTGGGGTTTGTGGGCAATTGGAGAGTTTAGCGTGGGCGGGGGGTAGGCGGGAGTTGGTCGTCTGGAGTTGGGGGATGGGAATTGGGGGCGTTGAGTTCGGGAGTTGGGAGTTGGGAATCGGGGGCGTTGAGTTCGGGGGTTGGGGGTTGGGAATTGGGGGCGCTGAGTTCGGGAGTTGGGAGTTGGGAATTGGGGGCGCTGTTCACGGCGGCCGCTCGAAGGGGCCGGTGGCGTGACACTCGCCTCGAGGCACGCCAAACGCTGCAGCCCCCTCGGGCGCTCGTTAGTGCGCCCCCAATTCCCAACTCCCCCCCCCCCATCTCACCTGTCATTCCCGCGTAACACGCCGATCATCCCGACGACACGACTTCCACCCACCATGCCCCAAGCCAGGCAACGAGGGGCACCGCCATGCGCATCGGCATCGTCACCGAAACCTACGCACCGGACGTCAACGGTGTCGCCCTGACCGTCCAGTCCCTCGCCCGCGGCATCGTCCGCCGCGGCCACAGCGTCGACCTCGTTCGCCCCATCCACCCCGCGACGACGCCGCTGGCCGATGCGGGCATGGATGTCCTGGCGGTCGACGGGGCGTCGGTGCCCCGCTATGCGGGCCTGCGTTTCGGGCTGCCCGCACGGTTTCGTCTCGAACGCCGCTGGCGTTCCGACCGGCCGGATGCCATCTATGTGGCCACGGAAGGCCCCCTGGGCTGGAGCGCCGTCAGTGCCGCGCGCCGCCTGGGCATCCCGGTCGCCACGGGGTTCCACACGCGGTTCGATTTCTACGTCGGCCACTACGGCTTCGGCGCGCTGACTCCACTCGTGCGGCACTACCTCGCGCGTTTCCACCGGCGGGCGCAGACGACGCTCGTGCCGACGGGCCAGCTCGCCGCCGAACTCAACGATCTCGGCGTGCACGACGTGCGCGTGCTGCGCCGCGCGGTCGATACGCTGCGTTTCCATCCGGAACGTCGCGACGACGCGCTGCGCGCCTCCTGGGGCGTGACGGACGACGCACCGGTCGTCCTCAGTGTCGGCCGCGTCGCGCCCGAGAAGAACCTGCACGTCGTCATCGACGCATACCGCGCCCTCGCCCGCCGGGTGCCGGGCACGCGGTGCGTCATCGTGGGCGATGGCCCCGGCCGCGCCGCGCTGGAGGCCGCGCATCCGGATGTCATCTTCGCCGGCACGCGCTGCGGCGACGAGCTCGCGGCGTACTACGCCAGCTCCGATCTGTTCGTGTTTCCGAGCCTCACCGAGACGTTCGGCAACGTGGTGCTCGAGGCCATGGCCTCCGGCGTCCCGGTGGTCGCGTACGCCGAGGCGGCCGCGCGGGAATTCATCCGCAACGGCCAGAACGGCATCCGGGTCGCGCCCGGCAACGAAGGTGGCCTGATCGAGCGCGCCGCCGCCCTCGGCGCCGACGCCACCGTGCGCGCCGCGATGGGGCGTGCCGCGCGCGCCTCGGTCGCCAGCCTTTCGCCCGAGTCGGTCGTCGCCGCCTTCGAATCGATCATGCAGTCACTGGCCGAGGAGCACGTCCATGAACGCAGCACCGCCGTCGCCGCGTAGGGCGAACCTGGACCGGCGCATGTGCGTCGCGGCCAACCGCTGGGGCGCGCGTCGCGCCATCGGCATTTTCTTCGGCGCCATCAGCCGGCTCGGCGATGGCGTGTTCTGGTATGCGCTGATGAGCGTCATCGCGGTCGTGGGCGGCTGGCACGGTGTCGCCGTCGCGGCGCAGATGGCCGTGACGGGCCTCACCGCCCTCATGCTCTACCGCGTGCTCAAGCGCTGGACGCGGCGCCCACGCCCTTTCCGCACCTGTCCCGGCGTCATCGCCCACGTCCCGCCGCTCGACGAGTTCAGCTTTCCCTCGGGCCACACGCTGCAGGCCGTCGCGTTCACGGTCGTCGCCGTGGCGCACTATCCCGTGCTCGCGCCGTTCCTGATCGGATTCGCGGCGCTGATCGGCGCATCCCGCGTCGTGCTCGGGCTGCACTACCCCAGCGACGTGATCGCCGCCACGGCGATCGGCGGCGGGCTCGGCACGCTGTCGCTCTGGGCGGAGCGCGTGCTGGTCTGAACGCATCATCATCCGTCGTCCCGGCGTACGCCGGGACCCACCGCGATGCGGTTGGCCGTTGCGACCAACGTCACATCGGCTCTGGCGCGTGGATCGCCCCGACGCATTCGTGACAACGCGGACCGGGGCCGTGGACCCCGGCGTTCGCCGGGGTGACGGTGAGGGGCTGAGGCGATTACGCCGCCGCGCGCTGGGCCTTCTGCAGGATGCCCAGCATGGCGCCGAGCTTGTCGCGCATCTCGCGGCGGTCGACGATGACGTCGACGGCGCCGTGCTCGACCAGGAACTCGGAACGCTGGAAACCCTCCGGCAGCGTCTCGCGCACGGTCTGCTCGATCACGCGGGGACCCGCGAAACCGATCAGCGCCTTCGGCTCGGCGACGTTGAGGTCGCCCAGCATGCCGAGGCTCGCCGACACGCCGCCCGTGGTCGGGTGCGTGAGGACGGAGATGTACGGAATGCCGGCATCGCGCATGCGCGCCAGCGCGGCGGACGTCTTCGCCATCTGCATCAGCGAGAACAGGCCTTCCTGCATGCGCGCGCCGCCAGTGGCGGAAAAGCACACCAGCGCGCTCTTCTCGGCGAGCGCCTTTTCGGCGGCGCGGGCGAACTTCTCGCCCACCACCGAACCCATCGAGCCGCCCATGAACGCGAATTCGAACGCGACCGCGACGACCGGGCGCTCGAGCAGGCGGCCGGACATCGCGATCAGCGCGTCCTTCTCGCCCGTGTTCTTCTGCGCGGCGGCCACGCGGTCCTTGTACTTCTTCTGGTCCTTGAACTTCAGAGCGTCGACCGCTTCCATCTTCGGCCACAGCTCGGTCGTGCTGCCCTCGTCGAAGAAGGCCGCCAGGCGCGCGCGCGCCGAGATCGCGTGGTGGTGGCCGCACTTCGGGCAGACCATCAGCGACTTCTCGAGCTCGGGCTTGTACAGCACCGTGCCGCAACCCGCGCACTTCTCCCAGACGCCTTCCGGCACCTTGCCCTTGCCACCGGCCGCGCTGGGTGCGCGGGTCTTCGGCGTCATGATTTTCTGCAGCCAGTTCATCGTGTGTCTCCGGTACCTGTACGTTCGCTCGCCCGATCAGCGCGCGTCGAGCGCGGCGCGGATCGGCGCGAGGAAATCCCTTGCCCTGCCGACGGCATCGTCGGCCGAGGTCGCACCGGCGAGGCGGTCGACCAGGGCGCTGCCGATGACGACGGCGTCGGCGAATTCGCCGATCGCCTTCGCACCCTCGGCGTCGCGGACACCGAAGCCCACGGCGACCGGAGCCTTCGACCGGGCGCGGATGCCGGCGACGCGCTCGGCGATGTCGCCGGTGCTCAGCTGGGCCGCGCCGGTGATGCCGGCGAACGATACATAGTACAGGAAGCCCGTCGCCGCCTCGCAGAGGGCGGCCAGGCGCGTCTCGGCCGTCGTCGGCGACGCGAGCAGGATCTGGTCGAGCCCGGCCTCGCGCAGCGGTTCCAGGACGTGCGACTCCTCCAGCGGACAGTCGACCATCAGGACGCCATCCACGCCGGCTTCGACGGCATCTTCGGCGAACGCCGCGTATCCGTACATCTCCACCGGATTGAGGTAGCCCATCAGCACGATCGGGGTCTCGTCATCCGTCTCGCGGAACGCGGCCACCCAGGCCAGCACGTTCGCCAGGCCGACGCCCTTCGCGATCGCGCGCTCGCTGGCGTGCTGGATGACCGGACCGTCGGCCATGGGGTCGGAGAACGGCACGCCAAGCTCGATCACGTCGGCGCCGGCGGCCACCAGGCCATGGAGCAGCGACACCATGCCGTCCGGCGACGGATCGCCGGCGGTGACGAAGGGGATCAGGCCGGTGCGGCCGGCGGACTTCAGCGCCGCGAAGCGGCGTTCGATGCGGCTCATCAGAGTTCGATTCCTTCGCGGGCGGCGATGGTATGCACGTCCTTGTCGCCACGCCCCGAGAGGTTGGCGAGGACGATGCCGTCCTTCGGCAGCTCGCGCGCCAGCTTCATCGCCTGGGCGATGGCGTGGCTCGACTCGAGCGCCGGCAGGATGCCCTCGGTGCGGGCGAGCAGGTGGAAGGCTTCGAGCGCCTCGTCGTCGGTGACGCCGACGTACTCGGCGCGGCCGGCGTCCTTGAGGAACGCGTGCTCGGGACCGACGCCCGGATAGTCGAGGCCTGCCGAGATCGAATGCGTCTCGACGATCTGGCCATTCGCATCGGAGAGCACGTACGTGCGGTTGCCGTGCAGCACGCCCGGCTTGCCGGCGGCGAGCGAGGCCGCGTGGCGACCCGTCTCGAGGCCGTCGCCGGCGGCTTCGGCGCCGACGAGGCGCACACCGCCGTCGTTGAGGAACGCGTGGAAGATGCCGATCGCGTTCGACCCGCCGCCGACGCAGGCGGTGACGACGTCGGGCAGGCGCCCGAACTGTTCGATGGTCTGCGCGCGGGCCTCGCGGCCGACGATCGCGTTGAAGTCGCGCACCATCTGCGGATACGGGTGCGGGCCCGCGACGGTGCCGATGATGTAGAAGGTGTCCTCGACGTTCGTGACCCAGTCGCGCATCGCCTCGTTCAGGGCGTCCTTGAGCGTCTTCGAACCGGACGTCACCGGCACGACCTCGGCGCCCAGCAGGCGCATGCGGTAGACGTTGATCTTCTGCCGCTCGATGTCGACGGCGCCCATGTACACGACGCACTTCAGGCCCATGCGCGCGGCGACCGTGGCGCTGGCCACGCCGTGCTGCCCGGCGCCGGTCTCGGCGATGATGCGCGACTTGCCCATGTAGCGCGCCACGAGCGCCTGGCCGACGGTGTTGTTGATCTTGTGCGCGCCGGTGTGGTTCAGGTCTTCGCGCTTGAGCACGATGCGCGCGCCGCCGACGTGCTTCGACAGCCGCTCGGCGTGATAGACCGGGCTCGGGCGGCCGACGTAGTGCTTGAGATCGCGATCGAGCTCGGCGATGAACGCCGGGTCGGAGCGCAGCTTCTCGTAGGCGGCGGTGAGCTCGGCCAGCGGCTCCATCAGGGTCTCGGCGACGTAAATGCCGCCGAAGTCGCCGAACCGACCGTGGGCGTCGGGCCAGGCGTGGAAATCCGTGATCTGCGTCATTGCCTTCTCGGTATCTGCTGGGGGCCGCTCACGCGCTGGGGACGGCGCGCACGGCGGAAATGAAGCGTTCCATCTTAGCCCGATCCTTGATGCCGGGCGACGCCTCGATGCCACTGGAGACGTCCACGGCCCACGGCCGGGCGACGCGGATCGCTTCCGCGACGTTGTCGGCGGTGAGGCCACCGGCGAGGATCAGCGGCTGCGCGAGATCCTTCGGCATCAGCGACCAGTCGAAGCGCTGGCCGCTGCCGCCCTGCTCGCCAAGTCCGTGCCCGTCGAGCAGGAGGCCGGCGGCCGCGGGGTAGTCGCGCAGGCGCGCGAGCGCCGGCGCGCCCTCGCCCATCGCGATGGCCTTCAGCCAGCGTACGCCGTGCGCCGCGCACTCCGCCTGGGTTTCCACGCCGTGGAACTGGAGCATGTCCGGCCGGAGCACACGCACGACCTCCGCCACGTAGGCGGGATCGTCGTCCATGACCAGCGCCACGATGCCGACGAACGGCGGCACCGCATCGCGCAGGGTCGCCGCGGTCGAAGGGTCGACGAACCGCTTGCTCTTGCGCGTCATCACGAAACCGACCGCATCCGCGCCGAGACGCGCGGCGAGCTGCACGTCGTCGACACGCGTGATCCCGCAGCACTTGATGCGCGTCATAGCGTCACCTCCACCGGAAGGCCCCAGTGGGCTTCGTACATCGGTCCGAGGAACGTGAGTCCTTCCGCGGGCGCGGTCGCGCCGGCGATTTCGCGATCCCGGCCCTCGAGCAGTTCGGCCATCCATTCGACCGGGCGCTCCCCGCGACCGATGGGCAGCAGCGACCCGACGATGTTGCGCACCATGTGGTGCAGGAACGCGTTCGCCTCGATCTCCACCACCACGTGGATGTCCTCGCGGAACACGCGGATCGACCGCACGTTGCGCCGCGCATGCGCGGCCTGGCACGACACGGCACGGAATGCGGAAAAGTCGTGCTCGCCGACGATCGCCTGCGCCGCGACGTGCATCGCGTCGGCGTCGAGCTGGCGGCGTTCCCAGGCCACGAAACGCGCGTCGAGCGCCGGTCGCACGAAGCGCGGCAGGATGCGGTAGCGATAGCGCCGGGCCCGCGCCGAGAAGCGCGCGTGGAAGTCGTCGGCCACGGGCTGCGCCCAGGTCACCGCCACGCTGTGCGGCAGGTTCGAGCACGCGCCGAGGACCCAGCCACGCATGTCGCGCACGACGTCGGTATCGAAATGCACCACCTGGCAGCGGCCATGCACGCCTGCATCCGTGCGGCCGGCCGCCGTCACTTCCACCGGCGCGTGCGCGACGTAGGTCAGCGCTTCTTCCAGCGCGCCCTGCACGGTCTTCGCGTGGCTGAGCCGCTGCCAGCCAAGAAAATCGGTGCCGTCGTATTCGACGCCAAGGGCGATGCGCATGGGGTGGGTCGGAAGTGGTGGGAGCCGCAAAGGGTACCATCCCGTCGCCAACGAGCCGCTGTTGGAGCGGACCTGGCCGCGACGTCGTTGGGGCCGTGAGCCGCGGGGCCTGCTGCGCCCCGCGAGAAGCTGTCGCGGCCGGGTCCGCTCCCACACCGCACCGATGGCTGTTGGAGCGGACCTGGCCGCGACGCCGTTGGAGCCGTGAGCCGCAGGGCCCGATGCGTCCGGCGAAAAGCTGTCGCGGCCGGGTCCGCTCCTACAAGAAAAAAGCCCGGGCGGGTGGCCGGGGCTTTCTGTTCTGCCTGTGCTCGCGATCAGACGATATCGTCGAGGATCCGGCGGGCCGTGTCCTTCTGCATCTGCGAGCCTTCCGCGATCACCTCGTCCAGCATGAGGCGGGCGCCCTCGGCGTCGCCCATGTCCAGATAGGCGCGGGCGAGATCGAGCTTCGTGTCGACCGGGTCGTCGCTGAAGCTTTCCGGGCCGTGATCCCCGATCGGCTCTTCGTCGGCGAACACCGGTTCGTCGAAACGCGGCGGTTCGTCGAAGCGCGGGAGCTCGTCCACATGCTTCGGCGCCTCGAAGGCCGGCTCGTCGTGCGTCGGCGCGCGATCGGCATCCTCGTCGAACGACCAGGTCGAGCGCGGCTCGTCGTGGGCGGCCGTCTCGCTGGCGAGCACGTCGCCGAACGCCGCATGGCCTTCATGCGTGCCGTGCGCTTCGGCATACGGCGATTCCGGCGCGTCCACGTCGAACACTTCCGGCGCATGCGGACGACGATCCGCCTCGGCGCGCTGCACCGGGGTCAGGTCGAAATTGAAGTGATATTCGCTGTGCTTCTGCGGCGCGGGCGTCGCAGGGCGCGTCTCTTCGTCCGGGCTGGTCACGTACGTGCCGAGGTCGAACTCCTCCAGCGCCGCGGCGTGATCCGGGTGCTGCGGCGAGCCGGCCGTGTACGTGTCGTCGTCGTACGGATCGTCGATCTCGTCGACCGGCACGCCGCCGAACAGCGGATGCGTCGGGGCGAGGTCCTCGCCCATCATCACCACCTCGCGCCATTCCGGCTGCTCGGGATCGGCGACATGGGCGAACATGGCTTCGGCGGCGGCCTCGAAGTGATCGACGTCGCGGCGGCCGTAGTACAGGCTGACCAGTTCCAGATGCAGCCCGATGTCGTCCGGGTGCTCCGCCAGCGCGTCGAGGATCTCGCGCTGGTCCTGGTCCATCGTGTCGGTGTGCTCGAAGTCGCCGAACGTGGGCTCCTGGCCGAAACGATCGGCGAGCGACGGCGTGCCGGCGACGGCGGCCGCGGCCTTCGGTTTCCTGCGACCGAACACGGCCGCGACGAGCAGCAGGAGGATGACGATCGCGCCGCCACCCCAGGCCCAGGGCTGCATGAACCAGGGATCTTCCTCGGCGACGGGAGCCGTGGGCGTGACATGGGCCGGGGTCGGCTTCGCGACGGGCGCCGGCGGTGCGGCGACGGCCGTCGCCGCCGCGGCGGGCGCCGGGGACGCGAGCGGGGTCGTGGCGACGGTCGCGGAAGCGACCGGGGCTGCCGCGGTGCTGGCGGCGGTGGCCGGTGCCGTGGCGGCCGCGACCGGCGCGCTGGCGGCAGCCGCCGGTGTCGGTGCTGGAGCCGGAGCGGCCGCGACGGCCGCGCCCTTCTGCGCCTCGGCCAGCTTGCGCTGGAGCTCGGCGATCTCCGAATCCTTCAGGCTTAGCAGGCGCTGGTTCTTCGCGTCGATCGCCTCGAGCTCGCCGATGCGCGACTTCAGCTCGGCGCCCTGCTGCTTGAGCGACGCGACGCTTTCCTGCGAGGTCGCCAGTTCCTGACGGAGGCCGGCGACCTGGGCGTCGCCCGTGCCACCCTTCGTTCCGGCGCGGGTGGACGCGGCGTCGCCGCCATCCTTCGACGGCACGATGGCGAGACGGTCGTCGGCGCTGGCGGCGGACTTCGCCTTCGGCTGGCTCGCGCCCGTGGAGGCGGCATCGGCGACCGTCGACGGCGCGCGGGTGCTACCGGCGCGCCAGGATTCGTTCTGGCGGCGGACTTCGGAGAGCGCCGCGTCGGCGCTCTCCGCACGCACCTCGTCGGCAGACGGGATACGCAGGACCGCACCCGTCTTCAACGCGTTCATGTTGTCGCGATAGAAGGCGTCCGGATTGGCCTTCTGCAGGGCCACGAGCATCTGGTTCATGTCCGCGCCGCCCGCATGCTGGCGGGCGATGGTGGACAGCGTCTGGCCACGCTGCACCGGGCCATAGGAGTCGGCGGACGCACGGCGCGGCGCCGACTGGCGAGGCGCGGGAGCGGGAGCGGGCGCCGCGGGAGCCGGCGCCGGCGGCGCAGCTGTCTCGGCGGTGCGCGAGGGACGCGCGTCGCTGGCCGCCGGCACCCGCGGCGGCACGTCCGACGTACGCGACGGCGGCGCGGCGGGAGCCTGCGCTTCGGCCGTCGACGCCGCCTGGTGGATCGGCGAGCCCGGCGGGTCGAGCAGCATCGTGACTTCCCGGACGACCTTGTTGCCGCCCGAGGAGACTTCGACGAGGAAATCGAGGTAGGTGTCGCGGACCGGCTCGGCACTGGTGACGCGAACGACGGGCTGCCCGGAGGCGCCCTTGGCGACGGTGAAGTTCAGGGCGACGGGAAGGCCGCCGCGATTGAGCCCAGCCCGGCGGAAGGCGTCCTCCGACGCCAGCGCCACCTGGACGTTGCCCAGGTTGCCCGACACGCCGGTGAGCGGAATCTCGGCGACCAGCGGCTGATCCATGGTGGAGCGCACCTGGACGGCACCCAGACTCTGAGCCAGGGCGGTGCCGCCCCAGCTGGCCAACGCCAGCATGATCGAAAGCTTCAACGTGCGGTTCATGTGTTACGTCCCCCGAACTGGATCCATGCCGGCGGCGCGCCTCTATCGGGCGATCGGCCGCGAAGGCGCCACTGTAGTGCACCCCGACAACAACTAACAATAGCGGCTACGGATAGTTACGCGACAACGTTGAGTCGTTCGCGAGGCCCGTACACGCCCCCCTTACATGTACTTCGGTCAATGGCCCTGCGCGGCCTCCAGCTGCCGCTGGAGCTCGGCGATCCGGCGATCCCGTTCCTCCAGCGCCTGCCCGGCCTCCTTCGAGTGCGACTCCAGCGTGTCCACACGCGTCTTCAGCTGGCGGACTTCGGCGTCCTCGCGTTTCTCCTGCCCGCGAAGGGCATCGAGCCGCGCGCGGGAGGACGACGAGTCCGCGCGCGTCGCCCGGTCCTGCGGCCGCTGCGCCGCCGACGCGGCGAGCGCGGGGAGCATCAGCAGCAGGAAGGTGGCGACGCGAGGGTTCATTACAGGTAATCCTCGATCAGGATTTCCGCGATCTGCACGGCGTTGAGCGCGGCACCCTTGCGGATGTTGTCCGCGACGACCCACAGGTCGAGGCC
Source organism: Luteibacter sp. 329MFSha (assembly GCF_900111665.1). Classification (NCBI taxonomy): domain Bacteria; kingdom Pseudomonadati; phylum Pseudomonadota; class Gammaproteobacteria; order Lysobacterales; family Rhodanobacteraceae; genus Luteibacter; species Luteibacter sp. 329MFSha. The sequence continues at coordinate 638,621 of NZ_FOJE01000001.1, read as the reverse complement.
GCGCTCGTGGGAGATGTCCTCGCGGATGCGGCCGACGAAGACCGGGTCCTTCCCGGCCGCGTCGCCGACCGGCGTCGGATAGCCACCGGCCTTGCGCTCGTCCTGCACCACCACGCCCGGCGCCTGCTCCAGCAAGTCGCGCGCGCGTTCGGCGGTGATCTTGTCGCGGGTTTCGATGTGCACCGCCTCGGCGTGGCCGTAGAACACCGGCACGCGGACGGCGGTCGGATTCACCTGGATGGACGCGTCCTCGAGGATCTTCCGGGTCTCCCAGACCATCTTCATCTCTTCCTTGGTGTAGCCGTTGGCCTGGAAGTCGTCGATGTGCGGAATCACGTTGAACGCGATCTGCTTCGGGAACTTGGCCGTCTCCACGTCCTGGAAGTTGAGCATCTGGGCGGTCTGCTTGCCCAGTTCCTCCATGCCGCTGCGACCCGCGCCGGACACCGACTGGTACGTCGCGACGTTGATGCGCTCGATCCCCGCCTCGCGATGGATCGGCGCCAGCGCCACCAGCATCTGCATCGTCGAGCAGTTCGGGTTGGCGATGATGCCGCGCACCGTGTAGTCGGCGATGGCGTGCGGGTTCACCTCGGACACCACCAGCGGGATGTCGTCCTGGTAGCGGAACTCGGAAGTGTTGTCGATGACCACGGCACCCGCGGCGGCGGCGCGCGGGGCGTGCTCGCGGCTCACCGATCCGCCAGCCGAGAAGAACGCGATGTCGACGCCGTCGAAGTCGTATTTCGCAAGGTCCTGGACGGTATACGGTTTTCCGGCGAAGTCGACGGTACCGCCCGCCGAGCGCTCGCTCGCCAGGGGAACCAGTTCGCTGACGGGGAAATCCCGCTCGGCGAGGATCGACAGGAGGGTTTCGCCGACCGCGCCGGTCGCGCCCACCATGGCCACCTTGTAACTCGTCTTCTTGCTCATGCTTCGCTTTTGTCAGGCGTGGATGGAAGGTCAGCTGGCGTCGGCCAGCACACCCGGATTGAGGATCGTGGGTGGCTGGCCGGCGTGTGGACCGTGTCCGAACGCCGCCAGCACATTGTCCACAGCCAGCGCCGCCATATCGCGACGTGTGTCGCGACTTGCGCTGGCGATGTGCGGACTGAGGACGATATTGTCCCGTTCGAGCAGCCCCGGATGGACCGAGGGCTCCCCTTCGAACACGTCGATGCCCGCCGCCGCGATCTCGCCGGTGGCCAGCGCACGCGCCAGCGCCGCGTCGTCGACGATGCCGCCACGCGCGATGTTGACGAGCGTCGCGGTCGGCTTCATCGCCTTCAGTTCGGCCTCGCCGATCGCGTGGTGGTTCTGCGCGGTGTACGGCAGCACCAGGATGAGATGGTCGGACCGGCCGAGCAGCGTGGCCTTGTCGACGTAGGTCGCCGCGCATTCGCGTTCGACCTCCGCCGGCAGGCGCGAGCGATTGTGATACAGCACCTGCGCCCGGAAGCCGGCCGCGCGGCGTGCGACGGCCTGGCCGATGCGGCCCATCCCGAGGATGCCGATCGTCTTGCCGTGGACGTCCGCGCCGAGCCAGCCCTCGAAGCGGGAGCCGTGCCACTGGCCGTCGCGCAGCCAGCGCTCGGCCTCGCCCACCCGTCGCGCGGCGGCGAGCATCAGCGCCCAGGCGTAGTCGGCGACGGTCTCGGTGAGGACGTCGGGGGTGTTCGACGCACCGATGCCCGCGGCGGTCAGGGCATCCAGGTCGAGGTTGTTGTAGCCCACCCCGAGGTTCGCGACGAAACGCAGGCGCGAGGCGCCGGCGATGGCGGCCGCGTCGATGCGCTCCGCGAGCCCGACGATCGCGGCGTCGGCGCCGGCGAGGTGCTTCGCGAGGTCGGCGCTACCGAACGTCCGCTCCTCGGTTTCCGCCCGCACCTCGAAATGCGGCCGCAGGCGATCGACGATGTCGGGGAAGAACGGGCGGGAAATCCAGACGACGGGTTGGTTCATCGGTTACTCCCGGACGGCCCCTGGAATCCGCGGCGGCACCTCGCCCACGTCGCCGCACTGGGCGCGATGACGCAGCGCCTGGTCCATCAGCACGAGGGCCAGCATCGCTTCGGCGATCGGCACGGCGCGGATGCCGACGCAGGGATCGTGGCGGCCCTTGGTCACCACCTCGGTCGGCTGGCCCGCGCGATCGACGCTGCGACCCGGGATCAGGATGCTCGAGGTCGGCTTGAACGCCATCGACACGACGACCGGCTGGCCGGACGCGATGCCGCCGAGGATGCCGCCCGCGTGATTGGACAGGAAACCGTCGGCCGTGAGTTCGTCGCGGTGCTGCGTGCCGCGCTGGGCCACGGCGGCGAAGCCGTCGCCGATCTCCACGCCCTTCACGGCATTGATCGACATCATGGCCGCCGCGATCTCGCCGTCGAGCTTGCCGTAGATCGGCTCTCCCCACCCCGCCGGCACGCCCTCGGCGACCACGGTGACTTTCGCGCCGACCGAATCGCCCGACTTGCGCAGGGCGTCCATGTAGGCCTCGAGCTCGGGCACCTGCGCGGCGTCGGGCCAGAAGAACGGGCTACCCTCGATCGCGTCGGCGTCGAAGCCGCGCGGCACGACGTCGCCGATCTGCGCGACGTGCCCGCGCACCGTCACGCCATGGCGCTGTGCCAGCCATTTCTTCGCGATGACACCGGCGGCCACACGCATGGTGGTCTCGCGCGCCGAGGATCGCCCACCCCCGCGCGGATCGCGCACGCCGTACTTCTGCCAGTAGGTGTAGTCGGCGTGGCCGGGGCGGAACGTGTCGAGGATGTTGCCGTAATCCTTCGAACGCGCATCCGTGTTGCGGATCAGCAGCGCGATCGGGGTGCCGGTGGTCACGCCCTCGTAGACCCCGGAGAGGATCTCGATATCGTCGGCCTCGCGCCGCTGCGACGTGTGCCGCGAGCGGCCCGTCGCGCGGCGTTCCAGGTCGGCGCGGAACTCGCCGGGCTCGAGCGCGAGCCCCGGCGGGCACCCGTCGACGACGCAACCGATCGCCGGGCCGTGGCTTTCGCCGAAGGTGGTGACGGAGAGGATCTTGCCGAACGTATTGGAGGACACGGTACTTCCGGTGAAGGTCAGTTTCTTGCGGCGCGAACGGCGGCGATGTCGGCGGCATGCTCGACGAGGTCGCGCCGTTCCAGCGCGAAGATCCCCATCTGGCCCACCTTGAACTCCAGCCACACGAACGGGACGCGGGGCAGCAGGTTGACCAGCGCATGCTCGCTGTCGCCCACCTCGACGATCAGCAGGCCGTCCTCGCTCAGATGGTCGGCCGCCTCGTCGAGCATGCGCAGCGTGAGGTCCAGTCCATCATCGCCGGATGTCAGGCCGAGGACGGGCTCATGGCTGTATTCGGCCGGCATCGCGGCGTATTCGTCGTTGGTGACGTACGGCGGGTTGGAGACGATCAGGTCGTAGACCTCGCCCTGGAGGCCGGCGAAGAGGTCAGACTTCACCGCGCGCACGCGGTCCTCGACGTGCTGGAACACGATGTTCTCGTTGGCCAGCGACAGCGCGTCGTCGCTGACGTCGGCCAGGTCGACCTTCCACTCCGGGTTGTACTCGGCCATGGCGATGCCGATGCAGCCCGAGCCGGTGCACATGTCGAGCGCGCGTTCCACGTGGCGATCGTCCAGCCACGGGGTGAAGCGGCTCTCGATCAGCTCCGCGATCGGCGAACGCGGCACCAGCGCGCGGCGGTCGCTCTTGAACTTCATGCCCGCGAACCAGGTCTCGCCCACGAGATAGGCCACCGGCACGCGCTCGACGACCCGGCGCTCGATCAGCGCCAGCACGGCCTCGCGCTCGGCGGCGACCAGCTTGCCCGCGCCGTAGGCCGGCGGAATGTCCGGCGGCAGGTGCAGCGCGGCCAGCACCAGATGCGTGGCCTCGTCGATCGGATTGTCGTGGCTGTGCCCGAAGGTCAGGCCGGCGGCCGAGAAACGGCTGGCGCCGTAGCGGATGAAATCGATGATCGAGGAAAGTTCGCTGGTCACGGTCGGGGGGATTCGGTGGGGCTGGCTCGTGAGTATAGCCGTCCGGGGACACGCGGCGGCCTTCGCCGGGCCGGGCGCTTCGCCGTAGGCACCGGCGTGCGCCGGTGCGACGGTGAGGGGTACCTGGCCGGACGCCACCAGCACCCTCGACGTCGGCACCGGCGTGCGACGGTGCGACGGTGAGGGAACCTTGCCGGACGCCACCCGCTCCCTCGACGTCGCACCGGCGCACGCCGGTGCCTACGGCGAGGCGATCGCAGGGGCGGAACGTGCCGGATCGCTGGTTGCCGGCTTCCCGTCCTCGTGATGTCCCGCGTAGCGACGGAGGTAGCGCGGCGTGGGCGGCGTCAGGATCGACACGTCGAACCATCCGGCGCTCGCGGTGAGATCCAGCGTCAGCGTCTGGCTCGCACCGGCCGGGAGCGCGAGTTCGTGCCGCGTCGGCCCGTAGGCCTCGGAGATCGCCACCGCGACCGGGGCCGGGCCGCCGTTCGTCACGACGACCTCGACGGCGCGCTTGCCCTCCACGCCCCGGACCCACGCCTCCAGCGCATCGTCGGCGAATCCGCGCACCGCCGCGTAGTAGCCATTCGGGCCATGGATACGCCGGTCGTAAGCGTCGCCGGCCTTCGCGAGGGGCCACGCATCCTCGATCGCGGTGCCCGCGCTGGCCGCATAACGACGCGGCGGCGCATCCCGGTCGAGCCCGTCGTAGACCATGAACGCCGCGCCGAGCCGGCCGTGGTTGTCGAAGGAAAGACGGCTGGATCCGTCCTCGATGCGATGCCGCAGGTGCCACGCGTAACCGAGCGCCCGTGCCGGCCGCGTGCCCGGTTCCTGCACCGGCATCGTCTGCGTGCCGGGCACCGCGACCGGCGCCTTTCCGCTGAAGCCGGTCGGCACGCGCAACGCGGGCATCGACGGATCGGACCGGCCGCCGAAATCGAAGGCACTGGTAAGATCGCCGCAAACGCTGCGCCGCCACGTGCTGATGTTCGGCTCCTCGACGCCGAAGCGCTTCTCCAGGAAGCGCAGCACGGACGTATGGTCGAACGTTTCGGAGCACACCCATCCACCTCGCGTCCAGGGCGAGACGACGATCATCGGGACACGGTTGCCGAGGCCGACCACCTGCTTCCCGCCGGGATCGCTTCCGGGGACGAGCGGCGACGCGATCCGGCGATGCCGGTCGAGGTCCATCGTTTCGTCAATCAGACCTCCGACGAGATCGGGAGACACGACGCCCTCGCCGTCCTCCAGCGGCGGCGCGGGCGGGACGACGTGGTCGAAGAACCCGTCGTTCTCGTCGTAGTTGAGGAACAGGACCGTGCGGCTCCACACCTTCGCGTTCGCGGTCAGGGCCTCGATCACGCGCTTGATGTACGCCGCGCCATCGGCGGGCGACGAGGTGGGATGCTCGCTGTACTTGTACGGCGCGACGATCCAGGTGACCTGCGGCAGGCGGTCGTGCAGCACGTCGTCACGCAGGTCGCGCAGCGTGTGCGTGGACACGCCGTTGCGCACGAGCGCGCCGGACGGATCGGCGCCCTCCTTCACCTGGTACGCGGCGAAGAACTCGAGCGAGTTGTCCGTGTAGTTGTCGGTGGGCGAACCCGGATCGCCGGTGCCGCCCTGGTACACGCGCCAGGTGACGCCCGCCTTCTCGAGTCGCTCCGGATACGTCGTCCACGTATAACCGTTCGCGTCGGGACGCTCCTCGGTGCCGGGACCGTTGTCCTTGCGTCCGAGCCGGCCCGACGGATCGGACGTACCGCTCCACAGATAGATGCGGTTGATCGCGGTATCGGCCAGCGCGGACGCGTGGTACGCGTCGCAGATGGTGAAGGCATCGGCGAGCGCGTAGTGGAACGCGGCGTCCTCGCGACGCAGGTACGCCATCGTGAGCACGTCCTGCTTCTGTTCGATCCAGCGGTCGTTACGGCCGAGGTTCCACGCACCGTGGCCGGAGCTCCAGCCATGATCGGTGCCCTCGTGATGGTCGCCACTGCGGTGCGTGTCGAGATGGAACGGATAGACCCATGCGACATCGTCGCCGATGCCGCGCGACTTCCAGTATTTCGTGCGCGCTGGCGTCACCGGCTGGCGCCAGACCGGATCGCCGTTACCGAGCTCGAGCACGCGTGGATCCGCGAAACCGCGAACGCCACGCAGGCTGCCGAAATAATGGTCGAACGAGCGGTTCTCCTGCATCAGCACCACGACGTGACCGACGTCGGCGAGCGTGCCCGTGCGGCGGTCGGGCTCCGTCGCCAGCGCCTTCGCGATGGCCGCGGGAAATCCCTGCGCGACGAACGAGGCCGCCACGGTCGCACCCGCGGCATGGAGGAAACGGCGGCGATCGTGGGAGACCATGGCCGTATCAGTCCCGCGCGAGCGATTCGATCAGCGCCGCGTGCAGCGCCGGCGTGGCCGCCGCGACCACGCGACCGCCGCTGTCGAGGCCCAGTTCGCGGCCCTCCCAGTCGGTGATGACGCCGCCCGCGGCCTGCACGACGGGAGCGATGGCGAGATAGTCGTACGGCATGAGGTTCGATTCGATCACGGCGTCGATGTGACCCGACGCGAGCATGCCGTAACCATAGCAGTCGCCGCCGAAGCGGCGTGTGTAGGCGGCCCGGCTCGTGCGATCGAAGCGCACCCACTCGTCGGGCGTGAACATGTCCGGCGTGGTGGTGTAGAGCGTCGCGGCATCGAGCGTCTCGCAAGCGCTGGTACGGCAGCGCACGCCGTTCATGGTGGTGCCGACGCCGACGTGGCCGATCCAGCGTTCGTCCAGCGCGGGCATGTCGAGCACGCCGAGTACCGGCCGCCCGTGCCGGAGCAGCGCCAGCAACGTGCCCCACAGCGGCCATCCCGAAATGAAGCTGCGCGTGCCGTCGATCGGATCGATGGACCAGACGAACTCCGCATCCGTGCGCGTCGCGCCGTATTCCTCGCCGAGCAGCCCGTGCGCCGGCCACGCGTGCTCGATGCGATCGCGCAGCATCGATTCGACGCCGCGATCCACCGCGGTCACCGGACTCATGTCGCCCTTGAGCGTCACGTCGACCGGACGGCGGAACCGGGGCAGCGACAACGCGCGAGCGTTGTCGGCGATCGCCAGCGCGAACGTTTCGAACTCTTTCCGCTCGGCGGCGGACAACGATTCCATCTTGCGGGACTCCCGATGCGGAAAGCGTGCGCGATCTAACGGTTACACGTTTCGGATTGATGACAAAAACGAAAATTCTCTGGTGGACGACGACGCCACAGGTTTGCAAATATACCCAAATCGCCACACCGGTGGGTGGTCGTTTCCGCCCCGGTGACACGTAAAGCGAACCGCCATCCGTCGAGCCGGCCATGCGTCCATACCGCCAAATCGGAAGCGCCATCCTGCTGCTCGCCGGCTCCGCCGCGGCGCACGCGGGCACCGTGACCGTGTACTCCGCGCTCGAGAGCGACGAGATCATCGTGTACCTCGACGCCGCGAAGAAGGCGCTCCCCGACATCGACGTCCGCGTCCTGCGTCTGTCCAGCGGCGACCTCGCCGCGCGGCTGCTCGCCGAATCGGCGCAGCCGCGCAACGACGCGATCTGGGGCATGGCGGTGACCGACATGCTGGAACCTCGCATCGCCGCCTTGCTCACACCCGTGCGGGGAACCCACATCGGTCGCATGCCGTCCGCGTTCCGCGCCGCGGACGGCCGCTGGTTCGCGCCCACCGGCTTCCTCGCCGCGCTGTGCGTGAATCGCGAAGCGCTCGCGGAGCGCGGCCTGCCGATGCCGCGGACGTGGACCGATCTCGCGTCGCCCCGCTATCGCGGGCAGGTCGCCATGCCGGACCCCGCCTCGTCGGGCACCGGATACATGCTGCTCTCGTCACTCTCGGACGCCGGTCGCGATCCGAAGGGCATGCAGGTCGTGCTCGACATCGCGCGCAACGTCGGACAGGTCACGCTTTCCGGGTCCGCGCCGTGCAAGCTCGCGCGCATCGGTGAATTCCCCATCGGCATCTCGTTCGCGTTCTCGGCCATGCAGTCGATCCGCCAGGGCTATCCGGTCTCGATGGTGATTCCCGAAGGCGCCAAAGGTTACGAGCTCGAAGCGTCGGGACTCATGACGAAGGCGTCGAACCCCGGCGACGCGCGGCGTTTCCTCGACTGGACGGCCTCGCCCGAGGCCGCCGTCCTGTATCGCGGTTACAAGGAAATCGTGGCGGCGCCGGGCAGCGTGCCCAGTGCCGAACAGCAGCGGGAAGGCCTTCCCGCCGACCTCGTCGCGACGCTGCCCGCGCGCGACTTCGCCACGGCGGCGCGCGAACGCGCGGCGCTCATCGCCCGGTACAAACGGCTGACCCGCTGACGCGGCGGCCGAAGGGGAACCAACGCGACATGCACCTGCGGATCGACGACCTATCGAAGGCATGGAACGGGCACACGGTGCTCGACGACGTGTCCTTCAGCACCGCCGAGGACGAGTTCGTCTGCCTGCTGGGACCGAGCGGCTGCGGCAAGACCACGCTCCTGCGCATCGTCGCGGGGCTGACGACGCCCGACGCCGGACGCATCGCGCTAGGCGGACGCGACATCACCACCCTTCCCGCGCGCGAACGCCGCATGGGCCTCGTGTTCCAGGCGTATTCGCTGTTCCCGGACATGACCGCCGCGGCCAACGTCGGCTACCCGATGCGCCTTCGCCGCGAGTCGCCGGCGAAGATCGCCGCGCGCAGCAGCGAGCTGCTCGAACGCGTCGGCCTGGGCGGCTTCGGCGCGCGCTTCCCCGACGAACTTTCCGGCGGACAGCAGCAGCGCGTGGCGCTGGCCCGCGCGCTTGCCACCGAACCCGCGATGCTCCTCCTCGACGAGCCCCTTTCCGCGCTGGATCCCGCGATCCGGGCGCAGCTTCGCACGGAGATCCGCAGTCTCCAGCGGGGGCTGGGCATCCCCACCATCATGGTGACGCACGACCAGGACGAAGCGCTGGCGATGGCGGACACCATCATCTGCATGAACCATGGACGCATCGAGCAGTCCGGTTCGCCGCGCGACCTCTACGAACGACCGCGCACGCGTTTCGTGGCCGAGTTCGTGGGCCGCGCGAACCTGCTGCCCACCGCGTTCGTGCGCGACGCCCTGCCCGGCTTCCTCGAACGCCGCCCTCCCGGCGCCGAAGCGACGTATGAGCTCTGCCTGCGCCCCGAGGACATCGTCGTCGTCGCCGACCCGCGCGGCGAAGGCGTCATCGAGGAGACGACGTTCCTAGGCAACCTGACGCGGATGACGCTGTCGTGGCGTGGCCGCCGCCTCCTGGTGGAGGTATCCGGCCGCGACTCGCTGCCGCGCGGCCAGATCGTGACGGTCGACGCCCTGCGCGGCGCCTGGGTATGCGCATGACCATCGTCGCCGCCACCGCGCCGCGATCGCGCTCGCGCGCCATCGCGGCGACGTTGCTCCTCGCCGTACCGGTGGCCGGCCTCGTCCTGTTCTTCCTCCACCCGCTCGCCACCGTGCTGTGGCGCGCGGTCACGGACGCGGACGGCACGCCGACGCTGGCCAACTTCGCACGCCTCCTCGACGATCCCGGCCTGCCCCGCGCGGCGTGGCGAAGCCTGGCGATCGGCCTCGCGACGACGGCGACCACCGTCCCCCTGGGCCTGTGCCTCGCGATGGCGCTGCATCGCTCCCGCCTGCGCGGCAAGTTGCTCATCCGCGGCGCGCTGCTGTTGCCGATGCTCGCGCCGTCGCTCGTGCTCGGCCTCGGGCTTGTCTGCCTGCTCGGCCGGAACGGGCTCGTGCATCGGCTCACCGGCCTGCCGACCGACATCTACGGATTCTGGGGCCTGCTGCTCGCGAACACGCTCTACGGCCTGCCGCAGGTGACGATCATCGTTTCCGCCGCCCTCGCGCGAACGCCCGCGCGCCACTACGACGCCGCCACGTCGATGGGCGCGGGCGACGGGAGACAGTTCCTCGACGTGACGCTGCCACGCCTGCGCTACGCGCTGCTCGCCGCCGCCTTCCTCGTCTTCACCGAAACGCTCACGGACTTCGGCAGCGCGGTGGTCGTCGGCGGCAGCTACCGCGTGCTGGCGATGGAGATCTACAGCGAAGTGGTGGGTCAGCTCGATTTCGCGATGGGCGCGACGCTCGGGGTCCTGCTGCTCGCTCCCGCGCTGCTTTCCGTCGGACTCGCCCGCCTCGCGAAGCGGCGGCAGGACAGCGGCGACGCACGCCCGGGCCAACCGCTCGTGCCACGACGCAACGCGCCGCGCGATCTCTTCCTCGGCGTGGTGTCCGTCATCGCGTTGCTGCCGCTCGTGGCCATCGTCGCGACCGTGGCCTATGTCAGCGTCGTGAAGCTCTGGCCTTACGACCGCACGCTCACGCTGGCGAACTACACGACCGGCATGCCCGACGGTTACGGACCGGTCGCCACGTCGCTCGGCGTCGCCCTGACCGCCGCCGTGGCGGGCACGCCGCTGGTCTTCGCACTCGCCGCCGGCCTGCGCCGTGCGCCGGCGACGCTGTCGCGCCCCGTGCAGTTCCTCGCCTCGCTGCCCGCCGCGGTGCCGGGCATGGTGCTCGGCCTCGGTTACGTGCTCGCCTTCAACCACGGCGCGCTGTCCGGCGTGTTCTACGGCAGCGCCGCGCTGGTGGCGGCGTGCAGCCTCTACCACTACCACGCGCAGTCGTTCCTCACGATGCAGACCGGCATGCGCCAGGCGCCCGAGGCGCTGGAAGACGCGGTCGTGACGTCCGGCGGCGGCATGCGGCATGTCCTGCGCGACGCCATCCTTCCGTTCACCGTGCCCGCCGCGGTGTCCACCTTCTTCTACCTGTTCATGCGCTCGCTCGTGACGCTGTCGGGCGTGATCTTCCTCGTCACACCGACACTCGGCCTCGCCTCCGTGACCGTGATGCGCCTCGACGAGAACGGCTTCCTCGCCCAGGCCGCGGCCTATGCGATGTGCGTCGTGATCGCCGGCGCCCTCGCGCTCGGCGCGATGCGCCTCCTCCTCCACGCATTCAAGGACCGACACCATGTGGCATGAAGAACGGCATTCCCGCATCCGCGACCTGCTGCGCACGAGCGGCCAGGTGTCCGTCGAGCGCATCGTCGCCGAGCTCGGCGTCTCGCGCGAGACCATTCGCCGCGATCTCGTGGAACTGGCGGAACGCGGCGAGATCCGTCGCGTGCACGGCGGCGCCGTGCTCACGGGCGACGAGCCGCCGATCGACGTGCGCCATGCCACCCGCGTGCGCGAGAAGCGCGCCATCGCGAAGAAGGTCGCCAGCCTGGTCGAAAGCGGCCAGACGATCTTCATGGACGCGGGCAGCACGATGAATCTCGTCGCCGAGGCGCTCGCCACGCGCAGCGGCCTCACCATCGTGACGAACGCCGTGGACGTCGCCGCGCGCTTCGCGACGCGCGACGCCAACGAGGTGCACCTCCTCGGCGGGCGGTTCAACGCGCAGATCGGCTGCACGCAGGGCTCGGCCACCGTCGCCGAGATCGCGCGCTACCAGCCGCACGTCGCGATTCTCTCGCCCGTCGGCATCGACGCGAAGGCCGGCGCCAGCAGCTTCGAGATGGAAGAAGCCGAGATCGCGCGCGCCATGTGCGCGAACGCCCGCCGCATCGTCATCGCGGCCGACCATTCCAAGATCGGCGTGCGCAGCCGCGTCGCCTGGTGTCCCGCCGACCGCGTGGACGTGCTCGTCACCGACCGTCGCAGCGAGAAGTCCCGCGCGATCGCCGCCATCCGTAAGGCCGTGGGCGAGATCGCCTACGCCTGAAACAAGACGCGCCAGGAAGGCCGCCGAAGCCACACATTTTCAATCGATACAAACCAACCACGATGCCTTCCCGGAGCGTTCCCATGCATCCCCGCCCCACCCTCCGTCATACCCTGTTATGCGCCGCGGTCGCCGCCGTCCTCTCCGGCACCGCGTTCGGCCAGGCCACCACGGGCCGCATCGCCGGCTCGGCGCCGGCCGCGGCCGGCGAAACCGTGCTGATCGAAGGCAGCAACGGCATCGTCCGCGAGGTCCAGGTCGACCCGCGCGGACGCTACTCCGCCGATGCGCTGCCGCTGGCCACCTACAAGGTGTCGCTGAAGTCCAACGGCAACGTCGTCGATTCACGCGACAACGTCACGCTGCGCGTCGGCGCCGCGACCGACGTCTCCTTCGCCGCCGCCGCGGCATCCGCGCAGGACGCGCAGCAGCTCGACCAGGTCACCGTCTCGGCGACGCAGCTGCCGAAGATCGACGTCGCCACGGTCGCGTCCAGCACCGTCATCACGGCGGGCGACCTCGCGCGCCTGCCGCTGCAGCGTTCCGCCGAAGGCATCGCCCTGCTCGCACCCGGCGCGAGCCGCGGCAGCACCAGCTTCAAGGGTGCGATGGGCAACACGCTCGTCAGCTTCTCCGGCTCGTCGGTCACCGAGAACGCCTACTACATCAACGGCATGAACACGACCGATCCGCTCAGCGGCTTCGGCGGCATCACGCTGCCGTACGGCGCGATCGACCAGCAGGAAGTGCTCAGCGGCGGCTACTCCGCCATGTACGGCCGTTCGGACGGCGGCGTCATCAGCCAGGTCGGCAAGCGCGGCACCAACGAATGGCATGCGGGTACGCAGGTGCTCTGGGAGCCCGACTTCGCGCGCGCGAGCGCCCGCAACATCACCTACGGCCACGGCAATCCGCATCCGCCGGGCACGATCGTCCAGCGCAACGACCGGAACCACGAGTGGACGTCCACCGTGAGCGCGTACGCCGGCGGCCCGCTGGTCAAGGACAAGCTCTACGCCTTCGCCGCCGTGGAGATGGAACGGAGCGAGGGCAACAGCATCGGCGACGTCAACCACGCGTACGACACGAAGTACACGTACAAGGACCCGAAGTGGTACGGCAAGCTCGACTGGAACATCACGGACAGCAACATCCTCGAGCTCACCGGCGTCAACCAGACCCATCGCACGAACGGCAACAAGTACGACTACGACTACCAGACCGACGAGGTCGGTGACTTCGCCAACACCGATTCGACGTACAAGACCCGGGCCATGGTCTACGTCGCCAAGTTCACCAGCTACATCACCGACGACCTGACGCTCACGGCGCTCTACGGCAAGTCGAAGCTCACCTATTACAACGAGCCGCCCGATACCGGCGTGACCGGTCCCTTCATCGGCGGCCTGAACCAGCAGAACCCGGCGCTCAACGGCGGCACGCCGCGAGGCAACGGCCAGACGCTCGACACGATCGACAACCCCGATCACGAGTCGACCAACCGCAACCTGCGCGTCGACCTCAACTACCGCATCGGCGACCACTCGATCACCGCGGGTATCGACAACCAGGACTCGCGCGACATCGACGACGGCACGACCATCGGCGGCGACGGCTACGAGCTGTGGTACGGCCATCAGGATCCGAACCTCAACATCAGCGACAGCCCGTTCGTCGACAAGCCGGCCAACTACCCAGGCGGCGGCACGGGCTACTTCGCGTACATCCGCCACTACAACACGCTCGCCTCGGTGCGCGTGAAGCAGCGCGCGCAGTACGTGATGGACGACTGGCAGGTGACCGACCGCCTGCTGCTTTCGCTGGGCCTGCGCAACGACCAGTTCACCAACTACAACCCCTCCGGCCAGCCGTACCTCAACCTCACCAGGCCGCAGTGGGCGCCGCGCCTGGGCTTCAGCTGGGACGTCAACGGCGACTCCACGATGAAGATCTACGGCAACGCGGGCCGTTACTTCCTCGCGATGCCCGCCTCCGTCGCGTTGCGCACGTCGGCCGGCTCGCTGGCGACCAACCAGTACTTCACGTACACGGGCATCGACGGTAATGGCCTGCCCACCGGCATCACGTACATCGCCTCCTCCACCGGCGGTGCCGTCTCGCCGAACGGCGAATACGGCCAGCCGCCCGACCCGAAGACGGTCAGCGCCAAGAACATCAAGTCCGAGTACCAGGACGAGTTCATCCTCGGCATGGATCAACAGCTGAACAAGGAATGGATCTGGGGCGCGAAGGCCACGGTGCGCAAACTGCGCAACGCGCTGGACGACGTCTGCGACAACGGCGCCATCACGCGCGCCGCGGTCGCCCAGGGCGCGGACATCGACGTGGTCACGGTCGGCAGCTGCTACCTCTCGAATCCAGGCCGCGCCAACGTCTACCAGCTGAAGAAGGAAGGCGGCGGCTACTACGACGTGACCGTGACCAACGCCGACTTCGGCTTCAGCCACCTGAAGCGGAACTACTACGGCCTGAACCTGTACCTGTCGCATCCGTTCGACGGCAAGTGGGCGGCCAAGATCGACTACCTCTACTCGCGCAGCTACGGCAACACCGAAGGCCAGGTGCGTTCCGACGTCGGCCAGGGCTCGGTGTCGGCGTCGCGCGACTGGGATTACGCCACGCTGATGGACTATGCGAACGGTTATCTGCCGAACGACCGCAAGCACCAGCTGAAGCTCTATGGCTCGTACCAGCTCGCCGCCGAGTGGCTGCTCTCGGCCAACCTGACCGTGCAGTCGGGCACACCGAAGTCCTGCCTGGGCCGCTATGGCGCGAACGAGAGCGATCCGTCGGGCTACGGCAGTTACTATCACTTCTGCTTCGGCGAACCGTCCGCGTACGGCGCCAAGGGCCGCGAACCGTGGCAGCAGCTGGTCGACCTCAACGTCGAATACCGTCCGCTCTGGGCCGACCGCAAGCTGGCCTTCAACGTTTCGGTGTTCAACGTGCTGAACCAGCAGCGCGCCGAGCAGCGCAACCCCGTGTCCGGCAGCAGCAAGTCGATCAACGATGGCTACAACCAGGTCATCAGCTACACGCAGCCGCGCTACGCCCGCTTCGGCATCACCTACGACTTCTGACGGAGACGTCATGCAAGCACTGTTGCGACTCGGTTTCGTCGCGCTCGCCGCCGGGGTCCTCGCGACCCCGGCGGCCGGTGGCGAGCGGACCTACAAGGAGCTGCCCACGGAAATCCCGGCGACGTTCACGCCGGTGACCGCGGGCTTCGATTACGAACGGCGCACGATCGACATTCCCATGCGCGACGGCGTGAAGCTGCACACCGTCATCGTGCTGCCGAAGGGCGCCCGGCACGCCGGCATCCTGCTCACGCGCACACCCTACGGGGCCGACGGCATGGGCCATCGCTCCGATAGCCCGCGGCTCGACACGATGCTGCGCGGCTACGACAACCCCGCCGACATCGTCGCGCAGGACGGCTACATCCGGGTGATCCAGGACATCCGCGGCAAGCACGGCTCCGAGGGCGACTTCGTGATGAACCGTCCGCCCAGCGGTCATGGCAATCCCACGCCGATCGATGAATCGTCCGACATCTACGACACGATCGACTGGCTCGTGAAACACGTGCCCGAGTCCAACGGCAAGGTCGGCATCATCGGCATCAGCTACGACGGCTTCGAGGCGATGGTCGCCACGATCCACCCGCATCCCGCCCTCAAGGTGGCCGTGCCGATCAACCCGATGATCGACGGCTGGATGGGCGACGACTGGTTCCACCGCGGCGCCTTCCGCCAGCAGATGATCCCCTACATCTATGGCATGGTGAACTCCCGCGGCAGCGACATCGGCTGGTCCAGCGGCTACCGCGACGACTACGATCTCTACCTCCGCGGCGGCTCGGCTGGCGACATCGGCCGCGCCTACGGCATGGAGGCGCTGGGCTTCTGGCAGAAGCTGCTCGCGCACCCGGCCTACGACAGCTTCTGGTCCGAGCAGGCGCTCGACCGCATCGCCGCCAAAGAGCCGATGACGGTACCCACGATGCTCGTGCACAGCCTCTGGGATCAGGAAGACAACTATGGCGACATGGCGGTCTACCGCGCGCTGGCACCACGCGATCCGACGCACGAGAAGCTGTGGCTGGTGATCGGTCCGTGGCGGCACGCCAAGACCTGGGAGAAGGCGAACACGATCGGCGCCCTCGATCTCGGCAGCGACACCGGCACGACGTTCCGCCGCGAGATCCTCCGCCCGTTCCTCGCGCAATACCTCAAGGACGGGGCGCCTCGAGCGGATATCGCGCCGGTCAACGCGTTCGTGACCGGCGACAACGTCTGGCGCAAGCTCGATACCTGGCCGTCGTCGTCCCGGCACGGTGGCGCACCCGTGCACCACCGCTGGTACGTCCAGGCCGATGGCGGCCTCGGCGAAGCGCTGCCCGCCGCCGGCTCGGACGAGTACGTGTCCGACCCGGCCAAACCCGTGCCCTATCGTGTGCGCCCGATCCAGCCGTGGTCGCACGGTGTCCCCGACCAGGTGGAAAGCTGGCCCGAATGGCTGGTCGACGACCAGCGCCAGTTCGCCACGCGCACCGACGTGCTCACCTATGTGTCGCCCGTGCTCGACAAGCCGATGGGCGTGGCCGGCGAACCGCTCGTGCACCTGCTCGCCTCCACCAGCGGCACGGACAGCGACTGGGTCGTCAAGCTGATCGACGTCTATCCCGACGAAGTCGAAGAGAAGCCGTCGATGGGTGGTTACCAGCTGCCGGTGGCGATGGAGATCTTCCGCGGGCGCTACCGCGAGGGATACGACCGGCCGAAGGCGCTCACGCCCGACCGGCCACTGCCCTACGAGATCCCGCTACCCACGGTGAACCACGTGTTCCAGCCGGGCCATCGCGTGATGGTGCAGATCCAGTCGAGCTGGTTCCCGCTGTACGACCGAAACCCGCAGACCTTCGTGCCGAACATCTTCAATGCGAAGCCGGCGGACTACCGCAAGGCGACGCAGCGGATCGTTCGCGATGGGGCGAGCGGCACGTATGTGGAGTTGCCCGTGACTCAGTGACGCGCGAGGTAGGGCGCCATTCGCGCGCGAGCGCGCTCCCACCCGCCGGTAGCGAGACATCTGCCACCGGGTGGGAGCGCGCTCGCGCGCGAAGTGACGGAGCGCGACGCCTCAGCCCAGCTGGCGGATCGCCTCGGCCACGCCCTGGCCGTACTCCGGATGGCAGGCGGTGCAGTTGGCGATGTGCCGATCGACGACCTGCTGCGACGCGCCCTTGATCGCCCGCGCGGTGTTGCCGAACAGCACGTCGCGCTGCTCCGCCGACATCATCTCGAACAGCTTGCGGGGCTGCGAGAAGTAGTCGGTGTCCTCGCGGTGGTTCCAGCGCTTGGCCACCGTTTCACCCAGATCCAGCGGCGGCTCGGAGAAGTCCGGCTGCGCCTGCAGGGCGCCGTAGCTGTTCGGCTCGTAGTGCGTCGAACCGCCACCGTTGCCGTCCACGCGCATGGCGCCGTCGCGATGGTAGCTGTGCACCGGGCAGCGCGCGGCGTTCACCGGGATCTGCGCGTAGTTGACGCCGAGGCGGTAGCGCTGCGTGTCGCCGTACGAGAAGAGACGACCCTGCAGCATCTTGTCGGGCGAGAAGCCGATGCCCGGCACGATCACCGCCGGCGAGAAGGCCGCCTGCTCGATGTCCTGGAAGAAGTTCTCCGGATTCCGGTTCAGCTCCATCACGCCGACCTCGATCAGCGGATAGTCGCCGTGCGGCCACACCTTGGTCAGGTCGAACGGGTTGTACGGCGTCTTCGCCGCGTCGGCCTCCGGCATCACCTGCACGTAGAGCGTCCACTTCGGGAACTCGCCGCGCTCGATCGATTCGTAGAGGTCGCGCTGGTGGGTCTCGCGATCGCCGGCGATGGCGGCGCCCGCCTCGGCGTCGGTGTAATTCTGGATGCCCTGCTGGGTCCGGAACGTGAACTTCACCCAGAAGCGCTCGTTGGCCGCGTTGATGAAGCTGTAGGTATGGCTGCCGAAGCCATGCATGTGACGGAACGACTTCGGGATGCCGCGCTCGCTCATCACGATGGTGACCTGGTGCAGCGCCTCGGGCAGCAGCGTCCAGTAGTCCCAGTTATTGTTCGCGCTGCGCAGGCCGGTCCGCGGATCGCGCTTGATCGCATGGTTGAGATCGGGGAACTTCAGCGGATCGCGGATGAAGAACACCGGCGTGTTGTTGCCGACGAGGTCCCAGTTACCCTCTTCCGTGTAGAACTTCAGCGCGAAGCCGCGGATGTCGCGCTCGGCGTCCGCCGCTCCACGCTCGCCGGCCACCGTCGAGAAGCGGGCCATCATCTCGGTCTTCTTGCCCACTTCCGAGAAGATCTTCGCGCGGGTGTACTTCGTGATGTCGTGGGTGACGGTGAACGTGCCGAACGCTCCCGCGCCCTTGGCGTGCATGCGACGCTCGGGAATGACCTCGCGATCGAAGTGCGCCAGCTTCTCGAGGAACCAGACGTCCTGCAGAAGGGCCGGGCCACGCGGCCCCGCCGTCATGGTGTTGTTGTCGTCGACGACGGGGGCGCCGAAGGCGGTGGTCAGCTTGCTCATCCAGGTATCACCCTTGCGATAGGTCGTGCCGCGGCGGTCGCCGCGGCGAGGCTGCAACGTTAGGTACAGCCGACCCGCAAGGGAAATTCATTCTCTTCATCGCGTCGATAGGGGCCGGCTATGGGGCGACGCGGCGACGAATCGTCGCAACGGCGCGGACGATCATCGTCTCGACGTCGAGCATGCCTCTCGCCCTCGCTTCCGGCTTGCAAATCCCTGCGGCGTCATGCGCAGGCACGATCGGATGCTCGTATCACGCCGCCGCCATCGCCGCGGCTTCCAGCAAGCGGACGTAGCCATCCACGTCCTGCGAACCGGCGAAGAGCAGCCGGCCGCCGGCCATGTAGCTCGGCACGGCCGTGATGCCGGCATCGCGTACGGCTCGTTCAAGGCGGGGAATCTCGGCGCGCAGCGGGATGGATCGCTCCACGGCGCCTGGCGACATGCCGCTATCCATGGCGACGGCGTCGAGCACCGCGTGATCGCCGATGTCCCTGCCTTGCGCGAAGTAGGCGACGAACAGCGCGTCGATCACGTCGTGCTGCAGCGACGAACCACCTTCGGCGTACGCGAGTCGAGACAGGGCGTGGGCGGCGAGCGTGCTGGGTGTGCGGGTCTGCGCGTCGTAGTCGAAGACCGCGCTGACGGCGCGTCCCGCCGCGACCGCGCGGGCGTCCATCGCCGAGGCGTTCGCCCAGCTGCCGAAACGTGCGCTACGGAACGTGCGGCGATCCATGCCCTCGGGCGGCATCGTCGGATTGAGCTGATACGGCATCCATTCGACATCGATGTCGATGCCCTTCTCCGCCAGTCGCGCCAGCGCCTTGTCGAGGCTTCGCTTGCCGATGTAACACCACGGGCAGATGACGTCGGAGGCGATCTGCAGGGCGAAAGATGTCGGGTTGTCACTCATGGGAAATCCTCGTGGCGTCGCGGGGGTGCACCGGACGTGCACCCTCGCGGTATCGCGGCCTGCCCCGCGACGGGTGGGAATCAACGACCGGCGTTCTGACCGCCGTCGACGTAGAGCACTTCGCCCGTCGCGAAGCCCGCCGACTCCAGGTAGAGCACCGCGTCGACGACGTCGCTCACCTCGCCCACCCGCTTCTGCGGATTCAGCGTGCCGAGGAACTCGAGCGCCTCCGCGCTGTGCAGCGGCGTGCGGATGAACCCGGGGGCCACGGCGTTGACGCGGATGCCCTGCTGCGCGTACTCGACGGCCAGCTCCTTCACCACCGAGGTCAGACCACCCTTCGTGATGTTCGCGAGCGCGGCCGGGATACCGGCGATGGCCTGGTTGACGAACGGCGTCGTGATGTTCACCACGTGGCCCGAGCCCTGGACGAGCATCTGGCGGATGGCGCGCTGCGTGATGTGGAAGAACCCGGTGAGGTTCGTACCGATCATCGCGGCGTAGTCGTCCGCCGTGTAGTCGGTGAACGGCTTGGCGACGAAGATCCCCGCGTTGTTGACCAGCGTATCGACGCGGCCGAAACGCGCGATGGCTTCGCCGATCACACGATCGGCCGTGGCCGGATCCGCGATGTCGCCGGGGATGGCGAGCACGCCCGCGTCGGGACCCTGCGTGATCGAACGTGAGGTCGCGACGACGTTGTAACCGCGGGCGCGATAGCCCTCGACGAGGCCGGCGCCGATGCCCTGGGAGCCGCCGGTGATGACCGCTACTTTCTGTACGTTGCTCATGATGTTTCTCGCTGTGTGGTGGATGAAAGGCAAAAAAAACCCGGATCGCGAGATCCGGGTCGGGGATGTCGCTGGTGTGACGCGTCATTTTTCGGGCGTCGTGCCCGTCAAACGTCCGGTGTAGACCGGCAACCGCCGCTCGACGTCGGGATTCTTCTGCAGGCCCTCTTTCATGAGTTCCGTGATGCGTGTCTGTGCCGCCGGACGCTGGACGGACTGGATGAAGCTGTCCCAGCCGCGTGCGATGCGCTCGTTCGATGGGAGGCTCACCGCGTCGACTTCCGCCTTGATGTCGGCGAGCGTCTGCTTGTCGAAGCGCGAAATCCGCTGCGCCATCGCATCGACGAAAGCATCCAGCTGCGCGTCCGGCAGCGACCGGTTCACGTAGCCGTAGCGCTCGGCGAGATCGCCGTCGATGTCGCTACCGGTGAGCACGACTTCCAGCGCCCTCCCGCGACCCATGAGTTCCGGGAGCCGGGCCATCGGGCCGCCGCCCGGCACGAAGCCCGCGCCAACCTCGAACTGGGAAAGCAATGCCTTTTCCCGGCTGGCGAAGCGCATGTCGCTCGCCAGCGACAATTCGCTTCCGACACCGGAGGCGCGTCCGCGAATCTTTGCGATCGATACCACCGGGGCCTTGCTCAGGCGGATCAGCATGTCCGGCAGCGGCGGCATGCCCAGAGGTCCGTTCGGCATGCTCGTGGTGGCCTTCAGCGGCGGAACGAAGTCGTAATGCGTGAGGAAAAATCCCGGCACATCGCTTTCGAACACCACCACGCGCAGCTCCGGGTCTTTTTCGATAGCGGTGATCACCTCGTTCAACTGCGGGATCGTCTCCGGCCCGAAGATGTTGAACGGCGGGTTGTGCAATGTGACTCGCCAGTACGCCGGCGACACCTTGTCCACGAGGATCTCCCGTCGACCGGTTGCCACGGGCCCGTCAGCATCGTTGGCAAAGACAGGTGAGGCGGCGAACGTGCCGACCGCCAGGAGCATGGCGAGGAAGGGCCTTTTCATGACGTAACCTCCGCGGGTGGATGGGAGCCGCTCCCGTCCCGGTGCGAGCAGGGAGGGATATTCCGGAAACGCTCCGCCAAGCTTCCGGCGGCCGTGACGTGGCGGCTTGGAAAGACGTTCCCGGACCGCCCTGTTCCTTACCGTCACGCAGGACCGGGATCCGGCCCTCTGAGCGTCGAGGTGGGCACGCCGCGGTAGCCCCAGTCCTCCATCGCGACCTCTTCGATCACGATGTGGGTGAGCTCCGGCGCCTTGCCGAGGACCCGCTCCATCGTGTCGGTGATCTCCTTGATCACCTGCGCCTTCTGGGCCGGCGTGTTGCCCTCTTTGGTGATGCGAACGCTGATGAAAGGCATGGCATGTGCTCCGCTGCAGGTTCACCGATCCGGGTTGGCCCCCGGGCTGGTGAATAATCTATTGATGCGCGACCTGCGGATAAATAAGATCGGAAGCAATTGAATCGTTACATGGTGTAATCCATGCACAGGCAATTCGACGACCTGATGCTGGGCAGCGTCGAGCTCTTCTGCCTGGCGGGCGAGCTGGGTGGATTCACGGCGGCGGCCACCGCGGCAGGCGTCACGCCCGCCGCGGTGAGCCGCGCGGTGGCGCGACTCGAAGCGCGGCTGGGCATTCGACTGTTCGTACGCAGCACGCGACAGATCCGGCTCACCGACGCCGGCCGCGTCTACATGGAGCAGTGCCGCCAGGCGCTCGCGCAGTTCGCCGACGCCGAGCGCATGGCGACCGGCGAGGAAACGCGACTATCGGGGCGGCTGCGCATCAGCGTGCCGACGACGTACGGCCATTACCGTCTTCTGCCGCTCCTGCCGGCATTTCATCGCGAACATCCCGACGTCCGTCTCGACCTGCACATCAGCAATCGCAACATCGGCTTCGCCGACGAGGCCTTCGACCTCGCCATCCGCGTCCGCCCGCAGGCGGACTCGACGATGATCGTTCGGCATCTCGAAGACGCGCCGCTGGTCGTCGTCGCATCGCCCGCGTATCTGAAGGAGCGGCGCGCGCCGAAGACGCTCGCCGACCTCGCCGGGCACGAATGCATCCAGTTCGACCTGCCCAGCAGCGGACGCCGCATCCCGTGGCTGTTCCGCGAGAACGGGCAGGATGTGGAGTACGAGGCCGAGAGCGCGTACACGGTGGCCGAGGACGTCCTGGGCGGCGTGACGCTCGCCCGCGCCGGCGCGGGGCTGTTCCAGGCGTACCGCTTCGTCGTGCAGAAAGACTTGGCCGACGGCACGCTGGTCGAGGTACTACCGAAACTCGGCGGCCGCTCGCGCCCCTACAACCTGCTCTATCCCCACAGTCGGTTCGTGCCACCCCGCGTCCGCGCCTTCATCGACTTCCTCACCACCGAGGTCGCGACCGCGTCGTCGTAGCGCGTCAGAACGTCCAGCGCACGCCGATGTTCGCGGACCAGCCGCGTGCGCCGGCGTCGCCGAGGTTCTTCTGCCAGTCGGCTTCGCCGTAAATGGCCAGCCCGCGAATCCACGTGTACGTACCGCCGAGGCCGAATTCCAGCAGCCTCCCGAAGCGGCCGCCCGCGAACCGCCGTGATACGTCGTATCCCGCGGCACCCACGGTGACGTCCGGACGACCGCCCCATCCGCGTACATAGTTCACGCGCGCGTAGGGCGTCGCCCTGTCGCCCGAGTCCGTAAGCCATGTGCGGTCGACGCGCAGCCCCGCCCGGCCGACGGTCTGTTCGAACGCGTCGTAATGCGTGGTCGTGGCGTCACGATCGGTCTGGTCTCGCAGCCCGATGTGCTGGCGGACGAGCTGCAGCTGCGGTTCGATGCGCCAACCGCCGTCGAGGATGAACGGATAGCCCGTCTCGACCGAGCCTGTCCAGCCGCTGCCGCGTAGCCGTGCGACATCCTTCGCACGCGCGGTATCAACGTCGCCACGATGCCGGTCGCCCGAGGCCACGATGTCGACGTAGTAACCGCCGCGGTGCTGCCAGGTCACGAACATCGCGATGGAATTCGAGGTGAACTTCGCATGGCTGTAGCCGTCGGCGGCCTTCGGATCGAGGCGTGTCGTGCCGTGCGTGTAGGCGACTCCCGCGCGTAGCGCCGAACGTTCCGCGTCCACCGCGAAGACGTTCGCACCCACCTGCACCGCGCGCATGTCGAGATCGTAGTCGAAGCCGAAATCGCGGAACGACCGGTCGGTCGCGTAGTGATAGTCGCCGCCGAGGTAGCGTACAAACGTGTCGCCGCCGAGCCCCTCGTCGCCATCCGCATCGCGGATCTCACCGAGGCGCCGGTGCAGGTTGTCGATCGTGCGGTACCCATACATCGCGAGCGCTGAAGGTGACACCACGTACGTGGGCACCTGCGGGACGACGGCCGCCCGCGCCTCGACCCGTGCCAGTGGCGCGACACCCGCCGCCGGCGCGACGTACGGCGTGCCTGCGGCTGGCGTCGGGGCGGGCGACGCGGTCGTCGGCGCGGGGCACGGTCCATCGCAGACGATCACGTTGGCCAGCCGGTAATCCCAGAAGCCGCCGCTGCCGCCGACGACGCGCTGCGCCACGTCGCTCGCTTCCGGCGCGAACGCGTAGAGCCCGTATTGCCAGGGGCCGAAGGCGAGGTATCCGCCGTCGAGACGGAACGCGCCGCCCGCGGACGCGCCGGCGACCTGCACGATCGAGATGCCTTCGCCGGCAGCCACGTATCCGCTCGCATCCGTATCGGTGAACGCGCCCGTGCTCGCGGTGGCGGCGATCGCGTCGATGCGCGTCTCGCCGGACGCATCGCCCTGCACGAGCAGGCGGTCGGTCGCCTGTGCCGCGAGGGACCCGCCGGCGTCGAGGCGGCTGACGAGGCGAAGGCGGCCGGGCCCGCCGGCATAGTTTCCATCGATGGTGAGGGAATTCCCCGGCGAGCCGCTGCCATTCGTGAGATCGATCAGGCCCGCGTTCGCGACGCTGGCCGAACCGGCCGTCGCGCCGGCGATGACGGGATGCACGCCGTCGCCGGCGAACAGCGTCGAGGACGCGTCGATCGTCACGTCGCTGTTCGCGAGGCGCAGGTGATCGGTGAGCGTGAACGACGCGCCGTTGGTGAACGCGATGGTGTTCCAGCCCGAGCCGAGATTGACGCCCCTGGCGAGCGTGTCGGCCGTGAACGAACCGCCCCGGGCCTGCGTGCTGTCGAACGTCAGCGTGTTGCCGCCACCGTCGCCCGCCACGAGGTGATACGTGGTGGCGGTATCGACGGCGCCGATGGTCGCCGCGTTGCCTGCGCCGTCGCCCATCGTGAGTCCGCCGTCGAGCGTACCGCCGGTCCACGCGAACGTGTCGCCGCCGTCGCCCGTCGCCACGTCGCCGCGCACGGCGCCGGAAGCCAGCGCGATCGCGTCGCGTCCCGTGGCGCCACGCACGGCGATCGCCGAGGGCGTCGCGGCCGCGATGATGCCGCCGTTGGTGAACCGCGTGCCGCCACCGTTGGCAAGGTCCACCACGGGCGACACCGTGCTCGACGACATGAGCACGCCGCCGTTCGTCACGGACGACGACGTGCCGGCGACGAGCGCGGAGCCACCCGCGACGTCACGGACGTCGACGGCGGCGGACGAGACCACGGCGCCGGTGGTGAGCGCCTGAATCCCTGTCGCGCCGGGACCGTTGGCATGGATGACGAATCCCGGGCCGACGGTGAGGGCGCCATCGGCCACGCTCCCATCCGCCCGGCGAAACGCGTAACCGGTTCCCCTGCCCTCGATGTCCACGGTCGCCGTCGAGGCGGGGTCGATCGCCGTCGCCGTACGCAATCCCGCGCCGTCACCGACGCGCAGGGTGGCGCCGCTCAGCGTGATCGCCGCGATCTCCGCGGCGTTCTCGATCGCGCTGCCCGAGCCCAGCGTGGCGATCGTCGTGCCGTTGGCCGTCAGCGACGTGGCCCCCGTATCGAGGAGCACGCCGTGCGCGCCACCTCGCGTGACGATCGCCGAATCGCCCGCGCCCAGCAGCAGGCCCGCCCCGTCCAGCAGTTGCACGCCCGCGACGCCATCGTCCACGGCGATCGAGCCGGCCGGATTCAGGCGCTGGGTTCCGGCGCCCTCGACGCGGACGCCGGTGCCGCTGCCCACGTGGATCGAACCGTCGTTCGCGAACGTGCCGCCCGAGCGCAGCAGCGCGCCCGTCGCGGCGGGCCCGGAGAGATCGACGGTCGCGCTGTTCGTCCCGCGCGCGCCGGTTTCCACGATGAAGCCCGTGGCGTTCGCGCCGGTGAAACGCATCGCGCCGGCGTTGGACAGCGACGCGCCGTTACGTGCGATGTAGCCGATGACGCCGGCCTGCGACGCGTCGAGCGCCGCGAGACTCGTCAGCGACGTCGACGCCAGCGGCGAGGCCGTCGCGGCGCCCGTCAACGCGTGCTTCTGCCCATCCGCGATGCCGGCGATCGCTCCCGCACCGGTCAGCGACATCGTGGTGGCGGCATCGATCGTCGCGTTGGCGCCGCCCTCCGCGATCACGCCTTGCGCGGCGGCGCCCGATAAGGTGATCACCGCGTTCTTCGTGTTGAGCACCGAGCCGGTGCCGCTGCCGAGTATCCCGATGGACTGCGCGCCGGATGCGCGCATGGTCAGGCCCGTGCCGTCGAAGTCGGCGCCCATATCCAGCCGGAACAGCGTCGACTGCGCGGTGGACACATCGAGGGTGGAACCGCCGTTGACGTTGATGTGCGCGTCGTTGCCAAAGGCGAAGAACCCGATCTGCCGCGTGCCCGACGCGAACGCCGGAGCCGCGCCGGCCGCGACGTCGACCGTCGCGCGGCCGCGCGCGTGGATGCCGATGGCACCGTCGCCCAGAAGGTTCACCGCGCCGCGCACGTCGGCCCGCGCCGTGGCCGCGCCCTGTCCCTCGGCCCAGACGCCGTAGTTGCGCGTGCCGCTCGCGGGATCCGCACCGCCGGCGACGTTGATGATGCCCGTCGACGACACGAGCGAGGCGACGCCGGCCGTCGACAGCGCCTTGACGCCGGTGCCGTTGACGCCGGACAGGTTGATCGTGCCGCTGTGGGTGACGCCGCCCGCCGCGCCACCGTTCTGGACGAGCAGTCCGACGTTCTCGCGCGGCACCGCCGCGGCGCGCCCGCCGACGTCGATGATCCCCGCGTTGTTCACGACGGCGGTCGGCGACGTTACGAGGATGCCCGCCGCGTTCTGCGTGAACGTACCGATCGCGATGCGACCGAGGTTGGTGACACTGCCCGCGACGGGCACGTTGATGCCGGTCGTGAGCGTGCCCTGGTTCACGGCGATGTCGAACGACGGCGCGGCGGGATCGGTCTGCGGACCGCGGCCGATGTAGATCGTGCCGGTGGCCGTGTTGGTGAAGCGCGCGGTCGCGTCGTTGACGTACACGCCGTCCATCGAACCGTTCGAGCGCGAGCCGGTGACGCCCACGTTGACGATGCCCGCGTTCGTGGCGACGCTCCCCGCCCCCACCCGGATGCCCGTCGACTTGCCGGCGCCGTTCGTCGCGCCGGTGGCGAGATTCAGTATCCCCGGATTGTCGAACGTGCTGCCGGCGACCACGTCGACGACGTTCGAGCCGACCTGTCCGTTGATGATCAGCCCCGCCGCGTTGCGGAAGAAGTTGCCATTGATGACGCCGTTGTTGGTGCCCGTGCTGCCACCGGTCAGCAGGAGCGCCGTGCCGTCGCCGGTGGCGTGCACCGTGGCCAGCGTGCCGTCGATGACGGCGCTCGCCCCACCCTCCGCGCGCACCGCGCCGTTGTTCGCGTTCTGCACCTCCAGCGTCGCGCCGGCCGCGACGTGCCCGTGGGCGTTCGATCCGACGAGGTGCATCGCGATGCGATTTCCGATCGGCTGCGCGACTTCGTCGGGCGGACTGTCCGCGGTGATGCCATAGACGATCTGCTCGGTCGTCGACGTGTAGCCAAGGGCGAAAAGCGCGCCGTAACGGGCGGGATCGAGGTTGCCCGCCTGCATCTGCGCGATGAGGAAATCGTTGTACGCGCGCAGTTCCGCGTCGTTGGTCACCGTGTGCGTCGTGCTGGCGCCGTCGGTGGTGGTGACGGCGAACGTCCCGCCGTAATGCGAGACGAACGTGACGCCGAACGTCTGCGGCACGCTGGGCTCGGCGACCTGGCCGATGAAGATGATGCGGTTGCTGGAGGTCCACTCGATGTCGCTGGCCGCGCCGCCCGTTCCGTCCGCGAAGAACAGCGAACTCTGCTTCGCCGCCATCGTCCACGCGTTGGTCGACGCCCCGCTTTCGGCGCCCGGCTGTCCGATGGCGACGTTCAGGCGGCCACCCGCCGATGTCACCGTCCCGATGCGCGCGTCGAGGTACTGCTGATCCTCGACGTCCACCGTGTCGGGAACGGTGCTGGCCTCCGTGTAGGGAGTAAGGGGCACCAGGTTCGCGGAGTTGTAGGCCGACACGACACGCCGTCCACCCGTGATCGGGTCGGGCACGCTCACGCCGAAGTTCTGCGTGCCGGGATTGAGCCGCGCCGCGCCGATCCATTCCTTGCCGGACTGGATGCGACCCAGCGCGTCGAGGGCGCCGAGAGTCGTCTCCTGCCCGCCCGCGATGCCGGGCACGAATTGCTGGTTACCACTAAGGGTGACGGTTCCGCCGGGATCGACGATCGTCTGGCCGACCTTCGCGTCGTTGTCGACCGGGTTGTAGGCCGGCAACGTGACGGTCTGCGCGCTGGCGTCGACCGGAGTGCCGAGGAGCGCCAGCGCGATGCCGGCGGAGAGAACGCGATGCATCCCGATGCCGCCCCGCGAGGGGCGTGCTGCCGCGTGCCACGATTCCATGTCGTCTACCCCGTCGCGACCACCGATGTCCGGTGGTTCTGGCGCGCGTGGTACGTCCAGATACGGCCGCAGGCTCCCCCCCTGCTCGCCCGCGCCCCGGCCCTCGTGGCCGCTGCGCGGCATCGGCCCGTTGCTCAGCGAACGGGTCGTCCCGGCGCGGTTATCGCGCGCGAACCATTAAACGGGCGTGGAGGAATGGTTACGCCGAGCGACGGGTACGAGGGTGGTGGATCGGGCGCGCTCCCCTATACTCCCGCGCATGAAGCCCAACGTCCTGCTGCAGTACATCCTCCCCCACCGCTTCCTTTCCCGCATCGTCTACCAGGCGACGCGCTGGGAATGGGCCCCGTGGAAGAACTTCCTCATCGGGGAGATCGTCAAGCGCTACGACGTGGACATGAGCCAGGCCGCGCAGCCGGATCCGTTCGCCTACCAGCACTTCAACGCGTTCTTCACCCGCAAGCTGAAGCCCGATGCGAGACGCGCGGACCCGGACCCGCAGGCGATCGTTTCGCCGGCGGACGGCCGGATCAGCCAGTCGGGGCGCATCCGCGACGGCCGCATCTTCCAGGCCAAGGGCCAGGAATACACCGCCGCCGAGCTGCTGGGGAACGAGGCGGCGGCGGCACCCTTCCGCAACGGCAGCTTCGTCACGATCTACCTGTCGCCGCGCGATTACCACCGCGTGCACATGCCGCTGGAAGGCGAGCTCACGGGCACGACGCACGTGCCCGGCCGCATCTTCAGCGTCGCCCCCTTCGCCGTCGAGGCGATCCCGCGCCTGTTCGCACGCAACGAGCGCCTCGTCTGCCACTTCGACGGTGCGCATGGCCCGTTCGTGTCGGTGATGGTCGGCGCCATCCTGGTGTCCAGCGTGGCCACCGTGTGGGACGGGCTGGCGATTCCGCCCTACGCCCATGAGATCCGTCGCAACGACTGCCGGGGCCGCGGCGTCCGCCTCGAACGCTTCGGCGAGATGGCCCGCTTCAACATGGGCTCGACCGTGATCCTGCTCCTGCCGGAGGGCTACGAACTGGACGAACTTCAACCGCAACAACAGGTTGTCGTCGGCCAGCGGCTCGGACGCTGGGCTGGCGAGGCCTGAGGGACTGACCGCCCGCGTCACAATGTGACGAAAACGTCTTACATTTGACGCATGGCCAGCGTATTCTTCGTCGACCATCGCCTCCGGGGAAAGGCGATCGGTCCGATCGAAGCATCCGTACTAGGGGAAGTCGTCCATGCGTCTGGTCAGTCATCTCATCGCCGTCAACCGCGAAATCCGCCTCCGCCGGCAGCTCGCCGACATTGAACGCGTCGTGCTCGCACTGCCCGTGCGCGCCCATGCCGATCTGCAGCAGCTGGTCCGCCGGGAGATGGAGCAGGCCGCCGCCTGCGATTTCCCCCACCTCTACGGCACCCCGCCGGAAGAACGCTACAGCACCTATGGCCATGGCCCCGATATCGGGCTGGGCAAGGCGCGCTCCGACAACCCGCTGATCGCCACGCGCGGCGTCGCGCTGTGGATCGCGTCCGTCTATCACGAGACGCTGGATGCGCGTCGTCCGGGCATGGAAGACCTGCACCGGCAGATCCTGCGCCTTATGCGCCAGATCAAGGAGCTCTCGGCGGCGGAACGACGTGACCCCGCCGCCGCGTGGATGAGCCAGCCGCAGGCGGTGGCGTAACGCCTCCTAGCGACACACGGGCACGCGCAGTGCCTGCCCCACCTTGAGCTGGTGGCCCTTGAGGCCGTTCATGCGGGCGATGTCCTCGACGTCGGCGCAATTGCTCTTGCGCGCGATGCTGACGAGCGTGTCGCCGCGGCGAACCGTGTAGCTCTTCGACGCGCTCGACGACGGTTTCGCGGCCGGCGACGGCGACCCGTTCGCCAGCGCGGCCGATGTCGACGCGGGCGGAGGCGGCGCGACGATCTTCACCGCGTTGTGCAGGTCGCTGGCGAGGATCGGCCAGGGGCCGTCCGTGCAGCTGGTGGCATACGCCTTTTCGAGCTGCTTGGGCACTTCCAGCCGCGCGCCCACGGGTTGCGTCACCTGCGGGTCGAGCCGCGGATTGAGGTTCCGAAGCGTACGGAACCAGCCCTGGGGCATGCCCTGCGCCGAACCCAGGCACACCGTCAGCTCGCTGAGCGACGCGGGCCGCTTCAGCACGATCTGGCCGGCTTCGCCGTCCACCTTGGGCCAGGTCAGGTGATAGCTGTCCGGATGCAGGAACAGCCAGGCGGCCGCCAGCACCATCGGCACGTAATCGCGCGTCTCGGCCGACATCTGCCCGTAGATCTGCGGATCGTAGAAGCTCGCACCCGGACTGGTGGCCGCGATGCGACGCATGCGGCCCTCGCCGCCGTTGTACGCGGCGAGCGTGAGTTCGAGGTTGTTGTTGAAGGCGCCGAGCTGTTCGTCGATGTATTCGGCGTTCGCCTGCGCGGCCATCGTGGGATCGAAGCGCTGGTCGAAGCCGTCCGAATTGGACAGGCCGAAGCGCAGGCCGGTCGCGTACATGAACTGGAGCGGGCCCGACGCGCCGGAACGCGACACCGCGTGCACCTTGCCGCCGGACTCCTTCGCCATGATGCCGAAGAGCAGCGCCTCGGGCAGGTCGGCCTTCTTGTACGCCGGCCACATCTTGTAGCGCATCATCTGGTAGTTGACGTAGGCGTCCATGAGGTTCGGGCGCAGCTGCGTCAGCCACATCTCGAGCGCGGCCTTGACCGGACCGTTCATCACCATGAGGTCGGAGAACTGCTGGCCCTTGAGCATCGTGACGCTGCGCTGCGCCTGCGGCAGAGCACCCAGCACCACCGAACCCTGCGCGTCGCCGGGCTGCGCACCCACTTCGGCGCCCTGCTCCGTGTCGTCGGCGTCCTCGCCCTCGATGAAGCTACCGTCCTTCAGACGCAGGAGGCGATCGAACACGGCAGCGAAGCGCTGCTGGTCGCAGCCGGGGGTCAGCGCGCAACGGGCCGACGCGTCCTTGAGCTGATCGAGCGCCTGCTTGCGGCTGCGATCCGCCGCGGGCGTATCGCCCCGGCGGGCCTGGTCGATGGAGGCCTCGTACCCCTTGCTCGCCTGGTTCATCCGGTCGTACAACGCATTCACCTCCGGCGTGGCCTTTCCGGGCCGGGGCGAACCACCGGAGGAAGCGCAACCCGCGAGGATCGCCAGGGGCAGCAGCAGAAGGGAACGCGGGACGCGGACGGGCATGAACTTACTCGGGGTCGGACAATGCGGGCCACGTTACCGCCGGGGGCCTGCGGACTCAAGCGCTACGGCGAAAAAACTCCCGCAACGGCGAGCCGTTGCGTAGACTTGTTCAGCATTTTCTTAAGGACGAAAACTCATGGCGAGCATCCTCGTGGGACGCAACGAAGCGACGGCCGTCGAACTCGATGCCCGCTACGGAAACCGGCACGGCATGATCGCCGGCGCGACCGGCACCGGAAAGTCGGTCAGCCTGATGCTGCTCGCCGAAGGCTTTTCGCGGCTCGGCGTGCCCTGCTTCCTCGCCGATGCCAAGGGCGACCTCGCCGGCCTTTCCCAGGCGGCCGGCGCGCCTTCCGACAAGCTCGCCGCGCGCCTCGCCCGCCTCGGCCTCGCCGACTGGAAGCCGCAGGCGAATCCGGTGATCTTCTGGGACATCTACGGCAAGTCCGGTCACCCCGTGCGGGCCACGGTGTCCGAGATGGGCCCCACGCTGCTCTCGCGCATCCTCGAGCTCAACGACACGCAGGAAGGCGTCATGGAAGTGATCTTCCGCGTCGCCGACGACGAGGGCCTGCTGCTGCTCGATCTGGCGGACCTTCGCGCCATGCTCGGTTTCGCCGCCGATCACGCCAAGGACATCTCCGCGCGCTACGGCCTGATCAGCCCGCAGAGCGTCGCCGCCATACAGCGCTCGCTGCTGAAGCTGGAGCAGGACGGCGCCGACGCCTTCTTCGGCGAGCCGGCGCTGGAGCTGGCCGACCTGATGCGCCAGGACATGAGCGGCCACGGCGTCATCAGCGTGCTGGCGGCCGACACGCTGATCCTCAAGCCACGACTGTATTCGACCTTCCTGCTCTGGCTGCTCTCGGAACTGTTCGAGCAGCTGCCCGAGGTCGGCGATCTCGACGTGCCGAAGATGGTGTTCTTCTTCGACGAAGCGCACCTGCTGTTCGACGACGCCCCCGCGGCACTGCGCCAGCGCGTGGAACAGGTGGTGCGCCTGATCCGCTCCAAGGGCGTCGGCGTCTACTTCTGCTCGCAGAATCCCGACGACGTGCCCGGTGACATCCTCGGCCAGCTCGGCAACCGCGTGCAGCACGCGCTGCGCGCGTTCACGCCGCGCGACCAGAAGGCGGTGAAGGCCGCAGCCGAAACCTTCGCGCGCAATCCGAATCTCGACGTGACGGAAGCCATCGGTACGCTCGGCACCGGCGAGGCGCTCGCGTCCACGCTGGGCGATGGCGGCGTGCCGTCACCGGTGCAGAAGGTGCTCGTGTCCACGCCGACCTGCCGCATCGGTGCGATCACGCCGGACGAACGCGCGACGGTCCGCGCGAGATCGCCGGTCGGCGGCAAGTACGATACGTCGGTCAACCGCGAATCCGCCGAGGAACGCCTCGCCGCGCGCGCGGCGGAAAAGAACACGGCCGACGCGCCTCCCGTGCCGCCGGGGCGCGGATCCGCCACGGGTGCCGACGAGGACGCGGGCTGGGGCGGCGTGGTGCGCGATGCCGTGTTCGGCACGAAACGCCGGCAAGGCATGATCGAGACGATGGCCAAATCCATGGTGCGGACCGCGGGCTCGCGCGTCGGCCAGCAGATCGTGCGCGGCATCCTCGGCAGCATCTTCGGCGGAAAGCGCTGAACATGCCGCGACACGAGCTCGCCGACGCGGCCACGCCATTCGCCGAGCGCGTCCGCACCGGCTGGCGTTATCCGATGCGCGGGGCCGCGCCCTACACGATCGGCGCGATCACGCTGTTCGAGGCGATCGCGTTCCTTCCCATCACCGGCCTGAAGCTGCTGGTGATCGCCATCGGGTGGGTCGCGCTGTACACCTACGCGTTCGAATGCCTTCGGCACACGGCAGACGGCTACGCCGATCCGCCGGAGCTCGCCGTGAACGGCGGCGACGGCACCAGCGTCGCGCTGATCCTCATCCAGCTCACCGGCAACGCCATCGCCGTGCTCGCGCCGATCCTGTTCGGCGTCCCCGGCCTCGCCGTGGCGCTGCTGTTCGCGTTCGTGCTGCCGGTGATCACGATGTCGCTCGCGTTCGACGGCGTGGGCGCCGCGCTGAATCCGCTTACCTGGTTCGAGGCCGTGCGCCGCCTCGGCGCCAGCTATGTCATGCTCTTCGCGATGGTGCTGGCGAGCAGCCTGCTGCAGGCCGCCGCGCAGTACGCGATGGCCGATCACGGCCCGACGTTTTTCGGTACGCTGGGCTATTACGCCGTGGCGAACTACCTCACCTTGTACAACTTCCACCTGATGGGCGCGCTGATCCACCACAAGCACGAAACGCTCGGGTACCGGCCCGCCTCGGTCGAGATCGCGGCGCTCATGGAACCCGACGACGATCAGGCGCTGCTGGCGCACGCCAACCTGATCGCGCGCGACGACGTGCCGGCCGCCACCGACATCCTGACCGAACGCCTGCGCGAAGGTCTCGCGCCCGCCGCGATGCACGCGCGCTACCGCGAACTGCTTCGCGCGCAGGACCGCCTGCCCGAACTGCTGGTGCACGGGCAGATCTGGATCGCCGCCCTCGTCGTCGCGCGCGAAACGCGCCGCGCCCTCGGGGTGGTGCAGGATTGCATCGGCATCGATCCGGCCTTCCTGCCCGACGCGACCGTCACTTGCGGCCCACTGGCCGACACGGCGGCGCACGGCGGCATGACGCGACTGGCGCTGCACCTCGCGGAAGGCTACGTGCGCACGTGGCCGCAGGACATCGGCGCGCCGCACTACGGACTGCTCGCCGCGCGCATGCACGAACGCCTCGGGCAGGCCGACGAAGCGAAGGCCATCGCACGGCGTCTCCTGGCCGAACATCCCGGCCATCCGCTGGGCGTGGATATCGAAGCGTTGCTCGCGAGCCTCGACGGTGCACGCACGGTGGCACCATGAGCCGCTGGCGTCCGCCATCGCCCTCCTCCACGGCGATCATCACGCGCGAAGGATTCGAGCGCCTGAAGGCCGAGCTCGATCATCTTTGGCACACCGTGCGGCCCGAGGTGGTCAAGGCCCTCGCCGCAGCGGCGGCGGAGGGTGATCGCTCCGAGAACGCCGAGTACACGTACCGCAAGAAGCAGCTCGGCGAGATCGATCGCCGCGCGCGCTACCTGAGCAAGCGCATTCCCGTGCTGAAGGTGGTCGAGGCCGCCCCGTCGCAACGCGACGCCGTGTTCTTCGGCGCCACGATGGAGCTGGAGAACGTCGAATCCGGCGAGACGGTGCGCTATCGCATCGTCGGTCCCGACGAGACCGACGCCCGCAAGGGCTGGATCAGCATCGACTCGCCGATGGCCCGCGCGGTACTGAAGAAGCGCATCGACGACGAGTTCGAGGCGGACCTGCCCGGCGGCAGGACGCGGTTCGCCGTGGTCGCCGTCGAGTACTGATCCACACCGACCGTGGGGATGTGCTCCTCCCGCGTCATCGTGCAACCATCCTCCGCGACAGCCGTTCCAGGCCGTCCGCGAACGTCGCGACGTCGGCCGCGAACGCGTCCACCGCCACGAGATCGACCTCGCCGCCGTCCCGCAGCGCAAGTTCCATCCGTTCGCCGCGTTCGCCGACGTCCGAATGGCCGAACACGTTGATACCGCCGAGGATGTGATGGATCCATCCCGCGACCTCGCCGCCATCGGCGCGATCGAGCAGCTCGGGCAACCGCGCAAGCGCCGCGCGCGTCGCTTCCACGCCGGCGCCGATCACGCTGGCGATGTTCTCGTCGGAGCCGAACGCGCGGCGCAGGCGTTCCATGTCGACGGACGGCACATCGTCGCGCACCGGTGTAAGCCAGCGCGTCAGCGCGAGGTGGAACGCGTCGAGCCGGATGGGCTTGCGCAGGAGGTCGTCCATGCCGGCGGCGAGGCAGACCTCGCGTTGATCGGCGCGCGCGTCCGCCGTCATCGCGACGATCGGCAGATGGCGCCCGGTGCCGGCTTCACGCCGGCGCACCTCGCGCGCGAGCTCGTAACCGTCCATGCGCGGCATGTGGCAATCGACGAGCAGCAGGTCGTATGCCTTTTCGTCCAGGGCTTCCAGCGCGGCGACGCCGTCGTCGACGATGTCGCACTGGAAGCCGCGCATCGCCAGCTGCACGCGCACCAGCTCCTGGTTCACCGGATGGTCCTCGGCGAGGAGGATGCGCGCCGGGTGCGGCGCGTGCACGGGCGGCGTCACGTCCAGTGCCTCGGGCTGGCGTGGCACGCTCGCGGCATCGGCCACGGGAAGCTCCAGTGTCACGGTCACCGACGTGCCCCGCCCCGGCTCGCTTTCGATGGCGATATGACCGCCCATGCGCTCGATCAGGCGCCGCGCGATGCTCAGGCCCAGTCCGGTGCCGCCGAAGCGGCGCGTGGTGGACGATTCGGCCTGGCTGAACGGCGCGAAGACGTGGCGCAGCTTGGCCGCGTGGATGCCGATGCCCGTGTCGGCGACCACGATGCGGACGCGCTGGCGCCCGCCATGTCGCTCGTCCACGTGGACACCCACACGCACCTCGCCCGAGGCGGTGAACTTGATCGCGTTGCCGAGCAGGTTGAGCAGCACCTGGCGCAGGCGGCCGTCGTCGACGATCACGGCCGGCGCGAGCGCCGCGTCGATGTCGCTGCGCAGCGCCAGGCCCTTCGCCTCCGCCTGCGCCTCCATGATGGCGATCGCCCCCTCGACGATCGCCCGGGGATCGGCGGGCTGCGGATCGAGCGCGAGGTGACCGGCCTCGATCTTCGAGAAGTCGAGCACGTCGTCGAGGATGTGCAGCAGCGCTTCGGCGGAATGCTCGATGGTGGAGACCATCTTGCGCTGCCGGGCGTCGAGCGGCGTGCGCTCGAGCACGTCGAGCAGACCGATCACGCCGTTCATCGGCGTGCGGATCTCGTGGCTGATCGTCGCGAGGAAGTCGCTCTTCGCGCGTGTCGCCGCTTCGGCTTCGTCGCGCGCATGCGCGACGCCACGCGAGGCGAGTTCCTGCGTCGTCACGTCGACCCAGTAGCCGTTCCAGCGCACGCTGCCGTCGGCGGCGGCCAGTGGCACGGCGTCGGAACTGAGGTAACGCACGCGTCCGCCGACCTGCGCCCGCACGGTCACGTGCAGCGGCGTGAGCTCGCGCGCCGAGCGCTCGAACGCGTCGCGAAGCCGCTCGCGATCGTCGTCGGCGACAGGCGCCAGCATCGTCGCGTCGCCCGCGAGCAGCGTGCCGGGCTCCAGGCCCAGGATGCTCAGCGGATCGCCGCCGACATAGGTCATCGTGTAGGCGCCATCGGTACCGCGCACCGCCTCGTAGACGACGGCGGGCACGTGCGCGGTCACCTCTGCGAGGCGCCGCTCGGTGCGTTCGCGCCGCCGGGTCTCGCGGCGGAGGTTCAGATAGGCGTAGCTGATCGCCACGAGCGAAATCAGCAGCACGAGCACGAAGGGAAGGACGCGGCCAGCCACTTCGCGCCAGGTCGGGCCCACGACGTAGTGCGCGGCGAACCACGTGTTGCGGATTTCCTGCTGGCGATGGGTGGAGAGGTTCACCAGCACACGGTTGATCAGCGGCAGCAGCGGCGCGAGGTCGCGACGGACACCGATCGCGATGGCTTCGGTGTCGCCGGTCGGCGCGGCGACCTTCAGCTGTCCGAGGAAGGCCTCGCGTATGTGGTAGTCCACGGAGGCGAGGTTGCCGACGAACGCGTCGCCCTCGCCCGCCGCGAGGCGACGCATGCCTTCGAACTCCGTATCGACCGGAATCACATGCACACCCGGAACGCGAGCGAGCAGGCGCCGGATGGGCTCGCGCGTGACGTTGCCGAGCACCCGCTTGCCCGACAGGTCGTCGCTGCCGGCGATGGTGGGCGCGCCTTCGCGCGTCACGATCATGATCGGGAAATCGAGATAGGGGACGCTCGGTTCGAGGAACGGCGAGGTCGCGCTCTGCGGGTTGTTGATGGCCGCGACGAGGTCGACGTCGCCCTTGCGCACGCGCTCGACGGTGCCCGACCAGTTCTCGCTGGGTACCTGCGTCAGCCGCAAGCCGAGCTCGGCGGCGATCTCGCGCACGTAGTCGAGCGCCAGTCCCTCGGCCTCGCCCTGCCCCGACAGCAGGCTGAAGGGGGCGTAGCTCGGGTCGACGCCGAGGCGCAGCGGCGGCAACGCCTTCAGGTAAGCCTTTTCCTTCTCGCTGAGCGGAATGTCCGTTTCGCGCGGGCGAGGAGCGATCTCGCGTCCGACCCAGCGAGCGCGCAGACGCCCGTGGTCGGCGGCCGTCAGTTCGCGCAGCGCGTGGTCGATCGCATCGCCCAGCGGCGCGGCGTTCGCGGGCACGGCGAAGGCCAGCGCGCTGATCGGCAGCGCCAGCGGCGCCCCGACCCGCAGCTCCTGTTCCAGACCCGCGCGCGAGACGAACTCGCGTGCCGAAAACGGGTTGTCGATGTAGGCCGTGACGTCTCCCGAACGTACGAGGGCAAGGGCGTCCGCCGTGGAGTGGGTCTCCACCAGCGTCGTTTCCGGCAATTCCCGGCGCAGTGCCGCGAGGTCGAAGTAGCCCGTGTGTACGGCGAGGCGCTTGCCGCGCAGGTCGCCCGGCCGATGGATGATCGGCGCGTCGGCGCGCTCCACGAGCGATGGCAGGGATTCGAAGTAGGTGGCGCCGATGCGGATGCCCGGCATCCCGGCCTCCAGCGGCGTGACGGAGGTCGCCACGTCGATTTCCCCCCGGGCGAGGCCCGCCAGCAGCTCGGGCCAGGTCGCGTAGACCCGCGTCTGCAGCGTCACGCCCAGCTCTCCCGCGATCTGGCGCAGGTAGTCCGGGCCCAGGCCCTCCAGTTCCCCGTCGCGCAGCTCCTCGAACGGTGGATAGCCCTCGCGGTAGGCGCCGACGGTCAGCACCGGATGGTGACGAAGCCATTCGACGTCCGCACGCGGGAGCGGCGTCTCAGGCGCGGCCGCGACGGGCAGCGCGAGGGTCGTCAGAATTAACAGCAGGATGCGTCGGATCACGTCGTGGGCTTCGTAAGGGAAAGCTTCGTGGGCATAATCGGGCGGAGTACGCTGGTCCGCAAACGCAGTAAGGAGAACACGAGGCATGCCATCCAAGGCACTCAGGGTCATTCTGGCCGACGATCATCCGCTGGTTCTCGTCGGCGGCGCGCTGGCGCTGCAGAACGCCAACATCGACGTGGTCGGCAAGGCGAAGGCCGCGGACGAGCTCCTGGCCCTGCTGGCCGATCGCGAGTGCGACGTCGTCATTACGGATTTTCTCATGCCGAGCGACCGTCAGGACGACGGATTCGCCCTGCTCGACACCATCGTGAAGCAGTACCCGAACCTCGCGGTCGTGGTGCTGACGATGATCAACCGCCCGGCCGCCCTGCAGTCCATGCTCAATCGCGGCGTGCTGGGCATCGTCGACAAACGCGCGCCGATGGACGAACTGGCCACCGCGGCGCGTGCCGTGGTCGACGGAGAGACGTACCTCAGCGAGACCCTGCTCGACATCCTCAACGAGGCCGACGAGGTCTCCGAGGCCATGCCCGGCGCCGCGCTGTCGCCGCGCGAGACCGAGGTGATCCGCCAGTTCGTCGCCGGTCGTTCGCTGCAGCAGATCGCCGATAGCGAGGGCAAGTCGGTCAAGACCATCAGCCGGCAGAAGCGCGACGCGATGCGCAAGCTCGGCGTCGACCACGACAGCCTGCTGGGCGACTACGTGCGCGATCACGGGCTGGTCTGACGGGTCGGGCCGATCGGCTCCCACCGGTCGGCCGAAAGCCTTGCCTACCGAAGGGGTGGGAGCCGATCGTATCGGCGATGGGTGCTCGCCTCACCGCTACAGCGGCGCGGGATACACCCGCCCCGCGCGCAGCGGCTGGAAACAGGGTGCCGTGGTGTAGAACGCCTCGTCGCCGGTGTCCGGATGCCAGCCGGGCACGCCCGACACCGGCAGCGGCCGCAGCTCGAGCGGATCGTTGAGGATGGCGCCCGAGGCGATCGCCTCCGCGCATCGTGCCAGCGCATCGCCCTGCCCCATCACCACGAGCGCCTTGCCGACGAGAAGCTTGCCCGGCGTGAGCGCGTGCTCGAGCAGCGCGTGGCCGAACACCTCCACGCGCGCGTCGCCACGCAGCCACGCGTCGCGGAAAGTCCAGAACAACGCGTGCCAGTCGTGGGTGTCCCACGCCGCCAGCATCGCCGGATCGCGCAGGCTCACCACCATCCCGGCCTCGTCGAAATGCGTGAGCGCGCATTGCGGACGCGAACGCTCGCGCGGGCCCATGATCGCGATCTCGGCGACCTGCCGCGCGTTCAGCGCGCGCTTGAGCGGCCCGTGCCGCAGCCACACGAACGCGTTGAAGAGGTCGTGCCAGTTGCGCGGCCGCGTGGCGATCGCACCGCGTTTCGCGATGCGCTCCTCGTAATGCAGTCCGTCGGCGAGCAGCGCCTTGTCCTGCGTCACGAAACGATGGCGCGACTCGCCGCTCCAGCACGCGTTGAGCGCGTCGACATCCGGCCACGCGTCGCCTTCGACGAAGGCCGCGTAGCCGGACCAGTGCGACAGCGGCGGCGACGCGAGGACGCGCCGGTCGAGCGCCTCGCGGGTCGGCGCCACGTAGCGCATGGGATCAGGCCAGGCGGCCGTAAAGATCGTGGGCGTCGGCGTCTTCGACGACCACGTCGACGAACTGGCCGGGCTTCAGCAGCTGACCGTCGTCGATGCGCACGGCGCCGTCGATTTCCGGCGCGTCGGCGCTTGAGCGTCCCCATGCGCCATCCGCGTCGATCTCGTCGACCAGCACCTTGATCGTGCGCCCGACCTTGCGCTGCAGTTTCGCGGCGGAGATCTCCGCCTGCACCGCCATGAACTGCTCGAGGCGATCTTCCTTCAGTTCCT
This sequence comes from Luteibacter sp. 329MFSha, assembly GCF_900111665.1. Taxonomy (NCBI): domain Bacteria; kingdom Pseudomonadati; phylum Pseudomonadota; class Gammaproteobacteria; order Lysobacterales; family Rhodanobacteraceae; genus Luteibacter; species Luteibacter sp. 329MFSha. Next base: position 598,564 of record NZ_FOJE01000001.1, on the reverse strand, counting down.
CGTCGATCTGCCCCGGAAGGTCGTTCGCCTTCGCACCGTCCACCGGCGAATAGGCGAACGCGCCGACGCGATCGAGCTCCGCCTCGCGGAGGAAGTCGAGCAGTTCCTGGAACTCCTGGTCCGTCTCGCCGGGGAAGCCGACGATGAAGGTGCTGCGGATCGTGAGGTCCGGCACCTGGCGGCGCCAGTTCTGCACGCGCTCGAGTGTCTTGTCGACGTTCCCCGGGCGCTTCATCAGCTTGAGGATGCGCGGGCTCGCGTGCTGGAACGGGATGTCGAGGTACGGCAGGATCCTGCCATCCGCCATGAGCGGCATGATCTCGTCGACGTGCGGATATGGGTAGACGTAGTGCAGGCGCGTCCACGCGCCGAGCTCGGACAGGCCTTCGCAGAGCTCGGTCATGCGCGTGCGATACGCCTTCTCGCGCCACGTGTGTTCGGCGTAGCGGACGTCGACGCCGTAGGCGCTGGTGTCCTGCGAGATCACGAGCAGCTCCTTCACCCCGCCGCGAACGAGGCGCTCGGCTTCCATCAGCACCTGGTCGACCGGGCGGCTGACGAGATCGCCGCGCATCGACGGGATGATGCAGAAGCTGCAACGGTGGTTGCAGCCTTCCGAAATCTTCAGATACGCGTAGTGCTTCGGCGTGAGCTTGACGCCCGTGTCCGGCACGAGGTCGAGGAACTTGTTGCGCGTGGGCGGGATCGCCGTGTGCACGGCGCTCATCACGCTCGCGTAATCCTGCGGACCGCTGATCGCCAGCACGTCGGGGTAGCTTTCGCGGATCAGCTCCTGGCGCTTGCCGAGGCAGCCGGTGACGATCACCTTGCCGTTCTCGTGCAGCGCCTCGCCGATCGCGTCGAGCGATTCCTGCACCGCCGAATCGATGAAGCCACAGGTGTTGACCACGACGGCGTCGGCCTCGCCATAGCTCGGCACGATCTCGTAGCCCTCGACCTTGAGCTGCGTGAGGATGCGTTCGGAGTCGACGAGCGCCTTCGGACAGCCGAGGCTGACGAAACCGACTTTGGGAGCGGCCTGGGACATTGCCGTGGGTACCGGGGAGGGGAAACCGCGCATTATAGCCGGTCGGGCCGGTCGGGGCCGGCGAGGCGTCCGTAAGACCACCGACAGCCTCGTCCGGTTACCCTTGTCGGACTTTTTCCCCACACGGAGTTTCCCCATGGGTCGCACCCTGAATCTCGATACCTCCCGGCCGCACGAAGACATGGACGCGTACCTCGCCGAGCCGGCCGGCACGCCCCGGGGCGGCATCGTGGTGATCCAGGAGATCTTCGGCGTCAACGCGCACATCCGCAGCGTCGCCGACCGCTTCGCCGCCGAGGGCTACGTCGCCATCGCTCCGGCCCTGTTCGACCCGATCGAGAAAGGCGTCGAGACGGGCTACGACCAGGAGGGCATGACCAAGGGCCTGAAATGCGTGGCCGAACTCGGGCTGCGTCGCCCCACGGACGACAGCGTCATCGCCGCGAAGTACCTGGCGGACAACTACAAGGTGAAGGTCGGAACCGTCGGATACTGCTGGGGCGGCACCGTCGCCATGCTGGCCGCGCTCCGTCACGGCCTGCCCTCGGCGAGCTACTACGGGTCGCGCAACGTGCCGTTCCTGACCGAGCCGGCGAAGGCCAACGTGATCTTCCACTTCGGCGAGCGCGACCATTCGATCCCGCCGGAGATGGTGGAAAAGCACCGCGAGCTGAAGCCGGAGATGGACACCTGGGTCTACCCCGCCGACCACGGTTTCAATTGCGACGTGCGCGCCAGCTACGACGAACCGAGCGCGAAGCTGGCCTGGGAACGCACCCTGGCGTTCTTCGCCCGCGAGCTCGCGTGAGCGCTCCGTTCGACCTCGATCCGCGACTCGCCGGCGACACCCTCGTCGTCGGCGACCTCGCGTTGTGCCGCGTCCTTTTGATGCGCGACGCGCGTTTCGCGTGGCTCGTTCTTGTGCCTCGTCGGCACGGGCTGGTGGAGATCGCCGACCTGCCGGCCGACGATCGCGCCCGGCTCTGGCGGGAAGTGGACGAAGCGGCGGCGGCGCTTCGTGCGTCAGCCCCGTGCGACAAGCTCAACGTGGGCGCGCTGGGCAACATCGTCCGGCAGCTGCACGTGCATGTCGTCGCCCGTCGCGAAGGCGATGCGGCGTGGCCGGGGCCCGTGTGGGGCTCAGGGACCGCGGAGCCTTATGCGGACGGTGTGGCGGAGCGGCTCGTGGAAGCTTTGCGCGCTGGATTGGGTATCGAGGCCTGAGCCGTGCGCTTTCGCGGTGGGCCCGCTGCGCGGGATCGCCGATACGATCGGCTCCCACCCCTTCGGTAGGTGGCTTGTCGCGAGGGTGACGCTGCGCGGGGTCGCCGATGCGATCGGCTCCCGCCTTCGGTCGGTGGTTTGCCGCAGGCCTGCTACCGGAGGGTGGGAGCCGATCGTATCGGCGATACGGTGCGGAGCCGGGCGTCGCAGGGCCTGAAACGACCGAACCCTGCCGCGGCATCCTCGCTCGGGCCTGTGGCCTTCGCGAGAAGATGTCGCGAGCAGGGCTCGCTCCTACAGAAGCGCTTGCGCGCTTTCTTACTGCTGCGTCTGCGGGTCGTAAGCGCCGCTCGAGGCTTCCTTACCCTGCATGCGATCCGGCAGCGCCGCCTTGTGCGGGGTGTCTTCCAGCTGGCGGGCGTTCTCTTCCACCGCGTTCAGCCGCACGAGCTCGCCCTTCTTGTCGTAGTACACGGTGAAGCCGTAATCCAGCTGCATGCGGGCCATGAAGCCGAGGTGGTTGTCGCGAATCTTCGAGTCGTCGCTCGGCAGCACCAGGACCGTCTTCGGCAGCTTGCCCTGGTCCTTCAGGTAGGCGAAGTGGCTGCCCGTGTCGGCGGCGGAAAGCACGGCGCCGTCGACCAGGAACTGGCCGCTCTTGTACGCCTTGATCGTGTAGTCGAACTGGCCCTGCGTCGCCATCGCGGGGTCGGACTTCGAGGCGCCACGGTGGCAGCCGGCGAGCACCAGCATGCTGGCGAGGAGGATCGCCGCGGCGGCGCGGGCCATCAGGGTGGGAACTCGGATCATGCGGTGTCTCCGTGGATCGGGTGAGGCGTGGAAAGGGGCGAGTCTACCGCGTGGACGTGTCGCGCGCGGCGGAGACGTGAAGGCCGTTCAGGTGCTCGGCAGCGTGACGCCGCGCTGGCCCTGGTACTTGCCGCCACGGTCGGCGTACGACACTTCGCACTCCTCATCGGACTCGAGGAAGAGCATCTGCGCCACGCCCTCGTTGGCGTAGATCTTCGCGGGCAGCGGCGTCGTGTTCGAGAACTCGAGCGTGACGTGGCCTTCCCATTCCGGCTCGAGCGGCGTCACGTTCACGATGATGCCGCAACGCGCGTATGTGCTCTTGCCGAGGCAGATCGTCAGCACCTTGCGCGGGATGCGGAAGTATTCGACGGTGCGCGCCAGCGCGAACGAATTCGGCGGGATGATGCAGACATCGGACTTGATGTCGACGAAGCTGCGTTCGTCGAACGCCTTCGGGTCGACGATCGTCGAGTTGATGTTGGTGAACACCTTGAACTCGTCGGCGCAGCGGACGTCGTAGCCGTAGCTGGACGTGCCGTACGACACGAGCCGGTGGCCGTCGCGCTCCTTGACCTGGCCGGGGGCGAACGGCTCGATCATGCCGTGCTGCTCGGCCATGCGGCGGATCCACTTGTCGGACTTGATGCTCACTTGGGTCTCCCTCGCTGGAGCCGGAAAGGTATAGGAACGTCGGCGAACGTGCCAGCCGGCGTGTGCTTACGTGTTCTGGATGACGATCTTGGGGAACGAAATCGCCTTGTTGCGGGCCTGCAGCGACAGTTTCGCCGCCGTGTGCCGGGCGATCGAACGGTAGCGCGCCGCGAGGTCGGACTCCGGCATCGCGACGACGGTCGGATTGCCCTGGTCGGCCTGCTCGCGGATGCGGATGTCGAGCGGCAGGTCGCCGAGGTACGCGATGCCCGCGTCCGCCGCCATGCGCGCGCCGCCGCCCTGACCGAAGATGTGCTCCTCGTGCCCGCAGTTCGAGCAGATGTGGGTCGCCATGTTCTCGACCACGCCGAGCACGGGCACCTCCACCTTGCGGAACATGCCCAGCGCCTTGCGGGCGTCGAGCAGCGCGATGTCCTGCGGCGTCGTGACGATGACGGCGCCCGACACCGGGACTTTCTGCGACAACGTGAGCTGGATGTCGCCCGTGCCGGGCGGCAGGTCGATGATCAGGTAGTCGAGGTCGTCCCAGCGCGTGTCGTTGAGCAGCTGCATCAGCGCCTGGGTGACCATGGGGCCGCGCCAGATCATCGGCGTGTCCTCTTCGATGAGGACGCCGATCGACATGGCCTGCAGACCGTGCGCCCGCATCGGCTCGATGCTCTTGCCGTCCGGCGACGCGGGCTTGCCGCTGAGGCCGAGCATGCGCTGCTGGCTCGGGCCATAGATGTCGGCATCGAGGATGCCCACCTTCGCACCTTCGGCGGCCAGCGCCAGCGCGAGGTTCACCGAGAGCGTCGACTTGCCGACGCCGCCCTTGCCCGAGGCGACGGCGACGATGTTCTTGACGCCCGGCTGCGGCGCCAGCTGGCCCTGCACCTTGTGCGCGTGGACGCGCCAGCTCACGGAGACCGCGGCGGCGGCGATGGCCGGATCGGCTTCGAGCGCGGCCTGTGCCTCGGCGGCGGCCTGTTCGACGTAACCGGCAGCCGGGTAGCCGAGCTGGATGTCGACCGACACACGGTCGCCGTCCACGCCCACGGCGCGCACGGCGGCGCCGAGCGGCTGGCCCGAATGGGGATCGAGGACGCGGTCGAGGATGCCGCGGACGAGGGTTTCGCTGGCCTGGGTCATGGGGGGCGTAAGGAAAATCGAAGATCGCCCATTATGCCACCTCAACCTTCCATCGCCTTGCGGAAAGCGGACGGCGGTCTGGCGCATTGCAGCTTGACGCCCGCCCCGCCGCTCGTCAGGCTCCGGCCGTACCTGACCGTATGGGGAACGCGACGCCTATGAAGCACCTGATCCGTACCACCCTCGCCCTCGCACTGACCGCGAGCGCCCTCCCCGCCCTGGCCGACAGCACCACGCCGGTCGGCAAGTGGAAGACCATCGACGACAAGACCCACGAGGTGAAGTCGATCGTCGAGATCACCGAGAACGGCGGGCTGCTGGAGGGCAAGGTGCTCCAGGTGCTCAAGTCGGATCACGGCCCGCATCCGAAGTGCACCGAGTGCTCGGGCGAGCGCAAGGACAAGCCCATCGAAGGCATGACCATCATGTGGGGCCTGAAGAAGGACGGCGACGAGTGGTCCGGCGGCCAGATCCTCGATCCGGCCAAGGGCAAGATCTACAAGGTCACGATCAAGCTGGAGGACGGCGGCAAGAAGCTGGACGTCCACGGCTACATCGGCTTCTCGCTCATCGGCCGCAGCCAGGAGTGGGTGCGGGCGGAATAAGCCCCAGTCCCGCGGGACCGACGCGGGCCGCCCGAACGGCGGCCCGGCGCCGGCCGGCCATGCCATAATCCGCGGTCCATAAGCCGACCGTGCGAATCATGGCCCGCCGCATCCTCGTCACCAACGCCCTTCCCTACGCCAACGGCCCGCTCCACCTGGGCCACATGCTCGGCTACATCCAGGCCGATATCTGGGCGCGCGCGCAGCGAATGCAGGGCAACGAGGTGTGGTACGTCGCCGGCGAGGACGCCCACGGCACGCCGATCATGCTCGCGGCCGAAAAGGTCGGAAAGTCGCCCGAAGACTACATCGCGGGGATCCGCGCCGGTCACGAGGCCGACTTCACCGACTTCCACTTCAGCTACGACCAGTACCACACCACGCACTCGCCCGAGAACCAGGATCTCGCGACGGCGATCTACACGCGCCTGCGCGACGCCGGGTACATCGCCCGCCGCGACATCCAGCAGCTGTACGATCCCGAGCGCGACATGTTCCTGCCGGACCGCTACATCAAGGGCACCTGCCCGAACTGCGGCACGCCCGACCAGTACGGCGACAACTGCGAGAACTGCGGCGCCACCTACGCGCCGACCGACCTCGTCAATCCGTACTCGGTGATGTCGGGTGCCACGCCCGTCCTGCGCGATTCGGAGCACTACTTCTTCGAGCTCGGCAAGTTCGAGACCCTGCTGCGCGACTGGTTCGCCGGCAAGCTGACGAACGGCAAGCCGGTCGCGAACAGCGGCGTGTCCGCCAAGCTCGCGGAGTGGCTCGACGGTGGACTGCGCGACTGGGACATCTCGCGCGACGCGCCGTATTTCGGGTTCCCGATCCCCGACGCGCCGGGCAAGTTCTTCTACGTGTGGCTCGACGCGCCCGTCGGCTACCTCGCCTCGTTCAAGGCCCTGTGCGAGCGCACGGGCCTGCGCTTCGACGATTTCCTCGGCACCGACAGCACCGCCGAGATGCACCACTTCGTCGGCAAGGACATCATCAACTTCCACGGCCTGTTCTGGCCGGCGATGCTGCACGGCGCGGGCATGCGCACGCCCACCGCGCTGCACGTCAACGGGTACCTCACCGTCAACGGCGCGAAGATGTCGAAATCGCGCGGCACGTTCATCCAGGCCCGCACGTACCTCGACGCGGGGCTCGATCCGGAAGCGCTGCGCTACTACTTCGCCACCATGCTCGGGCCTCAGCCGGTCGACGTCGACCTCGACCTGAAGTCGTTCGAGGAGCGCGTCAACTCGCACCTCGTGGGCAAGTGGGCGAACATCGCCAGCCGCACCGCCGGTTTCCTGCACACGCACTTCGGCGGCACGCTCGCCAACCGTTTCGACGTCGAGGCGACCGCGCTCTGGAAGGAGCTGCTCGCGCAGTACGACGGCATCGAGGCGGTGTACGAGGCGGACGAGTTCGCCGAGGTCTCGCGCCGGTTCGTCGCCATGGCCGACGCCGTCAACGGCTACATCGCCGCGAAGGCGCCGTGGGTGATCGCCAAGGACGAGGCCCGCCGCGACGAGCTGCAGCAGGTGTGCACGTTCGCCATCAACGCGTTCCGGCTGCTCTCGGGCCTGCTCAAGCCGATCCTGCCGATCACGGTCGCCGCCGCCGAGGCCTTCCTCGCGGCGCCGATCACCGGCTTCGACGACGCGCGCCGCGAACTCTTCGGCCATACCGTCAACGCGTTCTCGCCGCTGTTCGGCCGCCTCGATCCGAAGAAGATCGACGCCATGGTCGACGCGTCGAAGGAATCCCTCTCGCCGGCGGAACAGGCCAAAGCCGTCGCCGCGGAAAACAAACCCTCCAAGAAAGCCAAAGAAGCACCGAAGCCGATGACCGACGCCACGACCGACACCGCCACCATTTCCATCGACGACTTCGCGAAGCTCGACCTGCGCGTCGGCAAGGTGGTCGCCTGCGAGTTCGTCGAAGGCTCCGACAAGCTGCTGCGCTTCGAACTCGATGCCGGTCCGCTCGGCACGCGCCAGATCTTCTCGGGCATCCGCGCCGCCTATGGCGAGCCGGAGAAGCTTGTCGGCCGCAACGTCGTCTTCATCGCCAACCTCGCCCCGCGCAAGATGCGTTTCGGCATCTCGGAAGGCATGGTGCTGTCGGCCGGCGACGGCGGCAGCGACCTGTTCCTGCTCGATGCCGACCAGGGCGCGGCGCCGGGCGCGACCGTCCGCTGATTCCCCTCCCCGGCACGCGCCAGCCATGACGCCAACGCTCGCCGACCGCATCGACGACCTGCTGCCGCAGACGCAGTGCGAGCAATGCGGTTTCCACGGGTGCCGCCCGTATGCGGAGGCGATCGCCGCCGGCGAGGCGGCGATCGACCGCTGTCCGCCCGGCGGCGCGCTCGGCATCGCCCGGCTGGCCGCGCTGCTCGGCCGTCCGGCGATACCGCTCGATACCTCGCGCGGCGTCGAAAAACCGCGCACGCTCGCGCGCGTCGTTGAAGCCGACTGCATCGGCTGCACGAAGTGCATCCAGGTCTGCCCCGTCGACGCGATCGTCGGCGCGTCGAAGCAGATGCACACGGTGATCGCCGATCTCTGTACCGGCTGCGAGCTCTGCGTGCCCGCCTGCCCCGTCGACTGCATCGCGCTCGACCCGATGCCGCTGGCGCAGGCCGGCGACAAGGCGCACGCCGACGCCGCGCGCACGCGCTTCCAGCGTCGCGAGCGCCGCCTCGCCCACGATCGCGAACAACGCGAACGCCAGCTGGCCGCCAGCAAGGCCGACGTCGCGGCGCCGACCGCGCGAAACGCCGTACTCGAAGCGCTCGCGCGGGCGAAAGCGAAGAAGAAGGATCCGACGTGAAGAAGGCCGACATCGTCGAGATGTTCACGCGCCTGCGCGAACTCAATCCGCATCCGAAAACGGAACTGGAGTACACGACCCCGTTCGAACTGCTGGCGGCCGTGGCGCTATCCGCGCAGGCCACGGACGTCGGCGTGAACAAGGCCACGCGCAAGCTGTTCCCCGTGGCGAACACGCCGCAAAAGATCCTCGATCTCGGCCTCGAGAAGCTCAAGAGCTACATCAGCACGATCGGCCTCTACAACAACAAGGCGAAGAACCTCATCGCCATGAGCCAGATCCTCGTCGACCGCTACGCTGGGGAGGTACCGACGACGCGCGAGGCGCTCGAGGAACTGCCCGGCGTCGGCCGCAAGACGGCGAACGTCGTTCTCAATACCGCGTTCGGCCAGCCGACCATCGCCGTCGACACGCACATCTTCCGCGTCGCGAACCGCACCGGGCTCGCGCCCGGCCCGGACGTCCGCAAGGTCGAGGACAAGCTCGAGAAGGTCATCCCGAAGGAGTTCATCCAGGATGCCCACCACTGGCTGATCCTGCACGGCCGTTACGTGTGCAAGGCGCGCAAGCCGGAATGCCCGACCTGCGCGATCGTCGACCTGTGCGCCTACCGGCACAAGACGAAGGCCTCCTGACCGCGACGAACCGCTGTGGGAGCCGACCTGGCCGGACGAAGCGCTGTGGGAGCGGACCTGGCCGCGACGACGCACTGTGGGAGCGGACCTGGCCGCGACAGCCCTTCGCGATCGGCAGCAGGACCTGTTGCTCATCGCGAAGGGCTGTCGCGGCCAGGTCCGCTCCAACAGATGAGGGAGGACAGGCGGCCGTCAGGCCGCCCGTCGCGATCCTTCCACGCGTCGGCCGAGCTCCTGCCAGTCGACGATCAGTTCGCAACCACGCTTCGACGCGTTCCGGCCCCACTCGCGGAGCAGTTCCAGGGACGCCTGATCGACGTGATGCAGTCGATCCATCATCACCGACAGACGCGTGTTCGGCGGGATCGCCTCCAGCGTGCGGGCCATCGTCGGCACCTTCAGGAACGTGGCCGAGCCTTCGAGATGCAGCGTCGCCGCACCCGGCTCGTCGTGGTGCGTGACATCCATCTTCAGTTTCGACGAGAGCAAGGCGAGGCGCAGCAGCGACAGGCCGAAGCCGACGATCACGCCCGTGAGCAGATCGGTGGCGACGATGGCGACGGTCGTGGCGACGTACACCGCGGCCGTGCCCTTGCCGTAAGCCGCGAGATCCTTGATCTGCTTCGGGTTCACCATCTTCACGCCGGTGAACACGAGGATGCCCGCGAGGCACGAGACCGGCGTCATCCGCATCAGCCACGGCAGCAGCATCACGAACGCCAGCAACATGGCGCCGTGGTAGATCGTCGCCATGCGCGTGGCCGAGCCGGCCTGCACGTTGGCGGCGCTGCGCACGATCACGCCGGTCATCGGCAGCGCGCCGAGGAAACCGCAGACCAGGTTGCCCACGCCCTGCGCGGTCAGCTCACGGTCGTAGTTCGTGCGCACGCCGTCGTGCATGCGATCCACCGCGGCCGCCGACAGCAGCGTCTCCGCGCTCGCGATGAACGCGAACGTCACGGCGGCGATCAGCAGGGTCGAGTCGAGCAGGCCGAAGAGGCTGCCCATCGTCGGCAGCGACACCGCCGAGAACAGGTTCGCCGGCACGTCTACCCGCTTGACGTCGAGCGCGCCGAACTGCGCCGCCGCCGTCATCGCCACGACGGCCAGCAGCGCACCGGGAACGAAGCGCAGCTTCGCCGGACGAAGCTTTTCCCAGAAGAACATGATCGCGATCGTGCCGAGGCCGATCATCAACGCCGCGGGCGCCTGCCCTTCCGCCGCGCCGGTCACCGACTCCCACGCCGCCGCCGGCAGCGCGGCGAAGTTCTCGAGGCCGCGTGCCTTCGGGATCGCGTCGAGCAGCACGTGCGATTGCGACGCGACGATCAGGATGCCGATGCCCGAGAGCATGCCGGCCACCACGGCCGGCGAGGTCATCCGGAACCAGACGCCGACCTTGCACAGGCCGGCGACGAGCTGGATGAGACCCGCCAGCAGCACGACGGGGCCGAGCGCGGCCACGCCGTGCTCGCGCACGAGTTCGAAGACCAGGACCGCGAGGCCCGCCGCGGGGCCGCTCACCTGCAACGGCGAGCCGGCGATGGCGCCCACGACGATGCCGCCGACGATACCGGTGATCAGTCCCGCGCTGGGCGGCATGCCCGACGCGATCGCGATACCCATGCATAGCGGCAGTGCGACAAGAAAAACGACCACCGATCCGAGGAGGTCGCGGCCAAAGAGGCCCTGGGAGAAATAAGCGCGCATGGCTCGATGTTCCTTCGTTAAGCCGCCGTCGCCACCGGCAGCGGCGTGGAGAAGCGCGCGTGCGGCGTGGCATCCGGGTGGTTCGCGTCGTCGGCGAGGAGCGGACGGAAGCGGCCCTCCAGCGGATCGAACGCGGTGATTTCGGTGTTGGCGATGTCGTAGATCCAGCCGTGGATGCGCAGGCTGCCGTTGGCCATCGCGGCGGCGACCGCGGGCAAGGTACGCATGTGCTCCAGCTGGCCGACGACGTTCTCCTCGGTGAGGTAACGCAGGCCTTCTTCGCCCAGGATCGTCGGGCGGTTCTCGGCGACGACGTAACGGGCGACGTCGGCGTGCTTCAGCCACTGCTCGACGGACGGCTTGCCCTTGAGCGCCGCCGGATTCTGCAGGGCCTTCATCGCGCCGCAGTCCGAATGGCCGCAGATCACGATGTGCTGCACCTTCAGCGCCGTCACGGCGTATTCGATGGCGGCGACGACGCCGCTGACGTGCTGCGCGTACGGCGGAACGATGTTGCCGACGTTACGGTAGACGAACAGGTCGCCCGGCTGGGCGTTGAAGATCATTTCAGGCATCACGCGCGAGTCGGCGCAGGTGATGAACATCGTGTGCGGCGTCTGGCCGGAAGCGAGGCGCGCGAAGGTGTCGCGCTGCTCGTCGGTCATGTGGCGGCGGAAGTGATCGAAACCCTGGATGAGACGTTCCATGGTGTATTCCTCGTTGGGGAAGCGGGATGGTCGGGCGCAGGCGCCCGTGGACGATCGGTCCTCGAGGACCGGCGTCGGGAGATGAGGCGATGCAAGGAAACCGCGCGCGGACGCGCACGGTCGGGCCGCTCGATCAGGCGATCGGAGGGCGAAGCTCGGCGTTGGGCGCGTGCGCGTGCGCGCCGGCAGCGATGCCCGGCGGACGCACGGCGATAAGGTGCGACACGGCGACCGCGTGCTCGGTCGGCACGTCGAAGGTGTCGTCGAGTCCGCCGGTATTGTCTTCGAGGGACGGGACGGCGTCCTGGTCGTCGGGCGCGACGCCATCGTCGGCCGCGGCGAGGAGCACCTCGTGCTGCGTCTCCGCGTTGGCCGGGGACGACGGACACGGCATGGCCTGCACGCCGCCGCACACGACGAACAGCGCGATCAGCACGAGGAACGTGCTGGCGATGCGTCGCAGGAGCGTGGTGGGATGGCGGTCCATGCGGCCGAACGTACGCAGCGCACGTAGCGATTGCAAGTGTGGCGACGCACCAAATTCAGAATCGATGCGTACCTTTCGCCAAAAACGTGATATGGCCACGGTTTTTCGCAGTTCGCGAACACGTTTACGGTGCGCTGCGTTCAGGGTTTGGACGTCCGAACGTCCATCACCGGACTGAGACGTTTCGCAATCTGGTCAGTGAGCGCGCCACGCTTGCGAAAACACTCAGAAGAAAACGGCGGGCTTGCGCCCGCCGTCGGTTCGTCCTTGAGTCGAACTCCTTTCCGATACCGGTTCAGAAGCTCAGCATGCCCCAGAAGCCGACTTCGTCGGTCTTGTAGTGGTACGGCGTCGCGAACGGGCCGTCGAGCTTGTTGTGCTTGTAGACGAGGGCGAGCTTCAGGTTCTTCAGCACATCGTACGAGACGCCGGCGTTGTAGTACTTGTCCTTGAGCTTGCGCTCGACGTTCGTGAGGGTCGTGTACTTGTAGTCGACCTTGTCGTAGCGGGCGAAGACGGCGAACTGGTCGTAGAACTTCCAGTCGGCGAACAGCGAGTAGCCGTCGGCCTTGTCCTTCTTCGTGCCCTGCGCCGTGCCGACGCCGTTGCCGCTGCCCGGGTACTTCAGGATGTCGTCCCAGTTTTCGGTGTGGAAGTACTCGAGACCGACACCCCAGGTCTTGTCGCGCCAGGCGACGAGGCCGTCGCCACGCGTCGCGGTGCGGGTCGGCGCGCCGTTCTCGACGTCGTTGCCGCGCTTGCCGGTGTAACCGCCGACGGCAAGGATCAGCTGCTCGATCGGGGAGTAGGCGAAGCGGGCTTCGGTATCGACCGACTTGGAGCGGCTCAGGTTGCGGAAGCCACGGCCGTTGACCACCGAGACCTGGTAGTTGATCGAGTTGTCGCCGGTCGTCGCGCCCAGGGCGTGGACACCCCAGTCGGCCGAGTTGCCGAACGCGCCGACGCCGCCGGCGGTCGCGGTCGAGCCGCTACGACCGCCTTCGAACGAACGGTCGGTGATGGTGTTCTCGACGTAGCGATAGCCGTACACCTTCTCCACGAACGGGATCCAGGGCATGTCGGCAGAACCGAAGCGCACGGTGAAGAGCGGATCGAACTTGCCCTGCACGTAGGCCTTCTTCACGAAGAGGCTGGTCTGCGACAACGTCGACTGGTAGTTGAAGTCGGTGGTCAGGTTGGCCGACCAGACGTCGTCGAAGGTGTGGTCGACGATCAGGTAGAAGCGCTTGACGTCGAAGCCGGTGCCGTTGACGGCGCCGTGGCCGTCCACCTGGCGGCCGCGGGCGTTGCCGACCTTCTCGTTGTGGTCGATGTTCGACACGTCGAAGAACATCGTGCCGCCGACGTGGGTGTTGTCCACGACCTTGGCGAGCTTGTCGAGACGCTTGGTGAGGTCGTCGGTCGGCTTGGCGGCGGCGACCTGGACGTCGTTGATCGTCTTGGCGGTCTCGACCTGCGCGTCGGCCTGCGCTTCCTGCTTGGCTTCCAGCTCGGAAACCTTGGCCTGGAGGGCGGCCAGCTGCGCCTGCAGCTGCTGGAGGGTGGCGGCGTCGACCGTGACCCGGGCCGGCTGCGACTTCGGCGTCGCGGCCAGGGCCGAGAAGCTGGTCAGGCCCAGACCGGCGGCGATGGCCACCGTGAGCAACTTGGAACGCATGGGATGTCTCCGCTTAAGGATGGAATGTGTGTGGAACCCCTGTCCCCCGGCATGAGTTTTTTCTGTCCGAAAAACCTCAACGGGGCCAACGGCGCGAAGAATGGGCCGCGGCGTTTACGGTTCGATGCCGTTTTTGTGACAGAACGGCGACACGAGCACGTTTCCTTAACGCCCGTGCCCGTAGGGGCGCCGGACTGATATCCTTCGTGGATGGATACGACGAGTAACAGCACCGCTACGACCATGGCCGGGCGGTTCAGGGGATTCCTTCCGGTGGTGGTCGACGTGGAAACCGGCGGCTTCGACGCCGAGCGCGACGCCCTGCTGGAGATCGCCGTCGTCACCATCGCGATGGAACCGTCCGGGCTGCTGGTGCCCCAGCCGGTCGTGGCGGCGAACGTCGAGCCGTTTCCCGGCGCGAACATCGATCCGCGCTCGCTCGAGGTCACCGGCATCGATCCGGACCACCCCTTCCGCGGCGCCCTACCCGAGCGCGAGGCGCTGGATCACGTGTTCAACGCGGTGCGCGAGGCGGTGCGGGTCGCCGGCTGCCAGCGTGCGGTGCTGGTCGGCCACAACGCCGCCTTCGACCTCGCCTTCCTCAACGCGGCGGTGCGCCGCGTCGCGCACAAGCGCAACCCGTTCCATCCTTTCAGCTGTTTCGACACGGCGACCCTCGGTGGCCTGGCCTATGGGCAGACAGTGCTGAGCAAGGCCGTGCTCGCGGCGGGCATCGACTTCGACACCCGCGAGGCCCATTCGGCCATCTACGACGCCGAGCGCACCGCCGAACTCTTCTGCGAGATCGTCAATCGCTGGCGACGGCTGGAACTCGGGGCTGCGGAAACGGCCGTTCCGCTGGTCGCGCAAGGCGCTTGAGAGATTTCGTAAGTTCCTGAATATGACAGCAAAGCGGCGGGTGTCATACCGCTGAAACATTCGGTACGTCTCATTGCAACACGGCAGGGCTGGAATACGGCCCCGGGCGGGCCTCGCCCGACACTTTCTCCACCGAGGATCACTCCGTGTTCACACGCAAACTCCGTATTGCCGCGCTGGTCGCCGCCTCCATCTTCGGCATGGGCGCCGCTCAGGCCACCGACATTACCGGTGCCGGTTCGAGCTTCGTCTATCCCGTCCTCTCGAAGTGGTCGGCCAAGTACGCCGAGGCTACGGGTAACAAGCTGAACTACCAGTCCGTGGGCTCGGGCGCCGGTATCGCCCAGATCAAGGAAGGCACCATCGACTTCGGCGCCTCCGACGCCCCGATGAGCAGCGAAGACCTCACCAAGTTCGGCCTGGGCCAGTTCCCCAGCGTCGTCGGCGGCATCGTGCCGGTGGTGAACATCCAGGGCATCCAGGCGGGCCAGCTGAAGCTGACCGGCGCCGTGCTCGCCGACATCTACCTCGGCAAGATCGCCCGCTGGAGCGACCCGGCGATCGCCGCGCTGAACCCGGGCGTGAAGATCCCCGACGTCAAGGTGACGGTCGTGCACCGCTCGGACGGTTCGGGCACCTCGTTCAACTTCACCAACTACCTGTCGAAGGTGAGCCCGGAGTGGGCGTCGAAGGTGAAGTTCGGCACGGCCGTCGAGTGGCCGGCCGGCGTGGGCGGCAAGGGTAACGAAGGCGTCGCCCAGTACGTGCGCCAGATCCCGGGCTCGATCGGTTACGTCGAATACGCCTACGCGAAGAAGAACAACATCGCCTTCGCGCAGATGCAGAACGCCGCCGGCAAGTGGGTGCAGCCGAACGCCGAGTCGTTCGGCGCCGCCGCCGCTACGGCCGACTGGGCCTCGGCCAAGGACTTCAACGTGATCATGACCAACGCCTCGGGCGACCAGGCATGGCCGATCACCGCGACGACCTGGATCATCATGTACAAGAAGTCGAAGAACGCGTCGCACACCAAGGTGGCGTTCGACTTCTTCAAGTGGTCGCTCGAGAAGGGCCAGGCCGACGCCGCTTCGCTCGACTATGTCGCGCTGCCGGCCACGCTGTCGCAGAAGATCCAGGCCTACTGGGCTTCGGACTTCAAGTAATCGGCCGGTCCCTGCCATCCGGCTGACACATCGGCCGGTCAGGGTTACGACCTACCGGGGTCGCCGCCTCCTCGCGGGGCGGCGACCTTCAAGCTTGCAAGAGCCAGGAATCGCATTCGCATGCACGCCACCGTCAGCACCGCCGTTCCCAGCGCCGAACGCGCTTCCGAAGCGGCCCGCAACGCGAAGGACTCGCGCGACGACCGCCTCTTCGGGTGGGTCCTCAAGGGTTGTGCCCTGCTCGTCCTGCTGGCGCTCGTCGGCGCCGCCGGGTCCACGTTGTGGCTCGGCATGGACGCCTTCCATACCTTCGGCTTCGGCTTCCTCACCAGCGCCGCCTGGGATCCGAGCAACGACCAGTACGGCGCACTCGTACCGATCATGGGCACCGTGGGCACCGCCTTCATCGCCCTGCTCTTCGCCGTGCCGGTGAGCTTCGGCATCGCCCTCTTCCTCACCGAGATCGCCCCGCAGTGGCTACGCGGTCCGGTCAGCTCCGCCATCGAACTGCTCGCGGGCATCCCATCGATCATCTACGGCATGTGGGGCCTCTTCATCTTCGCGCCGTTCGTCGCCGAGCACGTCAAGCCATGGCTGATGAACAACTTCAGCGCCGATCCGCCCGACGGCCAGGTCTCGTGGATCGTGCAGCACGTGCCGTGGGTCGCGAAGTTCTTCGCCAGCGAATATCCGTTCTTCGGCGCGGGCGTCTTCACGGCCGGCCTCGTGCTGGCGGTGATGATCATTCCCTTCATCTCCTCGGTGATGCGCGAGGTGTTCCAGACGGTGCCGACGCGCCTCAAGGAATCGGCATACGCCCTGGGCTCCAGCACGTGGGAAGTGGTCTGGGACATCGTGGTTCCCTATACGCGCACAGCGGTCATCGGCGGCATCTTCCTCGGCCTCGGCCGCGCGCTCGGCGAGACGATGGCGGTGGCCTTCGTGCTTGGCAACACCTTCAAGTTCTCCTGGTCGCTGCTGGAGACGGGCAGCTCGATCGCCTCGACCATCGCCAACCAGTTCGGCGAGGCGCAGGGCCTGCAGCGCTCGGCGCTGATGGCGCTGGCCTTCCTGCTCTTCGTGGTGACCTTCATCGTGCTGCTCATCGCGCGCCTTATGCTGCGCCGCCTGGCCACGAAGGAGGGCAAGTAATGTCCACGGCCCTCTACACCACGCGCCGGATCAAGAACGTCATCGCGATGGCGCTGAGCATGGCGGCCACCGCGATCGGCCTGCTCTTCCTGGCCTGGATCCTCTGGGAGACCCTCAGCCAGGGCATCGCCGGCCTGAAGCCGCAGCTGTTCACCAAGATCACCGCATACCGCGAGGAAGGCGGTCTGGCCAACGCCATGGTCGGCAGCCTGATCCTCAACATCCTCGGCATCCTGATCGCCACGCCGATCGGCGTGGCCGCCGGCACGTGGCTGGCCGAGTACTCGATGCGCTCGAAGCTCGGCCCCACCATCCGCTTCCTCAACGACATCCTCCTGTCCGCGCCGTCGATCGTGCTGGGTCTGTTCGTGTACACCGTGGTCGTGCTGCCGTCGAAGTGGCTGACCAACGGCGACGTGACGTTCTCCGGCATCGCCGGCGGCATCGCGCTGGCCCTGATCGCCCTGCCCGTCATCGTGCGCACCACCGACGAGATGCTCCGCCTGGTGCCTGGCACCCTGCGCGAGGCCGCGCTCTCGCTCGGCGTGCCGCAGTGGAAGCTCACGATGCAGATCCTGGTCCGCGCGGCGCGCTCCGGCATCGTCACCGGCGTGCTGCTGGCGCTGGCGCGCATCAGCGGCGAGACGGCACCGCTGCTGTTCACGGCGTTCGGCAACAACTTCATGACGTTCAATCCGATCGACAAGATGCCGAGCCTGCCGCAGGTCATCTACGAATACACGAAGGACCCGAGCCCCGACATCAACGTGCTCGCCTGGGCCGGCGCCTTCGTCCTCACCATGTTCGTGCTGGCGCTCAGTCTGATCGCCCGCTTCGCCTTCTCGCGCTCCAAGGTGTCCCATGACTAACATGAACGAAGTCGCTTCCCAGCCGGGCTTCGGCACGTCGCCCCACGCCGCGACCGCGGACCTCGACCAGGCGGCGCCGAAGATGGTCGCGCGCGACGTGAACTTCCACTACAACGATTTCCACGCGCTCAAGCACATCTCGATGGACGTGCCGGAGAAGAAGGTGACGGCCATCATCGGCCCGTCCGGCTGCGGCAAGTCCACCCTGCTGCGCATCTTCAACCGCATCTACGCGATCTATCCGGGCCTGCGCGCCAGCGGCGAGATCATTCTCGACGGCGAGAACATCCTCGACCCGAAGTACTCGCTCAACCGCCTGCGCAGCAAGGTGGGCATGGTGTTCCAGAAGCCCGTGCCGTTCCCGATGACCATCTTCGAGAACGTCGCCTACGGCATCCGCCACCACGAGAAGCTGTCGCGCTCGGAGATGGAAAGCCGCGTCGAGCAGGCGCTGCGCGGCGCCGCGCTGTGGGACGAGGTGAAGGACAAGCTCAAGAACAGCGCGCTCGGTCTGTCCGGCGGCCAGCAGCAGCGTCTATGCATCGCGCGCGGCATCGCGCTGAAGCCGGAAGTGCTCCTGCTCGACGAGCCGACCTCGGCGCTCGACCCGATCGCGACCAGCCGCATCGAGCAGCTGGTGGAAGAGCTGAAGAAGGATTTCACGATCGTCATCGTGACGCATAACATGCAGCAGGCCGCGCGCGTCTCCGACCTGACCGCGTTCATGTACATGGGCGAGCTGATCGAATTCGACCGGACGGAAAAGATCTTCACCAAGCCGGACAAGAAGCAGACCGAAGACTACATCACCGGCCGTTTCGGCTGAGCCCCCGACTCCGAGGCAAGCGATGAACACCACGCACCAGCACATCATCAAGAGCTACGACGACGAACTGAAGCGCCTGACCCGCGAGATCGTCCGGATGGGCGAGCTCGCCATCGCGCAGCTCGAAGCCGCCATCGACGTCGTCGAGCGCCGCGACGAGCGCGCGGCGCAGCGCGTGGTCGACAACGACGACGCCATCGACTCGCTCGAGCAGGAAGTCAGCCAGGACGTGGTGCGCCTGCTCGCGCTGCGCGCCCCGATCGCCGGCGACCTGCGCAACGTGTTCGCCGCGCTGCGCATCGCCGCCGACATCGAACGTATCGGCGATTACGCCGCGAACGTGGCCAAGCGCTCGATCCCGCTCAGCCGCGTCGCCCCGATCACCGCGGCCGGCGGCCTCGCGAACCTCGCCGAACTCGCCGCCGACCAGCTGCGCAACGTGCTCAAGGCCTACGACGAGCAGGACGCCGAGGCGGCGTACGAAGTGTGGAAGTCCGATGCCGAGCTCGACGAGGCGTACACCGTGGTGTTCCGTGCCCTCCTCACCTACATGATGGAAGACCCGCGCAACATCACGCCGTGCACGCACCTGCTGTTCATGGCGAAGAACATCGAACGCATCGGCGACCACGCGACGAACATCGCGGAAAACGTCTGGTTCGTGGTGCACGGTGAACCGCTGGTCGCGCCGCGCACGAAGCGCGACACCACGGCGAATCCGGACTTCGACAAGACCTGATGCGCACATCGCCGATACGATCGGCTCCCACCCTTCGGTAGGGTGGGAGCCGATCGTATCGGCGATTTCAACCCGACGTCAGCTTCAGCCCGACGATCCCCGCCACGATCAAGCCGACGCACAGCAGCCGCAACGGCTGCGCGGACTCGCCAAACAGCACGATCCCGAGCGTCACGGCACCTACGGCACCGATGCCGGTCCACACGGCGTAGGCCGTACCGAGCGGCAGTTTCTTCGCCGCGAGCGCCAGCAACACGATGCTGACGACCATCGCCGCGCCGGTCAGCACGCTGGGTACGAGGCGGGTGAACCCTTCGGTGTATTTGAGGCCGATGGCCCAGCCGATCTCGAACAGGCCGGCGACCACGAGGACGATCCAGTACATGGCTTGACTCCGCGCTGCGCGGGGTCGTCCCCGAATTCCACAGGCGCCGGCGGGTCGTCCCGCCAGGCGGCATCGCGCGATGCCGTCGTGCATTTTACGATGCCAGCCTGCCCTGCCGTAACCCGCCTACCGAAGGGTGGGAGCCGATCGTATCGGCGATACGAGCCGCGATGGCGTCAGGGCACCACGGTAGCGGCTTTCCTCGCCCGCACGCCCCGCACGATCCCGTAGACGCTGATCAGGAACCACGCCAGCTCCTGCAGGAACGCCGACAGGTTGAACATGCCGAAGATCAGCGACAGCAGGATGCCGAAGGCGCCCACCAGATTCATCCACTGATAGGGATACCCCTGCCCGGAGAGCTTGTGCGCCTGGAGCAGGAAGAACGCCAGGAGCACCAGCGCCACGCCGATCAGGCCGGCCCAGTCGTGCCAGAACAGGTTCATCGCTTGACTCCTCGCTGACGCAGCGCCTCGAACAGGACGATGCCGGTGGCCACGGACACGTTGAGGCTTTCCATGCCCCCGGGCATCGGAATCTTCGCCACGAAGTCGCAGGTCTCGCGGGTGAGCCGGCGCATGCCGTCGCCCTCGCTACCCATCACCAGCGCGACCGGCCCCTTCAGATCGATGTCGTAGATCGACTGGTCGGTGTCTCCGTCCAGCCCCGTGATCCACACGCCGGCGTCCTTCAGCAGCCGCATGGCGCGCGCGAGATTGGTCGCCGCGATCACGGGCACGAGATCCGCGCCGCCGGCGGAGGCGCGACGCACCGTCGGCGTGATGCCCACGGCGCGATCCTTCGGCACCACGACCGCCGTGACGTTCGCCGCCGCCGCGCTGCGCAGGCACGCGCCGAGATTGTGCGGATCGGTCACGCCGTCGAGGACCAGCACCAGCGCATCGGCACCGGCCTTCTCGAGCAGCGCGGGCAGGTCGTTCTCGCCACGCAGCGGCGGCGTTTCGTAACGCGCGATCACACCCTGGTGGCGCGCCTCGCCACCGAGCTTCTCGAGCTGCTCCTTGCCCACCGGTTTCACGGGCAGGCCCAGCTTGCGGGCCTGCGCGGCGATCTCGTTGACGCGCGCGTTCTTCGAATTCTGTTCGATCAATACTTCACGGACACGATCCGGGTCGTTGGCGAGGGCGCCTTCGACCGGATTGATGCCTACGATCCACGTCTCGCTCATACCTGCGGCTTGCTCCTGGGTTTACGCGGTGCGGTCTTCGCCGCCGTCTTCGCGGTGGCGCGCTTCGCCGGTGGCCTAGGCTCCGGAGCGGCTTTCTTCGTCGCCGCCTTCGCGGCGGTCTTCTTCGGGGCGGCCGCGGCCGGCTTCGTCTTCGTGCCGAACAACTTGCCGACGGCTTTCTTCGCGGCGCGGCCGATGGCCTTGCCGGCGGCCGCCATGCCCGAACGCGGCGCCGGTGCCGGCGGCGGCGCGAGCACCGGCGGAGGCGGCTTCGGCAGCGCGTCGAGGCGCGCGACCAGACGGAAGTCGATCTTGCGATCCTCCAGGCTCGCGCGCAGCACCTGCACGCTCACGTAATCACCGAGACGATAGCGCGCCCCCGTGCGCTCACCCGACAGCAGGTGACGCACCGGATCGAACTTGTAGTAATCGTTCGGCAGCTGCGACACGTGCACCAGCCCCGAGACGCGCGACGCCGCGAGCTCGACGAACAGGCCGAACGACGTGACGCCCGTGATCGTGCCGGCGAATTCCTCGCCGACGTGCTTCTCCATCCAGGCGCACTTGAAGCGCTCGTCCACGTCGCGCTCGGCCTCTTCCGCACGGCGCTCGCGCTGCGAGCAGTGCACGGCCATGGAGGCCATCTGCGCTTCGCTGTACGTGTAGTCGGCCGGCTTGGCCTTGGTCAGCGCGTAGCGGATGGCGCGGTGCACGAGCAGGTCGGGATAGCGGCGGATCGGCGACGTGAAGTGCGCGTACGCGTCGAGCGCGAGGCCGAAGTGGCCCTGGTTCTCGGGGTGGTACACGGCCATGCTCTGCGCGCGCAGGAGCACCGACTGGATCAGCTCGGCCTCGGGACGGTCCTGCACTTTCTTCAGCAGCGCAGAGAAATCGGCCGGGGTCACTTCGTCCGCCGGCGGCATCTTGAGCTTGAACTCGCGCAGGAACTGCAGGAGGTCTTCGTACTTCTCGGCCGGCGGTGGCGCGTGCACACGATACAGCGCGGGAATCTTGCGCTTCGAGAGGAACTTCGCCGCCTGCACGTTCGCGGCGATCATGCATTCCTCGATGAGCTTGTGCGCGTCGTTGCGATCGGTGGCGCCCATCGACACGACGTCGCCCGACGGCGCGAGGCGGAACTTCACCTCCGGCGTCTCGAAATCGATCGCACCGCGGCGCTTGCGCGCCTTCGCCATCGACTTGTACAGCTTGTACAGCGTCTCGACCTGCGGCAGCACGTCCGCGATCTCGTCGCGCACGTCGGCGTCGCGCTCGCCGACGGCCTGCCAGACCTTGTTGTACGTGAGGCGCGCATGCGAGTACATCACCGCCTCGTAGAACTTCGACCGCACGACCTCGCCGTCTTCGTCGACCTCCATGTCGCACACCATGCAGAGGCGTTCGACCTTCGGATTGAGCGAGCAGATGCCGTTGGACAGCGTCTCGGGCAGCATCGGCACGACGAAGCCGGGGAAATACGTCGACGTGCTGCGGTCGTACGCTTCGACGTCGAGCGGCGTGCCCACGGGCACGTAGTGCGACACGTCCGCGATCGCGACGATGAGACGGAATCCACCGCCCTTCAGGGACTCGGCATAGACCGCGTCGTCGAAGTCGCGCGCATCCTCGCCGTCGATCGTGACCAGCGGCAGCTTGCGCAGGTCGACCTTGCCCTTGCGCTCTTCCGCGGTGACCTTAGGCTCGACTTCTTCCGCCTGGCGGACGACCTGCGCCGGCCATTCGTGCGGCAGGTCGTGGCTGGCGATCGCCATCTCCACCACGAGCGACGGCTGCAGGCGCTCGCCCAGCACCGCGCGGATCGTGCCAAGGGGGCCACGGTGCGGCGTCGGCGGATCGGTGATCTCGGCCACGACGATCTCGCCCGAGCGGGCACCCGCGTCGCGGCCGGCGGGAATCATGATGTTCTGGTGCAGGCGGCGGTCGTCGGGCTCGACGAGCGTCACGCCGTTCTCCACCACCACGCGCCCGACCAGGCGCGGCGAGCGGCGTTCGAGCACCTCGACGATCGCGCCCTGCCGGCGTCCGCGACGGTCGATGCCGACGACGCTGGCGAGCACGCGGTCGCCGTGCAGCACGCTGCGCATCTGCGACGGCGACAGGTAGAGGTCTTCGCCGCCCTCGTCGGGCCGCAGGAAGCCGTAACCCTCGGCGTTGGCGATGACGCGGCCCGGAATCAGGCTCAGCTTCTGCGCCGGGGCGTAACCGCCGCGGCGGTTCCGGAGCAGCTGCCCGTCGCGGACCATCGCGCCGAGGCGCCGGTCCAGCGCGTTGATCTCGTAATCGGTGAACAGGCGCAGCGCGCGTGCGATGTCCTCGGCCATCAGCAGCTCGCCGCGCTCCTCGAGCAGGGCGAGGATCGCCTCGCGGCTGGGAATGGGCTTTTCGTAGCGCTGCGCTTCGCGATCGGCGTGGGGATCGACGACCGCGGGGGCCGGCATGCGGTCGCGGTACTTCGCCAGCGCCTTGCCGGGTCGGCTGGCCTTGGCTTTGCGGGGGCCGTGACCGGCTTCCGCACCTTTCTTTTTCTTCGTCACGTAAGGACCTTTGAAGGGGGACGCGAAATAGTTTCACATCCTGAGTGCAAAATCGTTGACAAGTTTCCCCGACCTACCTAATCTACGCGGCTCACGGGGCGGCAACATCGCTTCGGGACACCTGCCCAGGTGGCGGAATTGGTAGACGCACTAGTTTCAGGTACTAGCGGGTAAAACCGTGGAGGTTCGAGTCCTCTCTTGGGCACCAATTATAGACGAAGCCCCGCAGCGATGCGGGGCTTTGTTGTTTTCAGGGTTTCGTATTCGCGCGTCGCGCTTTCAGCGCCGCGATTTCACCACCATCAGCACGATGAGCGCCGCGGTCAGCGCGAGCTTGATCGAGGCGTCCATGACGCGATGCGCGCCGTCGGTCGAAAGGGCCGACGACGCGATCATCAGCGCGACGTAGGCGGCGATCGCCAGCCATCCTTCCCAGCTTCGGGGCCCGATGCCCCAGCCCACGCGTTTCCTGCCGAACCATGCCTTGCCCGTCGCATTCATGACCGCACGCCCTCCGAAGCAGTGGTCAGGCGATGCTAGCGCGGCACCGGGCGGTACGCCACGTGGCGAGCCTGCGTCGATTGCCTCGTCATTTCGATAAAACTAGAATAATCGAGACTGATGCCGGGCATGCCGATGACAACCACAGTACCGCACCTGGAAATCGACCACCTTCCCCTGCCCGACGCTGCGCGACTGCGGACGCCGGACGACGGCGGCCATCCGCCACGGATCCTGATTCTTTACGGCTCCCTGCGCCCGGTTTCGTATTCGCGGAAGCTCGCCCTCGAGGCGGAACGCATTCTGCGGCACCTCGGTGCCGAGACCCGGGTATTCGACCCGCACGATCTTCCGATGCTCGACAGCGTCCCGGCGAGCCATCCGGAGGTCCAGCGCCTCAGGGAGCTCTCGCTGTGGTCCGAGGGGCAGGTATGGATCAGCCCGGAGCGGCACGGCACGATCACCGGCGTGTTCAAGAACCAGATCGACTGGCTGCCGCTCGACGACGGTAGCGTGCGGCCGACGCAGGGGCGCACGCTCGCGGTGATGCAGGTATCGGGCGGCTCGCAGTCGTTCAACGTGGTCAACGCGCTGCGCGTGCTGGGCCGCTGGATGCGCATGGTCACGATCCCCAATCAGTCGTCGGTCGCGAAGGCCTGGCAGGAGTTCGACGAGGACGGACGGATGAAGCCGTCCGCTTATTACGATCGCGTGGTCGACGTCATGGAAGAGCTCGTGAAGTTCACGCTGCTGGTGCGCGGCAGGAGCGACTACCTGGTGAGCCGCTACAGCGAACGCAAGGGCGACGCGGCGCAACGGCGCCTCGCGGAAGCGGCGGGCGCGGTGGAGGCGCCCGCGCGGGATCGTTCGTGATTCGTGCCGCTCAGAACGACCGGGCGAGTTACTTCATCCGGCCATTCTCCAGAACGACGACTCCCCTCTCCCCGTCGTCCTGCCTCGACACGGCGACGAACGCGCGTGCGATGTCGTCCTGATCGACGACGCCGAACTTGCCCGGCACGAGGCGGCCCAGCCACGCAACGTAGCCGGGCGTGTGGGCGTTGCCGGCGATGATGCCCGGGCGAAATATCGCGAGGCGCGGGAAACCGACTGCTGTTACCGCCTCTTCCTTCAGGGCCATGACCCTGACGTAGCGGAACCTGCTGGTCGAGGTACTGCCGACCGCCGAAAGCAAGGCGAAACGATCGACACCGCCAGCGCGGCAGCCACGAGCGAAAGCACCGACGACGCCGACTTCCAGGGCGATCAACGCGTCTTCCGACCACTTCAGGCTGCCGGCTCCGACGCCGACGCACGAGACACCAACGACCGGTTCGCCCGATGCCTGCATGTCGCGCGCCAGACGCGCCACGGCGTCGGCGAAGGAGACGGACGACGTGTCGAGCGTGACGTGGCGAAGGCGGTCGTCGGTGGAAGGGCCGACATCGCGGCGATTGATCTGCACGACTTCGGCGCACGCCGGCTCGGCGAGCAGTGAACGCACGACGGCGGCGCCGACCTGCCCCGTGCCTCCGATGATCAGCACCCGAAATGCCATCGCCCACCCCTTACGATCATGTTGAGGATATTCCCGCCACGCGACGGTACGCCATCCCGCGTCACGGCTCGATCGGACGGGCCGATGCCTGCAGGTACGCACGACACATGACCGGGAGTTCCGTTCGAAGCATCGCGAGCGCGCGCGGCGATACGTCGTTTTCGAGTATCGCGCGCACGACGCCGCCGAGCATCGCGCGAAACGCGTCGGTGACACGCGCAAGGTCGTCGAAGCGGACGTCGCTGGCGGTGGCGAGCATGCGTGCGATGGGCGCCTCGCATCGGGCGCAGATGTCACCCATCAGGTCGGTCGTCTCCAGTTCGGTGGCGACCACATAAAGGACCTGCGCGCCCGGCAGATGGCGCATCTTGGCATCGAGATAAGAGTGGACCAGGCCATCGGACATCTCGGCGAGGGGCAGGCCCCGGTAACGATCCGAGGCGGTCTCGAGCGCGCCGACGACATCGTCGAGGTAATCCTCGAGCACCGCGTACAGCAGGGCGTCCTTGTGCGGAAAGTACTGGTACATCGTGCCTACCGATACCCCTGCCCGGGCGGCCACCCGCGTCGTCGTCAGACCAGCGAGTCCATCTGAGAGCAAAACCTGAATCGTCGCCTCGAAAATGGCCTCCACCGTCGCGGCCGAACGGGCCTGGCGCGGTCGTTTACGGGGTTTCAGGGCGTGCTCGGGGGCGACGGGCATATGCGAATGGGAAAGGCAGGCGGCGATACCTAAGTCGAGGGATGGGGATACCCCGCCCGTATTCAACAAGGAACCGCCATGAATCACCAAGACCGCGTCACCCTCGTCACCGGTGCCAACAAGGGCATCGGTCTGGAAGTGGCCCGCCAGCTCGGCAAGGCCGGCCATCGCATCCTCCTCGGCGCCCGCGACGCCGGCCGCGGCCAGGCCGCCGAGGCCACGCTGCGTGGCGAGGGGATCGACGTTCGTTTCGTTCCCCTGGACCTCGGCGACGAGGCCTCGCTGACCCGGGCGGCCGCCGACATCGAGGCCAACGAGGGGCGGATCGACGTCCTCATCAACAACGCCGGCGTGGCGCTCGAAGGCGACGGCAACGTCGCGTCCGCGAACCTGGACGCCGTGAAGCGCGTCTTCGACACCAACTACTTCGGTACCGTCGCGGCGACGCAGGCGCTGCTACCGCTCGTGAAGAAGTCGGCCGCCGGCCGCGTGATCAACGTCTCCAGCCGCCTCGGCTCGATCACCTACAACGCCGACCCGGCCTGGGAATTCGCCGCAGTGAAACTGCTCGGTTACAACGCGTCGAAGGCCGCGCTGAACATGTTCAGCGTGATCCTCGCCGACGAGGTCAGGAACGACGGCATCACCGTCCATGTCGCCTGCCCGGGCTACACGGCCACCGACCTCAACGGCAACAGCGGTCCGCAGACGCTGGAGGAAGGCGCCGAAGAGATCGTCCGGCTCGCCTCGACCGCGAACCCGGCGCCCACCGCGTCGTTCACGGGTCGCGAAGGCCCGGCTCCGTGGTGATGCGCGGTACCCACTGAGCGGAATCGACGTGGCGATGGCATCCATCGCCACGTCGTCGCCTCAGAGCCCCTGCCGGAGCACTTCGACGTACCAGCGCTGGTCGTCGCTGACCGGTGCGAACGATGCCCACGCGTCGTCGATGGGAATGGGCCGCGAGCCGGCCGGTGCCGGCTGCAGGTCCACGCCCGGGCGCGGCGCGTTCGGGTAGTTGGTCCACGGTTCGAGTGGCGTCGCGAAGGGGTTCACCGGGTAGTCCTGGAACCGTCCCGGCGGCGCCTGGAAGCGTACCTGCCCGTTCTCGACGTACAGGCGGTAACGCCCGTGGTCGACGAGCGAGTGCAGGCGATCGGCCCGCCATTGCCACTGCTTCTCGAACGTGACGTTCTCACATGCCTCGGTGACGACGTTGCCGCTGGCGGGCTGTGTCGCGAGGCAGCGCCCCGTGGCCCGGTTCACGTATCGCTTCGCCGCGTCGAGACCCCACATCTGCCGCCTGTCCGTGACGTTGCACGGGGCGAGCCCGACCACGTCGCCCCCGGTGAGGCACGGCCCCGAACCGACCGCGGAACGGATCAGCACGGTGGTCTCCGCCGAAAGGTAGGGATCGGACATGTCGATCGCGAACGATGCCGGAACGTCGCGCTCGTCCTGCGCGAACGTGTGCACCAGATCGACCCGTTTCCAGCGCCACTCATTGCGATCCAGCGTGTAGCCGGCGGCCACCGTGACGGTCGCCATGCCCTCGAAGCCACCCGGCAGCTTCCACTGCGACAGCGTTTCCAGTGTCGCCGAACGCATCATCGGCGTCATCCACTCCTCGGTGAGTTGCGGCTCGTTCGCACGCACGCGTTTCACCAGCACGTTGATCAGTTTGGGCGCCAGCAGCGCGGTCCAGCGGACCGACCGGTTGGCCTCGGGCGCGGCGAGCAGCGAATAGTCCTTGAAGGTGGTGGTGACACTGGACTGCCACTTGTGCTCATAACCGAACGACAGGTTGAACGGCAATTTCGCCGCGAGCAGCTCGTCCGGCTTGCCCGAATGACTGACCTCGGATCCCGTGGAGCCGCCGACCGTGAATCCGCGCATCTTCGTATCCGTCTGCGTGAACTCCGTCCTGCCGTCGGTGAGGGGAAAGTGGTCCACGTACACCGGCGTAGCACCATCCGCGTCGATCGAGTGAGCTACCCGATAACGCGTGGGAAGCCATGTCGCCCAGAGGTTCTGTCCGGTCAGCTTTCCGTCGCTGATCCCGTTCTTCGCGGTGGTCACCGTCGCCTTGGAGGTGATCGTGACGAACTTGATGTCCGCGGCCGCCGTGCGACTACGCAGCACGTCGATCCCGGTGACGCCCGAGACCTCGCCGGCGGCGTCCACGAAGTTCACGTCGAAATGCCGCGCGGGCAGCAGCGGGGTGTCGCCTGCGGTCGCGCTTTCCAGCCGAGCGGAGAAGCGCGCCACGTCCCTGCCCTGGATCGCCGGGGCCGGTGTCGCATGCGAAGAGGCATCGCGATCGGTGGCCATGGCCAGGAGCAGGTCGGCGTCGTCGGCCCCTGCCGTCGGCGCGTAGACGCGGATTCCGCCGTCATCGCGACGGCGCAGGACGACATCGCCGCCTGTCGGCGCGATACCGAAGATCTCGGTCACCCGCGCGAGGTCGGCGGGGCCGGCCTGATCCATGTGGAGCAGGACCGGAACGCCCTTCGAGAACAGCTGCCGGAGCGTCGTCGACTCGGCGGCGGAGAGGGGCAACGTGGCGGTGTCCAGCTCGGATAGCACGGTGCCCGCCGGGGCCGACGCGAGGGCGTCGATGCGTTCGGGCGTCAGGCGGCTGGCGGACGTGGCCGCGCCGTCGTCGCCGAAGGTGATCAGGGTGGGCGCGGCAGGATCGGTGTGGGCGGAAGCCGTCGCGGACAGCGAGGCGGCGATGGCGACGGACAGGGCGGGGATGCACGGGGGGAGTTTCATGGGGGACCTCCTTGTGTAGTCCGGAGACGACGTTATTCCCGCGATTTCATCGCCGCGTGAGAACACTCTCATCAGATCACGGAGAGCGTTGAGAACCGGCGCACCATGTTCACCGCCGTTCGCAGCCCGATCGCTGGAGATGGAAGCAGCCCGACCCGGACACGAGGCGACCGGCATGCGACGCTGGCCCGGATCCCGACACGGCACCACGTCACCGCCCTACCCGGCTCGGGACCGGACGCCGCGTTCCGGCGTCCGGCGAACACGGCTGGCGGCCTGCCTGTATAATCGGCGTGGTAAAGCTCGGTGGGAGAAGCGGACGGACCCGCTGCCGAAGGCGCAACGCCCGTAATCGCTCAGGCCCCCATACCACCGCGCGGTCATCACTCTGGAGAGACCGGTTCGATCCGGCGCCGAAGGTGCAAGAGGCTTCCCGCCTCCAAACTCTCAGGCAAAAGGACAGAGGGGCGCCCCACGTGCCGGCACGGCGCGTTCTTCCGGATGCCTCCCATGAGCCAGAAAACCTCTCCTTCGCTGCGCGACCTCGAGCACCATGGCGCGTTCATCGAACGCCACATCGGCCCCAACGACGCCGAGATCGGCGACATGCTGGCCGTGGTCGGCCATGCCTCGCTGGACGCCCTGACCGACGCCATCGTTCCCGGCTCGATCAAGTCCCCCGCCCCGCTCTCGCTGCCGCGCGCCGTGACGGAAGAAGAAGCGCTGGCGAAGATCCGCGCCATCGCCGACAGGAACACCGTGTTCCGCAGCTTCATCGGCCAGGGCTATTACGGCACGCTCACCCCGAACGTCATCCTGCGCAACGTGCTCGAGAACCCGGCGTGGTACACGGCGTACACGCCGTACCAGGCGGAAATCTCGCAAGGCCGCATGGAAGCCCTGATCAACTTCCAGACGATGGTGGCCGACCTCACCGGCATGGACATCTCCAACGCGTCGCTGCTCGACGAGGGCACCGCGGCCGCCGAGGCGATGACGCTGGCGAAGCGTTCCGGCAAGTCGAAGTCGAACGTCTTCTTCGTCTCGCAGGACGTCCATCCGCAGACGCTCGACGTGCTGCGCACGCGCGCCGACGGCGTCGGCATCGAACTGCACGTCGGTCCGGACGCCGAGGCCGGCACGGTCGACAGCTTCGGCATCCTGCTGCAGTACCCGAACACCTACGGCCGCATCAACGATTACAAGGCCCTTGCGGAGGCCACGCACGCGCGCGGCGCCGTCGTCTGCGTCGCCACCGATCTGCTCGCCCTCACCCTCATCGCCTCGCCGGGCAGCTGGGGCGCGGACATCGTGGTCGGCAACACGCAGCGCTTCGGCGTGCCGTTCGGCTTCGGCGGCCCGCATGCCGCCTACCTCGCCTGCCGCGACGCCTACAAGCGCTCGATGCCGGGCCGCCTCATCGGCGTCTCGATCGATACCGAGGGCAAGCCGGCCTACCGCCTCACACTGCAGACCCGCGAGCAGCACATCCGCCGCGAGAAGGCCACGTCCAACATCTGCACCGCGCAGGTGCTGCTGGCCGTGATGGCGAGCATGTACGCCGTGTATCACGGTCCGGAAGGCCTCGTCCGCATCGCGCGTCGCACGCATCGCCTCGCGGCGATCCTCGCCGGCGCGCTGGGCAAGGCCGGCGTCTCGGTCGGCGGCGATTACTTCGACACGCTGCACGTGACGGGCGTCGACGCGAAGGCGCTGCACGCGAAGGCCGCCGCCGCTCGCGTCAACCTGCGCGCGATCGACGCTTCCAGCGTCGGCATCTCGCTCGACGAGACCACCACGCGCGCCGACATCGTCACGCTCGCCGGCCTCTTCGGCGCGGACGCGAACGACATCGACGCGCTCGACGTCGCCACGCCCGACGCGCTGCCCCAGGGCCTGTTGCGCGACGTCGATTTCCTCCAGCACCCGGTGTTCAATACGCACCACAGCGAGCACGAACTGCTGCGCTACCTGCGCGGCCTGGCCGACAAGGACCTCGCGCTCGACCGCACGATGATCCCGCTGGGCTCGTGCACCATGAAGCTCAACGCCACCGCCGAGATGATCCCGGTGACGTGGCCGGAGTTCGCCAACATCCATCCGCTGGCGCCCGCCGACCAGGCGCAGGGCTACAAGCAGCTGATCGACGAACTCGAAGCCATGCTGGTCGAGTGCACCGGCTACGACGCCGTCAGCCTGCAGCCGAACTCCGGCGCGCAGGGCGAATACGCGGGCCTGCTCGCGATCCGCGCCTACCACCGCTCGCGCGGCGAAGGCCATCGCGACATCTGCCTCATTCCGGAATCGGCGCACGGCACCAACCCGGCGTCGGCGCAGATGTGCGGCATGACGGTCGTGGTCACGCGCTGCGACGCCAACGGCAACGTCGATGTCGACGACATCCGCGAGAAGGCCGAGAAGTACGCCGACCGCCTCGCCGCGATCATGATCACCTACCCGTCCACGCATGGCGTGTTCGAGGAAGACGTCGTGGCGATCTGCGAAGCCGTCCACAAGCACGGCGGCCAGGTCTACACCGACGGCGCCAACATGAACGCGCTGGTCGGCCTCGCCAAGCCGGGCAAGTGGGGTTCGGACGTCTCGCACCTGAACCTGCACAAGACGTTCTGCATCCCGCACGGCGGCGGCGGCCCGGGCGTCGGCCCGTGCGCGGTCAAGTCGCACCTGGCTCCCTTCCTGCCGCGCGCTTTCGGCGGCGAGGGCGAGGTGGGCATGGTCAGCGCGGCCACGTTCGGTTCGGCATCCATCCTGCCGATCTCGTGGATGTACATCACGCTGATGGGCACGGAAGGCCTGCGCAAGGCGACCCAGGTCGCGCTGCTCAACGCCAACTACGTGGCCAAGCGCCTCGAGCCGTACTTCAAGACGCTCTACACCGGCCGTAACGGCCTGGTGGCGCACGAGTGCATCCTCGACCTGCGTCCGCTCAAGGACGCCACGGGCGTCGGTGCGGAAGACGTCGCCAAGCGCCTCATCGATTTCGGCTTCCACGCGCCGACCCTGAGCTTCCCCGTCGCGGGCACGCTGATGGTCGAGCCGACCGAGAGCGAATCGCTGCACGAGCTGGACCGCTTCATCGACGCCATGATCCAGATCCGCGAAGAGATCGCCGCGGTGCAGGACGGCCGTCTGGATCGCGAGGACAACCCGCTGCGCAACGCCCCGCACACCGCCACCATGGTGACGGGCAGCGAGTGGACCCACGCGTACCCGCGCGAGCTGGCGGCGTTCCCGCTGCCGTCGCTGAAGCTGTCGAAGTACTGGCCGCCGGTGTCGCGAGTCGACAACGTCTACGGCGACAAGAACGTGATGTGCGCCTGCATCCCGATCGACGCCTACAAGGAAGACGTGGAGGCGTAAGGCCTCCACGGCACCCGGTGCGCTCCCTCCTCGCCGTAGGAGCGCACCTGGGCGCGATGGCTTTTCGCGTGGCTTCTCGCGACAGCGTCACACGGCCGGATCGGTTCCCACGTCAGCCGCTCCATACCCTCACGCATTCCGTCCCGCCCGCTTTGGCTTAAACTTCCCGTTCGAGCCGCCATGCATTCGCACGGCGCACATGTCGAAGGTGAAGCCATGAGCCAGGAAACCCCCAGCGACGACAGCCTCGTCGGCCTGTTGAAGGGCGTCGAAGACTTCAGTCGGAACGTCTTCCCGGAAACCCAGCAGCTGTTCAGCGAACTGGCCGAAGGCCAGAGTCCTCACACGCTCTTCATCACCTGCGCGGACTCGCGCGTGGTGCCGGAGATGATCACGCAGACCCAGCCGGGCGAACTCTTCGTCTGCCGCAATATCGGCAACATCGTGCCTGGCTACGGCGAGATGCTCGGTGGCGTGTCCGCCGTCGTCGAATTCGCGGTCGCGGTGCTGCGCGTGCGCCACGTCGTCATCTGCGGCCATAGCGACTGCGGCGCGATGAAGGGCCTGCTCAACCCCGAATCCACGAAAGACCTGCCGACGGTTGAGGCGTGGCTGCGCAACGCGCAGGCCGCCCGCAGCGCCGTGTTCGCGCGCAAGATCGAAGGGCCCGAGGCCATCGGCGCCGTGATCGAGGAAAACGTGCGCCTGCAGCTCGTCCACCTGCGCACGCATCCGGCCGTGGCGGCCGCGCTGGCCAACGAGGCGATCCAGCTGCACGGCTGGGTCTACGACATCGGCGAAGGCACCGTGTCGGTCCTCGACGCGGAGTCCGACCGCTTCCTTCCGCTCGCGGACGCGATCCGCCGGGAAAGCCGCGGATGATCGTTCCGGGGCGGGCTCACCTCGGACACATCCTGCGTTACGTCGGGCGGCCGCTGGTCTGGCTGCTCGCGTGGGACATCGCGGTCACGGCGTTCTGGTACTTCGTGGGCGCCCACTGGGTGGAATTCCCCGCGCTGCCGCTCACCCTGCTCGGCTCCGCGGTCGCGGTGTACCTGAGCTTCCGCAACACCACCGCGTACGCGCGCTGGTGGGAGGCCCGCACGCTGTGGGGCGCGATGGTCAACGCGTCGCGCACGCTCGCCCGAGAGGCCCTCACGCTGCTGCCCGACCGCGGCCTCGCGAAGGATGTGATCCACCGGCAGATCGCGTACGTACACGCGCTGCGGCTGCACCTGCGACGCCAGCAGCCGTGGGACGAACTCGCCCACCGCCTGCCGACCGCCGACCTCAGCGCGTTGCGCACCGTCGCCAACGTGCCCAACGCGATCCATGCCCGTACCGCCGGACTGATCGCCGACTCGCGCCCGGACCCGATCCTGCTGGCGACCATCGCGCGCACGCTGTCGGACATCTCGAACGCGCAAGGCGGCATGGAACGCATCAAGAACACGCCGCTTCCGCAGCAGTACGCCACCTACCCGGCGATCTTCACGCACGGCTTCTGCCTGCTGCTGCCGCTGGGCCTGGTCGAGACGCTGGGCCTGTACACGCCGCTCGGCTCGACGGTGGCGGGCTTCCTGTTCCTCGCGCTGCTACAGATCGGCAACGACATCCAGAATCCGTTCGAGAACCTGGAAGACGACGTGCCGCTGACCACCCTCACGCAGGCCATCGAGATCGACCTGCGCGACGCCCTCGGCGAAAACCACGGCCTGGAGCCGTGCAAGCCGGTGAACGGCATCCTCTGGTAAATCGCCTGTGGGAGCGGACCCGGCCGCGACAGCTTCCGCATGCCCTTGTGGGAGCGGACCTGGCCGCGACAGCCTTTCGCCGTGCCCTGGAGCTGGCGCGCAAGACCACATACCGCCGCGAGCGGCCATCGCGGCCAGGTCCGCTCCAACAGCGACATCCTGTGTCGCGGCCAGGTCCGCTCCAACAGGGACATCCTGTGTCGCGGCCAGGTCCGCTCCGACGTCACCATGACCCATGGCACGGGACATCCGGTCCGCCAACGATTTCAATCGATATAAATACCGGTCCCACGGAGAACTCCCCTTGCGCGTGTTTCGTCCGATCGCCCTCGCCGCCGCCCTCGTCCCCGCCGTCGCCGCCGCGTCGTCGGGCCCCGCCGACCTCGTCAACCCGCTGATCGGCACCACGAACGGTGGCAACGTCTTTCCGGGCGCGGTCGTGCCGTTCGGCATGTTGCAGTTCAGTCCCGAGGCGTCGCCGCTGCCGGGCAAGAAGGCGCCGATCGCCGCGCCGGGCGGTTACGAATACCGTGCCGATGCGATCCGCGGATTCAGCCTGACCAATGTCGAAGGCTGGGGCTGCGCCGGCGCGTCGGGCGATGTGCCCTTGATGCCGGTCACGGAAGACATCGTCGCGTCGCCGTCGACCGACTTCCGCCATGCGTATGCGTCGAAGTTCTCGCACGCCAACGAAACCGCGAAAGCCGGCCACTACCGCGTCGCTCTCGACAACGGCGTGACGGCCGACCTCACCGCCGCGTTGCATTCGGGCGCGGCACGGTTCGCCTTCCCCGCCGGCAAGCCGGCGAACGTCCTCGTGCGGGCGTCGGATTCGGAAGTGGGATCGGAGCGCGCATCCGTCACGGTCGACGCGGCCAACCGCCGCGTCAGCGGCCAGGTGACCAGCGGCAACTTCTGCGGCTACATCAACGAGGCGGACCGCCGCAGCTACTACACCCTCTACTTCGTGGCGGAATTCGACCAGCCCTTCGCCTCGACCGGCGCCTGGCAGGACACCACGGTCACGAAGGGTGGCACGCACGCCGAGGGCGGCACGGGTTACGGCCCGAAGGGATTTCCCGAAGCCGGCAAGGGTTCGGGCGCATGGGTGGGATTCGCCAAGGGCACCGGCGCCGTCAACGTGCGCGTCGGCATCTCGTACGTGAGCGCCGCGAACGCGCAGGCGAACCTCGACGCCGAGATCGCGAAGGGCACGACGTTCGAGTCCCTGCGCGACAAGGCCGTCGCCGCGTGGAACGAGCGCCTGTCCCGCATCGACATCGAAGGCGGCACGCCCGACCAGCGCACGGTGTTCTACACCGCGCTCTACCACTCGCTGATGCATCCGAACGTCTTCAGCGACGTCAACGGCGAATATCGGGGATTCGACGACAAGGTGCATCGCGTCGCCGGCATGCAGAGGGCGCAGTACGCGAACTTCTCCGGTTGGGACGTCTACCGCTCGCAGCTGCCGCTGGTCGCGTGGCTGGAGCCGGACACCGCGAGCGACATCGCGCAGAGCCTCTTCAACCAGGCGCAGCAGAACAACGGGGTGTGGGATCGCTGGACGCACAACAACGGCGGCACGCACGTGATGAACGGCGACCCGGCGGCGCCATCGATCGCCGGTATCCACGCCTTCGGCGCGCGCGGGTTCGACGCGAAGGGCGCCCTCGCCTCGCTGGTGCATGCCGCGGACAACCCCACGGCACTCGATACGTCGCACGACGGCTGCGAAGTCGAATGCGTCGGCCAGCGTCCCGGTCTCGACGCGTGGCTCAAGCTGCATTACATCCCGGTCGGCGCACCCGCCTGGGGTCCGGCGGCCGACACGCTCGAAACGGTCGCCGCCGAGTTCGGTATCAGCGCGCTTGCACAGCGCCTCGGTGACGACGCCACGTCGAAACGATTCCTCGATCGTGCGCAGTACTGGCGCAACCTGTTCGATCCGCAGGCCACGCCGGAGGGCGGCTACATCCGCAACCGCAACGCGGACGGCACCTGGGCGCTGGTGAAGGACGACGACGACAAGGAAGCCCATGCGTTCACGCCCGCCACGGGCGACGGCTTCGTCGAAGGCAGCGCCGCGCAGTACGTGTGGATGGTGCCCTTCAACGTCGGCGGCCTGTTCGACGCGATGGGCGGTCGCGAAAAGGCGCGCAAGCGTCTCGACGCGTTCTTCTACCAGCCCGACGGCAGCTTCGCGGTGACGAAGTCCGGTCCGCTGCATGCGGAACTCGACAACGAGCCGTCCATCGGCACGCCGTGGCTCTACAACTACGCCGGCCAGCCCTGGAAGACGCAGGAACTCGTCCGCCGCGTGCTCGACACGATCTGGCTGAACGCACCCAACGGCATCCCGGGCAACGACGACCTGGGCGAGATGTCGTCGTGGTACGTGTTCGCGTCGCTCGGCGTCTACCCGGCCATTCCGGGTCGCGCGGAGCTCGTGGTGGGCAGTCCGCTCTTCAGGCGCGCGACGATCCATCGCGCGAACGGCGACGTCGTGATCGAGGCGCCGAATGCCGGGGCGGGCAAGCCGTACGTCGTCGCGCTGAAGGTGAACGGCAAGCCGTCCGCCCGCTCGTGGCTGCCGGAGGATTTCGCGCTCAAGGGCGGCAGGCTCGAGTTCGATCTCTCGACGAAGCCGAACAAGGCGTGGGCATCGAAGGCGTCGGACGCACCGCCTTCGTTCGACGTTCGCTGACACGGCGACCGTCTCGGGTTCCCATCGCCGATACGATCGGCTCCCACCCTCCGGTAGCTACGCAGCTATCGGAGGGTGGGAGCCGATCGCATCGGCGATCCGGCGCCGCGACTCCGTCAGATCTTCTCGGAACGCAACCGCAACGCGTTGCCCACCACCGACACCGAACTCAGGCTCATCGCCAGCGCGGCGAACATGGGCGACAGCGTGATACCGAACAACGGATACAGCGCGCCGGCCGCGAGCGGCACGCCGATGGCGTTGTAGACGAACGCGAAGAACAGGTTCTGGCGGATGTTCTTCACGGTCGCCTCCGACAGCGCCCGTGCGCGCGCGATGCCGGCGAGATCACCCTTGAGCAGCGTCACGGACGCGCTCTGGATCGCGATGTCGCTGCCGTCGCCCATGCCGATGCCGATATCGGCGGCCGCGAGCGCGGGCGCGTCGTTGACGCCGTCGCCGGCCATCGCGACCACCGCTCCGTCGGATTTCAGCGCGGCGACGAGACGCGCCTTGTCCTCCGGCGAGACACCCGCGTGCACCTCGTCGATCGGCAGCGACGCCGCCAGCGCCCTCGCCGTCGCCTCGTTGTCGCCCGTGGCCATCACCAGGCGCACGCCCGCCTCGCGCAAAGCCTCGAGCGCGGGCGCCGTCGACGGCTTCACCGCGTCCGCGAGGCAGATCAGCGCCGCGAGCCGTCCGTCGATCGCGAGATACATCGCCGTGGCGCCCTTGCGCCGGGCGCGGTCCGCGGCGTCGTGCGCCGCGCCGATCTCGACGCGCTCGTCGTCCATCAGTCGCGCATTCCCCAACGCGAGGTCATGACCGTCGACGCGACCCGACACGCCGCGTCCCACGGCGACGCGGAAGCCGGAAACGGCGGATGTCGCCAGACCCTCGGCTTCCGCGGCCGCGACGATGGCCCGCGCCAGCGGATGCTCGCTCGGACGCTCCAGTGCCGCCGCCAGCGCGAGCGACTCCGCGCGGTCGCGAGCGAACGTCACGATCTCCGTGACCACCGGACGACCTTCGGTGAGCGTGCCCGTCTTGTCGAACACCAGGACGTCGACCTCGCGCAGGCGCTCGATCGCGGCCGCGTCGCGAAACAGCACGCCCGCGCCGGCACCACGGCCGCTCGCCACCATGATCGACATCGGCGTGGCGAGACCCAGCGCGCACGGGCACGCCACGATCAGCACGGACACCGCGGCCACGAGCGCATGCGCGAGGACGGGTTCGGGACCGAGCAACCACCAGGCCACGAACGCGGCGAGCGCGATGACCACCACCGCCGGCACGAACCAGGCGGCCACCCGGTCGGCCAGTCGCTGCAGCGGCGCGCGCGAACGCTGGGCTTCGGCCACCATCGCGACGATGCGCGAGAGCACCGTGTCGGCACCGACATGCCCGACGCGCATCGTCAGGGCGCCGTGCTGGTTCTGCGTGCCGCCGGTGAGCCGGTCGTGCGCCTTCTTCGCCACCGGCATGGGTTCGCCGGTCAGCATCGATTCGTCGACATGGCTCTCGCCGTCGACCACGTCGCCATCCGCGGGCACCTTCTCGCCCGGGCGCACGCGCAGCGTATCGCCGACCCGCAGCGCTTCCAGCGGCACGTCGTGCTCCGACCCATCGGCGTCGATGCGCCGGGCGGTCTTCGGCACGAGGCCGAGGAGTCCGCGCAGGGCTTCGCCCGTCCGCCGACGTGCACGCAGTTCGAGGAAGTCGCCCAGCGTCACCAGCGCGACGATCACGGCCGCGGATTCGAAATAGACTGCGACATGGCCGTGCATGTCGCGCAGGGATGCCGGGAACAACGACGGCGCCACGAACGCGACCGCGCTGTAGACCCACGCGACGCCCGTGCCCAGCGCGATCAGCGTGTACATGTTCGGCGACCACGGCACGAGCGAACGCCAGCCGCGCGCGAAGAACGGCGCACCGCCCCAAAGCACGACGACGGTCGCCAGCACGGCTTCGATCCACCGCGCCGCGCTCGCCCAGGGTTCCGGCCACATCCAGCCGAACAGGTGCGGGCCCATCGCCACGACGAGCACAGGCAGCGTCAGCGCCACGAGGGCGGCGAGGCGACGCCCGAGCGAGCGCACCTCGCCATCGTCGTCGTCCAGCGACGGCATCGCCGGTTCGAGCGCCATGCCGCACTTCGGGCACGATCCCGGGCCGACCTGGCGCACTTCCGGGTGCATCGGGCAGGTGTAGACGGTGCCGGCCGGGACGTCGGCCGGCGCGGGCTTCGGCGCCAGGAACGTGGCCGGCGCGGCGACGAAGCGCTCGCGGCAGCGTGCGCTGCAGAAGTGGTATTCGTGGCCCTCGTGCGTGGCGTGGTGCGCCGTCTTCGCCGGGTCCACGGTCATGCCGCAGACGGGATCCAGCACGGTCGTGGTGGCGTGAGCGGTGTCGTGCGAACAGCAGCCGTGGCTCATGCGACCGGCTCCACGAGGGCCTTGAGGATCGGACAATCCTCGGGCGCACCGTGACCGGGACAGGCATCCACCAGCTCGGCCAGCCCCGCGCGCACCCGCTGAAGTTCCGCGATGCGGTCGTCGATCGCACGCAGCCGGGTGCTCGCCCGTTCCCGCACGCCTTCGACGCCGCCCTGCCGGTCGGTGGACAGGGCGAGAAGTTCGCGGATCTCGTCGAGCGTGAACCCGAGGTCCTTCGCCTTGCGGATGAAGCGCAGGCGCGCCACGGCGCTGGCGTCGTACTCCCTGTAGCCGGAAGGCCGGCGGCGGGGCTCGGGCAGCAGCCCTTCCCGCTCGTAGAACCGGATCGTGTCGATGGCGACACCCGCGCTGCGCGCGATGCGGCCGATGGTGAGGGCGGATTGAGTGGTCATGAATAAAGTCTAGACCCTTGATATAGGTCGAGAGTCAAGAGGGCCCGCGGAGCGCTGCGGCGCTCCGCGGGACGGATGGCCCGGACGGGCCTACTTCAGGCCGTCGTAGACGATCCGGGTGAAGAAATCCGGGTCGATCACGAAATGCCCGTAGACGGCGTCGTACTTCGCGGTGGGCTTGGCCGCGATGACTTCATCCCGCGACTTGCCCTGCTTCTTCAGCGCGGCGACGTTGTCGCGGATACCGGCGAGCATGTCCCGGAAATCCTGCAGTTGCTTCTTCGTGCCGACCGGACCGTGCCCAGGAACGAGGACGACGTCGTCGTTCAGCTGCGCGAGGATCGCGTCGTTCGCCTTGATCATGCCGTCGATGCCGCCACCGTTCTCGTTGTCGATGAACGGGTAGACGCCGTTCCAGAAGAGATCGCCGAGCGAGGCGACGTTCGCTTCCTTGAAGAAGACGTACAGGTCGGTATCCGTGTGCGACGGATCGATCAGCCGGATTTCCACGGTCTGCCCGTCGAAACGGATCGTCCGGTTCGCCTTGACCACGTCGGTCGGGATGCCCGCCTTCGCCATCGGCTTGAACGTGTAATCCCAGTCGTCCACGCGCGTCGACGTCGACACGCGGCGCACCGTGCCCGCCGTCGCGAGGATGGTCGCGCCATCCTCGTGCACCCACGGATTGCCGTCCGTGTGGTCCCAGTGGTAGTGCGTGTTGATCAGGTACTTGATGGGGCCCTTCCCGAGCGCGGTGATCGCGGGTTCGAGGCGCGGCCGCGACACGGCGATACCTGCGTCGACGAGCAGCTTGCCCTCTTTACCCACCAGCACCGTGATGTTGCCGCCCGAACCGGACAGCATGCTCAGCGGTCCGCGCAACGGCGTCGTATCGATCGGCGTGGTCGCCGCCGCTTCGTTGATCTTGATGACCGGGCTCACCGGCTTCGCCGTATCGGCCGCATGAAGCGGAGCGCAGACGAAGGCGACGGCGAACGCGGCGAGGACGGCCGTACCGACGCGGCCATGGTTTGACGAGAGGTACTTCATGCTGGTTCTCCCTGGTGAGGCAGGGCCGGTAACGGCGTCGCCGGTCCGCACGCCATTCTGGATCCCTCCACACGCCCGATCTTGTCGGATCACGCGATAAACGCCCCGAAGCATCCGCCGCGAGCGCATCACGCGTTCCCGCCGTTGGGCAACACGAGGTATTTCCGGTTCGTGCCGCGACGCATGCACTCCCTCAGCGCCTCGACGCTCAGCAACCCGGTGAGCGTGAAGCCGCCCTTGTAGTGGCTGGCGAACGTCGTGCGGATCTCCCTTGCGACACGCGCCTTCATCGCATCCACCGTCACGGCATCCAGCTTCGCGAGCTCCCAGACCATCAACCAGCCGCCGATGCTCCACGCGGTGCCGACGTCGAGATCGACGATGCGCGGACCGGGATCGAGCAGCCCGTAGTTGAAGACCTGCTTGCGCACGGGCGAGCCGTAGGCGCTGTACGAGGTCATGGTTTCCTTTCCGACGCGCTCCATCGCGGCGAGGATGATCGATGCCGTGCGACCGCCACCGATCGCGTCGAAGGCGAGGGTCGCGCCCGACGCACGCACCGCATCGGTCAGCCGGGGGACGAAATCGCTGGTGGAGCTGTCCACGACGTGCCGGGCGCCCTGCGCGCGAAGCAGCGCCACCTGCTCCGCCGAGCGCACGATGTTGACGAGCGGAACATCTTCCGCGATGCACAGACGGTTGAGCATCTGGCCGAGGTTCGATGCGGCCACCGTATGCACGAGCGCGGTGTGCCCTTCACGCCGAAGCGTCTGGACCATGCACAAGGCCGTGAGCGGATTGACGAACGCGCTGGCGGCCTGTTCGGGCGTCACGTCGTCGTCGACGACGATGCAATCGCGTAGCGAAACCACACGATGCGTGGCATAGGCTCCTCGCGCCGTCAGGAAGGCGACCGTGCGACCGACGAGATGGCGCGCGTCCTCTCCCGCCGCGACGACGACACCCGCGCCCTCGTTGCCCACGGGCATGCGCTGCCCGAGTCGGGCCGACACGCTGCCCAGCGCCACCTGCGGTACCCTGCCCTCCACCACCGCGCCGTCGCCTTCGCCCACGACCCTGAGTGTCGTCGGATCGACCGGACCCAACAGCAAGCGGAGGTCGGATGGATTGACCGGCGCGGCACGCACCTCGACGACCAGTTCGTCGCGGCCCGGCGGAGGCAATTCGGCATCCTCCAGCGAAAGGCGCAGCGTCCCGCCGGCGTCGATCGTGGAACGCAGTTCGCGGGTCTTCATGAAACGCATCGCAAGGGTTCTCAGAGTTCGAGTTGCAGGGGCGCCGAGCCTTCGGCCGGTACCGCGCTGCAGATGAGTACCTCGTCGTCCGGTACCTTCAGGGCGGTGGGAACCGGATACGTGACGGCACCGCTGATGAGCTTCGTGCGGCAGCTGCCACAGGTGCCGCTTCGGCAGCTGAACTCCGGTGTCAGTCCGCGCTGTTCCGCGAGATCGAGCAGGCTGCCACTGTCGGGCGCCCAGCGTGCTTCCTTCCCGGACGCCATGAAGAGCACGGGGACGGACGTCGTGGAAGGAGGCACGCCGGGTACCGCGGGCGCACCGGCATCCGGCAGCCGCGCGAGGGACGACGGACCGAAACTCTCGGCGTGGATGCGGGCATCGGAAACGTTCAGTTTGCGCAGGCCGTCGTAGACGTCCTGCATGAAACCCGCCGGTCCGCAAACGTAGAAGTCGTAGTCGTCGAACGGCAACGTCGACTTCAGCAGGTCCGCGCTGAAGCGGCCCTCAACGTCGTAGTCGCTGCCGATCGTCGCACCCTCGACGTTCGCCAGGATGCGGATGTGACGCAGGCTTCCCTTCGCTTCCGCGACCAGCGCGGCGAACTCGTCGGCGAACGCGCGCTCGCGACGGGAACGCGCCGCCTGGAACACCCAGGTAGGCCGCAGATAACGCGTGCGCAGTCCCTCCCGCACCACATGGCGCGCCATCGCCAGCGCGGGCGTCACGCCGACGCCCGCGGCGATCAGCACGGCGGGCCTGCGCACGCGCGAGTCCATCGTGAACGCGCCGTCGGGCGCCCGGGCCTCCAGGATGTCGCCCACGCGCAGCACGTCGTGCAGGTGGCTCGATACCGCACCTTCCCGCTTCACGCTGATGCGCAGGCGCGGGTCGGATGGCGCGCTCGACAAGGTGTACGTGCGCAGCACGGGCGCCGCCGAGCCCGGCAGTGCCACCCGTATCGGCAGGTGCTGGCCGGGAAGCGACGCCGGCAGACCCGCGCCGTCCGCCGGCGACAGATGGAACGAGCGGATCGACTCGCTCTCGTCGACGATGGCCTCCACGCGATACGGGCGCCACTGGCGCGCCAGCTCGGCGGCCCGGACACGGGCCTCCGCATCCTCCCAGCTACCGGTGATCGTCGCATTCGGCGAGGCGCCGCCCTCGACGTCCTGCCAACGCAGCGGGAGGCCGGCGGGCCGGTGGATCACGCGCTCGGGACGGAAGCGCCACAGACGTTCCGCACCCACGAACGCGGCGATCTCGGGCGCGTCGAGGATGACCTCCGCGCTGCCCGTCATCTGCAGCAGGTCGCCCGTGGCGAAATCCACGAAGACCATGCCCGCGCGTGGGTTGAGCAGGAAGTTGCCCAGCGTGTTGAAGAAGAGATTTCCCGAGAAATCGGGAATGGTCAGGACGCCGTCGTCGTCGACGTGGACGAAGCCCGGCTTGCCGCCGCGATGCGACGCGTCGACCTGGCGCGCACCGTCGCGCACCACATAGGAAGCGACATAGAAGCTGTCGGCGGCGCGGATCATCCGCAGCGCCTTTTCGTCGAGCCCGCTCGACTCCGTTACATCTCCCGGCGGCGCCGCGTCGAAGCGGTACTGGCGCAACTGGATGTACTGCGGGCAGTTGCCGTAGCTCTGCGTGGGGACGATACGGAATCCGCTATCGCCCTTTCGCTCGACGTTGCCGTTGAGCCGGTTGCGTCGACGCGTGTGGAGCTCGATTCCGAGCA
Source organism: Luteibacter sp. 329MFSha (assembly GCF_900111665.1). Classification (NCBI taxonomy): domain Bacteria; kingdom Pseudomonadati; phylum Pseudomonadota; class Gammaproteobacteria; order Lysobacterales; family Rhodanobacteraceae; genus Luteibacter; species Luteibacter sp. 329MFSha. Next base: position 554,985 of record NZ_FOJE01000001.1, on the reverse strand, counting down.
TCCCGATGCCGTCGCCGTCCTCCATCCCCGCGTCCGCCGGATCGCGCGGCTCGCGCGGCAGATCGAACACGAGGCTGCGCGGATCGGGCGAGTGCATGAAGCCCTCCGGGCCGGCACGCAGCGTGGCCCAGACGTCGCCCTTCGGGTCCACCGCGCCGAGCACCACGAACGGCAGCTGCGCGTAGAACTCGCGATGCTGGTCGGGCATGAAGTCCCGGGCCATCTGTCGCTGGCCCGGAATCTTCATGCGCTCCTCGACCCCGACGCTGCGCTGCAGCGTCAGCTCGCCTTCGTGCCAGGGAGACGCGGTGACGGGATTCAGTAGCGTCTCCATGACACGCCTCCTTCAGGCCAGGACCAGGCCGACCGCGGTCTTGTCGAACGGCACGAAGCCCGGCAGCGCCTCCACGCGATCGAGCCAGGCGAGCACGTTCGGGTAATCGGAGGTATCGACGTTGCCCTCGGGTGCCGCGGAGATGTAGCTGTACAGCGCGACGTCGGCGATCGTGGGCTGCGCGCCGGCGAGCCAGTCGCGGGTCCGCAGCTCGCTCTCCATCACGGCGAGAAGCGCATGGGCCTTCTTGATCGCGAGGTCGGCATCGAGCTTCGCGCCGAACACGGTGACCAGACGGGCGGCCGCCGCGCCGTTGGCGAGTTCGCCGGCGGCGACGGAAAGCCAGCGTTGCACGCGGGCGGCTTCGACCGGCGTCTCCGGGAGCCACTCGGTGCGGCCCGTCTTCTTCGCCAGGTAGACGAGGATCGCATTGGAATCGCCGATCGACGTGTCGCCGTCGACGAGCGCGGGCACCTGTCCGAACGGGTTGATGCGCAGGAACGACTCCGTCTTGTGCTCGCCCTTCATGAGGTCGACGAAGACCGGCTCGTAGTCGGCGCCGAGCAGGCCGAGGAAAAGGCGGGTGCGGTGCGAGTGACCGGAAAGGTTGTGGTAGTAGAGCTTCATGGTGTTGTCCCTGGGTCGGTGTGAGTGTCGGTGGAGAAAGTGTCGACGCATCGCCCCGCCCGGGAAACCACGCGGTGCGCAATTGATTCTTTCGCTGCGCGGTTCAATCGCCATGCGCCATGCGGGCGTCCGCCTGCCAGTGCAGCAGCCTGTCGTCGCGCAGCGACTGGCTCGCGAGATCGACGAAGGCGCGAACCTTTCGCGCCGCGTGCCGGCCCTCGTGATGCAGCACGTGCACGGGGAGAGGCACCGATTCGTGGTCCCGCAGCACTTCCACCAGGCGTCCCGACGCCAGGTGATCGTCCACCATGTAGGAGACGACACGCGTCAGGCCGAAGCCGGCGAGCGCGGCGCCGATCGCGGCCTCGTTGCTGGATACCGTCATGCGCGGGCGCACGCGGACGACCGTCGCCTGATCGCCCACGACGAACCGCCAGTCGACGGACGGCGTAATGCCGTTCGCCATGACGATCGTGTGATCCACGAGGTCCGCCGGACTGGAGGGCGCTCCGTGGCGGGCGACGTAACAGGGCGAGGCGCAGACGACGCGTCGCACGCGTCCGACACATCGGGCCTGGTAGGCGGAGTCCTGGAGGGGACCGATCCGCACGGCCACGTCCACGCCTTCGTCGATCATGTTGACGACGCGATCGACGAAACGGCATTCCACCTCGGCTTCCGGATAGCGGCGCAGATACTCGGTGACGATAGGCGTGACGCGCATCGGACCGAACACGCTCGACGCTGTCACCACCAGACGTCCGCGCACTTCACCGTGCGATCCGGCGGCGGCCTCCTCGGATTCGGCGACGTCGGCGAGGATCCGCCGGCAGTCGTTGGCGTAGCGCGCACCCGTCTCGGTGACGCGCACGACGCGCGTCGTGCGCGTCAGCAGGCGTACACCCATCGCGTTCTCGAGTTCGCTCACGGCGCGTGTCGCCATGGGTGCCGACAGTTCCAGTTTCCTCGCTGCGGATGCGAAGCCCCCCTCCTCCACCACCGCAAGGAAGATCGCCATCGCCTGTAGTCGGTCCATTCGCCCTCGCGCCCGTGAACATCATCGATCGGCCAGGCGGACATTCTTGCCGCGGCGCGGGATCATGGCTTGCACGTTAATCCCAAGTGGAAATCAGCTTTCCAGCCGTTTTCGTGCGTACAGGACGTTTTCCCTCACGCCATGGAGGTCAGGTCGTCGCGCAACTTCGGCACCGCGAAATCCATGAACCGGCGCATCTTGAGCGGCATCTGTCCGCGTGACGCGTGCAGCAGGCTCACCGGTATCGCCTCCGGCTCGAATTCGGTCAGGACGATGCGCAACGCACCTCGACGTACATCGTCGGCAACCTGGTAATGCAGCAGCCGCGCCGCGCCAACGCCGGCGACCGCGGCCTGTACGGCGGCCTCGGTCGTCGAGACACGCAACCTCGGCACTACCGCGACATCGACCGCCCCGAGTCCCTGCGCGGCACGGAAACGCCAGTTGGAAGCGAGCAGGTGCGTTTCGGCTACCACCGTTGGCAGCCCCGACAGGTCTTCCGGCGCTCGCGGTACGCCGTGGCCATCGAACAGGGCCGGGCTTGCGCAGACGACCGTACGCATGGCGCCGATGTTCGTCGCCACCATCCCACTGTCCGGAAGGCGGCCGATGCGGACGGCCATGTCGACGTGCGCGTCGATGAGGTCCACGTTCCGATCCGAAAGGAGCAGCCGAACGTTGATGTCCGGGAACCTGGCCAGGAAATCGTTCACCACGGGCAGTACGTACCGTCGACCGAAGTGCAGGGGCGCCGCCAGCACCAGCTCGCCCTTCGGCGTAAGGAACTCACCCGCCGCCTCGCGCTCCGCGTCGTCGAGCTGCTCGAGGATGCGGCGGGCGGCTGCGACATACGCGTTGCCCGCGTCCGTAAACGTTATCCGTCGGGTGGTACGCAGCAGAAGACGTGCGCCGAGCCGGGCCTCCAGATCGTTGATTCGGCGGCTCAAGGTAGGCAACGGTACCCGCAGGAGTCGCGCCGCGCCGGTAAGCGAACCCGCGTCAGCTACCGCGACGAGCATCGACATGGCCTCGAAACGATCCACTCTTCCAGTTCCCGGCAGGATGTTTACCGATCCTACCGTATTATCGAGGATGTCCCGGCGCTCCATCATGGTCTCCAGCGAGGCCACCAACGGCCGATCGCATTTCCAAGGAGAACGTCATGTCCCGCATCAACATCCCCTCGCTCGACGACGCGCCCATTGCTTCGAGGCCGACGCTCGAAGCCATCAGAAAGCAGCTTGGGGTCGTGCCGAACATATTTCGTCTCGCCGGCAACAGCCCAGTCGCGCTCGCCGCACTCACCGGGCTGCAGGGCACGCTCGCGAAGACATTCGACGTAAAGACTCGCGAACGCATTGCTCTCGCGGTCGCAGAGGTCAACGGCTGCGATTACTGCCTTTCCGCACACACGTACATCGGCCTGAACATGGCGAAGATCGGCCCGGAGGAAATCGCGCTGAACCGTCAGGGTGCGTCGAGCGACCCTGCGGCGAACGCCGCCGTGGCGTTCGCGGCTAAGGTGGCACGGGCCCGTGGCCGCGTGAGCGACGCGGATCTGGCGGAAGTCAGGGCCGCCGGTTTCGCCGACGCTCAGATCGTCGAGGTGATCGCCCTGGTGGCGGAGAACGTGTTCACCAACTTCCTCAACGAGGCGGCGCAGACGGATATCGACTTCCCCGTGGTGCGCCGCGGCGAAGCCGCCTGAGCGACGGGAGCCGGTGATCTACGCATCACCGGCTCCCAGCGAATGACTGCTCCCGCCATCGGCATGGTCGCACGTGGCTTCGCGTCGCCACACCAACGGCGTCGTGCGCACACGCCGCGAGAACGCTCGCGTGAAATGCGTCTGGTCGGAGAATCCGCACGCATAAGCGACTTCGCACAGAGGCAACGTCGTGTCCGCGAGCAGTGTCTTCGCTCTTTCAATTCGTTGGTCGAGCAACCACTGGTACGTGCTCAAGCCGGTCGAGACCTTGAAGAGCCGGCTGAAATAGCTTGGAGAGAGACCGCAAGCGCTGGCGATCTCCGGCAGCGAGACCCGCTCCGAGAGACGGGAAAGCATCAGATCGGTCGCCCGTCGCACCTGCCACGCAGCGAGGCCTTCCTGGCGACGCTGCGCATTCGCGGGGTCGGCCCCTCGGGTGCCGACGAGATGGGCGACGAGCGCACGGACGAGGTGCTCGATCGAGTCGCCGTGCGCATCGATGTCCTTCGCGAGCGAGACGAGCGCGCCGGCCATCTGTACCAGGGGTCGGTCCACGCACGGCAGGCCGGGCGCATCCGCCCAGGCGAGGCCCTTGAGTGCCTTCCCGGTGACATCGACGCAATGCATGACCAGCACTCGACCCGGGGATCCCGTGCCTTCCACTAGCCATGGCCGGTTTCCCGGGCGGAGGCGAACCACTCCGGCGTCGACGTCGTCGTCGCGATCGACGGCACGCACGCGGAATTCCGTCGCTTCGTCCAGGGAGACGAACAGGACCTGGGCGTCCGCGCCCAGCGCGGCCACATGACGAATGACACCCGGCCCCACGCTGAGAACGCCGCCATGGCAGAGCGTTTTGCCAGACGCGTCCACGGTCCAGTCTTCGGGCGGAAAAGTTGCCCCTGAAACGATTGTCGCGTCGATTTCTTCGACGTGTGCCATGCGCTGTCCCGTGATTCACGCCGACTCCGGCGCGAACACGATGGCTGCGCGGGACCGCGTATCGAACGTCCCGATGGTAAGCGCGCTAGGGAGAGGCTATCTATCCGTCGTTTTGAAACGCACCGTTTCAGAATCGTGAAGCATCGCCCTTCACGGACCCGACCGCGTTTCGGTCGAGGACGGGTCGGCCACGTCGTGGGTGCTGAACTCCTCGACCAGCATGTCGAGAAAGGCGACGACCTTGGGCGACCCGCGACGCTGTTCGGGGTAGAGCGCCCATACCTCGATAGGCCGACCGACGCGCTCGCCCCACCGCACGAGGCGGCCTTCGCGGATGTCGTCGCGAACGAGCGACGCGGGAAGGATGGCCGCGCCGAGACCTTCGCGAACGGCGTCCCAGATCATCGGCAACGACGACAGGCACAGCACCTCGCGCGGATGCGTGACGAGGACGCCCTCCTCCGTGTCGATGTGCCACGTGCGCTGCGCACGCGCGGCGCTGAGGAAGATGGCGGGGAACCCCTCGCCGTCCTTCGGCACGGGAATCGAAGGCGCCGCGACGATGACGGCCCGGTCGCGGCGGAGACACCGCCCCGCCAGTTCGGTGTTCGGCTCCGGGTTCGCGCGGATGACGAGGTCGAATCCATCCTTGAACGCGTCCACGAAGCGATCGTCGACGACGATCTCCAGCTGGACGTCCGGATAGCGGCGGGCGAATCGCGCCGCCATCTTGCCGATGCCGCGATGCGCGAACAGCATGGGCGCGCTCACGCGCAGGCTCCCCCTGGGATGTTCGGCCGTCGAGGCGAACTCCGTCGCGATGTCGTCGATGCGATCCAGCATCGCCCGTGTCTCCTCGTGGAAGCGCACACCTTCGTCGGTCAGGCGGAACGGCTTCGCGCCGCGGTCGACGAGGGCGACCTTGAGGAATTCTTCAAGCTCGCGAACGCGGCGCGACAACGAAGCCTTCGGTCGCCCCGTCTTGCGGCTTGCCTCGCTGAAGCCGCCATGCAGGGCGACCACGTTGAAATCGGAAAGCGACTGGAGGTCCATGCGATGCCGGCTCGGGAGATGCGAGCAGTGTCATCCAGGCGATCACGACACTCAAGCGCCCAGCGGGTCGAATACCCGAAGCCCTTCCACACCGTGGACGGATCCGGACGCGTCCGCGATGTCCTCCAGCTCCATCGGGATACGCGGCGACGGCGACGCGGCGGACGCGAGCTGTTCGAGGATCATCGCTTCGAGATGCTCGTCCGATGTGGCGACACCGGGAACCCGCTCTTCCCCCAGCATCGTCGAAAGCTCGCCCTGCCGCGCGAGGGCCCGGGCGAGACGCACGCCCCCGAGCATGCGCTTCCTGTCCCCCGCCGTCGCCAGCAGGTTGTAAGTCACACGCGGCGCGACGCGCGGATCGCGTGAGCGAAGCCGCAGGTAACCGACCGACTCCGGGCGGCTCATCGACACGACCAGCGCGATCGAGCGAAGCGCCGGATCGTCCTGCGCGTTCCCGATATTCAGCGGAAGGAGGGAAAGATCGATGTCCGTGCCGGGCACCGGACAGGCGTAGACCGCGTGGGCCTCGACGTTCCGCTCGTCCTTCCCCCGATGCGGCAACCCGTACACGATGTGGTAACGCGGTTTGACGAGGAGGCGCTCGCCGACGGGGAGGTTGCGGACGACGGGAATGCCGAACTCTTCGAGGCGCGCCGCCGGTCCGATGCCCGATCGAAGCAGGATGGCGGGGCCGAGCATCAGTTCCGCCGAGAGCACGACGTTCGCCGATCGGTGCAGGCGCCCGTCGGCGTCGACGACGCCGGCCACGCGATGGCCATCGAAGACGACGCGATCGGCGGCGACGCGTGTGCGCGCGGCAAGCAGCGAAGGCGGCCCGGCCCCGTCGGCGATCGGCGAAGCCACGTCTCCCGGAGCGCGCCATTCCATGTGTAGCACACGCAGTCCGCGTCCAAGGCCGGCGTGGCGCGCCAGCGTGTCCATGGAGCACGTCCGGCCGACGAGGATGACGTCATATCCCATGCACACCGAGCGAACCCCTGGACGGCCGAACACGTCGGACCCTTGTCACCGGATACTAGGCCGCGCGTCCCGAACGGGCTTGCATTCCCCCGCACTTCTTGACGAAAGCGCCACACCTTCCATGACAAGTGATCGCCGTCACGACGGGCTCAGCACGGAACGTCGAATGGCTCGTCGCATCCGGATGGAGGCACGTGCGCGCCCGCCGGATTGCACGACGCGACGCGGCGCCAGACTCGTGGACTCATCTGCATGCGTCGCGAGAACACGCGCGTGAAATGCGTCTGGTCCGCGAAACCGCAGGCATGCGCCACCTCGACGATGGGCAGGTCCGTCGATGCGAGCAGCACGCGGGCACGAGCGACACGTTGCTCGATGATCCACTGGTGCGTGCTCAGACCCGTGGACTTCTTGAAGAGGCGACCGAAATAGCTCGGCGACAGCCCGCACGATCCGGCGACCTCCGGCAGCGATATCTTCTCGCCGAGGCGAGACCGCATCAGGGCCGTCGCCTTGCGGACCTGCCACGCGGCGAGGCGGTCGGACGTTCCGGTCCCGTCGGGCGCGAAGCGCGCTTGCATCGACGCCAGACCGATCAGGAAGGCGTGGAGCATGTGCTCCATGGCTGCAGAGACGTGGGCCGCCGTGACCGGAGCGAGGGCGACGATACCTCGCGCCAGCGCGAGCAGCGCGGAAGCCGCCTGGGGCATCTCGTCGCGGTCGCGCTCGAAGTCGACGAAGCGCGAACCGGCCGGCGCGCAAAGCGACGTCATGCCCCCTGCTTCGAAGCCCACCGCGAGAAACTGCACGGATTCGTCGATGGGTCGCAACGTCCATTCGCGGGCGCGGTCGCACACGTGGATCGATCCTCGCGACTGGTGCCGATCCACGGCTGCGCCGTTCTCGAGCAGGCAGTAAGCGGGCGTGTCCCGCGGCAGCACGAAGGCCACGAAGGAGCCGGGACGTCGCGGCCATGTCAATCCACCACGATCGTCCCGATCGACGGCGACGACCGCCGCGTCGCAGGCGGAGCCATCGCCAAGGCGCGCCTCCCATGCCCGGAGCACGCACATCGCGGAGACGTGTCCGGACAGGCCTTCCAGTAACGCACTAGCCATTCGGGCCCCTGGGTACTTCCATCGTCGTCGTCACCACGTTGCAAGCGCTTTCACCCGATGGTAAGCGGCTCCGACGACGGTACACCACGCGCATTCGCGGCAACCCGGTTTCCGCCCCATGGAAAGAAGCGGTGGCGACGGGCACTCAACCGCCCCGGCGGTCGAACGACGAGGCTTCTTCCGAGAGCCGAGCGCGCAGCCGTGGCGTGACGAACTCGAGGAAGGCGGCCAGACGCCGCGGCATGCGCTGCAGCCCCTGGTACACGACGTGGACCGGCCAGGCGGGCAACTCGTAGCGTTCAAGGACGATCTCCAGGCCGCCGCGGCGGACCGCGTCGCCAACCTGGTATGAAAGGAGACGGGTGATGCCGAGCCCGGCTTCGGCGGCGTCGAGCGCGGCTTCCGCGGCGCTGACGACCAGACGGGAACGGACCGGCACGCTGCGCGTCGTGCCGCCTTCCATGAACCGCCATGCCTCGGGCGTCGCCAGGTTGTCGAAGGTGACGCAATCGTGGACCGCGAGGTCGTCGGGTACGCGTGGCATGCCACGGCGAGCGAGGTAACGCGGGCTTGCGCAGGTGACGCGGCGCACGCTGCCCACTTCGCTGGCGATGAGCGTGCTGTCCGGAAGGTGGCCGATGCGTATCGCGAGGTCGAGCTGCTTGTCGACGAGCGGGATGACCTTGTCGGACAGCTGAAGGCGCACGTCGACCTCCGGATGCATCTGGAGGAACTCGGCGATCAGCGGGCCAATGTGCGTGCGCCCCATCACGACGGGCGCGGTCATGTAGATCGCCCCCTTGGCCTCGCTGTAGGCACCGGCCGCGGCCTGCTCGGCCTGCCTCAGCAGATCGAGGATGCCGCGGATCGAAGCGACGTAAGCCTCGCCGGCCTCGGTAAGCATCGTACGCCGCGACGACCGGACCAGAAGACGCGCGCCGAGTTGTGCCTCGAGTTCGCTCAGATGACGGCTCACCGTCGCGATCGGGATGTCGAGGTCGCGCGACGCGGCGGAAAGGCTTCCCGTCTCCACCACCTTGAGCAGCAGCTGCATCGATTCGAACCGATCGATGCCGCGGCTCCTGGAAGGCTGGTTTCTGATTGTCATACGGCACGGCCCGGAAAAGTGTGATGAAATGCCGTTGCAGGGTCCCCTGCCGTCAGGACCAAACGATGTCTACCGAGCCGTTCGTCATCGATGCGCTTCGCGCGATCAGTCACGACACCATCGCTCTGGTCCGGCTGTTCGAAGCAGGAAATTACGAAGATGCCGCGCATTGCGCACGGCGCATCGTGACCCTTGCGCACGATGCCCGGTTGATGCGCGTATGGTCTGCGGCGATCGTCGTGCAGACGACGCTCGCCCGGGATGATCGCGCGATGCCGCATCCGGTGGACGCGGGCGTGGTGGGCCTCGTCGAGGAAGTCGAACGCGCATCGGCCGCGCTCGACAGCGATTCGCCTGGCGACGACGGTCCCTCGCCCCTCCATCGGGAGAGCGACCTCCACATCACGTCTTTCTAGGCTTGTGCGCCCTCGCCGGGTGCGTCGATCGACCATGGTTCTCCCCGCAGCGCGGCGCGGCGCAACGCTTTCGCGCCACCGGGCGAACACCCGACGGCTGGACACCGAAGTCTACGGAGCCCTGCCGTCCGCTTTATCGGACGAAGCATCGATAATTGTTCATTCCCGGCGACGGTACCGATCAGTCCGCCGCCGACCGGTCGCCCGCGTTGCGCCAGGCGACGACGAGCGCGATGGCGCTGAGCAGGCAGAGCAGCACGCACACGGCCGTCCAGCCATCGAGGCGCCAGGCCTGGATGCCAAGCGTGGTTCCCAGCGCGCCGCCCGTGAAGAACGTCGCGATGTATACCGTGTTGATCCGGCTGTTGGCCAACGGATCCAGCGCGTAGACCTGCGCGAGGCTGCTGACCTGCGTCGCCTGCACGCCGACGTCGATGACGACCGTCGCGAGCGCGAGGAGCCAGACGGATGACGCCCCGGCCGCCGCGAGCAGCGTGCCGACGAGCAGGACGCCGAGCGTGACGAGCTGCATGCGCGACGGCTTCAGCCGGTCGGAGAGCTTTCCGGCCAGCGGCGAAACGGCCGCGCCGAGCACGGCCGCGATGCCGAAGAGGCCGATCTGCCGCGTATCGAAGCCGAACGCGCCGCGCAGTTCGAACGTCAGCGTCGTCCAGTAGGCGCAGAAGACGCCGAAGGTCAGCGCACCGAGCAGCGACACCCGGCGCAGCGTCGCGAACCGCCCCCACTGGGCGGCCGTCGACGCGAGCAGCCTGAGGTACGGCGGCCCATGGCGGACGCCCTCGGACGGCACCATCGCGGCGGTCAGGCACGCGACGCCCGCGGCGGCGACCGCCGAGAGATCGAAGATGGCACGCCATCCCCACGATGCCGCCACCAGTCCGGCGACGATCCGCGCGGAAAGGATGCCCGTGAGCGTGCCCGTGAAGACCTGGCTGACCACGTGCCCCCGCCGTTCCGGCGGAGCGAGCGTCGCCGCGAGCGGCACGATCACCTGCACGGCGGTGGCGCAGACGCCCGTGAGGAACGCGGCGACGTAGACGGCGAGAAGGGTCGGCGCGACGCCGAGCGCGAGCAAGGCGACGCAGAGCATCGCTTCCAGCGCGATGACCAGCCGCTTGCGATCGATCAGGTCGCCGAGCGGCGCGACGAACACGAGGCCGATCGCGAACCCGGCCTGCGAAAGGATGGGCACGACGCCCGCCTGCGCGCCGGTCACGTGAAGTGACGCCGCCATGTCGCCGAGGATCGGCTGGCTGTAGTAGAGGTTCGCGACGGTCGTGCCGGTGGCGACCGCCATGCTCGCGACCTGCGCACGCGTGAGCGTGCCGGCGATCGACGGGATCGTGGACATGGGAATCCTGAAGACGAAAGCGCCGTCGCGCGGTGACCCGGACGACGGCGCGGGAGGGGGGAACGGGCGACGTTACTTGTCGAGGCCCGCCATCAGCGTGTACTTGACGCTCACGTATTCCTGGATGCCGTAATAGCTGCCTTCGCGTCCGTAGCCCGACTGCTTCACGCCACCGAACGGCACCGATTCCGTGCCGACCGAACCGCTGTTGAGGATCACCATGCCGGCCTTGATGTCGCGCGACATCCGGAACGCGCGGCCGAGGTTCGGCGTGAAGGCATAGGCGACGAGGCCGTACTCGCTGTCGTTGGCGCGCCTGACCACTTCCTCTTCGGTCGTGAACCGGTAAAGCGGCAGCACGGGTCCGAAGATTTCCGTGGTGCGCACCTGCGCATCGTCCGGAACGTTGGTCAGGATGGTCGGCTTGTAGAACAGCGAATCCGGCCTGGCCAGCTCACCGCCCGACAGCACCGTCGCACCGTGCTTCACCGCGTCGGCGACCAGCGCATCCACCTTGTTGACCGCCGACTGGTTGATCAGCGGACCGACCACGAAGTCTTCCTGCAGGCCCTGCTCCACGCGGATCCGCTCGATGGCCACCTTGAGCTTCGCGGCGAACGTGTCGTAGATCGCGTCCTGCACGTACACGCGGTTCGGCGAGATGCATACCTGGCCCGAGTTGCGCAGCTTCGCGGCGACCAGTCCGGCGACCGCGTCGTCGACGTCGACATCGTCGAAGACGATGAACGGCGCGTTGCCACCCAGCTCCATGGTCATCTTCTTCAGCGTGTCGGCGCTGTTGCGCGCGAGCAGCTTGCCCACGTTGGTCGAGCCGGTGAACGAGATCTTCTGGATGCGCGGGTCGCTGGTGAACGCCTCGCCGATCGTCTTCGGATCGCCCGTCACCATTTCGAACACGCCCTCCGGAATGCCGGCCTCGCGGGCGTATTCCAGCAGCTTGTACGCGGTGAGCGGCGTTTCTTCCGACGGCTTGATGATCATCGTGCAGCCGGCGGCCAGCGCCGTCGCGATCTTGCGGGTGACCATCATGAAGGGGAAGTTCCAGGGCGTGATCGCCGCGGTGGGGCCCACGGGCTCCTTCGTGACTATGACCTGGGCGTTATGCGCGTGGGTCGGGATGGTGTCGCCGTAGACGCGCTTGGCCTCCTCCGCGTACCACTCGATGAAGCCCAGGCCGTAGGCGATCTCGCCAAGGGCCTCGCTGAGGCACTTGCCGTTTTCCTTCACCATCAGCTCGGCGAACGCGCGGCGATCGGCGCTCACCAGTTCGAACCAGCGGCGCAGCTTCGCGCCGCGCTCCTTGGCCAGCAGGCGCGACCACGCCGGGAAGGCGTCGCAGGTGCGGTCCACGGCGGCCAGCACCTCGGCCGTGGTCATTTCGGGGGCTTCGCCGACGACGCTGCCGTCGGCCGGGTTGTAGACCTTGATCATGTGAAGACTCCTCGACAGGGGGGATATCGACCGCGGATTCGCGGCATGGGAGAGAGTCTCCACCTCGACAGCGGGGAGGACTATCGACTATTTTTGGTCAATCGTTGAGTTTATGGAAAGTGTCATGCGCCCGCTTCCGCCCCTCACCGCGCTGGTCGCGTTCGAAGCCGTCGCCCGGACGGGCGCGGTCGGTGCCGCGGCCGACGAGCTGTTCGTCACGCCCGGCGCCATCAGCCGGCAGCTCAAGGTGCTCGACGAGTTCTTCGAGACCAACCTGTTCGAACGGCAAGGCCGCGGTCTCGCGCTGTCCCCGAGCGGCGCGGCGTATTTCCAGCGCGTGGCCGGTCACATCGAAGGCCTGCGCAACGCGACGGCGGCCATGCTCCGCGACGGCACCCGCACCATCCTCCGCCTGCACTCGTACACCACGTTCGCGACGCGCTGGCTCATTCCTCGTCTGAGCGAATTCCAGGTGACGCATCCGCAGATCGAGATCCGCCTGACGACGTCGTCCGAGTGGACTCCCGGCAACGACGTCGACGCCTCCATCCGGCTCGGCGACGGACACTGGCCCGGCCACGAAGCGACGCCCCTCGTGAGCAACGTGCTCGTGGCGGTCTGCTCGCCGTCGCTCGTGCAGCGCAGCCGCCCGGTCGACGCGAACTGGCTCGCCGAGCAGACGCTGCTGCGCGTCACGGCGCGACCGGACGACTGGGATACCTGGTGCGCGGCCGCCGGTGTCGATCCATCGCACATGGCACGTCGGCGCGACTTCGAGAGTTCGGCCATCGCGTACGAGGCGGCCCAGGCGGGGCTCGGCGTGGTGGTCGCGCAGGAGATCCTCGTCGACGCGGAACTCGCCTCCGGCAAGCTGATCGCTCCGTTCGACGTGCGCGTGGACAAGGGCGACGAGACTTACTACCTCGTCGTCGAACAATCGCGCCGGCAGCGCCCGGCGCTCGTGCAGCTGCGCCAGGCGCTCAGCGAGCCGCCAGCCGTTCCTTCATGAAATCGATGAAACGCTGCGTCTTCGCCGGAACCAGGCGCGTCTCGGTCATCGCGTACACGGAAATGGGGCTGCCGTTCCACCCCGGCAGGATGCGACGCAACTTGCCCTGGGCCACTTCGTCGGCGACGACCTGCTCCGTCATGAGCACGATGCCCTGGTCGAGCGACGCGAGCCGTTTCATCATGCCGATGCTGTTCGCGTAGAAGCGTCCTCCGATCGGAAGATCCACCACGCGTCCTTCGCCGTGCAATTGCCACTGACCGTTGCGGGCGATGCAGAAGCACTCGTGGTGCAGCAGTTCCTCGGGCGTCGACGGTTCGCCGGAGCGCTCGAGATACCGGGGCGATGCGAAGAGATACGGCGTGAGCGTGGCGAGCTTGCGCGCGACGAGGCTGGAGTCGGCGGACTCGCCCATCCGGATCGCCAGGTCGTAGGGCTCGCTCACGAGGTCGACCCGCCGGGGCGTGAGGTCGAAGTCGAACGTGAGTCCCGGATAGATGCCCGCGAACTCCGCGATCAGCGGCGCGAGGAACGTCAGTGCGAAATCCACCGAAAGCGATACACGAAGGACGCCCGTGGGCTGCGCCAGCATGTCGCCGAGCTGTTCGTGCGCGAGGCGCGCCTCGTCGACGATGCGCTTGCTGCGCTCGTAGTACAGCTGCCCCGCTTCGGTGAGTTCGATGCGCCGGGTGGTCCGGTGGAGGAGGCGCAGGCCGATGGACTTTTCCAGGTCGGTGATACGGCGCGAGAGCGTGGAGTTGGGTATGCCCGTCGCCTCGGCGGCCTTGCGGAAGCCCTTCGCTTTGACGACTTCGACGAACAGCGCCATTTCCCGTAGGTAATCGTCCACGACCGTTCCACCAATGGATCAATTTGATCCAGATTACCATCTTTATCCCGCCCGCGAGGCAGCCCAATCTTTGCGTCAAGAGCGGCGGGGTGGTCCCGCCCGAGGATGCTGCGATGAACACCCTGTTTGAAACGGTCCGCCTGGGTCGCCTGACGCTTTCCAACCGCTTCGTCATGGCTCCCATGACCCGCTCGCGCGCGCAGACCAACGGCAGCCCGGGCACCAGCTCGGCCACCTACTACGGCCAGCGCGCCAGCGTCGGCCTGATCATCACCGAAGGCACGCAGCCGTCCGAGGCCGGCCAGGGCTACCTGACCACGCCGGGCATCCATGACGAGGTGCAGGTGGAAGGCTGGAAGGAGACCATCGACGCGGTGCACGCGAAGGGCGGCCACATCTTCATGCAGCTGATGCACGCCGGGCGCATGTCGCATCCGGACAACACGCCCCACGGCACGCAGGGCGTCGCCCCGTCGGCGATCGCACCGGGCGCGCAGATGTTCACGCGCAGCGGCATGCAGGACATCCCGGCACCCCGCGCGCTGACCACGGCGGAGATCGCGCAGACGGTCCAGGATTTCCGTCACGCCGCGCGGCTCGCCATCGAGGCGGGCGCGGACGGCGTCGAGATCCACGGCGCCAACGCGTATCTCGTGCAGCAGTTCTTCGCTCCCAGCGCGAACCAGCGCACCGACGCGTACGGCGGCTCGATCGAGAATCGTGCGCGCTTCGCGCTCGAAGTCGCCCGCGCCATCGTCGACGAGATCGGCGCGGACCGCACCGCGATCCGCCTGTCGCCGGGGCTCACGCACTACGGCATCGACGAGGGTCCGGAGGGCAAGGACCTCTACCGCTACCTCGTCACCGAACTCGACACCCTCGGCCTCGCCTACGTGCATCTGCTGCATCTTGGCGACGACGCGTTCCTGCGCGAGGTACGCGGGATGTGGAACAGCCGCCTCATCGTGAACCGCCCGGGCCGCCCGCGCGATGCCATCGGGTCCGATGTCGCCGCGGGCCTGGCGGACATGGAATCGTACGGCCAGATGGTGCTCGCCAACCCGGACTTCGTCGAACGCATCCGCACCGGCGCGCCGCTGAACGAAGCCCGTCGCGAGTTCTATTACGGCGGCGGCGACGAGGGCTACATCGACTACGCGCCGCTGTCCGCCGACGAAATCGCCTGACGGTGACCGCGATGAACCTCCTGAAGCTGCATCGCATGAACTTCGGTTCGCACTTCCGGGCCACCACGCTACGTGGTGCGCCCGGCGAGCTGGGCCCCTTCCTCGGCGTCGACCACGCCTGGATGAGCGCGCCTACGTTCCCGCCGCACATGCACCAGCACATGTCCGCCGTGTCGTACGTGTTCCTCGATTCCGAGTCCGGCGTGCAGAACCGGGACAGCCTCGGCACCGAGAACCTCATCCGGCCCGGCGGCCTGCACTGGACCACCGCCGGCCGCGGCATCACGCACGACGAGGTACCGGCCGTCGAAGGCAAGACCGTGCACTCGCTGCAGATCTTCGTGGACCTCGCGCCGGCGGATCGGAACATGCCCGCGGCCGCGCTGTCGCTCGAACCCGAGGACGTGCCGACCGTGCTCAAGCCCGGCGTGCGCGTCCGGGTGCCGCTCGGCGGCTACGAGAACGTGCGTTCGCCACTCGCGCCGCCGACGGACGTGACCATGCTCGACGTCTGCCTGAAGCCCGGCGCGGAATGGACGATGCCGGTCGCCGCGGGCCGGGCCCTCTTCGTTTTGCCGATCTACGGAGCGATCACGGTGGACGGCGTGGCGATGGACGCCAACGGCATGACCGCGCCACGCTGGCGGCCCTCCGAGGCCTCACGCACCGTCACCGTGCGCGCCGGTGACGCGCGTGCGCTGGCGGTGTTCTTCTCGGGCCCGCCGGTGCACTGATCGCGTGCGCCCGTCAGGCGATCGCGATCAGCTGCTGCGCCACGTAGCCGACGAGGAAGATCGCCACGATCACGACGAGCGTGGCGAGTACACCCTCCGGCGCGGCGCCCGAGTACTCGTGCAGCTCCTCTTCCGCGATCAGCTGACGGTTGCGGCGGTAGCGACGCGTCGCGAGCAGCGTCATCAGCGCGCCGACGAGGATCAGGCCAAGGCCGACCAGTTCGGACAGGCGGACGTGCAGCGCCGGCACGGCGTGCGCACGCTCCGCCGCGGCGAACGCCAGGAACAGGTCGAACCGTTCGATCAGGAAGCCGAAGGCCATGACGGCGATCGCCGTGCGCACCCAGGCAAGATAGGTACGCTCGTTGGCCGAGTGGTCGGTGAATCGTGGGATCAAGGCGGGCCTCCGCGGGACGATGGCGTCGAGCCTGCTCGCGGTGGCACGTTCACGCAATACCCCGGGCAGCCGAACGCACGAGGTCTGACACGGTGAGCGGGCATCCTGTTCCTTTTCCAGACCGACGTGCGGGTGTTTCAGCCGCGGAACACCGGCGTGGAGCCGGATGCGCGGGTGCGGTCGCCTTCGCGCTCGAGGGCCAGGCGGAGCGTCTCGATGTTCCGTTCGCCGGTGCGCAGGGCCTCCGTCGTCGTGTGCACCGAGTAGTACCCAAGGTGGAGGTCGTGAGGGTGCGGGATCGCCGAGCCGAGCACGAACGTCGCACCCTCGACGCCACCCGCCAGCTCGATCGCGCCGTCGGTCGAATCGAAGATCAGCAGCTCGCCGTTCGCAGCGGCAGACGGCCCCACGAGGCTACCCGCCGACATGGCGAGCCAACCCACGGTATGGCCGAGCGGCGGCCGGTACGTCCACGACTCGTCCGGCGCGAGCGTGACCAGCAGGTAATTGACGCCTGCCGGTGCCCTGACCGGGCTTTGCACGCCGTCGTACCTGCCGACGATCACGTGCGCGGGTCCCGCCCGGTGCATGTCCTTCGCTTCGACGTACTGGCTGTCGACCTCGGCCAGCTCGAGTTCGGGCGGAAGCGAGAGCCAGAGCTGGAAACCGTGGATGCGCTGCGACCGGCCCGACGAGAGCTCCTTGCCGTGCCAGACGCCGCCGCCGGCACGCATCCACTCCACCCCGCCGTAGTCGAGGTACCCGCTGCCGGCGTCGGGATCGTCGAAGCGCACGTCGCCCCGGGTGAAGACGGTGACCGTGCCGATCCCCGAGTGCGGATGCATGCCGCCACGCTCGGCGAACTCGCTCATGACCCCGCCGAAGCTGTCGAGGAAGACGAACGGCTTGAGATGCTCCCCGAGGTCGCCCGGGCTGATGAGTCGGAAAATCTCGCCGTGGCCACGTCCGCGCGTGCGCATGACGACCTTGCGAAGCGCGGTGCCTGCGACGGCGCGCGTCGCGCGGAGCCTGCTGTCGGTGGTGATCATGGGGCGTTTCTCGTGTTCGTTCACGCTAGTGGGCGGTACGGTCAGGCGGTCACGGCACGAGCGACCATCGTCGCGCGCGCCCACCAGGCAAGCTCATCGAGCGCGACGGTGGCGGACGGCAGCAGGCTCGGCTCGATGGTTTCGATCGGCTGGTTGCCGACGGCCGGAAAGATCGTGAAGAAGTCGCTGCCGCCGATGTGGACGGCCGCATGCGTGGACACCATCTGCAGCTCGATCCCGACGAGGCGGAGGTGCTCGATGGCGCGCGCCGCGCCCACCCCGCCATAACCGATCGCGGTGAACGGCTTGTGGTTCCACTCCGAGTAAGCCTGGTCGAGCGCGTTCTTCAGCGCGCCCGTCATCGAGTGGTTGTATTCGGCGACCACGAAGATGAAGCCGTCGAAGCGAGCGATGGTCTCCTGCCAGCGCACGGCCTCGGGGCTCGTGCTCGGCACGTACGCATTCGACGCGAATTCGTCGAAGAACGGCAGGTGGAAGTCGCGCAGGTCGACGAGTTCGACATCCATGTCGTCACGTGCGCGCGCCTGGCGCAGCATCCATTGGGCCGGCACGTCCGCGAAGCGCGATGCGCGGGTGGAGCCGATGATGAGGGCGATGCGGGGCTTGGCGGTGTCCGACATGGGAGGTTCCTCGAAGGCGATGAAGCCCGGCGGTTCCGGGCGGGTCGAGAACGAAGATGGACCACCCGCCGGGCCCACACTAGCCGCCGGTTTTGGCATTCTGTGTCGCGAAATGAGGAACACCCTCGGTGGCGGCCGATACGGTTTTGCCCGACACCTCCCGCGCCACGCCGTTCGTGCAAGACAGTCCGCCGGCAAGGCGCTATGGTCGTACCTCCTTCCGGGACAGGATCGCCATGGAGATCGAGGATCTTCGGACGTTCGTCGAGATCGCCAACGCGGGCGGCGTGAACTCTGCCGCCCGCCGGCTGGGCCTTGCCAAATCCATCGTCAGCCGCAGGCTGCTCCGTGTCGAGGAAACGCTCGGCGTGCAGCTGCTCGCGCGGACGACGCGAGGCGCCGCGCTGACCGAGGCGGGCTCGTCATTCAAGGAACACGCGGCAAACGTCTGCGCGATCATCGACGGGGCGCGCGAAGAGTTGTCGCCGGACGGCCTGCTGCATGGCCTGCTTCGCATCGCCGCCCCGGCCTCGTTCGCCGCGCAGCTCGCACCCACACTTGCCGAACTCGCGCGTCGGCATCCGGCGCTACAGGTGCACACGCGTTTCAACGATCGCTACGTGGACCTCGTAACCGAGGGCTTCGACTGCGGCGTTCGTGTCGGCTATCTGGCCGACTCCAGCCTCGTCGCTCGCAAGGTGGGCGAAGTGCCGGTACGACTCTATGCCAGCCCGGACTACCTCGCGTCGCACGGTGAGCCCGAGGGCCCTTGGGCGGTCGCGAAGCACGCCGCGATCACGCCCGGTACCGATGCCTGGCATTTCCAGCGCGACGACGCGACCTACACCGTTCATCCGCAAGGGCGCTTCAAGGCGGACAGCGCGTTCGCGCTCGCCGAGGCCGCCGCGGCCGGCGTGGGCATCACCGCGCTGGGCGACATCGTCGTGGCGCCGTACCTCGCGAGTGGCGCGCTGAGGCCGATCATGACCGCGTATACCCTGCCCCCGGTCGGTATCTTCGTCGTACGCCCTCAGGCCCAGCATCTGGCCCGCAAGGTCAGGGTGTTCATCGACCTGATGGTCGAACAATTCGCCGAACCGGCGGGCTAAGCGGAACCGTCGCGGCCTGGAACTCCTCGCAAAAGGCGATCGCGGCCAGGTCCGCTCCAACAGGCATCGGGCCGTTGGAGCGGACCTGGCCGCGACAGCTTCTCGCCGGGCGCATCAGGCCCTGCGGCTCACGGCTCCAACGGCGTCGCGGCCGGGTCCGCTCCCACTGAGGATCGCTCGACACGGCCCATGCACCCCCCGCGCGGGATAATGGCGGCATGAAGAAGCGAAACGACGGGATGGACGCCATGGCGAACCAGGGTTTCGTCCGGGTTCGCGGTGCGCGGGAGCACAACCTCAAGGACATCGACGTCGCGATGCCGCGCGACGCCCTCGTCGTGTTTTCCGGTGTCTCCGGCTCGGGTAAATCGTCGCTGGCGTTCGGCACGCTGTACGCCGAGGCGCAGCGCCGCTACTTCGAATCGGTGGCGCCGTATGCCAGACGGCTGATCGACCAGGTCGGCGTCCCCGACGTGGACGACATCGAGGGGCTTCCGCCCGCGGTCGCGTTGCAACAGCAGCGCGGCACGCCGGGCACGCGCTCGTCGGTCGGCAGCGTCACCACGCTGTCGAGCCTCGTACGGATGCTCTACTCGCGTGCCGGCAGCTACCCGCCGGGGCAGCCGATGCTGTACGCCGAGGATTTCTCGCCCAACACCCCGCAGGGCGCCTGTCCGCACTGTCATGGCCTCGGCAAGGTCTACGAGGTGACGGAGAAGACCATGGTGCCGGATCCGTCGCTGACGATCCGCGAGCGCGCCATCGCCTCATGGCCGCCCGCGTGGCACGGGCAGAACCTGCGCGACATCCTGGTCACGCTCGGCTACGACGTCGATGTCCCTTGGCGCGACCTGCCGAAGAAACAACGCGACTGGATCCTGTTCACCGAGGAACAGCCCGTGGTACCGGTCTATGCGGGCTTCACGCCGGCCGAGACGCGCGCGGCGCTCAAGCGCAGGACGGAGCCCAGCTACATGGGCACCTACACGGGCGCGCGGCGCTACGTGCTGCACACGTTCGCCACCACGCAGAGTCCGCTGATGAAGAAGCGGGTGTCGCGCTACATGGTCGGCAGCGTGTGTCCCGTCTGCGGTGGCAAGCGGCTCAAGCGCGAAGCGCTCTCGGTGACCTTCGCAGGCGTCGACATCGGCACCCTCGCCGCGATGTCGTTCGACGAGCTGGCCACGACGTTGCGCCCGGCGGCCGAGGGACGATTCGAGGACGCAGGCACCGCGACGACGCGCAGCCGCGCCGCGGGCAAGGCGGCGACGGCGAAGCGCGTGGCGGGCGGCGGTGCGTCGCACGAAGGTTCCTCGGACGTGCGCCGGACCCCGAATCTCTCGGCGGAAAAACGCATCGCCGCGCAGCGCATCGCACAGGACCTCGTCGCACGCGTCGGCACCCTGCAGGCGCTGGGACTCGGCTACCTCTCGATGGACCGGAGCAGTCCCACCCTTTCGCCGGGAGAACTGCAGCGCCTGCGCCTCGCGACGCAGATTCGCTCCAACCTCTTCGGCGTGGTCTACGTGCTCGACGAGCCGTCGGCGGGGCTGCATCCTGCCGATGGCGAAGCGCTGCTCGCCGCGCTGGAACAGCTCAAGCGTTCGGGCAACACGATCTTCGTGGTCGAGCACGATCTCGACGTGATGCGCCGTGCGGACTGGCTGATCGACGTCGGCCCCGACGCGGGCGAACGTGGCGGCGAGATCCTGTACAGCGGCCCGCCCGAGGGACTCGCGAAGGTACACGGATCGCATACCGCGCGCTATCTGTTCGGCGGGCACAGCGTCGCATCGCGTACGCTCCGGACGCCGCGCGGCTGGCTCGAACTGCGCGGCATCACGCGCAACAATCTCTCGAACCTCGATGTCGCCTTCCCGCTGGGAACGTTCACGGCCGTCACGGGCATCTCGGGCTCGGGCAAATCGAGCCTCGTCAGCCAGGCGCTCGTCGAGCTGCTCGGCGAACATCTCGGCCATGAGCCTTCCCGTCCCGACGACGAGGACGAGGAACCGAGCGTCCTCACCCCTGGCGGCGGCCACATCCACGCCGGTGCCGAAGCGATCACGCGTCTGGTGCAGGTCGACCAGCGACCCATCGGGCGCACGCCCCGCTCCAACCTCGCGACGTACACCGGTCTGTTTGACCAAGTACGCAAGCTGTTCGCGAGCACCAAAGCGGCGAAGGCGAAGCGTTACGACGCGGGGCGCTTCTCTTTCAACGTCGCCAAGGGGCGCTGTGAAACCTGTGAAGGCGAGGGCTTCGTCAGCGTCGAGCTGCTCTTCATGCCGAGCGTGTACGCGCCCTGCCCCACCTGTCACGGCGCGCGCTACAACGAACAGACGCTGAAGATCGTCTGGAACGGCAAGAACATCGCCGAGGTCCTGCGTCTGACCGTCGAGGAGGCCTGTGAATTCTTCGCCGACGAGGCGGCCGTGCTGAAGCCCCTCCTGCTCCTGCGCGACATCGGACTCGGCTACCTGCGCCTCGGACAGCCCGCGACGGAGCTATCCGGCGGCGAGGCGCAGCGCATCAAGCTGGCGACCGAACTGCAGCGCACGCAGCGCGGCAGCAACTTCTACGTGCTCGACGAGCCGACGACAGGCCTGCACCCTTCGGACGTCGACAAGCTGGTGACGCAACTGCAGGGGCTGGTCGACGCCGGCAACACCGTCGTCGTCGTCGAACACGAGATGCGTGTGGTGGCGGGCAGCGACTGGGTCATCGATGTCGGACCCGGCGCGGGCGCGGCGGGCGGCCGGATCGTCGCGTCGGGTCCGCCGACCGAGGTGGCCGCGGCGGCGGATAGCCGCACGGCCCCGTACCTTGCGCGGGAGGTCTCCCGCGGTGGGAGCGGGCCTGGCCGCGATGCCGTTGGAGCCGGGCGCATCGGGACCTGAGCGCCCCGCGAAAAGCTGTCGCGGCCGGGTCCGCTCCCACACGGCACCGAGGCCTGTTGGAGCGGACCTGGTGGCGACGCCGTTGGAGCCGTGAGCCGCAGGGCCTGATGCGTCCGGCGAAAAGCTGTCGCGGCCGGGTCGGCTCCCACACGCTACCTGTTGGAGCGGACCTGGCCGCGACGCCGTTGGGGCCGTGAGCCGCAGGGCCTGATGCGTCCGGCGAAAAGCTGTCGCGGCCGGGTCCGCTCCCACACGCTACCTGTTGGAGCGGACCTGGCCGCGACGCCGTTGGAGCCGTGAGCCGCAGGGCCTGATGCGCCCGGCGAAAAGCTGTCGCGGCCGGGTCCGCTCCCACAAGCGGCCGCTGCCTGTTGGAGCGGACCTGGCCGCGACGCCGTTGAGGCCCTGAGCCGCAGGGCCTGATGCGTCCGGCGAAAAGCTGTCGCGGCCGGGTCCGCTCCCACAAGCGGCCGATGCCTGTTGGAGCGGACCTGGCCGCGACGCCGTTGGGGCCGTGAGCCGCGGGGCCTGATGCGCCCCGCGAAAAGCTGTCGCGGCCGGGTCCGCTCCCACAAGCGGCCGATGCCTGTTGGAGCGGACCTGGCCGCGACGCCGTTGGGGCCGTGAGCCGCGGGGCCTGATGCGCCCCGCGAAAAGCTGTCGCGGCCGGGTCCGCTCCCACAAGCGGCCGATGCCTGTTGGAGCGGACCTGGCCGCGACGCCGTTGGGGCCGTGGGCCGCAGGGCCTGTCGCCCCTGGCGAGAACTGTCGCGGCCGGATCCCACCGAAGGATGCCGGGTCAGGCCTTGTAGTAATCGCGGTACCAGCGGACGAAGCGGTCGACGCCCTCTTCCACCGACACCTGCGGCGCGTAGTCGATCGCACGTTGCAGCTCGCTCACGTCGGCCGCCGTGTCGGGCACGTCGCCGGGCTGCAGCGGGAGCATCTCCAGGATCGCCTCGCGGCCGAGACACTGCTCCAGCCGACGGATGTAGTCGAGCAGCTCGACCGGCTGCTCGTTGCCGATGTTGTAGAGCCGGAACGGCGCCACGCCGCTGGACGACGGATCGGGCGAGGCGCCGTTCCAGTCGGTGTCGACGGTCGGCGGCCGATCGAGGCAGCGGATGACGCCTTCGACGATGTCGTCGACGTAGGTGAAGCTGCGCCGATGCCGGCCGTGGTTGAACACGCGTAGCGGTTCGCCGGCGAGGATCGCGCGGGTGAACAGGAACAGCGCCATGTCGGGACGTCCCCACGGCCCATATACCGTGAAGAAACGCAGGCCGGTGCTCGGGATGCCGTAGAGGTGCGCGTAGCTGTGCACCATCTGCTCGTTGGCTTTCTTCGTCGCGGCGTACAGCGTCAGCGGATGCTCGGCCGAATCGTGCTCCGAGAACGGCATCGTGCGGTTGGCGCCATAGACCGAACTCGTCGACGCGAACACGAGGTGTTCGACGCCGAGGTCGCGGCAGCCTTCGAGCACGTGCAGGAAGCCGGTGACGTTGCTCGACACGTAGACGTGCGGATTCTGCGCGGCGTAACGCACGCCCGCCTGCGCCGCGAGGTGCACCACCCGTCGCGGCTGGTGCGTCGCGAACACCCGGGCGACGGCCTCGCGGTCGGCAAGGTCGGCATGCACGTGGGTGTAGCGCGGATGATCGCGGAAACGGTCGAGGCGCGCCTGCTTCAGCGTCACGTCGTAGTAGTCGTTGAGGTTGTCGAGGCCGATCACCTCGTCGCCCCGCTCGAGCAGCCGCATGGCCACGTGCGACCCGATGAAGCCCGCCGTGCCGGTGACCAGTACCTTCATCGATCCGCTCCGCTTCAGAGTCTGCCGTCCACCGCGTCGCGCGGCAGCACGTATTTGACGTCGTAGATGACCGCGCCCGGCTTGCCGAAGGCGCGGATGCCCTCGGCGCCCAGCGCGTGGAACTGCCGGTGCGCCACGGCCACGACGATGGCGTCGTACGCGCCGGCGTCCGGCGCCGCGACGGTGCGCAGGCCGTACTCGTGCTCGGCCTCCGCGGCATCCACCCAGGGATCGTGGACGTCGATCGTCGCGTTATAGGTTTTCAGCGACGCGATGATGTCGACGACACGCGTGTTGCGCAGGTCGGGGCAGTTTTCCTTGAAGGCCAGGCCCAGCACGAGCACGCGCGCGCCAACGGGGTTGAGCCCCTTGCAGACCATCAGGCGGATCAGCTCACCCGCGATGTACGGACCCATGCCGTCGTTGGTGCGACGACCGGCGAGGATGACGTCCGGATGGTGGCCAACCTCCTGCGCCTTGTGCGTGAGGTAATACGGATCGACGCCGATGCAATGGCCGCCGACGAGCCCCGGTCGGAACGGGAGGAAATTCCACTTCGTGCCCGCGGCTTCCAGCACTTCCAGCGTGTCGATACCAAGCTTGTTGAACAGGATCGCCAGATCGTTGACCAGCGCGATGTTGAGGTCGCGCTGCGTGTTCTCGATGACCTTGGCGGCCTCGGCGACCTTGATGGCGCTCGCCTTATACGTGCCCGCGTCGATGATGCTGGCGTAGAGGCCGTCGACGAACTCCGCGGTCGCCGGCGTCGATCCAGACGTGACCTTGCGGATCGTCGTGACGCGATGCTGCCGGTCGCCCGGGTTGATGCGTTCGGGGCTGTAGCCGACGAAGAAATCCTCGTTGAACACGAGACCCGACTCGCGTTCGAGGATCGGGACACAGACCTCTTCGGTGCACCCGGGATAGACCGTGGATTCGTAGACGACCACGTCACCACGCTTGAGCACTTTCCCCAGCGTCTCGCTGGCACGCGTCAGCGGCGTCAGATCGGGGCGCTTCGCCCGGTCGATCGGGGTGGGCACGGTGACGATGTAGACCGTGCACTCGCGCAACGCGTCCAGGTCGCTGGCGTAGGTCAGCCGGGCCGCGGCGTCGAGCGCGACCTTGTCCACCTCCAGGGTGCGATCGGTGCCGGCACGCAGCTCCTCCACGCGGGAGGCGTCGATGTCGAACCCAAGGGTCGGATAGCGCTTGCCGAACTCGACGGCCAGCGGGAGCCCGACGTATCCGAGGCCGATCACCCCGACCCTTACCTTGTCCAGCTGCTGCATCGGGCATCCGTTGGCGAAAACGGCGCGACCGGGCTCGAACCCGGCATGGCCGTGGAGCCCGGAAGCCTAGCGGATCGTCCGTGCGGCGCGCCAGCGCCGCGCGGTCAGCCGCCTTCCGCGGCCGGCAGCTCGTTGACGTCGCGCACGCTGTAGACGTCGATCCCGTAAGGCGCCTTCGCGTCCCCGGTGGCCTTGAAGCGCCCGAAGACGGTGGCATCGGCCTTCACGCCCTTCTCGCCGACGGTCCGGCGGAACGCCGACACGTCGCGTTTCTTGCTGGCGTTGTCGTCCATGCTCAGGCTCAACGAGGCGGCGCACTGGGTGTCCGAGAGCGTGGTGACCTTGCCCTCGGTGCTGGCGACGCCCCTGACCGTGACCGTGGTCCCGACGTAACGCTGGGCCGTGCCGACGACGCTGCAGATCGAGTCCGGCGGCGTGTCGTCGGACCGGGCCGCGGCGACGCCGCTGGCGAACAGCAGGATGGCGACGCCCGTCGCCCGTGCGAAAGTGACGGCTTTCATAGGTATTCCCCCTTGATACCGGCCCTGCGCGGACCGAGCCGAATGGATGGCTAAACCAAGGACACCGCGTTTTCGGCAAGGGGTCAATAAGAAAAATGGGTAGACGGAGGGCCCGCGCCGGTGCGGTTGCCACATAATGGGCGTCCCCACCCGATCACTGGAACGCCATGGCCTCCTGGGAAGACGACGACTACGACGACCGCTTCGACCACGACGACGACGAGGATGCCGAGGACACCGTCGAGAAGCAGGTCTGGCAGTTGCTGCTGCTCATCAATCCGGGCGACGAGGACGGCGCGCTCCAGCAGTTCAACGCCTACCGCGAGACGACGGAGGAAGAAGGCGATGACGACCCGATGCACATCGTGGCGCGGGTGACGGACTGGCGCTCGGGGTTCGAGGTCGACGAAGACGACACCCGCACGCTGGTGGAGGCCATCAACGAGCTGGTCAGCCGCTGGAACCTCACGATCGACTGGGACGGGGACCCGGACGACGACGAGTTCCACGAGGACCTCGATGGCGCCGAGGTGTTCGCGCGCGCGTTCGATCAGCTGAACCAGCACGGCTACACCCTCTGGTCCCGCGAGGCCGACGACGAGGTGCTGGCCGGCTGGATCACGTCGTCGCGCGACGACGAAGCGATGCGGATCGTCGCCACGCGGCTCGGCATCAACCTGCGGTTGGGCAGCCAGCTGGGCTGAGCCGCCCTTCCGGAGCGGCGGGCGGGGGTGGCGCCCGCTATACTCCGCCGATGAACTACCGCCACGCGTACCATGCCGGCAACTTCGCCGATGTCCTCAAGCACATGGTGCTCGTGGCCCTGATCGACGCCCTCGAGCAGAAGGCCTCGCCCTTCTGCTACATCGACACCCACGCGGGCCGGGGCCGCTACGACCTCAAGGGCTCCGAAGCCCGCAAGACGAACGAAGCGGATGCGGGATTCGGCGTCCTCCGGACCGCGACCGGCCTGCCGCCCCTGTTGTGGAAATGGCTGGAGATCGTCCGCGCCTGCAACGAAGGCGACGAGATGCGCTTCTACCCGGGCTCGCCGTGGATCGCCGCGCACCTGATGCGACCGACCGACAGCGCGCAGTTGTGCGAGCTGCACCCCGAGGAGGCCGGCGCGCTGCGCCAGCTGTTCCACCACGACAAGCGCGTGCACGTGCACCAGCGCGACGGGTACGAGGCGCTCAACGCGCTCGTGCCGCCGAAGGAAAAGCGCGGGCTGGTGCTGATCGACCCGCCGTTCGAGGCGCAGGAAGCCGAGTTCCGCACGATCGAGAAATCGCTGAAGGCGGCCATGGCGAAATGGCCCACCGGCGTGTTCGCCGTCTGGTATCCGATCAAGCTGCGCAGCCACGTGCAGCCGTTCCACCGCTGGCTCGGCAAATGCGGCGCGAAGCGCGTGCTGGCGGTCGAGTTGCTGTTGCGACCGGACGACTCCCCGCTACGCCTCAACGGCACCGGCATGGTGATCGTGAACGCCCCGTGGAAACTCGATGACGCCCTTCGCGACTCGTTGCGGCTGCTGCCGAAGCTGCTCGGCACGCCGGGCGAATCCGAATACCGGCTGACCTGGCTGGTGGAAGAAGGCAAGGATGAAGCTCCCGCCCACGGTCCGCACGCGCCGCATTCAGTCCGGAGGCGCTAAAGTCGCTCCACACGCCAGGAGTCGACCCATGCGCCCGACCAACGCCCGTCTCGCCCTGTCCGCCGCCGTCCTCGCGGCCGCGCTCGCAGGCTGCGCACCCGCCCCCATCTACAAGCCCACGCCCAACAACGCCGCCGTGCCGCCGGCACAGGTCGCGCGCGAGCCGGAGCGCTACGCTTCGGCCGACGTGATCTGGGGCGGCCGCATCGTCAACGTCCGCAACTTCGCGGACCACAGCGAGATCGAAGTCCTCGCCTATCCGCTCGACGGCTCGCAGCGGCCGCAGTCGAACGACACCGGCAACGGCCGCTTCATCGCCGCCATGCCGGGTTACGTCGAAAGCCTCGACTATCCGCCCGGCGGCCTCGTCACCATCGCTGGCCGTCTCAACGGCACGCGCACCGGCAACGTCGGGCAGGCGCAGTACACCTTCCCGCTGGTCTCGGTGAACCAGTCGCACGTCTGGACGGCCAAGGAGATGTCCGGCGGCCATCCGAACGTGAGCTTCGGCGTGGGCGTCGGCGTCATACGGTAAGATCCTGCGGATCGGCCCGCGCGGAAGATGCCGCGGGCCTTCCTTCGACGCTAGGAACCTCATGTCCGGACATGCCGACTCGAAGCGCGCGATCTTTCTCGCGCTCGGTGCTAACTTCGCCATCTTCGTCGCCAAGCTGGTCGCGGCGATCTTCACGGGTTCGGGCGCGATGCTGGCCGAGGCGGTCCACTCGCTGGCCGACTGCGGCAACCAGGGCCTGCTGCTGCTCGGCATGCGCCAGGCGAAGCGGCCGCCCTCGCCGGATTACCCCCTGGGCTGGGGTCGGGCCCTGTATTTCTGGTCGTTCCTCGTCGCCATCCTGCTCTTCAGCGTCGGCGGCATGTTCTCGGTCTACGAGGGCATCCACAAGCTGACCCACCCGGAGCCGCTGCGTTACGCGTGGCTGGCCGTGGGCGTGCTCGCCTTCTCGATCGTGACGGAAGGCATCTCGATGCACGGCTGCATGCAGGAGGTGAACAAGGCGCGCGAGGGCCGGACCCTCTGGCAGTGGTTCCGCGAGACCCGCGCCAGCGAGCTGCTGGTGATCTTCGGCGAGGACCTCGCCGCGCTCGTCGGCCTGTGCCTGGCGCTGGTCGCCGTCCTGCTGACCATGCTCACGGGCGACCTGCTCTTCGACGCGCTGGGCACCATCGCCATCGGCGTCCTGCTGATCGTGGTCGCCGTCGCCGTCGCCCGTGAGGTGAAGGCGCTGCTGATCGGCCAGGGCGTCGAGCCGAAGCAGCGGGCCGCGATGCTCGCGTTCCTCGAGGCCCGCCCCGAGATCGACACCGTCTATAACGTCCTGACCCTGCAGATGGGTACGGACGTCATGGTGGCGATCAAGGCGAAGATGGCGCCGACACCCACGGCCCGCGCCATGGTCGAGGCCATCAACATCGTCGAGGCCGATTTCAAGGCGAAGTTCCGGGACGTCCGCTGGAGCTTCTTCGAGCCGGATATCGCCGACTGAGGGAAGTCTTCCTATCGCCGATGCGATCGGCTCCCACCCCTCCGGTAGATGGCTTGCTACCGGAGGGGTGGGAGCCGATCGCATCGGCGATGGCCGCGCAGCGGCCTTCCCCGAGTGCCGGGACCTTCACCTCCGGGTAGTACAATCGACGACTTGTCCGCAAGGCCGTCGCCCGATTCCATGCCCGTAGCGCTTCCCCGCCCTCCGCTCCCCGTCAACGCCAAGACCCGCCGCTACTGGGCCGCGCCGCACGGCTCGTCCTGGGCGCTGGAAATCGCCGAGGCGGCGCGCGCCCACGACGGCCTGCTGGTCGTCGTGGTGCGCGATACCCGCAGCGCCGACAACCTCGAGAGCGAGCTGGCGGTCTTCGCGGGCGAGCTGCCCGTGCTGCATTTCCCCGACTGGGAAACCCTGCCCTACGACGTCTTCAGCCCGCATCCGGAAGTCGTCTCGCAGCGCGTCGCCACCCTGTACCGCCTGCCGACCACGCGCCGCGGCGTGCTCGTCGTGCCGGTCGCCACGCTGATGCAGCGCATCGCGCCGCGCACGCACATCACCGGGTCGGGCCTCGTGCTGCGCGAGGGGCAGAAGCTCGATCTCGCCGCCGAGCAGCGCCGCCTGGAAGCCGCCGGCTACCGCAACGTGCCGCAGGTGACCGAGCCGGGCGACTTCGCGGTGCGCGGCGCGCTGATCGACATCTACGCGATGGGCGCGAGCGAGCCCTACCGCGTCGAACTGTTCGACGACGAAGTGGAGTCGATCCGCACCTTCGACACGGAAACGCAGCGCTCGCAACAGCAGGTCGACGGCGTCGACCTGCTGCCGGCGCGCGAATTCCCGCTGACGGAAGACGCCGCGAAGACCTTCCGCGCCAACCTGCGCGAACGCTTCCCGATCGACATCCGCCGCTGCCCGCTCTACCAGGACATGAAAGAAGGCATGACGCCGGGCGGCATCGAGTACTACCTGCCGCTGTTCTTCCCGGTGACGGAAACGCTGTTCGACTACATCGCGGGCGACGCGCTGTTCGTCCTCGGCGAGGGCACGCTGGAGTCCTCCGAACAGTTCTGGACCCAGACCGCCGAGCGCTACGACCAGCGCGCGCACGACATCGAGCGCCCCGTGCTTCCCCCGGCGGAGATCTACCTGCCGCCGGAACAGTTGCGCGAGCGCCTGAACCGCCAGGCGCGCGTCGACGTCGTGGCGAAGGGCCACGAGCACGCCGTCGATCTCGGCACGCAGCCCGCCCCCGAGGTGCCCCTCAACCGCAAGGGCGAGGAACCCGGCACCGCCCTGCGCCATTTCCTCGCCAGCTACCCGGGACGCGTGCTGATCGCCGCCGACTCCGCCGGCCGTCGCGAGGCGCTCATCGAGCAGCTGGCCGGCGCGGGGCTGAAACCGGTCATCGTCGACGGCTGGAAGGATTTCCACGCGCGCGGCGAGGCGCTGGCCATCACCGCCGCGTCGCTCGAACAGGGGTTCGCCCTGAGGGAACCGGCGCTCACGGTGCTCACCGAGCGCGAGCTGTTCGGCGAGCGCGTGCGCACCGACCGCAAGCGCCGCGCCGGCGCCGCGCGCGATCCCGAGAGCATCATCAAGGACCTGACGGAACTCTCCGTCGGATCGCCGATCGTCCATATCGACCACGGCGTGGGCCGCTACCAGGGCCTCGTCTCGCTCGACGTCGGCGACATGCCGGGTGAATTCCTCACCATCGAGTACGCCAAGGGCGACAAGCTCTACGTCCCCGTGGCCCAGCTCGGCCTCGTCAGCCGCTACACGGGCACCGCGCCGGAACTGGCGCCGCTGCATTCGCTCGGCGGCGACGCGTGGGAGCGTGCCCGCAAGAAGGCCGCCGAGAAGGTGCGCGACGTGGCCGCGGAGCTGCTGGCCATCTACGCCCAGCGCGAAGCGCGCCAGGGCGAGTCGCTGCCCGTCGACCGGCAGATGATCGAAGAATTCGCCGCGACGTTCCCGTTCGAGGAAACGCCGGACCAGCAGGCGGCCATCGATTCGGTGATCGTCGACCTGGCCGCGCCGCGCGCCATGGACCGCGTGGTCTGCGGCGACGTCGGCTTCGGCAAGACCGAGGTCGCGCTGCGCGCGGCGTTCGCGGCCGCCACCGCGGGCAAGCAGGTGGCGGTGCTCGTGCCCACCACCCTCCTCGCGCAGCAGCACTACCGCAACTTCGCGGACCGCTTCGCTGACTGGCCGGTGCGGGTCGACGTGCTGTCGCGCTTCAAGTCGAAGAAGGAAGTCGACGCGGCGCTCGAGCGCCTCGCCGACGGCCAGGTCGACGTCATGGTCGGCACGCACAAGCTCCTGCAGCCGGACATCCGCTTCAAGAACCTCGGCCTCGTCATCGTCGACGAGGAGCAGCGCTTCGGCGTGCGCCAGAAGGAGCAGCTGAAGAAGCTGCGCGCCGAGGTCGACCTGCTCACGCTGACCGCCACGCCCATCCCGCGCACGCTGAACATGGCGATGAGCGGTTTGCGCGATCTGTCCATCATCGCCACGCCGCCGGCGCATCGCACCGCCGTGCGCACGCTGATCTCGACCTGGCAGCCCGCGCTGATCCGCGAGGCCGTCCAGCGCGAGCTCGCGCGCGGCGGCCAGGTGTACTTCCTGCACAACGAGGTGGAGTCCATCGAGCGCACGGCGCGCGAGCTCGGCGAACTGGTGCCCGAGGCGCGCATCCGCGTCGCGCACGGACAGATGCCCGAGCGCGAACTGGAACAGGTGATGGCGGACTTCCACCGCCAGCGGTTCAACGTGCTCGTGTCGACCACGATCATCGAGTCGGGCATCGACATTCCCACCGCGAACACCATCATCGTCAATCGCGCCGACCGTTTCGGCCTGGCGCAGTTGCACCAGCTGCGTGGCCGCGTCGGGCGCTCGCACCATCGTGCCTATGCCTACCTGATCGTGCCGGACCGCAAGGCGATGACGGCCGACGCGGAGAAGCGCCTCGAAGCGCTCGCGTCGCTGGAGGAACTGGGCGCCGGTTTCACGCTCGCCACGCACGATCTCGAGATCCGCGGCGCGGGCGAGATGCTGGGCGAGGAGCAGTCGGGTCAGATCCAGGAGATCGGCTTCGGGCTCTACACCGAGCTGCTCGATCGCGCGGTGCGTGCGCTGAAATCGGGCAAGGTGCCGGACTTCGACCTCACCTCGGAACACGAGACCGAGGTCGAAATGCACCTGCCGGCGCTGATTCCCGAGGATTACCTGCCCGACGTCCACACGCGCCTGACGCTGTACAAGCGCATCGCGAGCGCACGAAACGAGGAAGGGCTGCGCGAGCTGCAGGTGGAGATGATCGACCGCTTCGGCCTGCTCCCGGACCAGACCAAATGCCTGTTCGCCGTGGCGCAGCTGAAGCTGATGGCGACGCCGCTGGGCATCCGGAAACTCGACTTCGGCGCCAATGGCGGACGCGTCACCTTCCGCGAGAAGCCCGACATCGACCCGATGGCGCTGATCAAGCTGATCCAGCAGCAGCCGCGCGTGTTCAAGATGGACGGGCAGGACAAGTTGCGCGTGATCCTCGATCTGCCGGGTTCGGCGGAGCGGGTGCGCACGGCGCAGGATCTGCTGGTGTCGCTGGGGGCGCCCAGGCCGGGCTAGTCCTCCGGTCACCTGCTCCCCATCGCCGATACGATCGGCTCCCACTCCGGCAGCAGGGCCTTCGACGGCATTGCTACCGGAGGGTGGGAGCCGATCGTATCGGCGATTACGCGCCCTCAGGCCACCGGACTGGACCGCACCAGGTACTGCACGCTGAAGCGGCGGTCCTCGTCCATCCAGACCTTTTCCACCGCGAGTCCGGCCTTGCTCGCCATCTGCGCGAAATCGTCGAGCGAGTACTTGCAGCTGTATTCCACATGCATGGCTTCGTCCTCGCGGAAGGCGAAGGTCTCGCCGCCCACGCGCACGTCCTGCCGCTTCGTGCTGACGAGGTCGGTCTCGATGCGTCCCGCGAGCGCGTTGTAACGCGCGCGGTGGCGGAACGATGCCACGTCGAAGTCGGCGCCGATCTCACGGTTCAGCCGCACCAGCATGTTGAGGGTGAAGTCGCGCGTGACGCCCGCGGCATCGTTGTAGGCGGCCTCGATCTGCGCCGTGTCCTTCTTCAGGTCCACGCCCACGACCACGCCACCGCCGTCGCTCATCTCGGCGCGCATCTGGCGCAGGATCCGGATGGCGTCCTTCGTCTCGAAGTTGCCGATGGTCGAGCCCGGAAAATAGATCACGGTGCGACGCGGTGAGCGCGACGCGACCGGCAGGCGCAGCGGCTGCGTGAAGTCGGCGCACACCGGCTGCATCGGCACGTCCGGGAAACGCGTCGCCAGTTCCGCGACGCTCTCCATCAACGCCGAACGCGAGATCTCCACCGGCACGTACGCGACCGGCGTCTCGAGGTGCTCCAGCAGCATGCGCGTCTTGATGCCGCTGCCGCTACCGTATTCCACCAGGCGAACATCGGGACCGAGCGTCGCGGCGATGTCCGCGGCATGGTCGCGCATGATCGCGATCTCGGTACGCGTGAGGTAGTACTCCGGCTGTTCGCAGATCGCCTCGAACAGGGCCGATCCGCGTTCGTCGTAGAAGAGTCGCGACGGCAGCCGCTTCGGCGTCGCCGCCAGACCGCGACGGACGGTCTCGAGGGTGTCCTCGACATCCGGATGACGGTCGTCGACGCGGATGTCTTTCGGTTGAGCGCTCATCGATCGGTTCCCAGTCGTATCCCCGTGAACTGCCAGCGGGCATGGGGAGGAAAAAAGTTGCGGTACGTCGGGCGGACATGATCGGCGGGCGTGGCGCAGGATCCCCCGCGAAGCACCCACTGGCCGTTCATGAATTTTCCGTTGTACTCGCCGAGGGCGCCGGCCAGGGGACGGAAACCCGGATAACTGACATAAGGGCTCATCGTCCATTCCCAAACGTCGCCGTACATCTGGCCCAGGGATGTCTCGAACGATGTCGCGCGCGGGTGGAACAGGCCCGATTCCTGGAAGTTGCCCTGCACGGGAATGCCGGCGGCCATCGTTTCCCATTCGGTTTCCGTCGGCAGCCGCGCGCCGGCCCATCGCGCGAAGGCGTCGGCTTCGAAATAGCTGACGTGGCAAACGGGCGCGTGCGGGTCGATGGCACGGCGCCCGTGCAGGGTGAATTCGGTTTCGCAGGCCTCGTCCCAGTACAGGGGCCGCGACCAGCCCTCCGCCTGCACCGTCGCCCAGCCGTCGGAGAGCCAGAGCGTCGGCTCGCGATAGCCGCCGTCCTGGATGAAGGCCAGGAACTCGGCGTTCGTCACCGGACGATTGGCCAGCGAACCTGCCTGCCGGTACGTGCGGTGACGCGGGCCCTCGTTGTCGAAATGGAAGCCATCGCCGGCGTGACCGACCTCGACCACGCCCTCATCGAACGGCACGTAGCCCAGGGCCGGCGCCGCCATCGACAGGGCCCGCGGCGCGTCCGGAGCGAAGGCCGGCTCGAGCGGATTCTGCGCGAACGCGTGCTTGATGTCGGTCAGCAGCAATTCCTGATGCTGTTGCTCGTGCTGGCAGCCCAGCTCGATGAGCGTCGCCAGTTCCGGATCGCCATGGCGCACGATGCGTTCCGCGATCGCCTCGTCGACGCGCGACCGATAATCCCGCACTTCGTCGAGCGTGGGCCGGGTTAGCATGCCGCGTCGCGGCCGCGAGTGCATCGGCCCCACCGACTGGTAGTACGAGTTGAAGAGGAAGTGCCATTCCGGATTCGGCGATACGTAGGCCGGATCGCGTTCGAGGATGAACTGCTCGAAGAACCAGGTGGTGTGGGCGAGATGCCACTTCGTGGGACTGGCATCCGGCATCGACTGCACGACCGTGTCTTCCGGCCGCAGGTGCGCGGACAGCTGCACCGTACGTTGGCGTACGCTGGAAAAACGATTCAGAAGCTCCGTGCTGGCCGATGGGTGGGGGGGCGTGCCAAGCGGGCGGACGGTCATGACGCTACGGTTCCGGTGCCGCCGGGGACGCGACGGCCAATGCCCGGAACGATGCCGGAGGAAACGTTCAACGGACGTGAGCGGAGCCGTCCGCCACCTTAACGAGCGGTGCACCCAGGCCGCATGGATACTCGCAACCTCGCCGATTCAGGCTTAACGTGGGACACCCCACGAAAGGACAGCGCCATGAACGTCCGACATTTTCTTTCCGCATCCCTGCTCGCCCTGAGCGCCCTCTCCGCCGGTTGCGCCTCGTCGGGCCTGCAGGCGCGCGACGAGCTTCCCTACGCCGACTGCATGCGTGCCGACCAGATCAACCGCTGGGCGGTCGTCGACGGCAGCACCTTTGCCGTGGCGAACGGTCCCAACTACTACCGCATCCGCACGACGACGGATTGCCCCCGCGCCGACCTCGGTGGCGGCATCCGCTTCCGCCAGTCGAACAGCGACAAGGCGGTGAGCGGCCCGGACATCCGCATGTGCGGCGGCATCAACGAGCAGATCGTCCGCCGCGACGATCCGCCGTGCCAGATCAAGTCCATCGAGAAGGTCGACAAGGGCAGCTTCGACAAGATGCTCGACGCGGCGCAATCCAAGGGCTCGGGCGCCGGCCCGACCGGCGCGGTGCCGTAACCCGGTCGATCCGCTCCAATGAAAAACGCCAGCCTTTCGGCTGGCGTTTTTTTTCGCTTACCGCTGGAATATCAGCAGTCGTCGCCGCCGAACGGGTCGTCGAGGACGATCGTGTCGTCGCGGTCGGCGCCCGTGGCCACGAGGGCGAGCTTGCAACCGGAGAGCTCCTCGACGGCGCGGAGGTACGCGCGCGCGGCCGGCGGCAGCTTGTTCCAGTCGCGGATGCCCGCGGTGGATTCTTCCCAGCCCGGGAACTCGAGGTAGACCGGCTTGCACTCGGCCCAGCCGTCGGCGTCGAGCGGCGCGAGCTCGCGGCGCTTGCCGCGGTACTCGTACGCGATGCAGACCTTGATGGTTTCAAGGCCGTCGAGGACGTCGAGCTTCGTGATCGCCAGGCCGTCGATGCCGTTGATCTGCACCGCGCGCTTCAGCGCCACGAGATCGATCCAGCCGCAGCGGCGCGGACGGCCCGTGCTGGCGCCGAACTCGTTGCCCTTCTTGCGCAGGAGCTCGCCCATGTCGTCGTTGAGCTCGGTCGGGAACGGACCGCCGCCCACGCGCGTGGCGTACGCCTTGCAGATGCCCAGCACGTAGTCGATGTCGCGCGCGCCGACGCCGGTGCCGGCGAGCGCGCCGCCCACCGTCGTGTTCGACGAGGTGACGTACGGGTAGGTGCCGTGGTCGATGTCGAGCAGCGCGCCCTGCGCGCCCTCGAACAGGATGTTGCCGCCTTCCTGGCGGACGTCGTGCAGGATCGTGGCGACGTCGTCGACCATCGGGCGCAGGTACTCGCCCCAGGTCAGCGCTTCGTCGAGGACGGTCTGGTAATCGACCGGCTCGGCCTTCAGCCACTGGGTGAGCACGAAGTTGTGGTACTCGACGGCGGCCTGCACCTTCTCGGGCAGCTCGTGCGGGTACATCAGGTCGGCGACGCGGATCGAGCGGCGGGCGACCTTGTCCTCGTACGCCGGACCGATGCCGCGGCCGGTGGTGCCGATCGCCTTGGCGCCGGAGGCGACTTCGCGCGCCTTATCGACGGCGATGTGGTACGGCATGATCAGCGGCGTGGCCGGGGAAATCTTCAGGCGCGGGCGGACGTCGACGCCCTGCTCTTCCAGCTCGGCGATCTCGCTCATCAGCGCCGCGGGCGAGAGCACCACGCCGTTGCCGATCAGGCAGAGCGCGTCGTCGCGCAGGATGCCCGACGGGATCAGGTGCAGGACGGTCTTCTTGCCCTTGATCACCAGCGTGTGGCCGGCGTTGTGGCCGCCCTGGAAACGAGCGACGGCACCGACGCGCTCCGTCAGGAGGTCGACGATCTTGCCCTTGCCCTCGTCGCCCCATTGCGCGCCGAGAATGACGACTGACTTACCCATGTGATGGTTCTCTTCGTTGCGGTTGCCCTTGCGGGCGATGTGGATCGGGATCAGCGCTGGCGGCCGGGGCCGTCGTTGAGATAGCGCAGGAATTCGGAGTCGGGCTTGAGCACGAACGTGCCCTTGCCGTCGGCGAAGGCCTTCCGGTAAGCGGAAAGGCTGCGATAGAACGCGAAGAATTCGGGGTCCTGGCTGTACGCCTGGGCGTAGATGGCCGCGGCCTGCGCGTCGCCATCGCCCTTGACCTTCGTCGCGTCGCGATTGGCGTCGGCGAGCAGGACGAGCTTCTGGCGATCGGCGTCGGCGCGGATCTTCTCGGCGCTCTCCTGTCCCGTGTAACGCAGCTCGTTGGCGAGCTGGAGGCGCTCGGCGCGCATGCGCTTGTACACCGAGCCGCTGACTTCGTCCGGAAGATCGATGCGCTTGATGCGGACGTCGACCACGGCGATGCCGAGGTTCTTGCGCGCCACGGTGTCGGTCTGCTGGCGCACGCGCTCGGTGATGTCCTTGCGGCCGCCGGCGATGAGGTCTTCGAGCGGACGAGCGTTGAACTCGTAACGCAGGGCGTCCTTCACGATGGGCGTGAGGCGCTGCGTGGCCTGCAGCTGTTCGCCCGACGTGGCGCGGTAGTAGGCGGCGTTGTCGGCGATGCGCCACTTCACGTAGAAGTCGACGTTGACGCTCTTCTTCTCGAGCGTGAAGTAACGCTCGGGCTGGGAGTCGAGGCCGAGGATGCGGTTGTCGAAGCGCATCACCTGCTGGACGACCGGGATCTTGAAGTGCAGCCCGGGCTTGTAATCCGCGCGCACGATGCGCCCGAACTGCAGGAGCAGCGCGTTCTCGCCTTCCTTCACGATGAAGGCGCTGTTGAAGCCGAGCAGGACGAGCGCGACGACGATGAGGCCGGAAACGATCTTCACTGGGCGCTCCCCTGCGGATTCGGATTGGCGTCGGTGGTCGCGGACTGGATGACGGTGCCGACGCCCGGCACGTTGCGGACGGTGCCGTTGTTGGGCTCCACCGGGAGCTGGACGATGTTCTTGCCGTTGCTGCCGTCGACGACCTTCGGATTGCCGGCCATGACTTCCTCGACGGTTTCCAGCCACAGGCGCCGGCGCGTGACCTCCGGCGCGGCGCGGTATTCCTTGAGCAGCAGGCTGAAGCGCTCGACGTCGCCGTTGGCGCGCGCGATGCGCTCGACGCGTTCGGCGTCGGCTTCCGCCGCGATGCGCGCGGCTTCGCCGCGGGCCACCGGGACCACCTGGCTTTCGTAGGCGCGGGCCTTGTTCTCTTCGCTCTGCTTGTCTTCGCGCGCGGCGTTGACGTCGTCGAAGGCGTCCTTCACCTGCGCGGGCGGCGACACGTTCTGGAAGCTGACGCCCGTCACCAGGATGCCGGCGTCGTACTTGTCGAGCGTGGCCTGGAGGATGTCCCGCGTCTGCTGCTGCAGCGTTTCCTTCGCCGCGGGCGCCACGCCGGCCACGGGGGCCTGCGCCGGTGCCGGCGTGTCCACGCCGGGCGTGGTCAGGATGTTGTCCATGATGTTCGCGCCGACGACGGAGCGAACGGCCGCCTCGGCGGCGTTGTGGATGGTGGTCTCTTCGCGATCGGCGTTCGAATACAGGAACTTCCGGGCATCGGAGACCTGGTACTGCACGTTGAAGTCGATGGCGATGATGTTCTCGTCGCGCGTGAGCATCGAGACGTTGTCGGACACCGAACGCACCTGCGTGGTCTCGACCTTGGTGACCGTCTCGACCGGGCTCGGCGCCTTGAGATGGAAGCCCGGCGGGAGCACGCGCGAGAACTGGCCGAAGCGCAGCACGACACCGACCTGGCGGGCGTCGATCACGGTGTAGCTGGAGACCAGCAGCCAGGCCACGATGAAGACCACGACGATGGCGAACACGCCGCCGCTGCCTGCGCCGAACCGGCCGAAACGCGCCTTCAGGTTTTTGATGGCGGCATCGATGTCGGGCTTGCGCCCGCCCGGCCTGTTGCGGTTCCAGGGATCCTTCTGGCCGTTGCCGGGTTCGTTCCAAGCCATGGGCGACAGTCTCCTTCGGGGACCGGAGGGTGGGCGGCTGGCAAGCCAATGGGGGTGAACCCGCGACGGTGGGGGTAGGCTCCGGACGCGCGAGCGCCCGGGACCGCGCCGTTGGGGCACGCAAACGACGTGAATTCTACCAGATGGGTACCGCCGAGTGGTCGCTCAGAACTCGGCGTGCGGGGGATCGATCAGGTCGCGCAGCGGCCGGGCGTGCACATCGTCCCCCAGCAAGGGGGCCAGCACGGAGCGCGGGGCGTCGATGTCGAGGTGCCAGCCGTGCTCGTCGACGGCCTCGCCGGCGATGGCGCCGGCCGCCTTCAGACGGGCATGCAGGCGCCCTGCCGTGAGAGGAAGCTCAAGGCCTGCCCGGATGCGGTCGCCGCCCAGCAGCTCGCCGAGCGCCTCGCGCAGGCCGTCGATGCCGAGGCCGGTCGCGGCGGAGAGCCAGACCTGGCGGGGCTTGCCATCGTCGCCACGGTCGACGCGCGGGGCGGTGTCGACCAGGTCGATCTTGTTCATCACCGACAGCTGGGGCACGTCGCCCGCGCCGATTTCCTCGAGCACCTCGTTGACGACGCGCTGGAGCAGCTCGCGCTCCTCGTCGGCGGCGTCGCTGACGTGGATCAGAAGATCGGCGTCGCGCGCCTCGGCCAGCGTCGCGCGGAAGGCGGCCACCAGGTCGTGCGGGAGCTCGCGGATGAAGCCGACGGTGTCGGCCACCACGGCCGGGCCGCACGCGAGCCCCTCGATCTTGCGGACCGTCGGGTCGAGCGTGGCGAACAGCTGATCGGCCGCGTAGACGCCGCCGGTGGTCAGGGCGTTGAACAGCGTCGACTTGCCGGCATTGGTGTAGCCGACCAGCGCGACGCGCGGCACGGTGTTGCGCAGACGGGCGCGACGCTGCTGGTCGCGCTGGACCTGCACCTTCTCCAGCCGCTTCGTCAGCATCTTCACGCGCTCGGCGAGGAGGCGGCGGTCGGTTTCGAGCTGGGTTTCGCCCGGGCCGCGGTTGCCGATGGCACCGCCTCGCTGGGCGTCGAGATGGGTCCAGCCGCGGACCAGCCGGGTGGCGATGTGCTTGAGCTGGGCCAGCTCGACCTCGAGCTTGCCTTCGTGCGAACGGGCGCGCTGGGCGAAGATGTCGAGGATCAGCCCGGCGCGGTCGACCACGCGGGCCTTCAGATGCTTCTCGAGATTGCGCTCCTGGACCGGCGTGAGCACGTGGTCCACCAGGACCAGGTCGGCCTCCAGCGCGCGGACGGCCTCGGCGACCTCGTCGGCCTTGCCGCTGCCGATGTAGAAACGGGGATTCGGCTCGGCCACGCGAGCGGAAATGCTGGTGAGGATCTCGGCACCCGCCGAGGACACCAGTTCGGCGAATTCCTCGCCACGGCGGATCGCGTCGCCCTCGCCCCGCGAATGCGGAAGCACCAGGATGGCGCGGTCGCCTTTCTTTTGTCTATCGAACACTTAGTGGTGTGACCTCATGGATGAGAAACGGGGCGCGCGCAGCGGAAAGCATACGCGCCCCCGTCCTTGTTCCATATGGGACTCGACGAAGGGCCCCTCAACCCTCGCCGTCACCCGACGACGCATCCGAATGATTCTCGTGACCGCCGACCCGGACGTTCCGGCTCGGCACCACGGTCGAGATGGCGTGCTTGTAGACCATCTGGCTGACCTGGTTGCGCAGCAGCACGACGAACTGATCGAACGACTCGATCGTGCCCTGCAGCTTGATGCCGTTCACCAGGTAGATGGCGACCGGCACGCGCTCACGACGCAGCGCATTCAGAAACGGATCCTGCAACGATTGCCCTTTGGACATTTCTTGTTCTCCCCTACGCCTCTCGAGCGGGTCCGGGAAAAAACGCCTGACGGCGCCCCGGCCCAAGTGTCTTGAATCTTAACTGCATTTAAATGCCCGCTGGAAGCGCCGAGCGTGACGCCCTCGGCATTCCCAGGAACTGCTCCACCGCGCGCTCCACCTCGGGCAACGGATCCCCCCGGTCCGGGTCGAACGTGCGGGCGTCGAGCTCGGCCCGGAGCCACGTGATCTGGCGCTTCGCGAGCTGACGCGTTGCATAGATACCACGGTTGCGGAATTCCGTGGCGTCGCCGTCGCCATCGAGGTACTCCCACGCCTGTCGGTACCCCACCGCGCGTATCGCCGGGAGATCCGGATGAAGGTCGCCGCGCTCGCGCAGCCCACGCACTTCGTCGAGGAAGCCGTCCGCCAGCATCGCGTCGAAGCGTGTGGCGATGCGCGCGTGCAGCGTGGTCCGGTCGGCAGGAAGCAGCGCCAGCTTGAGCACCCGCCAGGGCAGGCGCTCGCGACTCCCGCCCGTCTGCAGTTCGCTCAAGGTGCGCCCGCTGAGCGTCATCACCTCGAGCGCCCGCTGGATGCGCTGCGCATCGCCTGGCCGGATCCGCGCACCGGCGATGGGATCGAGTGCGGCCATGCGGGCATGCATCGCCTCCCATCCGATCGTCGCGGCTTCGGCGGCCAGCGTCTCGCGCAGCGCCGGATCGGCTTCGGGCAGATCGGAGAGGCCGCGCTGCAACGCGCGGAAATACAGACCGGTGCCACCGACGAGCAGCGGCACCCTGCCCTGCGCGGTGATCCGCGTCATGGCGGCCAGCGCGTCGGCGCGGAAATCGGCGGCGGAATACGGTTGCGACGGATCGCGGATGTCGATCAGCTCGTGCGGATAGCGCGAAAGCGTCGCCGCGTAGGGCTTGGCCGAACCGATGTCGAGCCCGCGATACACGAGCGCCGAATCGACGCTGACCAGACCCACGGGAAAGCGATCGGCCAGTTCGCAGGCGAGCGCCGTCTTGCCCGAGGCGGTCGGGCCCATCAGGAAGATGGCGAGGGGGCGTGTATCGAGACTCATGACGGCACTGCGCTGGCGAACGGCCGCAAGGGTAGCGCATGCGCGCTGGTCAGATACTGACCAGCGCGACGCAAGTGCGTGCCACGCAAGGGCGAAACGGACTTGTCCACACGGTTATGCAGGCGGTATCCACACCGGTTGTGGATAAGCGACGGACGCCTGCGCTCAACGCGACGCGGGCACGCCAAGCTCCTTCAGCAGCGCGGGCGACGGATACACCTTGTCGATCAGCCAGCGCATGTAGCGCATGTCGACGTGGATGGCGCGCTTGTACCGCGGGTCGTACATCCAGCTCGCGCTGACCGCCTCCCAGTTGCTGTCGAAGTTCAGGCCGACGAGCTCGCCCTTCGCGTTGAGCACCGGCGAGCCGGAGTTGCCGCCGGTCGTGTCGAGGTTGCTGAGGAAGTCGACGGGCATCGCGCCGGTCTTCGGGTCGGCGTAGCCGGCGAAGTCGCCCTTCGCGATCGCGTCGAGCAACGGCTTCGGTGCGTCGAACGGCGCCTTGCCCGTGTTCTTCTCGACGATGCCGGCGACGGTCGTCAGCGGCGCGTAGGTGACCGCGTCGCGCGCGACGAGCGGCGTGACCTTGCCGTAGCTGACGCGGAGCGTGGAGTTGGCGTCCGGATAGACCGCCTTGCCCTGCGATTCGCGGTAGCCGATCAGCGCCTGCATGTACGCCGGGCGCAGGCGCAGCAGCTCGCCCTCGCGCGCCTTGCGCTCGTCGTCGAGCCGCAGCAGCGCCGGGCGCAGCGTGCGCGCCGCGACCAGCAACGCGTCGTCGCTCTTGCCGACGTCCGCCGGGCTCGCCGCGAACAGACGCATGCGCTCCGCCTCGTCGCCAAGTTTCGTCGATCCGTAAGTGCGGTCGAGCGCCGACGCCAGTTCGGCGGGCGTGCGGCCGAAGACCTTGTCGAGCTCCGGCAGGTGCTGGACGGCCGGCAGCGTCTGGTAGCGAAGCATGAGCGAGGTCACCAGCGCTTTTTCCACGCGCGGATCGTAGCGGCGCTGCGCCTGCTTCAGCTGGCTCTTGATGAGCTCCTCGTCGCGCGTCTGGTAACCCGTCTCGCGCGCGGCGTCCGGCTTCGGCCGTTCGACCGAGAGGCGATCGATGGCGAGCGCGCCGCGCATCAGCTGCGTCTGGCTGGCCAGCAGCGCGAGCACCATGTCGCGATCGCGACTGTCCTTGCCCTGCGCGATGAGCGCCATGACCTGGTCGATCTCCGGCTTCAGGGCGGCGCCGTCGGGTTGTTTCGCCAGCCACGCCAGCATGGCGGCCTCGTCCTGGCGGCGCACGTCGACGGCATCGCTGCGGCGCAGGCCCTCGAGCTCGCCTTCGAAGCGCTTGATGCCGTTCTTCAGCGACTGCAGCTGCGAGGCGTAACGGATGCCGGCCTCCTTGTCCGTCCTGCCCTGTGTCTCGATGACGTCCTGCAGCGCCTTCATCGCGGCGACGTAGGTCGGCAGGCGCCACTCGATCTGGTCGGCGAACTCCGCGGCGGTCCGGTGACGGTAGGTGATGCCGGGATAGCCCGCGAGCATCACGAAATCGCCCTCCGCCACGCCGGCGGTCGAGAGCGTCAGGTGCGACGGCGGACGATAGGGCTTGTTCTCCGGCGAGTAGTCGGCCGGCTTGCCGTCCGGTCCGACGTACGCGCGCAGGATGGTGAAGTCGCCGGCGTGACGGGGCCAGACGAAGTTGTCGATCTCGTCGCCGTAGTTGCCGATGGCCCGCGGCGGAGCGTAGACGAGGCGCAGGTCGCGAAGCTCGAGCTGCTTCACCAGATAGAAGTCGCGCCCGTAGAACATGTTGGCGACGCTGCAGCGGATGCCGTCGCCCTTCTCGCACTCGGCCACGAGCGCCTTGCTCGCGGCGTCGACCGCGTCGTAGTAGGCCTTGCCGGTCTTGCCGCGCGCGGCGGCGAGCACGGTGTCGGTCACCTTGTCGAAGCCGACCGTCACGCGCAGGCGGTAGTCCGGGTTCGCCGGGAGCTCGCCCGCCCGGTCGGGGGCGACGTAGCCGTTCGCGATCAGATCGCGGTCGGGCCGGGAGTTGTACTGGATGACGCCGAAGGCCACGTGGTGGTTGGTGACGACCAGGCCCTCGGCGGAGACGAAGGCGCCCGTCCCGCCACCGATCCGGACGACCGCGTTCAGCGGCGCGCGGGTGAGGTCGGCGAGGTCCCTGGGATCGCCCCGGAAGCCGGCCTCCTTGAGATTCTTCGCAATCGAAGGCAGCTGCGAGGGCATCCACATGCCCTCGTCGGCCTTCGCGTCGATCGTCAGCGCCATGGCGGCTCCCAGCATCATCGAGCGGATTCGCATGTTTCTCATGTCCCCTGTGGGTCGTGCAGAGCGGTCCGACCATAGAGGGCCTCCCCGCCGCTGGCAATGGCGCGACGCACCACGAAAAGCACCCGCCCCGGCATATAATGGCGGTTTGGGTCCGCGCCGCGGGCCGCTCGCAGGAACCCCCGATCCCCATGCAGCAGACGATGAAGGCGCTGGTCAAGCGCAAGCCCGAACAAGGCATCTGGATGGAAGAAGTGCCGGTGCCGCAGGTCGGCCCGAACGAAGTCCTGATCAAGGTCGAGAAAACCGCCATCTGCGGCACCGACCTGCACATCTACAAGTGGGACGAGTGGTCCCAGCGGACGATCACGCCGGGCCTCACGATCGGCCACGAGTTCGTCGGCCGCATCGCGGAGATCGGCCCCGGCGTCACGGGCTACAAGATCGGCGACCGCGTCTCGGCCGAGGGCCACATCGTCTGCGGCCACTGCCGCAACTGCCGCGCGGGCCGCCAGCACCTGTGCCCGAACACGATCGGCATCGGCGTGAACCGCAACGGCGCGTTCGCCGAGTACATGACCATGCCGGCCTCGAACCTGTGGCCGATCCCGGACCAGATCCCGTCCGAGCTGGCCGCGTTCTTCGACCCCTACGGCAACGCCGCGCACTGCGCGCTGGAATTCGACCTGATCGGCGAGGACGTCCTGATCACGGGCGCCGGCCCGATCGGCGTGATCGCCGCGGGCATCGCCAAGCACGTGGGCGCCCGCAACGTGGTGGTGACGGACGTCAACGACTACCGCCTCAAGCTCGCCGCCGACATGGGTGCCACGCGCGTGGTGAACGTCGCCAACCAGTCGCTCCGGGACGTCGTGAAGGACCTGCACATCGAGGGCTTCGACGTCGGCCTGGAGATG
Organism: Luteibacter sp. 329MFSha; assembly: GCF_900111665.1. Lineage (NCBI taxonomy): Bacteria > Pseudomonadati > Pseudomonadota > Gammaproteobacteria > Lysobacterales > Rhodanobacteraceae > Luteibacter > Luteibacter sp. 329MFSha. The sequence continues at coordinate 510,020 of NZ_FOJE01000001.1, read as the reverse complement.
AGCGGCAACCCGCGCGCCTTCGCCGACATGCTCGACTGCATGTACCACGGCGGCAAGATCGCCATGCTCGGCATCATGCCGCGCGGCGCCGGCATCGACTGGGACAAGGTCATCTTCAAGGGCCTCACCCTGCAGGGCATCTACGGCCGCAAGATGTACGAGACCTGGTACAAGATGACCCAGATGGTCCTCACCGGCTTCCCGCTGCAGAAGGTGCTGACCCACCAGATCGCCATCGACGATTTCCAGAAGGGTTTCGACCTCATGGACGCCGGGCAGAGCGGCAAGGTCGTCTGTTCCTGGACCTGAATAACCGGCGTTGACGCCACGCTCACGAAGGCCTCCGCCGGGTAGACTCCGGCGGGGGCCTTTTTGATTGCGGGAGCGGCGGCATGGAATCGCTGAGAGAGAGAAGCAGGGCCCACTGGCGCCGGGCGCGCGAGCATGGGATGACGGTCTACCGGTCACGTCGCGCACGCCGCATCGCGGCATGGTGCGCCGGCGTCGTGCTGGTCTTCGCGCTGCTCGGCTTCCTCGCCGCGCCGCCGCTGATCCGCGCGCAGGCCGAGAAGCACGCCAGCGCGGCGCTTGGCCGCCCCGTCACGATCGGCGACATCGACCTCAACCCGTTCACGCTCGACCTGACCGTCGAACGGCTGCACATCGCCGAGGCCGACGGACGCACGCCGTTCGTCGACGTCGACCGCATCGACGCCAACGCCTCGTGGGCGTCGCTGTTCCGCGCGGCGCCCATCCTCGACGCGCTGACGATCGACCGCCCGCGCATCCACCTGCGCCGCGACACGGCACGACGATTCAACATCTCGGACATCCTCGACCGCTTCGCGGGCGATCCGAAGGCTCCCGACACGGGTCCGGCGCGCTTCGCGCTGTCGAACATCGCCCTGCACGACGGCCGGATCGACTTCGACGACCGCGTGCTGGACGCGACGCACCGGGTCGACCGCATCGAGCTCGGCATCCCGTTCATCGCCAGCCTGCCGAGCGCGACGGACATCTTCGTCGAACCGCTGCTGGCGATGACCGTCGACGGCAGTCCGCTGCGCGCGCAGGGACACACCAAACCCTTCGCCAGCAGCCGCGAATCGAGCGTCTCGTTCCGGCTCGACCGTCTCGACCTCTCCCGCTACGTGGGCTTCGTACCGGGCCCCCTGCCCGTCCGTGTTCCTGCCGGTAAGCTCTCCGGCGTGCTCGACCTGCGCTTCCTGATGGCGGAATCCCATCCGCGCATCGTGCTCGGGGGCCGGCTGGTGCTGGACGACCTGCGCATCGAGGACGCGAAGGGCACGCCGTTCGTCGCACTGGCGCACGGCGATGTCGCGCTGACCGCGCTCGAGCCACTGACCTCGCGCTACCGCTTCGGCACGATCGCCCTCGACGGACTCGACGTGCGCTACGCGCGGCTGCCTGGCGGAAAGAGCAGCATCGACGCGCTCCTCCCCGCCCCCGATGCGAAGCCCGCCGCCGACGCCCGGCCGACCGACGTGCGCGTGGACGGCCTGGTCGTGAAGGGGTCGCGGCTCGAGTACGCCGACCTCGCCGCGCCGGCGCCGGCTCGCCTCGTGCTCGACGACCTCGCCGTGAACCTGCGCGGCCTGAGCACCGTCAAGGCTCCCGTCGCCACGCTCGATGCCACCGCGCGCATGGCGGGCGGCAGCCTTGCCACGCAAGGCAAGCTCGACGTCGCCGCGAGCCGCTACCTCGGGCGCCTCACGCTGAAGGACATCTCGCTGGCCGCGCTGATGCCGCTGGCACCGCCACTTCTCGATGCCGACATCACCGGCGGCACGCTCGGCGCCAACGGCGACCTCGCGCTCGAGTGGCACGACGCCGCCACGGTCCGCGTCACGACGGCGAAGGCGAACCTCGACGGGTTCCGCCTCGTGCCGCGCGACGGCCGCATCTCGCCCGTCACCTGGCGCTCGCTCGCCGCCGACGTCGCATCGCTCGACCTGGCGACGAGCGAAGCACGGCTCGACCGGCTGACGCTGGACGGCCTCGCGGTCGACCTGCGACGGCTCGCCAGCGGCGACCTCGACCTGCCGGCGATCCTGCGCACCAGCGCGCCCCCCGCCACGCCCGCGCCCGCCGCGACGCCATGGCGCTGGAGCATCGGCCATCTGGGACTCGGCGACGGCATGGTCACGCTGCGCGACGCGGACGCGGCGAAGCGCCGGCCCATCGCGCTGCAGGCGACGGCGTTCGGCATCGACGGCCTGTCCGACGACCTGACGAAGCCGCTGCGCCTCGACCTCGCCGGCGAACTCGGCAAGGGCGCCGCGTTCGCGATCGCCGGCCAGGTCACGCCGCGACCGCTCGGCGCCGACCTCACCGTCAAGGCGACGCGCCTCGACCTCGCGCCGTTGCAGGCGCTGGTGACCGTCCCGCTCAACGTGCGCATCGCCAGCGCGCTGCTCAGTCTCGACGGGCGCCTGCGCGCCGTGCTGCGTGGAAACGCGCCGGCGCGGATCGATTACCAGGGTGACGCGACGCTCGGCCGCGTGCGCATCCTCGACAAGCTCACCGACGCCGACTTCCTCCGCGTCGGCTCGCTCTCCGCCAGCGGCATGGGCGTGCATCTCGGCAACGGCGCGCCCAAGGTCGACATCGCCGGTATCGCGCTGGACGATTTCTACGCCCGCGTGATCGTCAACGCGAGCGGTCGGCTGAACCTGCAGGACGTCGTCGCCAGCCCCGAGGCGCCTCCGGGTGCCGTGTCCGTCACCGAAGCCCGCGGCACGACGGCGCCACCCGCCGAAGCCGCACCGTCCGACACCGCGCCGTCCGGGCCGGCGCCCGAGATCCGCATCGGCCGCGTCAGCCTGACGCGGGGACGACTCAACTACACCGACAATTTCATCAAGCCCAACTACACGGCCGACGTCACCGGCCTCACCGGCAACGTGGGCGCGTTCGGCACGACGGGCGGCGGGGCGCCGGCCGAACTCACCCTGCAGGGCCAGCTCGACGACAACGCGCCGGTCGACATCCGCGGCACCATCAATCCGCTCACGCCGGTGGCCTTCCTCGACGTCGCCGCGAAGGCCGAAGGCATCCCGCTGGCGAACCTGTCGCCCTACTCTGGCAAGTACGCGGGCTACCCGATCACCCGCGGACGTCTCAACGTGGACGTCCATTACCTGCTCGACCAGCGCAAGCTCACGGCCGAGAACCATATCTTCATCGACCAGCTGACCTTCGGCGACCGCATCGAAGGCCCGGGCATCACGCACCTGCCGGTGAAACTCGCCGTCGCGCTGCTGAAGGACAGCCAGGGCCGCATCGACGTGCGGATACCGGTCTCCGGCTCGCTCGACGATCCGCAGTTCAGCGTCGGCGGGTTGGTCTGGCGCGCCATCGGCAACCTCATCGTGAAGGCCGTCACCTCGCCGTTTCGGCTGCTCGCGTCGATCGGCGGCGGTCGCGAGGACCTCGGCTACATCGGCTTCGCGCCCGGCTCCGCCGAACTCGACGCCGGCGCGCAGGCGAAACTGGCGGACGTGGTCAAGGTGCTGAACGACAAGCCCTCGATCAGCCTGGACATCGTCGGCCGGATCGATCCGGCGAAGGACGAAAACGGGCTGCGCCAGGTGATGGTCGACGACCTGATCCGCCAGGAACAGGTCAACGACAAGGGCGACGACCCGGCGCCGCCCACGGACGAGGAACGCGAGAAGTACCTCGAACGCGCCTACCGCCACGCCTCGTTCCCCAAGGCGAAGAACCTGATCGGCCTGACGAAGTCGCAGCCGCCGGAGGACATGCGCCGCCTGCTCGAGACGAACATGCCCGTGGATGCCGACGCCCTGCGCCACCTCGCGGAACGACGCGCCAACGCCGTGCGCCAGTGGCTCCAGGGGAAGGTGGACGACAAGCGGGTCTTCGTCGTCGCCCCGAAGACGGACGCCAGCGGAATCGACGACGGCGGACCCACGACACGGGTGGATTTCGGCCTTCATTGATACGGGGCGATATCGAGGTTTTCTCACTCGCCCAAAGGCCTCACAATCGGGGGCTTCTCCGTCCCGGAAGCTCCCCGCCATGACTTACCCCGGCCAGAACCGCTTCGCCAGCGAACTCGAATCCATCCGCGAACAGGGTCTGTTCAAGCAGGAGCGGATCATCGTCTCCCCGCAGTCGGCCGAGATCGAACTGGCCGACGGTCGAAAAGTTCTCAATTTCTGCGCGAACAACTACCTTGGCCTCGCCGACCACGCCGACGTCATCCAGGCGGCGAAGGATGCCCTGGACACCCATGGCTTCGGCATGGCGAGCGTGCGCTTCATCTGCGGCACGCAGGACCTGCACAAGGCCCTCGAAAAGCAGATCGCCGAGTTCTTCGGCACCGAGGACACGATCCTCTACGCCGCCTGCTTCGACGCCAACGGCGGCCTGTTCGAGCCGCTGCTCGGCGAAGAGGACGCGGTCATCTCCGACGCGCTGAACCACGCGTCCATCATCGACGGCATTCGCCTGTGCAAGGCGAAGCGCTTCCGCTACGCCAATTGCGACATGGCCGATCTCGAGGCGCAGCTCCAGGCGGCCGACGCCGCGGGCGCGCGCACCAAGCTCATCACGACCGATGGCGCGTTCTCGATGGACGGCTTCATCGCCCCGCTCGACGAGATCACCGCGCTCGCGAAGAAGTACAACGCGCTCGTGCACATCGACGAGTGCCACTGCACCGGCTTCCTCGGCGACACCGGCCGCGGCTCGGCCGAACACCATGGCGTGATGGACAAGATCGACATCTTCACCGGCACGCTGGGCAAGGCGCTCGGCGGCGCGCTCGGTGGCTTCACCACCGGTCGCAAGGAAGTGATCGAGATGCTGCGCCAGCGTTCGCGCCCCTATCTCTTCTCCAACTCGCTGCCGCCGCACGTCGTCGCCGCGGGCAGCAAGGTGTTCGACATGCTCGCGTCCGCGGGCGACCTGCGCGAGCGCGTGAAGGAGAACACCCGCTATTTCCGCGAGAAGATGACGGAGGCCGGGTTCGACATCCGCCCGGGCGAGCATCCGATCGTGCCGGTCATGATCTACGACGCGAAGCAGGCGCAGGCCATGGCCAGCCAGCTTCTCGAGGAAGGCATCTACGTCACCGGTTTCTTCTTCCCCGTGGTCCCGCAGGGCAAGGCGCGCATCCGCACCCAGATGAGCGCCGCGCACACCCGAGAGCACCTCGACCGCGCCGTCGCCGCGTTCACGAAGGTGGCGCGGAACCTGGGCATCCTGAAGGCCTGACACCCCCTCGCATCGGGGCCTGGGCGCCCCGCGAAAAGATGTCGCGCGCAGGGCGCGCTCCTACGAGGGGCCATCGGCGGCACAATGGTTCACGGGATGCCGCCGTGGCCCCGGTAGGAGCGCGCCCTGCGCGCGACATCTTTTCGCGAAGAGCTCACTCCCGCCGCTGCGCCTGACGTCGCCGCAACATCGCCACTTCCGCCTCGGTCAGGGACCGCCATTGGCCTTTCGCCAGTTCACCCAGCGGCAGATCGCCGATCGCCACGCGCACGAGGCGCTGCACGTCGAATCCGAGCGCGGACATCAGCCGGCGGATATGGCGGTTCCGGCCCTCGTCGAGCGTCACTTCCAGCCAGGCGTTCTTCTCGCCCTGCCGGAGCAACGACGCCGTGCCCGCGCGGAGCGTCTCGCCCGCGTCGACGACGCCCGCGAGCATGGCGTCGAGCGTGGTCTGGTCCGGCTGCCCCGCGACCTGCACGTGGTAGGTCTTCGGCACGTGCGTCGCCGGATCGGTGATGCCCGCCGCCCACACCGTGTCGTTGGACAGGAGCAGCAACCCCTCGCTCGCCTTGTCGAGGCGGCCCACGGGGCCGAGCCACGGCAAGCCCGCGTCGGCGAGCAGCGAATACACCGTGTCGCGGCCGCGCTCGTCGGACGCGGAGACCACGATGCCGCGCGGCTTGTTCATCGCGACGTACACGGGCGCCGCCGCCTGCGCGGCGCCGCCGTCGATCTCGATCCGCTCTGGGCCCGCGATCGGGAACTCGGGATCGCGCACGATCTTTCCGTCCACCCGGACCCTGCCCTCCCGCGCCAGCTTCTCGCCCTGGCTGCGCGAACAGAGACCGCGCTTCGAGAGAACGCGGGCCAGGCCGAAGACGGGAACGGTGGGACGGCGCGATCGCGTGGCGGGCGCACGAGGAGGCTGACGGGGCATGGCGCATAGGATACATGCGCGACCGACAGCGCCACCGCCCCTGGAAACGCACAAAAAAAACGGCATGCCGGAGCATGCCGTTTCGGAAATATACGTTGAAGGGCTTCCGTCAGATCTTGGCGATGCCTTCGGGGCGCTTGGCGCCGACGAAGTGCTTGGACCAGTAGGCCTCGTTGAGGCTATCCACGCGGACGGTCTTGCCGGCCGACGGCGAGTGGATGAACTGGCCGTTGTCGATGTAGATGCCGACGTGCGAGATCGCCTTGCCGCGGGTGCGGAAGAACACGAGATCGCCCGTCTTCATTTCGTTGCGCTTGACCTTGAGGCCGGCGAGGAACTGGCTGGCCGAGTTGGTCGGGAGGTCGAGACCGATGCTGTGCATGAACACGTAGCGGACGAAGCCGCTGCAATCGAAGCCGGTGGACGGTGCGCGGCCACCACGGCGGTAGCGGATATCGCGGAGCTTCATGGCGAAGGCCATCAGGGCCTCGCGGGCGTGACCGTCGACATGACCGGCCAGCTTGTCGGTCGCGGCGGCGACCAGGCTGTCGTCTTCATCGTCGGCATCCGGCGCGGCGGCGTCGTTCACGGCGACGGCGGCGGTCTGCGGGGCGATGAGCGAAGCGACATCGGGGATGGTGGACTGCGCGAGACCCGTGGCGGGCGCGAAGACCGGAAGATCGGTGAGCAGGAGCGTGGCGGACTGGTCGAGACCCTGTGGAGCGGTGATCGTGTCGGCGACGGCGGGTGTAACGATGGCGATACAGCAGGTGGCTAACGCGAGAGCGGTCAGTCGCTTTAAGTGCATGAGCGAGAAGGCCTATTCATCGTGGAGTTAAGCCGCCGTGAAGGTGAGACGACCGTGAACGAGTGGTGAAGTTACCAAACCCGTTTGGTCCTGTTGTTGGCATAAAGTTAAAAAACGCCGTTCCTAGGAAACATTCAGACATCTCGCAGAAACCTGCGGCCTGCGGGACGAAATCCTGAACGGATTGAGCCACTTGCCTTCACAAACGTGAGGCCGCGACCGCGTCCGGGGCGTCTTTTCCTTGCCGAAAATGTGTAGGGGTTACCGCGCGGGCTTGTAAGCCCTTGCCCCGAAGATCGAACTGCCGATCCGCACCTCGGTACTGCCCTCGGCGATGGCCAGAGCGAAGTCCCCGCTCATGCCCATGGACAGCCGGTCGACCGCGTGGCCGGCCTGCCGGGCACTGTCACGCAGCCGATACAGGGTATGGAAACAGGCCCTCACCCGGGCTTCGTCCTCGCTCGCCTCGGCCAGCGTCATCAGACCCCGCACACGCAGGCTGGAGAACGCCCGTAGCGCGTCGAGGAAGGCGGGAAGTTCGCCCGGATCGAGGCCGGACTTGGTCTCCTCGGGCGAGGTCTTCACCTGCACCAGCACGTCGATCCCCCGCCCCGCCGCCTGCAGCGCCTTGTCGAGCGCCACGGCGAGGTCGAGCCGGTCGAGCGACTGGACCTCGCTCGCGAACTTCGCGACCGCCTTCGCCTTGTTGGTCTGCAGGTGGCCGATGACGACCCAGTCGAGAGCCTCGGCGGCGAGGGCCGTGGCCTTCGCCTGGATCTCCTGGACCTTGTTCTCGCCGAAGCGGCGCAGCCCGAGCGCCACCGCCTCGCGCACCACGTCCTCGCCGAAGGTCTTGCTGACGGGCAGGAGCGTCACCTCCGCGGGATCGCGCCCGGCGAGCCGGCAGGCCTCCGTGATCGAGGACCGCACGGCGGCAAGGCGCCCCGCGAGGGTGTCCTGCCCGGCCGTCATGCCTTCGACGCTTCCTGGAAGTGACGGGCGACGACGTCGGCGACCACCATGCTCACGCGCTTGCCGGTGGGAATGTGCAGGAACTCGTTCGGGCCATGCGCGTTGGAATGCGGGCCGAGCACGCCGGTGATCAGGAACTGCGCCTGGGGGAACTTCTCGCCCAGCATGCCCATGAACGGAATGCTGCCGCCTTCGCCCATGTAGGCGGCGGGAGCGCCGAAGTAATGCTGCGACGCCTGCGCGACGGCGTCTTCTAGCCACGGCGAAAGAGCGGGCGCGTTCCAGCCACTACCGTCCTTCTCGAGGTCGAAGGTCACCTTCGCGCCGTACGGCGGATCCTTCTCGAGCAGCTGCTTCAGGAACCGGCCGGCTTCCGCGCCCGAGAGCGTCGGCGGCACGCGCAGGCTGAGCTTCACCGCCGTCTTCGGACGCAACACGTTGCCGGCGCTGTCGAGCGGCGGCATGCCGCCGATGCCCGTCACCGCGAGCTGCGGGCGCCACGTGCGGTTCAGCACGAGTTCGGAGAGATCGTCGGTCACGGGCTTCATGCCCTCGACGAACGGGAACTTGTCGTAGACCGCCGTGCCGAGCACCTCGGCCGAACGACGCGCCTGCTCCACGCGCTGCGGCGGGATGTCGACGTACAGCTCGCGCGGGAGGATGGTGCCGGTCTTCGGATCCTCGAGGCGGCCCAGGATGTCGCGCAGGATGCGGAAGCTCGACGGGACCACGCCCGAGGCGTCGCCCGAATGCACGCCCTCTTCCAGCACCTGGACGGTGAGGTTGCCGCCGGTCATGCCGCGCAGGGAGGTGGTCAGCCACAGCTGGTCGTAGTTGCCGCAGCCCGAATCCAGGCACACGACGAGCGCCGGGTTGCCGATGCGGTCCGCGAGGTGGTCGACGTAGTACGGCAGGTCGTAGCTGCCGGACTCCTCGCAGGCCTCGATCAGGATGACGCAGCGCGCGTGCGGCACGCCCTGGTCGCGCAGCGCGAGCAGCGCGGCGAGCGAACCGAAGATGGCGTAGCCGTCGTCGGCGCCGCCGCGGCCGTACAGCTTGTCGCCCTTGATCACCGGCTTCCACGGACCGAGATCCTCGGCCCAGCCCGTCATCTCCGGCTGCTTGTCGAGATGACCATAGAGCACGACGGTCTCATCCGTGCCCTTGCCCTGGACGCCCTGCGCCGGCACGTCGATGTAGATGAGCGGCGTACGGCCTTCGAGGCGGACGACCTCGAGCGTCGCGCCTTCGAACGCCGAAAGCTTGCCGCGCGCCCAGGCCTCCATGAGCGTCACGGCCTGGTCCATGTAGCCGTGTTCCCGCCACTGCGCGTCGAACATCGGCGACTTGTTCGGGATGCGGATGTATTCGACCAGCTGCGGGACGATTTCCGCGTCCCAGAGGCCGCTGACGAAGGAAGTGATGCGGGAGGTATCCATGGGGAACGGACTCGTGGGGGACAAAGACCGATTGTAACAGCGCCGACAGCCGCGCCCGTGGCGCCGTGGGTGCCGGCGAGGCGCCGGCGGTGCGCGCACCCACATGGGACGGCGCGCGCCGCCGGTTCGCGAAAACCGCGGCGCGCCGCAGAGTGCCCCGGCGTCATTCGACGCGTCGATGAGGAGTACCACCATGAAACGCCACCTCGCCGCGCTCGCGGCACTGCTTTTCGCGCCGCTCGCCTTCGCCTCCACGCCGGTGAACGTCAACACCGCGGACGCTTCCACCCTCGCGGAATCACTCGACGGCGTGGGCCTCTCCAAGGCGAAGGCCATCGTCGCTTACCGCGAGGCGCACGGCCCGTTCGAGTCGGCCGACCAGCTGACCGAGGTCAAGGGAATCGGCGCCTCGCTGGTCGACCGCAATCGCGACGCGATCCAGGTCGACGGCGGTAAACCGGCCAAGAAAGCGAAAGCGCCCCGCGCGGCCAAGGCGAAAGCGGAAGCCGACGAGGGCTGACGAGGCCGTCCGGCCGTTCACGGCCCCGCCTGGCGCCGGGCGGGGTCCTCCCCTCTTTCATTACCGGACGATCGCGCTACACTCGCGCCCCATGCCGGGCAGGCACTTGCCTTCCCGCGGGTACAGGGGCGTCATGCAGCAATGATCCTTCCGCGTTACCGCATCGCCGATTCCGCCATCCCCGGCGCCGGCAAGGGCTTGTTCGTCGACGAATTCGTGGCCGCCGGCCAGATCGTGACCGCCCCCGACGGCATCGATGCCACCTACAGCTGGCAGGACATCACGTCGTCGCCCGAGCTCTCCGCGAACCTGTTCGCCGCCGCCCGCTGGTTCGGGGACCGCTACACCGTGTCGCCGGACTGGCCCGACGAGTGCTACGTGAACCACAGTTTCGAGCCGACCGGCCTCTGGCACCTCGGCTTCATCTTCGCGGCGAAGGACCTTCCGCAAGGCACTGAAATCACAGTCGATTATCGCCACCTTCTCGCACCGGGCCAGGAAGAGAGCTTCCAAGACGCCGCCACTGGTGGGAAAATAACGGGCTTGTCCTGGCAGGACAGCCTCGCGCAGAGCACCCGCGCCCTGGCACGCCTGCTCGGCTGACACCTGGTCACTTCGATGCCATTTGCAGACATTCCCGTTCTCGAAACGCCGCGCCTGCGGCTCACCGCCCTCACCGAACGCCACTTCGACGATTACGCGGCCATGCTCGCGGACGCCGACAGCACGCGCTGGATCGGTGACGGCCAGCCTCTGGATCGCATGAACGCATGGCGTTCGATGGCGATGCTGCTCGGTCACTGGGCGCTTCGCGGTTGCGGCATGTGGGCCATCGAGCTGAAGGACACCGGCGAGTTCATCGGCCGCGCAGGTCTGATGAAGCCCGAAGGCTGGCCCGACCTCGAACTCGGCTGGATGCTCAAGCCCGAGCATCGTCACCACGGCTACGCGACCGAGGCCGGCGAAGCCATCCTCGATTTCGCGTGGAAGGAGATGCACGCGCAGCGCGTGATCAGCCTCGTGCGCATCGGCAACGAGGCGTCCGACCACGTCGCCGAACGCCTCGGTGGCGAACACATCGACAACATCGATTTCCTCGGCGGCGCGACGCACCTGTTCGCTTACTACCCGCCGCACCGCGAAGTGCGCCGCGCGGGCTGAGCGCCCGCCGATGGTGACGCGGCTCGTCGGCTACTTGCGCAGCTCGACGAGCCGATAGTCCTTCTTCTCCCCGAAACGCGCGCCGCCCTTGACGATGCGCGCACACAGCCGCCCGTCGCCGCACGGTGCGACGTCGGCCTCGTCCACCGTTTTCAGGTACGCCACCTCCTCGAGCAATCGGGAATACTCCTGCCGGTAATGCCCGAAGAGCACCTGGTACACGATCACGAGACTGACGATCGCCAGGACGAGCAGACTACCGATACCAACGTAGAGGCGCCGGCGGAAGCGGAAGAACGTGTCGTGCGACGCCTCCACCTTGCTTACGGCGGCCTTCAATTGACCGAGAACGACCTGCTGCTCGTCGCGTGCCGTCCTGAGAGATGCCGCGACCTGCACGTCGAAGAGTCGCGCGGCCGCTTCCGCCTCGTTGCGGATGGTCCGCTCCAGCCGCATGATCTGGCTGTCCGCCATTTTCTGCAGCGCGACGATTTGCATGGCGGGTGCCATCGCGCCCCGTTCGTTTCGATAACCGTCCATTGAAGACCTCGCTCCTTCGCCACTGAAAAACTCAACCGCCGCCGTCGCCGCCGCCGAACGCACCGCCCATGTCCGCCGCCGTCAGGGGCTGCAGGTCGAGCGTGAGTACCTTCCCTCGCGGCCCGTGCTGCAGCGACTCGGCCTCCTGTTGCGCGCGTATCATCTCGTCGATCCTGCGTTGCTCGGCGAGCTCCGCCTCACGCTGCGCGGCCAGTTCGACGCGCTCGCGCTCGATGATGTCCGCCGCCTCCTGCAATAGCTGCTGGACCTCGGGCCGCTCACCCAGCTTGTCGAACGCCTTATCGATCGCCTGGGTGTCATTGGACTGCAACGCCAGCCACATGTCGGCCATGTCCTTGTCTTCCTCGGGCATGCCCGGGAGATAGGGGTTGTACGAAAACGGGTCGGCCGGGTCGAGGTTGGCGTAGGGATCGGGCGCGGGCGGGCCGACGACAGGGTGCATCGGCGTCGGAAAGGGGTTCTCATAGGTCCTGCCGCGGCCATGACTGTCGCTGGTGTCCCGGTGAAACACGATGCTCTCGGCCTCCCGGGTGTCATCCCAGCGTGGCGTGTCGAGGCTCATGAACCACGCATCGTCGATCGTCGAGGGATCGTGTGATGTTTCGGCGTTCCGTGCGTCGTGCATCAGCGGATCGTGCCCGGACGTATGGGCGTTCTGCCATGGAGGCGTGTTGTCCCATGAGCGATCCGCGGATGGACTACTCTCGATCCCGTCGTACTCCCGTTCGAGATGCGACGCGTGGCGCCATGCGTTGTCATGCGCGAATGGCGGGCTGTGGGTCGCCGCCTGTGCACTTCGCGCCACCTCGCTCTCGCCGCGCAGGCGATGCTCGTCCGGCGGACCTGGGGCGAGTCGCTCATCGTCGTTTCGTCGCTCACGCTCCGACGCCTCGCGACCCTCCCAGTACCGTTCTTCTTGATCGCGCGCGCGATCGGCCCGTGCGCGTTCGTCGCTAACGCGGTCGTTCTCGTGTCGCCTTTCGTCGCGTGCTTCCCGCGCACGTTCCAAAGCCTCCGCCTGCTCTTCCCGGTGGCGGTTCATCGCTTCGAGGAACAAACGGTGGTGTTCCGCTGCGTCGAAGAGGGGAAAGTTCGCGGGGAGGCCCGATGCGTCATCGGCTTCGTGAAGCGGCGACACCCGCCTGTCGGGCGCGGATGCGGACTCAGCGGCACGTACATCGCCACCACGGCCGACACCCCGCCCTGCCGGTCCGATAAACCGATGCGCGACGCCGACATTATCGATCGATGCGTCACGCTTCGGAACCAAGGCGCCGATGGACGCTGCGTTACCCGAATCGTTCGAGCCGGATGCCGTGGACTCATCGTCTGCCGCGGCAGACGGCCGCTGGAGACGTTCGTACGCCACGTCCAGCTGGTGCTGGAGGCCCGCTTCGGCCGGATTGCGACCGAAGAGCGCGCCGGGCGTAGTCCACCGGCCGTCGTCACCGCGCGTGTAAGCGTGGCCATCGGAAGCGAGCAGGCGCCCGGGATGCTGGATGGCGTCCTGGACCGCAGGCGGCATGTCGCCATGCCGCGACCAGCCGAACCGCTCGTAGGCCGTCTTGTATTGCGCGGCTATCGCTATCGGCGTCGTCTTGAGATTCGCCGCCACGATGTCCTGCGCCTGCCGGTCCAGCGCCGCGGCGCGCTCGCGCGACGCGATCTCGACCCCGAAGCGCTGCATGCTCAACCCGACATGGCTATCGGTCACCTGACGCGACCATCGACCGCTCCGCGCATCGCGCTGCCAGTCGCCTTCGTAGACGTTCCCCGGCCGATGATCCTCCGGCGTCGAGGCGACGTGGTACGGATTCACCGGCGCAGGCGGCGACGCGAGCGCCAGTTCCACCGCCCGGCTGGACGCCTGGTAGTTGAGCCGATCGGCCAGCTCGGGTGCTGCCGTCAGCGTGCGCGAGGTGTAGATGGGAACGCCTCGGTCCACGGTGGCCTGCGCATCGAGTTCGCCGTCGACGCGACGCGTCCAGCCCTGCGCCGGGTGCGCGGGATCGAACGCCCAACGATGTCCTCGCTCGTCGGTCTGGTGGTTGATGCGATGTCGATCGATCCACGCCGCCAGCCGGTCGCCAGCGACCGCACCCGCTATGCCGCCGATGGCACCGCCGAGAAACGCGCCCGGTCCGGTCTCGGCCGTGAGCGCCGCGCCTGTCGACGCGCCCAACGCGGCACCGCCCCACCCACCGACGTTGCGCCCCACCGCCCCGACGATGTGCGACTGCGCGCCGATGTCGTTACCCCGGTCGCTCAGCTGCATCGCCTCGCGAACCGATGCCACGCCATCGTAGACCGTGGTCGCCGCCCCAAGCGCCTTGGTCGCGACCTGCCCCACATGGAACGTCGCGCCCGGCGCGCGGCGCACGCCAGCCACCGGCGCGGCAGCGGGCGTCGACAGCAGGCCAGCAAGGGACGCTTCCCTGACATAGGCAGCCTGGACCTGCGGAAGTACACCCTCCACGCCGTGCGACGCATACGTCTCGCGCAGCAACTCCACCGGCACGCCGCCGAGGCTGCGCACAGCGGGATTGCGCAACGCCGTGGGAATTTCCACCTGCGCGAAGACCCGCTGCGGATTCGCATTGACGGCGATGACCTTCACGTCGCCGCGCAGCGACGAGGCGAAGTCGCGCGAGGCTTCGCACCAGAGGCAGTTCTGGATGCTGGTGGGAGCATGTGTCGGCGCGTTCGCATCGCCGAAGAGGAAGTCGCCTGCAAGCTGCTTTGCGGGTCCATAGCCCGCGCCTTGAGACTGAAAGATGCGCTTCGCCGAAGTCCTTATCGCTGCCTCGACCTGCTCATTAGCTAGAAAGTTGCCACGCGGAGTGTTATTGATGATCGACACACGGCTACTCCGCGCATGCTCGATCGCCAGATCGTTGGCCGATGCCTTTCCCACTAGACCGCTATAGATGGCTGCCGCACCCCCGGAAGATGTTGCGGAATAACCTCGTACGATCTCTCGGATCTGGCCTAAAGTATTCGCGTCCCTGATGCGTGCTACGTCTTCCCTGATGTCCACTAGATCTCGCTCTCGTCCCTGATTAATGCCCAACCGTCCTGAAAAATAACCTCGCCCATGAAGCGTGATTCGAAGTACTCCGTCAGAAACGGTGGTCGATCGTCCAGGCCGCGCCACACTTGAACAGCTTGACAAAGGAGCGCCTGCACCTTCTCAAGCTCCCTCGGCGTGAACGTCGCGCAGTCTCTGGGGTTTGGCTCGATGCCGCGCCACTCATGCTTCGTCCATCCGAATGACACAATCATCAGGTTGTAACGGTTTCCATCAGCTAGAAGTGACTCGCAGATTTCTCCGTAGTAGACGCGGTCGTAGAGTTCTATCGCGAAGGTCTCCATAGGCGGCTCGTCCCTCCCGCGCCTCCCACCCGCATAACGGACCCTTCCCTGCGGAAACTCGATCCATTCGAATGTTTTGCTGTAGTCGCCCACAAAACTCTCCTTGGCGGCGAAGCGAATCGTCGCGAATGCCGCAAATCCATGAAGCAAGACGGGCACGGACGTCGCAAGCACCTAGATCACGATTCCGCTGCGTCGTGGCGGCCGAGGAAGCAACGTTCACAGCGTCGCCGACAATGCGGAGTGTGCCTTATGGCAACCACTTCGTGCGATGTGATAGGCAATTTTTCAGAAAACTTCTATGTTTCGCGCCTGATACGCGCTAACCATCCAGCCGCGCTTCCGCACCCAATGCTCCGCGGGCCGATTGCGCAGTATTCAAACGCTGGACGTCCAGACATCGTGCCGGATCCCAGCGCGGTTGGTGCGATCAACATCCCGTAAGAAATCCACTACTACGAATCGTCGTCATCTTTGAGGATACGACCGAAGGCCTGTCTTCAAGCGCGAGCCATGCAGGCAGTGCCTGAAGGATCAGCTGCTGTACTTCTAACAGCTCTATCGAGCTATCGGAACTAACGGCCGCAGCTTAAGCACTGTAGCCTCCAAGCTCCCCGTGCATATCGTGGGCGACGCAGAAACTACCCGCTGTCATGAATGGTTACTAACGAACCTCACCGCGTGAGAGCGCAATCGACTATCCGAAGACTCAATGCGCTGACGCCGCATAAAAATTCCTGGCCCGATGTCGATTGAAACACAACTCCAAAGAGGTCCTCGCCGGGATTCCTTGCAGGCTCAAACCACCCAAATGCTCCATGCACTTCGACACTTTTAATCCAAATGGTAGGCTCGATTCGCCCGTATACGTCGCCATCGGGCGACACAATCACGATCTGGCGTCGGCCCATACCGTCGCTGGGGATCGTCGCTACAAAGTTCCCACCTTGCACGACGACACCGAGCACTCCCAGAGGCGCCGCAACGTTAACTGCCGCGCCGTTATAGGTCCACTCGAGCGCTATCACTTTTGATGGACTCCAGCCGAGGCCGAGCATTTCTTCGACGGTCATCGTAGAAGGGACGACGTTGCCGTCGGCACGAATTTCTACGAAGTTCGAAATCTTCATTACTCATAGCTCCATGGAAGGGAACCAAACGAACGTCTTCTCGTGTTAACCAAGAAAGAGTTCTCCGCCGCGTTTGGCCCAGATTGGCGCGGTTCATCGGACGCCGCCCTCTTCACTGATCAACGACCATCCATCCCTAAAAACAATCTCGCCAGTAAAGTGAGTTTGAAGAGACTCGTACAGAATGGCTGGCCTGTCCTCAAGACTTCGCCAGATCGACACCGCCGCACAAAGCAAAGACTGTACGTCGCTCAGATCGTTCAGAGTAAAGGACGCGCAATGCTCGGGGTCTGGCTCATTGCCAGACCAGTCGTGCTTTATCCACCCAAACGAAACGACTTCGATGCTGTAGTCGTTCTTCTCAGGCGGGAATAGTTCACGAATTTCGCCGTAATAGATCGCTCCGCGAAGCTCAACAGCGAACGTCTCTATCGATGGCTCATCCCTGCCACGCATCCCTCCTGCGTATCGAACCCTCCCCTGCGGGAGATCAATCCATTCGAACGTTTTGCTGTAGTCGCCCACGAAACTCTCCTTGGCGGCAAACCGAATCATCGCGAATGGCGCGAATCCTTGAGGCAGGTCGGCACGATCCTCGCGAACACATAGATCACGACGGCACAGCGTCATGCCAGGCAGCAACACAGCGCCTGACAGCGTTACCGAGGATGCGGAGTGTGCCTTATGGCAACCGATTCGTGGGCGGCGAGGGCAACTTTTCAGAAAACTTCTATGTTTCTGGACGACGGCGTCGTGGGGCGGGTGCGGTGCGGTGTGGGGCGATTTGGCGGGGATGTTTGACGGTTCATGCTGCATCACTTCGCCGGCGCTGAGGGCGCGAAGATCTCGTGGCTTCACTCGTGGGGTGCCCGCTGCGCGGGATCGCCGATGCGATCGGCTCCCACCGTTCCGTAGGGGGATGCCCGCGAGATTGCCCGCTGCGCGGGATCGCCGATGCGATCGGCTCCCACCGTTCCGTAGGGGGATGCCGCGAGATTGCCCGCTGCGCGGGGTCGCCGATGCGATCGGCTCCTACCGTTCCGTAGGGAGATGCCCGCGAGATTGCCCGCTGCGCGGGGTCGCCGATGCGATCGGCTCCTACCGTTCCGTAGGGGGATGCCCGCGAGATTGCCCGCTGCGCGGGGTCGCCGATGCGATCGGCTCCTACCGTTCCGTAGGGAGATGCCCGCGAGATTGCCCGCTGCGCGGGGTCGCCGATGCGATCGGCTCCCACCCCTTCGGTAGGTGGGGTGTCGCAAGGGTGATCGGCTCCTACCGTTCCGTAGGAGGATGCTCGTCTGCGATCCCGCGCGACGGGGCCTTGGTCACAGCGCCGGGGCGAAGTCCGTGCGGCGGCGGCGGTGGGGTCTGATCGCGGCGAGGCCGGCGAGTGCGAGGAGGCGTGCGGTGCGCATCCACGCCGTGACGATAACGCCGATCTGCACGATCAGGAAGCCCGTCCAGAATCCCGAGCCGGTCGCGGTGGTGTGGCCGCGCCACGATGCGATGGTGACGAGGAGGACGCTGCCGACGAGCGTGATCACGAGATAGACGAAGAGCGTCGCGAACGGTCGGCGCAGGCACTGCACGAATCCGCGACCCAGCGCGACGAATGCGGAGCGCAGGCCGATGTCCGCGATGAACTGGGCGCGTGCCGATTCGACGATCGCCTGCGCGACGACGAACAGCAGGACGGCGACCGCCAGCGCGCCGTGCTCGTACATCTCGGCACGCGATGCCAGCAGGCTCGTCTCGACCCGGTCGTCGGCCAGCGACGTCACGCCGTACGCCGCGGCGATGAAAAGACCATACGGAATCAGGGCGAGGATGCCGAGGCGGAGCATGCGGCCGTACTCGGTCGCCCCGCCCTGCAGCAGTCCGCCGAAGCCGAGCGCGCGGTTGGCGCGTCCGCCGGCGACGACCATGCCGGCGAGGAACGGCCCGAACACCAGTGTGACCAGCGTGCCGGCGACGAGCGCCATGCCGGTCCATGGATTGTCCGTGGTGAGTGCCGTCCATGTATCGCCGAACATCAACCCGTCGAAGTGCGACGCCCAGGCGTCGGCGTGCACGGAGTGGCCGAGCAGGCCATCCAGCACGCGCCACAACGGCAGCGCGACGACCGCGGCCGGCAGCAGCGTCACGAGGATCCACAGCAGCGCGAGGCGCCATTGCAGGCCCCCGAGCGCACCCTGCGCCAGCGCGCCCAGCGACGAACGTTTGCGATCGGTGTTCATAGCGTCCCCAGCAACGCGTAGAGGCCCTGCAGCAGGGCGGCGAAATCGGAACCCCAACGGCGCGAGGCCGCGTGATTTTCCTCGACGGTGCGGCTGTCGTTGAGCTTGTCCAGGTCGAGGTAGATCTTCCGCTCGGGATCCAGCTCCGCGGACTTCGCCCTGACGGAGCCGGTGAACGTGAAGCGCGCCCAGCGGCGATCGTCGTCCCAGCGCACGGTCCGCTCCGAGCCATCCATGAAGGTCACCTTCAGCGTCTGCGGCACGCGGGCGCCGTCGCGCCAGACCGTCACGGTGGTCTTCCACGGAAACGGCCCCGTGCCGGGAGCCGCGTCCTTGTGGGCTTTCTTCCAGTCCGCACGCTGCTTCTCGACGGAGGCATCGATCGACTCGCCATCGACTTCACCGCGGCGCCCGTCCTTCACGACGGTGCCAGCCAGCGGCAACACCTCTTCGCTGACGATGTCGCTCACGCGGTCGTCGATGCGGTCGGTGCCGAACACGAACTGGTTGAATACCTGCGCGACGACCTCCGGCTTGCCGGATACATCGCTTAGCGTCGCCTGCAGGTCGGCGATGGACGGATGACGGAAGTGCCAGGTCGCGTAGTACTGGCGGAAGGCCTTTTCCATGACGTCCTTGCCCAGCCGCTCCTCGAGATCGTGCATGGCCGTCGCCGTGCGCGAATAGACGGTGGCGTAGTTGGCGCTGGAAAGCCGGTTCCACGCGTTCTGACCGAGCGGATCGGCCGGGCGGCGCAGCCTCGCCAGCATGCGTTCGAGCTGGAACGGAGCGATCGGCGCCTCGACGCCGAAGAACTTCCACAGCGGCGTGGTGAGGTACACCGACTGGTTCCGCTCGCGCAGCATGCGATCGTCCCAGTACTCGTTGAGCCCCTCGTCGAGCATCGGCTCCTCGAATTCGTTCGACGCGAGCAGTCCGTAGAAGTAGCCGTGGCCGAACTCGTGGATCGTCACGAAATCGAGCAGGAACTCGTCGAGCGTCTTCGGCGCCACCTTCCGGTAGCTGTCGGCCGTGAAGAACGTCGGATATTCCATGCCGCCCGCTTCCGTCGCGTTGAACGGAGGAATGATCGCCGTCAGCGTCTTGTACGGGTACGGCCCGAGCGTCGAGGAGAAATACGCCAGCGAATCGAGCGACGCCTTCAGCGCCGGCGCGGCGCTCGCCTCGTACTCCGGCGGGTAGATCACGCGCACCTTGACCTTCGGGCTGCCGGGGCCGGTGTATTCGCCGTCGAGCGTCGCGTAGCCCGGGGCCGCCATCCACGCGAAGTCGTGCACGTCGCCCTGGATGAAGTGCCAGGTGAGCTCGTTGCCCTCGGGCGTCGGTTCGCCCTGCTGCTCGCCCACCGCGCCGACCACGTAATCCTTCGGCAGCGTCATGCGGACGTCGTATTCGCCGAAGTCGGCGTAGAACTCGCTGTTGAAATGGAACTCGTGCACGTTCCAGCGTGGCTCGGTGGCGCCGCGCTCGCCCGGCAGTTCCAGCACGCCGATCTTCGGGAACCACTGGGCCACGAGATGGAAGCGGCCGACGTAGCCGGTGCGTTCGATCACGCGCGGCAGCTGGCTGTGGAAGTTCATGTCGAGCGTGACGCTCGCGCCCGCGGGCACGGGCTGCGCGAGATCGACGCGAACGACGGTGTGGTCCGTCTCGGGGCCGCCGTCGGGATGCACGTAGCGCCACTTCAGCGGCGCGCCGTCCTGTTCCACGTCGCCCAGGTCGATGTATCCCCACTCGCCTTTCTTCACGGTGTCGGTGCCGCGCGAACCGCCATGCGCGGCGAGCGTGCGGCGCTCGGTGAAGAACGTGCTGCCCTCCCCTTCGAAGGCGTTCAGATACAGGTGGAGGAACACCGCCGATACGGGGCGGTCGCTTCGATTGCGCCACGTCAGCTGCTGCTGGCCATCCACCGTGTGCTTCTCGGGATCGAGCCGCGCCTGGATGCGGTACGACACCACGCGATCCGACAGCGTCGCCTCGCTACCGGTGCGCGGCCCGCCCCATGCATCGGGCGCGCTGGGCGTCGATACCCAAGCGGCGTCGCGCGATGCGAAGGGAATCTCGACGGGCGGCGGAGGCGGAGCCACGGAAGTGGCGGGCGCCGGAAGCGTCGCCGGTGGCACGGATTGCGGCGCCTGTTGGCCCCACGCGGCTTGAGCGCACAGCAGGCATCCCGCCGCGACGAAACGAACGACCCTGGCAGCCTCGCGGCGCATTGTTCCCCCTTCCCCCTGGACGACGAAGCGTCGACCTTACACCAACGTCAGCCGGGAAAGGCGTGCTCGCGCATCCATTTCGTCAGGATCCACTTCTCGCCCCGGAGCACCGGCGCGCCGCCATGCAGCGACAGCGGATCGAGCGCGCCTTCGGGCGTGGTGTACTCGAAATAGAGCGCCTGCCCAAGGCGTGGGACGTAGCTGAAATCGATGCGCGGGAAGATGGTCTCGCCGCCCGCTTCCACGTCGTTGAGGTACATGATGAGCGTCGACACGCGCTGCCCGCCGCTCGCCAGATGCGCCTTGCTGCCGGGGTCGTCGGGCGGGAAGTAATCGTAGTGGGCGACGTATTCCGCGCCGACGCCGTAACGCATCGCCTGCAGGCCTTCGCCGTGCTCTTCGCCCAGTCGCATGAGGAGCGCCGCGCGCGCGTCGACGCGCGCGATCAGTTCGTTTTCGGAACGGCCGAAGTTGGCCCCCTCGCTGGTGCGGATGGACTGCACGACACCCTGCCCCGTGCCGGGGCTGACGACCTGCGAGCGCGCGAGACGCGACGTCGCCATCTCGCGCAGCGCCGCGCACTCGTCGGCGTCGAGCACGCCATCGAGGATGGCGATGAGCGGACGCGCTACCCGCGCGAGGACGCGGACGCGGCGATCGCCGGCGTCGAGGACGTGCCCCTCGCCCAGGCGGCTGCGGAAGGACGCCGGCACCGCGTCGGACGCCTCGCGCGGCGCGGCCCCGCCGAACACGGCGTCGGCGATCGCGTCGCGCGCGGCGCGCTCGTCGAACCGGTGCTCGCGCATCGTGGCCAGGAGATCCGCGGGACCGTGGCCGGCGGCCAGCGACTCGCCGATCCAGCGATGCCAGTCGGGGGTGATCTTCGTATGAGGACGGGCTTCCATGGCAGTATCTTCGTCGACGGTGGAAGCCGTAAGGGCTCCATTTTCCGACCGGAGGACGTCATGCGTTTCCTGCGCCGGAGCGTGCTTGTCGCGCTCATCCTAAGTCACTCCATCGCCTACGGGTACCCTATGTCACAGCAAGCGCACGGTTCGTTCGACGTCACCATGACGCCTTCCGGCAAGCCGGACGAGCGGGACGGGTCGGCACTCGGGGCGATGACCCTGGCCAAGGTCTTCCACGGCGACCTCGATGGAACGTCCGCCGGCACCATGCTGACCGCCTCCAGCACGGCGACCCCGGGCTCCGCGGCCTACGTCGCGGTCGAACGCTTCGAGGGCACGCTGGGCGGCAGGAAGGGCGCGTTCGCGCTCGTCCATCGCGGCGTCATGTCCGCCGCGGGCCGCGACCTGTCCATCACGATCGTGCCGGATTCAGGCAGCGGCGACCTCAAGGGGATCAGCGGGACGCTGACGATCGACATCCGCGACGGCAAGCACTTCTACGACCTGAGCTACGCGTTGCCCTGATCCACGCCTGGTCACGCAGGCTGCGTCCCGAGCCACGCGAGCTTGCGTGCCTTCGGCAGCCGCTTGACCTCGTGCTCGGCCTTCGACGCCGCCGAGCGATCGGGGAACGGGCGCGAACCGAGCAGGCGCACCGGCGGATTGGCGCGCGTGTAGCGGGCACCCTTTCCGGCGACGTGGGCGGCGTAGCGCGCCTCCAGGTCGTTGGTGATGCCCGCGTACCAGGCGCCGTTACGGCATTCGATGAGATAGACGCACCACATGGTGGGCAAGCCTACAATGCCCGCATGGCGCCGAACTACGATCTTGCCGTCAACCTGCCCCTTCGCCTGAACGCGGCGACGCTGCTCAACGCGCGACTCGCCCGGACCAGGGTGGACGCCGACGCGCTGGCCTATCCCGATCTCGCCGGTCCCCTCGACGTCCGCGAAGCGATCGCGCGCTGGCTCGCGCGGGCATCGGGGCACGCGGAGGTCGATCCGGCGCTGATCGCGCTGACCATCGGCGCGCGGCATGCACTCGGGCTCACCCTGCTCCAGGTGGCGATGCCGCGGAACCGGGTCGTGCTGGTCGAGGAGCGCACGTACCACGGCTTCCGGACCGCCGCGCGGGGCATGGGCATCCAGTGCGTCGACGTCGCGGCGGACGAGCACGGCGCCCGGCCCGAGGCGCTCGCCCAGGCCGCGCGCCGTCACGCCGCGCAGGTCTTCTACGTCCAGCCCACGTATCAGAACCCTACGACGGTCACCATGCCGCTCGCGCGGCGCCAGGCGATCGTCGCCACGGCGCGGGAGCTCGGACTGATCCTCATCGAGGGGGACGTCTATTCGCCGCTCGCGACCTTCAGCGGCGAGGCGCTGCCGTCGCTGGCGTCGCTCGCGCCCGAACGCGTCTTCCACGCGGGCGGCATCGGCAAGATCCTCGGTCCCGGCCTGCGGGTCGGCTGGCTGCTCCACCCGGACCGCGAATCGCACGCGTCGACCACCGCGCTGATCCAGCGGGAGCAGGACGGACTTCCGACCCTCTGGCCGCGCGTCGTCGCGCGCTGCATGGACGACGGCAGCCTCGACGCGCACCTTCAGGGGCTGGCCGGAAGCATGCGCGAACGCGGACGGCTCGCCCGGCGCATCGTCGGTGACGATCTGGTCGTGAACGGCGCGTGCCTGCACGCCTGGCTTCCGGCGACGGATCCCGTGGGCGTGGAGCGTCGCCTGCTCGCTCGCGGCGTGCGCGTGGCGCGCTCGTCGAACTTCGTGTCGCGGCCCCGACGGCCGCGGGGTGTCCGGCTGTCGCTCGGCGCCGAGGAAGACATCGGCCGGCTCGAAGACGCCCTGTCGATCGTCGCCGCGGCGCGCTGATCAGGCCTTCGGTTTCGCGGTCAGTTTCTCGAGCGCCTTGCCCACCGCCGCGAACGCGAAGGCACCGGTGACATGCGTCGCCGCGCCCAGGCCGCCGCCGCAGTCGAGCTTGAGCGCATCGCTGCCCGGCGGACGCACGCCGCACACCGTGCCGTCCGCCTGCGGATACTGCACGTTCTGCATCGAGTACACGGCCGACACCCCGAAGAAGCGATCCGGATTCCGCGGGAAGCCGTGTTCCTGGCGGAGCTTCTTGCGGATCATGCTGAGCATCGCGTCGTGCTCGGTGCGCGAAAGGTCGCGCACGCGGATCTGCGTTGGATCCGTCCGGCCTCCCGCCGCGCCCACGGTGACGAGCGGCACCTTCCGGCGCCGGCACCACACGATGGTCTCCAGCTTGACCTTGAGCGCGTCGCAGGCGTCGATGACGACGTCGTAGCCGCGGTCGAGCAGTTCGTCAAGCGTCGACGGGGTGAGGAAACGCTCCATCGCCTCGAGCCGGATCGTCGGGCTGATGGCATGGGCGCGCTCCGCCACGACGCCGACCTTCGGCTTGCCGTACTGACCGTCCAGCGCGTGCATCTGGCGGTTCGTGTTGGAGAGGCACACGTCGTCGCCGTCGATCAGCGTCAGCCGGCCGATGCCGCTGCGTGCCAGCGCCTCGGCCGCCCACGAGCCCACGCCGCCCACGCCGATCACGCAGACGTGCGCATGGGCGAGGCGGTCGAGGGTGCCGCGACCGTACAGTCGCTCGATGCCGGCGAAACGTTCGGCCTGGGCCGTGCTCACGGGGGACTCGCTGGGGGAATAGGTGCTCATTGTCTCATATTGAACAAAGGTGACCGTGGGCTATGCTGGCGTCCTCGTATGCGATGGACCACCAATGCGCCCGCTGCTACTCGTCATCCTCGGCCTCGTGACAGGCGCGATGGGGGCGACCTTCGCCCTGTCCGCCCTTCACCAGGGCACCCCCTTCCATCGGGGCGTGATGGCCGTGATGCAGCACCACATGGGCGTACTGCGCGCCAACGTGCGGGCGAACCAGTGCGATGCCAAGGCCTCCGTGCTCCGGTTCGGGCGGATGCGCGCCGCGGCCACGGACGTGCGCGATGCCTTCCCGGACATGGACGCGGCGTTCTATGCGGCGGCCGACCATCTCGGCACGGCGCTGGACGCCGCCGTGGCGGCGGCACCCGCGAACTGCGAGGCGCTGACGGCCACGCTCGCCCCGGTCGGCGAGGCGTGCCAGTCCTGTCACCGGCAGTACCGATGAGCGGCGGTGCCCAGCCGTGAGCGAAGACCGAACGACGGACGCCTTGCCGGGCACCGCCGCGACGCCGGACACCACCCGGCCCCGGCAGTTCTTCCGGCTGCAGTTGTGGCTGCTGATGCGCGCGCTCGAGCGCTTTGAAACCACGATGTTCCTGCGGACGCGCTACTCGCAGCCCAAGATGGTGGCCATCGGCGTCGTCGGCAGCTTCTGCCTGGCCGTGTATTACCCCATCTGGGCGTACCTCTTCCCGCAGCCGTACGAAAACCTGCCCATGCGGCTGATCTGCAGCGCCACGTTCATCCCGCTGGCCCTGCTGCCCTGGTGGCCGCGGCGGCTGCGTACGCACCTGCCCACCTACTGGTACTTCGCGATGACCATCGCGATGCCCTTCTTCGTCGGTTACATGACCCTGCGCAACGCGACGCCGGCCTGGCTGATGACGCACCTGGCGTGCGTGATGCTGCTGATGATGCTGTTCGACATCGCCAGCTTCCTCGTCGTCTTCACCATCGGCAGCGCGCTGGCCGCGCTGGTCTTCGCGCTGTCGCCGGAGGCCCACCTGCACGCGCGGACGATGCTCGAATACGTCCCGCTGCTGATGTTCGGCATGGTCGGCGGCGCGACGTGCACGGTCTCGGCCAACATGGCGGAGCAGTCGCGCATCGACGCCCTGACGGCCGCGTCCAACAACATCGCCCACGAACTGCGCACGCCGCTGGGGTCCCTGCGCATCGCCGCCCGCGCCGTGGCCCGGTTCATGCCCGACCTGATCCGCAGCCACCGGCTCGCGGAATCCGAGGGGCTTCCGGTGCCGGAGGTCCGCGCGCAGAACCTGCACGCACTGGAGCGCAGCATCGGGGTCATGGAGCGCGAGGTCACCTACGCGAACACGATCATCGACATGCTGCTGCTGTCGGCCCGGCCGATCGGCGAGGTGCCACTCACTCCGCTGGCAGCCCGCGAACTGGTGGACCAGGCGCTTCGACGTTTCCCCTACGGCTCCCGCGCGGAGCGCGAGCGCATCACCCTCTCGGTGGCGGGCGACTTCCGGCTGCTCGGCGAGGAGGCCCTGGTGGTCCACGTCCTCTTCAATCTGCTGCGGAATGCACTTTTTCATACCGATCGGGCCGGCAAGGGCGACATCCGGGTCTTCGTCGAGCCGGGCGAACTGGTCAACCGGATACGGGTCCACGACACCGGCCCGGGCATCCCTCCGGACGTTCTTCCCCGCATTTTCAACCGGTTTTACTCCCACGCCAGCGACAGCGCGGGGACGGGCAACGTGACCGGGCTGGGGATAGGACTCGCTTTTTGTCGCGCGGCGATGGAGCATATGGGCGGAGGCATCTCGTGCCGTACCAATCTGGGGGAATTCACGGAGTTCACCCTCTCCTTTCCGCATCCGGAGACCGGGGACCGGCAGTGATGACGTTGAACTCGCAGGGCGACATCCAGCCCTTCCATTTCCCGACCACCACCGTGCTGGTCGACGACCACGAGGAATACCTCGACGTGGTCCCGTTGCTGCTCGACCCGATGATGCGGGTGCGGACCTTCAGCTCGCCGCGCAACGCGCTGGCGACGCTGGGCAACAACGGCAGCCGGCCCGTTCCCGGCGGCGGCTGGCTCTACCGCTGGAAAGATCGCCCGTCCGAGACCCAGGAACTGGTCGCGCTGGACATCGATTCCATCCACCGCGTGGTCTACGACCCGGAGCGCTTCGCCGAGATCTCCGTCGTGGTGGTCGATCAGGCGATGCCCGAAATGGACGGCATCAGCTTCTGCAAGCGCCTGCCCAACCCGCACATCGGCAAGATCCTCCTGACCGGCCGCGCGGACGACGCCACCGCCATCGACGCCTTCAATTCGGGCGTCATCGACCGCTTCATCCGCAAGAACGATCCCGAGGCGATCTCCAAGCTGCAGACGGCCATCACGGAACTGCAGCGCCGCTACTTCGAGCGCGCCAGCGCCTTCGTCGCCGAAACCCTGGCGCTCGGCAATTTCCGCTTCCTGCGCGATCCCGCGTTCCGCGAAGTCCTGCAGTCGGTGACCGCCACCTTCCAGCCCGTCGAGTGTTACGTGCACTGCAATCCGACCGGCCTGCTGCTGGTGGACGCCTGGGGCATCGGGCGCTTCCTCCTCGTCCAGACGGACGAGGACCTGCGCACCCACTATGAAATTGCGGCAGATCTCGGGGCGCCTCCGGCCGTCCTCGAGGCGCTTCGCCAGGGTGCGGCCCTGCCCTGGTTCAACTCCCGCGACGGCTTCTACCACCGGGGCGTCCGCGATCCCGAGTCGCAACTGCACCCCGCGACTGCCGTCTCCGGCGAACAGTGGTACTACTACGCCCTCATCGACGATGTGGAGCGTTTCCGGCTGCAACACGTGAAGTCGTACCGCACGTGGCTGCGCGAACAGGATCTTAGCCTGGCCGCGGACAGCCGTTCACACCGCATCTAGGGCCTCTATCCCAGGCTCGCCACTCTCATGCGCCGGCGGGATCGGCGCAGCGGCGTCCTATCGCCCGTGAAATCCAACCGGTGCGGCCCCTGGCCGTGCCCTCTCTGTCTCAAAGCCATGGGGTGCGGCAGGCCCTCGCGGGCGGTCGTTCGCGTACCTCTGTGACGATTTCGCGCCTGGCAGGGCGAGGCCGGCGTGCGTGCGCCGTCCGTCGGGCGGCGGCGAAGTTCGCCCGCTGACAGAGAGAGAAGACCATGGAAAACGTTTCCATCCTCCACCCGATCGTCAAGGCGCCGGAGCTTCCGGCATTCGTCGCACGCAGGGTCGATCGATTTCACAATGAACGGGTGGCCATCGACTGGGGTGGCCGTCACATTTTGCGCGGCCGCCGCCCGTCCGACGGCGACCTGATGCTCCAGAGCAACGACTACCTCGCCATCGCCGGCCATCCGGACATCGTCGAGGCCCAGCGCGACGCGCTCGCGACGGGTGGCCTCGGCATGATGATGTCCGCCCTCTTCCAGCAGGATGCCGATCAGCCCCTGCATCGGGCCGAGGCCGAGCTCGCCCGTGCCGTGGGCAGCGAGGACGGCATCCTCGCCCAGTCGGGCTTCGCCGCGAACGTCGGGCTGATCCAGTCGCTGGCCGGCGAGCGTATTCCGGTCTACATCGACATGCTCGCGCACGCCTCGCTATGGGAAGGCATACGCAGCGCGGGAGCGAAAGCGGTGCCGGTGCTGCACAACGACGTCGCGCACCTGGAAAGGCAGGTGCTGCGCAACGGCGCCGGCGTGATCGTCGTCGACGCCGTGTACAGCACGAACGGCAGCCTGGCGCCGCTCACGGACATCGCCGCCGTGGCGGAAGCGCACGGATGCGTGCTGGTCGTCGACGAATCCCATTCGCTCGGCACGCATGGCGCGCGCGGCGAAGGCCTCGTCGCCAGCCTCGGCCTCAACGACCGCGTGCACTTCATCACGGCGAGCCTCGCGAAGGCGTATTGCTCGCGCGCCGGCTTCATCGCGTGCACGACGCGCTTCAAGGATTACTTCGGTTGCGAGGCGCTGCCGGCGATCTTCAGTTCGTCGTTACTCCCGCATGAGCTCGCCGGCCTCTCGGCGGCGCACCGCGTGATCCAGACGGAGGGCTGGCGCAGGCAGCGGCTGCGCGCCGTCACGCGACGCGTGCGCCACGAGCTGACCGAGCTCGGCTATCCCATCGGCGACGGCACGGAGCAGATCATCGCGTTCGAGGCGGGCCAGGAAATCCTGACCGGCCACGTGCGCGACGTGATGGAGCGGCATGGGATCTTCGGCTCCGTGTTCAGCGCGCCGGCGACGACGGTCAACCGTTCGCTGCTCCGCCTGACGCTAAATGCGGGCATGAGCGACGGCGACGTCGAGCGGCTCCTGCACGCGTGCCGCGTCGCGCGCGACGACATGGCGTTGCCGACGTGGAGCGCGGCGCGCAGGGAGCAGCGCGAACAGGGCAAGGCGGCAGCCGCGGAAGTCGCGTGACGGGTCGCGTGGACGCGTTCAGCGCAGTGAAACGCGTCCACGCAGGATGTCCCGGAACATCGCCCAGTCGCCCATGAAGCTGTAGAACGGATGCCGGAACGTCGCCGGCCGGTTCTTCTCGAAGACGAAGTGACCCACCCATGCGAAACCGTAGCCACCGACCAGGGCCGCCAGGAGCCACCAGGCCTGGCCGGTGGCCACGAGCATCGCGAGCGCGACGAGCACGACCCAGCTGCCCGCGAAATGGAGGCGTCGGCAGCGCACGTCCGCGTGCTCACCGAGGTAATAGGGATAGAACTCGCGGAAACTGGCGAACCGTGCCATGACGCGCCTCGTCTTCAGTACGTGGGCAAGGGAATGCGTTCGTATTCGTCGCCGGGCACGATCGGGAAACGGCCTTCCGACCAGTCGGCCTTGGCCGCCTCGATGAGCTCTGGGGAGCTCGCGACGAAGTTCCACCACAGGTGGCGCTCGCCGTCGAGCGGTGCGCCGCCGAACAGCATGATCAACGAATCCTCGTGCGCGACGAGCTCGGGCGGATCGCCATCGTGCGCCACGGCCATGTCGAGCTTGCCGAGTTCCACGTCGCCGAAGCGCGCGGCACCCTCGACGACGTAGGCGCCCCACTCGGCGTGCTGCGCCGGCATCGCGACACGTGCGCCCTTCCGCAGCCGCGCCTCGACGAAGAACATCGGTGCGAACACGCGTACCGGCGATCGTTCGCCGAACGCGTCGCCCGCGATCACGACGAGCCGCGCACCGTCGCGCTCCACCACGGGCAGTTCGCCCGCGGCGTGGTGGTGGAACTCGGGCTCGATGCGTTCGTGGCTCTTCGGCAGCGCCACCCATACCTGGATGCCGTGCAGATTCCCGTTGTGCGCCTCGCCGGCGGGGCGGACCTCCGGCGGCGTGCGCTCGGAGTGCACGATGCCGCGTCCGGCGGTCATCCAGTTGACTTCGCCGGGACGGATGTCGACGGCGCTGCCGAGGCTGTCACGGTGGCGGATGACGCCATCGAACAGCCACGTGACGGTGGCCAGACCGATGTGCGGGTGCGGACGCACGTCGAGACCGGCGTCGTCCTCGAACGACGCCGGTCCCATCTGGTCGAAGAAAACGAACGGGCCGACGTGACGCGCTTTCAGATGCGGAAGCATGCGGCGTACGACGAAGCCGCCACCGAGGTCGCGTTGCTTGCCGTCGATGGGAATGGTGGTCATGGGCTTCTCCCCGGGAAACAGATGGGAGCCTAGCAAACGTGGGGGTGGACGGATGGTACGCGTGTGTCGCCGTGCGTGCCGCTCAGCCTTGCAACATGCCGTTCGCGAGGCGGCGTGCCACGCTGGCCGGCTGTTTCATCCAGGCGAAATGATCGGCGCGTTCGCCGCCGAGCTCGTCGGGCGTCACGACACCCGTGTCGCGCGACGCGTCGGGCATCTTGTCGAGCAGGAAATCCAGCGACGACGCCGGCGCCAGCCAGTCGTCCTGGAGCCTCAACGCGCGCACCGGCGCGCGCTGACGACCGAGCGCCGCCTCCAGGTCGACCGCGAGCCCCGCCGCGGCGTAAACGCCACGGCGGCCGCTACGGGACCAGTCGTCGATCACGCCGCGCGCCTCGTTGCCGCCGAACCCGATCCGCCTGCCGGGCAGACGGCCGACCATGTGGGCGAGCGCCGGCGCGGCGACGTACGCTAAAAGCACCCACGGCGGGAAGCGGCGCCAGTACGGGGCGCCGCTGGCGACGAGCGCGACGCCGGCCAGCTCGTGCGGCGTCATGCCGGCGAGCAGGCAGGCGAGCTGTCCGCCGAGGCTATGGCCGCCCACGTGCAGCGGGATGTCCCCGACGGTGGTGGCGAGCGTATCGAGGCTACGCGGCAGGTCGTAGGTGAGCAGTTCGCGGTAGCCCCAGTCGCATTGGCGACCAGCCCGGCGGTCGCTCGATCCGTGGCCACGCCATTCGTGGATGCCCACGGTGATGCCGTGCGCGGCGAGCGCCCGGGCGAACGGCTCGTAGTGGCGTGCCGCCACGCCAAGCGCGGGAACCCAGAGCAACGCCGCGAGGGAGCGCTCGCGGGGGCAGAAGAAGAGCAGATCGGCGGTCGCCCCGTCGTCCATCCGGAGGTGGATGGTTTCCCGTGCGACCCGTTCGTCCGTGGCGTCCGTCATGCGGTATCCGTCGTGCGCGCAAAAGCTCCCCCGGCGCAGGGCGCCGGAGGAGCGGAAGTCGTGCAATATCGGGCGGCCGAAGGCCTGCCCGCAAGACTCACTTGGGAATGACGTTGTCCGCCTGCGGGCCCTTCTGGCCCTGGGTCACGGTGTATTCCACCTTCTGACCCTCGGCAAGCGACTTGAAGCCGTTGCCCTGGATCGAACGGAAGTGCACGAACACGTCCGGGCCGCCCTCATCCTGAGTAATGAAGCCGAAGCCCTTGGCGTCGTTGAACCACTTAACAGTACCAGTTGCCATCACACACACCTCTATCCAACACACGAATAACCCGGCTCGCGTGAGCCGGCGACTTACTGGGCATGCAGGACCGGGTGAGGCGATGGAGCGTCGGATTACTCGCTTACATCGGGTCACTCTCGTGACCGCGCAGACACAGTAAGTCGGATGATAACCACATTTCGCCAAAGTTCTGTAGGGGAATGCCTACACAGGTCGATTTTTTGACGCCGATCACGCCAATGAATGCGATTAAAGCCTTATCCGGCTTCACAAATAAGAAAATGGCCTAGGAATAAAGGCGCCGACCCGCGAAGCCTGCACGACCGGCGGGCAAAAAAAACCGGGCGTTTCCGCCCGGTCTTTTCACGAAGCTTGTCGCAAGACGTATCAGGCCTTGTTGACTTCTTCGGCCTGCAGGCCCTTCTGGCCGTTCACGACCTTGAAGGAGACCTTCTCGCCTTCGGCGAGCGACTTGAAGCCGTTACCCTGGATGGCGCGGAAGTGCACGAACACGTCCGGGCCGTTCTCACGGGAAATGAAGCCGAAGCCCTTGGCATCGTTGAACCACTTGACGGTGCCGATCTCACGATCCGACATAGAAACACTCCAATTTTTACGAATGAAACCAGCGACTTGACGTAAGCCGCTGCGTTACTGGTGTGCAAGGAAACGCGAGGAGCGAAGCGATGTTGCGGATACGTGATCAGCTGCATCGGGTCAACGTAACTCTATGACCCCGGCAAACACAGTCCGCCGACTATACTCGCGCTCGACGCAAATAGCGATGGGCGCCGATCGAACCGCCCCGCGCTGACGCGGTTTTCACCCCGTGTGGGAACATGCTTGCGCCGCGTCGCACCCGGGGTGCGACTCGATTGTCCGTTTTTGCCACCGTCACCGTTACCGAAAGGGGGACCGCCGACCATGAACCGCCACACGCTCCGACTGATTCCTTTCTTCGCAGGCGCCCTCGCCCTGGCCGCCTGTTCGGACCACTCGACGAAGCCGGCCCCGACCACCACCCGCACCGTGACCACCACGGCGACGCCGGCGACCGGCGGCACGAAGTCCACCGGCAGCACCAGCACGACGACCACGCGCACGACCACCCGCACGAGCGTCAAGGACGCGCCGCTGCCCGAGAGCACCGGTATCGCGTCCTGCGACGAGTATCTCGCCAGCTACAAGACCTGCCACCTGGCCGCCGGCATCTACGCCCGCGACCAGATCGACACCCGCTACGACATGATGCGGACGAGCCTGCTGAAGCAATCGCAGGATCCGGACATGCGCGACCAGCTCGGCAACCGCTGCACGTCGCTCGCGAACCAGCTCAAGGAAGCCTTGCACGGCAAGTCCTGCGCGGACGTGCCGGCGCCCGCCTCCACCCGCTGATCAGGCGTCCAGCGCCGCCTGGACCAACGCGGCCAGCCCCCTTGGCTGGCCGCGTTCGACGACCACCCTCGGGGTGCCGTGCCACGCGGCGCACGTCGATATCGCTTCGGCCACGCCCTGCACGACCGGCACGGACGCCTGCACGCCGTCTTCGAGCCATATCCCGATCACCTGGAACATGCCCGACTGCCGGTGCGCCTTGGCGTCGACGCGACCGATGAGCCTGCCTCGATGCAGGATGGGCAACGCGTAGTAGCCGTATTTCCGCTTCGCCGCCGGCGTATAGCACTCGATCGTGTATTCGAACCCGAACAGCTCGAGGGCCCGGGCCCGGTCCCACACGACCGGATCGAACGGTGACAGCAAGGTGGTCCGGGAAGCACGCAGCGCGTTGCGCGCGCCCTCTGCAAGAAGATCGCCGTGCTCCCGGTGCACGTACGCGGCGTCGCTCCACCCATCGACCTCGACGCGTGACAGCGTGCCGTCCGCGACGAGCGGCGCGAGCTCGTCGTCGGTGACGCGGGGCTTCAGGCGAAAATAATCGGCGATCCAGCGCGCCTTCGCGATGCCGAGCGCACGCACGCTTTCGACGATGAAATGCCGCCGGACGGTCGCTTCGTCGAGCGTTCCCGAAGTTGGTGGCTCCGGCCAGGCGGCGACGACGCGCTCCGAAAGGTCGTAGACACGCTGGAAGCGATCGCGCCGGGCGACCATCAGCCTGCCCAGCGCGAACCATGCCTCGAGCCAGCGCTTCTCCGGCTTCCAGCCCCACCATCCTTTCGTGCCAGTGCCCTCGCGCTCGAAGTCGGCCGCACGCAACGGTCCTTCGCGGCGGATCCGGTCGAGCAGCGCCTCCATGTCGATCCGCGCCTCGGCGTACGTGCGCTCCGCGCTCCGATGCGCCCAGTGCCCCGCGCGGCCGGAACGGTAATCGCGATGCCAGCGGAACTCGGTCGCCGGAACGAAACATGCCTCGTGGGCCCAGCATTCCGCGATGCGTCCCTCGGCGAGCGCGTCGTCCAGCCAGTCGTTCGCATAGGGTCCGAGGCGCGAGAAGAGCACCATGTAGGGGCTACGCGCGACGACGTTGATCGTGTCGATCTGCAGCACGCCCATGCGTGCGATCGTGGGCACGACATCGCCGCGACGCGCCTTGCGCGTGCTTCGTCGCAGAAGGCCTTGCGCGCCCAGGTGGATCAGCTGGGCGGACCGCGGAGACAGCCGGATCACGGCGCCCGTCGAAGGCACGTCGGTTGCACGTGACGCCACGGTAGAGGCCTTCTCGCAGTTGGGTCGCCATTAAATCGTTCCTTGCTAGCGTCGGCAACGATGCCGTCGTCTCCGCTCGACGGCACCCCCACCGCTGACGAAAGGAGGCCATCCATGAAGTACCGTGCACGCGCCATCGGCTTTGGCGCATCGCTGCTGCTGGCAGGCGCGGCGTTCGCCCAGAACCCGCCATCATCCCCCAATCAGGTTCCGCCACCGCCGCCCGGCGAAGCCACCCCGCTTCCGCCTCCGCCGCCGGGCAACGTGCCTCCGCCGCCTCCCCCGACGGACGCCCTGCCTCCGGATCCGGCCGCGCCGCCGCCGGCCGCCCAGGCCCCGCCGCCGCCTCCGCCGCCGCCCGGTGCACCGATGCCTCCGGCGCCAGCCGCCGGCATGGAGGCGGGCTCCACGGGCGCGACGATGCCGACGCCCCAGGGCCAGGTCACGGTGAACAGCGGCCCGGCTCCGGCGACGAAGGCGGGTCCGCCGCCGTCGTTCGAAACGCTGGCCAAGGGCAAGAAGTCGATCACCAAGGAAGACGCCAAGGCCTATCCGCTGCTCGCCAACGACTGGCTGTACGCGACCAAGGGCGAAACGCTGAGCAAGTCCGCTTATGAGAAGTGGGTGCGCCAGTCGGGTGCCGGCGGTCAGTAATCGCCGCTAGCCGAAGCCGTTCGGGGGCGACGTTCTCCGCGCTCGCCCCCGAACCGGCACGAACGACGCGCCGCATGAACGCGCGCATGACGGCGATCGCGCTCCACGATTCGCAGACATTTGCGGCGGCTACACTCCCGGGTCGCCGGCCCCATGCCGGACCGCAGGGAGTCGAAAGCCATGAAATCCATTCGCGCCGTTGGCGCCGCAGGTGTCTATGCCTGCCTGCACGCGGGGATGGCCTTCGCGCAGAGCCCGAGCCCCACCGACATCCGCGCCTGCGCCGGTATCGAAACCGATGCGCAGCGCCTGCTCTGCTACGACAAGGCCGTGGGCCGCGACCGGCTTCCGCAGGCCGCGAAGAAGGAAGACCCGGCCGCGCGATCGCCCAGTGTCGACCTCGCGACACGCAATTCCGGAGAGGTCGCCCGCCCGCTGTCGTTGCTCGACAGCCGCTGGGAACTGTCGCCGGAATCGAAGCTCGGCACGTTCAACCTGCGCGGCTACAAGCCCACCTACGCGCTGCCGATCTTCGCCAGCTCGAAGCAGAACACGCGCCCGCACAGCCCCGCGCCGGACCACACGGTGAGCACGCCGCAGAAGCTGGACAACGTCGAGGCCAAGTTCCAGATCAGCCTGAAGACCAAGGTCGCGGAAAACCTGTTCGACGACAACGGCGATGTGTGGGTGGGCTATACGCAGTCGTCCCGCTGGCAGGTCTACAACAAGGACAATTCGCGGCCCTTCCGCGAAACCAACTACGAACCCGAGGCCATGCTGGTGTTCAACACGAACTACCAGATCCTCGGCTGGACGGGCCGTCTCGCCGGCATCGGCGTCAACCATCAATCGAACGGCCGCGCCGATCCGCTGTCGCGAAGCTGGAACCGCGTCATCGCGGACATCGGCTTCGAACGCGAAGGCTGGACGGTGATGCTTCGTCCGTGGTGGCGCATCCCCGAGGATCGCAAGGACGACGACAATCCCGACATCCAGGATTACATGGGTCGCGGCGAGATCCAGGTGGTGCACGAGATCGGACGCCAGGAATTCGGCCTCACGGCACGGCACTCGTTCCGCTCGGGCGATCGCTCGCACGGCTCGCTGCGCGGAACGTGGAGCTTCCCGGTCGCGGGTAACCTGCGCGGTTACCTCGAGGTGTTCAACGGCTACGGCGAAAGCCTGATCGACTACAACCATCGCGCCACGTACCTGGGCCTGGGTGTGTCGCTGCTCGACTGGTACTGAGTTGGCGGAGGGCGGTTCTGGGTACACACCCGGCCGCGCCAGCTCCTGGTCGCGGCCTCGAAAGATGTCGCGCGCAGGTGCGCTCCCACAGGTGCGACGGTGGGAGCGGACCTGGCCGCGACGGCTTTTCGCCCCGGTCCGCAAGCTGGCGCGCCAGCTCCGGGTCACGGCCTCAAAGGATGTCGCGCCCAGGTGCGCTCCCACAGGTGCTCTTGCCGGCGCTTAGTGGTGGTGACCGCCGGCGCCGTGGACGTGGCCGTGCGACAGTTCTTCCTCCGTCGCCTCGCGCACGTCGGTGATCTCGACCGCGAAGTGCAGCGTCTGGCCGGCGAGCGGGTGGTTGCCGTCGACGGTGACGTTGTCGCCCTCGATCTTGCTCACGGTGACGTTGATGCTGCCCTGGTCGTTGCGACCCTGGAACTGCATGCCCGGCTGGAGGTCTTCCACGCCCTGGAACGCCGCGCGCGGAACCACCTGCACGAGTTCGTCGTGACGCACGCCGTAGCCTTCCTCCGGCACCACGTCCACCTTGAACTGGTCGCCCGGCTGGCGGCCTTCCAGCGCCTTCTCGAGGCCCGGGACGATATGGCCTTCGCCATGGATGTAGGCCAGCGGCTCGCGGCCTTCCGAGCTGTCGATGACGTTGCCCTGGTCGTCGGTCAGCGTGTAGTGGAAGGAAACGGCGTGGCGGTTGGCGATCTGCATGGAATTCTCGCTCTGGAGGAGATAAAGGACGGCGGGTCACGCCATCCGGGCCCCCAAGGCTAGAAGACCCGCCCCGCGACTGCAAATCACGAAGCGTTCGCGATGCTGCGGCGCAACCCGCCGACATCGCGCGATCTGCTAATTTTCCCGCCTTTCCCCTCCGCCCCTGACCCGTGCCGGGAGTCGCATGTTCGACCGCATCCTGATCGCCAACCGCGGCGAAATCGCCTGCCGCGTCATCCGGACCTGCCGCCGCCTCGGCATCCGCACGGTCGCCGTGTACTCCACCGCCGATGCCGATGCCCAGCACGTGCGCCTCGCGGACGAGGCCTGGCCGATCGGCGGTCCGCGGCCCGCCGAGTCGTACCTGCGTGGCGACGCGATCATCGAGGTGGCGCTCCGCAGCGGCGCGCAGGCGATCCACCCCGGCTACGGTTTCCTCTCCGAAAACACGGACTTCGCGCGCGCCTGCGCGGCCGCCGGCATCGCCTTCATCGGCCCGCGACCGGAAAGCATCGACGCGATGGGCTCCAAGGCCGCCGCCAAGGCGCTGATGGAGCGCCACGCCGTGCCGCTGGTGCCCGGCTACCACGGGGACGACCAGGATCCGGCACATCTCGCCGACGAAGCGAAGCGCACGGGCTTTCCGCTGATGATCAAGGCCGCCGCCGGTGGCGGGGGCAAGGGCATGCGCATCGTGCGCGATGCCGAGGGATTCGCCGAGGCGCTCGCCTCCGCGCAGCGTGAAGCGGCGAACGCGTTCGGCGACACGCGCGTGATCCTCGAGCGCTACGTGGAGCATCCGCGGCACATCGAGTTCCAGGTGTTCGGCGACACGCACGGCAACATCATCCATCTGAACGAGCGCGAATGCTCCGCGCAGCGCCGCTACCAGAAGGTGCTCGAGGAGACGCCCTCGCCGTTCCTCGACGAGGCCCGACGCGAACGCATGGGAGCCGCCGCCGTCGCGGCGGCCCGCGCCGTCGACTACGTCGGCGCGGGCACCGTCGAATTCATCGTCGCGCAGGACGGCGAGTTCTTCTTCATGGAGATGAACACGCGCCTGCAGGTGGAGCACCCCGTCACCGAGGAGACGCTCGGGCTGGACCTCGTGGAGTGGCAGCTGCGCGTCGCCGCCGGCGAGCCGCTGCCGCTGGCCCAGGACGCGATCCGCGCGACCGGCCACGCGATCGAGGTGCGGCTGTACGCGGAAGATCCCGAGGCGAACTTCCTCCCCGGTTCGGGGCGCCTCGTCTCGCTCGACCTGCCCCGCGCGTCGGCGCACGTGCGGCTCGACGGCGGCGTCGTCGCCGGCGACACCGTGACGATCTTCTACGACCCGATGATCGCGAAGCTGATCGTCCACGACCGCGACCGCACCCAGGCGCTCGAACGGCTGCGCGCCGCGCTCGCCGACACGGAAATCGTCGGACCGAAATCCAACGTCGCGTTCCTCGAACGCCTCGCGCGTCACCCGGTCGTGGTCGAGGGCCGCATCGACACCGGCTACCTCGACCGCCATCTGGACGAATTCCTCACCGGCGACGCCGCGCCCACCGATCTGGACCGGTTCGCGGCGGCGACGGCGTTCCTGCTCGGCGACGAGGCGACCCGCCACGCGCCCGCCGCGGATCCGCACTCGCCGTGGGCCGCCTCGGACGCCTGGCGGCTGGGCCATCCGGGCAAGCGCGTCGTCGCGCTCATGGAAGGTGGCCGCCGCCACGAGATCGATGCCCATGGGCACGGTGGCGATTACATCCTCCACCTCGACGACCGCGCGTGCACGGTGTCCGGCGCGCGGCTTGGCGACGGCGTGCTCTCCGCCCGTTTCGACGGCCAGGCCCGGCGTGTGCCGATCGCCGTCCACGGGTCGCGCATCCGCCTGCACGACGCCGACGAACGCCGCTGGACCTTCGAGCGCGCGCCCGCGTTCGCGTGGACCGGCGAGGAGACCGCCGGCGCGCGCCAGCTGGTCGCGCCGATGCCGGGACGGATCGTCCTCGTCCGGGCGGCCGTCGGCGACAGCGTCGAGGAAGGACAGGAACTGCTGGTGATGGAAGCGATGAAGATGGAGCTGGCCTTGAAGGCTCCGCGCGCCGGCACCATCGAATCGATATCGGCGGCGCAAGGCGATTTCGTGGACGCGGACGCGGTGCTCGTGCGCTTCGCCGAAACGGCCTGACCGGAGAGCGCATTGAACACGTCCAGCCATGTCCGCATCGTCGAAGTCGGTCCGCGCGACGGCCTCCAGAACGAAAAGGCCCTGCTTCCGGCCGCGGTGAAGATCGAACTGATCGACCGCCTCTCGGCGACCGGTCTCGCCACGATCGAAGCCACCAGTTTCGTCAGCCCGAAGTGGGTGCCGCAGCTCGCCGACGCCGCCGAGGTCTTCCGCGGCATCCGCAAGGCGCCCGGCGTCGTGTATCCCGTGCTGGTGCCCAACCTGCAGGGTTACGAGCGCGCGATCGAGGTCGGCGCGTCCGAGGTGGCCGTGTTCACCGCCGCGTCGGAAGCCTTCAACCGCGCGAACATCAACGCGTCGATCGACGAGTCCATCGATCGCTTCGTGCCCGTGATGGAACGCGCGCGCGCCGATGGCGTGGCCGTGCGCGGCTACGTCTCCACCGTGCTCGGCTGCCCCTATCAGGGGGAGGTTCCCGTCGCGGACGTCGTCCGCGTCGCGCGCCGGCTGCACGAACTGGGCTGCCACGAGGTGTCGCTGGGCGACACCATCGGCGTCGGCACGCCGGCGAAGGCGCGTGCCATGCTGCGCGCCGTGGCCGCCGAGGTGCCGATGGGCGCGCTCGCCATCCACTTCCACGACACCTACGGCCAGGCGCTCGCCAACATCCTCGCCTGCCTCGAGGAAGGCGTGCGCGTGATCGACAGCGCGGTCTCCGGCACCGGTGGCTGCCCGTACGCCAAGGGTGCCACCGGCAACGTCGCCAGCGAGGACGTCGTCTACATGCTGCACGGCATGGGCATGACGACGGGCGTCGACCTCGACCGCCTCGTGGAGACGGGCGCGTGGCTGGCGGCCCGGCTGGGCAAGGAGACGGCGAGCCGGGTCACGCGGGCGCGTACGGCCGCGTAACGCGTCGGCAGCGCCGCCCAAGGACGCCTTGGCGCGCGTGGTCGTGCGTGGCAGCATCGACGCATGCCTGCCGACTTCCTGATCCGCCCGATCGAACCCCGCGACGATGCCGACATCGCCGCCGTGATCCGCACCGTGATGCCCGAGTTCGGCGCGGACGGGCCCGGCTTCGCGATCCACGACCCCGAAGTGGACACGATGTCCTCGGCCTACTCGGCGCCGCGCTGCGCGTATTTCGTGGTCGAGATGCACGGCCGCGCCGTGGGCGGCGGCGGCATCGCGCCGCTCGAAGGCGGCGACGACGAAACCTGCGAGCTGCGCAAGATGTACTTCCTGCCGGAAGCGCGCGGCTCCGGTGCCGCGACGCAGCTGCTCCGCCGCTGCCTCGACGCGGGACGTCGCGCCGGCTTCTCCCGCTGCTACCTCGAAACGCTGACCGGGATGGACGCGGCGCAGGCGTTGTACCTGCGCCTCGGCTTCACGCGCATCGACGCCCCCATGGGTGGCACGGGACACTTCAGCTGCGACCGCTTCTTCCTCCGTAGCC
Organism: Luteibacter sp. 329MFSha; assembly: GCF_900111665.1. Lineage (NCBI taxonomy): Bacteria > Pseudomonadati > Pseudomonadota > Gammaproteobacteria > Lysobacterales > Rhodanobacteraceae > Luteibacter > Luteibacter sp. 329MFSha. Next base: position 469,982 of record NZ_FOJE01000001.1, on the reverse strand, counting down.
TCAACGACGGCGACCTGATCGTCCCGCCGACACCGCCGTCGCTCGTGTTCGCCATCGACGATCCCGGCCGTGCCGACGTGCTCTCGCTGATGGAGGAACTGCACATCTACCTGTCCGACCTCGATCGCCCGGTGCCTCCGCCGGCGATCAGCGTGCTCGCGCTGCGCCAGCCGCAGACGACGTTCATGACCGCGCGTGTCGACGGCACACCGCTCGCCTGTGGCGCGGGTGTCGACCACGGCGACTACACCGAGCTGAAATACATGTACGTGCTGCCGGCCTGCCGTGGCATGGGTCTCGGCAAGCAGATGCTGGAGGCGCTGGAACGCGAGATCCGCGCGTCCGGCGGACGCATGGTGAAGCTGGAGACGGGCACGGCGCAGACCGAGTCGATCGAGCTCTACGAACGCGCGGGCTATCGCCGCTGCCGCCCCTTCGGCGACCATCACGCCTCCCCGTCCAGCATCTTCATGGAAAAGCCCCTGTGATCCGTATCGCCGTCGACACCGACGCCGCCGCCTGCCACGCCATCTACGCGCCGATCGTCGAGAGCAGCGCCATCACCTTCGAAACGGAACTGCCGGGCGACGACGCCATGGCCGGCCGCATTCGCACACGACTCGCCCATCACCCATGGCTCGTCTGGGAGGAAGACGGCGAGGTGCTCGCTTACGCCTACGCGGGCCGCTTCCGCGAGCGCGCGGCGTACGACTGGATCGCGGAAACCTCGATCTACGTGCACGAGAAAGCCCGCCGCCGCGGCATCGCCCGCCGCCTCTACGGCACGCTGCTCGACGCCATGCGCCTGCAGGGCATCAACCAGGCGGTCGGCGTCATCACCCTGCCCGGCGATACCAGCGTAGCGATGCACGAGGCCATGGGTTTCGCCCCCGCGGGCGTCTGGCCCAAGGCGGGCTACAAGCTGGGCCGCTGGTGGGATGTCGGCGTGTGGAGCCTCTTCCTCTCCGAACCCGCGAATCCGCCCCGCCCGGTGGTCCCGTTCGCGCGACTGGCGCAGACGCGCGAACTCCGCGGCCTGCTGGCCGCCGTGTAATCCGTAACTCCCACAACCCGTGTGCTGCCGCGGAAAGCATCCGCGGGCCCCCTCGGCTAAGATGCGCTTCTTTGCCAGTTTTCCGGAGTTCCCATGCAGCTCGAACACGTCAGGGCCGTCATCACCGGCGGCGCATCCGGCCTGGGTCATGCCGTCGCGCAGCGACTCGTCGCCGCGGGCGCGAAGGTCGCGCTCTTCGACGTCAACGAGGAGAAGGGCCGCGCCGCCGTCGCCGCGCTCGGCGCGAACGCCTCGTTCCAGCGCACCGACGTCACCTCCGAGGATGGCGTCGCCGCGAACGTCGCCGCCGCCAGCGAGGCGATGGGCGGCCTGAACGTGGTCGTGAACTGCGCCGGCATCCTGGGCGCGGGCCGCGTCCTCGGCAAGGACGGCGCCATGCCGCTGTCCACGTTCTCCACCACCGTGATGGTCAACCTGGTCGGCAGCTTCAACGTCGCCAAGGCGGCCGCGCAGCTGATGCAGTCCAATAGCGCCGGCGACGACGGCGAGCGCGGCGTGATCGTCAACACCGCCTCGGTCGCGGCGTACGAAGGCCAGATCGGACAGGCCGCGTATTCGGCATCCAAGGGCGGCGTGGTGGGCATGACGCTGCCGATGGCACGCGAACTCGCCCGCTTCGGCATCCGCGTGAACACGATCGCGCCGGGCATCTTCTGGACCCCGATGGTCGACGGCATGCCGCCGCAGGTGCAGGAGTCGCTGGCGGCCTCGATCCCCTTCCCGTCCCGCCTCGGCAAGCCGGACGAGTTCGCCGACACGGTCGCCTTCATCCTCACCAGCCGCTACCTCAACGGCGAGACGATCCGCCTCGACGGCGCCGTGCGTCTCGCGCCGAAATAATCCAACCACGACATCGAAGTCGAACACCCATGAAAGCATCCGAAGTCAAGAAAGGTAACGTCGTCGAGAACGACGGCACGGTCTACCAGGTCCGCGACATCGAGCGCAGCTCGCCCACGGCCCGCGGCGGCAACGTCACGTTCCGCTTCACGCTCTACTCGATCCCGGGCAACCGCAAGTTCGACCTGAGCCTGCGCGCCGACGACGACCTGAAGGAAGTGGAGCTCGCGCGCCGCGCGGCGAAGTTCTCGTACATGGATGGCGACGCGTTCGTCTTCATGGACGACGAGGATTACACCCAGTACACGCTCGACGCCTCGGTGGTCGGCGACAACGCCGGCTACATCGTCGAAGACCTCGAGGGCTACTACGTGCAGGTGATCGACGATGCGCCCGTCGGCCTGCAGGTGCCGACCTCGGTCGTCCTGACGGTGACCGACACCGCGCCCGAGCTCAAGGGTGCCAGCGCCACCAAGCGCACCAAGCCGGCGACCCTGAGCACCGGGATCGAAGTGCAGGTGCCCGAGTACATCACCACCGGCGAGAAAGTCACCGTGAACACGCTGACCGGCGATTTCGCAGGTCGCGCTTCGTGATGCACGGGGACGGAAACGCGGCCGCGTTCTCCATCCCCCTCGTCCCGCTTGCCCTCCAGTCAGGCAGGTTTGGGCAGAATGGTCGGCTCAATGGATGAGCCCTCCCGACCCATGAGCAACGGCTACTCGTTACGTGCCAGCGTCATCGAAACGCTGATCCGCACGAAGCGTCCCGACGTCCCGATGCGCGTCGCCCTGCGCAACACGGCGGCGGTGATCCTGCCGCTCGCCCTGGGCATCTGGTCCGGCCATCCGCAGGTCGGCATCGGCATCGCCGCCGGCGCGCTCGACACCATGTTCTCGGACCAGCCCGGTCCCTACCAGCAACGCCTCAGCCGTCTGTTCCTCGCCGCGCTCGCGGCGGGCGTGGCATCGCTCGTCGGCTTCCTCATCGGCAACTACGTCGCGCCGATGGCCCTCGCCTGCGCCGTCTGCGGTTTCGCCGGCGGCATGCTCGTCGTCTTCGGCCCCGACATCGCCCGCGTCGGCATGACCAGCATGCTGCTGCTCGTGATCACGGCGGCGACCCCCACGGATCTGCGCGGTGCCTTCGCGGGCGGCGGCCTGATCTTCGCGGGCGGCATGTTGCTGGCCGTGTTCTCCATCGCCGCGTGGCCGCTGCAGCGCTATCGGCCCGAGCGCGCCGCCCTCGCGGTCGTCTTCCGCGGGCTGGCGGAACTCGCGCGCAAGCCGCAGAAAGACGGCGAGGCTCCCGGCCTCACCGACGCGATGAACACGCTGCAGGTCACCCTGCTCGGCCGGCACCACGCGCATGGGCGCGCCATGGAAGCCTTCCGCGTGCTGCTCGAACTGGCGGAGCGCATCCGTCTCGAACTCGTCGCGATCGCCGAACTGGAATCGGGCCGGCACGGCGTCGGCGAGATGTTCCGCAACGACGCCTCGCGCGTGCTGATCGCCGCGGCCGACGCCCTCGATGCCGCCGAGCCGCCGCAACGGGCCGAGCGGGCGCTCGCCACCCTGCAGGCGAGCGAGCGCGCGTTGCTATCGGGCGCCCCGCCCATCGGCATCGGCGCGCACATCCAGGCGTTGTCCGGCCAGCTCGCCGCCGTCGTGCGCAATACGAACTGGGCCGGCTCGCGAGGCGAGGAACGCGCGCAGCGCGCGGAAACCGCGTTGCCCAAGACGCTGCGCAGCGCATCGGCGCTGTCGATCCTGCGTGCGAACGTCACGCCGGGATCGGTCGCCTTCCGTCACGCCGTGCGTTGCGCGGTGGTGCTCACGGTGGCCTTCGTGGTCTCGCGTCACTTCGCCCTGCCACACGGCTACTGGTTGCCGATGACGGCGGCGATCGTGCTCCGCCCCGATTTCGCCGCGACGTTCAACTTCGGCCTGCTGCGCGTCGTCGGCACGGTGCTCGGCCTCCTTCTGACCACCTTCGTCCTGCGCATCACGCCGGATGCCGTCGTCGCGCACCTCGCCGTCATGGCCCTGCTCTGCGTGATCTTCCGCTACCTCGCCGGCGCGCATTACGGCATCGCGGTGGCCGCGCTGACGGGCACCGTCGTCGTGTTGCTGTCGTTCGAAGGCGTCGATCCGTTCTCGGCCATGTCCGACCGCGTTCTGAACACCGCGCTAGGGAGCGCGCTCGCGCTGCTCGCCTACCTTCTCTGGCCGTCTTGGGAGCGGCACCAGGCCCGCTCGGCTCTCTCGGAGATGCTCTGCGCCTATGCGGACTATCTAGACGCCCTCGTCGCGCCCGCCGACGTGGCGACCCGGTACGAGGTCCGCACGCGCACGCGCACGGCGCGCACGAACGCGCAGGCGTCGGTCGACCGCATGCGCGCGGAACCCGGAACGCCCGCCGTGCTGCTCGAGCTGGCCGAAACGCTCTACGCCAACGGCAACCGCCTCGCACGCACGTCGATGGCGCTCGAATCGCTGATCGACGACGCCTCGGCGGCGCAGGCATGGCCGCACGTCGGCGCATTCATCCGCGAGGCCTCGGCGGCGCTGCGCGCGCAGTCCGGGGCGCTCACGCGCACCGAGGCCGTCGCGCCCCCACCGGCCCTGCGCGAGCACCAGCGCGCCCTGGCCGAGGCGCTGGCGCGCGGCGTCGACCGCGAGCTGGCCGACGCCGTGGAGCGGCTGACCGATCGCCTCACCGATAACGTCGACACCATCGCCCACGTCGTCGCCCGCCGCTCGACCGCCCCGGCCTAGGCTTGCTGCACCGCGAGAGGCTCCGTCATGCGCCCGGCGCTACACTCGGGCGCATGCTGAAGATCGATACGCACGCGCACATCCTGCCCCGTGACTGGCCCGATCTCGCGGCCCGGTACGGCGACGACCGTTTCCCGGTGATGACCCACACCAGCGGTCACCATAGGATCTACAAGGACGGCCGGTTCTTCCGGGAGGTCTGGGAATCGGCGTTCGACGCGGAGGCGCGCATCGCCGACTACGCGCGCTTCGGCGTCGCCGTGCAGGTGGTGTCCACGGTGCCGGTGATGTTCTCGTACTGGGCGAGGGGCCACCAGGCGCTCGAGCTGCACACGCACCTCAACGACAGCATGGCGCAGGTGTGCGAGGCGCATCCCCGGCATTACGCGGGCATCGGCACGGTTCCGCTGCAATCGCCCTCCCTGGCGATCCGGGAAATGGAGCGCTGCATCGACGAGCTCGGATTGCAGGGCGTGCAGATCGGTTCGCACTGCAACGAATGGAACCTCGACGCGCCGGAGCTGTTCCCGTTCTTCGAGGCCGCGGCCGACCTCGGTGCGGCCGTGCTCGTCCATCCCTGGGACATGATGGGCACCGACACCATGCCGAAGTACTGGCTGCCCTGGCTCGTCGGCATGCCGGCCGAGCAATCGCGCGCCGCGTGCGCGCTGATCTTCGGTGGCGTGCTGGAGCGATTGCCGTCGCTGAAGATCATGCTCGCCCATGGCGGCGGCAGTTTTCCGTACTCCATCGGCCGCATCGAGCATGGGTTCCGCATGCGCCCCGACCTGGTCGCCACCGACAACGCGCGCAATCCACGCGAGTACCTGTCCCGCCTCTACTTCGATTCCTGCGTGCACGACGACGCGGCGCTGCGCTACCTGCTCGCCACCGCCGGCACCGACCGGGTCATGCTCGGCACCGATTACCCGTTCCCGCTCGGCGAGCAGGAGCCGGGCGCGGGAATCGAAGCGCTGGGCCTGTCCGATGCCGATCGCGCCCGGCTCTTCCACGGCACCGCGCTCGAATGGCTGGGCATGCCCATGGCGCGCTTCCAGCCCGTCGCCGCGGTGGCGTGACACGCCTCACGGCCGACAGGCGAACGCGTCGCGTCCGCTGTGCCAGAATGCCGCCGTTACGCGGCATGCGCCGCGATCCATTGGGGACCCCACACCGTGAACCGCACCCTGCGCGTCCTTCTGACCGCCCTCGCCTTCGCCAGCCCCGCCCTGGGCGCCACCGACGTCGCCATGGCCGACGGCAAGATCCGCTTCGCCGTTCCCGACGCGTGGGTGCCGATCATGCAGTCGCAGGATCGTGACAGCGAAAGCCAGGTCTTCCAGGTGCCGGGCTCGACGCAGGCGGACGCGACGCTCGCACGCGTGTCGATCACGCTGCAGCCGGTGCCCAACCTCAATGGCTTCCAGCAATTCGCCGGCACCCTGCGCAGCCGCGCGTCCGGCCTCAAGGACTACGCGCCGCGGAAGGCTTCCTCGCCAACCGAGAATGCCTACACGGCCAAGGAAGGTCCGGTGAAGCAGGATTACTACGAGCGCTACTTCTACACGGGCGGCTACGCGATCCAGCTTCGCTGCGTGCGTCCGGCGGACGACGCGAAGTTCGCCGCCGCTTTCGACAAGGGTTGCGCCGAGGTCGCCTCGCGCATCCCGTCCTGATGCTTCCGGATACCCGATCCATGACCGACTTCGAAGCGACGCGCGCCTGGGCCGACGCCCAGGACGCCGCCGATCCCCTGCGTCCCTTTCGCGACGAGTTCCATATCCCGCCGCACGACGGACGCGACAGCCTGTATTTCTGCGGCAACTCGCTGGGCCTGCAGCCGAAGAGCGTGCGCGCGGCGATCGAGGCCGAACTCGACGACTGGGCCGGCCTCGCCGTGGAGGCGCACTTCCGCGGCCGCTCGCCGTGGATGCACTACCACGAGTACGTGCGCGACGCGATGGCCGAGGTCGTGGGCGCACGCCCCGGCGAAGTCGTCGCGATGAACAGCCTGGGCGTGAACCTGCACCTGATGATGGTCAGCTTCTACCGGCCGACCACGGAACGCCCCGCCATCCTGATGGAAGCCGGAGCGTTTCCCACCGACCGCTACGCGCTCGAATCGCAGGTTCGCTTCCACGGTTTCGATCCGGCGACCGACCTCATCGAGATCGAGCCCGACGGTCCGGGCGGCACGCTGTCGATGGATGCCATCGAGCGCGCCATCGCCACGAACGGCCGACGCGTCGCGCTGGTGCTGCTGCCCGGCGTGCAGTACCGCACCGGCCAGGTGTTCGATCTCGCGACCATCGTCCGCCTCGGACACGCGCAAGGCTGCGTCGTCGGCTTCGATCTCGCCCATGCGGTGGGCAACCTTCCGCTCGCCCTGCACGACAGCGGCGCGGACTTCGCCGTCTGGTGCACGTACAAGTACCTCAACGCCGGACCGGGCGCCGTCGCGGGCGCCTTCGTCCACGAACGCCATGCACGCGAGGACGTCCCGCGTTTCGCCGGCTGGTGGGGCCACGACAAGACGACACGGTTCCAGATGGGGCCCACGTTCGTGCCCACGCCCGGTGCGGATGGCTGGCAGCTGTCGAACCCGCCGATACTGGCGCTCGCGCCGCTGCGCGCATCGCTCGACGTCTTCACGCGCGCGGGCATGCCGCGTCTCGCGACCAAGAGCCGTCGCCTCACCGCTTACCTCGACTGGCTCATCCGCACGCGCCTCGACGACACGCTGGACATCGTGACGCCGGCCGACCCGGCGCAGCGCGGCGCGCAGCTGTCCGTGCGTGTACGCGCGGGCCGCGACGCGGGCCGCGCTCTTTTCGCCCATCTCGAGCGCCACGGCGTCATCGGCGACTGGCGCGAACCGGACGTGATCCGCCTCTCGCCCACGCCGTTGTACAACCGCTACGCGGACTGCCTGGACGCGGTGGAAACCATCGAAGCGTGGCGCGGAGCGAACGCATGAGCGAGCAGGAACTGTTCCCCGCTCCGTACAGCGAACGCGGCAACGGTTTCGTCATGCAGGGCGTGACGCGCTGGCTGCGTACCGCGCCCGGACGCGTGATGTTCGGCCTTCGCGCCGGCGGCCTGCCCGTCGCCCTTCCGGAACGGCCGGCACACGTATCGCATACCGGCGTCGAGGCGAAGGTGGACGGCCACGTCACCGCGATCGACGACGTCAGCAGCGTGTGGCTTCGCGAGAACACGGAGGTCACCGACCGTTACGTGGCCGCGTTGCGCGACGTGCTCGCCCACCCGCGCCTGCGCCTGGACGGCTACGCCACGCACGCCATCTTCACCGGCTCGGTCGAGCTGTTCGCCGGGCCACGCATGGATCGCGTGGACCTTTACCTCGACGACGAGGATGGTTCGTACGAACGAGCCCTCGATCTGTTGCGCGAGGCACCGGTCGATGCCCGCACGGCCTTCGCCATGCCACCCGAGCCGGGCACCGCCGCGTTCGAGGATCCGTCGTTCCTCGCCGGCGAACAGGCATGGATCGACGGCCACCGCGTGCTGATCGAATACGTGCCCGACGAAGGTGGCCGCGCGGAAACCGTCGCCCTCGACCGTGCCGAACTCGCCGACGCGCTGGAGCGCGCCTGGACCGCCATGCTGTCGGTCTCGACTCGCATCCGCGCGGGCCTCGGCACCGTCGCCTGACCGCGCTCCGTTGGAGCGACCTGGCCGCGATCGATGCGTTCGCAAGCACCCATCGCGCCCAGGTGCGCTCCAACTGGCTGTTGGAGCGCACCTGGGCGCGATGCGAGCGTCCGGCCAGCCTACGATGACGCGTGCCGCAACACCGATCCGGTCGGCGACGGACAAAGCACATGCCTGCCGGCCCACGGTAGATGAAGTGCAGACGGTTCGTGGCTGGTGACCAGGGCGATTCCGCGTCGCCGAATCAGCCACTCTCGCAAGACGTCTATCGAGGGGACGTCGAGTCCGACAGTCGGCTCGTCGAGTATCACCAGCTCGGCCGACGAGCCGAGAACCATGTGAAGGATCACGCGCTTTCGCCAGCCGAGGGATAGTTCGCCGAAGCGTGCGTCCATGACCGAATCGAGGAGAAACGGATCCTCGCCGAGCATCGTGGATCGATCTGCCGGATCACCGCGAAGAGCGCAGTGCAATCGTATGGCTTCCGCAACCGTCACACCCTCGAAAAAGACGGGCTCGGCGGGGGAGAACGCGATCGCCCTCCGGGAAGCACGTGTCCGGCGCGACACGTCGTGACCATCCAGGATGATCGAGCCAGCTAGCGGCTGCGACATGCCCGCCACCATGCTCATGAGGGTCGACTTTCCCGCGCCGTTCGGCCCTTCCAGCAAATGAGCCCCCTCTTCAAGCCGCGCGGAGGCATCCCGGATCACACACCGCGGCCCGAAGCCCTTCTTTACACGATCCATGGACAGCGACGTCATAGCCACCACCACGACAGCCCGGTGGAAGCCGCCCCGATACCGAGCCAGTCGAACACTTTAGGCATTCCGAACGATCTCGTTCCACAAACGACGAGCCCATTCGCCATCGTGGATGCCAGTAGCGGCGCGCCCATGGGCAGATCTCCAGCACCAGCGCCAAGGACGACAACGACCTCCATGGCGACGACGAACCACGCACCGACAAGGACCCGCGCGGCGCACAGCCATTCAATGCGCGGCGCGATAGCGAGCATCGGAGCCACCCCGAGCATACGTTCGCGCGCAGCCTCAGCCATGCCACGGATGGGAATCACCGCTACGGCACCCGAAGCGATCAGCACCACCGTCGACACAGCCATCCCGTCGTCGGATGCTGCGAAATGCGTGCTCCACGCCACGACGCCTCCAATGGACGCGTACCGCACGAGATTTCCGGCGTGACGCGCTGGACTCATGTCGGTCCATGCGCTGCGCAGAAGCACGGTGGCCGTCCGCTCGCTCGATCGAAGGTCGTGACGCGCATGGAACCGCATTTGCCAAGGCCACCACGTTCTTGCGCCGCCGGCGACCCATGCTGAGCCAACTGCCAGCAAGGCAGTCACGGCCGCTCGCAGGTCGCCAAGAACCGTCAGGCCGATGGTCAGCAACATGACTGGCCAGGATGCGACGAAGGCGCCGACCGCTCTACTAGCGCGAAGGAACCACGGCGAAGCACAGGTCGCGAGCACATGGAACCTCGAGACATCCGGCGAGAAAGGCCTTTGGGACGCCATCCACGTTCTGTACGTCAAAACGATCGCAGCGAAGTCGAGGCCACGAAGCCAAGGGTGCACGGAAGCGTCGCCTGGAACCGAAAAAATCGCCGGAATCATTTCGGGCACCGCCGCGATCGGTGCGAGAAGGAACATGGCGACGAAGAACCTCGAACGCGACGCTTTGAAAAAGCGGCGCGATTTCCACCAGTATGTTTTCCATGTCGCAAGCGACATCATCCAAAGGGACGAGACGGCGCTGGCACTCGTCACAGCAGCCATTTGCTCGAACGCATGTACGCCCTCCAATTGCCTACGTCCCTGCTGGCCGCCCTTCCGAACGGCCGGATGATTTTCTGTCGCCAACCCTAGTTCTGCTGTAGTCCCGTGCTCGAGGGCGCGTAGGTAAGCTCCTCGCAGCATATTGAATGCTTCTGTGTCAGCGACGAGGCTGAATTCAACGACCTGGAACAGTCATCCGGGAGTATTCCCTGCGCACGTGAGCCTGTAGGTACGACGATCTTTCGCAACCGCAGGGCCTGTTGCTCATGGCCTCAAAGGATGTCGCGCCCAGGTGCGCTCCAACTGGCTGTTGGAGCGCACCTGGGCGCGATTCGGGTCAGGTCGGGTGGCGGGTCTGGCCTTCGCCGCGGACGACGAAGCGTTCGATCGTCAGGGATTCGGCCCCCATGGGGCCGTAGGCGTGGAGGCGCGTCGTGGAGATGCCGATTTCCGTGCCCAGGCCGAGTTCGCCGCCGTCGCTGAAGCGCGACGACGCGTTCACCATCACCACCGCCGAACGCAGCGCATGGACGAAGCGGCTTGCCGCCGCGGTATCCGTCGTGGCGATCACTTCGGTGTGATCCGAACCGTAGCGCCGGATGTGCGCGATGGCGTCGTCGACGTCGTCGACGATACGGACGGCGAGGATCAGCGCCAGGAATTCCGCGGCGTAGTCGTCCTCGCTGGCCGGCGACAGGCCGGCGACAAGCGCGCGCGTCGCGTCGTCGGCGCGGACTTCGACGCCGAGTTCGCGCAGTCGCGCGATGGCTGGCGGAAGGAACGCTGGGGCGATGTCGCGATGGACCAGCAACGTCTCGAGCGCATTGCACACACCGGGTCGGCTCGTCTTGCCGTCGACGAGCAGGCGCAGCGCGAGATCGGGGTCCGCCGCGCGGTCGACGTAGAGGTGGCAGACGCCCTTGTAGTGCTTGATCACCGGCACGCGCGCGTGCTCCGTGACGAAGCGGATGAGGCCTTCGCCGCCGCGGGGAATCGCGAGATCGACGATGTCGGCGAGCTGGAGCAGCTCGACCATCGTTTCGCGACGCGGATCGTCCAGCAGGGTGATGGCCGCTTCCGGCAGGCCCTCCTCGCGCAGCGCGCGCCGCAGCGACGCGGCGATGGCGAGGTTCGAGCTCATGGCGTCCGATCCGCCGCGCAGGATCACGGCATTGCCCGCCATCAGGCAGAGCGCGGCGGCATCCGCCGTGACGTTGGGGCGCGCTTCGTAGATCATCGCGACGACCCCGAGCGGAATGCGCACGCGCTCGACGACGATACCGTTGGGTCGCACGTCGCGACGCGTGACGACGCCGACCGGATCGGGCAACGCGGCGACGTCGCGGATCGCCGTGACGATGCCGTCGATCCGCGACGGATCAAGGCGCAGGCGATCGAGCATGGCGTCGCTCGACCCGTTCGCGCGGGCCGACTCCATGTCGAGCGCGTTCGCCGCGACGACGAGCGACGCGTCCTCCGCAAGGCACGACGCCATCCGGTGCAGCAGGCGACGCTTCGCCGCGGTGCCCAGCGCCCCCACCGCGGCGGCGGCGTCCCTGCAGGCCAGTGCGCGTTCGCGAAGATCCGATGTCATGGCGCTCTCCCTCAGCCGGGAAGGACGACGAGGTCGTCGCGGTGGATGATCGTCTCGCCGTAACTGTAGCCGAGCATGGCCTCGATCTCGCGCGTGTGCCTGCCGGCGAGGCGGCGGATGTCGCCCGCCGCGTACTGCGCGATGCCGCGGGCGATGACGCGGTCGCCCTCGCCCACCTCGACGACGTCGCCCCGTGCGAAGTCGCCCGTGGCGCTCGTCACGCCGCCGGGCAGGAGGGACGCCCCGCGCGAACGCAGCGCGGCGGCCGCCCCCGCGTCGACGTCGATACGTCCCGCGATCGGCGCGTGGCGCAGCCAGGACGTACGCGCGGCGACACGGCCGCCCTGCGCGCGGAAACGCGTGCCGGACAGCGATCCGCTGGCGAGCCGGCCCACGACGGCCGCGTTCCGGCCGTCGAAGATGACCGTCTCGATGCCCGCCGAGGCGGCCTTGTCCGCCGCTTCGAGCTTCGTGCGCATGCCGCCCGTGCCGGCCCGACTGCCGGCGCCGCCGGCGCTGGCCAGGAGCGCGGGCGTGACGGCCGCGACATCGTCGATGGCCACCGCGTCGATGACCGCGCGCGGGTCCGCGCTGTACAGGCCGGCCACGTCGGACGCGATGAGCAGGAGGTCCGCGTCGACGAGCGCCGCGACGATGGCCGCGAGGTTGTCGTTGTCGCCGACCTTCAGCTCGTCCACCGCGACGGTGTCGTTCTCGTTGATGACCGGAATGGCGCCGAGGGCCAGCAATTCACGCAGCGTGGAGCGCGCGTTGAGGTAACGGCGCCGGTGGCGCAGGTCGTCGTGCGTGAGCAGCACCTGCGCCACCGCCGCGTCGTCGAAGAACCCCTGCCAGAGCGCGACGAGGCGCGTCTGTCCGAGCGCGGCGAGCGCCTGGCGTCCGACCAGTCCGCTGCCCCGCTGTGGCGCGGCAAGGCCACGGCCCGCCGCCACCGCGCCCGAGGAAACGATCACCACCTCGCGTCCCTGCGCGCGGGAGGCCGCGACGAAGGACGCGAGCGCGGCGGCGTGGGCGCCGGTCAAGGCGCCCTCCGGCGTCGTCAGCAGGCTGCTGCCGACCTTGAGGACGGCGCGCCGCCAGGGTGGCAGCGCTTGTTCGGTGAACGCCATCGATCCTCCCCTGCCACGCCTCTTGCGACCGCCCGGATCGCCGCCCAGCGGCGATCCGCCGTCAGCCCAACGCCGCGAGGCGCGCGCGCAACGTGTCGAGCATCAGGTCGTTGCCCGCGCCGGGCGACGTGCGCGCGGCGAGACTCGATTCGGGCGAGCGCCCCTCGCCCGCCGACGCAGCCGTCTCCGCCGCCGCCCGATACGCGTCGCGGAACGGCACGCCGGCCACGGCCTGCTCGATCGCGACGTCGGTCGCGTACATCGCCGGCTCGATGGCCGCGCGCATGCGGTCGGCCTTCCACTCGAAACGGGCGAGCATGTCCGGCAGCAGTTCCAGGGCGCCGAGCCCCATGGAGAAGCCATGGAACAGCGAGCCCTTGGAGAACTGCAGGTCGCGCTGGTAGCCCGACGGCAGCGAGAGCAGCTGCTCGATCTCGGTACGCGCCGCCGCCACGCTCGCGTAGCTTGCGCGCAGCAGTTCGACGACGTCGGGATTGCGCTTGTTCGGCATGATCGACGAGCCCGTCGTGTACTCCGCGGGCAGCTTCACGAAGTCGAACTCGGCGGTGGTGAACAGCGAGAGATCCCACGCGAGCCGGCGCGTGTCCAGCAGCGCCGTGCCGACGGCGTCGAGCGCCGCCATCTCGAACTTGCCGCGCGACAGCTGCGCGTAGATCGGCGACACCTGCATGCGGCCGAAACCGAGCGCCTGCGTCGTATGCGCGCGGTCGAGCCCCACGTTCACGCCGTAGCCCGCGGCGGTGCCGAGGGGATTCGCGTCGATCAGTTCCAGCGCCTGCCGGGCGCGCAGCGTGTTGTCGATGAACGCCTCCGCGAACGCGGCGAACCACATGCCGGTGGACGAGACCACCGCGCGCTGGATGTGCGTGTAGCCGGGCATCGGCAGCGCCTCGCCGGCGGCCCGCTCGAGGCAGACCTCCGCGATGCGGCGGCACAGGGCCTCGAGCGTCGCCAGCTTTTCCTTCAGCCACAGACGCGTGGCCACGAGGATCTGGTCGTTGCGGCTACGCCCGGTATGCACACGGCGCCCGGCGTCGCCAAGGCGCTCCGTCAGGCGCGCCTCGATCGCCGAGTGCCCGTCCTCGAAACGCTCGTCGAGCACGAAGCTGCCCGCGGAGAAGTCGGCGGCCAGCGCGTCGAGTTCGCGCTTGAGCGCGTCGCGCTCGTCTGTGCTGACGACCCCGATGTTGGCGAGGCCTTCGACGTGCGCCTTGCTCGCGGTGATGTCGTGGAGGAAGAACTCGCGATCGAGCACGACGTCGTTGCCCGCGAGGAACCGCATGATGCGCGCGTCGACCTGCGTGTCGGATTTCTGCCAGAGCGGCTGGGTCATCGATGATTCCTTGGTGCGCTACAGCGGGATGGCGGTGAGCTCGTCGAAGCCGAGCGCGCGATTGACGTTCTGCATGGCCTGGGTCGCCGCGCCCTTGAGCAGGTTGTCGAGGGTGGCCACGACGACCACGCGACGGCCATCTGTCGACAGCGCGAAGCCGCCGACCTCGAGATGGTGACGGTTCGCGATCCGGCTGACCCACGGCGCCTCGTCGACGACATGGATGAGCTTCTCGTTCTCGAACCGGGCCTCGTAGCGGCGCACGATGTCCTCGCGCTTCGCCGGTTTCGCCAGATACAGGTTCGTGGTGACGGTGAGGCCGCGGAAGTGCGGCGCCACGTGCGGCATGAATTCGACGGGCAGGCCGAGGTGGCGGCTCGCTTCCTTCTCGTGCATGTGTCCCGTCAGCGAGTACGGCATCAGGTTGTCGCGCAGCTTCTCGGGATCGTTGCGGTCGGACGGCGTGGTTCCGGCGCCCGAGTAGCCCGATACGCCGAAGGACACCGGAGGTGCCGCGAGCAAGTCCTTGATCGGCGCGATGGACACCTGGACGGCGGTCGCGTAGCAACCGGGATTGCTGATGCGCTTCTCGCCGCGCCAGCGGTCGCGGTAGAGCTCGGGCAGGCCGTAGTACCAGCGCTCGTCGAAGCGATAGTCGGCCGAGAGGTCCACGATCACCGTGGATCCCCCCGCCTTGTCGATCGCCTCCACGTACGGCGCGGCCTTGCCGTTGGGCAGCGCGAGCACCACCACGTCGGCGCCGGCGGCCGCCACGCCGGCCGGATCGAGATTGCTGAAGAGGAGCTCGCCCGCGTAGGCGTCGCTGTGATCGGCCAGGCGCTGCCCGTCGAGCTCGCGCGACGAGACGAACGCGAGATCGAGGCCCGGATGACCGACGATGAGTTTGATCAGTTCCGCGCCCGTGTGGCCACGCGCGCCGACGATGCCGATGGTCTTGTTCGCCATGACCGTTCAGTCCTGCAGGGTGGGTTCGCGCGTGGCGCTGTGCGCGACGCAACGTTCGATGTCGGCGAAGCTGTCCAGGCCGTACCAGAACACCTTCCAGCGCGTCTGCTTGAAGCAGCCGTCCGACTCCGCGTAGTAGAAGTGGTTGATCACGTTGCCGTGGCGCGAACGCCAGAACAGCTTCGGGTTCTCGTCGCGCATCACCTGCCATACGGCCCGACCGAGGCCTTCGCCCTGCGCGTCGTCCAGCACCGCGAACTTGTCGAGATACGCGAAGCCTTCCTCCTGCGTGAGGATCATCGCCGCGCGGTAGTTCTCCGAGACGTAGAGGCGATACAGCTTCGTGCGTTCGAAGTAGTTACCGACGAGCGTGCGGCCGAAGCTCGATTCGATGAGCTGGCGCATGCGGTCGAGATCGACGTCGTTCCA
Source organism: Luteibacter sp. 329MFSha (assembly GCF_900111665.1). Lineage (NCBI taxonomy): Bacteria > Pseudomonadati > Pseudomonadota > Gammaproteobacteria > Lysobacterales > Rhodanobacteraceae > Luteibacter > Luteibacter sp. 329MFSha. The sequence continues at coordinate 454,344 of NZ_FOJE01000001.1, read as the reverse complement.
CGAATCGAAGCGCAGCACGCGCTCGCCGCGCCGGACCAGCGTGCCGGAACCCTTGTGCGTGAACAGTTCCTTCGCCAGTTCGGCGGGCCGCGTGATCGACACCGACGAGGTCAGCGGCAGGTCGTCGAGCAGGTCCTTGATCTGCTCGATCTTCAGGCGCATGCCCGAATGCAGCCATGGCTGCTGCAGCAACTGGTCGTATTCGGTCGACAGGTTGATCGAATCGATCACGTTGCCGTCGCCGTCGAGCAGGCCTCCCGTACCGGTGAGGAAGACGATCTTGTATGGCTGCAGCACGCGCACGAGCTCGTTAGCGGCGAAGTCGGCGTTGATGTTGAGGATCTGGCCGGCGTCGGTTTCGCCGAGGCTCGCGATCACGGGAATGGAACCCGCGCGCAGGCTCGCCTCGATCGGCGCGAGGTTGATGTCGCGCACGCGCCCCACCAGACCGAAGGTGTCCTGGTCGAGGTAGTCCGCGGTGAACACGCCCGATGGCACGGACGTGGCACGCGTGTCGACCTCCTGCAGGGCCTCGACCAGCCGCAGGTTCTGCGCCTGGAACACGCGGCGCACGATCGCCAGCGCTTCCGGCGAGGTGACGCGCAAGCCGTTGACGGTCTTCTTCTCGATGCCCGCCGCCGAAAGCTCTTCGTCGAGCTGCGGACCCGCGCCGTGCAGCACGATCGGCGTCAGGCCGACCTGCTGCAGGAACGACAGCGACGACGTGAGGTCCGGCAACTCGTCGCGCAGGACCGCGCCGCCGACCTTCACCACGGCGAAGCGCGCGGCGTCCACCTGCGAGAAACGCTTGAGGTACTGCTGGATTTCGCGCGCGCTGCCCATCGACGAGAGCAGGCGGACGATCGTTTTCCTGGTGTGCTTATTAGAGTCCACTGTCCACGATCCGATGGATGGTCTGGGCGTAATGTGCGAGCTGGTCGAGGGCGACCCATTCGTCGGCGCTGTGCGCCTGCGCGATGTCGCCGGGGCCGTAAACGAAGCAGGTGTACCCGGCCTTCGAGAACAGCGCCGCCTCGGTCCAGAAGTCGACGGCGTTGCCGACCGGGATGCCGAGTTCGTCGGCCAGGTCGCGCGCGGCGAGGCGGCGTGCCTCCGCCGTGGCCGTGTCGCCTGCCGGCAGGGAGTCGCCACGGAACGTTTCGCCGTATTCCACGGGATGCGGCTCGACGAGCGTGCGGAACGTCTCGAGGAGACGGTCGGCGTCCATCGACGGCAGCGGCCGGAAGCCGAAGCGCACGTCGGCGGTGGGCGCGATCACGTTGGCCTTGATGCCGCCCTCGACCTTGCCGATGTTGAAGCGCAGGCCGGTGAGGCCACCGAAGCGCTCGTGCGACTGCGCCTGCACGTGGTCGAGCGCGGCGGCGCCCCAGCGGATGGCCTGGTGGAGCGCGCTGTCCGACGGCTTCTGCTCGCCGGACGCATGCCCCGCCCTGCCCTGGAAACGCATCTGCACCGAATGGATGCCGCGATGCGCCAGCACCGCCTCACCCTTCGTCGGCTCGGCGACGATCACCGCCTCGTAGTCGCGCGGCGTCGCGAGGAAGCCGTCGATGCAGCGCGCATCGTTGGCTTCCTCGTCGGTCGACAGCAGCAGCGCCATGTCGCCCTGGCTCGCGTTGGCGACGGCCACGAGCGCGGCCGCGGCGCCCTTGATGTCGCAGGCGCCGAGGCCGATCGCGCGATCGTCCGTCACGCGCAACTCGTGCGGGCTCGCCGTCCAGTGCGGCGAGTCCGGCACGGTATCCAGGTGCACGTTGAACAGGTATTTCGGCTTGCCGCGCACGGCATAGAGGTTCACGGCACCGGCACCGAAATCCGTGACCTCCACCTGGAACCCCGGAAGGTTCGCGCGGAGGTAGTCGAAGATCCCGTCGGTGCCGATGGTTCGTGGCGGGTTGCGCGTGTCGTATCCGACGAGCGCGCGCAGGTGCGTGAGGGTGTCCTGAAGAAGCGTGTCCATGAGTCCGGATCAGTTCCCGTTCGCGCGGTCGACTTCCGCCCAGATGGTCGAGCTCATGCCGTAGAGCTTGATGAAGCCCTCGGCCTCCGCGACGCCCCAGTCGGCGGCCTGCGCGTAGGTGGCCTTCTTCGAATGCAGGATGTTCTTCGATTCGACCTTGACCGCGTAGACGGTGCCGCCGCGCGTCTCGATGACGACCTTGCCGTCGACCTTTCGCTGCGTCGACACGAGGTACGCCTCGAGGTCGGCCTTGATCGGGTCGTTGAAGAAGCCCTCGTACGCCACCTCGGTCCACTTGCGGCCGATCTCCGGCTTGAAGCGGTTCTGCTGCTTCGACAGCACGGTCTCCTCGAGCGCGCGATGCGCGGTGAGCAGCGCGGTCAGCGCCGGCGCCTCGAACACGATGCGGCCCTTCAGGCCGATGTTAGTGTCGCCGGTGTAGAGGCTGCGGCCGACGCCGTACTTCGCCAGCTCGCGGTTGAGGAAGCCGAGGATCTCGGGGCCCGACGCGGCCTTGCCGTTGAGCGACACGGCCGTGCCCTTCTCGAAGCCGAGCTCGATGCGCAGCGGTTCCACCGGCCATTCGGAGCGCGGCGCGCACCAGGCGACGGCGCCTTCTTCCGGAATTTCCCATGCGTCGATCTCGCCGCCCGAGATGGTCACGCCCAGCACGTTCTCGTTGATCGTGTAGTGCTTGGTCTTGGCGCGGACTTCGAAGCCCTTGTCCTCGAGGTACTTCTGCTCGTACGCGCGCACCTGCGTGTGCTCGCGCTGGATCTCGCGGATCGGCGCCACGATGGTGTAGTCGCCGAGGGCCTTCACGGTGAGGTCGAAGCGCACCTGGTCGTTGCCCATGCCGGTGCAGCCGTGCGCGAACAGCTTCGTGCCGAGTTCGTCGCAGCGCTCCAGCGACGCCTTCACGATCAGGTAGCGGTCCGAGACCAGCAGCGGGTACTGGCCCTGATAGAACTCGCCGGCCCAGATCAGCGGCGTGACGAAGGTGTCCCAGATCGCCTGGGCGGCGTCGACGGTGCGATGCGACGCGGCGCCGAGCTCGTGGGCGCGCTGCTCGATGTACTCGCGCTCCTCGGCCGACACGCCGCCCGTGTCCACGAAGACGGTGTGCACGGCGTAGCCGCGCTCGATCAGATAGGGAACGCAGAAGCTGGTGTCGAGGCCGCCCGAGAAGGCGAGGACGATATCGTTGCTGGACATGCGGGCTCCGAGGAAAAAGAGTGGGCTTGGCGGATGGGAAGGATCAGAAACCGAGGCCGGATGTCGTGCCCGGCTGGGAGATGAGGGACGCCATGACCGCCTTCTGCACGTGCAGGCGGTTCTCGGCTTCATCGATGGCGATGCAGGCCGGGGAATCCATCACCGCGTCCGTCGCCTTGACGTTCCGGCGCAGCGGGAGGCAATGACTGAAGAGGCCGTTGTCGGTCAGGGCCATCTTGGCCTCGTCGACGATGAAGTGCTTGTTGGCGTCGCGGATCGCCTTTTCCTCGTCCCAGCGGCCGAAGTACGGAATGGCGCCCCAGCTCTTCGCGTAGATCACGTGCGCGCCGCTGTAGGCCGACTCGATGTCGTGCGACACCTGCAGGGATCCGCCGTTTTCGCGGGCGTTGGTCCGGGCGAATTCCATGTAGCGCTCGTCGAGGATGTATTCGGGCGTCGGGCACAGCAGCGTGACGTCCATGCCCATCTTGGTGGCGATCAGCAGCGCCGAATTCGCCACCGCCGTGTTCAGCGGCTTCGGATGGTACGTCCAGGTCAGCACGTATTTCTTGTTCTGCAGATCCCCGAGATGCTCCTTCAGCGCCAGCGCGTGGGCCAGCTCCTGACAAGGATGGGTGATCGTCTCGAGGTTGATCACGGGCACCGTGGCGTAGCGCGCGAACGCGTTGAGCACCTTGTCCTGGCGATCGACGGACCAGTCGACGAACTTGGGAAACGCGCGGACCGCGATCAGGTCGACGTAGCGCGAAAGCACGCGCGCCACCTCGGCGATGTGCTCTTCCGTGTCGCCGTCCATCACCGAACCGACCTCGAACTCGATCGGCCAGGCGTCCTTGCCCGGGGACAGCACGATCGCATGACCGCCCAGCTGGAACGCGCCCAGCTCGAAGCTCGTCCGCGTCCGCATCGACGGGTTGAAGAACATCAGCGCGATCGACTTGCCGGCCAGCTGCTGGCCCTGCGGCGACCGCTTGAACGCGGCGGCCTGCTCGAGCAGCGCGTCGATCTCGGCGCGGCTGTAGTCCTGGGTGGAGAGGAAATGGCGAACGGTCATGGCGGTCCAGATCGGTCGGTGGCCCGGGGGCCGTGGTGGAAAGGAGGAATCGGAAACGAAAAAACCCGGCGCATGGCCGGGTTTTTTAGTCGGTACGAATGAAACGCGCGCGACAGCCTACCCGGCCGAGTATCCGATGTACGGTCGACGAGCACGCGACGTCATCCCCGCGGCCATACGGGCGCTGGTCAGGACGATCGCGGTGTAGACGGTGTGGGACACAGGGTCGGAGCCTTGAAAGGAACGCCGATGATGCCGGGTATTGGTGCGGCGCGCAATGGGTGGGCGGTAAGGCGGGCGTGGTGGCCGGCCCCGGAAACGAGAAGGCCACGGTTCCCCGTGGCCTTCCGTCGCGCCGCGTCGCCCGCCTCAATCCGCCGGCGAGACGTTCACCCGGACCCGCAGGCGCTCGCCCGGATCGTAGTTCAGGCGGGACACGTAGACCTCGCCGCGGTAGCGGTACTCGACGTCGTAGCCCGCGATGCGGCGCTGCTCGGAGATCGAGCTGACGTCGCGGCAGCGGGTTTCGGTGCTTTCGTACGTGCGGTCGCCGCTGCGGGAGATGTTGTTGCCGACGGCGCCGCCGGCGACCGCGCCGACCACGGTCGCGGCCTTGCGGCCGTCGCCCTTGCCGACGGTGTTGCCGAGCACGCCGCCCACGACGGCGCCCAGGATCGTGCCGGCCGTGGAGTTACCACTGGATTCGCGGCGGACCACCGGCTGGTCGTAGCACTCCTGGCGCGGCGTTTCGACACGCGCGACGCCGTACACCGGATCGACGCGCAGCACGTCGGCCCAGCCGAAATGGGTGTTGTCGTCCGGACCGGCCGGCGGCGGACCCGGCGGCGGGCCATAGCGTCCGTCCTGGGCGCTGGCACCGGTGGCGAAAACCGCGAGGATGAGCGCGGGGATGAGCAGGCGAGACATGTAGGTAAACCTCCAGGCAGGTGCACAGGCGCGCCCGCTGGCGAGCATTTCATCAAGATCACGCTGAATCCACGCTTAGAAGGGCCTGAGAAAAAGGGCGTCCTCCATGTCAACCGATTCGCCCCCCGCGCGTGCAAGGCACGCCGACCCGCCCCAGAACGGGGCCATCCCTTGCTACTATCTCCGGCCGGTCACCCGAAGCGCGCTGCCCCCACGGAACCTCGATGCCGATCTCGCTCTACAACACCCTTTCGCGCCGCACGGAGGCGTTCGCCCCCCTGGATCCGCAGCGGGTGACGATGTACGTCTGTGGGCCGACCGTCTACAACTACATCCACATCGGCAACGCGCGGCCTCCGGTCGTGTTCGACGTCCTGGTCAAGCTGCTGCGCCGGCATTTCCCGCACGTGGTGTATGCCCGCAACATCACGGACGTCGACGACAAGATCAACAAGGCGGCCGCCGCCGCGGGCGTGCCCATCGCCCAGATCACCGAGCGCTTCGCCCAGGCGTACCGCGAGGACACCGCCCGCCTCGGCGTGGCGCCCCCGGACGTCGAGCCGCACGCCACGGACCACATTCCCCAGATCGTGGCGATGATCGAGCGCCTGATCGCCACCGGGCACGCGTACGAGGCCGAAGGGCACGTGCTGTTCCACGTCGAGTCCTTCCCCGCCTACGGCGCGCTGTCGGGCCGCGATCCCGACGAGCTCCTCGCCGGCGCGCGCGTGGAGGTCGCTCCCTACAAGAAGAGCCCGGGCGACTTCGTGCTCTGGAAGCCGTCCGACGACACCCTGCCCGGCTGGGACAGCCCGTGGGGCCGTGGCCGACCCGGCTGGCACATCGAGTGCTCCGCCATGAGCGAGGCCCACCTCGGCGACACCATCGACATCCACGCCGGTGGTGTCGACCTGACGTTCCCGCACCACGAGAACGAGATCGCCCAGAGCATGTGCGCCCACGGCGGCAAGACGTTCGCCCGCTTCTGGCTGCACAACGGCATGCTGACCTTCGACGGCCGCAAGATGTCGAAGTCGCTCGGCAACGTGCTCCAGCTGCACGAGCTGCTCGGCAAGCACCCCGGCGAGGCCCTCCGACTGATGCTGCTGCGCGGCCATTACCGCCAGCCGCTGGACTGGTCGGACGCGGCGATGACGCAGTCCGTGCGCACGCTCGACGGCTGGTACGGCGTGCTGCGCGACATGGCCGACGTCGTTGCGGGCGATCCCGTCGTGCCGGCGGCGGTCGAGGCCGCGCTATGCGACGACCTGAACACGCCTCAGGCGCTGGCGGAGCTCTCGCAGCTCGCCGATGCGGCCCGTCGCGCCACGGGCGGCGAGCGCGCGGCCGCCAAGGCCGCGCTGATCGGCGGCGGCGCGCTGCTGGGCCTGCTCCAGCAGGACCCGGAAGCCTGGTTCCGGCAGGGCAATACCGGCGAGGAGATCGACGCCGCCGCGATCGAGGCGCTCCTCGAGGAGCGCCGCGCGGCCCGCGCGGCAAAGGACTTCGCCCGTTCGGACGCCATCCGCGACCAGCTCAAGGAGCTGGGCATCGCGATCGAGGACGGTGCGCAGGGCACGCGCTGGAGCGTGGTGAAGGCATGAGCACGCCTCTCGAACCCACCGCCCTCGACGCCCAGGCCGCCATCGCCGAGGAGTTCGCCTTTTTCGGCGACTGGACGGAGCGCTACCAGTACCTGATCGACCTCGGCCGGCAGCTGCCGCCCTTCCCGGACGATCGCAAGACCGAAGAGAACCGCGTCCACGGCTGCCAGTCGATGGTGTGGCTGATCCCCTCGGGCGACGCATCGAAGATGCACTTCGATGCCGCGAGCGATTCGGCGATCGTTTCCGGCCTCATCGCGCTGGTCCTGCGGGTGTACTCCGATCGCCCCGCGCAGGAGATCGTCGATACGCCGCCCGATTTCATCCAGCAGATCGGGCTGGCCAAGCATCTGTCGCCGACGCGGTCCAACGGGCTCGCAGCGATGCTGGCGAGGCTGAAAGCGTACGCGGCGGAGGCTCTGGGGCACTGACGGGTTCGCTCGATCGCTCCGTCGGCCCGCCGCCGCGGGATCGCCGATGCGATCGGCTCCCGTCCGGCTCACGGCAGTTAAAAAAAAGCCCCGCGATGCGGGGCTTTTTCATGGCGAAGCCGGAAAGGCTTCAGTCGCCCATCTGCTTCTGCAGGTGCTCGCGGCGCTCCTGCGCATCGAGCGAGAGCGTGGCGATCGGGCGCGCGTCGAGACGGTCCACGCCGATTTCCTCATCGGTCTCCTCGCAGAAGCCGTAGCGGCCTTCCTCGATGCGGCGCAGCGCCTTGTCGATCTTGGAGATCAGCTTGCGGTAGCGGTCGCGTGTGCGCAGCTCGAGCGAGTTTTCCGTCTCGCGGGTGGCGCGCTCGGCTTCGTCGCCCACGTCGCGGACTTCCTCGCGGAGGTTGTCCATCGTCTGGCGCGACTCCTCGACGAGCTGCTCGCGCCAATCCTTCAGCTTGTTGCGGAAGTAGGCGAGCTGGCGAGGATTCATGTACTCCTCGTCGTCGTTCGGGCGATAGCCCTTCGGCAGGTCGATGATGGTGGAAGCGGGCAGCGCGTAGCGGCCGTCTTCGCGCGTGATGCCGTTGTCGGCGGAATTGGGGGCAGTGCTGTTCATGCTGGCTTGCGCGGACTTCTCGGTTCTGGATGAGGATTCGCCACCCACCGCGGACGCCGTCCGGGGCGGTGTGGCGGCAACGGCCGATGCCTTGCGACCCGTGTCGGGCGCGGGTACGGCCGCCGCGGCGGTCTTGGCCGCCGGCTTCGGCGCCGGGGCGGGTGCGGCCTTCGGGGCCGCGGGTGTCTTGCTGGCGGACTTCGCGGGTGCCGCCTTGGTCGTGGCGACCGGCGCGGCCTTGGCCGGTGCCGGCTTTGCCGTGGTCTTGCTGGTGGCCTGCGGCGCTTCCTTCTTCGCGGCGGCGGCCTTCTTCACCGGAGCCGCCTTCGCGACCGGCTTCTTCGCGACGGCCTTCGTCGCCGGCGCGGCAGCGGCCTTCTTCGCGGGCGCGGCCGCCTTCTTGGCCACCGGCTTCGCGGCGCTCTTCGTGGCGGGCTTCGCCGCGGCGCGCACGGCGGCCTTCGCCGGCGCCTTCGTCGCCTTCGCCCCGGCCACGACTTTCCCTGTCTTCTTCACGTCGCCTGCCCCGCCCTTCTTGGCGGCGCCTTTGGCGGCTGCGGAACTACGAGCGTTTTTCGCCATATCCTTCACCTCGGTAGCCGTGGCGGCGGGGTGTTATAGCCCAGATGCGTTACCCCAGCAACCTATCTTCTGGGATACTGTGCATTGGCCTACGCCGGTCGACACCGGACCCACAGTGACCCGCCTCCTCCTATTCCTGTTGTCCTTCTACAAGCGGTGGCTGAGCCCGATGCTGGGAGCCCGCTGCCGCTTCCACCCATCCTGTTCCGATTATGCACGCGTTGCCATAGCGCGCTTCGGTCCGTTGCGCGGCGGCACCCTCGGCGCCTGGCGCCTGTTGCGCTGCCAGCCGATGTGCGCCGGCGGCCACGATCCCGTTCCCGATCACTTCGTCCTGCGCCGCTGCGGCGCCCAAGGAGCACATACCCATGACTGATGCCTGGCTCATCAAGAACGCCGAACTCGTCAACGAGGGCAAGCGGTTCGTCGCCGACCTCCGCGTCCGTGACGGAAAAATCGCGACCATCGCGCAGAACCTGGAAAAGGAACGTGACGAGCAGGTGATCGACGCCACGGGCCTGTGGCTGCTTCCCGGCATGATCGACGACCAGGTGCACTTCCGCGAGCCGGGTCTAACGCAGAAGGCCGACATCGCGCACGAATCGCGCGCCTGCGCCGCCGGCGGCATCACCAGCTTCATGGAGATGCCCAACACGAAGCCGCCCGCGCTCGACCGCGAATCGCTCGAGAACAAGTACGACATCGCGGCCGGTTCGTCCGTGGTCAATTACGCGTTCTACATGGGTGCGAGCAACGACAACCTCGAGGCGATCCGGGCACTCGACCCGAAGGCGGCCCCGGGCGTGAAGGTGTTCATGGGTGCGTCCACCGGCAACATGCTGGTGGACAACCCGGAGACGCTCGACGGCATCTTCCGCGACACCCCGGTACCGATCATCACGCACTGCGAAGACACCCCGATGATCGACGCGAACCTCGCGAAGGCCCACGAGAAGTACGGCGAGGACATCCCGGCGTGGGAGCACCCGAACATCCGCTCGCGCGAGGCCTGCATCAAGTCCACGCGTCTCGCGATCTCGCTCGCGAAGAAGCACGACACCCGCCTGCACGTGCTGCACATCTCGACCGCCGACGAGCTCGCGCTGTTCGAGCCGGGCCCGATCGAGGGCAAGCGCATCACGGCCGAGACCTGCGTGCACTTCCTCCATTTCGGCGGCAAGGCCGATTACGACGAGAAGGGCTTCCTCATCAAGTGCAATCCCGCGATCAAGGAGGAAGCCGATCGCGAGGCCATCACGAAGGCGCTGGCCGAGGGCCGGCTTGACGTCCTCGCTACGGACCATGCGCCGCACCTGCTCGAGGAAAAGGAGCAGAAGTACGACAAGGCTCCCTCCGGCCTGCCGCTCGTGCAGTTCGCTCTGCAGGCCGCCCTGCAGCGCGTGACCGAGGGCAGGCTCACCCTGGAGCGCATCGTGGAGACGGTCTGCCACAATCCGGCGAAGCTCTTCAACGTCGAGAACCGCGGCTTCCTTCGCGAAGGCTATGCCGCGGATCTCGTGCTCGTCGATCCGAACAAGCCGCACACCGTGACGCGCGAAGAGGTGCTGTCCAAGTGCGGCTGGTCGCCGTTCGAGGGTTACACCTTCAGCAGCAGCATCGCGTCGACGTTCGTCAACGGACAGCGCGTTTTCGACGGCAAGACGGTGGACGGAAACGTTCGCGGCCAGCGCCTGACCTTCGATCGATGAGAAGAATCGTAGCGGCGCTCGCCGCGGCGGCGATGGCTGGCACGGCGCTCGCCGCCGTGCCCGACCTTCCCGCCACCGTCTCGCAAGGCGCGCTGGTGATCGGCCACGTGGCGCCCGGCACGAAGGTCGCCGTCGCCGGCAAGCCGGTGCACGTCGGCGACGACGGCGTCTTCGTCTTCGGCGTGGGCCGCGACGAGCAGGGTCCGGTGGCCGTGACGCTCGGCACGACGACGCGAAGCGTGGCCGTCACCCCTCGCGACTGGCCCATCGAGCGCGTGGAAGGCGTGCCGCCGAAGACGGTCAATCCGCCCCCGGCCATCGCGGCGCGCATCGAACGCGAACAGGCGTCGGTGGTCGCCGCGCGCAACCGCGACGACGACCGCGAGGACTTCGCGAAAGGCTTCGTCTGGCCGGTGACGGGGCGGATCAGCGGCCGCTTCGGCAACCAGCGGATCTACAACGGCGATCCGAAGGCGCCGCATTCGGGCATGGACATCGCGGTACCGGAAGGCACGCCGGTGAAGGCGCCCGCGGCGGGCGTGATCACGTTCGCGAACCCCGACCTCTACCTGACCGGTGGCACCGTGCTGCTCGATCACGGGTTCGGCCTGTCGTCGAACTTCCTGCATCTTTCACGGATCGACGTGAAGGTCGGTCAACGCGTCAGCCAGGGCGAGGTGATCGGTGCGGCCGGCAAGACGGGCCGCGCGACGGGACCGCACGTGCACTGGGGCTTCAACTGGTTCGGGGTGAGGCTCGATCCCCTGCTGTTGCCGGGGATCCGGTAGGAGCGCGCCCTGCGCGCGACATCCTTGAGAGCCGTGAGCTACAGAGCCCGAGCTCCTCGCGAAAAGATGTCGCGCGCAGGGCGCGCTCCTACGGTCCTGCGGTTCGCATTAGCGCTGCACCTTCGAAGCGAACGCCACCGCGTCGTGCGGATGCAGGCTTTCGTGGTGCGCCACGCGCAGGTGGAAGTCGGCGATGTTGCCGTCGTCCGAGAGGGCTTTCTGGATGCGGCGGGCGGCGTCTTCGCAGAACATCAGGTTCTGGCCGTTGGCCAGCGCGAAAGCCTGCTCGTCGGCACGCTTCACGGCGGTCTGCACCGGCGTGCCGAGCGCGTTCTCGACGTTGTCGATCATGCCGATCAGGTTGAACACGCCCTCGCCCGTCGGCTTGACGCGGATCGTCGCCGTGCTGCGTTGCGCGTGCGGCGTGGCGACGATGCCCTGCTCCGTGCCGAGCCAGGCGAGGATCGTCTCGCGGTCGAGCGGCTGGTCGGCGGCGAAGGTTTTCGCGAAGTTGTCCTGGATCAGCTGGCGCGACAGCGCGGCCGACGCCGGACACGTGGACGAATAGACGACGTCGGTGGTGATCTGCAGGCAGAACTCCGACCCGCTCAGGGTGGCGTCGATGGTGATCGGGTAGGCGCGCCATCCGCTGTTGTCGCTGCGCAGCGACTTGCGGCGCACCAGGTGCTCGAAACCGATGGTGATGCGCGCATGGTCGGACAGGCCTTCATGCGACGACAGGAACGATTCCAGCAGACCCCGCACGCCCGCGACCGTCAGCGGTCCCGCCGAGAGGGCGTCCGACACCAGCAGGTAGAGGCGCGACATGTGGATGCCGCGCGCTTCCGGCTTGGTGAGGTTCACGAACGCACCGACGCGGGCGCCCGTCGAGCGGACGTCGCCGTCACCGGCATCGAACGCGACGGGCATTTCCATGCCGTCCATGCCCACCCAGTCGAGTGTGCCGATGGCCAGGGCGTGTTCCTGCGAGGCGACATCGGGCAGCAGGCGGGTGGGGGAATCGTGGATGTACATGGGGAAGATCCTTGGGACGAGCCGTCGGCCGGCTTACGGTGACCGAGATGGGGGTCGCGTTGATTGGCTCAATGGCTCGCCGTGGAAACGATCCGTTCAGCCGAACCGGCCGGCGTGCCGGGCGGCGAGCCAGGCGCGGATCGCCGTGGCGGGACCCGTGCGCGCCTGGCGCCGGTGCAGTTCGGCGAACGGCTCGGCGGCGCGGGAGGCGGACTTCGCGGTGGCGAGCGCCGTGCGTCCTTCAACACCCCGGAAGGTACTCAAGGGTTCCGCCAGCGAGAGCGCCTCGCGCAGACCTTGCGCCAGCTCGGCGAGCTGCGCGCGGATCGCGTCGCGGCGCGCGGGCGAGTCGGCCTTGAGCTGCCCGCGGGACAGGCCATGCCGCGCCAGTCGCGACATCGGCAGGGGCAGTCGCTCGCGCTCGGCGTCGAGCTCGAGCCGGGACAGCGCGAACACGAGGTGCGCCAGCGTCGCCACGCGCGCGGCGGATTCCACCGGCGCGTCGACACCGAACCACCAGGCGTTCTCCAACGCCGCGAGCGCCCCGTGCAATCCGCGCGACGCGGCGACCTGCGCGGCGAAGTCCGACGAGGTGCCCTGCTCCAGTTGCGCCATCGCCGCGAGCACGGGAGCGATCCACAGCGCGGACGGCACCTGCTTCGCGCGCGGACTCGCGAACAGGGCCTTGGTGAGCGGATGGCGACCGCCGCTGGCCGCGGCGCCCGAAAGTTCCTCGGCCCACCACTGCAGCTTCGCGGCGGCCACCTGTGGCTCGCGGATGCCGTAGGCGGACGAGATCAGCTCCTGTTCGAGCGCCGCCAGCGCGACGCGTTCGTCGCGCGAGGCCTCGTCCACGAAACCGAGCGCGATCCGCTGCTGCGGCTGTACGGCCAACCACTTGTCGACGAAGTTCTGCGTGGCGCCGTCGCTCATGCCGCGAGCTCCTTCAGGCCGAGCAGCGCGGCGAGATCCGCGACGCCGTCCACGACGACATCGGCACCCCAGGTATCGGGATCGCCGCCGTCGAGGTACCCCCAACGCACGGCCACCGTGTACAGGCCCGCCGCGTTGCCGGCGAGCACGTCGCGACGGTCGTCGCCGACGAAGACCGAGCGCGCCGGGTCGCAGCCCGCGGTCGCGCAGGCGTGCAGCACCGGCGCAGGATCGGGCTTGCGGACGGGCAACGTATCGCCGGACACGACCGCCGCCGGCTTCCAGTGCGGCACCGCGCGCGGCAGCAGCGCGTCGGTGAGGAAGCCCGGCTTGTTCGTCACGATCCCCCAGCGGACGCCGGCCGCGTCGAGCCCGGCCAGCATGGCCTCCACGCCGTCGAACGCCGTGGTGTGGCTCGCCATGTCCGCTTCGTAGACTTCGAGGAAACGCGGCACGAGCGCCACAATCGCGTCCTCGTCGGCCGCGGGGAACGCCACGCCGAGCATCGCGCGCGAACCGCGCGAAACGACCTCGCGCACGCGCTCGAACGGCGGCGCGTCGACGCCCTGCTCCGCGCACAACACGGTCAGCGCGGCGTAAAGATCGCGCGCGCTGTCGAGCAGCGTGCCGTCGAGGTCGAAGAACACCCCGTCGGGCTTGAACGGCAGCGCGTTCATCCCACCTTCCTCGCCGCGAGCACGTAGTTCACGGAAGTGTTCCGCGAAAGACTCGCGTTGCGCGTGATCGGGTTGTACGCCAGACCCTGGATGTCCTCGAGCTCCAGCCCGAAGCGACGCAGCATCGCGGCCAGCTCGGACGGCTTGAGGAACTGCGCGTAGTGGTGCGTGCCACGCGGCAACAGGCGCATGAGGTACTCCGCGCCGACGATCGCCGCGCCGAACGCCGCCGGCGTGCGGTTGAGGGTGGAGAGGAACACCTGCCCGCCGGGCTTCACCATCGCCGCGAGGTCGCGCACGATCGCCAGCGGGTCGGGGACGTGCTCGATCATTTCCATGCAGCAGACGGCGTCGAACGATGCCGGCTCGGCCTCGGCGAGCTCGGTGGACGACTGCACGCGGTAGTCGACCTGGAGATTCGATTCGAACAGATGCAGCTTGGCGATCTGGATCAGCTTCTCGCCGAGGTCGATCGCGGTGACCTTCGCACCGGCGCGCGCCAGCGCCTCGCTGAGCAGGCCGCCGCCGCAGCCGATGTCGGCGACCTTCGCCCCGCGCAGCTCGACGCGGCCGCCGACGTAAGCCGCACGCACGGGATTGAGATCGTGCAGCGGGCGGGATTCACCGTCCGGATCCCACCAGCGTGCGGCGAGTTTTTCGAAGCGCGCGATCTCTTCCGCGCTGACGTTGGCGTTCTGCATGGTTGGGGACTCCATCGGTTCGTTCATGCCGGATCCGCCGCCGCGATGCGTTCGCGCCACGCGCGGGCTTTGGCGCGGATCGCCGCGCTGTCGATGCCCACGAGCTCGCCCGCGGACAGCTTGCGCGCGCCGTCGATCCAGACGTCGCTGACCTGGTGCCGCCCGGTGGCGTACACCAGCTGCGAGGCGACGTGGTACAGCGGCTGGGTTTCCAGCGCGTCGAGCCGCACGGCGACGAAGTCGGCGCGCTTGCCCGGCTCGATTGAGCCGATGCGGTCGCCCAGACCGATCGCCTTCGCGCCGTTGAGCGTGGCGGCACGCAGCGCGTAGGCGGCGTCGAAGGCGGCCGCGTCGCCGGCCACGGCCTTGGCGAGCAGCGCCGCGGTACGCATTTCGCCGAACATGTCGAGGTCGTTGTTCGACGCGCAGCCGTCGGTGCCGATGCAGACGTTGACGCCCGCGGCGCGCAGCTTCTCTGCGGGACAGAAGCCCGAGGCGAGCTTGAGGTTCGATTCCGGGCAATGCGCCACCGACGCGCCGGCTGCCGCGCACGCGGCGATCTCGTCGTCGGTCAGCTGGGTCATGTGAACCGCGACGAGGCGCTCGTTGACGAGTCCCAGCTTCTGCAGGCGCGCGAACGGACGGATGCCGTCCTTGGCCACGGCCTCCTCCACTTCCTGCGCGGTTTCGTGCGTGTGCAGGTGGATGGGAATGCCGAGTTCGGCGGCGAGATCGCGGATGCGCACGAAGTTATCGTCGGACACCGTGTACGGCGCATGCGGCACGAACGCGGTGGTCAGCAGCGACTCGCCGCGCAGGGACGCATGGACCTCGAGCGCGCGGTCGAAGTATTCGTCGGACGTCTTCGCCCACGCGGTCGGGAAGTCGATCACCGGCAGGCCGATGACGGCGCGGAAGCCCATCGAACGATACGTGGCCGCGATGACGTCCGGGAAGAAGTAGTTCTCGTTGGCGCAGGTGGTGCCGCCGCGGATCATCTCGGCCACGGCGAGTTCCACGCCGTCGCGGATGAAGTCCGGCCCCATCACGCGGCCTTCGGCGGGCCAGATGTGCTCCTGCAGCCAGGTCATCAGCGGCAGGTCGTCGGCGAGTCCGCGCAGCAGCGTCATCGGGTTGTGCGTGTGCGCGTTGACGAGGCCGGGAATCACCGCGTGCTCGGTCAGCTCGACGCGCTCGCGCGGCGCGAACGCGGTGCGCGCCTCGGCGATCGGCAGCACGGCCACGATCCGCCCGTCGCGCACGGCGACCGCGTGGTCGTCGAGCACGACGGCATGCGGCTCGACGGGGACGACCCAGCGGGCTTCGACGAGGAGATCGATCGGGGTGGGGCTTTCGCTCATGGGGGCCTCGGTGGGGAAGTCGGGAGCCTCATACAAGAACGGCACGGCGCCTTGGGCTGCCGTGCCGCTCCTGTCGGTCGAACGTGCGGAACCTTACTTGACGCGGCTGTCGTACTCGCCCGTGCGGGTATCGACCTTGATCACTTCGTCCTGGTTCACGAAGAGCGGCACGCGCACGACGGCGCCGGTCTCGAGCGTGGCCGGCTTGCCGCCACCGCCCGAGGTGTCGCCACGGACGCCCGGATCGGTCTCGACGATCTTCAGCTCGACGAACTTCGGCGCCTGCACCGCGATGATCTGCGTTTCGTTGAAGAGCGTGATCTGGCACTCCTCGTCACCCTTGAGCCACTTCCAGGCGTCGCCCATGGCGGCCAGGTTGGCGCGGTACTGCTCGAAGGTTTCCGAGTGCATGAAGACCCACTCGCGATCGTTGCCCGTGCCTTCGATGTACGAGAAGGTGGCGTCGGTGTCGACGGCGTTGGCCTCTTCGTACGAATCGCTCGACTTGAGCGTCAGTTCGGTGGTGCGGCCGTCCTTCAGGTTGCGCACGCGGATGCGCGTGAACGCCTGGCCCTTGCCCGGCTTGATGAAGTCGGCCTCGGTGATGACCCAGGGATCGCCGTTGTGAAGGATCTTCTTGCCCGTTTTGACGTCATTGAGGCCAAGGGTCGCCATGCGCTTTCTGCTCCAGAGTTAAATCCGCCCCGCTGGGCGGCTAAAATGGGGTCGTCACGGGCCCGCGGGCCCGATCCAAGGCCGCCAATGATAACCGCAAGCCCCACTTCCCGCCTATCGCCGCCCGTCCGGGACTGGCGCGAGCTCTGGCGGGAATCGTTCACGGACGCCGCCGCCCTGCTCGCGGCCGTCGGCCTCGCCGACCGCGCCGACCTCCTTCCGCCGGACGACGCCGGCTTTCCGCTGCGCGTGCCGCGCGGCTTCGCGGCGCGCATGCGCCATGGCGATCCGACCGATCCGCTGCTGCTGCAGGTGCTGCCGCGCCGCGCCGAGCACGATGACGCTCCCGGCTACTCGACCGACGCCGTCGGCGACATGGCGTCGAAGGCCGGCCATGGGATCCTGCACAAGTACGACGGCCGCGCCCTGCTCATCGCGAGCGGCAGCTGCGCCGTCAATTGCCGTTACTGCTTCCGCCGTCATTTTCCCTACGGCGATGAAATCGCGGCGGCGGGCCAATGGCGGGAGGCGCTCGCGCGCGTTCGCGAGGACACCTCGATCCGCGAGCTCATCCTGTCCGGTGGCGATCCCCTTTCGCTGGCGACCCACAAGCTCGAGGAACTGACCCGCGGCCTCGCGGACCTGCCCCACGTCATCCGGTTGCGCATCCACACGCGCCTGCCCGTGGTGCTCCCCGAGCGCGTCGACGACGCCTTCACGGACTGGCTCGCGGCGATTCCGCTGCAGAAGGTGGTCGTGCTGCATGCCAACCACGCCAACGAATTCGACGCGGCGGTCGACGCCGCCTGTGCCCGCCTGCGCGGGGCGGGCGCCACGGTGCTCAACCAGGCGGTCCTGCTGCGCGGGATCAACGACGAGGTGAAGACCCTCGCCGCGTTGTGCGAGCGATCGTTCGCGGCCGGCGTCCTGCCGTATTACCTGCACCAGCTGGACCGCGTGCAGGGCGCGGCCCATTTCGAAGTGGACGACGACCGGGCGGTCTGGCTCGTCGACGCCCTGCGTGCCCGCCTGCCCGGCTACCTCGTGCCCAGGCTGGTCCGCGAACTGCCTGGCGACCCGTCGAAGCGCCCTATTGCCGATTTCGCGCGTTAGTATGGTGACCTTCCGGTCAGCATGATCCGACCGGACCGCGCTGGGGGGAGCGGGCCGGCAAGCCGGTTCGCGGGATGGGCAAGCGGCAATTCGGAACGGCATGAAACACGACAACGTCATCAGGATTCTCTTCATCGAAAACTCGGTGGAAGACGCCGAGCTTTTGATCAATGTCTTGCGGAACGGCGGCATCGCCGTCCGCCCCGCGCGGGCGACCACGCCCGACGACATCCAGGCGGCGCTCGACGAGAGCATTCCCGACCTCGTGCTGATGAATCCCGGCGTGCCGGGCATCGACACGGCGACCACCATGCGCCAGCTCGACGCGAGCGGCCGCGACCTCGCGATGATAGCGGTGGTCGACAGCCTGGACGACGACACCATCGCCGACCTCTTCGCCGCCGGCGCACGCGGCGTGGCCCTGCGCAAACGCTCGGACCAGGTGCTCGCCGTCGTCCAGCGTGAATTCGAAGCGCTCTCCACGCGGCGCCAGGTGCGCCGGCTGGAAACCGCGCTGCGCGAGACGGAGCGCCGTTGCGACGCCCTGCTCGATTCGTCGCGCGACGCCATCGCCTACGTGCACGAAGGCATGCACGTCCGCGTGAACCAGGCTTACCTCGAAGCGTTCGGCTTCGCCGAGTTCGACGACATCATCGGCCTGCCGATCCTGGACCTCGTCGCCGGCACGCATGCGGACGACTTCAAGAACACGCTGCGCGGCCTGTCCAAGGGCGACAGGATCCCGCCGCCGATGGAGCTGCTCGCGCGGCGCGACGATGGCGGCACGTTCAAGGCGTCGGTCGAATTCGCGCATGCGACCTTCGAGGGCGAGGCCTGCCTGCAGATCGTCTTCCGGCAGCAGATGGTCGATGCGGCCCTTGTCGCGCAGCTCCAGCGCGACCCCGTCACCGGCCTCTACAACCGTTCGCGCACGCTCGAGTGCATCGACGAAGCGGTCGCTGCGGCGGCGGCCGGTCGCGCCGGCCAGGCCGTCCTGTTGGTGGAACCGGACAACTGGAAGGAAATCGTGGCCAGCGCGGGCATCGGCAACGCCGACCACCTGCTCGCGGCCCTCGCCGCCAAGGTCACGGAATCGATCGACCCCGACGAGGACATCGCCGGCGTGCTCGGCGACCACACCCTGGGCCTGATCCTCTCCCCGCGCGGCGACCTGGAGCACGCGGCGCTCACCGAGCGCCTGCGCACGACCATCGCGGAAACCATCTTCGACGCCGGCTCGCGCTCGCTCACCGTCACGATCACGATCGGCGGCACCCTGATCGCCGAGAAGAACGCCAATACGGAAGCCGTGCTCGACCAGGCCAGCGCCTGCCTGCGCGCGGCGCAGAACCAGGGCGGCAACCGGGTGGAACTGCACGACCCGAGCGCCCGCGAGAAAGCCGACGCCGAGCGCGAGCAGTACTGGCTCGACCTCGTGCGCGAGGCGCTGGCGCAGGACGGCCTGCGCCTCTACCACCAGCAAATCATCAGCCTGCAGGACGCCGCGGGCGAGTTCTACGAGATCCTCGTCCGTATGCGCGGCCCGAAGGGCGACGTGCTGCCGTCGTATTTCTTCCCGGTGGCGGAACGCAACGGCCTGCTCCCCGCGATCGACCGCTGGGTGCTGGGCCATGCCATCGACGCCCTCGCCCACCGCGAGAACGACGGCCTGACCACGACCTACTTCGTGAAGATGACGCTGCAATCGCTCGAAGACCCCGAGCTGCTGCCCTGGCTCGTCCGCCGGCTCGAGTCGGCGAAGCTACGCCGCAGCAGGCTGGTCATCGAGATGCCGGAGTCGAAGGTGCTCACGAGCCTGCGCCCCACGCAGGAATTCGTCGCGGGCTGGCGCAAGGCGGGTGGCGGCTTCGCGATCGAGCAGTTCGGATCGGGCCTCAACTCGTTCCAGATGCTCAACCACGTCGAGGCCGACTTCCTGAAGATCGACCGCAGCTTCATGACCGACCTGCCGCAGCATCCGGAGAACCAGAAGCGGATCGCCGAGATCTGCAAGGAAGGCCACGCGTCGGGCAAGCAGACGGTCGCCGAATGGGTCGAGGACGCCGTGAGCACCTCGCTGCTCTTCGCGGCCGGCGTCGACTTCATCCAAGGCAACTTCCTGCAGGAACCCGCGAAGGTGCTGGCCGAGGAATACATGCCGGTGTAGGAGCGCACCTGGGCGCGATGGGTGCTTGCGGCAAGCACCCATTGCGCCCAGGTGCGCTCCAACGACGGCGAAAACAAAAAAGCCCGCGATCGCTCGCGGGCTTTTTCGTGACCTTGCGGCGACCGATTACTCGGCGGCGGCAGCGGCGGCAGCCTTCTTCGCGACCTTGGCGGCAGCGGCGGCGGCGACGTCTTCCTTGATGCGGGCAGCCTTGCCTTCGAGGCCACGCAGGTAGTACAGCTTCGCGCCGCGGACCTTGCCCTTGCGCTTCACTTCGACCGAGTCGATCGCACGGCTGTGCGACTGGAACACGCGCTCGACGCCCGTGCCGTGCGAGATCTTGCGCACGGTGAAGGCGGAGTGCAGGCCGCGGCTGCGCTTGGCGATGACGACACCTTCGAACGCCTGGACGCGCTCGCGGTTACCTTCCTTCACCTTGACGTTGACGATCACGGTGTCGCCAGGACCGAAATCCGGCAGCTGGCGGGTGATCTGCTCGGCTTCGAACTGTTGGAGGAGTTTGTTCATGGCGCACCTGTCAATTTTTATTACGGCGGTCGATATCGGCCGCACCGTTTAACCGTGAAACTCACGGCGGAATTCATCCAGCAATGCTCTCGACTCATCGTCGAGCGCACGCTGCGTTAGCAGATCCGGCCGGCGCAGCCAGGTACGACCCAGCGACTGCTTGCGACGCCAGCGGCGAATGGCCGCGTGATCGCCGGAAAGCAGGACCTCCGGCACGCCACCCCATACATCGTGCTGCACGGGACGGGTGTAATGCGGGCAATCCAGCAGGCCATCCGAGAAGGAGTCCTGCTGGGCGGACTGCACGTCGTTCAACGCGCCTTCCTGTAGACGACCCACCGCATCGATGACCACCGCTGCGCCGAGTTCCCCGCCAGACAGCACATAATCGCCGATTGAAAGCTCTTCGTCGACCTCGTGCTCGATCAGGCGTTCGTCCACACCCTCGTAACGTCCGCAGATCAGGGCGATTCGCGGCATCTTCGCCAGCGCTTCCACCCGTTTCTGCGTCAGCCGCGCACCTTGCGGGCTGAGGTAAATCACATGCACCGGCTCCGGTGCCGCCGCCCGAACCGCGGCGAGCGTGGCTCGCAGGGGATCGATCAGCATCACCATGCCCGGTCCGCCCCCGAAGGGCCTGCCGTCCACGGTGCGATAGTTGTCGGTGGCGTAGTCGCGAGGGTTCCAGGCTTCCACCTGCAACAATTCGCGCTGCTGCGCCCTTCCGACCACCCCGATCGCGGCCGACTGGCGGACGAAATCGGGAAACAACGAAACCACGTCGATGCGCATGACCGTCCAGGCTTCGTCGATCAGAACTCGGGGTCCCAGTCCACCACGATGCGCCCGGCGACCAGATCGACCGAATGCACGTAGGGGCCCTGGATGAACGGGATCAGACGTTCCTTGTCGCCGTCCTTCGCCACCATGACGTCATTGGCGCCGGTGGCGAAAAGATGACTTACCCGACCCAGGCCGATGTTCTCCGTGGTGACGACCTCGAGGCCCTCGAGATCGGTCCAGTAGAACTCGCCTGGCGCGGGCGGCGGCAGCACGTCACGCGAGACCGTGATCTCGCAGCCGACGAGCGCCGCGGCCTGGTCGCGGTCCTCGATGCCCGGCAGGGTGGCGACGATGCCCTTACCCTGCGCGCGCCCGCGGACTCCGTTCATTTCCCGCTCCACGCCCGGCGCGGTGAGCAGCCATGGCTGGTAGCGGAAGATCTGGATGCGGGGCTCGGTCCAGCTTTCGAGCTTGACCTGACCCTGCACGCCATGGAGTCCGACAATGCGCCCGACCCGGACGCGTTTACCGGACTCCGTCGACATCAAGCAGCCAGCTTGCCGGCTTCCTTCACGAGGGCGCGGACCTTGTCGGTCAGCTGGGCACCCTTCGCGACCCAGGCCTGGACCTTGGCGACGTCGAGCTCGAGACGCTTGTCAGCGCCCGAAGCGACCGGGTTGTAGTAGCCGACGCGCTCGATGTTACGACCGTCGCGCGGGCTGCGCTGGTCGGTAACGACGACGTGATAAAACGGACGGCCCTTGGCGCCACCGCGCGAAAGACGAATCTTGACCATAAGTTACGAGCTCCAGAATGCCGCAGACCGGCAAGGCGCGCGCGAGAAGCGGGCGCGGTAAAGCCGGACATTTTAGCGAAAGTTTAGAAAAATGGAAGGGGTATCAGCCCCTTCCCGACTCATCGGGCCGCCTCAGCGCGGCGGCATCATCCCGCCCATGCCGCCCATGCCCTTCATGGCGCCCCGCATCTGACGGAGAAGGCCCTTGCTGCCGCCCTTGGACAGCTTGGACATCATCTTCTCCATCTGCATGAACTGCTTCAGCAGGCGGTTCACATCCGCCGGCTGCGTGCCGGAACCGCGCGCCACGCGGGCCTTGCGCGATCCGTTGAGGAGGTCGGGATGGCGACGCTCCTTCTTGGTCATCGAGCCGATGATCGCGACCATGCGCTTGAGCTCGTTGTCGTTGACCTTCGACTTGACGCTGTCCGGGATGCTCGACATGCCCGGCAGCTTGTCCATCAGCCCCGCGAGACCGCCCATGTTGCTCATCTGCTCGAGCTGGTCGCGCATGTCGTTGAGATCGAATCGCTTGCCCTTGATGACCTTCTCGGCCAGCTTCTGGGCCTTTTCCTGATCGACCTTGCGCTCGACTTCCTCGACCAGCGACAGGACGTCGCCCATGCCGAGGATGCGCTGGGCCACGCGATCCGGATGGAACGGCTCGAGGGCGTCGGTCTTCTCGCCGGCGCCGAGGAACTTGATCGGGCGGCCGGTGACGTAGCGCACCGAGAGCGCCGCGCCACCGCGGGCGTCGCCGTCCGTCTTGGTCAGCACCACGCCGGTGAGCGGCAGGGCTTCCGAGAACGCCTTGGCGACGTTGGCGGCGTCCTGGCCCGTCATGGAATCGACGACGAACAGGGTCTCGATCGGATCGAGCGCGCCGTGCAGCGCCTTGATCTCGGTCATCATCGCGTCGTCGACGTGCAGGCGGCCCGCCGTGTCGACCAGCAGCACGTCGATCACCTCGCGGCGAGCGGCGACCACGGCGGCCTTCGCGATCTCGACCGGATCCTGCCCGGCTTCCGACGGGAAGAACGACACGTCGACCTGGCCGGCGAGCGTGCGCAGCTGCTCGATGGCGGCGGGACGGTACACGTCGCAGCTGACCACCATCACGCGCTTCTTCTTGCGCTCCTTGAGGAAGCGCGCGAGCTTCGCGACCGTGGTGGTCTTGCCCGCGCCCTGCAGGCCGGCCATGAGCACGATCGCCGGCGGCTGGGCCGCGAGATTGAGCTCGGTGTTCGCCGCGCCCATCAGCGCGGTCAGCTCGTCGCTGACGACCTTGACCAGCGCCTGGCCCGGCGAAAGGCTCTTCAGCACTTCCTGGCCGACGGCGCGGACCTTCACGCGCTCGACGAGGGCTTTCACCACCGGCAGGGCCACGTCGGCCTCCAGCAGGGCGATACGCACCTCGCGCAGGGTTTCGCGGATGTTTTCCTCGGTCAGCCGGCCGCGACCACGCAGGCGGTTGACGGTGTCGGACAGGCGTTGGCTGAGCGATTCGAACATGGGGAATTCGGCATGAGATGCGGTGAATCCCGGATTATAGCTGGATAGCGGGCACGGCGAATGCCATCGTGTCGCATTCACGGTCGCGACCCGCTATGCCACACTGCGCGTCCATGATCGTCACCGCGCTCACCCTGGCCGCCATCGCGCTCTACCTGTCCGCCGCCGGCGTGCTCGCCCGGCCGCTGGCGACGGGCGGGCAGCCGCTCGCGCGCGTCGGCATGACGCTCGCCACGGGGGCCGCGCTGGCGCACGCCGCCGTGCTGCTGACCGCCCATCGGGGCACCCTCGACCTGCACTTCTTCGCGGCGCTCTCGCTCGTCGCCTGGATCGCCTCGGCGCTGACCCTCGTGGTCAACCTGTCGCGACCCGTCGCCGGGCTGGGGATACTCATCTTTCCGCTGTCCGCGGCCCTCGTCGCCATCGACGCCTTCCTGGCGCCGCGCACGGCGCCCGAATCGATGAGCTGGCAGATCGAGATGCACGTGACGATCGCGGTGTTCGCGTTCGGCATCCTCTCGATCGCCGCAGCGCTTGCCATCCTGCTCGCTATCCAGGAGCGCGCGCTGCGACGCAGCCGCTTCGGTCACTGGCTGCGCGCCCTGCCCCCGCTGACCCTCACCGAGGTGCTGCTGTTCCGGCTGATCGCCGTGGGCTTCGTGCTGCTGACCCTCACGCTCGTCACCGGCGCCCTGTTCGTGGGCGACCTGTTCGGCCAGCACCTCGTGCACAAGACCGTGCTCTCGATCATCGCGTGGATCGTGTTCGGCGTGCTGCTCTGGGGCCGCTGGCGCCACGGGTGGCGCGGCATCCGCGCCGTGTACCTCACGCTCGTGGGCATGGGCATCCTGCTGCTGGCGTTCTTCGGCACCAAGGCGGTACTGGAACTGATCCTTCACCGCACGCCCTGAAGCGCCACCCTCAGGCCTGGCCGCGACAGCGCTTGTGGGAGCGGACCTGGCCGCGATGGCTCTCGTTGGAGCGGACCTGGCCGCGACCGCCTTTCGCGACCGGCTGACAGGTCCTGCGGCGTGTCGCGAGGAGCCGTCGCGGCCAGGTCCGCTCCTACCGCACGGGTCGATTCACCTACGCGTCGCGACTGGCGTCGATCGCCTGCCCCAGCCGCTCCACGCCGATCACTTCCATGTCGCCGACGCGGCCGCGCTTCGGCGCGTTCGCCGCCGGTACCACGGCGCGGCGAAAACCATGCGTCGCGGCCTCCTTGAGGCGCTCCTCGCCGTTGGGCACCGGGCGGATCTCGCCCGAGAGGCCGACCTCGCCGAACGCGATCGTCTTCTCCGGCAACGGCCGATCGCGGAGGCTCGAGAGCACGGCCATGAGCACGGGAACGTCGGACGCGGTTTCCTGCACGCGGATGCCGCCGACGACGTTGACGAAGACGTCCTGGTCGTAGGCCGCCACGCCACCGTGCCGGTGCAGCACCGCGAGCAGCATGGCGAGCCGGTTCTGCTCGAGGCCCAGCACCACGCGGCGCGGGTTGCCCAGCGACGACTGGTCGACCAGCGCCTGGACCTCCACCAGTAGCGGACGGGTGCCCTCGCGCGTGACCATCACGGCGCTGCCCGGCGTCGGGCCCGCATGCGCCGAGAGGAAGATCGCCGACGGGTTCGGCACTTCGCGAAGTCCCTTTTCGGACATCGCGAACACTCCCAGCTCGTTCACCGCGCCGAAGCGGTTCTTGAACGCGCGCAGCACGCGGAAGCGGCTGCCGGATTCGCCTTCGAAATACAGCACGGCGTCGACCATGTGCTCGAGCACGCGCGGACCGGCGATTCCGCCCTCCTTGGTGACGTGGCCGACGAGGAAGACGGACGTGCCGGTCTCCTTCGCGAAACGCGTGAGTTTCGCCGCGGATTCGCGCACCTGGCTGACGGAACCCGGTGCCGCCGTCAGCATCTCGGTCCAGATCGTCTGGATCGAGTCGATGACGAGCACGCGGGGCCGCGCGGACGCCGCCTGCTCGAGGATCCGCTCGATGCAGGTTTCGGCCAGCGCGTGCAGCGGTCCGAGCGGCAGATCGAGGCGCTGCGCGCGCTGCGCCACCTGGCCGAGCGACTCCTCGCCCGTGACGTAGAGGCTGGGCAAGGTCGCGCCGAGCGTGCCGAGCATCTGCAGCAGCAGCGTCGATTTGCCGATGCCCGGATCGCCGCCGATGAGCACCACCGAGCCGTCGACCAGGCCGCCGCCAAGCACGCGATCGAGTTCGCCGATGCCCGTGTTCGTGCGCGCCTCCGCCGTCAGCAGCACCTCGGTGAGCGGCGTGATGCGCGGCGCGCCTGCCGCCTCGCCGGCATAGCCGCCGCGGCGCGCGCCGGTCGCCACGGCGTTGGGCTTGGCCGGCTGCACCACGAACTCGGAAAGCACGTTCCATTCGTTGCATTCGGCGCACTGGCCCTGCCACTTGCTGTGTTCGGCGCCGCACTGCGTGCAGACGTAAGCTGTCTTGGCCTTGGCCATCGATGCGTGGATTCCGGGAAGTGATGCGTCTTTGTATCGCGAAGGCGTCGCAGGAGACGATACGGCCCTCAGGATTCGTCTTCGACGAAGAGTACGCGACGGGTCATGCCGCAGGTCAGGTCGTACGAGATCGTGCCCGCGGCGGCGGCGACCGTTTCGACGGGCAGGCCCTCGCCCCAGAGCGTCACGCGATCGCCCGGGCGCGCATCGGGAACGGCGCGCAGGTCGATCGTGATGAGATCCATCGAGACACGGCCGACGAGCGACGCGCGGTGGCCGTTGACGAGAAGCGGTGTGCCCGGCGCGGCGCTGCGCGGGTACCCGTCGCCGTAGCCGATGGCCGCGACGCCGACGTTCATGTCCTCGGGGCACTCGTAGGTACCGTTGTAACCGACGCGCTCGCCCTTCGCGAGGCGATTGATCGCGACGAGCCGCGTGGACAGGGTCATGGCCGCCCGGAACCCGAAGTCGGCGCCCGAGCGCCCTTCCACCACCGATAGCCCGTAGAGCAGCCCGCCGGTGCGGACCCAGTCGCCACGGGCGTCGGGCCAGCCGAGCACAGCCGCCGAATTGGACATCGCCCGCGGTCCGGGCAGCCCGGCGGTCCCTTCCCGGAATCGCAGGATCTGCAGCGCGGTCTCCCTGCCGCCGAACTCCTCCGACGAGGCGAAATGCGTCATAAGGCCGATCTCGGCATCGATCGCCGGCATGGCGCGGAGGGCCGCGTGCACGTCCCTCGCGCGTGCCGGGTCGAAGCCCAGGCGGTGCATGCCGGTGTCCACCTTGATCCACACGCGAAGCGCGCCGCGCGCCGGATCCGCCTTCGCCAGCCACGGCAGTTGGGCGTCGTGGTGGATCAACGCTTCCAGCCGCAGTCGTTGCATTTCGGCGATGTCCGAGGCGGTATCCGGCCCCGAAAGCACCACGATGCGCTGGCGATGCCCCGCCGCGCGCAGGCGCAGGCCATCGGCGATCGCCGCCACGGCGAACGCCTCGGCCTCGCCGTCGAGCGCGCGCGCGACCCGCTCCAGCCCATGCCCATAGGCATCCGCCTTGACCACCGCCATCACCCGGGCGCCCTCCGCGAGCGTGCGAACGCGGGCGAGGTTGTGGCGCAGGGCACCGAGATGGATGGTGGCGACGGTGGTGCGGCTCATGGGCTCGAAGTGCGGGACGCTGGCTGGCAGGCCCACCAGTTTAGCCGCTTACGTCAGGCGACCACGGGGCCACCGCATGACAAAACGCGGCGGCCCGGGAGGCGGCCGCCGCGGATCGGGCGCCAGCGGACGCTCCGATCCGCGCCTGGACTCAGTGAGCCAACTGGATCAGCGTCGAAGAAACCCAACCCTTGTTACCCAGTTCGTCCTGCACTTCCCACATCATGCCTTCTTTGGCACCCGTGGGATAAAGCATCATGCCCGGATCGAGCGTCCTCACGGCCGCGCCGGTGCCTTGCGCGTTCGCCAGCAGTCGCCCCGGCTTCGCCATCGTGACGGCTTGCTGGGCGTTACTCGCGGACGCGTTGCCGTTGAGGCCGCCGAGCTCGTGTACCAGATCCGAATAGGCCTGAAGGTACGCCATGGTGATCACCTGGCCCATTTCGGTGTTCGCGTAGCCACCCACGCCCGCGGCACCCACGCCGGAGTCGCCGAAAAGGGCGCCCGAACCGTTGATACCCAGATCCGTTTTCTTGGCCTGACCCTGCGCCATCGCGACCTGTTCGCTCGACCGGACATCGGTAATGGTGAGCACCACATCCGCGGTCTTGGAGCGGAAGCTCACATTGCTCGCGATGCGCCCCGCCTTGCTGCCCATGAGGCCGCTCAGCAAGCCGCCTACACCGCCACCACTCGAATCCGAGTTGCTCGAGATCAGGTCAGGCACCATGACGTAATCCGCCGCCTTGAGCTGCCCCTTGCCGACGTTGGAACTCACGCGCAATTCGCCATTGGCACCCAGCTCACGCTCGCGCATCGCCGAATCCAGGCCCGCGCCACGATCGACGAGAGTGAAGCAGTGCGACTTGTTGACGAACACCTTGATGAGCTTGGACGGCGCCGGGAGTTGCTGCGCTGTCCACCAGCTCTGTCCGCCGTCGGGCTCCTGCACCGCGAGCGTGCCCAGCGGCTTCGCACAGACCGGGATCTCGGTCATCTTCTCGTTGCGCAACGTCTGCGCGCTCTTGATCTGTGCCTGTGCGGCGGGTACGGCCGTCGCCATCGCGGCGATCGCTACCATGGCCATGCGCCGAGTTCTCGTGCCTTCCATATCATCCAGCCCCTTTGTGATCCGGCGGGTATGCAACCATCGGCCCGCCCGGATCGGAATGCGGGACGACGGACTTTCCACGACGAACGCCGCGATCTGAAAAAACAGTCGCGGTGCGCCATGGATTGAACGAAACGGAATGCGGCGACCGCGACAGCGCGGCCAGCAGATGGACGATCCTTGTCGTGAAGCCGGTCATGCACACGGCACCTTTGCATCCCCCGATGCGTCCCTTTGGTTTCCATCCTGCCGGATGGTGCGCGCCCGATGGTATCAAGTCGTGGCACCCACGACCACCGCAAGGCGTCGACCGACGCGAAAGCCCGGCCCGCGCGCCGGGCTTCCGCAGGAGCGCTAGCGAGCCAGGTCGAAGTTCGCCGACGAGACCCAACCGCGGTTGCCGTGCTCGTCCTCCACCTGCCAGTTCACGCCGGCCTTTTCGCCGGTCGGGTAGACGGTCATGCCGGGGTCGAGCGTGCGTACCGCTTTGCCTTTCATGGTCGAGTTCTCGAACATGCGCGTGGCGACACGGATGCGGCCCGACTGACGGCTGCTCGCCGCCGAAGCGTCGCCCGGCATGCCTCCCATCTCGTTCACGAGTTTCGTGTACGCGTCGAGATAGGCCATCGTGATGACCTGGCCGATGGTGGTGTTTTCGTAGCCGCCGAGGCCGGCCCCCATGCCACCGCTACCCCCACGGAAGAGCCCGGAAGCGCCGAAGCCGATATCGTTCTTCTCACCATGGCCTTCCGTCAGCGCGACCTGCTCCGACGAGCGCACATCGGTGATCGTCAGCGTGACGTCGGCCGTCTTCGAACTGATGTTGAGGGAGCCCGCCAGGCGCCCCACGTTGCCCCCGATCAGCCCGCCCGCGATCGCGCCGAGCGCACTGCCGCCGGCGTCGGCGTTCTTCGAGACGAGGTCCGGCACCAGGACATAGTCGGCCGCCTTGACCTGGCCCTTCCCGACGTTCGCGCCCCCACGCAATTCGCCGCCCGCGGCCAACTCGCGCTCGCGCATCGCGGCGCTCATGCCCATGCCGCGGTCGAGCAGCGTGAAGCAGCCCGACTTGCTCACGAATACCT
This sequence comes from Luteibacter sp. 329MFSha, assembly GCF_900111665.1. Lineage (NCBI taxonomy): Bacteria > Pseudomonadati > Pseudomonadota > Gammaproteobacteria > Lysobacterales > Rhodanobacteraceae > Luteibacter > Luteibacter sp. 329MFSha. Next base: position 425,301 of record NZ_FOJE01000001.1, on the reverse strand, counting down.
TGATGAGCTTGGTGGGCGAAGGCAGCTGTTGCTGGGTCCACCAGTGCACATCGCCCTCCGGCTCGATGACCGAAATCGTGCCGAGCTTGCGCGTGCATTTCGGGATGGCGGCGACCTTGGCCTCGTGCTCCTTCTGCGAGCGGGTCACCATCGGGTTGCCGGTCGTACAGCCGGAAATCGCCAGTACGCAGGCAAGCGCGAGCGTCGCCGAAGCGGCGCGCCGGAATGTGGTTTGCATGATCGATCCTGTCTCTGAGGTGCGCCCAACGGCTCGCCTCGCGCGCAGTCGGGCGCTCCCCACGCGAAGGCATCACGGGGGCGTCATGCTAGGAATCGTGGTCCTGACGGTCTTTAGGTCGTGACCCCGAAAAAGACTTCGGATCGCCCGCGGCGCGCTGTCAGGGGCGCCCGTGGACGGCCTGGTCGATCGCCTTCTGCGCCAGAGGCGCCATCACCTCGTAACCTGCCGCGTTCGGGTGGAGGCCGTCGTCGCTCAGCTCTTTCCTGAGCATGCCGTCCTTGTCGACCATGGCCGCGTGATAGTCGAGATAGACGACGTGGTGTCGCGCCGCATAGGCGCTCATCCACGCGTTCAGTTCGCGAATCGACGCGGGCGGCCGCTGCGTCGTCTGCTTCGGATTCTGCACGTCGTTCACGGGCAGCAGGGACGCGAGCACGACGCGAATCCCGTTCGCGCGCGCCAGGTCGAGCATGGACGACAGGTTGTTCTCGATCGCCCCGACGGTGGAGGGCCCGGTGTTGCCGGAAAGATCGTTCGTGCCGGCGAGGATCACGACCACCGCCGGCTTGAGCGCGATGACGTCGGGTCGAAAGCGGATCAGCATCTGGGGCGTCGTCTGCCCGCTGATCCCTCGGTTGATGTAACCGCGGCCGGGAAAGAACTCGCCGACCTCCCTGCCCCAGCCATCGGTGATCGAATCGCCCATGAAGACGACACGCTTCTCACCGGGACGCGGCGCAGGCAGCGACGCGTTCTCCGCGGCGTAGCGCGCGAGGTCGGGCCAGTCGTTGAGGCGGCGCTCGATGCCCGCGCGCTGTTCGGGGGTCGGCGTTTCGGGGAGCACGATGCGCTCGGCGGCGATCGTGGCGGTCGCGCAGAAGAGGAGCGGGAGCATCAGGGCGATAGCGCGCATCGGAGCATCCTTTTCGACAGGTCCGTCGCATCCTAAAGCGTCCGGTCATCCCGAAGCGAGTAGCGGTTCGCTCTAACGACACCTGGGTCGAGCTTGCCCGCTGCCTCGGGATCGCCGATGCGATCGGCTCCCACCAGGTTTTCGTGACGGTGCTACCGAAGGGTGGGAGCGGATCGTATCCGCGATGGGTGCTTGCGGCGAGCTTGCCCGCTGCCGCGGGATCGCCGATGCGATCGGCTCCCACCGGTTTTTCGTGACGGTGCTACCGAAGGGTGGGAGCGGATCGTATCCGCGATGGGTGCTTGCGGCGAGCTTGCCCGCTGCCGCGGGATCGCCGATGCGATCGGCTCCCACCCGGTTTTCGTGACGGTGCTACCGAAGGGTGGGAGCGGATCGTATCCGCGATGGGTGCTTGCGGCGAGCTTGCCCGCTGCCGCGGGATCGCCGATGCGATCGGCTCCCACCCGGTTCTCGTGACGGTGCTACCGAAGGGGCGGGAGCGGATCGTATCCGCAATGGGTGCTTGCGGCGAGCTTGCCCGCTGCCGCGGGATCGCCGATGCGATCGGCTCCCACCGATCCAGCCCAGCTGCTAGTCGAACGTACCGACGTACGAATCCGGCGCCCAGTTCTCGAACTTCGTGTAGTGGCCGAGGAAGGCCAGCTTCACGGTATCGGTGGGGCCGTTTCGCTGCTTGCCGATGATGATTTCGGCGAGGCCCTTATCGGGCGATTCCTTGTTGTAGTACTCGTCGCGGTAGATGAACATGATGACGTCGGCGTCCTGCTCGATAGCGCCGGATTCGCGCAGGTCGGACATCATCGGGCGCTTGTCGGCGCGCTGTTCCAGCGAGCGGTTGAGCTGCGACAGCGCGATCACCGGCACATTGAGTTCCTTCGCCAGCGCCTTCAGGCCGCGCGAGATCTCGGAGATTTCCGTCGCGCGGTTTTCCGAGTTACCGGGCACCTGCATCAGCTGCAGGTAGTCGATGACGATCAGGCCCAGGCCGTGTTCGCGCTGCAGGCGGCGCGAGCGCGAGCGCATTTCCACCGGCGACATCGCGGGCGTGTCGTCGATGAAGATCTTCGCGTCCGCGAGCATCGTGATCGCCGAGGTGACGCGCGGCCAGTCCTCCTCGGCGAGGTCGCCGTTGCGCAGGTGCTGCGCGTGGACGCGGCCGAGCGACGAGATCAGACGGAACGCCAGCTGCGACGCGGACATTTCCATGGAGAACACCGCCACGGATTTCTTCCCGCGCATCGCCGCGGCCTCGGCGAGGTTCAGCGCGAACGCCGTCTTGCCCATCGACGGACGCGCCGCGATGATCACGAGGTCGGACGGCTGCAGGCCGGAGGTCAGTTCGTCCAGGTCGGTGAATCCGGTCGACAGACCCGTGAGCTGGCCGCGCTTCTCGTAACGCTCCGAGAGCATGCGGAACGCCTCGCCCGCGGCTTCGCGCACCGAGACGATGTCCTTCTTGCCACGCGCGCCCGACTCAGCGATGCGGAACACGCGCTGTTCGGCGAGCTCCATCACTTCCTGCACGCTCTTTCCCTCGGGACGGAAACCGTCCTCGGTGATCGCGGTGCCCGCGTCGATCAGCTGGCGCATCACCGACTTCTCGCGAACGATGTCGCCGTAAGCCGCGATGTTCGCCGCGCTGGGCGTCGAGTTCGCCAGTTCCATGAGGTACGTGGCGCCACCGACCATTTCCGCCATCTCGTTCGCGACGAACCAGTCGCCCAGCGTGATGGCGTCGCAAGGCATGCCCTTGTTCGCCAGCTCGTTGATGGCGCGCCAGATCATGCGATGGTCGCGGCGGTAGAAGTCGTCGTCGGTGAGCTTGTCGGCGACCTTGTCCAGCGAATCCGGCGATAGCATCAGGCCACCGAGCACGGCCTGCTCGGCCTCGATGGAATGGGGCGGGATGCGCAGCGAGTCGATGGCGGATGGCTCGCGACGGCGCTTGCGGTCGCCGCGCTCGCCACGCTCGGGATTGAAGGACATGGATTACCTCGTGTTGCGGACGGCGCCCACACCGGATCGGCTGGCCGTGGGGACGATCATACGCGCAGACGTCTCACGCGTTGAGAGGATAAGTCTGTGGATAACTTGTGGACGGAAACGAAAACGGGCGCCTTGCGGCGCCCGTCGTCGTGGATCGCGGTGAATCGGGGCTTACGCGCCGACGACCTTGACCTTGACCGTCTGCTGCACGTCGGCGTGGAGGACGACGATGACGTCGTACTCGCCCACGTTGCGGAAGGGGCCTTCGGCCTGGATCACTTCGCTCTTGTCGACTTCCAGACCCTTGGCGGTCAGGGCTTCGGCGACGTCGCGCGGCGTGACCGAACCGAACAGCTTGCCTTCCGGCGAGGCGTTCACTTCGATCGTGACCTCGGCGCCTTCGAGCTTGGCGGCACGACCCTCGGCACCGGAGAGCTGCTCCTTGGCCTTGGCTTCGTACTCGGCGCGACGGGCTTCGAACGCTTCGAGGTTGGCGGCGGTCGCGCGAGCGGCCTTACCGGTCGGGAGGAGGAAGTTACGACCGTAACCCGGCTTGACGTTGACCTTGTCGCCGAGATTACCGAGGTTCTTCACCTTCTCGAGGAGGATGAGTTCCATGGGATGTTCCTTTTCGTTAGCACGGAATGGGCCCCGTGCAGCCAGGACGGTTGTCCGAAATATCTGCAGGTGAGCGCCCCGGCCTCATGGCGAGGGCGCCCGACGATCAGACGTCGTGGTTGTCGGTGTACGGCAGCAGCGAGAGGAAGCGAGCGCGCTTGATCGCGGTCGCCAGCTGGCGCTGGTAGCGTGCCTTCGTGCCCGTGATGCGGCTCGGGACGATCTTGCCGTTCTCCGTGATGTACTGGCGCAGGGTGTTGAGATCCTTGTAATCGATCTCTTTCACGCCTTCGGCGGTGAAACGGCAGAACTTGCGGCGGCGGAAGAACTTGGACATGTCTGTGATCCCCGATTAGTCGTCGCTGTCGCGATCGTTGTCGTTATCGCGGCCAACGCGGCCTTCGCCGTCGTTGTCGTCGTCACGGCGACGCGAACCCTTCTGCTCGTCCTTTTCCTTGCTCTTGAGGATGAAGGACTGCTCGACGTCGGCTTCGTCGCGACGGATCACGAGGTGGCGCAGGACGGCGTCGTTGAAACGGAAGCCCGTCTCGAGCTCGTTGAGGGCGTTCTGCGAAACCTCGATGTTCAGCATCACGTAGTGAGCCTTGGCGAGGTTCTCGATCGGGTAAGCCAGCTGGCGGCGGCCCCAATCTTCCAGACGGTGGATCTTGCCGTTGTCGCCTTCGATCAGCGTCTTGTAACGCTCGATCATGGCGGGCACCTGTTCGCTCTGGTCCGGATGGACCAGGAACACGACTTCATAATGACGCATGGTGGCTCCTTGTGGATGCACCCCTCGCGGGGATGGCAGCCTCCCGGCGGGCCGGTGAGGCAAGAAACCCCTCCGGGCGGAGAGGTAGCCGCGCATTGTAAGGAGATTGGGCCGCCCAGGGCAAGCGGCCGCTCGGTCAGGAGACCGTGAAGCTCTCGCCGCACCCGCATTCGCCGGTGGCATTGGGGTTGTGGAAGACGAACGAGGCGTTCAGGCCCTGGCGCTGGAAGTCGATGAGGGTGCCCTCCACCAGCGGCAGGCTCTTCGGATCGACCACCACGCGGATGCCGTCGATGTCCAGCACCCGGTCGTCCGCGGCGATGTCGCCTGCGAGGTCGACCACGTAGCCGAATCCGGAGCAGCCCATGCGCTTGACGGAGAAGCGCACGCCGCTGGCCTCGGGGGCTTTCGCCAGGAAGGCGCGCATGCGGTCGGAAGCGGCGGGAGTGATCTGGATGCTCATGAAAACGTTTTCTGGCCGTGGTATATCGATGAACGGTGCCGTTCACGCGACCCTTACATTATCATGCCGGGTCGCGTCCCTTGCGCCTCAACATGCGGCGCCCTTTCTGGAGTTTCAATCGATGACGGTGGTAAGCGTCAAGCAGGCCCTCGCCGGCGGTGCATCCGCGGGCGAACACGAGGTGACGGTCCGCGGCTGGGTCCGCACCCTGCGCGAGTCCAAGGGTGGGCTTTCCTTCGTGAACGTGAGCGACGGCTCCTGCTTCGCCCCGATCCAGGTGGTGGCCACCGCCGATCTCGCGAACTACGAGACGGACGTGAAGCACCTTTCCGCGGGCGCCGCGGTCATCGCCACCGGCAAGCTCGTGCCGTCGCAGGGCAAGGGCCAGGCCTTCGAGATCCAGGCCACCCGCATCGAGGTCACCGGTTTCGTCGAGAACCCCCTCACCTACCCGATCCAGCCCAAGCAGCACTCGATGGAGTTCCTGCGCGAGGTCGCCCACCTGCGTCCGCGCACGAACCTGTTCGGCGCGGTCACCCGCGTGCGCCACACGATGATGACGGCGATCCACCGCATCCTGACGGAGCAGGGCTTCTTCTGGATCAACACGCCGATCATCACGACGTCCGACGCCGAAGGCGCCGGCGACATGTTCCGCCTGTCGACGCTCGACCTCGCCAACCTGCCGCGCGACGACAAGGGCAACATCGATTTCCGCAAGGACTTCTTCGGCCGCGAGGCGTTCCTGACCGTGTCGGGCCAGCTCAACGTCGAGGGCTACGCCCTGGCGATGAGCAAGGTCTACACGTTCGGCCCGACCTTCCGCGCCGAGAACTCCAACACCACGCGTCACCTGGCCGAGTTCTGGATGGTCGAACCGGAGGTCGCCTTCGCCGACCTCAACGACAACGCCGATCTCGCCGAACTGTTCCTCAAGGGCATCTTCAAGGCCGTCCTCGACGAGCGTCCGGACGACATGGCGTTCTTCGCCGAACGCGTCCAGCCCGACGCCATCACGCGCCTGGAAGCCTTCATCGCGAAGCCCTTCGAGCGCATCGACTACACCGAGGCCGTCTCGATCCTGCAGAAGTCGGGCAAGAAGTTCGAGCACCCGGTCGCCTGGGGCGTCGACCTGCAGACCGAACACGAGCGCTATCTCGCCGAGGAACATATCGGTCGCCCGGTGGTCGTCATGAACTACCCGGAGCAGATCAAGGCGTTCTACATGCGCCTGAACGACGACGGGAAGACGGTCGCGGCCATGGACGTGCTGGCGCCGGGCATCGGCGAGATCATCGGCGGCGCCCAGCGCGAGGAACGCCTGGACTACCTCGACCGCCGCATGGACCAGTTCCATCTCGACAAGGCGACGTACGACTGGTATCGCGACCTGCGCCGCTACGGCACCGTGCCCCACGCCGGCTTCGGCCTGGGCTTCGAGCGCCTGCTGGTGTACGTCTGCGGCCTGTCGAACATCCGCGACGCCATCCCCTACCCCCGAGCGGCCGGGAGTGCCGACTTCTGAACCCCTGAGACGATCATGCCCCCTTCCCTACCCCGTCTCCTGCTCCTCGGCGCGGCCCTCGTGGCGCTCGGCGCCTGCCGGAGCATCGTGCCGCCGAACTTCCGCCCGCCGGAGAACCCGACGAACACGATCGACATCGCGCGGAAGACGCTCGAAGGCGCGGCACCCTGCTGCGGCAGCTTCGCCGACCTGTCCTACCAGGACATGCTGCCGTGGCAGCCGCAGCGCTTCGAGCTCAACAAGGACAGCCCGGTCGCCAATCTCAATGGCGACCGCAGCTACTTCCTCGCGTTCCGCCTGCCGCAGGGCGCGGCGCTGCCGTACACCATCGCGATGAAGTCCGAACTCAACGGACGCTGGCTGAGTTCGAGCTATCTGTTCGCACCGACGGTGGTGCTGCTCGACGACGCGTTCCAGCCGCTGCATTCCGAAGACATCCAGCTGTGCGAATACATCGGGTGGACGAGCGAGACGACGGGCGCGTTCGGCAAGTTCAAGGTCGTGGACGACAAGGCGCGCTACCTCGTCGTCTATTCCTCGGCGAAGCAGCAGCAGGGCCAGACGTACTGGGAGCAATCGCCCACCACGTTCTCGGCCGAAGCGCCCGTGAAGATGAACCCGGCCGGCAGCTTCAAGATCGCCCACGGTCCGGACGGCGTGCTCTTCGTCGGCGTCCAGAACGACACCTACAAGCGTGCGATCAACAACGCGGTCTGCAAGCAGCCGCAACAGGGCGACGGCGTGATCCAGACGATCCGCAGCGTGGTCACCACCGACCTGCTGCGCCAGGAGCCGGACACGAAGAAAGACAAGGACAAGGGAAGCTGAGCTGACGCCATGGTGACCGCGGTCTATCTCTATCTCCTGCTCCTGCTCGGCGCCGTGGCGTTCTTCCTGGTGCACTTCGTCGCGCAGTGGCGCTTCACCGTGCTGCTGCGCCAGCGCTACCCGGACCAGTGGAAGACCATCACCGAAGCCGACACCGGCCGGCCGAACGGCATGGCGAACTGGCTTCGGGTGCGGCGCGTGCTGCGCTCGGACGCGCCCGCCCTGTTCAACGACGACGCCCTCAACCGCTGGCAGCGCTGGTGGCGCCTGGCGCCCTGGTTCGCGTGGCCGTGCTGGTTCGCCGCAATGGCGATACAGTGGTGGGCGATGAAGCAGGGCTGATCCGCCCGACCCCAACCGCCCCAGGGAGCGAACGCATGGATCTTCGTCTCACCGGCCGTCACGCACTCGTCTGTGGCGCCTCGCAAGGCCTCGGACGTGCCACGGCGTTCGAGCTGGCCGAACTCGGCGCCAGCGTCACGCTGCTCTCCCGATCCGCCGACGCGCTGGCCGCCCTGGCCGCCGAACTGCCGGCCACGCAGCCGGGCCAGACGCACCGCTACGTCGCCGTCGACATGCTCGACACCGACGCGCTCGCCGCCGCGGTGGAGGGCGTCGTCGCGGACCACTCGGTGCACGTGCTGGTCAACAACAGCGGCGGCCCGCCCCCGGGACCGGTCGCGAGCGCCGACACCGAGGCGTTCCTGAGCGCCTACCGCCAGCACATGATCGCCGCGCAGGTACTCACGCGCGCCTGCCTGCCGGGCATGCGCGAAGCGCGCTACGGGCGCGTGATCAACATCATCTCCACGTCGGTCAAGGAACCCATCCCGAACCTCGGCGTGTCCAACACCGTGCGCGCGGCCATGGCGGGCTGGGCGAAGACGCTCGCCTCCGAGGTCGCGAAGGACGGCATCACCGTCAACAACATCCTGCCCGGCTACACGCGCACGCCGAGGCTCGAGGCGCTGGTCGAGGAAAGCTGCCGGGCCGGGCGCTCACGCGACGAGGTCGAGCGCGGGCTGCTCGCCAGCGTGCCCGCCGCGCGGTTCGCCGAGCCCTCGGAAGTCGCCGCGATGATCGCCTTCCTCGCCTCCCCCGCCGCCGGCTACGTCAACGGCACCAGCATCCCCATCGACGGCGGCCGCACCCGCGGCCTGAACTGAAGGGCGGCCATGCTCGCGCTCGCGAACCTGATCGACGGTCGTTCGCGCGCGCCGCGCGCGGGCGGCTACCTGGACGTGGTCGACCCGGCCGTCGGCGCGAGCTTCGCGCGCTGCCCGGCGTCCGATGCCGACGACGTGGCCGATGCGGTGGCCGCCGCGGTGCGCGCCGCCCCGGGGTGGGCCCGGACGCCGGCCGAGGCCCGGGCGCGATGCCTGCATCGCCTCGCCGACGCGATCGAAGCGCGCCTGGAAGCGTTCGCCGCGGCGGCATCGCAGGAAAGCGGCAAGCCGCTCGCCCTCGCCCGCACGCTCGACATCCCCCGTGCCGTCGCCAACCTGCGCTTCTTCGCGGCGGCCGCGGGCCAGTTCAGCGGCGAGTCGCATGCGATGGAGCAAGGCGCCATCAACTACACCCTGCGCCTGCCGCTCGGCGTGGTGGGCTGCATCAGCCCATGGAACCTGCCGCTCTACCTGTTCACCTGGAAGATCGCGCCCGCGCTCGCGGCGGGCAACACGGTCGTGGCGAAGCCTTCCGAGGTGACACCGTACACCGCGTGGCTGCTGGGCACGCTGCTCGACGAGGCGGGATTTCCACCGGGTGTGCTCAACATCGTGCATGGGACGGGCCCCGTCGTCGGCGAGGCCATCGTCACGCACGAGGCGGTCAAGGCGATCTCGTTCACCGGCAGCACGCGCACGGGCATGGCGATCGCGTCTGCAGCCGCACCACGCCTGAAGAAGGTGTCGCTGGAACTCGGCGGCAAGAATCCCGCGATCGTGTTCGACGACTTCGATTTCAGCGACGCGTCGATGGCGACGATCGTCCGCTCCGGATTCGCGAACCAGGGTGAGATCTGCCTGTGCGGCTCGCGCCTGCTCGTGCAGCGGTCGATCTACGCGCGTTTTCGCGACGCGTACCTGGAGCGCGTCCGTGCGCTACGCGTCGGCGATCCGCTCGACGAGGGCAGCGATCTTGGCGCGCTGGTTTCCGAAGCGCATTTCGCGAAGGTGACCGGCTGCATCGCCCGCGCACGCGACGAAGGCGGCCGCGTCCTCACGGGTGGCGGCCGCGTGGCGGTGGAGGGGCGCTGCGCGAGCGGGTGGTTCATCCAGCCCACGGTCATCGAAGGCCTGCCCGCCGATGCGGCGACCAACCAGGAAGAAATCTTCGGTCCCGTCGTCACGCTGATTCCCTTCGACACGGAGGACGACGCGCTGGCGATCGCGAACGGCACGCCGTACGGCCTCGCCGCCTCCGTCTGGACGCGCGACGTGTCGCGCGCGCACCGCTTCGCCGCGCAACTCGACTTCGGTATCGTCTGGGTCAACTGCTGGATGCTGCGCGACCTGCGCACGCCGTTCGGCGGCAGCAAGCAGTCGGGCGTCGGGCGCGAAGGCGGGTTCGAGGCCATGCGTTTCTTCACCGAAGCCAGGAACATCTGCATCGACCATGGCCACTGACGTCATCCGCGCCGACGGCGCCCCCGCGCCCGTCGGCGCTTACCCGCACGCGCGCCGCGTCGGCCCGCTGCTGTTCCTCTCCGGCATCGGCCCGAGGGTGCCGGGAACCGACGCCATTCCGGGGAACGTCGTGGACGATGACGGCCGCCTGGTCTCGCACGACATCGAGGCGCAATGCCGGCAGGTGTTCGCGAACGTCCGTGCCGTGCTCGAGGCCAGCGGCGCGCGCTTCGAAGACCTCGTCGACGTCACGGTCTACCTCACGGACATGGCGAACGACTTCGCCGCGTACAACCGGCTCTACGCCGAGGCCTTCGCGGGCGTGGACGCCTGCCGCACGACGGTGGAGGTGAACGCGCTGCCGACGGCGATCGCCATCGAGCTGAAGTGCGTGGCGGCGCTCCACACTCCGTAGCAGCGCGCCCCGCGCGCGACAGCTTCTGGGGCCGTGAGCCACAGGACACGTGCAGACCTTCGCGAAAAGATGTCGCGCGCAGGGCGCGCTCCTACTTCAGGGGGTCGGCTCCAGACACACCTTCAACATCTCCCCGATCAACACCTGCACGTTTGCCGCCTTTCTGGGCAGGTATTCGAACGTGTCCTCGTCCATGTAATTGACCTGGGCGAGTTCCAGCTGCACGGCGTCGACGCCGTCGTCGGGCCTGCCGTAGTGACGCGTGATGTATCCGCCCTTGAAGCGGCCGTTCACGGCCCAGGAATAATCGGCCTGGCCCTCCAGAAGCGCAGCGAGTTTCGCCTGCAGCGCCGGCGAGCAGCTGGCGCCGTCGGCGGTGCCGAGGTTGAAGTCCGGAAGCCGCCCGTCGAAGAGCATGGGCACATGGCTGCGGATCGAATGGCCTTCCCACAGCACGACGCGGCCGAACTGCTTGCGCAGGCGCCTCAGCTCGTCGGCGAGCGCCGCGTGGTACGGCTTCCACCAGCGCTTCACCCGATCGGCGACTTCCGTCGCATCCGGCTCGGCGCCGGGGCGGTAGATGGGCTCGCCGCTGAAGAGGACGGTCGGCACGAGTCCCGTTTCGCTCCGGCCCGGATACAGCGCATGACCATCCGCAGGACGGTTGAGGTCGACGACATAGCGCGACGCGAACGGCTTGATCACGCTGGCGCCAAGGGCACGGGCGAAGTCGTAGAGTTCGGCCACGTGCCAGTCCGTGTCCGGACTCCGACGCGCGGGGCGCTTCATGCGCGCGGCGAGGTCGTCGGGAATCGCGCTGCCGTTGTGCGGCAGGCTGATCAGGAGCGGCGCGGTGCCGCGGTTCAGGGTGTACGGAGTCATGCCGCCAGTGTAGCGCTCAACCCGGCACGCGATCGCCCATCAGCACCATCTCCTCCGCCGAGGTCGGATGGATCGCCAGGGTGGCGTCGAGGTCGGCCTTGGTGGCGCCCATCTTGATGGCCACGGCGAAGCCCTGGAGGATCTCGTCCACGCCCGGCCCCAGCATCTGCATGCCGACGATCTTCGAATCGTCGCCGACGCAGATGAGCTTGAACCGCGTCGTCATCGGACGATGCGCCAGCGCCAGCTGCATCGGCACGAACGACTGCTTGTAGAGGTGCACGTCCGCGCCGTAACGCTCGCGCGCCTGCTGCTCGTTCATGCCGATGGTGCCCAGCGGCGGGTGCGAAAACACGACACTGGGGATGTTCTGGTAATCGAGCTTCGCCTCGGTCTTGCCCGCGAACAGACGGTCGGCGAGCTTGCGGCCCGCCGAGACCGCCACGGGCGTCAGCGCGAGGCGCGGCGTGACGTCGCCGATCGCGTAGACCCCGGGAACATTCGTGTTCTGGTAATCGTCGATGGCGATGAAGCCGTCCGCATCCGTCTCCAGACCGATCCGGCCGATATCGAGCGACCCGGTGTTCGCGTGCCGGCCCACCGCCAGGATCAGCGCGTCGTAGGGTCCAGGGTGGTCCCCGGTATCGCAGTCGAGCAGCAGCATGCCGTCCTTCTCGTGCGCCGCGTCGATCTGGCAGCGGTAGTGAATGCGGATGCCGTGCTGGCGCATCTCGTCGCCAAGGCCGTAGGCCATTTCCTCGTCGAATCCGCTCATGAGCCGGCCACGCACGAAGACATCGACATCGCTGCCGAGCGCGCGCAGCACCCCCGCCAGTTCGACCGCGATGTACCCGCCGCCGATGATCGCCGTGCGGCGCGGGCACGCGCGCAGGTCGAAGAAGTCGTCCGACGTCATGGCACGTTCGAAGCCGGGCTTGTCAAGCGTGTTCGCACTGGAGCCGGTGGCGACGATCACGTGCGGCGCGGTGAGTTCGCGCGCACCCGCCTGGATGCGGTCCGCCGCGAGGAAGCGCCCCGCCTCGCGGATCAGCGTGACGTGACCGGTGTCGAGGGTCTGCTTGTACTTGGTGTGGATGCGATCGATGTACGCGTCGCGTCGCTCGATGAAGCGTGGCCAGTCGAGGCTGCCGGGCTTGTCGGCGAAACCGTAATCGACGGCGATGTACTGCGCTTCCGCCATCTGCGCCGCGTACCACATGGCCTTCTTCGGTACGCAACCGACGTTGACGCAGGTTCCGCCCAGCTCCTTCGGTTCCAGCAAGGCGACCCGCGCGCCGTGTTTCGAGGCGCGTATCGCCGCCGCGAGCCCACCCGAGCCACCGCCGATCACGATGAGGTCGAAGGATTCCACGGTCATGCATCACTCCAGCGATGGGGATTGCACACCGTAGCAGAAGCCCTCCGACCCCGGCTTGATCGAAACGCCGTCCAGACGGGGCGTTCGCGCGGTTTGACAGGTATTCCTTGCAACCCATTGATTTGATAACCTCGGTGCGCCGATCCTGACAGGGGAAACGCCCGATGCACCGCTTTGCCCGCTTCGCCCAGCCCCGGACATGGCTCCGCCCGTTCGTCACGAGCGCCGTGCTGGCGCTGCTCGTCGCGTGCGGGAGCGCCCCGCACAAGCCGTCCTCCTCGCAGCGCCGCAATCCGGCCTCGGCGGTTCCCATCGCGAAGAACCTGGGCTGGTCCAACCAGCCCGCCGCCGCGCCGCCGGCCGACGCGGCCAACGACGTGCTGTTCCGCGCCATCGGCCTCGTCGGCACGCCCTATCGTTGGGGTGGCAATACCCCGCAGGGCGGTTTCGACTGCAGCGGCCTGATCAACTACATCTACCTCACCTCCACCGGCCTGAAGCTCCCCCGCACGTCGGCGGAGATGGCCGCGCTGGACAAGCCCCGCGTCGGCGAGGACGAACTCGCCAGCGGCGACCTCGTGTTCTTCGGCCGGGGCCACGTGAACCACGTCGGGGTTTACGTCGGCAAGGGTCGTTTCGTCCACGCCCCGAACTCGGGCGGTACGGTACGGTTGGACGAGCTCGACGGCGCCTACTGGAAAGAGAACTTCGTTTACGGACGTCGCGTCTTGAACTGAACGGATGGCAACGCGAGCGCGAATCGCCGAAAATTTAAGTTGCGCGCTATTCAATAGCGTGCTTTCATTATCTCCGTGGCCGGCGACGCCGGACCTCTCCTCCCCTGATGACGACAAGGACACTGCAATGAGCGACGCATCCAAGTTCGACGGCACCATCTCCCAGTTCGACGGCGACCAGCTGTACTTCGTCAAGGCGAAGGTCGAGGGCGGTCGCACCGGCCACGGCGAAACCCAGGGCGACGACCCGCTGAAGGTCGACCTGCGCCTGCCGAAGTCGATGGGTGGCAATGGCGGTGGCAACAATCCCGAGCAGCTGTTCGCCGTGGGCTACGCCGCGTGCTTCGAGGGCGCCGTGCGCTTCGTCGCCGGCAACCAGAAGGTGAAGGTGGACGGCGTCGGCGTCGACAGCGAAGTGCAGCTCGGCAAGCGCAAGGACGGCAAGGGCTTCGCGATCCGCGCCAAGCTCGACGTGCACCTGCCGAGCCTCGAGAACGATGCCGCCAAGGCCAAGGAAATCGTCCTCCAGGCGCACAACGAGGTCTGCCCGTACTCGCACGCCACGCACGGCAACATCGACGTCGAGATCACCGTGAACGGCACGAAGGTCTTCCCGGCCGCCTGATCGGGCACCGGAAGCGAAGCAAAAAAAAGGCGCCCGATGGGCGCCTTTTTTTTCGTGCGGAGAAGCGCTCAGTGCGCGTCGCCGTTCGGATGCGCGTGACCGTGCGCGATTTCCTCTTCCGAGGCGTCGCGGACGGTCTGCACGTCGATGCTGAAGTCGAGGGTCTTCCCGGCCATCGGGTGGTTCAGGTCGATGTCGACGACGCTGGAGCCCACCTTCTGCACGACGACGACACGATTGCCGCCTTCCTTCAGCGAGAGCACGGTGCTGTCGCCGGCCTTGAGGCCCTTGCCCTGCTGCGGGAAGTACTTCTTCGGCACGCGCTGGGTCATGCCTTCCTGGCGAACGCCGTAGCCCTGCTCCGGCTCGATCGTGAGCTCGACCTTGTCGCCGGCGGACTTGCCTTCGAGGCCAGCTTCCATGCCCGGGATCAGCTGGCCGTGGCCGAGCAGGATCCACAGCGGCTCGCCGCCGTCCAAGGAGCTTTCGACCTTCTCGCCATTCACGGAAAGGGTGTAGTGGAACGAGATGACCTTGTCCTTGCCAGCCTGCATGTTGGTTTCTACCCGAGGAAAACCGCCATTTTAGCCGCGCCGGGGCGCGGCGTCACGCCGTCCCCCGGTCCTTGCCGAAGCCGACGCCCCTCGCCTCCGGACCCAGCCACGTGAGCAGGGCCAGGAGCACGGCCACCGCGGCGATCCACGTGGACATGGCGAAGGCGAAGTCGCCGCCGTGCCGGTCCGCCAGCCAGGTCTGCGCCGTGGCCGTGATGGCGGCCAGCAGGTTGCCCATCTGATAGGCGAAGCCCGGCAGCGTGCCGCGCACCGCGTCGGGCGACAGCTCGTTGAGGTGGGTCGGCACCACGCCCCAGGCGCCCTGCACCATCACCTGGATCAGGAAGGCACCGAGGCCAAGCAGGAGCAGCGAGCCGCCATGCGTCCACAACGGGATCACCGGGATGGCGAGCAAGGCGGCGAGGATGATCGCCCGGCGGCGGCCGATCCTCTCGGACAGCGATCCGAACGTGAGACCGCCCGCGAGCGCGCCGAGGTTGAGCAGCGCCGTGAGCATGAACGCCGTTCCGGAGCCCGCGGGAATCTTCAGCGTCTCCTGCACGAACGTCGGGTACATGTCCTGCGAGCCATGGCTGAACATGTTGAACGCGGCCATCAGCAGCATGAGGTAGACGAAGAGCTTCCAGTGCCCGCGCATCGAGACGAACACGCTCTCTCGCGCATGCGCGCGACGCCCTTCCCAGACCGGCGACTCGGGCACCTTGCGGCGGATGTAGAGCACCAGCAGCGCGGGAAGCGCACCGACCACGAACAGCCCGCGCCAGCCGATGTGGTCGACCAGCAGCCAGTTCGCCAGCGCGGCCAGGAAGAAGCCGCACGGATAGCCGCTCTGCAGCAGGCCCGACACGAACCCGCGCGATTTCGCGGGGATCGATTCCATCGCCAGCGACGCGCCGATGCCCCATTCGCCACCCATCGCGATGCCGAACAGGAAACGCAGACCGAGCAGGATGCCCAGCGACGGCGCGAACGCGCACAGCACTTCGAGCACCGAGAACAGCACGATGTCGAACATCAGCACGGGACGACGCCCGTAGCGGTCGGCGAGACGGCCGAAGATCAGCGCGCCGATGGGTCGCGCCGCGAGCGTCAGGAACAGGCCGTAGGTGACCTCCTGCCTCGGCACGTGGAATTCGGCGGCCACCGCGAGGATGACGAAGGTGAGCAGGAAGTAGTCGAACGCGTCGAGCGTCCAGCCGAGGAAGCTGGCGATGACCGTGTGCCGCTGCGTGTGATCGAGATCGCGCAGCGCGGCAGGCAGTGGCATGAGAAATTCCTTAAGCCATGGGCGGCGCCGAGGCTAGCACAGGGCTAAGATCGACCGGGCGCCTCACGGCGCCATGACGGTGTCTCGTTACACTGGCCCACATCACGACAGACGGAGTACTCGATGAAGTTCTCGCGATCGATCGTTTCATTCGCCCTCCTCGCCACCCTTGGCACCGGCGCCGCTTTCGCGCACGGTACGCCCCAGGACGACGCCGGCAAGAGCGGTGCGCCCGCGTTCTCGGAAGTGAGCAAGGACGGCAAGTACGTCAAGCGCAGCGATTTGCCCAAGGACAACGACGCGGTGAAGGAGCTTCGCGCGCATTACAACGAAGCCGACACGAACCGCGACGGCAAGGTGGACAAGGGCGAGTACGACGCGTACGTCAACAAGGCGAGCGCGCGGCCGCAGAACCAGAACTGAGCGTACGGGCCGGGGCCATCCTCGCCCCGGCCTCTCTAAGGACGGACGAACGCATGATCCCCGACAGCCACACGCGACGCCGCATCGCCTCGCGCTTTCGCCGCCCCGGCGACCGCATCTACATCCACGGCAAGCTCGCGACCGATCCCGTCTACGCCGCCACGGCGGAGGCCATCGCGGGGCGACGTCTCCCGCTGCTCGACATCGGCTGCGGCCTCGGCCTGCTGGGCCATTACCTGCACGACCGCGACGTGCTCGACGGTTATCTCGGGCTGGACCATGACGGGCGGAAGATCGCCATGGGACGCGACGCCGCGGAGCGTGCGGGCCTGGGCGACGCGATCGCGCTGCGCGAGACCGATGCGGCGACGCCACAGCGGGTACGCGGCCACGTCGCCATGCTCGACGTGCTGCATTACCTCCCACGGGAGCGGCAGGGCGAGCTGCTCACGTTCGCCGTCGATCACCTGGCCGACGACGGCGTACTGATCCTGCGCAACGTCATCCGGGACGGCTCATGGCGCTACCGTGCGACGGTCTGGGAAGAAAAATTCATCAAGGCGGTCGGCTGGATCCCGGGCGGCGCCCAGTATTTCCCCACCGAGGACGACATCCGGGGCGTGCTGGAGCCTCGCGGCATCCGGGTCGCGTTCCGGCCCCTGTTCGGCCGCACCCCGTACAACAGCTGGTTGATGACGGCATCCCGTTGACGCCAATCCCATTGTGCGCCGCAATAAGGTATACTGACCCGGTCGTGCCTGCGCTCCGACTCCCTTGCGGACCCCCGGCGTGAGATCTTCCCGCCCGTTCCCCCACCCCCGGAAGCGCGCACGACACCGACCAGCCTGCCGTCTTCGTCACGGCTCGCGGTCGCCGAATCCATAACTCGCAGCGCGGTTCCAGGGAACGCTCGAGTCACGCAGGAGTTCCTCCATGTCTTTCGATTCGCTGGGCCTCGCGCCCGCGTTGCTGCGCGCGCTGTCCGAAGCGGGCTATGAGAAGCCCACGCCGATCCAGGCCGCCGCCATCCCCGAGGTCCTCGCCGGCCACGACCTCATGGCCGCCGCCCAGACGGGTACCGGCAAGACCGCCGCCTTCTCGCTCCCGGTGCTGCAGCGCCTCGCCGGCGACACCCGCACGGAGGGCCGTCGCCCGATCCGCGCGCTGATCCTCACCCCCACTCGCGAACTCGCCGCCCAGGTGCAGGAAAACCTGCGCGACTACGGCAAGTACCTGCGCCTCTCCAGCACCGTGATCTTCGGCGGCGTCGGCATGGGCAACCAGCTGCAGGCGCTGCGCCGCGGCGTCGACATCGTCGTCGCCACCCCGGGCCGCCTCATCGACCACATGCAGCAGCGCTCGGTCGACCTGTCGAAGGTCGACGTGCTCGTGCTCGACGAAGCCGACCGCATGCTCGACATGGGCTTCCTGCCGGCGCTCAAGCGCATCCTCGCGGCCGTGCCGCGCCAGCGCCAGACGCTGCTGTTCTCCGCGACGTTCGCGCCGGAGATCAAGGCGCTCGCGCAGCAGTTCATGCGCGAGCCGCGCGAAGTCTCCACCGCGCCGGCAAACACCGTCGCCAACACGGTCACGCACGTCGTGCATCCGGTGGATGCCGCCAACAAGCGCGACCTGCTCCTGCACATCCTCGCGCAGGACAGCCGCCGCCAGACGCTCGTCTTCAGCCGCACGAAGCACGGCGCCGACAAGCTCGTGCGTCACCTGGAACAGGCGGGCGTGAAGTCCGCGGCGATCCACGGCAACAAGAGCCAGAACGCGCGCACGCGCGCGCTTTCCGACTTCAAGACCAACCGCATCACCGTGCTGGTCGCGACGGACATCGCCGCGCGCGGCATCGACATCGACCAGCTGCCCGTGGTGATCAACTTCGACCTGCCGATGGTGGCCGAAGACTACGTGCATCGCATCGGCCGCACGGGCCGCGCGGGTGCCGAGGGTCAGGCCATTTCGCTGGTCAGCCACGACGAGTCCGGCCTGCTGCGCGACATCGGCCGCCTGCTGAAAACCGATCTCTCGATCAGCAACGTCGCCGGCTTCGAACCCAGCAGCCCGCTGCGCCTCGACGCGGGCGCCCCGCGCCCGAAGCAGCAGCAGCGCCAGCCGCGTTCGCAGGGTGGCGCCGGTCAGGGCCGTCCGGGCGGCAACGGCGGTGCGCGTAACGGCGGCACCGGCGGCAACCGCTCGCCGGCGCACCGTCCGCACGGCCATTCGGCCGCGGGCACCGGCGAAAACACCGGCAACCACAAGCGCCGTCGCCAGCGTCGCGGCCCGGCGACCAACAAGGCCTGATCCGATGTGCCGGCCGCGGGAGCGATCGTTCGCTCCCGCGTCTGGCCCCGCCGTTCAGCCCTGCGTCCTGACCTTCGCCGTCAGGACATGGTCTTCCCATAGACCGTCGATCTTCAGGTAACGCTTCGCGTAGCCCTCCCTCTCGAAGCCGAGTCGCTCGAGCAGCCGCCCGCTCCGCTCGTTGCGCGGCATGTGATTCGCCATCACCCGATGGAAGTCCAGCGGTCCGAACGCATAGCGGACACCGGCGTCGAGCGCCTCGAACATCAGGCCCTTGCCCTCGTGCCGCGCCGCGATGCCATAACCCAGATGGCAGGCCTGGAAGACACCCCGCACGACGTTGGCGAAGGTGAAGCTCGCGATCATCTCCGAGCCGTCGGGGGTGAGCACGGCGAACGGATAGCCGCGATCGGCGCGCGCCGCTTCGAGTCCGGCTTCGATCGCCAGCCGGCAACACTCCAGCGAGTAATGCGACTCCGTGCGCAGCGGCTCCCATGGCCGCAGGTGATCGCGATTCTCCACGCGATAGCGCTGTAGCAGCGGTGCTTCGTCCGTGTCGAGCAGGCGCACGATCGTGCGCGCCGTGCGCATCCTGACCGGCTCGCTCATGCGAGCAGCGCTTTCGCATGATGGCGAAGATGGTCTTCCACGAACGTCTGGATGAAGTAGTAGCTGTGGTCGTAGCCGGGCTGCATCCGCAGCTCGAGCGGTTGGCCCGCCTCTTCGCACGCGGCCTCGAACCGCTGCGGCTGCAGCTGGTTCACGAGGAAGCCATCCGCTTCGCCCTGATCGATGAGGATCGTGCCGTCGAAGCGCGCGCCGTCCTTCACCAGTTCGGTGGCGTCGTACCTCGACCACGCCTTGCGATCGTCCCCGAGGTAACGCGGGAACGCCTTCTCGCCCCACGGCACGGCCGACGGAGCGACGATCGGGGCGAACGCCGAAGCCGAGCGGAACCGTCGCGGGTTGTGCAGCGCGATCGTGAGCGCGCCGTGGCCGCCCATCGAATGGCCGAAAATGCCTTGCCGGCCCATGTCCAGCGGGAACGCCCCGGACACCACGCGCGGCAGCTCGTCGACCACGTAGCTGTACATGCGGAACCGGTCGCTCCACGGCTCCTCCGTGGCGTCGAGGTAGAACCCGGCGCCTTCGCCGAACTCCCAGTCGCCCGTCGCGCCGGGCAGCCCCGTGTCGCGCGGACTCGTGTCGGGCATCGCGAGGGCGAGACCGAGTTCGGCGGCGAGGCGCTGCGCCCCGGCCTTGATCGTGAAGGTCTCGGCCGTGCAGGTCAGCCCCGCCAGATACCACAGCACGGGAACCGGGCCCTTCTCCGCAGCGGGGGGCAGGTAGACGGCGAAGCGCATCGGCCCGCCGCAGGCCTCCGAGCGATGCGTGAAGAAGCCCTGCACACCGCCGAAGCAGCGCTGTTCCGAAACCGTTTCGATATCCGACATCCGCCCGACCCTTCCGAAAGCTGACCGAAGAGTGTAACGCGCACGCGACAGTAGCCCACGCTCACGGCGGAAAGGGCATATCGCTGCTACAATACCGCTACTGCCCGGCGCCGAATGTCGCCGCCGCGCCCCTCCCGAGGTCGCCATGTCATCCCCCGATACAGAAAACGCTCCGGCCCTGCCCGGTTTCAGCGCGCTTTCGCTCGACGCCAACGTCGTCCGCGCGCTGACCGAAGTCGGCTACGAGACCCCCTCCCCCATCCAGGCCGCCACGATCCCGGCGCTGCTCGAAGGCCGTGACGTCATCGGCCAGGCGCAGACCGGCACCGGCAAGACCGCGGCGTTCGCGCTGCCGGTGCTGTCGCGCATCGACCTGAAGCCGGGCAAGCCGCAGGCGCTCGTCCTCGCGCCCACGCGCGAACTGGCCATCCAGGTGGCCGAGGCCTTCCAGAAGTACGCGACGTACCTGCCGGGCTTCCAGGTCCTGCCGATCTACGGCGGCCAGAGCTACGGTCCGCAGCTGCAGGGCCTGAAGCGCGGCGCGCAGGTCGTGGTCGGCACGCCCGGTCGCGTCATCGACCACCTCGACAAGGGCACGCTCGATCTCTCGGGCCTGCGTTTCGTGGTGCTCGACGAAGCCGACGAGATGCTCCGCATGGGCTTCATCGACGACGTCGAGAAGCTGCTCCAGGCGACGCCCGAGGGCCGCCAGGTGGCGCTGTTCTCCGCGACCATGCCGGCGCCCATCCGCCGCATCGCGCAGACCTACCTGAAGGATCCGGCCGAAGTCACGATCAAGAACAAGACCACCACCGCGGCGAACATCCGCCAGCGTTACTGGTGGGTCAGCGGCGTGCACAAGCTGGACGCGCTGACGCGCATCCTCGAGGCGGAAAGCTTCGACGCGATGATCGTCTTCGCGCGCACCAAGTCCGCCACCGAAGAACTCGCCAGCAAGTTGCAGGCGCGTGGCTTCGCCGCGGCCGCGATCAACGGCGACATCGCGCAGGCGCAGCGCGAGCGCGTGATCGACCAGCTGAAGACCGGCAAGCTCGACATCCTGATCGCCACCGACGTGGCCGCCCGCGGCCTCGACGTCGAGCGCATCAGCCACGTGCTCAACTACGACATCCCGCACGACACCGAGTCGTACGTGCACCGCATCGGCCGTACCGGCCGCGCGGGCCGCAGCGGCGAGGCGATCCTCTTCGTCACGCCGCGCGAGCGCAACCTGCTCCGCCAGATCGAGCGCGCGACGCGTCAGCCGATCGAGCAGATGCAGCTGCCCACGATCGAAGCGGTCAACGACACGCGCGTGAGCAAGTTCAACCAGCGCATCACCGAAACGCTCGCCACCGGCGACCTCGGTCTCTTCCAGCAGCTGGTCGAGAAGTACGAGCAGGAACACAACGTGCCGGCGATCGAGATCGCCGCCGCGCTGGCCCGCATCGCCCAGGGCGATCAGCCGCTGCTGCTCGAGCCGCCGCCGAAGCGCGAATACACCGAGCGCCCGCCGCGTGAGTTCGACCGTGAGCGTCCGCCGCGCGACGGTGGCGACTTCAGCGACCGGCGCCCGGTTCGCGAAGGCATGCGCCAGCCGCGTCCGCACGTGACCGAGAACGGCAAGAAGACCTACCGCATCGAGGTCGGCCACGAGCACGGCGTGAAGCCCGGCAACATCGTCGGCGCCATCGCCAACGAGGGTGGAGTCGAGGCGAAGTTCATCGGCCGCGTCAGCATCCGCGACGACTACAGCCTGATCGATCTGCCGGACGGCATGCCGCCCGACGTGTTCAACCACCTCAAGAAGGTGTGGGTCGCGCAGCAGCAGCTGAAGATCAGCGAGTGGGACGGCACGGAATCGCCGCAGAGCGGCGCCCCGTACGGCGGCGCCCCGCGCCCTCGCGGCAACTTCCGCCCGACCGGCAATCGCCCGGGCGGCGGCAAGCCGCCGCGCAAGAAGCGCGATTACTGATCGAAGAAAGGCCCCGGAAACGGGGCCTTTTTTTTGGATTCAGGCCGCGAAGTCCGCCGGGGTCAGCGGTGGCTTGCCATGGCGGATGCGCGCCTTGTCGCACTGCGGGCTGGGCTGGCCGTTTTCCCACGCGGGCTGGAGGTCGTGGCACGGCGAAGGCCGCACCTCGTACACGCCGCAATGCGCGGCGACGCCGACCTCGCCGACGAGCGAGCGGCAACGCGGCTCGTACGCATTGGTGCCGTGCATGGCGACGCGATGCGGGTCGAGGTGTTCGGTCAGCGCGGCCGGCGTGATGCCGCCGGCCAGATCCGTTTCCATCCAGTGGAAGGCGACGCGGTAGGTCGCGCAGCATGCGCCGCAGCGCAGGCAGGGGTGAGTCATGGGTCTAGATCGAGCCTGAAAAGGTGTTGCACTTGCCGACGTCGCCGGATTCGAAACCGGTGCGGAACCAGTGTACCCGCTGCGCCGAGGTGCCGTGGGTGAACGAGTCCGGTACCACCCTGCCCTGCGCCTGTTCCTGCAGCGTGTCGTCGCCGATCGCCGTGGCGGCGTTGAGCGCGGACTCGATGTCGCCGTCCTGCAGCCACTGCAGGCGCTGCTGCGAACGGTTCGCCCAGACACCCGCGAAACAGTCGGCCTGGAGCTCCTGGCGGACGGAGAGGCCGCTCGCACCTTCGAGGCGCGCACCGCGACGGCGCGCGTCGCCGACCTTGTCGAACACGCCCGTCAGGTTCTGCACGTGGTGACCGACCTCGTGGGCGATGACGTATGCCCGCGCGAAATCGCCCGCGGCGTGGAACCGTGTCTGCATGTCCTGGAAGAAACCGAGGTCGAGGTAGACGCGGTGGTCGCCGGGGCAATAGAAGGGGCCGACGGCCGACGACGCCAAACCGCATGCCGTGCGCACGCCGCCACGGAACAGCACCAGCTTCGGCTGCTCGTAGCTCTGCCCGTTCGCCGCGAAGATCTCGCCCCAGGTGTCCTCCGTCTCGCCGAGCACGGCACGGACGAAATCCACCTGCGGATCGTCGCCGGCGGCCTGTCGCGGCGCCTGCTGCGTCTGTGTGGGCGCTCCCGCGCCGGGGTCCCCCTGGCCGAGCAGGGCCGTGGGATCCTTGAAGAAGACGAGGCCGAGGATGGCCAGCACGATGATGCCGCCGATACCGAGCCCGCGGCCGCCGAACGACGGCCCGCCACCGCCCTCGCCCGCGTCCTCCACGTTGTCGCTTCTACGGCCCTTGTTCCACAGCATGGCTGTTCCTCCCATGTAGGCGCCCTCTTTGGGACGCGCTCGGCATGATCGCACGGGCCGTTGCCGGTACACTCCGCGATCGATGACATCCCCCGGATCGTTTCATGACCAGTCAGCTCCCCGCCGTCGTTACCCTGCTCACCCTGCTACTGATGTTCGCCACGGTCTGGATGGTAGGCCGTGCCCGTGAACGTTATGGCATCAAGGCGCCGTCCATCTCCGGCGACCCGGCGTTCGAGCGGGCGTGGCGGGTGCAGATGAACACGCTCGAGAACGCGGTGATGTTCATTCCCGCGCTCTGGCTGGCGGCCCAGTACGTCGATCCGCTGTGGGCGGGCATCGCGGGGCTGGTCTGGCTGGCCGGTCGCGTGTGGTACGCCGTGGCCTACGTGCGCGACGCGAGCCGGCGCGGTCCCGGCTACATGGTCTCGATGCTGGCCTGGGCGGCGTTGATGCTGATGGCGGCCGGCGGCATGGGCATGGCCATCATGGAAAACGCCGCGACGCCGCCGGAAGACGCCGCGGCGCTCTGAGTTCCGTCACTCGTCGTCGTTCGCCAGCGCCATCACGCGCACGCGCTGGATGCGGGCGCCTTCCATCGCGGTGACCTCGAACTCCATGCCGTCGGCCTCGAAACGGTCGCCGGCCGTGGGCAGGCGACCCAGCTGCTGCAGCACGAACCCTGCCAGCGTCGAGAAGTTACCGTCGGCCGCACCCTGGAGGCGGTGACCCAGCAGGTGTTCCACGCGGCGCACGTCGAGGCTGGCGTCGAGCAGCCACGCACCGTCCGGCTCGCTCACCGCCGAGGGATCGCCCTCGCGCGTCTCGTTCGGGAACTCGCCCGCGATCACTTCCAGCACGTCGGCCGGCGTGACGAGGCCGAGGATGCTGCCGTACTCGTCGACCACCAGCGCCATCTGCAACGGGGCGCGGCGGAACTCGTCGATCAGGCGGAGCACGCTGAGCGACTCCAGCACCGTGACGGGCTTGCGGACCACGCCATCGGTGTCGAGCCGGCCGTGGTCGCCCAGGCTGGCGAGCAGGTCGCGCGAGGACACCACGCCCACCAGTTCGTCGAGGTCGCCGCGGGCGACCAGCATCCAGTGATGCGGCGATTCCCGGGCCTCGGCGAGGAGCGTCGCCGCGTCCTCGTCCGGATCCACCCAGACGATCTCCGTGCGCGGCGTCATGATCGAGCGCACGGGGCGCTGGGAGAGATCGAGCACGCCCTGCACCATTTCGAGTTCGTCCTTGCCGAAGACCGATGTTTCGGCCACGGCCGGCACGGCCTCGCCCTTGCCCGTATCGCCTTCCTCGCCGTCCGGCTTGCCGCCGAGCAGGCGCAGCACCGCCTTCGCGGTGCGGTCGCGCATCACGCGGCCACCCACCAGCAGCGAGCGGCGGCGATTGCGCCGCATCGTCTGGTTGAAGACCTCGATCATGATCGAGAAGCCGATCGCGGCGTAGAGGTAGCCCTTCGGGATGTGGAACCCGAAGCCTTCGGCGATGAGGCTGAAGCCGATCATCAGCAGGAACGAGAGGCAGAGGATGACCACCGTCGGGCGGGCGTTGACGAAGGTCGTCAGCGGCTTGCTCGCGGTGATCATCAGCGCCATCGCGATCACCACGCCGATCATCATGATGGAGAGGTGATCGACCATGCCGACGGCCGTGATCACCGAATCCAGCGAGAAGACGGCGTCGAGCACGACGATCTGCGCGACGACGAGCCAGAAGCTCGCGCGCCGGCCGGCCTTGCCGTCGTCGTGCTCCGAGGCCTCGAGGCGTTCGTGCAGTTCCAGCGTGGCCTTGAACAACAGGAACGCGCCGCCGACGATCAGGATGAGGTCGCGCCAGGAAAGCCCGAAGCCACGCCACTCGAAGAGCGGCTGCGTGAGCGTCACCAGCCAGGACATGGCGGCGAGCAGGCACAGGCGCATCACCAGCGCGAGGCCGAGGCCCAGCAGGCGCGCGTGGTCGCGCTGGCGGGCATGGAGCTTGTCGGCGAGGATCGCGACGAAGACGAGATTGTCGATACCGAGCACGATCTCCAGCACGATCAGCGTGAGAAGACCTGCCCAGGCCGATGGGTCGGCTAACCAGTCGAATGCGAACATGGGTCGGCGCGTCGGGGCGCCCGTTTTCCTCCGTCAGGGGTGGACCACTATACAGGCCTCGCGTGACGGTCTGTGCCGGTCGTCGCGTTGCGGGTGACGGGGGGCTTGGCTAGGCTGGCGCATGGCTTACGACGACACCTCCGCTTTTCCACCGACCAACCTCGCTCCCCCGCGCCGCGCTCCGGGCGTCATCGAGACGCTTCTGTGCATTGCCGCCTATTTCGCGATGCAGTTCGCCTTCGGCGGCCTGTTCGGCGGGCTCTCCATGCAGCTGACGCGCCTCTTCCCGGCGTCCGTGCCGGACGCGCCGGACCGCCTGATCGTGGTGGTCATCCTCACGCTGGCGTGCTCGGCCTCGCTCACCTACTGGCTGGTCCTGCGCCGCTGGGGACGGGCCCGGGCGCACGAGGCCGGTCCGGGCGGGCTCGGCTTCAACGCTCCGTCCGGTACGTACATCGCCATCGGCACCGCGATGGGTATCGCCGCGCCCATCCTGGGCGGGCTGTTGACCCAGCTGCTGGCCGGCGGGCACGAGGTGAGCCAGGCCGTTTCCGACATCGCCGACAAGGCCCACATCGTCATGCGCGTCGCGCTGTTGCCCGTGGTGGTGCTCGTCGGCCCCGCCGTGGAGGAACTGCTGTTCCGCGGCGCCCTGCTCTCCCTTCTGCGCACGCGCCTGGGCGACGGCTGGGCCATCGCGATCTCGGCCATCGTGTTCGGCACCGTGCACCTGCCCGATCTGGGCTGGCTCTGGTACGCCGTGCCCAACCTCATCCTCGTGGGCGTGTTCTGCGCCTGGCTCCGCGTGCGCAGCGGCTCGATCTGGCCGGCGTTCGTGACGCACGCGGCGAACAACGCCCTGGCCACGATCGCCTGGTTCACCGCCACGACGAGCTAGAAGGTTTCCAGCGCCGCCACGTGCCGGGCCAGCCGGGGGCTCGCGTAGCACTGCGAGCCGACGGGGATCAGCCCCACCTCGGCGAAGGCCCGGCGATACCACGCGGCCGGGCGACCGATGAACCCGTCGCGATCGCCGCCGGGATCGTCCTCGCGGGTGTAGACCTCGAGGAACGCGAGCCCTTCGACCATCTCGCCGATGCCGACCAGCCCGTCGCGGATCTCGGCGGGCTTGAGGTAGTGCATGACGTCGGTGCAGACGATCAGGTCGAAGCGGGTGTCGAAGCGCAGGTGGGCCAGCTGGCCGAACCGTGCCAGGCCGATGTCGCGGGACCGGCCGTAGCGCGCGACCGCGTATTCGCTGGCCTCCAGGCCACGGTAGGCGATGCCGGGGCGAAGGCGCCGCAGGACGGCGCGCCAGGGGGCTTCGCCGCAGCCGACGTCCAGCACGTTACGCACCGGGCGGCCGAGATAGAACTCGGCCTGGCCGAGCACCATGGCCACCTTGCGCTGCAGCTCGGCGGGCGAGCGGACGGCGTGGTCCGCGCTGCGGTACCACTTGTCGAAATACGCCTGGTCGTAGGTCTTGGTCATGGGCGGTATCGGCAAAGCATGCATGGTAGCGGGGCGTACACTTCAGGCATACATGGCCCGCCGCAGCATCCAACGATATCGAACCAGGAGACCGTCATGCCCCGTATCCAGCTCCGCATCACCGGCGACCGCGACGTCTTCGAGGACGTCCAGACCGCGATCCACGGCCTCGACCGGGTGGAGCGCGTCGAGGAGATCGACGATTTCATGAACGACTTCCGCGACGACTCGAGCTCGCAGAACCTGTCCGACGACATGAGCTCGCGCACGTACACGCTCGAAGTGGAAGTGCCCAACGAAAAGGTCGGCGAGCGCGTCCGCGAGGTCGCCGAGGAGACGGCCGGCACGCGCGAGGCCGCCATCGAGTTCGTCGACCCGGACGAGAACGAGATCTGATGCCGGGCGCGGCGCGCTCCTACGGTTGCCAGACCTGCCCCTGCGGGTTCGATAGCTGGCGATCGAGGTAGTACGCCGCGCTGATGAACGCCAGGTGCGTGAGGGCCTGCGGGAAATTGCCCAGCGGGTCCGAGCGCAGGCTGAGTTCCTCGGAGAACAGGCCGAGGTGGTTCGCGTACACCACTCCGCGCGCCATCACCTCGCGCGCCTCGTGCAGGCGTCCCGCCCGCGCCAGACACTCCACGTACCAGAACGTGCAGGTCGTGAAGGCGCCCTCCCCGCCGTCCAGCCCGTCCGCGTTGCGATAACGGAAGACCAGCCCGTCGTCCGTCAGGTGGTCCCGGATCGCATCGAGCGTCTTCAGCCAGACCGGATCCGTCGCCGAGACGAAACGCACCAGCGGCATCATGAGCAGCGACGCGTCGAGATCCACGCCACCTCGCGTCTGCACGAAGTAACCATGCTCCGGATGGCGGAAGTTCGCCCAGATGTCTTCGGCGATCCGGTCGCGATCGGCGGCCCACTCGACGAGTGGCCCCGGTAGCGAACGCTTGATCGCCAGGCGCACCGCCCGGTCGAGCGCCACCCAGCACATCAGGCGCGAGTGGAGGAAATGGCGCGACGCATCGCGGATTTCCCAGATGCCTTCGTCGGGCTCGTTCCAGTGCGCGCGCACGTGGTCGACGAAGCGCTTCACGTGCTCCCACTCCGCGTGGCTGATCGCGGTGCCGTACTTGTTGGAGAGGTACACGCTGTCCATCAGCTCGCCGTAGATGTCGAGCTGCGTCTGCGTGCGCGCGGCGTTGCCGATGCGCACGGGTCGCGATCCGGCATAGCCGGCGAGATGATCGAGCGTCGACTCCTCCTGCGCCTCCTCGCCGTCGAGCGCGTACATGATGCGCAGCGACGCTTCTTCGTCCAGGTCCATGATGCGTGCCGCCGTCCAGCGGCGGAAATGCTCGGCCTCCTCGATGTGACCAAGCCGCATGAAGGCGTAGACGGTGAACGACGCGTCGCGTATCCAGCTCGCGCGGTAATCCCAGTTGCGTTCCGCGCCCGTGGCCTCCGGCAGGCCGAACGTGGCCGCCGCCGCGATGGAGCCATGCTCGTGCGACGTCAGCAACTTCAGCACCAGGGCCGAGCGCTCCACGCGTTCGCGCCAGCGGCCACGATAGGTGGACCGCCGGGTCCACGCACGCCACGCGTTGGCGGTCGCATCGAGCGCCGCCGCGCTCTCGGCGACGTCCGGCGGATCGATGGCCTCGTCGCAGAGCGCGAACCAGACCTCGTCGCCCGGCCGCAGTTCGAACTCCGCGGAGGCCTCGCCGTCGCCGGCGAGCAAAGGCACGCTCGCGCCAAGCCGCAGCGAATGCGCGCCGTCATGGAACACCACGGTATCGCCGTACGCCTCCGCTTCCGGCACGCAGCGCGCGTAGTCGAGCCGGGGGCGGCAGCAGGCCCGGATGCGCACGGTACCCCGCTGCACGCGGATGCGGCGCATCAGGCTGCGCGGCACGCGGGCATCCGCATCGGGGTGCGGCATGAAATCGACCAGCTCCACGCTGCCCTCGTCGGCCATCCAGCGGGTCAGCAGGACGTTCGTCTCAGGGATGTAGAGCTGGATGTTCTTCGCGTCGCGCAATGCGGGCGAGATCGAGAACTCGCCGCCCTTGTCGGGATCCAGAAGCGACGCGAACACCGACGGGCTGTCCATGTGCGGCCAGCACATGAAGTCGATCGTGCCATCGAGCGCCACCAGCGCGGTGGTGTCCAGGTTGCCGATGATGCCGTGATCGCCGATGGTCCGGCCCGGCATCGGATTGGCTCGGTGTGGCACTGCGGTCTCCTTCGACGCTCGTCCGGCGAAGGAATGCCATAGGCCGCGTGAAGCCCGGCTCTACTCCCTGAACTGGTGGCGCGTCAGAACTCCAGCCGGTACGCCACCTTGACCAGTCCCTCGTTCACATCCTTCAGG
Source organism: Luteibacter sp. 329MFSha (assembly GCF_900111665.1). Taxonomy (NCBI): domain Bacteria; kingdom Pseudomonadati; phylum Pseudomonadota; class Gammaproteobacteria; order Lysobacterales; family Rhodanobacteraceae; genus Luteibacter; species Luteibacter sp. 329MFSha. Next base: position 396,032 of record NZ_FOJE01000001.1, on the reverse strand, counting down.
CTGAAGCCGTGGCGGAACTGCGATCCGACATCGTCGTCGGTGTCGTCGCGATAGCCGCCACGGTTGTACACGACGTAGAGATTGGACAACGGTGCGATCTCGTAGCGATAGCGGATCTGGAACCCCAGATTCGCCACGCCGAGCCCGTCGATCGGCTCGTCGCTTGGTACCGTGCCGCCCGACGGCGTCACTTCGAGCCGCTGGCGCAGCGTCGCGCCCACCGCCAGCGTCTGAAGTTTGACCCGCAGCTCTTGCCGGTTGCCGAAGTTCCAGTTCACGCCGCTGTCGATGCCCACCGTGCGCCCGTCGAACGAGCCCACGAGGTTGTCATGCTGCCAGATGAGCCAGTTCGGGTCCCACTCGTAACTGGCCCCCGCGAAGACGCTGAAGGCGTCGGTGATGAAGTACGTGGGGGTGAACTTGAAGTAATAACTCAGCCGGTGGTAACCGGTGAGCTGGTTGCCCATGAGGACGCCCTCGGCCTCCCACGCCCAGCGACCGATGCGCGGACGATCGCGCTCGTAGCTGAGCCGCGCGGTCGGCGGCGTGCGCAGCGGGTGACTGCCGCGCGTCAGCAGGTCGTCGTACGCGGCGGTGAAGGTGTCCAGCCGCCACAACTCGTGTCCGCCGTCGCGGCGCTGGCTGTTGCGCTGGATGCGCAGCCGGCGGTTCACGGCACGGCCTTCGGTGTTGTGCAGCGCCGAGATCCGGTAGCGCCACAGGTGCGACGTATAGGCGGAATCCTCCGGCAGACCCGTGACGCGCCGACGCACCTCGTAATGCAGATACGTCATGTCGTTGCGCGGCAGATAGCCGAAATCGTCGATGTCCAGCCGTTTGCCGAAATACATGCCCAGCCATTGCTGGCTCCAGACATCGTTCATCTCCCAGAACGCGACGCTGGTCGCACCCAGGCCCGACGTGCCGGCCCCTGGCTGGTCGATCTTGCTGCCGACGATGTTGCTGGTGATCGTGAAGGCGCCGTTCGGTTGCCAGCGGTGATCGAAGCCAAGGACGTTCGCGTCGCGGTCGAGGTAGGGATGGCCGACGTGCGTGGCGAGCAGGCCGAATGTCTGCGTTCCCGCGTTCTGGCTGAGCCGGAGCGCCCCGAACGACCGCCCCGCGTCGCCCTTCTCCTGCGCGGTGAGGATGCCGTAACTGGTCGAGCCCACGCTGCCGTTGACCTTCACGGCCGCGGAGATGTCCGCGGCGCCGCGGCCGTCGTCGGAGGCGCCACCCACGCGACGGGTATAGACCAGCTGCGAGTCGTCGTTGAGCAGGCTGAAGTCGAAGATGCCCTGGTTTTCGGTGAAGAACGGACGCTTGTCGGTGAAGAACGTTTCCTCCGGCGAGAAGTTCACCACGAGGTCGTCGCTCTCCACCTGGCCGAAATCGGGATTGATCGTGGCGGTCAGCTGCGTCTGGCCGTTCGGCTTCCAGAGGATGTCCGCGCCTTCCTGGAACGACGCGCCGCCGTTCGCGCGGTCGACGCGTCCGACGACGTAGGGCGTCACGGCGAACAGCGACTGCGAATACGCCGGCAGCTCCACGCGCTGGAAGCTGGAGAGGAATCGCCCGCGATCGAAGCTGATCGCCGGCCACGCCATGCGCTCGCCCGTGCTGCCGATGACGCGGTCGATGTACAGCCCGATGGTGCGCGTTTCGCCGCCGGCCTTGCGCATCGGCGCGATGTACCAGGGGATCAGCACCTCGACCGAATAGCCTTCGGCGTCTTCGCTCACCGCATGGTCCCATCGCCCGTCCCAGTCGTAACTGAAATCCGATTCGTTGGTGATCACCTCGTCGGCGATGCCACCCTGCGACTTGATCTCGAAGTCGTAACCGACCCGGCCGTCCGCGTCGAAATCGACCATCACGTTGACGCGGTCGACGCTGGCGTCTTCGTCGCGCCGGCTCTGCTGGCGCGATCGCGGGATGTCCGGCGACTGCGTGACGCGTATCGCCACGGCGAGACCCTTCGGCGTCGACAGCACCCAGGCTTCGGTCGGCTGGCTGCCCGGCTTGCCCGTCATGGGCTGGGTGTCGCGGAAATCGGCGATCCGCCGCGCGCCGGCCCATTCAACGGGATCGATCCGGCCGTCGATCGTCACGTCCGCATGGACGGGCGCGGCGAGGCCGAGCAGGCAGGCAAGGAGGGCGCGACGGCGCATGCGGGATCCGGGGCGTGAGAACTTGCGGGAAAGGATGCCTGTCACGCCGCGAAGGTTTGCCATGACCCTTGGCACATGGCGCTCAGCCGGTCTCCCTGATGAGGTCGATCAACGCGCGGAGCGTCGCCGGCACGTGGCGGCGTCCCGGGTAGTACAGGCACAGCCGGTCGAACGACGGCGTCCAGTCGTCGAGCACGCGTTCCAGGCGTCCGGCCGCGAGCGAGTCGGCCACGTTGAATTCCTCGAGGTAGGTCAGCCCCAGCCCCGCTTCCGCGGCCGCGAGCATCAGCTCCGGCTCGTCGAGGGTCAGCGGGCCGTCGACGTCCACGGCGATCACGTCGCCGCGTTTTTCGAACTCCCAGTGGTAGATGTGCCCGGCCGGCATGCGCGCGCGGACGCAGGCGTGCCTCGACAGATCGGCGGGGCTGCGCGGCCTGCCGTGTTCCGCGAAGTACCCGGGCGAGCCGACGACGGCGAACCGCACGGGCGCGCCGAAGGGCACCGCGACCATGTCGCCGGGCACCGTGTCCGCGGTGCGGAAGCCCGCGTCGAAGCCCTCGCGCACGATGTCGATCAGCCGGTCCTCGGTGACCAGATCCAGATGCACGCCCGGGAAACGTCGCATGTAGGGAATCAGGTACGGCCGCATCACGCGGCGCGCGGCGCCGGCGGAGGTGTTGATCCGCAGGGTGCCCGACGGCTCGCCCGCCTCGTCGCCGGCGCGCTCGATGGCGCCGTGGATGTCCGCGAGCGCCGGGCCGATCTCCGCGACGAAGCGCTCCCCCGCCTCCGTCAGCCGGACGCTGCGCGTGGTGCGGTGGAAAAGGCGCGTCCCGATCCGCGTCTCCAGCGAAGCCACCGCCTGGCTGAGGGCCGACGTCGACATCTCCATCGCCGCCGCCGCCGCGCGGAAGCTGCCCTTCCGCGCCACCGCCAGCACGGCTTCCAGTTCGGTCAATCCCGGTCGCATTGTCCGCCCTCGCTTAACAGGTCATCCGCATTTGTCCGTCTTATCAGATTAATCGCGCGACTGCATCTTTGGGGAAACGGCACGTAGGAGCGCGCCCTGCGCGCGACATGGTCCGGGGCGATGACCCGGAGCTGGCGCGCGAATCCCGGGCCAGCGGCGAGAAGATGTCGCGCGCAGGGCGCGCTCCTACCCCACCCACCTGTTCCGAGGAGTTCCCCACATGCACATCATCAACCACGTCTACATCGACGGCGCCTTCGTCGTCCCCCACGGCGAGGAGCGCTTCGAGCTCTTCAACCCCGCGACCGAGGAAGTCATCGGCACGGTGCGCCTCGCCGACGCCGAGGATGCCCGCCGCGTGATCGCCGCCGCGAAGCGCGCGTTCCGAAGCTTCTCGCGCAGCACGGTCGAGGAGCGCGTCGCGTTGCTCCAGCGCATGCACGATGCGATCGCCGCGCGCGAGGACGACCTCTTCGAGGCGATTCGCCTCGAATACGGCGCCCCCGTGTCGCGCGGCAGCTGGATGGCGAAACACGCCTCGAGCGTCTTCCTCGACGCGATCGACACCCTGCGCCATTACGACTTCGAACGCCGCATGGGCATCGCCACCGTCGTCATGCAGCCGGTGGGCGTCGCGGGCCTGATCACGCCGTGGAACAGCAACGCCGGCTTCATCTGCGGCAAGCTCGCCACCGCCATTGCCGCCGGCTGCACGGTCGTCATCAAGCCCAGCGAGATGAGCGCGCTGCAGACGAAGATCGTGACCGAGGCGCTGCACGAGGCCGGCGCGCCGGCGGGTGTGTTCAACATCGTCACCGGTCGCGGCGACGTCGTCGGCGCGGAAATCGTCGGCAGCCCGGACGTCGCGAAGATCTCGTTCACCGGCTCCACCGCCGTGGGCAAGGGCATCGTCCGCGACGGCGCGGCGACGCTGAAACGCGTGACGCTGGAGCTCGGCGGCAAGTCGCCCAGCGTGATCCTCGACGACGCCGACTTCGGCAAGGCCGTGCCGCTCGCCGTCATGGCGGGGTTCAACAACAGCGGCCAGGCGTGCATCGCGGGCACGCGCATCCTCGTCCCCCGCGCGCGGCTGGCCGAGTTCGAGGCGATGGCGAAGGACGCCGTGGATGCCGTGGTGTCGGGGGATCCGAACGATCCGGCGACCACCGTGGGTCCCATGGTCAGCGCGAAGCAGTGGGAGCGCGTGCAGGGTTACATCCGCAAGGGCATCGACGAAGGCGCCCGGCTGCTCGCCGGTGGCGAAGGACGTCCGGACGGCCACGACCGCGGCTGGCTCGTGCGCCCGACCCTGTTCACGGACGTCACCAACGACATGACGATCGCCCGCGAGGAAATCTTCGGCCCCGTCCTGTCCATCATCGCTTACGACGACGAGGAGGAAGCGATCGCCATCGCCAACGACACGCCCTACGGTCTGCAGGCGTACGTGCATTCGACCGACGACGCCCGCGCGCTTCGCGTCGCCTCGCGGATCGACGCCGGCCGCGTGCTGATCAACACGCTGGCGCACGAGCCCAAGGCGCCGTTCGGCGGGTTCAAGCAGTCGGGCCAGGGCCGCGAATACGGCGTTCTCGGGCTCGAAGCCTATCTGGAGCCGAAGGCGATCCTGTCCGCCTGAGCGCCGCTCTGCTAACGTCCCCGGGGTCCATACACCCCGGGGATCCCATGCTCGCACGCACCTGCCTTGCCCTCGCCATCGCGCTCGCCGCCCTGCCCTCCCTCGCGGACGAGGCGAAGACGCCCACGCCCAAGGAACTGCTCGCGAAGGCCGCGCCCGCCGAGTGGCGGACGCCCGACCCGCAGAACCTCGTCTACATGGACCTGCCGCAGGGACGTGTCGTCATCGAACTCGCGCAGGCGTGGTCGCCGCTGCACGCGGCCAACATCCGCACGTTGATCCGCGAACACTATTTCGACGGCACGCAGGTCATCCGCGTCCAGGACAACTTCGTCACCCAATGGGGCGATCCCGACGGCGACGACAAGAAGAAGGCCAAATCGCTGGGTACGGCAAAGGAAACCCTCGCGCCGGAATTCACACGCAAGGACGGCAAGGCCTATCCCTTCACGAAGCTGCCCGACGGTGACGTCTATGCCGCGGAAGTGGGCTTTTCGGACGGCTTCCCCGTCGCTCGCGACGGCCAGGGCGAGGCCTGGATAACGCATTGCTACGGCACCGTCGGCGTGGCGCGCGACACGGGCGCGGAAACCGGCAACGGCAGCTCGCTGTACGCGATCATCGGACAGGCGCCGCGCAACCTCGACCGCAATCTCGCGGTCGCCGGCAAGGTGATCAAGGGCATGGAGATCCTGTCGGCCTACCCGCGTGGCGGCGAACCGATGGGTTTCTACGACACGCCGGCGCAGCGCGTGACCATCTCTTCCGTTCGCCTCGCCGCGGACGTACCGGAAGCCCAGCGCACGCCGATCCAGGTCCTGCGCACCGAGAGCAAGACGTTCGCCGCGCTGGTCGAAGCGAAGCGCAACCGCAGGGACGCGTTCTACACCCGCCCGGCCGGCAAGATCGACCTGTGCAACATCAACGTGCCGGTGCGCGACCCGTCGAAGAAATCCTGACGGCTGTGGCCGATGCGATCGGCTCCCACCCTCCGGTAACCATGCCTCGTGCCGGTGACCGACGCGTGGGAGCCGATCGCAGCGGCGGTCTTCACTCCGCCACGATCGCCTCGCGCAACGCGCGCAGCTTCGCCTTGAGCTTGGCCTCGTTCTCCGCGCCCACGCGGATCATGAACTTCTGGCCCACGGAGAGCTGCTCGTACGCCGGGTTCGCGTAGACGTAGCCCACCTTCGCGGGAATCAGCTGCAGCGCGCCCTTCGGCTCCGGCGCATCGAGCAGGTGGTCGATCACCTGCACCAGCCGATCGTTGAAATAGCCGCCGGTACCGAGGTCCGCATAGGCCTTCTGGAACAGCGGATAGTGGCGTTTGTACCAGGCCGCCGCGGCCTGCGGATCCACGCGTTCGGCCACGTACATATAGGTGCCGTAGCGTTCGACGTTCTTCTTCGACTCGACGAACATGCCGTCGTCGGACTGCACCTGGAACCGCCCCGTCGGCGTCCGCAGCGGAAGCACGTTCATGCCGATCGTCTGCTTCGGCAGCGCGTCGATGGTGGCGACCATGCGCGAGACGATCGCATCGCCACGCAGCAGCGATTTCAGCGCGTCGTCGCTCGTCAGTCCCAGCAGCCCGGCAAGGATCGCGTCGTCGCTCTGATCGAGCGACGGCAACGCGGCGGTCGACGCATGCGCGGGATCGACCGGATGCAACGGCTGCGACGCGCCCTGGGCGCCTTGCGCCGGCCCGCTCGTGGAGGAACTGGCCACCGGAAGCGGCGGCGCGGACGCGCCGTCGCGCGCCTGTTTCTCGCGATAGACGAACACACCGACCACCACAGCGATGGCCACGACGAGAAGTCCCGCGACCCACTTCGAACCCGACGACTGACTGCTCAACCTGCTGCTCCCACGAAAAACCAAGCTTCCATGGGACTACGAATGGGTGGTCGAGTTCAAATCGACCGTGAAGCCAGGCACGTCCGCACACTTCGGGTGGGAGCGCGCTCGCGCGCGATCGGTGCTCGCGTGATCGCCCGGAATCAACCGCCCCCCGCGAGACCGCCAGTCACATCGCGGGAAATTAGACAGGTCGAAGGCTTTAACAGCCGGTCGACATGCAGCACGCCGTCCGGCAGCGGCGCGCGGTAGTGCACCTCGCCCGCAACGCATGGAGTTCGCGTGGAAGCTACGCCCACCACGACCCTCCACGTCCGCAATGCCATCAGCGCCGTGGTCGCATACCCGGGATGCTGGCCATCCGAGTGCGTCCATGGGAGCGACGGGTATTCCACCATCAGCATGCGCCGCGGCTCCGCGATCTCGATGTACGACGCGCCGATCGCCCGCGCGATCTTCCGCTCGCCGAACTCGAGCGCGGCGTTCGCCGACGCGTTCGCCTGCCACGTGCCCAGATAGAAGAGCCGGCTTCCCGAGGCGCGCGCGAGCCCCGCGAGCTCCGTGGCCGACGTTTCCGCCGCCAGCGTCGCTCTGGAGGACTGGCACTCGGCCGGACAGAACGCGTCACCGCCGCGCTCCTGCAGGACCACATCGGTATATCGGTTGTTCGCCAGCGCGTCGCGCACCACGGGATCATCGACGTAATCTGCGAGCGCCGCGCCCGGACGCGCGATCATGTCGACCTGTATGTCCATCCCGGCGGGAGCGAGCGATGCGAATGCGCTCGGCAGGTCGTTGACGTAGGTCAGGCTGTTCCCGATGAAGAGCACGCGCCGTGGAACATCCGCGGCGTGAGCGCATGACGCGAGGGTCGCGAACAACGTTAGCCAGATAACCGATAAGCGCGTCACAAAATTCACCTCTGGTAACGATGCCAGGCAATCGCGCACGGCGTCTCCCGCACGGTGCGCCGCAATGGATGCGCCCGGGATGTCGAAAAACATTGCACGTATTCGGCAAGATTCTGCACGTCGGGTTCATGAATCGCCCTTTATACCGATTCGCGACCGGCCTGACTTTGCGCTGACGCGTTGGTGGGGTCATCGCTAAGCATGGCGCCCCGGGAAGGGCACGTTGCGGCGGGCCACCGTGTTCGCGGCATCGGGAAAGGGATCACCGTCCGTGCCTCACGGCACCCGCATTCGGTGCCCGACCGGACAAACGAACACGATGAGCTTTCCCATCGCACCATGCCGCGTCTCCAGCGGCAGGCGTCGACGCGCCACCCTCTTCCTCGCCGTCGCCGCGGCGCTCTCCTCCGGAACCCATCGCGCCGACGCACAGACGGTGACGATCGGCGCGTACGATCCATCGATCAACGACAACCAGTCCGGCGCGGCCGTCGTCGATCCGGGCACCACGCTCACCCTGACCGGACCGCAGCGCTTCGCCGCCGGCGACACCGGTACGCGCAACACGACCATCGCATCGCTGCAGGAACGCGGCCGGATCCTCTCCGGCTCACAGTGGATCGGTGCGCCGCGCCTCAATCCCGGCACACGCAACGTTGGCGTGAGCGTGCCCGATCCGATCACGGGCGGTCGTCGCGTCGTATCGACCTACGATACGGCCAACCTCGTCGGCCTGAACGCCGTGGACGGCGGCACCACGGTACCGGACGTCGTCAACGTCAATGGCCAGCAGTATCTCGACGTCCGCGTCGGCACGGTCACCCGCGCGGGTGGAACGCTGAAGGTGAACATAGGCAGCGGCGGTGTCCCCACCGATTCGGCGACCAATGGCTGGACGATGGCGGCCAAGCAAAGCTCGCTCTTCTACGCCGACGGCAGCGGCACCGCGACGAGTGCCATCGACTGGACGTCGCGCAACCGCATCACGTTCACCGGCGAGGTCGCCGACCCCACGCTGCCGCGCAACCTCTACGTCAGCTACGTCGCCCACTACGGCGGCACGTTCGACGTGACCACCTCCGACGGAACGACCTCGTCGCACACCGTCACCAACGCTGCGGAACTGCGCGACTACAACGACTTCCTCATCGCCAACCTGCGAACGGGCAACCTGGATCCCACGCGCTACGGCGCGCTTTTCGCCCAGGGCTACACCAGCACCAGCGAACAGATCGGCTACGCCGTCAGCGCGGACCGGCCGTCGGACGAGGTCGCCCAGGCGATCGGTAACCGCGTGGTGATGCATCTCGTCGGTCCCTCGGCGGTCGGCAACATCGCGTCGGGCGCGGCGCTCGAAGCCGTCAACAGCAACGGCGGCGCGGTCCGCGGCGAGGCAGGTGCGCGCGTAGTGAACAACGGCACGCTGGCCGCCACGCACAATACCGGCGACGGCTCGGCGCTGGTACTGACGGGCGCCGGTACCACAGGCAGCAACAACGGCGTCATCAACGGGAATTTCTTCCGCAACGCCAACAACACCATCACCAACGGCGCGGTCGGTTCCACCGTCGTGGATCTTCAATCCGGCAGCCGTTTCGTCAACGCGAGCGGCGGCGTCATCAATCTCGCGACGGGCTCGGCGAACGGCGCCGGCAAATCCATCGGCATCCGCGTCGGCACCAACGCGCGCGCGACGAATGCCGGCGTGCTCAACGTCGGCGTCACCGGTTCCCGGTCGAACGGTTCGATGGACGGCGTGGCGCTCGGCGATTCGTCGTCGGCGTTCACCAACGCCGCCACCGGGACGATTTACGTCGGGCGCGGACCGCAGACATCGACCGGGTCGCCAGCGGCCGACATCGCCGTCAACCAGGCCACGATGACGACCGGCATCTATGTTCCGTACGCCGCGTCCGTGCGCAACCGCGGCACGATCACCCTCGGCTCCCTCACGCAGAACGCCGCGGGCATCTACGTGACGGCGGCCGGTGCCAACGTCGACAGTTCGGGAACGATCGACGTGAACGGCCGGGCCGCGGCCGTACCGCGGGAGAACGTCGGCATCCTCGCGCAGAACGCCGGTGCCGCGGGCAACGTCGTCAACAGCGGCAGGATCCGCCTCAACGGCGTGAACGGCACGGGCCTGAAGTCGCTCTCCACGAGCGCGACGGAGTCGCTGGTCACCAACACCGGCATCATCGACGTGGCAGGCGTTTCCGATCCCGCGAGCGGCACCCGCAACTACGGCGTGTGGGCCGAAGGCCAGGGCAGCGCGACCGCCCGCGCCAACGTTGGCGGCGCCGTGAACCTGCTGGGCGACGGCGCGATCGGGATCCACGCACGCGGGCGGGCGACCGTCGATGTCGCGACCGTCGATGTCGCGACCGGCGCCGCCCCGCGGTTCGCCTCCGGTTCCCGGCAGATCGGTTTCTACGCGTTCGGCAACGACGCTCGAATCAACGTCGCGGGTAGCAATGCGCTCGACGTGTCCACCGCGCAGTCGACGTTGTTCCGCCTCGATGGCGGCGCGGACTTCGATGCGAGCGGACTCGCGATCACGGCGTCCGGCAGCGAATCCATCGGCATCGTCGGCAGCGGCACCGGTTCGCTCGTCGACATGCGCGGTGCCGACATCACCGTGTCCGGCAACGGTGCGCGGGGCGTGGTTGCGGAAGGCGGCTCCATGGTGGCGATGGATGCCTCGACGCGCGTCACGCTCACCGGAAGCGGCGCCATCGCCGGTGTCGCCGATGGGCAGAAGCACAGCCTCACCGGCGACGCGACGGGGGCGCCGTTGGCGCGCACGTCGCTGACGAGCCAGGCGAACCTCACGTCGTCGGCGAGCGACGTCGTCGGCTACGTCGCCCGGAACGGTGCGAGCCTCACCAACACGGGTGTCGTCGCGTTTTCCGGCGCGCGCGCGACCGGCTTCATCGTCGAAGACCAGGGACGCGGCGCGAATGGAGGCATCGTCGATCTCGGCGGACCGGACGCGACGGGTGCCCTCCTGCGCACAGGCGGCACGTTCGCGAACAACGGCACAATCCATGTCGCCAACGGCACGGGTGTGCGCGTCGAAGGCACCGGCACGCAGCGACTGAACCCGGCCGGCACGATCGCCGTCGACGACGGTATCGCGGGCGTCCACCTCGTGGACGGTGCGAGCCTGATGCTCGGCGCCGGCCAGTCGGCGATCGCGACGGGCGGTAGCGCGCACGGCGTCCTGCTCGGCACAGGCGCCTCGTCCCTCGACGTGCGCGGCACGACGATCGTCACGCGAGGCTCCGGCAACGCCATCGAGAACGCGGCCGGGACCGGCGCGATCACGTTGGCCGACGCCAGGCTGCGGGTACGAGACGGTGCCGCCCTGCGCACGGCCACGCCCATCGATGCGGCGTCGACGGCCACGTTCGAGGTGGACGGGGCTGGTACCGGATACGCGTTCCGATCGGCGGATGGAGGCGCGACGCGCGGCGATCTCGCCGTCGGCAGCGGCTTCACGATCCACGGGAACGGGGCCGGCGCGACCGGCATCCAGGCCCTCACCACGGGCAGCGTCGCGACCGCGGCGAACGTCGACATCGCCTCGGCCGCCGGCGGTTCCGCATTGGTGGCCGGCACCGCCGCGTCGGTGCTTCAGTCGGGCACGCTGACTTCGGCATCGACATCGGCGCCCGTCGTGGACCTCGCCAACGGTAGCGGCACGTCGTTCGTCAACCGCGGCACGATCGCGGGCGCCTCGCCCCGGGCGCAGGCGATACGCGGAAGCGCCGGGAACGACTCGGTCACCCTCGAGGGCGGGCTGGTCCGTGGCGACATCGCGACAGGCGCGGGCAGCGACACCTTCACCTGGACCGGCGGTGCGCTCGACGGCGGGCTGACGATGGGCGATGGAACGAGCAACCGCGCGACGCTGGGCGACGTCGACACGTCGACCACCTATCACCTCGTGGCGGGATCGGGCGGCGGCAACGCCCTCACGTTCGATGGCACGACGGTGCGTGGCGGCTCGGTCGGCACCGACGACCTCGCCAGGGGCGTCAACCTGGGGAGCGGCTGGAGCACGGTCGCGGTGACCGACGGCGCCGGGTTCACGCTCACCGACAACCTGCGCCTCGCCGGCGGCGACCTCCTCATCGGCCCCGCCTCCACCGTTTTCGGCGGCGACGGCGTGCACCCGGTCGTCGCCGGTTCCGCGGCCGGCAGCGCGCGTGTGATCAACGCGGGAACGATCGACCTCACGAACGGTGCGGGGTCGCCGGGCAACCGCCTGACGATCGATGGCGACTATAGCGGCGACAACGGGCACCTGATTCTGGCGAGCACGCTCGACGCCGGTGGGCCGCTGGCGGCGCAGCACACGGATCGCCTGCTGGTGAACGGCGATGCCGCGGGCGAGACCGTGCTGCACGTGACGCCATCCGTCGCCAGCACCGGCGCCCTGACGGACCGCAACGCGAACGGCTACGTCGGCCGCGACGAAGGCATCTCCGTCGTGCAGGTGGCCGGCGCGTCTTCCGGTGGCGCGTTCCGCCTCGACGGCGGCTATGTCGCCGCGGGCCCGTGGCAGTACGGCCTCTACGCGTTCCAGCCCGGCAGCAGCGACGCGTCGCAGCGCGTCGTCGGCGGCGCCGGCAACGCGTACTGGGATTACCGGCTCGCGAACATCCTCGTCTGCGACGGCCCCTGCCCCACGCCCACCGCCGACACCCCGGCGCCGACGCCGGCGCCCGGACAGGCCTATGGCGCGCCGCAGGCGGCCTCCGCCGGCGGCATCACGCCCATCGCGGCGGGCAACGTGCGGCCCGCCGTCGTGCCGCAGCTGCCGTCGTACATCGCCTCGCCGTCGGCACTCGCGCTTTCCGGTTACCGCAGCCTGGACAACCTCCATCGGCGCCTCGGCGAGACGCGCGACATGGCCGACATGGGCGAAGGACTCGGCGGCGAACCGTTCGTCCGCTACATCGGCGGCAACTACGACTACACGACCGACCGCTCGTTCAGCCAGTACGGTTACGACGCCGACATCGACACGCATGCGGTACAGCTCGGCATCAACATCTTCGCGCTCGATGCCGACCGCTCGGTCCTGCGCACCGGCGTCGCCTACACGCACGGCACGACACGCGTCGACCCCAGGGCCGCCGACGGCTACAGCCATGCGAGGTTCGATACCAACTCCATCGCGATGTTCGTCACCTGGCAGCACGCCGACGGCTTCTACATCGACGCCATCGCCCAGGGCGATCGCCACACCGGCGACGTCGATACCGCCAGATCGAAGGACACCGCGCGCATCCGCGGCTCCGGCTGGAGCGCATCCGTCGAAACCGGCTACCCCTTCCAGCTCGGCAAGGGTTGGCAGATCGAACCGCAGCTGCAGCTGACGCGCCAGCACATCGCCCTGCGCGACCAGACGGATGTCGACGGCTCGACGACACACTTCCGGCCCTATGCCCAGACCATCGGGCGAGCGGGCATGCGCGTCGACCGGGACTGGACCGCGGAAAGCGGCGCCAAGGCCACGCCGTACGCTCGGGTCAACTACGTCAGGGGCTGGGGCGGCCGCGCATCCGTCGATGTCGGCGCCGAAGGCTACGATCTGTCGCAACGCTTCACGGGCGGCTCCTTCGGCCGCATGGTCGAAGTGGGCCTCGGCGGAACGTATGCGTTCACCAACCGACTGGCGCTCTATGGCGAAGCCGACTGGCAGAAGCAGCTGGGCGATGCGGGCGCACGCGGCTGGGGATTCAACCTGGGCGCGCGCTGGGATTTCTAGAGCAGGACCTGTGAACCGCCCGCTGCCGTGGGAGCCGATCGTATCGGCGATCCCGCGGCAGCGGGCGACCTTGTGGCGAGCACCCATTCGCGCGCAAGCGCGCTCCCCACAGGGGAGGCGGCACGGTCACATGTTGCGACGATACTCGCCACCCACGTCGTAGAGCGCGTGGCTGATCTGGCCGAGCGAGTTGTGCTGCACGGCTTCCATCAGCTGCTCGAAGACGTTGCGCCGTTCGCGGGCGGTGGCCTGCAGTGTCTTCAGGCTGTCTGGCGCGAGGCCGTTGCGGGCGCGGCCGTAGCGCTGCACGTTCTCGATCTGCTGACCCTTCTCTTCCGGCGTAGAGCGGATCAGCTCGATCTCGGTGGCGATCTCGCCGCCGTGGTCCTTCGGCAGGAACGTGTTGACGCCGATGAGCGGCAGCGAGCCATCGTGCTTCTTGTGCTCGTAGTACATCGACTCTTCCTGGATCTTGCCGCGCTGGTACATCGTGTCCATCGCGCCGAGCACGCCACCGCGCTCGCTGATCGCCTCGAATTCCTTGTAGACCGCTTCTTCCACGAGGTCGGTGAGCTCGTCGACCACGTAGCTTCCCTGCCAGGGATTTTCGTTGAAGTTCAGGCCCAGCTCGCGGTTGATGATGAGCTGGATCGCCACGGCGCGACGCACGCTCTCCTCGGTCGGCGTGGTGATCGCCTCGTCGTAGGCGTTCGTGTGCAGGCTGTTGCAGTTGTCGAACAGCGCGTAAAGGGCCTGCAGCGTGGTGCGGATGTCGTTGAACTGGATCTCCTGCGCGTGCAGCGAACGGCCGGAGGTCTGGATGTGGTACTTCAGCATCTGGCTGCGCGCGCTGGCGCCGTAGCGCTCGCGCATCGCGCGGGCCCAGATGCGCCGGGCCACGCGGCCGATCACGGTGTACTCCGGATCCATGCCGTTGGAGAAGAAGAACGACAGGTTCGGCGCGAAGTCGTCGATCTTCATGCCGCGCGCGAGGTAGTACTCGACGATCGTGAAGCCGTTGGACAGCGTGAAGGCGAGCTGGCTGATCGGATTCGCGCCCGCTTCGGCGATGTGATAACCCGAAATCGACACCGAATAGAAGTTGCGCACCTTGTGGTCGACGAAGTACTGCTGGATGTCGCCCATCATGCGCAGCGCGAACTCGGTGCTGAAAATGCACGTGTTCTGCGCCTGGTCTTCCTTCAGGATGTCCGCCTGCACCGTGCCGCGCACGGTGGCCAGCGTGTATGCCTTGATCCGCGCGTACGTTTCGGCGTCGACGACCTCTTCGCCCGAGACGCCGAGCAGGCCGAGTCCCAGGCCGTCGTTGCCCTGCGGCAGCTCGCCGTTGTAGCGCGGACGGTCGCCGTCGGGGTAGAGCTCGGCGATGCGCGCGTTCGCGGCCTCCCAGCGCGAGGGTTCCTCGTTGAGGTACTTCTCGACGTTCTGGTCGATCGCCGTGTTCATGAACATGGCGAGGATGATCGGTGCCGGGCCGTTGATCGTCATCGAGACCGACGTCGACGGCGCCGAGAGGTCGAAGCCCGAATAGAGCTTCTTCATGTCGTCGAGCGTGGCGATCGAGACACCGGAGTTGCCGATCTTGCCGTAGATGTCGGGGCGTGGCGCCGGATCCTCGCCGTAGAGCGTGACCGAGTCGAACGCCGTCGACAGGCGCGCGGCGCCGCCGCCGAGCGACAGGTAATGGAAGCGGCGATTGGTGCGCTCCGGCGTGCCCTCGCCCGCGAACATGCGGGTGGGATCCTCGCCGGCGCGGCGATACGGGAAGACGCCGCCGGTGTAGGGATAGTGACCCGGCAGGTTCTCGCGCATGAGGAACGACAGCAGCTCGCCCCAGTCCTTCGTCTTCGGCGGCGACACCTTCGGAATCTTCTGGTGGCTCAGCGATTCGCGGTAGTTCTCGACGCGGATCACCTTGTCGCGCACCTGGTACTCGTTGAATTCCGCCGTCACCGACTGGAATCGCGCCGGCCATTCGCGCAGCAGGTGGATCGCCTCGCTCGATAGTTCGCGCACGGCCGAGTTGTAGCGCTGGCGGAGCACGGCGAGCGAACGGTCGCCGTGGATGGCCAGGAGCTCGTGGTCGTAGAGGTCGAACGCGCGCGGGAGGTCTTCGTCGCCGATGTCCCGGAGCGACTCGTAATAGTGCTGGGCCTTGCTCGCCGCTTCCGCCTGCTTCGCGATGCCAGCGTTGACGCCACGCCCCTGCTCCGCGATCTCGGCGAGATAACGCACGCGACTACCCGGGATGAGCACCGTGGCGCGCGGCTCGCGGAGGCTCGTGTCGACGTCGGGCGTCCACTCCGCCGCGGGCAGCGCGAGCTTTTCGCGCATGAGGCGGCACAGGTTCGCGAACATCCAGGTGACGCCCGGGTCGTTGAACTGGCTGGCGATGCTCGGGTACACCGGCACCGCGTCGTCGGCGAGCTGGAACGCCGTCCGGTTGCGCTTCCACTGCTTGCGCACGTCGCGCAGGGCGTCTTCCGCGCCACGCTTGTCGAACTTGTTCAGCACCACCAGCTCGGCGAAATCGAGCATGTCGATCTTCTCGAGCTGGCTGGCGGCGCCGTATTCGCTGGTCATCACGTAGACGGGGAAGTCGACGAGGTCAACGATCTCCGAATCGCTCTGGCCGATGCCGGCGGTCTCGACGATCACGAGGTCGTACGCCTGCGCCTTGAGGAAATCGATGCAGTCGTGCAACACGACGGAGGTCGCCGCGTGCTGCCGGCGCGTCGCCATGGAACGCATGTAGACGCGCGGGCTGCGCAGCGAGTTCATGCGGATGCGATCGCCCAGCAGGGCACCGCCACTGCGACGACGCGTCGGGTCGACCGCCAGCACGGCGATGCGCATCCGCGGGAACGCGTGCAGAAAGCGCAGCAGCAGTTCGTCGACGACCGACGACTTGCCCGCACCGCCGGTGCCGGTGAGGCCGAGCACCGGCGTCTTGCCGCCTGCGAGCTTCCACGCCTTGCGCAGTCGAGCGAGGTCGTCCGCGGAGAGCTGGTCTTCCTCGATCGCCGAAAGCATGGCGCCGATCGATATCTCGTCGTCGACGGAGGCCGTCGCCTGCGCCGCGGTGCCGCGCTCTTTCACGGCGGCGCGCGTGCGCGCCATGACGTCCTCGATCATCTCGGTGAGGCCAAGCTTCATGCCGTCGTTCGGATGGTAGATGCGCTCGACGCCGTACGCCTGGAGCTCCTTGATCTCCTCGGGCGTGATGGTGCCGCCGCCGCCGCCGAACACGCGCACGTGTCCCGCGCCGCGCTCGCGCAGCATGTCGACCATGTACTTGAAATACTCGACGTGGCCGCCCTGGTACGAGGACAGCGCGATGGCGTCCGCGTCTTCCTGCAGGGCCGCGCGCACGACGTCCTCCACCGAACGGTTGTGCCCGAGGTGGATCACCTCGGCGCCCTGGCTCTGGATGATCCGGCGCATGATGTTGATGGCCGCGTCGTGGCCGTCGAACAGGCTCGCCGCCGTGACGAAGCGCAGCGGCGTCGTCTCCGCGTCGGTGTGGCTGGCGGGAATGTGCTTGGGCTGCGAGCTCATGGAAACTCCGGGTACGACCGACGACGGGGATGGGAACCGGTCGATTCTACTGCCGGGGTGCCCGGACCCCTTGCTGCGCCGCAACGTGCGTTAGCGGAACTCCGTGCCGCTCAGGAACGACAGCGCCGCGGCCATGACGGCTTCGTCGTCGACGATGCGGCGATGGCCGAGGTGGCGGGTCTTCAGCAGCGTGGCGCCAGGCCAGTGCTCCGCGTACTGCTCGCCCTCCTCCACCGGCACGTCCCGATCGAAGATGTCGTGCAGGACCAGCACCGGTTGCCTGCGGGCTGGCGCGTGGTGCCGGATATGTAACGTGTCGATCGCGATGCCGGTGCGCTTCGCCAGCGCGTCGTGCAGCGAACCGCGAAGATGTTCGCTCAGCCGGACGAACCGGGCGAACCGTCGCGTCGCCGCCTGCGGGTCCGCCGCCGGAGCGATGAGCACCACGCGTTTCGCCGTCCACCCGTCGTCCAGCGCCAGGGTCACCGCGGCACCGCCGAGCGAATGCGCGACCACGCCCTCCGCATCGCCGTAATGCCGTCCGATCGCGGCGACGGTGCGGACGAAGTCCGGCAACGTGCAGAGCCCGCCGCCGCTGTGGCCATGCGCCGGCTGGTCGAATGCCACGGCGGCCCAGCCTTTCGCAAGAAGCTGCGGGGCCCAACTCTCCCAGCGTAGTCCCATGCTCGACCACCCGTGCGCGAGCAACACGTACGGCTGCGTCGACGGATCGCCCCAGACGTAGGTGGCCACCGCTTCGCCGCCGACCCGCACCGTCTCGCGCCGCGCCGTCATGGTCGCGAGCGCATGCGCCGCGCGTTCGCGGCTGCTCGGCAGCGGTGTCTGGAAGACACGCGCGGCGTGGCCGATCGTCCTGGCGGGCGCGAACCGGCTGCCGAACCGGTAGGCGACGCGGATACCGAGCAGGGTCGCGACGGTGCGTACACCGAATCGGCGAGGTGGCTTCATGCGGGAACCGGTAGTGGATACGGAAGTCGTGCGGCTTGGAGCGCGGAAGCGTGCCTCGGGTTCCCCTGCGCCAGGCTTTCACGAAGCTGAACATTCCGGATGGCCCGCGGTCAACCCGGTGCACCGGCCGGCGTTTTTCCTCGCGAGAACCCGCGCGTCGCGGGCTTACGAGCGAAGGAGATATTCCATGGCCTCCCTGACCCGCACCCTCGCCGCCGTCGCCGCCCTCGGCCTGGCCGTCGGCGCCGCGAGCTACACCCCGCCCGCGGCCGCGCGGGAATACGTCTCCGTCACCGTCGGCACGCGCCCGCCGCCGCCGCGCTTCGAACGCGTCCCGGGGCCGCGAGCCGGCTACGTATGGGCGCCCGGCTACTGGAACTGGGCCGGCGGCCGCTACGTCTGGGTCGGCGGCCATTGGTACGCGGCGCGTCCGGGCTACGTGTACCGTCCGCCCGTCTGGCGCCCTTATGGCCGCGGCTGGCGCATCGAGCGCGAGACCTGGCACCGCGACCCGTACTGGCGCCACCGCTGAGCCCGTGCTGCGGCGCACCCACACGGACGCCCGCAACGGTTTAAACTAGGCAGCTGACACGACATATCGCCCCCTCCTGCCAAGGTCGGGGCGATTTTTTTGGACCGTCACGTCCCACCGGGTCCATGCCGGTTTTCACCTCGAGGGCGGTGCTGCTGCCGCTTGTAACTGGAGTTTTCGTTCGATGATTTTCGAAACCATCGCCAACACGGGCCACGAAGAAGTCGTCTTCTGCCATAACAAGGACGCGGGCCTGAAGGCCATCATCGCGATCCACAACACCGTGCTTGGCCCGTCCCTGGGCGGCCTGCGCATGTGGCCGTACAAGAGCGAGCAGGATGCCGTGAACGACGTCCTGCGCCTGTCGCGCGGCATGACGTACAAGAACGCGGTCGCCGGCCTCAACCTCGGCGGCGGCAAGGCCGTGATCATCGGCGATCCCTCCAAGGACAAGTCCGAAGCGCTGTTCCGCGCCTTCGGCCGCTTCGTCAACTCGCTCAACGGCCGTTACATCACGGCCGAGGACGTCGGCATCGACGTCAACGACATGGAATACGTCTATCGTGAGACCGAATACGTCACGGGCGTGCACCAGGTGCACGGCGGCTCCGGCGACCCGTCGCCGTTCACCGCGTTCGGCACCCTGCAGGGCCTGATGGCCGCGCTGCAGGCGAAGCACGGTAACGAGGACGTGGGCAAGTACAGCTACGCCGTGCAGGGCTGCGGCCACGTCGGCAGCGAATTCATCAAGCTGCTCCGCGAGCAGGGCGCCAAGGTGTTCGTCACCGACATCAACAAGGACGCGGTGCAGCGTTGCGTCGACGAACTCGGTTGCGAGGCCGTCGGTCTCGACGAGATCTACGACGTCGACGCCGACGTCTACAGCCCCTGCGCCCTCGGCGGCACGGTCAACGAGCAGACGATCGACCGCATCAAGGCGAAGATCATCTGCGGCGCGGCCAACAACCAGCTGGCCACCGACGCCATCGGCGACGAGCTCGCCCGTCGCGGCGTGCTCTACGCGCCGGACTACGCGGTGAACGCCGGTGGCGTGATGAACGTGTCGCTGGAGATCGACGGCTACAACCGCGAGCGCGCCATGCGCATGATGCGCACGATCTACTACAACGTCGGCCGCATCTTCGAGATCTCCTCGCGCGACAACATCCCGACCTACAAGGCCGCGGATCGCATGGCCGAAGAGCGCATCAACGCGATCGGCAAGATCCGCCTGCCCCACATGGGCAACGGCGCGCCGCGTTTCCAGGGCCGCATGCGCGGTCAGTAAGCGTCGCTTCGTCGCACCGAAAAGGCCGCCCGCGAAAGCCGGCGGCCTTTTTCTTGCCTGAAACGGGCTCCCGCTCCTACACCCGATGGGAGATCGCGGAGCGAACCGTCCAAGCGTACGGTGGGCACCGGATACGAACCCACCACGAGGGCGAGCGCCATGATCGGCAAAGTAAAGTTCTTCAACCCTGAAAAGGGATTCGGCTTCATCTCTCCCGACGACGGCGGGGCCGACGTGTTCGCGCATCACACTGCGATTGTTGGTTCGTCCAAAGATCTGGCCGAAGGTCAACGTGTGGAGTTCGACATCGTCGACAGCACGCAAGGGCCCAGAGCCAGCAATATTCGACTGATCTGAACGATAGCGGCACGGCAGGCCAGTCACATAACACCAAGATGGCATGGAGCCATCGCTAGACGACCAGGGAGTGGAGCTGAACGATGAAAGGCAAGGTGAAGTGGTTCAATGCGGAAAAGGGGTATGGGTTCATAGCGCCCGACAATGGAGAGAAGGACGTCTTCGTCCATTACAGCGCCATACAGGCCTCGGGATTCAAGTCGCTGAATGAGCAAGAGGAAGTCGAGTTCGACCTCGACCATGGTCCCAAAGGCCCGCAAGCCGTCAACGTGCGAAAGTGCGGGCGCGCCAGCGAAAACCACGCGCACGACAGGGACCAGGCAGCCCATCGGCACCGGTGACAGCAACCGACGGTCTCGAGGCTTGAAGAACGACGCGTGACACGCACACCCCGTGTGAAGTCGAGCCGAGCCGACGAAGGAGCTCGTTGGCCGCCACACGCAGATCAGGGAAGAAACAGTGATTCGCAAACATACGCACGACGGGGATCATCACCGCGCCGAGCCGCTGAAGGCGTCGAAAATCGACGGGACCTTCGGGAACGAGGGCGTGCTGCTCGCGCAGGGCGATCGCGCATGGGCTGCGAACGCCTCCCCGCCTGCCGTTGGCCCCGACGGTAGCCTCTACATCGGCTATTGGGCTGCACGTAGGCAGGCGGACGCACCGGTCCGATGGGCCATCTTCAAATCCAAGCCCGGCGGCACCCCGGATACGGCGTTCGGTCCATCCGGCAATGGCTTCGGCTTCGGGCCGGCAACGGATCCGCGCGAGCCTACGCGCATCTGCGTGTTACCCGAAGGCCGGATACTGATCGCGCTCCATCTAAAGCCCGAAGGCGAGGACATCAATCTTGCGAGTCTTTCGACGATGTCACCGGACGGCGCCTTCGATACGGCCTTTGGCGAGCGAGGCATCCTCGTCCCGAAACTCGGCGACGGTTTCGCGCCGATTCACGGGATCGATCTTTTCATGCGAGCGGCCGACACCATTTATGTATCGGGCCGCGCCCAGAACGCTCTGCAGGAAACGCGGGGATTCGCCATACGCCTCGTACGACCTGATCCGGATACGCCCTTTCAGCAGGACTCATCGTTCAACCGCGACCTCGGATACATGCTCATGCCGTTCCATGTCGGGGACCGCCCGTACGTCGGTGAACGGATGTTCGGGCGGCCGATCGACGATGGCCGCTTTCTGCTCGCCGGAAGCACCCAGAGCCGGGCCGAAGTGCGCCGCTATGTGGCCGGCGACGACGGCGAGATGGCGTTGGACACGACGTTCGGCACGGACGGCACGTACGTGGTACCGAACGATGCCAACCCCAGCGACGCCGCGGACCTGCTGGTCGGATTCGTGGAGACGAACTCCGGCTACGTGCTCGCAGGGCGCAGAAACGCCAATCTCGGCTTCGTGGTCGGCATCACGAAGGACGGCCGTCCTGACACCACGTTCGCCAGGGGAGGAATCGCTACCACTCCGCCCTGGGTCGGCGGCTGCTTCTACATGGATGCTGCGATCGACAGAGCCGGCAGCGTTGTCGTGACGGGCGAACGGACGGAAAGCAACAAGCGCGCCGGCTTCCTTGCCGCCCGGTACCTCGTTGATGGTCAGCTCGACCATGGTTTTGGGGACCGCGGTTTCGCCTGGGACCCACTCGAATACGTCATCCGTTCCGCAGGCGTCGCCGTGCAGGAAGGCAGCCATGTGGTAATGGCAGGACTGACCGGATCCGCTGACAACTATGATCTGAAAGTCATCTTCGGCCGCTTTCGTTTCCCTCGAGCCGGTTTCACCGGACACCCGACGCCCAACGAAAGAGAACCGGTCGACCGATGGTCGCCCTGCGCCTGGCTCCGGACCCTGTGGGCGCGATGGCGGCGCGCGAAGACAGGCTAGTTGAGACGGAGGCATGGAGCTGCCGCTCATGCATCGACACCAGGGAACGGAGTACATCGAAGAATGAGCGCGCCGCCCGTCTGCATCGTCAGCGGCGAAGGCGCCGATCGTTCGACGATGCCTAAGCGAAATCGGAACGGCTCACGCGATGATGTTGATGTGTCATCGCGTTTCGCGCTGCCCCTACGACGCATGGCCGATACCCGGCGATGCGCGGAATCGGCGTGACCGACATACGCTGTCGGTGACGGCAATGTTAAGCCGTCGCAGGCTGCACCACATCAAGGAGTGGATACGGTCATGAGCATTGCAACGAAAGATAGAGCGCGCGCGGTGGGCACTTCCCTCACCGGAACGGTGAAGTGGTTCAACGAAGCGAAGGGGTTCGGCTTCATCACGGCCGATTCAAGCGACGGTTCGAAGGGGACGAAGGACGATGACCACTTCGTCCATTACTCGGAGATCAAAGGCGAGGGCTTCAAGACCCTGCAGGAAGGACAGCGAGTCAGCTTCACGTCCTGCAACGGCCCGAAGGGACTGCAAGCCTGCGCGGTCGTGCCCCGATAGCTCCCGCAGGTCGCCCACCCGTCCTCGCGGACGGGTGGAACTCGCGCCAGGTCATCGCGCAGCCGCGACCAGGTTCGCGGCCGACGGCACGGGCGCGGTCACCATCGCGCCGAACGTCAGGGCGCAGGTCAGGACGGCGACGACGAAGAAGGTCTTCAGGATGGCGGTTTCGAATTTCATGGGGATCGTCCTCGGGCAGTGGTGGGTCAGGCTCTCGCGAGGTGTGTCGCAAGAGGCGTGCCAATCGCGGAAAAGGCCCGCGGACCGCATTCCCGCGCGGTCCGGCGCGCCACGCGCTTCCGCGCGCCGGTGTCCGCGGACGTTGTGTCCGGGACGGCCGGACAGGCCCGGGCGGGACATGCGCTGAGATTTTTCGTAAGTCCGATTGTCATGGACTGCGATCTGGTACACTTTCCCGGCCTTGGCGATCTTGTAAGGCTTTGCCTGCACGACGCTTTTAGGTCAGGGGACGCCATCCGGCGGATGGCAACAACCAGAGCATTCCGATCACCTTCGTCGCCTCGGCGGTGGCGCGGAACCGTTCGCCCTCGCAGGGCACGGTACCGGCGCGACCCGGGGATGAAATGGACTTACCGAGCTATGAGCGCGATCCCAGCTGAAACCTTCACCTCCGACGATGTCCTCGCGCGCCTGCGGTCCGTCCTGCACGAGACGTTCGAGATCGACCCGGCCCGGGTGACGCCCGATGCCAACCTGTTCACCGATCTGGAACTCGACAGCATCGATGCCATCGATCTGGCGATCCAGGTGCAGGACATGACCGGCACGCGCATCAAGCCGGAGGACTTCAAGAGCGTCCGGACGGTCGGCGACGTCGTCGCGACCGTGCAGGCGCTCGTCGCGCGCTGAACGATCCGATGCCGGGCAGCAGCGGACCGCGCGATACTGCGGCGCGAACCTTCGCGCCCTGCGCGGTCGTTCCGATCTACAACCATGGCGGCACCATCGCGGCGACCGCGAACGCGCTCGCCGCGCACGGCCTTCCGGTCATCATCGTCGACGACGGTTCCGACGCGGCGACGCGCGACATCCTCGACGCGCTGGTCGCCGGACGCGCCGACCTGCGCCTGATCCGGCTGCCTCGCAATGGCGGCAAGGGCGCCGCCCTCACGGCCGGCTTCCTCGCCGCGCACGACGCCGGACACTCGCACGTGCTGCAGATCGACGCGGACGGGCAGCACGACACGGCGGACGTGCCGCGCTTCCTCGCCGAAGCCAGAAACGCGCCCGACGCCATGATCTGCGGTCGCCCGGTGTACGACGATTCGGTGCCGAAGGCACGCCTGTACGGCCGCTACCTCACGCACGCGTGCGTGTGGCTCGAGACGCTGTCGTTCGCCATCGACGATTCGATGTGCGGGTACCGGCTCTATCCGCTGGCCGCCACCCGCGCCGAGATCGCGCGCAAACCCCTCCCCGCCCGCATGGATTTCGACACCGAGATCGCCGTACGACTGCACTGGCGGGGCGTGCCGGTGCGTAACGTCGCGACGCGCGTCACCTATCCGGAAGGTGGGCTTTCGCATTTCCGCATGTGGCGCGACAACGTCCGCATCACCGCCATGCACACCCGCCTGATCCTCGGCATGCTCCCGCGCGCGCCTCGCCTGCTCGCGCGCAGGCTCGGCCGTGCCGGCCAACGATGAACGTCAGCACATGAACGCACCGCAGCACCCTACCCCGGGCCGCGCGCCGAAGCGCGTCGTCGTCACCGGCATCGGTGGCATCACGGCCCTCGGCAACGACTGGCCGACGATCGAGGCGCGCCTGCGCCAGTTCCGCAACGCCGTGCGCCGCATGGGCGAGTGGGACTACTTCGACAAGCTCAACGGTCGCCTCGGCGCGCCGGTCGACACTTTCACGCAACCGGCGCACTGGTCCCGCAAGCACGTCCGTTCGATGGGACGCGTCGCCCAGCTCGCCGTCGCGGCGAGCGAACGCGCGCTCGACGACGCCGGCCTCCTCGGCGACGAACGCATCGCCGACGGACGGATGGGCGTCGCGTACGGCTCATCGGGCGGCAGCATCGAACCCGCGCGCACGGTCGGCCGCATGCTCGAGACGGGCTCGATGCAGGGCGTCACGGCCACGAGCTACATCCAGATGATGGCGCACACGACGGCCGTGAACGTCGGCGTGTTCTTCGGATTGAAGGGCCGTGTCGTCACCACGTCCAGCGCGTGCACGTCCGGCAGCCAGGCGATCGGTTACGGCTACGAGGCGATCCAGCAGGGCAAGCAGCTCCTGATGCTCTGCGGTGGCGCCGAGGAACTCTCCGGTCCCGGCGCGGCCGTGTTCGATACCCTCTTCGCCACGAGCACGCGCAACGACGAACCCGCGCTGACGCCGCGTCCGTTCGATGCGCGTCGCGACGGCCTGGTCGTCGGCGAAGGCGCCACGACGCTCGTGCTCGAGGAATACGAGCACGCGATGGCCCGCGGTGCGCGCATCTATGCCGAGGTCGTCGGCTTCGGCACCAATTCCGACGGCGCGCACATCACCCAGCCGACGCGCGAGACCATGGCCGCCGCGATGCGCATGGCGCTCGACGACGCGGGCCTCGCCGCCGCGGACATCGGCTACGTCAGCGCGCACGGCACGGCCACCGATCGCGGCGATGTCGCGGAGAGCCACGCGACCGCCGACGTGCTCGGCGGCGGTGTGCCGATCAGCTCGATGAAGAGCTACGTGGGCCACACGCTAGGCGCCTGCGGCGCGCTGGAAGCGTGGTGGGCCATCGAGATGATGCGCGGCGGGTGGTTCGCGCCGACGATCAACCTCGACACACCCGATCCGGAATGCGCGGCGCTGGACTACGTCACCGGCGAAGGACGCGACATCCGCACCGATCACGTGATGAACAACAACTTCGCGTTCGGCGGCATCAACACGTCGCTGATCTTCCGGGCGCACCGCTGATGCGGCGAGTGGTCGTCACCGGCATGGGCGCGGTGTCCTGCCTCGGCGCAGGTCGCGCCGCCCTCTTCGACGGCCTGCGCGCCGGTCGCGCGGGTTTTCGCGCGATGCCCGACTTCGCCGCGCTCGGCATGCGCTGCCAGGTCGCGGCGCCGGCCGACCTTTCGGCGCTGGAACCTCCGCCGCGCAAGCTGCGCCGCTATCTGCCGCAGGCCGCCGAGCACGCGTGGCACGCCACGCGCGAAGCGCTCGGCGAAGCCGGCCTCGACGCGTCGCGCGTGCGCGAACGCGACGTCGGCATCATCATGGGGGGCGCCGCGGCGCTCAGCGAATACGAGGCCGGCCTCGACGTCTTCCATGCGAAGGGCATCTCGCGCCTGTCGCCCTTCATCGTGCCGCGAAGCATGGGCAGCGCGGTCTCGGCCACGCTGACGCAGGCGTTCGGCTTCGGCGGTCGCGGTTTCACGGTGGGCTCGGCGTGCACCAGCGCCACGCACGCGATCGGCCAGGCCATGGAGCTCATCCAGCTCGGCCGGCAGGAGATCGTGATCTGCGGCGGCGCGGAGGAGCTGCACGACAAGGCCGCCATGTGCTTCGACGTGATGAACGCGCTGTCGACCGCGAGCGTGGCCGGCGAGCGTGTGTCCACGCCGTACGCCGCGCATCGCGACGGCATCCTGCTCGGCGGCGGCGCGGGCGTGCTGGTGCTGGAATCGCTGGATTCGGCGCTCGCGCGAGGCGCGACGATCCTCGCCGAGATGGCCGGGTACGGCGCCGCATCCGATCCCGACGGCATGATCAGCCCCGCCGCCGACGGCATGGCCGAAGCCATGCATCAGGCGATCGATCTGGCGGGGACCTTGCCCGGCTACGTCAATACCCACGCCTGCGCCACGGTGGCGGGCGACCTCGCCGAATGGCAGGCGCTGCGCCGCGTCTTCGGCGATCGCGGGCATCCCGTGCCGCCGATGTCCTCGATCAAAGGCCTCATCGGCCACGCGCCCGCGGCCGCGGGCGCCCTCGACGCCATCGCGGCCATCGGCATGATGGAGAACGACATCCTGCTGGGCCCGGCCTCCACGGGCGAGCGCGACCCGGCGTTCGTCGATGCGCCGCTGGTCGAGGGCGAACTCGCGGCGCCCGTGGACAGCGTGCTCTCCAACACCTTCGGCTTCGGCGGCAGCTGCGCCGCCTTGATGATCCGCCGCTACCACGGGGCCGGCGCATGATCGCGCTGCAAGTCGACGCGTGGCGTGCCTGGGCCCCGGGAATCGACGATGCGGCCGGCTGGGCGGCATGGGCCGCGGCGCCGCGCGCGATCGTCGACAATGGCGAGCAACCGGCCTGCGACTTCGTGCCACCGATGCAGCGGCGACGCCTCAGCCGGCTGGCGCGCATCGTCATGCACGCCGCGTGGCCCCTGTGCGGCGACGACGAGCAGCTGCCGTTCGTCTTCGCCTCGCGGCATGGCGAGACGACGCGCACGTTCGCGATGCTCGAGGAGATCGGCCGCGAGGCACCGCTGTCGCCCACGCAGTTCGGACTGTCGGTGCACAACGCGATCGCCGGCCAGTGGTCGATCCTGCGCGGCCAGCGTGGCGAATCCGTCGCGCTGGCCGGCGAAGCGGACACGTTCGAGCACGCGATCGTCGAGGCGGCCGCCCTGCTCGACGACGGTGCCCCGGCCGTGATCGCCGTCGTCGCCGAAGAGGTGCCTGCCGCCGCTTACGACGGATGGATCGACGACGTGCCGTTCTCGTATACGCTGGCACTGCGCCTCTCGCACGCGGCGGATGGACAGGGCTGGCATCTCTCGCTCGACGCGAACGAGGGCGCGGCACCCGTCCGGGACTTCCCGCATGCGCTGCGTTTCGTGCGCGCCCTGCACGATCGTGCCACCCTCGATCACCCGTGGAAGACGCGACGATGGACCTGGCAGCCGACAGCGTGACCCGCCGCGACGCCTGGGCCTGGCGCTTCGTCGGCACCGCGCTCAGTTTCGCCCTGTTCGGCATCGGGGGCCTGTTGCTGCGCGTGCTGATCCTCCCCGCGGTGCTGCACTGGCCCGGACCGCCCGCCCTGCGCCGCCGCCGCGCGCGACGCACCGTCGGACGCGCCTTCTGGCTGCACTCGCAGTTCATGTATCGGATGGGCGTACTCGATTACCGCTTCGACGGCCTCGACCGGCTCGGCCGGCCGGGTCAGCTGATCGTCGCCAACCATCCCTCGCTGATCGACGTGGTCTTCCTGCTCGGGCACGTGCCCGACGCGAACTGCGTCGTGAAGCACAGCCTCTGGCGGAATCCCTTCATGCGCGGCCCGGTCCGCGTCGCGCAATACATCAGCAACGACGGCAGCGCCGACATGCTCGACCGCGCGGCGGACGTGCTGCGCGAGGGCCAGACGTTGATCGTCTTCCCCGAAGGCACGCGCACCACGCCCGGCGAGCCGCCGGTGTTCCATCGCGGCGCGGCCGCGATCGCGGTGCGGGGTGCCCGGGTGGTGACGCCGGTGTACATCACCGTGCGCCCGACGACGTTGACCAAGGCGGAACCGTGGTACCGCGTGCCGCACCGTCGCGTGCGCATGGAGCTGCGTGTGGGCGACGATATCCCCGTCGCGAGCTTCAGCGACGGCGTTCCCGCGCCGATAGCCTCGCGCCGCCTCAACGAACACCTCCACGCCCTTTACGCCAGGGAACTGAAGGCATGAACGAACTGGAACGCGACATCGCCCGGCTGATCGTCGAGACGCTCGCGCTCGACCACCTCCGCCCGGAAGACATCGCGGCCGAACAGCCGCTGTTCGGCCAGGGTCTCGGCCTCGACTCGGTCGACGCGCTCGAACTGGCGCTCGCCCTGCAGAACCGTTACGGCCTGCGCATCGCGGCGGATTCGCGCGATGCGCGCGCGCATTTCGAAACCGTGCGCAGCCTCGCCCTCTACGTGCAAGCGAGCGGTAGCCCATGCGCCGGTTGAGCAACCTCGTCCTCGTGGTGATCGGGATCCTCTACCCGTTCATCGTCTATTTCGGCATGGACCACGTGTCGACCCCGCTCTTCGGCCTCATCCTCGGTGCCCTGTGGCTGGTTCGGGCGCCTGCCCTGCTGCGCCAGCCCGGCGGGCGCTGGATGCTCGGCATCACGCTCGTGTACTGCGCCGTGCTCGGCTTCGGCGGCGAAGACCACCTGCTGCGCTGGTATCCCAGCCTGATCTGCGCCCTGCTCCTCGCGGCGTTCGGCCTCAGCCTGAAGTTCGGCCCGCCGATGATCGAGCGGATCGCGCGCGTGACGGAGCCCGACCTTCCGCCCGTCGCCGTGCGCTACACGCGACGCGTCACCTGGGTGTGGGTGGCCTTCTTCGCGCTCAACGGCACGGCGTCCGGCGTCCTCGCCGCATGGGGTCCGTTGTCGTGGTGGACGTTCTACAACGGCATCCTGGCCTATTCCGTCATGGGCGCGCTGTTCGTCGGCGAATGGATCCTGCGCCAGCGGCTGCGTCGCCGCATCAACAAGGCACCGATGGACGGCGCGGCGCTCAGGCTGCGGACGCATCCCTGGGTCGCCGACGCCGCTGGCGGCTACGCGGGCAAGCTCGGCCCCGGCATGGTCGTGGCGCTGTCCCCTTCGGGACGTCTTGCGCTACTGCGTCATGGCCGCGCCGGACTGATCAACGAGCTCGGCCAGGAGGCCGCCGGCGACGACGCGTTGTCCACGCCGCTCGTCTGGCGCTTCGTCGACACCCTGCCGGAGCGGACGCAGGTCGACGCGACGCTCCAGGCACCGCTGCCCGCGCTGCCCGACGTGCTCGGCGAGCGACGCGACGGCGATACGTGGCTGGTCGACCTGGCGCTGCCGCTCGACCTGGCCTGCTTCGCGGAGCATTTCCCCGACGCGCCGGTCCTTCCCGGCGTCCTCCAGGTGGAATGGGCACTGGCCATGGCGGCGCCGCGCCTCGGTACGCCTGCCGCATGCCGTGCGATCGACGCGCTGAAGTTCCAGCGCCTGCTGCGCCCGGGCGACCGCGTGCAGCTCGCGCTGCGCCACGATGTCGCGCGCGGCCGCGTGCAGTTCAGCTGGCGCGTCGGCGACGACGCCGTGTCGTCCGGATTCCTGCACGTCGATGGCGCCCATGCTTAAGGCGGCGACGTCGCACTGGGCCGCGCAGAAGGAGCGGGGCAGCTTCGTCGGCATGAAGCTCACGGCGATCGCGGTGAAGCTGCTCGGCCGCCGCGTGGTCACGCCGGTGATCCACCTGATCGTGCTCTACTTCTTCGCCACCGGACGGCAGGCGCGGCACAACGTCCGTCACTACCAGCGACGCCTGGCCGCGTGGAGCGGCCGCACGGACCTCTTTCCCCGCTCGCGCGCCGTCTTCGCGCAATACGTCGCCTTCGGCGAGTGCATGCTGGACCGCTTCGACGTGTGGCGCGGCAGGCTGAAGCTCTCGTCGATCGACATGGACGATCCGGACGGCGTGCGCGACGCGCTGCTTTCGGGCGCTCGCGGCCAGCTGCTCGTCTGCACGCACCTGGGCAATCTCGATGTCTGCCGCGCGATGGCGGAGGTCGGCGAAGGCGTGGCGCTGAACGTGCTGATGCACCTGCCGAAGACCGCCCACTTCAATCGGCTGCTCGGCGAATCGGGCGACCGGCGACTGCGCCTCATGCACGTCGGCGACCTCGACACCGCGGCGATGCTCGACCTCGCCCAGCGCGTGGATCGCGGCGAATGGATCGCCATCGCGGGCGACCGCGTGCCGGAGCACGGGGGCCGCGCCATCGACGTCGACTTCCTCGGGGCCGCGGCTGCCTTTCCGCAAGGCCCGTGGCTGATGGCAGCGATGCTGCGTTGCCCCGTGAACGTCGTCTGCTGCCTGAAGCACGACGGCCGATATCGCATCCACCTGCGCCGTTTCGACGACGCGGCGACATGGGAGCGGGGACGGCGCGACGCCTTCATCGCCGCGTCCATCTCACGCTATGCGGCGTGGCTCGCGCAGCACTGCCTCGCGGCACCGTTGCAATGGTTCAACTTCCACCCGTACTGGCAAGGTACGAACGGAGCTTCCGATGCGCGCTAAGGGTGTGCACGCCACGCGGGTCGACATCACGGTCCCGTTCTTCGACGTGGATTCCATGGACGTCGTCTGGCACGGCCATTACGTGAAGTACCTCGAGATCGCGCGCTGCGCGCTGCTCGACGAGCTCGGCCACAACTACACGCGGATGAAGGACACCGGTTACGTCTGGCCGATCATCGACATCCAGCTGCGCTATGCGCGCGCCGCCCGTTTCGGCCAGGTGCTGGCCGTGCGCGCGGAACTGGTCGAGTGGGAGAATCGCCTGAAGATCCACTACACCGTCAGCGATGCCGCCAGCGGTGAACGGCTGACCCGCGCCAGCACCATCCAGGTCGCCGTCCGCGTCGCCGACGGCGAGATGCAGCTAGTCTCGCCCGGCGTGTTCATCGCCGACATCGAACGCGGCCTGGCGCGGCACGACGCCCGCCGCAGCAACGGAACGCCCCCATGAAGTACGCCAGCGCCACCTACGTCGAAGAAACCCGGATCGGGTTCGTCTTCCTGCGCACGCATACGTGGCAGCACCACGTGCTGCGCGTCGCCATCGACGACCTGAAACGCCTGATCGGCGAGCCGCTGCCACGGGGCGGCACGTTGCTGGACGTCGGCTGCGGTCAGGGCCGCTCCTTCCGCCTGCTGAGCGACGCATTCGCGCCGCAGCGGCTCATCGGGCTCGACGCGGACCCGCACAGCATCGCGATGTCGCACGCCGAAGCGCGGCGCGAGGGCATCGAGGCGACGCTCCTGCTTGGCGACTGCGCCAGCATCGACCTGCCCGACGCATCGGTCGACGTCCTGTTCTGCCACCAGACCTTCCACCATCTCGTGGAACAGGAGCGCGCGCTCGATGAGTTCTGGCGAGTGCTCAGGCCCGGCGGCCTGCTGCTCTTCGCCGAATCGACCAGGGCGTACATCGACACGTGGGTGATCCGCTGGTTCTTCCGCCATCCGATGCACGTGCAGAAGAGCGCCGACGAATACCTCGCGATGCTGCGCGGCCGCGGCTTCGCTTTCGACGACGCCCACGTATCGCTGCCCTACCTCTGGTGGAGCCGCTCGAAGGATTTCGGCCTCCTGGAACGCTGGGGCATCAAGGCGCCGCCACCGCCGGGCAAGCGCGACGAAACGCTGGTCAACGTGGCCGCGCGAAAGCCTCGCGTCGACGCATGAGGACGTACCTGAACGCCCTCGGCGTGGCCTGCTCGCTCGGCGTCGGCAAGGCGGCGGTCGCCGAAGCGCTGTTCGCGGCGGCGGCGCACGGCCTGCGACCGCGCGACGGCTGGGTGCCGTCGCGCGCACTGCCGGTGGGAGCCGTGGATGCGGACCTCCCGCCGATGCCGGCCGGCCTTGAGCACCGGGACACCCGGAACAACCGGCTGCTCCTGCTCGCCGCGCAAGAGATCGAATCCGACGTGCGGGCAGCGATCGCGCGCTTCGGCGCTACCCGCGTGGGCATCGTCGTCGGCACCAGCACCACCGGCATCGAGGAAGCCACGCGCGGCATCGCCACGCGCGGCGTCACCAGCACGTGGCCGGACGGCTATCGCTATGCCGACCAGGAGCTCGGTGCCCCGGCCGCCTTCCTCGCCGAGTGGCTCGGCGCCTCCGGTCCCGCGTACGGCATCTCCACGGCATGCACCTCGGGCGCACGCGCGCTGCTCAGCGCGCGTCGCCTGCTGCGCATGGGCCTATGCGACGCCGTGATCTGCGGCGGCGCCGACACGCTGTGCCGCCTCGCCACCCACGGCTTCCACGCCCTCGAAGCGACGGCGGCAGAGCGCTGCGCGCCGTTCTCGCGCTCGCGGCGCGGCATCAACATCGGCGAGGCCGCCGCGCTGTTCCTGATGACGCGGGAGGATGCGCCGATCGCGTTCCTCGGCGGCGGCGCGAGCTCGGACGCGTACCATATGTCGTCCCCCCACCCGGACGGCGACGGCGCCACCGACGCGATGCGTCGCGCGCTCGACGCCGCGGGCATCGCCGCATCGAGCATCGATTACGTGAACCTCCACGGTACCGCCACCGAGCACAACGACGCGATGGAAAGCCGCGCCATGGCTGCCGTCTTCGGCGCCTCGGCGGTCGCCTGCTCGTCGACCAAGGCGCTCACCGGCCATACGCTCGGCGCCGCCGGTGCCCTGGAAGCGGCATTCTGCTGGCTCGCGCTCGGCGACGCGCGGCGCCGCCTGCCGCCGCATGCATGGGATGGCGACGCCGATGCCACCCTTCCGTCTCTCGCCTTCACGCGGGTGGGCGACGCGCTGCCGGCGGGCCGGCGCCACCTCATGAGCAATTCGTTCGCGTTCGGCGGCAACAACGCGAGCGTGATCCTGGCGGGTGGCGCATGACGACCTGGTCGATCGACGAACTCCTGCCGCACGCCGGCCGGATGATCCTGCTCGACCGCGTGGTCGCCTGGGACGCCGAGCGCATCGTCTGCGAACGCGTGGTGCGGGCCGGCGACGCCTTCGTCGACGCGCACGGTTTCCCGGCCTGGGCCGGCGTGGAGCTCATGGCGCAGGCCATCGCCGCGTGGAACGGCTGCCAGGTGCTCGCCGCGGGTGGCGCCGTGCGCCCGGGTTTCCTTCTCGGCACGCGCGCCTACCGCGCCGACACGGACACGTTCCCCACCGGCACGAAACTCACCGTCGAAGCCGTGCGCCAGTTCCACGACGACGACGGGATGGGCGCGTTCGCCTGTCGCATCGACGCGCCGGGCATGCACGCCGAGGCGCGCCTCACCGTTTTCAGTCCGCCGGATCCCACGCCATTCCTCGATCCGCGCAACCCACTCGATTCCCGGGGTACCCCACCATGACCGACACCGTCCTCGTCACCGGCTCCAGTCGTGGCATCGGCCGCGCGATCGCGCTGAACCTCGCCGACGCCGGCTACGACCTCGTGCTGCACTGCCGTTCGCGGCGCGAGGAGGCGGAGGCCGTGCAACAGGCGATCAAGGCAAAAGGCCGCGCCGCGCGCGTCCTCCAGTTCGACATCTCCGACCGCGCGGCATGCGCCCAGGCCCTCGAGGCCGATGTCGCCGCGCACGGCGCGTACTACGGCGTGGTCTGCAACGCCGGCCTCACGCGCGATGGCGCGTTCCCCGGCCTCACGTCCGAGGACTGGGACCAGGTGCTGCGCACGAATCTCGACGGCTTCTACAACGTGCTGCATCCGCTGGCGATGCCGATGATCCGTCGCCGCGCCGCGGGGCGCATCGTCTGCATCACGTCGGTGTCGGGACTGATCGGCAATCGTGGGCAGGTCAATTACAGCGCCTCGAAGGCCGGCGTGATCGGCGCCGCCAAGGCGCTGGCCGTCGAACTGGCCAAGCGCCGGATCACCGTGAACTGCGTCGCGCCCGGGCTGATCGATACCGACATGCTCGATCCCGACGTCCCGGTGGAGCAGATCCTGAAAGCCATCCCGATGGAGCGCACCGGCACGCCGGAGGAGGTCGCCGCGGCCGTCCGCTTCCTGATGAGCCCGGAAGCGGGTTACATCACGCGGCAGGTGCTCGCCGTGAACGGCGGACTCTGCTGACGGATCGTCATGACCCGCGCGGGGACCCGCTACCGAAGGGTGGGAGCCGATCGTATCGGCGATGCATCCGACGCGGCGTTCGTCGCCTAAGCTAGGGCCATGCGCTCCCTTCGCTCCCTCGCCGAATCCGACCGCTTCGCCGACGTCGTCCGCGTCGCCCTCGCGCTGACGGGCATCGTGGTCTGGTGCGCCACACGCGGACCGGCGACGGCGATCGTTCCCGCGCTGCTCGGCGCCATCGCCTGCGCGCTCGCCGAAACCGACGACGCGTGGCGCGGACGCCTGCGCGGCCTCGCCGTCACGCTGCTGTGCTTCGCCGCCGCGGCCGCGCTGGTCGAAGCCACCATCGCGACACCGCTGCTCTTCGCGCTGGTGCTCGGCCTCGGCACGTTCCTTCTCGTGATGCTCGGGGCCGCGAGCGGGCGCTACGCCACCATCGCGACCGCCACCCTGATCCTCTCGGTCTACGCGATGATCGCGTCCGACGCCGCGGGGGACGGGCGCGAGGTACTCGCCATCCTCGCCGGTGCGGCCTGGTATGGACTGCTCTCGCTGCTGTGGAGCGTCATGGCGCCGCACCGTGCCGTGCGCCACGCGCTCGCCCGGCTGTTCGGCTCGCTGGCGAACCTGATGGAGGCGCGCGCCGCGCTCTTCGAACCCGTGCACGGCCTCGATCGGCATGGCCTCGCGGTGACGTTCGCGCGCCGCAACCGCGAGACGGTCGACGCGCTGGCGGCGGCGCGCGGCGCGCTGGTCGACCGCATCGGACGCCGCCAGCCGCGTGGGCGCGCCGCGGCCCGGCTGGCCATGTTCTTCGTCGCCCAGGACATCCACGAGCGGATCAGTTCGTCGCACTACCCCTACGACGAACTCGCGGCGGCGCTCTACCACAGCGACGTCATGTTCCGGTTCGGACGGCTGCTGCGCCTGCAGGCCATCGCCTGCCGCGACCGCGCGGATGCGATCCGCCGCGGCGCCCCGATCGCTTCCATCGCCCTGCCCGACTCCGCGCTCGCCGACGTACGCGATGCGATCGCCTGGCACCGTGCACACGCACGCGACGACCGTGCCGTCGACGACGCCCTTTCCGCGCTGCTCACGAACATGGAGCGACTGCAGGCCGAGCTCGGCAACGACGGCAGCCTGCGCGCGGACGCGGACAACGCGTTGCACGACGGCGAACCCGCCTCGCCACGCGAAGCGCTCGCGCGCATCCGCGTCCGCCTCAACCGGCGCTCGATGCATTTCCGCCATGCCGTCCGCCTCACGACGGGCATGCTCGGCGGTTACGCGCTGGTGCAGGCGCTGCATCCCGGCCATGGATTCTGGGTGCTGCTGACCACGCTCTTCGTCTGCCAGCCCAGCTACGGCGCCACGCGCCGGCGCACCCTCCAGCGCATCGCGGGAACGACGATCGGCCTCGTCGTCGGCTGGGCACTCCTGCGCCTGCTGCCGGGCGGGGAGTGGCGGCTGCCGGTCATCGTCGCCGCCGGCGCGGCGTTCTTCGCGTTCCGGTTGCGCCGCTATACCGCGGCGACAGCGGTGATCACGCTGTTCGTCCTGCTCTGCTTCGATCTCGTCGGCGCGGGTTACGCGGCCATCGGCCCGCGCCTGCTGGACACGCTCCTCGGGGCGCTCGTCGCCGTCGCGGTCCTCCACTACGTGCTGCCCGACTGGCGCGTCCGCCG
Organism: Luteibacter sp. 329MFSha; assembly: GCF_900111665.1. Classification (NCBI taxonomy): domain Bacteria; kingdom Pseudomonadati; phylum Pseudomonadota; class Gammaproteobacteria; order Lysobacterales; family Rhodanobacteraceae; genus Luteibacter; species Luteibacter sp. 329MFSha. The sequence continues at coordinate 360,268 of NZ_FOJE01000001.1, read as the reverse complement.
GCTCGACGACATCGTCGCCGACGCACTACTGGCGTACGCGCGTTACCTGCAGGCCATCGCGACGCAGTACGTGGACGGCCGCGCGGACGACCTGCCCTACCGCGTCGCGCGGCGCGACGCCCATGCCGCGCAGGCAGCCGTGGCGGGCAACGTCGCGGAACTGCTCGCCGAACCGGGCCATCCGCGCGAGCGGGGCGAGCGGGGGTTGCGGCTCGTGGCCGAGCTCCAGGCCGGGCTCTCGCACCTGTCGACGCTCGGCGCGCACCGGCAGGCGCTGCCCGCGGCGGACGCCGCGACGGCCACGGCGCTCGCCGCCGCGATCGCCCATGGCTTCGATGCGCTGGCGGAACACGTGCGGGCGGGCACGTCCGAGGCTCCGATGGATGGCGCCAGCGTCGCCGATGAGGGTGCCGACGCTCCCGACGCGCTGCGACTGTTCACCGCCCAGTGCCGCCTGCTGACCCAGGTACACGACCGGATCGCCGCCCTCCCGCCCGTCTGATGCTGCGACGCGCCGTGGCTTGACGGCCGCCCCACGCTACGATGGGTAGCTTTTTCCACGCTTACCCCGGAGTTGCATCCATGCGTCCGTTCTCCCTCGGTGAAGACCTCGACCTCCTGCGCGAAAGCGTGCACGCCTTCGCGGAGAAGGAGATCGCGCCGCGCGCCGATCGCATCGACCGCGAGAACGTGTTCCCGGAAGACCTCTGGCGCAAGTTCGGCGACATGGGCCTTCTTGGCGTGACCATTCCCGAAGAGTTCGGCGGTTCCGGTCTCGGCTTCCTGGCCCACATGATCGCGATGGAGGAGATCTCGCGCGCGTCCGCGTCCGTGGGTCTTTCCTATGGCGCGCACTCGAATCTGTGCGTGCAGAACATCTACCACAACGGCAACGACGCGCAGCGGCGCAAATACCTGCCGAAACTCGCCAGCGGCGAGTGGGTGGGCGCGCTGGCGATGAGCGAACCGGGCGCCGGATCGGACGTGGTCGGCTCGATGAGCTGCCACGCGGAACTCGTCGGCGACGTCTGGGTGGCGAACGGCAGCAAGATGTGGATCACGAACGGCCCCGACGCCGACGTGCTGCTCGTGTACATGCGCACGGCGCCGCGTCCCGCGGGCAGCCGCTGCATGACGGCCTTCATCGTCGAGAAAGGCATGAAGGGCTTCTCCACCGCCCAGAAGCTCGACAAGCTCGGCATGCGCGGTTCGAACACCTGCGAACTCGTGTTCGACAACTGCGAGATTCCCGCCGAGAACATCGTCGGGGAGGTCAACGAGGGCGTGCGCGTGCTGATGGGCGGCCTCGACACCGAGCGCCTCGTGCTCTCCGGTGGCCCGATCGGCATCATGCAGTCGGCCATGGATCTGGTGCTGCCTTACGTGCGCGAGCGCAAGCAGTTCAACGCGCCGATCGGCACGTTCGGCATGATGCAGGCGAAGGTCGCGGACATGTATACCGCGCTGCAATCGTCGCGTGGCTTCGCCTACATGGTGGCGCAGCAGTTCGACAATGGCGTGAAGTCGCGCATCGATCCCGCCGCCTGCCTCCTCAACGCGTCGACCAACGCGGTGCAGGTCGCGCTCGAGGCCATCCAGGCGCTCGGCGGCAACGGCTACATCAATGAATTCCCGGCCGGCCGGCTGCTTCGCGACGCGAAGCTCTACGAGATCGGCGCCGGCACCAACGAGATCCGCCGCATGCTGATCGGCCGCGAGTTGTTCCACGGCAAGTCCTGAAGCGACCGATGCGATAACCGATGTCCTGTGGGAAGCCCGCTAGCGGGCTTCCCACAACCGATTTTCGACTTACCACTTCATCCGGAAGGTCGCGCTCGCCGAGCGCGCGTGATCGCGATCCGCGAAGCGCTGGTCCACGTCGAACCCGATCTGCGTCCGGTCGCTCACGTCCCATCCGAGCGTCATGCCCGCCGTGCCGGCGCGACGCGACAGACCGATGCCGTCCACCGGCGCCCACTGGGCGATGCCGGTGTAACGCGCGGAGAACACTTCGCCCTTCGTGGCGAACGCGTTCTGCCAGCCGAGTTTCGCATCGAGGTGCAGCTTGCCCATCGACGTGAACCACGAGGCACCGGCGCGCAGGCCGAAGCCGGCCTGCCAACGCGAGGTCGTCTGCCCGTTCGCGCTGAGGCCGAATCCCTGGCCGCCCGTTTCCTCGAAGGCATCGCGGCGGATGCTGGCGTACTGCACGTTGGCGAACGGCGTCAGCGAGAACGCGCCTGCATCCGTACGATAACCGACCTCGCCGTAAGCGACGTTGTAGTGCCCGGTGTTGTCGCCGCCGGCGAACGCGGCCTGGTCGCCGAAGCGCAGCAGGCGTTGCGTGTTCCCGCGGAAGTTGCCGAAGCCGAGCCGGCCGACGCCGTACCAGTTGGCGCCACGCGAGCCGGCGTAGAGCATGCTTTCGGTCGAACGGTTGCGCTGGCGATCGAAGTTGCCCGACAGCTGCCCGTTGCTCTGCATCTGCGCGAACGCGACGCCCGCGAAGCCGTTGCTGCCGATGCGGATGTCGTTACCCGCCAGGCCACCGTTGAGCTGGAAGCCGACGTTGCCGAAGCCTGAGCGGCTGAGGCCGCCTTGGCCGTCCAACGACTGCATCCACGCGCCGCCCGCACCCTGGCTGTCCAGGTGGCTCATCAGCGCGTCGTTACCGGCCTCGATGCCGGCGAGGGTCACCGCCGTGCTCGCGGCGTAGAGCTGGCCCGAGAGCGATTCGAGCGAGGCGCGCGCCGTCGCCGTGTCGCGCGACTGCTGGATGCCGCCGGCCGCCACGAGCGTGCCCTGCGCCACCGCGCCCGCCGCGGAAGGCGACGTGAGCACCTGGTCGAGCTTTTCGAACGCGCCATCGAGACGCTTCGCCGACGAAACCGCCGCGGCCGAATCGGCCATGGTCGTCGTCGCGACGTTGATGACCTTGATCTGCGACGTGTCGACCCAGACTTCGCTCGCGCCGTACTGCAGCGTCGTCGCCAGGAAGATGTTCGGCTCCGTGGTGAAGCTGGTGAAGCTGCCGTGCACCGCGCTCGCCGTCAGCACCTGCTGGTGCATCGTCGGCACGTAGCCGTCCGTCACCCCGGCGACGTGGAACTCGCCCGCGAGCGTCGCGATACCGTGCACGACGAGTGGCGCGCCGAGTGTCTGCACCAGCGTGCCGGTGCTGGTCTGGGTGAAATCGCCGTCGATGCGCGCGCCCGCCGCGGTCGTCTGCACGCGGCCGCTGTTGGACACGGTGCCACCGATGTTGCGGCGCGCGATCAGCGAGCCACCTTGTTTCACCGTGGCGCTACCCGGGAAATCCCAGAGCGCGTCGAGCGTCGCGTCCGCGTTGATCGTCGACGTGCCCGTGAACGTGTTGTTGTTGCTGGCGAGCACCAGCTTGCCGGTTTTCGCACCGTTGCCGGCGCTGTTTCCGTTGACGAGGAATCCGCCCGCGCCAGCGATGTCGTTGTAGAACGTGACGTCGTTCTCGCCGAGATCGATGGCCATCTGGCCCCAGTCGAGACGGCCAGGGCCACGGATGGCCTTGCCCACGTTGAGCCGGCCGTAGCCGAAGACGGGATCGACGCCCGGATCGCCGAGGTCGTCCGCCGTACCAAGGAGGATCTCGCGAACCGTCGACATGGAGAACGTGGGGAATACGCCCTTGACCACGGCGGCCGCGCCGGACACCTGCGGCGCGGCGAACGACGTGCCCGAGGCGGTCACGTAGGCCGGCTTATCCGCCGTCGAATTGGCCGCGAGGGCCACGACATCGCCAGGCGCGGCGAGGCAGTAGTTCATCGCCTTGCCGCAGTGGTTCGAGTACGAAGCCAGCTGGTCGGGCTTGTTGCCATCCAGCGCCACGACCGCCAGCCACCCTTTCTCGAGCGCCGACACGCGGAACGGCAGGGCCGCGAGGTCGGAGGGGTCGGCCTTGCCCTTGTTGCCGGCGGCGAACACATAGAGCGCACCGCCCGCCGCGGCGCCATAGGCGCTGGCGAAGCTGTTCGTGGTGTCGGTGGAAGCGGCGTCCCAGTACAGCCCGTCCCACGAATTGTTGATGATCTTCGCACCCGCCGCGATCACGTCGCTGTTGATCGAGCCCAACGGGTTGGCTGAGGTGACGACATTACCGTTGCCCGAACCGTCGTCGGTCGGCGCCTTGTCGGCGATGATGCGGGCGGACACGATCTTCGCACCGGTCGCGATGCCGCCGGTGAACGTACCCGACGCCGCGCCCGCGGCGAGTTCGGCGACGACGGTGCCGTGACCCACCGCGTCCGGCACGGAAACGTTGTTCGCCACGGGATCGACGTAGGTCAGGTTCGCGGTGACGCGACCGGCGAGCGCGGGGTTGGCGCCATTCACGCCGGAATCGACGATACCGATGACGACATCGGCGCCGGTCGCGCCCGCCGCGTGCGCGGCCGCGCTGTTCGTGGCCGTGATCTGCACGTCCACCGGGAAGGCGTAGGTCGGGGCGGCCGGGGTCGACGGGGTGGTCGTGGCCGGCGGGGCGGCCGGTGTCGTCGGCGCGACGATGGCCGGGACGTTGTAGCTGTTCTTGCTACCACCACCGCCGCCACCACAGGCGGTCAGGCCCACACTCACGGCAATGGCCAGCGCGAGGTCGCGCTGACGCAGCTGAATGATCGTATTCACGTTGTCCCCTGGTCTTGACGTCAATGTCGTGCACCGCGATCCGTGGTGCCCCTGGCGCGGATAGTGCCACACTTTTTTAAGAAAAAACTCAACGATCATGTCACGTTTTCGCGGTCCTGCCGTTTTTCCTCGAAAGGCCCCTTTCAGCAGGCGGCGGCGGGCGGCAACGCCCGCTACCACGCCTTCCGATAGCTCAATCTGCCGGACCGCGACCTGTCCCGGTCAGCGAAGCGCTGATCGAGGTCCAGCGCCAGCTGGCTGCGTTCATCCATATCCCAGGCCAGGGCCATGCCAGCGGTGGTGGCGTGGCGCGACAGGCCGATGCCCTCGACCGGCGCCCATTCGGCCAGCCCCGTATAGCGCGCCGAAAACACCTCGCCACGGGTGGCGAACGCGCCCTGCCACGCGAGCTTGCCATCGAGCCGCAGGCGCCCCGCCGATGTCAGCCACGTGGCGCCTCCGCGCACACCGAATCCCGCCTGCCAGCGCGAGGTCGTCTGGCCGACGCTGCTGAGGCCGAAGCCGGCACCGCCGGACTCCTCGAACCCGGACCGGCGGATGGACGCGAACTGGACGCTGGCGAATGGCGTCACGGAGAACGCACCGGCGTGCGTGCGATAGCCGGTTTCGCCATAGACGACGTTGTAGCGTCCTGTGCCTTCGCTGCCCGCGAAGGCGGCCTGTTCGCCGAAACGGAGCAAGCGCCGCATGTCGCCCCGGAAGCTGCCGTAGCCGAATCGCCCGACACCGTACCAGCGGTCGCCTCGCGAGCCGGCATAGAACATGCCTTCCGTCGCGCGGTTGCGCTGGCGGTCCACGTTGTCCGACAGCTGGCCGCTGCTGCGCATCTGGGCGATGGCGACACCGGCGAAACCCGCCTGTCCGATGCGCGCGTCGGTGCCCACCACGCTACCGCCGAGGCTGAAGCCGACACTGCCGAATCCACCGCGGCTGAGGCTGCCCTGAGTCCCGAGCGATTGCGTCCACGCGCCCGCTGCACCTTGCGCATCGAGGTGCTCGATGAGCGCGTCGTCGCCCGCGTCGATTCCCGCCAGCGTGACCGCCGTACCGGCGGCGTAGAGCTGCCCGGAAAGCGATTCGAGCGAACGCTGCACCAGCTGCCTACTGCCCGACTGCTGGACGTTACCCGCCGCGACCAGCATCGAGAGGTTCTGCATCGACGGTTCGATGGTCCCGTCCGCGAGCCCGCGGTCGATCCGTGCGAACGCGCCGTCGAGCCGGCGCGCCGACGACTGCGCCGCTACCGATTGCGGCATCGTTGTGGCGGCGACGTTCGCCACGCTGAGGGTACGCGTGTCGAGCCACGCTTCCGTCGGCGTGTACTGCAGCGTCGCCGAGAGCAGCACACCAGTACCCAGCGTCATGGTCTGGAACGCACCGTCGATGGCACCGGCCTGCACCACGGTCTGGTGCGAGGTGGGCACGTAGCCGGGCACCGCTCCGGCGATGGTGAGATCGCCGGTGAGGTGCGCGGTGCCGGCGACGATCAGGGGTGCGCCGAGCTTCACGGTGAGTTTCCCGAAGTCAGGCGTCGGCCAGAAATCCTTGCCGACGCGGACCGCGGTGTCGCCCGTCACCAGCTCCCGATCGATGAATAGGTTCCCTCCGATGTCGCCGTGCGTAACCACTCGCCCCCCGGCATAAAGGTCGGCGGGAAAACCGTGGAGACTTTCGACGTTCCCGTAGACGCTGGTCCGGCCTTTATAGGTATTGGTGCCGGCGAGGATGATCGTCGTGTCGGCATCGGTCTGCAGGCGCAAGGCACCCTTGCCACCGATATCGTTGCGGAAGGTGACCGAGTGCCTGCCGGTCGCCGTCAGGTCGAGGAGCTCGTCGTCGATGCTCGCCGGTCCGCGAATGGCCCGCGCCACGTTCAGGCGACCATTGCCGAATACCGGATCGATGCCGGGCGCGCCCAGATCGTCGGCGGTAGACAGCAGCACCTGCCGCAGCGAGTCGTAATTCATCTCGGGAAACGCCTCCAGCACGAGCGCAGCGGCTGCGCCCACCTGCGCGGCGGCGATACCCGTTCCGCTACGGACTTCGTAAACGGGACGGTCTTTCGTCGACGTCGCGGCGAGCGTGATCACGCTGCCAGGCGCGGCGAGGCAATAGTTCGCGGTCGCGCCGCACTGATTCGAATCCGCCGCCAGCTTCGTCGGGTCCGTGCCGTCGAGCGCCACGACCGTCGTCCAACGCCTCCAGACACCGGTGTTCCGATAGGCCGGTAGCGTCGGAAGCGCCGCGACGTTGTTCGGATCCAGCTTTCCCGCGTCGCCCGCGGCGAACAGATATAGCGCGTTGCCACCGTAGAGCGAGGAATACCACTTTTGCGTCAGGCTCGTATCGGATGTATCCCAGTCGGCTCCGCCCCAGGAATGAACGTCGACGCGCGAATACAGGTTGCCCGACGAACCGTTCTTTACGTTCGTCAGCATCTCGGGAGTCACCGTCGACGTGGGCAGGCCGACGGGAGCCTTGTCCGGCACGATACGCGCGGAGCGGATGCGTGAGCCCGGCGCGATACCACCGCCGAAATCGCCGAGCGCGGATCCCGCGATGATCTGGGCGACCGCGGTGCCGTGGCCCGAGACGTCGCCCTTGCTCGTGTCGTTGGTCGACGAGTCCACGATCGACGTCTGATAGGCGATCTTCCCCGTGAGCGCGGGGTTGGTCGCATCGACGCCGGTGTCGTAGATCGTGACGTCGAAACCGGTACCGGTGAAGCCGGCGGCATGGGCCGCGTCGGCGTGGGTCAGCGAAAGGTGCGCGTTCAGGCGTGGATCGACGGTGGGCGTGGCCGGCGGCGTGACGGGCGGCGGCGTCGTGGGCGGAGCTACGACAACCCCGGAGCCTCCGCCTCCTTTCGTCCCACCACCACCGCCACCACCGCATGCGGTCAGTGCCATGCACACGCACACCGACAGCGCAAGCTCGCGCCTGCGCGGAAAAGCCACGCACTTCATCCGGATCCCCTTGTCGACGTCATTGTCGGGCCGGCGCCCCCGCGCGGCCTCCCCTCGCAAGATCTTGGCACAGGCGTGAGTATCCCCGCCATGCCGCGGCGCAGATTGCCCCGCCACCGGCCGGCTTGCGATACTCGAACGGTTTTCCGCCCGATCGGGCGGCCTTCCGAGCATCACGGAGTCACCATGTCCGACATCGTCATCGCGGGTGCCAAGCGCACCGCCATCGGTTCCTTCCTTGGCCAGTTCACGGGCGTCCCCACCCCCAAGCTGGGCTCCATCGCGATCAAGGCCGCGCTCGAACAGTCCGGCATCGCGCCCGCCGACGTCAGCGAAGTGATCATGGGCTGCGTGCTGCCGGCCAACCTCGGCCAGGCGCCCGCCCGCCAGGCGTCGCTCGAAGCCGGTCTGCCGACCGCCACCGGATGCACCACCATCAACAAGGTGTGCGGATCCGGCATGAAGGCCCTGATGCTCGGCCACGACCTGATCAAGGCCGGTTCGGCCAGCATCGTCGTCGCCGGCGGCATGGAGTCGATGACCAACGCGCCGCACATGGTCGCGGCGCGCACGGGCATTCGCTACGGCGACGGCCAGCTCGTCGATCACATGGCGTGGGACGGCCTCACCAATCCGTACGACGGCAAGGCCATGGGCATCTTCGGCGAGCAGTGCGCCGACAAGTACCACTTCACCCGCGAAGAACAGGACGCCTACGCGATCGCGTCGGTCGAGCGCGCGCAGGCGGCGCAGAAGGCGAACGCCTTCGCGAACGAGATCGTTCCCGTGACCGTGCAGGGCCGCAAGGGCGCGCAGGACTTCGCCGAGGACGAGCAGCCCGGCCGCTCCGACGTCGCCAAGATTCCCACGCTGCGCGCCGCCTTCCGCAAGGAAAACGGCACGATCACCGCGGCGAGCTCGTCGTCGATCTCCGATGGCGCCGCGGCGCTCGTGCTGCTTTCCGCGGACGACGCGAAGGCGCGTGGCGTCACGGCGCTCGCCCGCATCGTCGCCCACGCCACGCACTCGCAGGAGCCGGAGTGGTTCACCACCGCGCCGGTCGGCGCCATTTCGAAGGTGCTCGACAAGGCCGGCTGGAAGGCTGGCGACGTGGATCTGTTCGAGATCAACGAGGCGTTCGCCGTGGTGCCGATGGCCGTCATGCGCGAACTCGGCGTGCCGCACGACAAGGTCAACGTGCATGGCGGCGCCTGCGCGCTGGGTCATCCGATCGGCGCCAGCGGCGCCCGGATCGTGGTGACCCTTCTCAATGCGTTGACGGCACGTGGGGCAAAAAGGGGCGTCGCCGCGCTGTGCATCGGTGGCGGCGAGGCAACGGCGATCGCCATCGAACTGGTGTGAACCGGATGTCTACGACATAAGGCGGAACGTTTCAGGAAAAGGATCACGCCATGTGCATGGGCTTTAATGCCCCCTGAAGCGACACGGCCCCTCATATAGCTAAGCAATTAGAACTGAGCTATTAATACGCCCGCCTAACGGCATTCCACGGCTAAGGAGAACCACAATGAATTTGACGCGTACCCTTCTCGCCTCTGCGCTCGTCGCGCTTCTGGCAGCTTGCAGCAACGGCGCGCAGGATTCCGCGCAAGACGCCCAGAAGTCGGCTGCAGATGCCCAGCAGCAGGCGGACAAGGCCCAGCAGGCCGCCGACCAGTCGGCCAACGCCGCGACCAACCAGGCTGCCGACCAGGCTCAGCAGTCGGCTGAGCAGGCCAAGGACGCCGCTTCGCAGGCCCAGGCCGCCGCTTCGGCTTCGACCGCCGGTGGCGCTTCCGACGCCGCGAAGGACGCCGCTTCCAACGCCGCCGACCAGGCTGAAAAGTCGGCCGACCAGGCGAAGGACGCTGCCGACAACGCCAAGAGCGCTGCGGACGATTCCAAGAAGTAAGCCCTCGCGCTTGCGTGTTGGATCAGGAAACGGCCTCCTTCGGGTGGCCGTTTCTTTTGCAATCGCCAGCTCCCACCTCCCATCTCCCATCCCCCGAACATTGCCGCGCCGCAACGTTCTCCATTAGCCGCCGCCCGCTATCATTCGCGTTTCGTCCTCGCGCGAACGCCTCCATGCCCATCATCACCTCGCAGCTCGACACCCGCTCGGCCGATTACCATGCGGCGAGCCAGCGCCTTCGTAGCCTGACCGACGATCTTCGCGACACGCTCCGGCGCACGGCCGAAGGCGGCGGTGCGAAAGCGCGCGAAAAGCACGTCGCCCGTGGGAAGCTGCTGCCGCGCGAGCGCATCCGCGCGCTGCTCGACCCGGGCTCGCCGTTCCTGGAAATCGCGCCGCTCGCCGCGCACGACATGTACGACGGCGCGGCGCCCGCCGCCGGCGTCATCGCGGGCATCGGCCGCGTGATGGGCCAGGAGGTCGTGGTGCTGGCGAACGACGCCACGGTCAAGGGCGGTACGTATTTCCCCATGACGGTGAAGAAGCACCTTCGCGCGCAGGAAGTCGCGATGGAGAATCGCCTGCCCTGCATCTACCTCGTGGACTCCGGCGGCGCGTTCCTGCCGCTGCAGGACGAGGTGTTTCCCGACCGCGAGCACTTCGGCCGAATTTTCTACAACCAGGCGCGCATGAGCGCGCAGGGCATTCCGCAGATCGCCGTGGTGATGGGCTCGTGTACCGCGGGGGGCGCGTATGTGCCCGCGATGAGCGACGAGACGATCATCGTCCGCGAGCAGGGCACCATCTTCCTAGGGGGGCCGCCGCTGGTGAAGGCCGCGACGGGCGAGGTCGTCGATGCCGAGGCGCTGGGCGGCGCGGACGTCCACACGTCGGTCTCGGGTGTCGCCGACCATTTCGCCGAGAACGACGCGCACGCGCTGTCGATCGCGCGCGACATCGTCGGCTCGCTCAACCACGTCAAGAAACAGCCGCTGGCGGTGCGTGCGCCCGTGGAGCCGCGCTACGCGGCGGAAGAACTCTACGGCGTGATTCCCGAGGACACCCGCCGCCCGTTCGACATCCGCGAGGTGATCGCGCGCCTCGTCGACGACTCCGAGTTCCACGAGTTCAAGGCGCGCTACGGCAAGACGCTCGTCACAGGCTTCGCGCACATCCACGGCTACCCCGTCGGCATCGTGGCGAACAACGGCATCCTCTTCGGCGAATCGGCGCAGAAAGGGGCGCACTTCATCGAACTGTGCAACCAGCGCAACGTGCCGCTGGTGTTCCTGCAGAACATCACCGGCTTCATGGTCGGCCGCAAGTACGAGAACGGCGGCATCGCGAAGGACGGCGCGAAGATGGTCACCGCCGTCGCCTGCTCCCACGTGCCCAAGTTCACGGTCGTCATCGGCGGCAGTTTCGGCGCCGGCAATTACGCCATGTGCGGACGCGCGTACGGCGCGCGCTTCCTGTGGATGTGGCCCAATGCGCGCATCAGCGTGATGGGCGGCGAGCAGGCCGCGTCGGTGCTGGCCACCGTCCGCCGCGACGGCATCGAGGCCGGTGGCGGTTCGTGGAGCAAGGAAGACGAAGAAGCCTTCAAGGCGCCGGTGCGCGAGCAGTACGAGAAGCAGGGCCATCCGTACTACGCCAGCGCCCGCTTGTGGGACGACGGGATCATCGATCCGGCCGATACCCGCCGTGTGCTCGGCCTGGCGATTTCGGCGTCGCTCAACGCGCCGATCGAACAGGGACGCTTCGGTGTGTTCCGGATGTAGCCGACACCTGAGGAATGTCGCCTAAGTCCCCGCCCCATCGACATTCCCTCCGGCCGTGATACCCTCGTCGACCCATGTCCGCCTTTGACGACCGCGCGCCCGCTGAGATCTTCACGCCCTCCGGCCTGAACCGGCTGGTGCGCGATCTGCTGGAGGACGCCCTGCCGATGGGCGTCTGGATCGAAGGCGAGCTCTCCAACGTGGCGCGCCCCGCGTCGGGACACGTGTACTTCACCCTGAAAGACGCCAACGCGCAGGTACGCTGCGCGATGTTCCGCACGGCCGCCTCGCGGCTGCGCTTCCGTCCGGTGGACGGCATGCACGTGCTGATGCGCGCGAAAGTCGGCCTCTACGAAGCGCGCGGCGAGTTCCAGCTGGTGGCCGACCACATGGAGCCGGCCGGCGAAGGTGCGCTGCAGCGCGAGTTCGAGCAGCTCAAGGCGCGACTCGGTGCCGAGGGCCTGTTCGCGCCCGAGCGCAAACGCGCCCTGCCCGCCTTCCCGCGCCGTATCGGCGTCGTCACCTCGCCTTCCGGCGCGGCGATCCGCGACGTGCTGAGCGTGCTCGCCCGGCGCTGCCCGCTCGCCGAGGTCGAGGTCCTGCCCGTGCCGGTGCAAGGACGCGAGGCGCCGCCCGCGATCGCCGCGATGTTGCGACGGGCGTCCGCGAGCGATCGCTACGACGTGCTGCTGGTGACCCGTGGCGGCGGCTCGCTCGAAGACCTCTGGGCGTTCAACGACGAGACCGTCGCCCGGGCGATCCACGCGAGCGCGGTGCCCGTCGTCTCCGCCGTGGGCCACGAGGTGGATTTCACCATCGCGGACTTCGTCGCCGATCTTCGCGCCGCCACGCCTTCCGCCGCCGCGGAACTGCTCGTGCCCGACCGCGCCGACCTGCAGCGTCGACTCGACCGGCTGCGCCAGCGCATGGCCACCGTCATGTCGCGCCGCCTGCAGGCCGCCGCGCAGCGTGCCGATCAATGGCAGGCACGTCTTTCGGCGCAGCGTCCGCAGGCGCGGCTCGCGCGCGACGCGCAGCGGCTCGCGGCGTTGCGCCGCCGGCTCGAGCTCTCCATCGGCCAGTCGAACCATCTTCGCCGCGCGCGCCTGGAACGCTTGCAGGCACGCCTCGCCGCGCAGCATCCGCGCCTGCGCCTGACTCCGTCGCGCGTGCGCCTCGCCGAACTGCGGCAGCGCCTCGCGACCACCATCGAACGTCGCCTGGAACGCGACCGGCTGCGCCTCGCGCAGCAGGCACGCACCATGCACGCTGTGAGCCCGCTCGCGACGCTGGAACGTGGCTACGCGATCGTGTTCGATCAGCGCGACGCCGTGGTCCGTCGTGCCGGCGACGTCGCCGTCGGCGACCGCCTGCGGGTCATGCTCGGCAGCGGCGAGATCCACGTCCGCCGCGAGGACTGATATCCCGCGTCGACGGCGGATGAACGTCGCCGGCGCGACACTCCGGCCATACCGACCCCATCGAGGCATCGCCATGCTCGACAAGAGCTACCCCTACTACCTCGCGAACCGCGCGGTGAAGTCGACCCGCAAACTCGACGTCGTCGACAAGTACACGGGCAAGGTCGCGACCCGCGTGGCGCTCCCCGACGAGGGAGCCCTCGACAAGGCGATCGCCGCCGCGCACGCCGCCGCGCCAGCGATGAAGCGGTTCCGCCCGTACGAACGCCAGGCGGTGCTCGAGCACTGCGTCACGCGCTTCACGCAGCGCCGCGACGAACTCGCCTACGCCCTCTGCGTCGAGGCCGGCAAGCCGATCAACGACGCGAAGGGCGAGGTGACCCGCCTCGTCGAGACGTTCAAGATCGCCGCCGAGGAATCGGTGCGGATCAACGGCGAAACGATCAACCTCGAACTCTCGCAGCGATCGGCGGGATACCACGGTTATACGCGCCGCGTGCCGCTCGGACCCGTCGGCTTCATCACGCCCTTCAACTTCCCGCTGAACCTCGTCGCGCACAAGGTCGCGCCGGCGATCGCCGCGGGCTGTCCGTTCGTGCTCAAACCGTCGGAGCGCACGCCGCTCGGCGCGTTGATCATCGGCGACGTGCTCGCCGAAACGGACCTGCCGCGCGGCGCGTTCTCGATCCTCCCGCTGGACGGCAAGCACGCCGATCCCCTGGTGACCGATCCGCGACTGAAGCTCCTGTCGTTCACCGGCGGCCTGGTCGGCTGGGACCTGAAGGCCCGCGCGGGCCACAAGAAGGTGACGCTGGAGCTTGGCGGCAACGCCGCCTGCATCGTCGATGCCGACCAGGGCGATCGTCTCAACGCCGTCGTCGACCGCCTCGTCTTCGGCGCGTTCTATCAGTCGGGCCAGAGCTGCATCAGCGTGCAGCGCATCCTCGTCCACGACGACGTCTACGACGCGCTGCGGCGCAAGCTGGTCGCGAAGGTGAAGGCGCTGAAGGCGGGCGATCCGAAGAAGAAGTCGACCTTCCTCGGGCCCATGATCGACGAGACGGCGGCCGAGCGGCTGGAAGGCTGGATTCGCGAGGCGAGGAAGGCCGGCGCGCGCGTGCTCTGTGGCGGCGGGCGCAAGGGCAGCATGCTCGAAGCCACGCTGCTGGAGAACGTGCCGCGCGAGGCGAAACTGCAGCGCATGGAGGCGTTCGGTCCCGTGGCGGTACTGCAACGCTTCATGACGTTCGACGAGGCACTCGCGATCGCCAACGACTCGGATTTCGGACTGCAGGCCGGGGTATTCACCAACGACCTGGGCCACGCCATGCGCGCATGGGACGAACTGGAACAGGGGGGCGTCATCGTCAACGACGTCCCGAGTTTCCGCGTGGACAACATGCCCTACGGCGGCGCCAAGTCGTCGGGCATCGGCCTCGAAGGCGTGCGTTACGCCATCGAGGACATGACCGAGCTCCGGCTCATGGTGATGCGGGAGGCCTGAGGTCGCCGACGACGGTCGGGATCAGCTCCGACACCGTCGGGTGGATCGGAACGGCCCACTGCAGGGTGTCGATCGGGGCATCGGCGTTCATCATGTCGAGGATGCCGTGGATCGCTTCGTCACCGCCGGTACCCAGGATCGCGGCACCAAGGATGCGCTTCGTTTCCGCATCGGCGACGATCTTCATGAAGCCGTACGTCTCGCCCTTCTCGACCGCGCGCCCGATGCGCTTCATCGGACGCTTCGACACCAGCAACGGCCGCCCGCTCGCACGCGCCTGCGTTTCGGTCATGCCGACCCGCCCGAGCGGCGGGTCCACGTAAAGCGCGTAACCGAGGATGCGGTCGCTCACCTTGCGATCGCCGCCGTCGAGCAGGTTCGCGGCCACGATCTCGTAGTCGTTCCACGCCGTGTGCGTGAACGCGCCCTTGCCGTTGCAGTCGCCCATCGCCCAGACCCCTTCCGCGGTCGTCGCCAGATGGTCGTCGGTGACGATGTAGCCATGCTTGTCCACCTCGACGCCCGCCTTGTCCAGGCCGAGGTCGTCGGTGTTCGGCACGCGGCCGACGGCGAGCAGCACGTGCGAGCCGGTGACGACGGGCGCGCCTTCGGTACAGTCGACGCCCACCGCGACGCCATCGGCGTGCTTCGCGAGCGTGATGCAACAGGCGCCCGTACGCACCGCGATGCCCTCGTCCTCGAGGAAGGCCCGGATCTCGGCCGAGACGTCCTCGTCCTCCCGCTGCACGAGGCGCGGTCCCTGCTCCACCACCGTCACCTTCGCACCGAACCGGCGATACATCTGGGCGAACTCGAGTCCGATGTAGCTACCGCCGACGACGATCAGGTGCTCCGGCACCGACTCGAGCGGAATGATCGTGCTGTTGGTGAGGTAATCGACCGCGTCGACACCCGGAAAATCGGGAACGCGCGCGCGTCCGCCGACATTGAGGAAAACCTGCGCGGCCTCGAGCGTCTCGCCGTTGACCTCGATCCGGCGCGGTCCGGTGAACCGCGCGTGCCCACGGATCAGCGTGAGTCCCGGCATGCCCGCGAGCCAGTCCTCGTTGCCCTTGCGCGAATCGAGGATCACCTTCCGGGCGCGCGCCGCGACGGTGGGCATGTCGATCGTGATCGTGCCGACACCGACGCCGTACTCGGCACCACGCTGCGCGAGGCGCGCGGCGTAGGCGCTGGCGACGAGCGTCTTGGTGGGCTTGCAGCCGGTGTTCACGCAGGTACCGCCGACGAGGTGGCGCTCGATGAGGGCGACGGTTTTCCCGGCTCCGGTGAGGCGGTTGGCCAGCGCGGGCCCGGCCTGGCCGGCTCCCACGATGATGGCGTCGAACGTACGGGCCACAGTGCTTTCTCCGGAGGCGATGACCCGCCCATCGTAACGGATGGCGGGAAATATGCCTTGCACGAAGCCGCGATGCGGGAATGGTGACCCCGGCCCGATTCGAACGGGCGACCTTCCCCTTAGGAGGGCGTGCGTGTGGCGTCGGAGCGCGCCCTAGCGCACCATCGATATAGATGCTGTGCGTTTCTACTACTACAAAGACCGCGGAGGCAGTCACGTGCTGGGGCCATTTATATTCGCCGATCTCGCAATCCAGAGTACGCTCAACCCATGGTGGCAGTCGGTCGCCACGGCGTTGGCTGCATCTATCTTTACGGCAACCTGGGCACTCGCGATCGATTGGCACCGACGAGTGATTGAGACCCGCCATCTGGGCCTGGCGATTGGGGCAGAGGTCACGGCAATTCGCGGGCTGCTGGCCGACATGATCGAGCATGGGCCGAACGATCCAGAGTTTCTCGACGACACGTTTCGATACACCGAAGCTGACCGACTAGCCGCTCCGATCACTCGGGCTGCCGCTGCAAAGGCGGGGCAATTTCCGGCAGCGGTCGCCGTGGCCGTTGGGGATTTCGTGTCCCGAATGGACAATCTGGTACAGCAGACCCGTACGGTTCGCGAGATGCAAAAGGACAAGGCTTTGACCGAGCAGAAGCTCGCGGCGCGCCGCGACGCAATTCGTCCTTTCGCAAAAAAGTTGGTTGATTCTGGCCTCAGCCTCGCCGATGCCGTTGAGCGCCAGTACGGAAAGTACCGATAGCCATGCGAACGCTTCACGGGCTGCGCTGCCATCCAAGAGCAAGATCGCCGATACGCGCCCTTCTTTTGATCGGCACGCGATAGCGTCGTCGAAGCCGCCCCCCCTACTGCAGTCCGGGCATGCCCTTTCGGCATAGGGTTCGGCTCGGCTGCCTTTGCTACCGTGGTGGGGGGCGCTCGTCACCCTATTCGTACAATCGATCGATCGCCGCAATTGCCTTGTCGGTTGCGACGAGGCACCTCCTCATCAAGGCAATCGTCGAAGCGGTCAATTCTTGGTCGTCGTACGCACATTCACCATACGCCTCGATGTAGTGCCTTTCAAACGACTCGTGGAGATCCTGCATCGTCCTGTAAGCCGCCTGTGTGACTTTTGCCGCAGGGCCGAGATCAGCAATCGCTGGCAGGCGCTCCGTAAGAGTTGAGGGAGGCGAATCGATTCCCGCAATTCCCCACGTAAATCCCTCGTCGTCGTGCGGGCCGGCATGCTGCGGCTTCATCCCCCGATCAAGGTTTTCGAGGGCTTCCTTCAACTCCTTTCGAATGTGTACCAAAGGCGGCTTGACGAAGACGCCAGAGGTTCGAGCACGTGCCTCCCTTTCGATCCTTCGCTCTCTGGCGTCGGCCCGGTTAAGAAAAATCGTCACGAAGAGTGCCAGCACGGCGCCACCTGCTCCTACCCATCCGGCCAAGCCGGGGTGAGCTTCAAACCAGTCGAGCAATATTCCCACGCCTGCAGTCCCCATCCCTTTCAATTGGCCGATGGTGCGCGACGAGCGCAGCTCGATCCAGTCAGCCGCGCTCTTCCCGGCTCTTAGAGCGGTGTCCGGCCAGTCGCTCGGACGCGATATGCTCGCGACTGCGGCGAAGGTAATACCATCCTCCAACCTCCGATATTCGACAGCACGATAAAGGCGTCGGGGTCACTCCACACGGCGAGACAAAAGCCGTCCGGGCCACGGCAGCTAAAAGATCATCTAGAGGTACACCGATCTAATATCGGTCCGCGCGGATGGACGGTGGACAAGCTGACCTTTTGTAGGGCGTGCTTACTATGCTTGAACGGCGCCGCATTGTGGCGAAGCATGGAACTCCACCGCGCCAAAGATCGCTTTATATGGTGACCCCGGCCCGATTCGAACGGGCGACCTTCCCCTTAGGAGGGGGACGCTCTATCCAGCTGAGCTACGGGGCCAGTGATCTGGCAATCGCCTCGGGCAGGGTCGCCTACCGGGCCGCCGCATGATAACCGATCCATTTCGCTGGCGGGCCCGTGACCCCACCGTTAATGCGCGATGCTCCAACCTATCTTGCGCGAACCAGACGAACAGGCGGAAGCGTCGGCACGTGCACGGGTCGCTTGATGTCGCTGCCGAACGGCCGCCAGATCCCATCGGCCCCCTCGACACCGATACTCGCGTCGCCGCCGTCCGCCGACGCCCGGTTGACCGCCGCCTGCAGCGCCTCGAAGCGCGATGCGAAGGTGCCGACGGTCTGTCCGGCGAGGCGAAGCGTCCAGCGCGAGCCGTCGTCGGGGAGGTAGGGAACCTCGTAGACACGTGTCATGGGGCACTCCGTCAACTGGACAAGTTGGGGCAAAGCGTGCACTTGGGCCCGTCTTTGCAAGGTGGTCGCAGGTCGCCCCGGCGCTGACATGCCGCCGACATCCGTCCCGCGCCGCACAACGGGCCGTGAAGGGGGTGTTTGCTAGAATCCCGGTTTTACCCGTGCGCGCGGGCATCCCGTCGGTGCGCCGTCACAGGAAAGCATGATGTCAGCCAAGATTCTCGAAGCGCTCGGTCTCAACGGCAGCGAGTCCGGCACCTACCTCGGCCAGGGCCAGTGGGCCGGCACCACCGATGCCGGGACGCTCAGCCCCACCAACCCGGCGACCGGCGAGGTGATCGCCACGGTGCACGCCTCGAGCGCCGCGGATTACGAGACCATCGTCAAGCGCGCCCAGGACGCCTTCGCGGTATGGCGCACCACCCCGGCGCCGCGCCGTGGTGAGGCCGTCCGCCTGTGCGGCGAGGCGCTGCGCAAGCACAAGGACGCCCTGGGTTCGCTGGTCGCCCTCGAGATGGGCAAGATCAAGCCGGAAGGCGACGGTGAAGTGCAGGAGATGATCGACATCGCGGATTTCGCGGTGGGCCAGAGCCGCATGCTCTACGGCAACACGATGCACTCCGAGCGCCCGGGCCATCGCATGTACGAGCAGTGGCACCCGGTGGGCCTGGTCGGCATCGTCAGCGCGTTCAACTTCCCGGTCGCGGTGTGGGCGTGGAACGCCTTCCTCGCCGCGATCTGTGGCGACATCTGCATCTGGAAGCCGTCGCCGAAGACGCCGCTCTCGGCCATCGCCACGATGAAGATCGTCAACGAGGCGCTGAAGGAAGGCGGTTTCCCGGACATCTTCTTCCTCTTCAACGACGCGGGCACCGAGCTCGCCGAGCGCTTCGTCGACGACCGGCGCATCCCGCTCATCAGCTTCACGGGCTCGACGAAGATCGGCCGCATGGTCGGCGAGCGCGTCGCGAGGCGCATGGGCCGCAGCCTCCTCGAACTCGGCGGCAACAACGCGATCATCGTCGACGCCTCCGCCGACCTGAAGCTGGCCATTCCCGCGATCGTGTTCGGCGCGGTCGGCACGGCGGGCCAGCGCTGCACCACCACGCGCCGCCTGCTCGTCCATTCCTCGCTGCACGACACCGTCGTCGAGACGCTGGTCAAGGCCTACGGTCAGGTCGAGCAGAAGATCGGCGATCCCACGCTGCCGACGACGCTGATGGGCCCGCTGAACAGCCCCGAAGGCGTGCAGGGTTACCTCGCGGCCATCGAAAAGGCGAAGGCCGCCGGCGGCACGGTTCGCACCGGCGGCAAGGCGCTCACCGACCGCAAGGGCAACTTCGTGCTGCCGACCATCGTCACCGGGCTGAAGAACAGCGACGAGGTCGTGCAGACGGAGACGTTCGCGCCGATCCTCTACGTCATGCCGTTCGATTCGCTGGACGAAGCCATCGCGGAACAGAACGCCGTGCCGCAGGGCCTGTCTTCGTCGATCTTCACGCAGGACCTGAAGGCCGCCGAGCAGTACCTCTCGGCGTCGGGTTCGGATTGCGGCATCGCGAACGTGAACATCGGCACGTCCGGCGCCGAGATCGGCGGTGCGTTCGGCGGCGAGAAGGAAACCGGCGGCGGCCGCGAATCGGGTTCGGACGCGTGGAAGGTCTACATGCGCCGCCAGACCAACACCATCAACTACTCCGACGCGCTGCCGCTGGCCCAGGGCATCAAGTTCGAGTTCTGACGGAAGGACCACGCCATGGCCGACCTGTGCTCCACCGAACGATTCTCCGATCGCGTCGAGGACTATGTCCGCTACCGTCCGGACTACCCGGTCGCGCTGGTCGGCTGGCTGCATGGCCTCGGCGTCAACCCCGACTGGACCGTCGCCGATGTCGGCGCCGGCACGGGAATCTCCAGCAAGCTCTTCCTCGACGCGGGACACCGCGTCACCGCCGTGGAACCGAATGCGAAGATGCGCGACGCCGCCATCCGGTGGCTTCGCGACGAAGCGCGCTTCGTCGCCGTCGACGGTTCCGCCGAGGCCACCGGGCTGCCCGACGGCTCGACGGACCTCGTCATCGCCGCGCAGGCGTTCCACTGGTTCGATACGGAGAAGGTGCGCGCGGAGTTCGCGCGCATCCTGTCGCTGCGCGGTCTCGTGGCCGTGTTCTGGAATTCGCGCCGGCTAACCGGCACGCCATTCCTGGAAGGCTACGAACGGCTGCTGCACGAATACGGCGTCGACTACGTCAGCGTCGCCGAGCGCTACGCGGACGACGACGCGATGACGCGCTGGTTCGGCCATGGCTATCGCGGCATGGCGTCGTTCCCGCACGCGCAGAAGCTCGATCACGAGGCGCTGCTCGGGCGCCTCATGTCGTCCTCCTACGCGCCGAAACCCGGCCACCCCAACCACGAACCGATGCTCCACGCGCTGCGGTCGCTGTTCGACGCGACCCAGGACGGCGGCACGGTCGATTTCGAATACGACACCCGCGTCTTCGCGGGTCATCCGGGACCCTGATGTACGACCTGATCCGCCCCCTGCTCTTCGCCCTGGACGCCGAGACGGCCCACGGTCTCACGCTCTACGCCTCGGATGTCGCCCAGCGCAGCGGCCTCTCCGGCCTGATCGCGAAACCGCCCGCGGATCTTCCGGTGCGCGCCTTCGGCATCGATCTTCCGAATCCCGTGGGACTCGCCGCCGGGCTCGACAAGAACGGGGACCACCTCGACGGTCTCGCGGCGATGGGCTTCGGTTTCGTCGAGATCGGCACGGTGACGCCGCGGCCGCAGGCCGGCAACGACAAGCCGCGCATGTTCCGCCTGCCCGAGCACGAGGCCGTCATCAACCGCCTCGGCTTCAACAACGGCGGCATCGACGCGCTGGTGCGCAACGTGGAGAAGGCGAGCTTCCGCGGCGTGCTCGGCATCAACATCGGCAAGAACAAGGACACGCCGAACGAACGCGCGATCGACGATTACCTGTTCTGCCTCGAGCGCGCGTATCCGCTCGCCAGCTACATCACGGTGAACATTTCCTCGCCGAACACGAAAGGCCTGCGCGACCTGCAGGAAGAGGAGACGCTGCGCCGCTTCATCGGCACGCTGCGCGACGCGCAGGAGCGGCTCGCCGGCCAGCACGGCAAGCGCAGGCCGATGCTGCTGAAGATCGCGCCCGACCTCACGGAGGCCGAGCTCGACGCCATCGCCGACGTGCTGCTCGCCTCGGGCATCGACGGCGTGATCTGCACGAACACCACCATCGATCGCGGCCAGGTCGCCGGACATCCGCACGCCGGCGAGACCGGCGGCCTGTCGGGCCGGCCGTTGTTCGCGAAATCCACCGCCGTGCTGCGCGCCATGCGCGCGCGCGTCGGCGACAGGCTGCCGATCGTGGGCGTCGGCGGCATCGTCGACGGCGATACCGCTGCCGGGAAGATGGAAGCCGGCGCCACGCTCGTGCAGGTGTATTCGGGCCTCGTCTATCGCGGCCCGAAGCTGATCGCCGAGGCGGTCGCCGAAATCCGTCGCCGCGGGGTCGTGGCATGAACAACGCACCGGTGGACATGGGCGGCTTCTCGCTCGCCAGCGACGCCCCGCTAGGCCAGCGCAACACGCTGCGCGTCGATGCGCGCGCGAAGCTGCTGGCGGAAGTGCGCGATCCCATGAAGATCCCCGAGCTGCTGGACTACCCGGCGGTCAAGGGCGGCAAGGTGCTCGTGCTCGGCGAAGGCAGCAACCTGCTGATCAAGGGCGACTTCGACGGCACCGTGCTGGCCATGGCCACGCGCGGCGTCGAGACGTTCCAGCGCGACGATCGCGTGCTCATCCGCGTCGCCGCCGGCGAGCGCTGGGACGACTTCGTCCGCTGGTCGCTCGGGCAGGGATTCGCCGGCCTCGAGAACCTCATCCTCATCCCCGGCACCGTGGGCGCCTCCCCGATCCAGAACATCGGCGCGTACGGCGTGGAGGTCGCGGAATTCATCGACACGGTCGAGGCGTGGGACACGCACAAGGGCGAGTTCGTCGTGCTCGACAAGGCCGCCTGCGCGTTCTCGTACCGCGACTCCACCTTCAAGCAGCAGGCCGGACGCTGGATCGTCGTCGCGGTCACGTTCGCCCTGCCCCGCGAGCGTCCGTTGTCGCTCGACTACGCGGGCATCCGCGAGGAAGTGGAAAAGATGGGCGTCGCCCGCGCCACGCCCTACCACGTGGCGGAGGCCGTCGTCCGCCTGCGTTCGCGCAAGCTGCCCGACCCCGCGGTGATCGGCAACGCCGGCAGCTTCTTCAAGAACCCGATCGTTCCGGCCGCGAAAGCGGACGCCCTCGCCCTCGCCCATCCCGGCATGCCCGTATGGCCGCATGCGGGCGATACGGCGAAGATCTCCGCGGGCTGGCTGATCGAAGCCGCCGGATTCAAGGGCGAGCGCGAAGGCGACGCCGGCATGTCCAACCGCCATGCGCTCGTGCTGGTAAATCACGGCAAGGCCACGGGGCCGCAACTGTGGGCTTTCGCGCAGAAGGTGATCGCGGGCGTGCAGGCGAAGTTCGGCGTGACGCTGGAGCCCGAACCGGTGGTGGTGTGAGGCACCAGGTCACGGCCCTGTAACACCCCGGTCATACGCTTCCGCGGGCGGCGTACCATGGGGGCGTCGCGACACGCGACGAGGACGCAGCCCTGGACACGATGACGCCACCCAACGAATCGACCGCGCCGGCCAAGGCCGGCACCGCGCGAACCGCGCCGACGCCGGAGCTGCCCGAGGTCGACCTCAACGACACCAGCCTCTACGTCCACCGCGAGCTGTCGCAGCTGCAGTTCAACATCCGCGTGCTCGACCAGGCGCTGGACGAGTCCAAGCCGCTGATCGAGCGCCTGAAGTTCCTGCTGATCTTCTCGTCCAACATGGACGAGTTCTTCGAGATCCGCGTGGCCGGCCTGAAGCAGCAGATCGCGTTCGACCACGAGATGATCGGCGCCGACGGCATCCCGCCGCGGCGCGTGCTGGCCGAAATCGCCGAGGTCGCGCACAGGCAGATCGAGCGCCAGTACACGATCCTCAACGAGAAGATCCTCCCGGCGCTGGAAAAAGAAGGCATCCGCATCGTCCGGCGCAACCAGTGGTCGCACAAGCAGAAGCTGTGGGTGCGCCGTTATTTCCGGCATGAGGTCGCGCCGCTGGTCACGCCGATCGGCCTCGACCCCACGCACCCGTTCCCGCGCCTGGTGAACAAGAGCCTGAACTTCATCGTGCAGCTGGAAGGCACCGACGCGTTCGGCCGCGATTCGGGCCTCGCCATCGTGCCGGCACCGCGCATCCTGCCGCGCCTGATCCGCCTGCCCGACGAGGTCAGCGAGGGCGGCGACAACTACGTGCTGCTGTCGTCGATCATCCACGCGCACGCCGACGATCTGTTCCCCGGCATGCGCGTGCTCGGCTCGTACCAGTTCCGTCTGACCCGCAACGCCGACCTCACCATCGACCCGGAAGACGTCGAAGATCTCGCGCGCACGCTCCGTGGCGAGCTGTTCTCGCGCCGCTACGGCGACGCCGTGCGCCTGGAGGTGGCCGACAACTGCCCGAAGCCGCTGGTCGACTACCTGCTGAAGCAGTACTCGCTCGAAGCCGATGCGCTCTACGAGGTGAACGGCCCGGTCAACCTCGCGCGCCTCTTCGAGATGACGCTGCAGCCCGCCTACGCGCGCCTGCAGTTCCCGACGTTCGTTCCCGCGTTGCCGAAGGCGTTGGCGGACGCGGAAGACATGTTCTCGGTGATCGGCAAGCAGGACATCCTGCTCTATCACCCGTTCGAATCGTTCTCGCCCGTCGTGGACTTCCTCCGTCAGGCGGCGAAGGACCCGCAGGTGCTGACGATCAAGCAGACGCTGTATCGCAGCGGCGCGAACTCCGAGATCGTCGACGCGCTGGTGGAGGCCGCCCGTGCCGGCAAGGAAGTCACCGCCGTGGTCGAACTGCGGGCGCGTTTCGACGAGGAGTCCAACCTGAGCCTCGCCTCGCGCCTGCAACAGGCAGGTGCGGTGGTGACCTATGGCGTCGTCGGGGTAAAGACCCACGCGAAGCTGATGCTCGTGCAGCGTCGCGAGAACGGCAAGCTGGTGAGCTACGCGCACCTCGGCACCGGCAACTATCATTCGGGCAACGCGCGCCTGTACACCGACTACAGCCTGCTCACGTCGGACGAAGCCCTGTGCGACGACGTGCATCGTCTGTTCCGCCTGCTGACGGGGATGGGCAAGGCGCTAAAGATGAAGCGCATGCTCTACGCGCCATTCACGCTGAAGAAGGGCCTGCTCGACCTCATCGCGCGTGAGGCGGCGCACGCGGCCGCGGGCCGCAAGGCCGAGATCGTCTGCAAGCTCAACGCGATCACCGACCCGAAGCTGATCCGGGCCCTCTACCGCGCCAGCCAGGCGGGCGTGAAGATCGACCTGATCGTGCGCGGCATGTGCTGCCTGCGCGCGGGCATTCCCGGGGTATCGCAGAACATCCGCGTGCGCTCGGTCGTCGGCCGGTTCCTCGAGCACAGCCGCGTCTACTGGTTCCACAACGACGGCGAACCCGCGCTGTTCCTCGCCAGCGCCGACCTCATGGAGCGCAACCTCGACCGCCGCGTCGAGACCTGCTTCCCCATCGAGGGCAAGAAACTGCGCCAGCGCGTGCGCCGGGAGCTCGACATGTACCTCGCGGACAATCACTCGGCCTGGGTCCAGCAGCCGGACGGCACCTATGTCCTGCTCCAGCCCGCGACCGGCCAGCCGGTCCGCGACGCCCAGACACAGTTGCTCGAGCGATTCGGCGGCCTGGCGGCCCCCGAAACCGCCTGAACGATGAATCGATGCGCCCCTCATGAGGGCTATCCCGAAAGACCAAGGCGACAACGCGGCGGGTAACGGGCAGAATGGGGGCGCAGCAGTTGGGGGAGACGGGGTTTCTCGATCGAAACGCTTCCGGATCCACGCCGCGCGGCCCGTCGGGGCGCGCTAACGCGATCTGCGGGAATCGGAATGCGGGCAGGCAACCGGCACGGCGGGTGGATCCATCGTCTCTTGCAGGCGACGCTCCTCTGCTGCCTGCTGTTCGCCGGGTCCGCCGTGGCCAACACGGTCACCGCCAACTGGCGGGAGGTCCGTCCGGGCGATACGCCGGCCGGCGTCCTTCGCGAAGCCGACCAGCGGCCGCTGCCCTCCTTCGACCCGACCCGGTTGCAGATCCTGCCGAACGCGCCGGCCGGGACCTGGGTGGTCGTGCGCACCATGCCGCCGTGGACCGCCGGCGACCGCGTCCTCAGTGTCCGCCATCCCGGCTACGGGCGCGTGTCCCTGTTCGACGGCGACAGGCTCGTCGCCTCGACGGCGCTCGACGATTTCGGGCCGCCCCTGCACGGCCACGGGCGCCTGATCTTCAACGTCCCCGACACGATCCCGCCATCGCGAGCGCTGTTGCTGAAGTTCGACGCCGGTGACGCGCCACCCGGCGCGGTGACCATCGCGATCGATACCTGGCCCGACTACCTGCGCGACGACGGCAGCTGGATGGTCTTCGCCACCGGTTGCTTCGCCGTGATGCTGACGATGGCGCTCATGGCGTTGTGCTTCGCGTTGATCCTGCGCGACATGACCTTCGGCTGGTACACCGCCTACCTGCTCTGCTACGCGCTGATCCAGGGCCTGCGCTCCGGCTTCGCGTTCCACCCGCTGGAAATGGAATCGCTGGCCGGCATGGCGGACGTGCTGGGCGCGACGGCGACCGCGCTTTCCGTTTCGTTCGCCGCCCTGTTCGCGCTGCGTTTCGCGCGCATCGACGAATTCGTGCCGTTGCTTCGCACGCCGGTACTCGCGTTCGCGCTGGTGATGCCCCTGCTCGTGGTGCTGCGCGCGACCGGCATCGACTTCCTGGTCGACATGGCCCAGCTGCTGCTCCAGCCGCTCGTACTCCTCGGTGCGCTGCTGATGCTCGTCGCCGGCGGCATCGCCGCCTTCCGCGGATCGCGCCACGCGTGGTTCTTCCTTGTGAGCTGGACGCCGCTGCTGATCCTGACCGCGCTGTGCGGTGCGCAGCAGCAGGGCATGCTGGCGGGTGCCCCCTGGCTGCCCGACGCCGCGATCGCCGTCGGCGCGTTCGAGGCGATCGTGCTGTCGATCGGCCTGTCCGACCGCGCCCTGACGATCCGTCACGACCGCGACCGGGCCCGTGAGCTGGCCGACGTGGATCCCCTCACGGGGTTGCTCAACCGCCGCGCGTGGACGGAAGCCGCCACGCGGGTGTTCGAGGCCGGCACAGCGCGTCCCGTCGCCCTGCTCTTCTTCGACCTCGATCACTTCAAGGCGCTGAACGATCGCCACGGGCACGCCGCGGGCGACCGCGCGCTGGTCGCCGTCGCCACCGCGCTCCGCCACGAACTGCGCCCATCCGACCTGCTCGCCCGCTTCGGCGGCGAGGAGTTCGTCGCCCTGCTGCAGGGCGTGGACAAGGAAAACGCGATGCAAGTCGCCACCCGGCTGTGCCGGCGCGTGCATCGCCTGGACATGAACGCCGCCGACGCCACGCTGACCGTGTCGATCGGCCTCGCCATGCGCTCGCCGGCCGACACCGTGCAGTCGCTGGTCGAGCGGGCGGACGCCGCGATGTATTCGGCGAAGCTCGCCGGTCGCAACCGCGCGGTCTGCGCGGGGAACGCCGGACCGGTGCTGGTCAGGCGCGCCGAGGCGAAGTAGCCCGCTTCCGCGGTCAGGCCAGCTCGTTCGCCGCCGCGACGATGTCGTCGTCGCCCGGCAGCACCAGGAATGCCGCGCCGGCCAGCGGCGTGAACGTATCGGCGCCGACCACGCGGCGCAGCGGGACGTGGCCGAGGCCGGCTTCCACGATCGCGGTGATCACGCCCTCGCCCACGCCGGCGCTCTTGCGGCCCTCGTCCACGACGAGAATGCGTTTCGCGGTCGCCACCTGCGTGGCGATGAACGCGTCGTTGAGCGGCACCAGCCAGCGCAGGTCCACGACGCGCACCTTCCAGCCGCGCTCGCTTTCGATGCGCCGCGCGGCGCGCAGGCTCATCGGCACGCCATTGCCGAAGGTGACGATCACCAGGTCGTCGGCATCCTCGCCATAGACGCGGCCCTCGCCCAGCGGCATGGCCTCGCCCTGCGGGGGATACGCGAACTGCCACTGCCCGTCGCCGGGTTCGTGGAGGTCCTTGGTCATGTACAGCGCGATGGGCTCGAGGAACGCCGTGACGCGTCCGTCGACCTTCGCCAGGGCCGCGAGCGTGCGCAGCATCGTCGCCGCGTCGTCGCCGCGGCTCGGGCAGCCGACGACGAGCCCCGGGATGTCGCGCAGCGCGGCGATCGAATTGTCGTTGTGGAAATGGCCACCGAACCCGCGCTGGTAGCCCAGCGACGCCACGCGCATGAGCATCGGGTTGCGGTACTGCCCGTTCGAGAAGAACTGCAGCGACGCCGCCTCGCCGCGGATCTGGTCGCAGGCGTTATGGAAATACGCGAGGTACTGGATCTCGGGCATCGGCAGCATGCCCATGTTGGCGTAGCCCTGCGCGAGTCCGAGGATCATCGTCTCGTCGAGCAGCGTGTTGAACACGCGGGCGTTGCGGAACGCCTTGTGCAGGCCCTTGGTCACCGTATAGACGCCGCCCTTCTGCGCGACGTCCTCGCCGAAGAGCAGGCTCTCCGGATACTTCGCCATCAGGTCGTGCAGCGCCTGGCCGATCTGGATCGCGAGATGCCGCGGCGGCTGCTTCTCCGGAAGCTTCGCTTCGCCGCCGAACACGCGCTCGCGCTCGGCGGGATCGGCTTCCCGGGTGGCTTCGGCACGCACGGCATCGGGTGTGTACGGCGCCAGCGGCGCCATGACGTCGGCGAGTGCCGTGAGGCGCGGGCGGCGGTCGGCATCCTCGGCCGCCGCGAAGCAGCGCCGGCGGATGCTCTCGTTGAGCTCGAGCAGTTCGTCGCGCGTGTACAGCCCCGAGGCCAGTGCGATGACCGCGCTGCGCAGCAACGGGTCCGTCGCCTCGAGGGCCACGAGTTCCTCGACCGAGCGCCATTCGATCTCGAAGTCGGTTCCCGCATGACCCATGATGCGCGTCGTCCCGAGGTGCAGGAACGTCGGCCGACGCGTGGCGCGGCAATGCGCGACGGCGCGCTCGACGTCCGCGTAACCGCCCGCGAGGTCGAGGCCGTCGGCGTAGAAGTAATCGAGGTTCGCGCGGTGACGGAAGTTGTTCGCGACCCAGCCGCCGGGCGTCTTCACCGAGATGCCGATGCCGTTGTCCTCGCACACGAAGAGGACCGGCGCGGGCAGCTTCTGGTAGGCCGTCCAGGCGGCGGCGTTGAACGCCGTCTGCGCGGTGGCGTGGTTGGACGACGCGTCGCCGAACGAGCAGATCGCGATCGAGTCGGCCGGGATCGGCAACGTATGGCCGATGCGGCGGGCCTGTTCGATCGCGATCGCGGTGCCGAGCGCCTTGGGCAGGTGCGACGCGATCGTCGAGGTCTGCGGCAGCACCCACAACGGCTTGCTGCCCCACACCTTGTGCCGTCCGCCCGAGGCGGGATCCTCGCTGCTCGCGGCGAACGACAGGGCCGAATCCATCACGGGATCCATGACCGGCAGCTTGCGGAAACGCTCCGCCATGAAGCCGCCGCTGCGGTAGTGCAGGAACGCGGGATCCGTGTGCCGCGTGAGCCGCGCGACCATGGCGTTGCCCTCGTGGCCCGACGAACCGATGGTGTAGAACACCTTGTTCTGCACGCGCAGTACGCGCGCCATCAGGTCGAGGTGACGGCTGATCAGCTGCGACTCGAACAACTCACGGAAGCCCTTCGCGTCCAGCGCGCTCCCGGGGAGCACGGGCTCATCGTCGCGGGGTGGCCGGCCGATGTCGCCCCGCCACTCCCTCACGAACTCCACGAAGTTCTGATCGACGATCTCGGCGCGATTGAAACCCTTGTGACGGGCGGCGATGGGCTGCGGGACGGACATGGCGTGCTCGGAAGGAAAGATCAGGCGGACATCGGCGAGAAACCGGGCCGCGCGCGGACGCGCTCCAGCCAGGTGCCGACGAGCGGCCAGCGGGACAGGTCGAAGCCGCCATCGGCGGCGCAATGCGTATAGGCGAACAGCGCGATGTCCGCGACGCCGAAACCGCCGCCGCTGAAGAAGGGCTCGCGCGAGAGGTGCTCTTCCATGACGTCGAGGGCCTGCGCGCCGCGCTCGCGCAGGCGTGGAAGCTCGGCGCGACGCTCGTGGTCTTCCGGCAGCCAGCGGCAGATGAAGCGCGCCACGGCGATGCAGGGTTCATGGCTGTACTGCTCGAAGAACATCCACTGCAGCGTGCGCGCACGGTCCCACGACGTCGTGGGAAGGTACGGCGTGCCTTCGGCGAGATAGCACAGGATGGCGTTCGACTCGGCGAGCCGGCGGCCGTCGTCGAGAACCAGCAAGGGCACCTTTCCGTTGGGATTGAGCGCGAGGAATTCGGCGGTGCGCGTCGCCCCGCGTGTGCTGTCCGTATCGACCCAGCGATACGGACGCCCGAGCATGTCCAGCAGCAACTGCAGCTTGTAGCAATTGCCCGACGAACGCAGGCCGTAGACGGTCGGCATGCCGGTCATCGGTCAGAACGCGTTGATGCCGGTGAGCTCGCGGCCGACGACGAGCTGGTGCACGGTCTCGGTGCCTTCGTAGGTGATGACGGATTCGAGGTTCAGCGCGTGACGGATCGCCGAATGCTCGGTCGTGATGCCGGCGCCGCCGAGGATGTCACGGCAGTCGCGGGCGATGTCGAGCGCCATGCGCACGTTGTTCCACTTCGCGAGCGACACCTGCGTCGGTTGCAGACGGCCGGCGTCCTTCAGGCGGCCCAGCTGCAGCGAAAGCAGCTGCGCGGTGGTGATGCGCCGGGCCATGTCGGCCAGCCTGACCTGGATGGCCTGGTTGGCGGCGAGCGGACGACCGAACAGCACGCGCTGCGCGCTGTAGTCGAGCACTTCCTTCAGGCACGCCTGCGCGGCGCCGATCGGCCCCCACGTGATGCCGTAACGCGCCTGGTTGAGGCAGCCGAGCGGGCCTTTCAGCCCCTTCACGTTCGGCAGGCGCGCACTGTCCGGCACGCGCACGTCGTCGAAGAACAGGCCCGACGTCACCGAGGCGCGCAGGCTCATCTTCTTGTGCACTTCCTGCGCGGCGAAGCCCTTGGTATCGGTCGGCACGATGAAACCCTGGATGCCGTCGTCCGTCTGGGCCCAGACGATCGCGATGTGCGCGAGGTTGCCGTTGGTGATCCACATCTTGGCGCCGTTGATCACCCAGTCGCCGCCGTCCTTGCGCGCGACCGTCTTCATGTTCGCCGGATCGGAGCCACCGTGCGGCTCGGTGAGGCCGAAGCAGCCGATCACTTCGCCGGCGGCCATCCGCGGCAGGTACTGGCGCTTCTGCTCCTCGGAGCCGTAGGCGAAGATCGGGTACATGCACAGCGAGCTCTGCACCGAGGCGAAGCTGCGCAGGCCCGAATCGCCACGCTCGAGTTCCTGGCAGATCAGGCCATAGCTCACGCCGTTCATCCCGGCGCAGCCGTATTCCTCGGGCAGCGTGGCGCCGAGCAGGCCCAGCGACGCGATCTCCGGCACCAGCTCGGCCGGAAACCGGCCCTGATCGAAGGCGTCGCCGATGATCGGAAGCACCTTTTCGTCGACGAAACGGCCGACGGCGTCCTGCACGGCGCGCTCCTCGTCGGTGAGCAGCGAACGGACGTCGTAAAGATCGAGCGGGTCGAGACGGTGGGCCATGGCGGGCGATCACATGCGGTTGGGGAAACCCCACGATTGTAGCGGCGGCCTTCACGCCGGGTCATGCGGGCATGCAGCAAGAGGACGGCGCGACGGGCCCGGACCGGACGGCGCAAGACGCGCGGCGCCTACAGCCGTCGCCCGTGCCCGGGGCGAATACTCGCCCTCCCCCTCGATACAGGACCTTCCGATGCGCTCCTCACGTTACCTGCTCGCCCTCACCTGCCTCGCCCTCGCCGGGCCCTCCGCCGCGGAGGGCTACATGTTCGGCACCCTCGTCATGCAGTCCACCGATTCCGCGACCTATGGCGAAGTGCAGGCACTGACCCGTAACAGCCCCGTCGTGCTCATGCCCGCCGTGTACCCGGGCGACGGCACCCTGTTCGACAGGTTCAGCACCAAGGAGCTCGACCGTCTCGGCGTCTTTCGCGAAGACAACCCGTTCGAACTGGAGAAGATCAGCCTTCCCAACCCTGGCGATACGGGTCGAGTGGTCAACGATGCCGGCCGCTGCCTGACCCGGACGGTCGGGCTCGAATGGGCGCAATGCGACGGCGGCGACCGGCAGCGCTGGACCTTCCGCGACGATGCCTTGTGGACCCGCGTCGGCAACAGGGATTTCTACGTGGGCTTCCGGCCCGGCACCCCTCGCGGCGGCCCCTGGGTGTTGCTCGACGGCACCTCGGGCAAGCCCACGGTCCGGATCCTTCGCGGCGCCATCTTCCACGACTGGGAGCTCTGAGGCACCAGGCGCCGTCCCGCGCGTGGAGATCACGCGCGGCGGCGCATAATGGGGCTCACGCTTACCCGGGCCCGCCCATGATCAAAGGTGTCATCCTCGGCTTCGCCTGCTACGCCGCTTACGCGTGGAGCGACGCCTTCGTGAAGTCGCTCGAGGGCACGTTGCCCGCGTACGAGGCGGTGTTCTTCGGCGCGGTACTCGCGATGGCGGCCTTCCCGTTCCTGAAGAAGCCCGGCGACCGCTGGAGCGAGATCGTGATCTCGAAGATGCCCGGCCTGTGGCTCCTCCGCGCCATGGCCGGCGCCATCGGCAACGTCACGGCGGTCATGGCCTTCACGGCGCTGCCGATGGCCGAGGCGTTCTCGCTGATCTTCCTCCTGCCGATCTTCGTGACCATCCTGTCCGTGGTGTTCCTGCGCGAACAGGTGGGCTGGCGGCGCTGGTCCGCGGTCATCGTCGGTTTTCTCGGTGTGCTCGTGGTGCTTCGTCCCGGTTTCCGCCACCTCGGTGTCGGACACGTGGCGGCGATCATCTGCGGCATCACCGGCGCGCTCTCGATCATCGCGCTGCGCATGGCCGGGGCGACCGAAAAGCGCATCACGCTCTACGGCGCCGGCGTGATCGGCCCGATGATCGCGGGCTTCATCATGATGCTGCCGCATTTCGTCTGGCCGAACGCCCACCAGTGGTTCCTGGTGCTCGGCTACGGCCTGCTCGCCGCCGCCGGGGCGGTCCTGCTCATGCTCGCGACGCAGCACGCGCCCGCCAATCGCGTGGCGCCGACGCAATACAGCCAGATGCTCTGGGCGATCCTCTTCGGCTACCTCATCTTCCACGACCACCTGGACTGGCCGATGCTCATCGGCATCGTGATGATCCTGGGCGCCGGCCTCTTCACCTTCGTGCGCGAAGAGAAGAAGACGAACTGGTGGCGCTGGACGAACATCGTCTGATGACGAACTAGAGGTTGCTGACCCCGTGCGGCACGTGGCCCGTCGCGACGTGCCGGCGTGCCGACTCGACGTTCGCCGGGGAGTCGTCGAAGAAGATGTCGGCGCCGAACGCGTCGAGGAACGGCCCCTTGTCCCGGCCGCCCAGGAACAGGGCCTCGTCGATGCGCACACCCCAGCGCCGCAGCGTGAGGATCACCCGCTTGTGGGCGGGCGCCGAGCGCGCGGTGACCAGCGCGGTGCGGATGGGCGAGGTCTCGGCCGGGAACGCGGCCTGGAGTCGGTGCAACGCGGCGAGGAAGCCGCGGAAGGGACCGCCGGACAGCGGCTCGGCCCAGCGCTCGGTCTCGCTGCGGTGGAACGCGTCGAGGCCCTGCTCCTGCGACACCCGCTCGCCCTCGTCGCCGAAGATCACGGCGTCCCCGTCGAACGCGATGCGCAGCTGTTCGCTGGAACGCTGCGGCGCCGTGGACGGCAGGATGGTGGCGGCGGCCACGCCGGCCCGCAGCGCGCGGCCGACGTCCTCGGCGTTCGCGGAGAGGAAGAGATCCGCCTTGAACGGCGCGATGTAGTCGGACGTCGGCGCCCCACTGGTGAACGCGGCGCGGGAGATGTTCAGGCCGTAATGCTGGATGGCGTTGAAGATCCGCAGGCCGGTATCGCCCGAGTTGCGCGAGAGCAGGATCACTTCCACCGGCGGCAGGTCGCCGGAGAGCGCGTTCAGGCCCAGCAGCTTCTGCACCAGGGGAAACGCGACGCCGGGTTGCAGCAGCTCGTCTTCGTGGTCGATCTGGAACGCGCGGTACGCGTCGAGGCCTTCACGCTCGAAGAGTTCGTGGCTGTCGCCCATGTCGAACAGGGCGCGCGACGAGATCGCCACGACGAGGCGGTTGTCGCGGACCGAGGAGGCGGCGTGGGCGTTGTGGGTGTCGTCGTTCATGACGGCATCGTAGCGCAATGGGGCTTCTCGAAGCGCCGGCGGCTACTCCGCGAACTGCTCGTCGAGGATGCGCTGCTGGAGGTTGTGCTCCGGATCGAACAGCAACCGCACGGCATGCCGCCGCGACTGTTTCACCTCCACGGAACGCACGTCGCGCACCTCGTGGAAATCCGCCGTGGCGCTGATCGGGCGCTTGTTCGGATCCTTCGTCTCGAAGCCGACGCGCGTGGCATGAGGAAGGATCGCCCCTCGCCAGCGGCGCGGCCGGAACGGGCTGATGGGCGTCAGCGCCAGCACGTTCGCGTCCAGCGGAAGGATGGGGCCGTGCGCGGAGAGGTTGTAGGCGGTGGAGCCGGCGGGCGTCGAGACGAGGATGCCGTCGCACACCAGCTCGTCGAGCTTCATCTCGCCGTTGAGGCTGACCGTCAGGTGCGCGGCCTGGTTGCTCTGGCGGAGCATGGCCACCTCGTTGAATGCCAGGGCGCGGTGCTCGACGCCGTCGCAGCAGGTGGAGTGCATTTCCAGCGGATGAAGGACCGCGGGGTGCGCCTTTTCGATGCGCTCCGGCAGATGATCCATGGCGTGCTGGTTCATGAGGAACCCGAGCCGGCCCAGTTTCATGCCGTAGAACGGGATGCCGAGCGTGCGATGGGCATGCAGCGTGCGCAGCATGAACCCGTCGCCGCCGAGCGAAACGATGATGTCCGCGTCGCCCGGCGCGACGCCGCGGTAACGCTTCTTGAGCGCCGTGAGGGCGCGTTGGGCGACTTCGGTCTCGCTGGCGACGAAGGCTAGGCGCATGGGCTGGGAGCTTCCTGGTCCAGCGGCGAGCTTAGTGCGTCGCGTCGCGTCCGGATAGCCCGAAACGATCCCGCAGATCCGATCGCGGATACGATCCGCTCCCACCCCTCCGGTAGCGAAGTCCGCCTTCTACCGGAGGGTGGGAGCCGATCGATCACACCGGGATCTGCGCCAGCTGCGCCAGCCTGCGGACCGCGACCGAGGCGATCGGGTAATCCGCGTTCTGGGTGAGGATCTCCGCCAGCATCGCGCGGGTGTACTTCAGGGTCGGGTCGTCGCGGTCCAGCCAGGCCTTCACCGGGCTCACATCCGTGCGATCGCCCGCCACGCTGAGCACCTGCAGCGCGAGGGCGCGATGCTGGGCGTTGAGCTCGTCCAGCAACGAACCGCGCGCCTGCGCATGCCATGCGCCCTCGACGGCCAGCGCCTCGATCTGGCCACGCAGCCAGTCGAGGTCCAGCGCCTCGGCCAGTTCGTAGAACACCGTCGCGACCGTCGCGATGTCGCGGCCGCTCTGGCGCGACACTTCCACCATGTCGAGCGCGGAGCGCAGCACCGGCACGCGGGCCAGGCGGATCGCCAGCGCGTTCGGCACGCCCAGGCCTTCCCACTTCTCCTGGCTGGCCGCGAAGTCGCCGCGACCCGTGTTCGTCAGGGCATCGGGCAGTGCCTTGCGCAGCGTCGTGACGTCGTTGGCATAGCGGTCGACGTTGGCGGCGATGTCGAGCGAACCACCCGGGCGGTTCAGCAGCCAGCGCGTCAGGTGGCGCAGCAACGACCAGATCTGCAGGACGGCGTCGATCTGCGTGTCCTCGGCGATCTTCCCGTCGAGCGCTTCGATGTCCGCCCACAGGTCGCGCGCGTCGAGGATCTCGCGCGCGGCGGTATAAGCCTTCGCGATCGCCGCCGGGCCCTGGCCCGTGTCCTCCTGCATGCGCATCATGAACGTCGCGCCCATGCGGTTGATCGTCGAGTTGGTCACCGCGGTGGCGATGATCTCGCGCTTCAGGCGATGGCGCTGCATGTGCTCGGCGTACTTCTCGTGCAGCGGCACGGGGAAGTACCGCACCAGTTCGCGCGAGAGGTACGGATCTTCCGGCACGTCGGAATCGAGCAGCTGCTGGAACAGCCGGATCTTGTCGTAGCTCAGCAGCACCGACAGTTCGGGACGCGTCATGCCCTGTCCACGGAGTTTACGGTCGGCCAGTTCCGCGGCCGTCGGCAGCGACTCCACCTGGCGGTCGAGCAGGCCCTCGGCCTCGAGCGTGCTGATGAAGTGGGCCATCGAGCCGAGACGGCGCACGGACTGGTGCTCCATCACGGTGATCGCCTGGTTCTGTCGATAGTTGTCCCACAGCACGAGGCGGCCGACCTCGTCGGTCATCTCGGCGAGCTGCTTGTTGCGGCCCTCGAACGTGAGCTCGCCACGCTGCACGGCGTCGTTGAGCAGGATCTTGATGTTCACCTCGTGATCCGAGGTGTCCACGCCCGCCGAGTTGTCGATGAAGTCCGTGTTCATCAACACGCCGGCCTGCGAGGCCTCGATGCGGCCCTTCTGGGTCATGCCCAGGTTGCCGCCCTCGCCCACGATGCGGCAGCGCAGTTCGCTGCCGTTGACGCGCAGCGCGTTGTTCGCGCGGTCGCCCACGTCGGCGTGCGTTTCGCTGGTCGCCTTGACGTACGTGCCGATGCCGCCGTTCCAGAGCAGGTCGACCGGCGCCTTGAGGATCGCCGAGAGCAGGTCGGACGGCGCCATGTGCGTCACCTCGGCGCGGATGCCGAGGGCGGCGCGGATCTGCGGCGACACCGGAATCGACTTCGCGCTGCGCGGGTACACGCCGCCTCCGGCCGAGATCAGCGACTTGTCGTAGTCGTCCCACGAGGAACGCGGCAGCGCGAACATGCGCGCGCGCTCCTTGAACGACACCGCGGCATCCGGATCCGGATCGAGGAAGATGTGCCGATGGTCGAACGCGGCCAGCAGGCGGATGTGCTCCGAAAGCAGCATGCCGTTGCCGAACACGTCGCCGGACATGTCGCCCACGCCCACCACCGTGAAGTCTTCCGACTGGCAGTCGCGGCCCAGCGCACGGAAGTGTCGCTTGACCGATTCCCACGCACCCTTGGCGGTGATGCCCATGCCCTTGTGGTCGTAGCCGTTGGAACCGCCCGACGCGAAGGCGTCGTCCAGCCAGAAGCCATGCTCGGTCGAGATCGCGTTGGCGATGTCGGAGAACGTGGCGGTGCCCTTGTCGGCCGCGACGACGAGGTACGGATCGTCGTTGTCGTGGCGCACGACGTCGTGCGGCGGCACGACGCTGCCCTCGACGAGGTTGTCGGTGATGTCCAGCAGGCCGTTGATGAACATGCGATAGCACGCGATGCCCTCGGCCAGCTGCGCGTCGCGGTCCGCACCGGCCGGCGGACGCTTGACGAAGAAGCCGCCCTTCGAGCCGACGGGCACGATGACGGTGTTCTTCACCATCTGCGCCTTGACGAGACCGAGCACCTCCGTGCGGAAGTCCTCGCGGCGGTCGGACCAGCGCAGGCCGCCGCGCGCGACGGGACCGAAGCGCAGGTGGATGCCCTCCACGCGCGGCGCGTAGACGAAGATCTCGCGGTACGGCACCGGCTTGGCGAGGTCGGGCACCTTGTGCGAGTCGAACTTGAAGCTGATGTAGGGACGGAAGGCCCCGTCCCATGCCTGGAAGAAGCTCGTGCGCAGCGTGGCGTGCACCAGCGCGATGAAGCTGCGCAGGATGCGGTCCTCGTCGAGGCTGGAGACGTTGTCGAGCAACGCCTCGATCGCCTCCTCCACCGCCTTGACCTGGTCCGCGCGCGCGCTGCCCAGCGAGGCGACGAGGTTGCCGATCAGGCCCGGATGGGCCGCCAGCGTGTCGGCGTCCATCAGCGTGTGCATCTCGTGCGAGAGCATGCTCTCCGCGCGCTCGCGCTCGGCGCCATCGAGGCTCTCGCGACGTGGATCGAAGCGCGCGTTGAACAGCTCGACGATGAGGCCGGCGATGGCGGGGTAATGGTTGAGCGCGTCTTCCATGTACGCCTGCGAGAACGCCACGCCTGTCTGCAGGAGGTACTTGCAGTAGCTGCGCAGCACGGCGACCTGGCGCCAGCCCAGCTTCGCGCCCAGCACGAGGCGGTTGAAGCCGTCGTTCTCCGCGTTGCCGCGCCAGATCTGCTCGAAGGCGTCCTCGAAGAGCGTGCCGACCTGTTCCACCTCGAACGCGAGGCGGCCGACCGGCTGGACCTCGAAGTCCTGGATGAACAGGCGGCTGTCCGCCACCTTCACCTCGTACATGTGCTCGGTGAGCACGCGCAGGCCGAGGTTCTCCAGCTGCGGCAGCACTTCGGACAGCGCGATGTCGGAGCCGGAACGGTAGACCTTGAAGCGGAGTTCCTCCGGCCGGTGCGGCGGGTGGTAGAACGACATGCTGATCGCGTCGGGGCCATCGAGACCCGCCAGCGCGCGGACGTCGGCCGCGGCGACCTGCGGCGCGACCTCGTCGACGTAGCCGGCCGGCAGCGCCTTGCCGTAGCGGTTGGCGAGGATGATGCCCTGCTGCTCGCCGGCACTCTCGATGAGGCGGTCGCGCAGTTCGTCGTGCCAGTTGCGGGCGATGGAGGCGATCTGCGCCTCGATGGCGGCCGCGTCGTACACCGGATGGTCGCCGATGCGCGGGCGCACGACGACGTGCAGGCGGACCAGCGCCGCCTCGCCCATCAGCACCGCGGAGTCGACGTGCTCGCCGTGGAAGGCCTCGCGCAGCACGCCTTCGACGCGCTCGCGGACCGTGGTGTTGAAGCGGTCGCGCGGGATGTAGACGAGGCAGGAGAAGAACCGGCCGTAGCTGTCGCGGCGGATGAACAGGCGCGTGCGCGTGCGCTGCGCCAGTTCGAGCAGGCCCATGGCCAGCGCGAAGAGCTCATCGGTGCTGCACTGGAAGAGCTCGTCGCGCGGCAGCGTGTCGAGGATGTGGCGCAGCGCCTTGCCCGAATGCGAGTCGCGCTTCAGGCCGGAGCGGGACATCACGGCCTCGCACTTGTCGCGCACGAGCGGCACGTGCTGCGGGTGCGCCATGTACGCGTTGGACGAGAACAGGCCGAGGAAGCGCTGCTCGGCGACCGGCCGGCCCTTGTCGTCGAAACGCAGCACGCCGATGTAGTCCATGTAGCCCGGACGATGGATCGGCGAACGCGCGTTGGTCTTGGTCAGGATGATGGCGTCCGTGGAGCCCGAGCGCGGCAGCTCGTTCGCCGCGAGCGTGCGCAGCGAGCGCGGTGCCAGCGAGCGTTCGGCGGTGCGCAGGATGCCGAGGCCGGACGTTTCGACGGCCTTCAGGACCTCGTCGCCCGCATCGGCGGCGACTTCGTATTCGCGGTAACCCATGAAGGTGAAATGGTCGTCGGCCACCCAGCGCAGGAAATCGGTGGCCTCACGGACTTCGTCGGCGGTGTACGGGAGCGACCGACGGCCGAGGTCTTCCGCGACCTCGACCATCTTCGCGCGCATGGCGCGCCAGTCGTCCACGGCCTCGCGGACGTCGGCGAGCGCGGTTTCCACGTTCGCCTTGAGGGTGTCGAGCTCGGTGTCGTCGATACGATCGATCTCGAAGCGCATGATCGACTCGGTCGTCGGGCCGGAACCGATCGACTCCAGCACGCCCGACGCCGAACGCACGACCGGAACCACCGGGTGGATGATCGCGTGGATGTCGGCGTGGGCCGCGGCCACCATCGACACGGTGTCGACCAGGAAGGGCATGTCGTCGGTGACGACCTCGACCACCGCGCGGGTGCCCGAGACGCCCGGGTTGTACACACGAACCTTCGCTTTACCCGGCGTGCGCTCGCGCGCGAAGCCCAGGAGGTCGGCGATCAGCGCGGCCCAGCGATCCGGCGCGTGCAGCGCGTGGTCGGCGGGGGCGATCCGCTCGAAGAAGGCCTCGATAAAAAAGCGCGCCTCGTTGAGGCGCTCCGCGGGGTAGTCGATCTTTTTGAGTTCATCGAAGACAACGGCGTGGAACGGGCCGTTTTCGGCAGCGCGAATCGCATTCATGGGCGGATTATCGATGTGGGGAAGGTCGGGAAATCCGTGAAAGCATAGCTCTCACGCATGGCATGTAGCCACACCGGCCGGGGCGCGCCGTTGCCGTATTTTCACTGCGTCGCCGCATCGATCGCGCACGAAACGCCCGGTCACGGCATGCGCTGCTCGTCCTCGCCGCATGTGCATCGCAACAATACGCGCGCGAATGCGTGGCATGACCGTTGACGATGGTCCGGCGGAGATTCTAAACTGGACGGTATAGTCCAGCAGGTATGCGAAATGTCGAACCTGGATGCCCGCCCCGCTTCCGATCACCAGCAGCGGGTGCTCCAGGCGGCGTGCGCGCTTTTCCTGCGCGACGGATATCGCGTCAGCATGGGCGCCGTGGCACGCGAGGCGGGCGTGTCCAAGCAGACCGTGTATGCGCATTTCGACAACAAGGACAACCTGTTCCACGCCGCCGTCGAACAACTGGTCTTGCCGCTCCACGCCAGCCTCGCCCCGGAGAGCGCCGGCCTGGCCTCGATGCTCCATGCACTCGCCAGGGCGCACCAGACTTACGTGATCGACCACGCGCACGTGGCGCTGGGTCGCATGCTGATCGCCGAGGCGCCGCGCTTTCCCGCGGCGGCGCGGACGTTCTTCCGGACCGCGATCGATACCGTCGCGACCCGGCTGGCGCGCTGCATGGCCGAGGCGATGGAACAGGGACGCATGCGCGCCGAGGACCCGGACGTCGCCGCGGAGCTGTTCCTGTCCATGCTGCATGGGCTCGAAGGCGACCGGCGTTTGTTCGGAATGCGCGCGAGGGGTCAGAAGGCACAGGACGCGTGGGCCCGCCACGCGGTAACAGTATTTATGCACGCCTACGACATCCACCCGGATGCCGGGGCGCGAACGAACAAGAAACCCGGAAAAGGATCGGAGTCCCCATGAATCCCCTGCCCCTGCGCTCGTCCCTGCTGGCCCTCGGCCTCGCTGCGGCGCTCGCCGCCTGCCACAAGCAGGAAGCTCCCCAGCAGCCGCCGCCGCCCGAAGTCGGCACGATCACCGTCCAGCCGCAGAACGCGCCGCTGGTGCAGGACCAGGTGGGTCGCGTCTCCGCGTTCCGCACCGCGGACGTCCGCGCCCGCGTGCCCGGCATCCTGCTGCATCGCCTCTACGACGAAGGCACCGACGTCAAGGCGGGCCAGAAGCTGTTCCAGATCGACCCGCAGCCGCTCAAGGCCGAGCTCGACGCCCAGCTCGCGCAGCTCGCCTCCGCACGTGCTTCGGCGGTCAACGCCAAGGCGCAGGCGGACCGCGCCCGCGGCCTGATCGGCAAGAACTACGTGTCCCGCCAGGACCTCGACACCGCCGAGGCGAACCAGCGCACGGCCGACGCCGCCGTGAAGCAGGCCGAGGCCAACGTGCAGTCCGCCCGCATCAACCTGGGCTTCACCGACGTGGTCTCGCCGATCGACGGCCGCGCCGGGCAGCAGCAGGTCACCGAGGGCGCCCTCGTCGGCCAGAACGAAACCACGCTGCTGACCCAGGTCGACCAGCTCGACAAGGTCTACGTGAACTTCAGCGTCTCGGTCTCCGATCTCGACGCCATGCGCCGCGCCGCCGCGGCCGGCGCCGCGACGCTGTCGCCGACCGACCAGACGACCGTGCGCATCATGCTGCCGGATGGCTCGGACTTCGGCGAGGCCGGCACGCTCGACTTCTCGTCGGCCACGGTCAATCCGCAGACCGGCACCGTGAGCCTGCGCGCCCTGCTGAACAACCCCGACCAGCGCCTGCTCCCGGGTCAGTTCGTGACGGTGAAGGCCACGCTCGGCGACCTGCACAACGTCTTCCTGGTGCCCCAGGCCGCGGTGCTGCGCGACGCCAACGACGCCTACGTGATGGTCGTCGGCGAAGGCCACGTCAAGGATCCCCAGACGGGCCAGGACAAGACGATCCCGTCGGCCGCCGTCCATCGCTCGGTGAAGACCGACCGCATCGTCGGCCCCAACTGGATCGTCACCGGCGGCCTCAAGCCGGGCGACCAGATCATCGTCCAGGGCCTGCCCAAGGCGAAGGAAAACGCCCCGGTCAAGGCATCGCCCGCGCAGGCCGCTCCGGCCGGCGCGTCGACCGCCGCCGGCGCACCCCACGCCGCGGCCGGGCAGTAAGGGAGTTTCGTCATGCCGAGTTTCTTCATCGACCGCCCCATCTTCGCGTGGGTCGTGGCGATCCTGATCAGCCTGTGCGGCACGATCTCCCTGCTCAACATGGGTATCGAGTCGTATCCGAACATCGCACCGCCGCAGGTCGTCGTCACGGCGACCTACCCGGGCGCGAGCGCGGACACGACCGAAAAGACCGTGACGCAGGTCATCGAGCAGCAGCTGACCGGTATCGACCACCTGCTCTACTTCAGCTCCGCCTCGAGCTCCAGCGGCACGGCCACCGTGACGCTGACCTTCGAGACCGGTACGGATCCCGACATCGCGCAGGTCCAGGTGCAGAACAAGGTGTCGCTCGCGACGCCCCGCCTGCCCTCGGAAGTGACGCAGCAGGGCGTCGTGGTGGCCAAGTCCAACCCCGACTTCCTGATGTTCGTGGCGCTGACCTCGTCCAACCCGACCATCGACGGCAACCGCCTGACCGACATCGTGTCGTCGCAGGTGCTCGACCAGATCGCCCGTATCCCCGGCGTCGGCAGCACGCGCCAGCTCGGTTCGGAATACGGCATGCGCGTCTGGCTGAACCCGGACAAGCTGCGCGGCTACGGCCTCTCGGCCACCGACCTGCGTAACGCCCTCAGCACGCAGAACGTCCAGTTCGCCGCCGGCTCGATCGGTACCGACCCGGCCGTGGACGGCCAGGGCTTCAGCGCCACGGTGTCGGCCGAAGGCCGGTTCACCTCGGCCGAGGAGTTCTCGGACATCATCCTGCGCGCCAACAACGACGGCACGGTCGTGCGCCTGAAGGACGTCGCGCGCGTCGAGCTCGGCCCGCAGACCTACGGCTTCAACGCGCAGTGGAACGGCACCCCGACCGGTTCGTTCGGTGTGCAGCTGCTGCCGGGCGCCAACGCGCTCGACGTCGCCAACGCCGTGCGCGCCAAGATGGCGGAGCTCGCCAAGAGCTTCCCGGACGGCGTGACCTGGTTCGCGCCGTACGACACGACGAAGTTCGTGACGATCTCGATCGAGGAAGTGGTGCACACCCTCGTCGAGGCGATCATCCTCGTCTTCCTCGTGATGCTGCTGTTCCTGCAGAACTTCCGCGCCACGGTCATTCCGACGCTCGTCATCCCGGTGGCGCTGCTCGGCACGTTCCTCGGCCTCTCGCCGCTGGGCTTCACCGTCAACCAGCTCACGCTGTTCGGCATGGTGCTGGCGATCGGCATCGTGGTCGACGACGCGATCGTCGTGATCGAGAACGTCGAACGCATCATGTCCGAGGAAGGGCTTTCGCCGAAGGAAGCCACGCGCAAGGCCATGGGCCAGATCACCGGCGCGGTCATCGCGATCACGGTGGTGCTCGCCGCGGTGTTCGTGCCGTCGGCGCTGCAGCCCGGCGCATCCGGCATCATCTACAAGCAGTTCGCGCTGACGATCGCGGTCTCGATGGGCTTCTCGGCCTTCCTCGCCCTGTCGTTCACGCCGGCGCTGTGCGCGACGATCCTCAAGCCGACGCACGACCACAAGAAGAACATCGTCTACCGCAAGTTCAACCAGGTGTTCGACTGGGTGCAGGGCACCTATTCGGGCCACATCGGCAGCGCCGTGCGCCACGCCCCACGCTGGATGGTGGTGTTCGTGCTGATCGCGGTGGTGATGGGCTTCCTGTTCGTCCGCCTGCCCACCAGCTTCGTCCCTGACGAAGACCAGGGCTACGCGCTGGCGATCGTGCAGCTGCCGCCGGGCTCGAGCATCGCCCGTACCGAGAAGGTGATGACCGACATGCGGTCGATCATCCTCAAGGATCCGTCGGTCGAGGGCGTGTTCCAGATCTCCGGCTTCAGCTTCGTCGGCTCCGGCGAAAACGTCGGCATGAACTTCATCCGCCTGAAGGACTGGGACCAGCGCGACCTCACGGCCACGCAGATCATCCAGCAGATGAACGGCAAGATGCAGGCCGTGCGCGACGCCACGATCTTCGTGGTGAACCTGCCGACGATC
Source organism: Luteibacter sp. 329MFSha (assembly GCF_900111665.1). Classification (NCBI taxonomy): domain Bacteria; kingdom Pseudomonadati; phylum Pseudomonadota; class Gammaproteobacteria; order Lysobacterales; family Rhodanobacteraceae; genus Luteibacter; species Luteibacter sp. 329MFSha. The sequence goes on along the minus strand of NZ_FOJE01000001.1, from coordinate 316,838 downwards.
CGCGGCCTGTCGCAGTTCGGCGGCATCGACATGTACCTGCAGGCGCGTGCCGGCCAGTCGCGCGCGGAACTTCAGCAGGCGCGCAACATCCTGCTGGGCGCCGCGTCGCAGAACAAGGCGCTGGTCGGCATCCGTCCGAACACGCTGGAAGACGCGCCGCTGCTCCAGCTGCAGGTCGACCGCACGCAGGCGCAGTCGATGGGCCTGTCCGTCAGCGACATCTACACCGCGATCCAGCTCACGCTCGCGCCGGTGTACATCAACGACTTCCAGTACGGCGGCCGCGTCAAGCGCGTCATGCTGCAGGCCGACGCGCCCTACCGCATGGGCACCGACGCCTTCGAGCACATCTTCACCCCGAGCGGCCTCGCCTCCTCGTCGTCGTCCTCGACGTCGTCGACCGCGACGGGCGGCACGGTGGCCAGCGCCTCGACCGGCCTGGACGCCGCGATGATCCCGCTGTCGACGGTGGTCAGCTCGAAGTGGACGATGGCCGCGCCGACGCTCAACCGCTACAACGGTTACTCCGCGGTGGAAATCGTCGGTAACGAAGCGCCGGGTTACTCCACCGGCCAGGCCATGGGCATCGTCGAAGGCATCGTCAACGACAAGCTGCCCAAGGGCTTCGGTTACGACTGGACCGGTCAGTCCTACCAGGAAATCCTGTCCGGCAACTCGTCCACGCTGCTGCTCGCGCTGTCGGTCGTGATCGTGTTCCTCTGCCTCTCCGCCCTGTACGAAAGCTGGTCGATCCCGGTTTCCGTGCTGCTGGTGGTGCCGCTCGGCATCCTCGGTACCGTCGTCTTCTCGATGCTCCGCGGCCTGCCGAACGACATCTACTTCAAGATCGGCATGATCACCGTCATCGGCCTGGCGGCGAAGAACGCGATCCTGATCGTGGAGTTCGCGGTCGAACAGCAGCAGGAAGGCAAGACGCTGCGCGAGGGCATCATCGAGGCCGCTCGCCTGCGACTGCGCCCCATCCTGATGACGTCGCTGGCCTTCATCCTCGGCGTGTTCCCGCTCGCGATCTCCACCGGCGCGGGTGCGAACTCCCGCCACGCGATCGGCACGGGCGTCATCGGCGGCATGCTCTTCGCCACGTTCCTCGGCCTGCTGCTGATCCCGGTGTTCTACGTCAGCGTCCGCCGCCTGCTGGGCGACAAGCTCGACGAGGTGTCGCACAACATGCCGAAGCCCGGCCACGATCCGGACGGCGACGGCCCGCACGGCGGCCCGTCGAACGGTCCGTCAGGCGGTGGCAACCCGTCGACGACCATCGTGCCGCACGCGCCGAATGTGGGAGACGTCACCCACTTCGACTCGGACCCGCGACGCGGAACGGATCGACCTTAACGAAAAAGCCCGGCGAAAGCCGGGCTTTTTTTTGCGGGACCGGACCTTGCGCGTGACCTTGATGACAGCGGCGAAGAGCCGTCGCGGCCAGGTCCGCTCCAACAGGGATAGCGCGGGGCGATCAGCGCAGGCCGGTTTCCGCCCGCGCGATCACGAGGCGCTGGATCTCGCTCGTGCCTTCGTAGATCTCGGTGATCTTCGCGTCGCGGAAATAGCGCTCCAGTGGCATTTCCTTCGAATAACCCATGCCGCCGTGGATCTGCACGGCCTGATGGGTGATCCACATCGCGGCTTCCGAGGCCACCAGCTTGGCCATCGAAGCCTCGGTGCCGAAGCGGCCGCCGGTCTTCTCCACCTGACCCTTGGTCCACGCCGCGCGCAGCGTCAGCAGGAGGGCCGCGTCCAGCTTGCACTTCATGTCGGCGATCTTGGACTGCGTCATCTGGAACGTGCCGATCGGGTGGCCGAAGGCCTTGCGATCGCGCGACCACTGCAGCGTGGCCTCGTACGCGGCGCGCGCGATGCCCACCGCCTGCGACGCGATGCCGATGCGACCGGCGTCGAGCACGCCCATGGCGATGCCGAAGCCCTTGCCTTCGTCACCGAGGAGGTCTTCCTTCGGGCAGACGTAATCGTGGAACTCGATCTCGCACGTGGCCGAGGCGCGGATGCCGAGCTTCGGTTCCGTCTTGCCCGCGAGGAAACCCTCGCGCTTCGTGTCGATGATGAACGCCGACACCCCACGGGCACCGATGCCTGGCGTGGTCACGGCGAACAGCACGATGTAACGCGCGACCGGACCGGAGGTAATCCAGCTCTTCTTGCCATTGATGACCCAGTCGCCATCCGCGTTCTTCACGGCGCGCGTGTGCATGTTCGAGGCATCCGACCCCGACTGCGGCTCCGTCAGCGCATAGGCCCCGATGGCCTCGCCCGAGGCGATGGCGCGAACGTACGTCTGCTTCTGGGCTTCGTTGCCGTACTTCAGGATGCCGTTGCAGAACAGCGAATTGTTCACCGACATGATCGTGGACGTGGCGGCATCGGCGGCGGCGATCTCGACCATGGCCAGCACGTAGGCCACCGGGTCCATGCCCGCGCCGCCGTATTCCTCGGGCACCTCGATGCCCATGAGGCCCAGCTGGCCCATTTCCCGGATGTTCTCGAGCGGGAATTCCCCCTTCGCGTCGAGTTCGGCGGCGACGGGTGCGATGCGCTTCTGGGCGAAGTCCCGGGCGATGGACTGGATCGACAGCTGATCGTCGGTAAAACGGAAATCCATGGGTGTTCCTCGCGCCGGTCCGATGGGCCGGCAAAGTCTGGTGGAATCGAGCCCGCCATTCTAACGACCGTCCGGCGACAAGCCTCCCTGCACTGCAACATGTCCGCTTGACGCACGCGCGCGTCGGCCCCATCCTACGTATCTCTATATCGCGATATAAGGATGTTGGATGGATCTGTCGACGGCCTCCACGGTGCTGCGGCTCCTGGCCGATCCAACCCGTGTCCGGCTCCTCGCCCTGCTCGACCGCGAGGAACTGACGGTGGCCGAACTGGCCGCCGTGCTGCACCTCGCCCAGCCCCGGGTGTCCACCCACCTGGCGAAGCTGAAGGAAGCCGAGCTCGTCCGCGACCGCCGCGCCGGCGTCTCCGCCTACTACCGCGCCAATGTCGAGGCCGATCCGACCCTCGTGGCGCTCGTCGCCTCGCTTCGCGACACGCTGAGCGACGCCCTGCTGCGCGAAGACGCCGAACGCCTCCCCGCCGTGCTGGCCCAGCGGGCCCGCGCGGAAGGCTGGGCCGACACCGTCGCCGGCGACATGGAACGCCACTACTCGCCCGGCCGCACGTGGGAAACGCTTGCCCGCTCGCTCCTCCAGCTACTCGCCACGGGCGACGTCCTCGACATCGCGTCGGGCGACGGCGTGACCGCGGAGCTGCTCGCACCCCACGCCCATTCCATCGTCTGCATCGACAGTTCCGAGCGCGTGGCCGACGCGGCGCGCCAGCGGCTTTCGGCATTCTCCAACGTCGATGTGCGCACGGGCGACATGCACGCGCTGGACCTCGGCGACCGCCAGTTCGACCTTGTCCTGCTGCTCCACGCCCTCACCTATTCCGACCGGCCGCAGACCGTTTTCGACGAGGTCGCCCGCGTCCTCAAGCCGGGCGGTCGCGTGCTGGCCTCGACGCTTGGCGAACACGATCACCGCGCCGTGGTGGAACCGTTCGATCACCGCAACCTCGGCTTCACCTGTGACGGCCTGACCGAGCTGGCCCGCAAGGCCGGCCTCGAGGTGGTCAGCTGCGAGCGCCTCAGCCGCGAACGCCGCGCGCCGCATTTCGAGGTGGTCAGCCTCCTCGCGCGCAAGCCCCAAGGAAACGCATGATGAGCACCCTGCCCTGGCTCCACCCCGACCGCGTCGCCCTGATCCAGAAGGGGCTGGCGGAACGCATCATGATCCTCGACGGCGGCATGGGCACCATGCTGCAGGGCCACCGGCTGGACGAATCCGGCTACCGCGGCGAGCGCTTCGCCGGCGGCCACGACAGCACGCACGACCATGGCCACGAGCATCCGGGCGAGTGCGACCTGAAAGGCAACAACGACCTCCTGCTGCTGACCCAGCCGGACATCATCCGCGGCGTGCACGAGGCCTACCTCGAAGCCGGCGCGGATTTCATCGAGACCAATACGTTCAACGCCACCCGTGTCAGCCAGGCCGATTACCACCTGGAGCACCTGGTGCCCGAGCTCAACCGCGAGGGCGCACGCATCGCGCGCGAAGCCTGCGACGCCATGACGGCGCGCACGCCGGACCGCCCGCGCTTCGTCATCGGCGTGCTGGGTCCCACGAGCCGCACGGCGTCGATCTCGCCGGACGTCAACGACCCAGGTTACCGCAACGTCTCGTTCGAGGAGCTGAAGGCGAACTACATCGAGGCCGCGCGCGCGCTCATCGAAGGCGGTGCCGACACGATCATGGTCGAGACCATCTTCGACACGCTCAACGCGAAAGCCGCCCTGTTCGCGCTCAGCGAGCTCTTCAACGAGCTCGGCGCGCGCGTGCCCGTGATGATCTCCGGCACGATCACCGACCGCTCGGGCCGCACGCTGTCCGGGCAGACCGCCGAGGCGTTCTTCTACTCCGTCGAGCACATCCAGCCGCTGTCCGTGGGCCTCAACTGCGCGCTGGGCGCCGAGGACCTGCGCCCGCACGTGCAGATGCTCGCCCGCATCGCCGGCGCGGCCGTCAGCACGCATCCGAACGCCGGCCTGCCCAACGCGTTCGGCGAGTACGACGAGACGCCCGAGACCATGGCCGCCACGATCGAGAGTTTCGCGGCCGAAGGCCTCATCAACATCGTCGGCGGGTGCTGCGGCACCACGCCGGCCCACATCGCGGCCATCGCCGCCGCCGTGGCGCCGTACGCGCCGCGTGTGCCGAAGGACGACGCGCAAGCCGCATGAGCATCCGATATACGCGCCTCTCCGGCCTCGAGCCGCTGGTCATCACGCCCGACCTGAACTTCATCAACGTCGGCGAACGCACGAACGTCACGGGTTCGGCGCAGTTCCGCAAGCTCATCAAGGAAGGCCGCTACGAAGAGGCGGTGGAGGTCGCGCGCCAGCAGGTGGAGAACGGCGCGCAGATCATCGACATCAACATGGACGAGGGCCTGATCGATTCCGAGGCCGCCATGACGCGCTTCGTGAACCTGATCTCGTCCGAACCGGACATCGCCCGCGTGCCGATCATGGTCGACTCGTCGAAATGGAGCGTGATCGAGGCCGGCCTGCGTTGCATGCAGGGCAAGGGCATCGTCAACTCGATCTCGATGAAGGAAGGCGAGGCCGCGTTCCTCGAGCACGCGCGCAAGGTCCGCCAGTACGGCGCCGCCGTGGTGGTGATGGCGTTCGACGAAGTCGGCCAGGCGGACACGAAGGAGCGCAAGGTCGAGATCTGCTCGCGCGCCTTCGAACTGCTCGTGGACGAAGTGCACTTCCCGCCCGAAGACATCATCTTCGACCCGAACATCTTCGCGATCGCCACCGGCATCGAGGAGCACAACAACTACGCGGTCGACTTCATCGAGGCCACGCGCGAGCTGAAGAGACGCTTCCCCTCGTCGCACGTCTCCGGCGGCGTCTCCAACGTGTCGTTCTCGTTCCGCGGCAACAACCCCGTGCGCGAGGCGATCCATTCCGTGTTCCTCTACCACGCGATCGCCGCGGGCATGGACATGGGCATCGTCAACGCCGGCGCGCTGGCGATCTACGACGACCTGCCGGAGGAGCTGCGCGAGCGCGTCGAGGACGTGGTTCTCAACCGCCGCGCCGACGCGACCGAACGTCTCCTCGAGATCGCCGACCGCTACAAGGGCGGCAAGGGCGAGGTCGCGGTCGAATCCGCCGCGTGGCGCGAGAAGCCGGTGATCGAGCGCCTCAGCCATGCGCTGGTGCACGGCATCGACCAGTTCGTGGTCGAGGACACCGAGGAGGCGCGCCTCGCGGCGAAGCGTCCGCTCGACGTCATCGAGGGCCCGTTGATGGCCGGCATGAACGTGGTGGGCGACCTCTTCGGCGCGGGCAAGATGTTCCTGCCCCAGGTGGTGAAATCGGCCCGCGTGATGAAGAAGGCCGTGGCGCACCTCATTCCGTACATCGAGGAAGAGAAGCTGCGCTCCGGCGACGCCGGCAAGAACAACGGCAAGATCGTGCTCGCCACGGTCAAGGGCGACGTCCACGACATCGGCAAGAACATCGTGGGCGTGGTGCTCCAGTGCAACAACTTCGAGGTCATCGATCTCGGCGTGATGGTGCCGACGCAGAAGATCCTGGACGTCGCCCGGTCCGAGAACGCCGACATCATCGGCCTCTCGGGCCTGATCACGCCCTCGCTCGAGGAGATGAGCCAGGTCGCGCGCGAGATGCAGCGGCAGGACTTCCAGGTCCCGCTGATGATCGGCGGCGCGACGACGTCGCGGGCCCATACCGCGCTGCGGATCGAACCGCACTACAAGTCGCCCACGGTGTGGGTGAAGGACGCTTCGCGCGCTGTGGGCGTGGCGCAGTCGCTGGTCAGCAAGGACCTCGTCGACGAGTTCATGGCGAAGGTGCGCGCCGAGTACGCCGAGGTCCGCGAGCGGCACAAGAGCCGCGGCACCGGCAAGCAACTCGTGCCGCTCGCCAAGGCGCGCGCGCAGCGCTTCCAGGGCGACTGGCAGGCGTACACGCCACCCGTGCCGCGCACGCCGGGCGTGACGGTCTTCGACGACTACGACCTCGCGGAGCTGCGCTCGTACATCGACTGGTCGCCGTTCTTCAACGCGTGGGAACTGGCCGGCAAGTTCCCGGCCATCCTCACCGACGAGGTCGTCGGCACGCAGGCATCGGAGCTCTACCGCGACGCGCAGGCCATGCTCGATCGACTGATCGCGGAGAAATGGCTCACGGCGAAGGGCGTCATCGGCTTCTGGCCGGCCAACCAGGTCGGCGACGATATCGAGGTGTACGCCGAGCCCGGGAGCGGCAAGCGCAAGCCGGTCGCCACCCTGCGCCATCTTCGCCAGCAGGCCGACAAGCCCGTCGAGCGGCCGGATTTCTGCCTGGCCGACTTCATCGCGCCGCGCGACAGCGGTGTCGAGGACTGGGTCGGCGGCTTCGCCGTCACCGCCGGCATCGGCATCGACGCGCACGTCGCGCGCTTCGAGGCGGTGCATGACGATTACTCGTCGATCCTGCTCAAGGCGCTGGCCGACCGGCTGGCGGAAGCCTTCGCCGAGCGGATGCACGAGCGTGTCCGCAAGGAGTTCTGGGGCTACGAGCCGGACGAGGCGCTGGACAACGAGGCGCTGATCTCCGAGGCCTACCGCGGCATCCGCCCTGCCCCGGGCTACCCCGCGTGCCCGGAACACAGCGAGAAGCGCACGCTGTTCGACCTGCTGGACGCCACGGCGCACACGTCGATCGAGCTGACGGACAGTTTCGCGATGTATCCGACGGCGGCCGTCTCGGGATGGTATTTCTCGCACCCGGACAGCCAGTACTTCGTCGTGGGCCGCCTCACGCGCGAGCAGGTCGAGGACTATGCGAAGCGCAAGGGCTGGGATCGCACGGAAGCCGAGCGCTGGCTTGCGCCGTACCTCGATTACGACCCGGACTGAGGGCCGGGGCCCGGCTTTGTGGGCCTGCGCTCAGTCCTCCGCCCCACCCGGCTTCACCGTCTCCTGCTTGTCCCGGTGCTTCAGGTGCGCGAACACGTTGTAGAACGACACCAGCATCGGGAACGCGGTCTGGATGATCCCGACGGAATCGTTCTTGCCCCAGATGAAGTAGGCCAGCGTGAGCACGCTGCCGCTTACCGACAGGTACCAGAAGGACATGGGCACCGTGACTTTCTTGTTCTTCTTCGTGGCGTAGAACTGGACGAACCAGCGCGCCGTGAACAGCAACGTGCCCAGGAGACCGATGATCTTCCATGGGGTCAGGGTCAGGAGATGGAGGTCGGCAAGGGCTTCGTGCATGGCGGTGTCCGGGCGATCGATCGGTGCATTCTAGGCGACAGGCCGTGAGGATGCCTTAGCGGGATATTCATACCGGCGTGCGCTCGGTGGACGCCGTCGCTCGCCATGGACCGGGGACGTGGGTACCGGCGTGCGCCGGTACGACGGGGGCGATGGACCGAAAAAAGAAAACCCGGCGCTGGGCCGGGTTTTCGTCGATTCGATGGTGGGCGGTACAAGGATCGAACTTGTGACACCTGCCGTGTGACGGTTCGCTGCTACGCCGGGCCGGCGGCTTCAAACGACGAAGCCCGGCATTAGGCCGGGCTTCTGGAATCGATGGTGGGCGGTACAAGGATCGAACTTGTGACACCTGCCGTGTGAAGGCAGTGCTCTACCGCTGAGCTAACCGCCCATCGAGCCCGGCATGATACGGTAGGCCCCAGGGAGCGTCAAGGCCGCATCAGGTGGCGTAGCAGGACGACGTCGGGGGCAGCGGCACCACGGTGATCGACCCGGAAGCCCGCAGCGTCAGCAGGGATCCTGGGATGCCGGTGGTGTTCGTTCCGGTCTCGGTCGTGGGTAAACCCGCCTTCCGGGGACACGTCACGAACGTCAGCGTGGTCCGACCGGTCGACGTCACGAACTCGCCTGTCTGGTTGAACGTGATGATCGCGCCATCCTTGCCGCGCACCGATGCGTTCGTGATGCCCGTCGTGTAGCGAAGCAACTGCATGTTGCCGGTGCTCGTACTGTACGTCTGGTTCGCACCGGCCGAGGTCACGTCGTACGAGTACACGATCCAGCCGACGTCGTAGTTGAAGGGCTCGGACGTCGCCACCTGACAACTCGTGCCTGTCGTGCTGCGGCAGAGGGACACGAACCGATGCTGGCTCGCCGCCTGCCCGCGCGCGAGCTGCAGGTCAGCGGCCAGCGCGTTGGTCGCGTTCGCCACGTTGCTCCGGCTCATCACCGCGCGAAAGCTGGGCACGGCGACGGCGGTCAGGATCGCCAGGACGAAGATCGTCACCATCAGTTCGATGAGCGAGAGGCCTCGCATCGAGACCCGGCCAGCGCCCGCCATACGTCGCGCGCCCATCACCAGCAGCGTCCGTTGGCGTTCTTGGCCGCGTCGGTCAGTGCCGGCAGCTTCGTCCCCGTGGAGTCGATGCTGAGCGCGCCGCACTTGTCCTTGGCCTGCGCCCCACCCGCGACCGGAGTCGCGGTGGCGGTGTAGCTCTTCGTGATGTCCGACGACGAGATGGTCACCGTGTAATAGCCCTTCTCGGACGTCGCGCTCTTCAGCTTCAGATCGCCGGTCACGGGGTCGGCGCCATACTTGTTGAATGTCGCGTAGTACCGCTCCTGCGCGTTGGCGACGCGCATGAGCAGCTCCTGGCCGTCCGCGCGACGGGCGCGGAAGGCGTAGCGGCTATACGACGTGATCGCCACGCTCGCGAGGATGGCCATCACCGCGACAACCACCATCAGCTCGAGCAGTGTGAAGCCACCCAGGGTCCGGGCTTTACTGGTCATTGAGGATTCTCCAGGAACGACGGCGCCAGATGGGGGAACCGATCGAGAATGCATCCGTCTTGCCCTTCAGCGTGACACCCGGGACCAGCGTCGTGCCGCCGCCGATCAGCGTCGCCGCCGGCAGGTTGCCCGTGGCGGGTGGATTGTCGACGCGCGCACCGGCCAGCGTGTAGCCGGCACCGAAGGAACCTGTGCCGCCGACACCCGCGCCGGCCGAACCTGTCGCCGCGTCGATCACCATCAACGCACCGGCGCGACCCGGGTTGCAGGGATCGGGACTGGTCGGGATGAGCGTAGTGATGATCGCGCGGTTCGTGTTGAACAACGCCGTTGGCGTCACGACCACGCGTTCGCCCGCCGACACGTCGAGGTCGAAGAACCAGCCGCCCTTGGTCGTGGCGACCGCATTCGATGTCAGGCCACGGTTCTGGCCCGCATCCTCCACCAGGTCCTGTTCCTGCAACTTGTCCCGCGTCCAAGGCAGGCCCGTCGTGCTATTCAGGCCCGTATCGCGAATACCGTAAACGGACTGGGTCTTCGCACCCACGGTCGTGCGATCGTCCGGGCCCAGGAACTTGCCCGTGCCGAACACCACGTCGAAGTACGGCGTGTTGGGATCCGGAAAGAGTCTCGGCATGACGGTGATCGGCTGATCGTTGGCCAGCGTTCCGGCCGGGCTGCCGACCGTCGGCTGGTAGAGCAGGTCCACCGTGCCCTTCGAAATGTCGCGCAGGTCGAAGCGCCAGACGTTGCCGGCAAGGTCGCCCGCGAACGCGACGTCGTCGACCTGGTCGTTGTCGTAGTCGCCGAGCACCGGCGAGGCGAGCCCGAAGCTGTTCACCGCCTTGCCCTTGTACGTGGTCGGCGTCTGGAATTCCTTCAGCACCTCGCCGGTCTGCGCATCCAGAACGAACAGCGAGCTGAAACCGCTGGTGGCCGCGGTGGCTCCCCAGGCCGGATCGGTGCTATCGGTCGGGAAGTAGCCGCCCGGCACAAGAACCACCCATTTGCCGTTCGCCAGGCGTCCCACGTTCGGCTGACCGAACGTGTAGCCGAGGTTCGCGCCATCGGTCGATCCGGCGTTGAACTCCCAGAGCACGTTTTTCGAGACGGCGCTCACGGTGTTCGTGGACGGATCCGTGATGTCGATCGCATAGATGCCACGGCCGCCGTAGCGAAGGCCGCCGACGAGGATGGTGTGCCAGCCCACCGAAGAATTCGGACGTGCGCGGCTGAAATAGACGTCACGAAAGATCGGCGTCGCGTCGACGGTCGGCTGGTAGCCGAAGCCTTCCTTGCGGCTGAAGTACCAGAGCTTTCCGTACGCCGCATCCGGCACGTACGCCCACAGCTCCGAACCCGGCGTGGCGCCCGCCTTACCCGCGAGCCGGGCGTCGAACGCGTGCACCATGCCGTCGTTGGCGGCGACATACAGGACCGGCTGCCGATCGATGTTGTTCGCCACGTACTTCGAATAGCTCTTGTTCGGATCCGCCTGGTAGGCGGCCGTCTCCGGCGCGACCGTGGTGCCGTTGGGCGGGAAATAGTCGCGATAACCGCTGGCGGGGTAGCTGACGTAGACAGGCTGCGCGTTGATGATCGGGCCGAGCAGTGACGCGCGCGTACGCAGAAGCGTCCCTTCGTCGACGCGCGAACCACGGACCCAGTTCACGCGCTTTTCGCCGTTGCTGTCGGACGTGCCTGCGATCGGATTACTTATGTTCCAGATGGCCTGCTGAGCGGTGGTCATGTTCGTGTACAGGAATTCGACGCCGTTGGCTTCTCCCGGGCCCTTGCTCGTCACGATGGTGCGCGCGGCGGTGCGATCGGTAAGCAGCTTGCCCGCGTCCCATAGCTGCGCGCCCTGCGCGCCGGACGACAGCACCCCGTACGCGATGATTTTGCCTGTCCAGTCCGCCGAGGAGAACGACGGCACGTAGGCGACCGAGTCGGTGCTGATGACACCCGAACTGAGGGCGGCGGACACCGCGCTACTCGACGTCGAAATCACCGAGTTGATGATGTTGACGAGGCTGTTGACCAGTGTCGCGGGATCGGAGGCGCTGAAGAAACCGCCGCGACTGTCCACGGCCGCGTGCCAGGTGTCGTCGATGCCCTGCGGCGAGTTGTTGGCCGGGCGCGGCCACTGCTTCGTGCCGTTCACGAGCGACGTGAGGTCGTCGGGAAAGTCGAGCGTGCCGGCGACGCCGAGCGTCACGAAGAACTGCGACACGTGCTGCCACGTCGCGGGGTCGTTCACGTGATTCCAGTAGACCGTGGGCGTATTCTCCGGCTTGGACGTGTCGGTGGCGCCGGTGATGTCGGAAAAATAGGGCTTCAGACCGTTGTCGAGCGACGGCTGAAGATCGGTCGCCCAGTAGTACCAGGCGATGTTCGCCATGGACGAGGCATACGCCGAACCCGCGACGTTGCTATAGCGCTTCGCGTAAGTCGCGCCGGGGTCGTAATCCTTTCCATCGGGCATCGTCTGCGCCGTCTGCGTGATGTTGGCCGTGGTCGTCATGTCCGCCGGTAACGCCGGATCGGGAGACTCGTTCCAGTAGCCGTCGGTCACCAGCATGTGGAAGTTACGGCGGCAGGTCAGGTCCTTGCTGTCGGTTCCGGTAGCGCCGTTCCAATAGGGATCGTTCGCGTCCTGGCTGAGGCGCGCGGCGAAAACTTTCGCGGCGCGGATGGTCGCGCCGCGCGCCGGCGTGGCGTTGCCACCCACGACCTGGGTGATCCAATCGAAGAAATTACGGCGGATGTCGGATCCCGCCGCGCCGATGTCGGAAAAGACGGCCGTGGCACCGAAGCGCGTCGCCACACCCGTGCTGCTGGCCATGTTCTGCCATGCGATGCGCACGGAGTTGCCGATCTTGGAGAACGCCTGGGTCAGCGTCGTACGCGTCATCATGTTGCGCGTACGGTAATAGGCGAACCAGTTGGCGAAATTCTGGTAGTCGGTCTTCGGGACGGCGACGGCCTCCCACTTGTTTGCGTCGTAGAGCTTGGCGAGGTCCAGCGTGTTATCGGCCTTCACCGCGCCCGCGTCCGACTTGAGGCGGTAGTAGTAAGGCCCCCCGTTCGGCTTCAGGCCGTTGGGGTCGGTGACGTTACCGTCGAACGGATTGGTCGCGTCCGGCGTGCAGTCCCAGCGCGCATCGCCAAGTATCGTCTTCTGGCCGTTGAGAATAGCGCGGCGCCCATCGGAGGCGTTGTCCTGGCTGTCCTGGTTGGTGCGGACGATGGGCGCACCGGCCGTCTGCGGGTTGACCCGGCGGTTCACGTCGATGCCGTTCATCCAGACGGCTGCCAGCGTGGCGTCGGCGTCGGGATACACGACGCCGTCGTAGCCGACAGGCGGGGTGTACTTGATGTTCGGGTTGTAATACACGCCGTTCATGGCCTGCGAGCGCGGATCCGAAGTGCTCGTGATCCGCGGATCGATCACGCCGGCGCACACCCATGGTTTCAGATACTGGTCGTCGGTGATGTTGTTACCGTTCTTGTCCTTTCCCACCACGACCGTGTCCGTCCACTTTTTGTTATCGAACGGCCGGTTGTCGCCCATGAAGAACGACTGCATCGAGCCCGAATCGTCGAAGGTCACCGCGATGTTCGGTGCGACGGAGGTCGTCAGATCCGGTGGCGACGCGCCGATATTCGTGCGATCGGCGAGCGCCAGACCCGGCATGGCGCCGAGTGCCGTCATCGCGACGGCGGCCACGGTCGTAAGGAGGCGATGCGGTGCGCTCATGACGGTATCTCAGTTGGCCTTGGCCGCGAACGTGGTTTCGATGGTACGAACGGTATTGTCGTTCGCGCCGGTCGAGCGGGCGGTGATGCGATAGACGTGGCTGTCCACGCTCGTGTTGCCGGTCCCCGGCGAGGACTGCCCCGACTCGTGCTGCGTGCCGGACCCCGGCGGTAACTCGACGCCCAGGTCTTCGATCAGGTACACCGGATCCTTGGTCAGCTTGAACGTATTGTCGGTGCTGGCGGTGGTCAGCGGCTGCGTGGGCGAATACGTCGTGCTCGCCGTGGCATCCCAACCCTTCGCGCCACGGAACTTCTCGACGTCGGCGTTCGTGCTGGAGGCGTCGTACTTGTAGCAGATCGGTCCGGTGGTGGTGCACGCCATCGGGCTCGTGTTGCTGGCGGTCCAGATGCGCCATTCGGCACCGCGCAGCGCCGATTCCGCGCCGAAATCCGCGAGCTGCGAACTGCGCAGGCCACCGACGAGGCGCAGCTGCATCATCGACGTGCCGGAAGCGGCCATGGCCAGGATGGTGATGAGCAGCAGGAAGATCAACGCGACGACCAGGACGACACCGCGCTGGGCGCGCGGCGCGAAGGAGACATGGCGAGGAAAGGAGAGGTTCATGGCGGTTCCGGATCGCGCGGGTCAGGGGTTGTAGTTGCGCAGCATCACGAGCGCGGTGAACTGGCGCCGCAAGCGCTGGGTCTCGAAGCCCTGCGAAGCGGGCTTGATCGCGAGGCCCGCCGTCGAGGCCTGCGCCGGGTAAACCGGCGAGATGGTGCCGCTCGTGGCGTCCGGGGAGTAGAGGAACGCCGTCTCGGGCTCCGTGAGGTTAGGCATCCTTACCTGGCTGACGAGCAACAGCGACACCTCGATGCTTTTCACCGCACGCCATGCACAGCCCGGATCGCTCGGCGACAAGGTATTCGCCGTCGGCGGACAATTGGTGGCCTTGTCGACCTGATCGGCGGTGAGGAACTTGACGTTGCCCTTCGCATCCTCGACGCCGTAGCGGAACGTCAGGCGCTCCACGCCGCGGATCAACTCCTGGTCGGGGACCGACACCGTGGTTCCATTGACGCGACGCATGAGGGCGCCGGTCTTGATGCCCGTGGCCGAGCCGTCGTCGCTGACCACCTGAACGTAATAGGTCACGTTCTGCATGTCGTTGACGAAGTCGTACAGACGCGATGCCGACTGCGGCTGCGGCGGCTGCGGAGCGACGAAATTGTTCGCCGCGGCCGGCTTGAGCACGGCGGTGGTCTGCCCCGTGACGGCGAACACCTGCGCGCCGGTGCAATCGGCCACGAGCGCCATGGGGCTCTTGAAGTCCGTCACCGGCGGCTCGCCGGCCGTCGGCGCGAGATCGATCTCGGTCAGTGCGGTACCCGTCGACTTCACCTGACTGGTGGCGCCCAGGCGCCAGCCGCGCGACCCGTCGAGATAACGCATCGTCAGCACGTCGGTACCGAGGACGCGGTTGCCGACCGCCGTGCCCGCGGTGTCGAGCCCGCCACCCAGGAACGTCACCGGGATCGGCAGGCAGGCGGCCGTACCCGTGCAGTTGTAGCCACGCATGAACATGAACGAGGGCATGGCATAGGCGGCCGCGGGTGCAGCGGGGTACGTGTTGGTACCGGACGTCTCGCCCCACCGGGTCGTGTTCTCGAAAAGGGAACCGATGAAGTTTTTCGCCAGGATCCTCGGGGTACGAAGACCGTCGAGCGCGATGCCCGACGACGACGAGGTCGCGATGCCCCCCGTGTTGTTGCAATACATGCCGTTCGCGGCGGAAAGGTCGTCCGTCAGCTGGCCGATCGCGAACCGACCGTCTTCCTGCATGCGTGCCAGCTGGGTCTGCACCCGATTGCTGTTCGAGGTGGAGAGGAACAGCGTGATGATGCCGCCGGCGACGAGCAGGCCGAGCACCATCGCGACCATCAGTTCGATGAGGGTGACGCCACGGGCGATACGCGGCGGGAAGGAACACGACATCATGGCTGAAACACCCAGGTGAGCGACTGCAGGTTGCCGTCCGCGGTCTTGTCGTCGGTTCCGTCCAGGCCTCGCTCGGCCCATGTGATGACCATCGTGCAGGTGCCGCCGAATGGCGGTCGCATGGCCACGGACGAGGTGGCGTCGTAACTCATGTCGGCCGCCTTGGCGCAGGTGATCGAGCTCGGCCCCAGGCTCGGCAGGAAAGCCTGCAGTTGCGCCGTCCAGATCAGCTTGTCGCGGGTCGCGATTTTCTCCGGACCGCAGGGCGCCGCGGTGTCGCACGCCGGCAAGGTCCCCGTCGCCGGATAGGTGCCGGAATAGTAATCCTTCCAGAGACCGTAAGGATTCGCGCGCATCCGGTCGGCCATGCTGCCGGCGAGGAACGTCACCTGCGTGCGAACGAACGCCGCCTGGTTCGACCGGGTGGAGACGATTAGCAGCCCGGCGAGACCGATGAGGCCGAGGCTGAAGATCAGCACCGCCATCAGCACTTCGATCAGCGACACGCCGCGCGATGCGCGACGCGAACGAATTCTGGCCACGTGGGCTCCCCCTGCATTTTCCCTGTTGCCAGACTAGCGTCGCCGCCGCGCACGGCAAGCGCCATCCGACAGGCGGTAGGCACTCGCCGACGAGCGGATGAGCCGTGCCCGACAACCGGGTTAGGATGCACGCCAACGCCCCGTGCGCGGGGTGCCGCATCCATCTGGGGGAACACCATGCGAACCATCATCGCCCTATCGTTCGCCGCCGCCGCGGCCTGGAGCGTGGCCGCGCTGGCCGCTCCGCCGGCATCCCGGCTGCCGCAGGGGACGGGGCTCGACGACGCGGGCATGGCCGCCTGGTATGCCGGCAACCTCTGCCAGGCCAGCACCTCGACGGTGCAGTCGTACCGCACGAAAGTGGACGCCCTGTCCCCGGGCGGAAGCGGCACGCCGGACTTCCACGAGGGCGAGAGGCAGGCGTTGTCCATCGTCAATCAGATCCGCGCCGAGGGCGGCGACACCAGCGAGCTATCCCAGCGCGTCTGCCCCCGCTCGCTGTCGTTGATCGAGCGGACGATGGCGCTGCCCTGACGCGCGGGCCACGCCGGCTTCACGGCACTGGATGCTCCATGGGGGCCACTCATCAGGAGGCCTCGCCATGAATCACGACCGTAAGGACGTCACCCACCCGGACCATGCTCCGCCCGGGAAGGAAACCGACGCCGAGAAGAAGGCGCGCAAGGAACACACCAGCGACAATCAGGACCATGCGCTCGAGGAGACCTTCCCCGCGAGCGATCCGGTGTCGCCCTTCGTGCCGGCGAAGGCACCCGACTGAACGAATGACCACCGACACGACGCCGGGATGTGCTCCGACACACCGGCGTCGCCTCTGCAACACGAAGTGGTCACGAAAACGCGCGGAAAATGGGCGGGCTAAGAACGGAGTTTCATTCCATGCTCGCCCAGTACGTCTTCACATCCGCCAACGCACCTTTCCGCATCGTTCGCCACGGTCATCGCTGGCGCGCGTTGTTTGGCGATCGCGAGGCGGGCCGCTACGACACGCCGGAAGACGCGATCCGCGATCTGCGGGCCGCGTTCCCTGAAGCGAAGTTGCCACGCCGCCTGAGCGACTGGCGCTACCTCCCGGAAGCCGCCCTCCTCCACCTGCCGCCGCCGAGCGCGGCCGTGGTCGCGAGGCTCGCGGCGGCCTGACTGTAGAGAGGCGCCCTAGCCGGCCGCCGACCACTCCCGCGCCAGCATGGCGAAAATCATGTCGTCCACCCATTCGCCACGGAAGCGATAGCTCTCCACGTGGTGCGCCTCCTGCCGGAAGCCCAGCGACCGTAACAGCGCGATGCTCGCCACGTTCCTTGGATCGACGGAGCCGACGGCGCGGCGATACCCCCACTCACCGAACGCAAGCGTCAGCATTGCGGCCATGGCCTCGCGGGCGTACCCCCTGCCCTGACACTCGGGCCGGAGCGATATACCGAATTCGATCGCGTCGTCGACCGTCGCGGGGAAATGGATGCCGAGGTCGCCGACGAGGTTGCCCGTTCCGCGGTCGCGAACCGCGAGCTGGAACCAGCTGTCCGGCACGGCGAACGCCTGTGCGCTCTGGCGGGCGATGAAATCGTCGGCTTCGGCGGGCGTGGCCGGCTTCCAGCCTTGATACCGCGCGACGGCGTCGTCACCGCGATACGCGAACAGGATGGGTCCATCGGAAGGCTGAAGCCGGTCGAGCAGCAGCCTGGGCGTCGTGTGAGAGGTAAAGAGAGGTCCGTTCATCGCCGCATCGTCGACGCTCGGACGGCGTAAGGCAAGCCGGCCTTCGGCGGCCGCCGAAACTTTACGCAGCGCTTACCCGGAAAGCGCCCGTCCGGCGCAGCTTTTTTACGCACCCCGCATGGACACTGGCGTCCCCCATTCAAGGAACGCATCGATGTCGATCGTCGTCATCACCGGACCGCACGCCGAGTCGGACATGCCGGACCCAGGCAGCTCGGCGATGTGCCGTCTGTGGGAGCGCGCACAGGCGGCCGGTGTCGATCTTGCCTGGCGCCGCTGCGACACCTTCGCGCAGCTCAGCGGATGCCTCGAAGCACCCGGCGACGATGCCGAGTTGCTCCTTCTCGACGTCGACGCCGAGCAACTACCCAGTGCGTTGGTCGACCCAGTCCGCGACGCGCTATCCGCGCTGCGCGTTCCCTACATCGAAGTCCACGATCGCAGCGCCGCGACCGACGCGTCGTCGCTCGCACCCGGCCATCCTTCACTCGTGAGCGTCGTCGTACCCGGCAACGCCATCGCCGGCTACGACATGGCCCTCTCGATCGGCCTACGGTTCCTGAAGGACGCCACGCGCCTCGCGGCATAAGCGCGACCTGTTGGAGCGCACCTGGGCGCGATGGGGTGCTCGCGAGCGCTGATCGCGCCCAGGTGCGCTCCAACGAGGCGTACCGCGGCCCCATAAAAAAACCCGCCTGAAGGCGGGTTTTTCGTGCCCTGATCTTGCGACCGTGGGCGAATGCGTGGTGCCGGAAATAGGAATCGAACCTACGACCTCATCATTACGAATGACGCGCTCTACCAACTGAGCTATTCCGGCGAGAAGCGGAATTCTAGGGAACCTTGGGCCCGGGCGCAAGCCTTCGCGGTCAACCCGCGAGGCGAAGCTCCTTCGGCAGGGCGAAGGTGATGTTCTCGGCCTCGCCGTCGAGCTCGCGGACGGTGCCCGCGCCCCAGGACTGCAGGCGGGCGATGACTTCCTGCACCAGCTTCTCCGGTGCCGACGCGCCGGCGGTGACGCCGATGCGGGCCTTGCCTTCGAGCCATTCGCGCTCGATGTGCTCTGCGCCGTCGATGAGGTACGAGGTGACGCCCTGCTTCTCGGCCAGTTCCTTCAGGCGATTGGAATTGGAGCTGTTGACCGAGCCCACGACGAGCACGAGGTCCACGGCATCGGCGAGGCGGCGCACGGCGTCCTGGCGATTCTGCGTGGCGTAGCAGATGTCGTCCTTGCGCGGTCCTTCGATGGTGGCGAACTTCGCGCGCAACGCGCCGATGATGGCGATGGTGTCGTCGACCGAGAGCGTGGTCTGCGTGACGAACGCGAGCTTGTCCGGCTGCGCCGGTGCCAGCGCCTCGACGTCTTCCACCGATTCGACAAGGTAGATGCTGCCGGTGTTCGCCGGGTTCCACTGCCCCATCGTGCCTTCGACTTCCGGATGACCCGCGTGGCCGATCAGCACGACGTCATGGCCGGCGCGGCCGAGGCGCGCGACCTCCATGTGCACCTTGGTGACGAGCGGGCACGTCGCGTCGAACACGTTGAGGCGGCGGCGGTCGGCTTCCTCGCGCACGGCCTTCGGCACGCCGTGGGCGCTGAAGATCACGGTGGCGCCATCGGGCACGTCGTCCAGTTCCTCCACGAACACGGCGCCGTCGGCGCGCAGGCGCTCGACCACGTAGCGGTTGTGCACGACTTCGTGGCGCACGTAGATCGGCGCGCCGTACGACTCCAGGGCGCGCTCGACGATGGCGATGGCGCGATCGACGCCGGCGCAGAAGCCGCGGGGATTGGCGAGGAGGATGTCCAAGGGGACCTCGGGGCCTTCAGGGCCGTGAAAAGGGGATGGGCGCCGCGCGGGCGCCGGACCTCTCCATTATCGCATGGGAGCCTTCGGGCTGCCGAAGAGGCTGAAGACGATCAGGGCGACGGCGCCGACGCTGATCGCGGAATCGGCGACGTTGAAGACGGGGAACGGGTAACTGCCCAGGAAGACCTGGATGAAATCGGTGACCTTGGCCGCGTGGAGCCGGTCGATGACGTTGCCCAGCGCGCCGCCCAGGATCAGGGCCAACGGGGCCGCGGTGCGCCAGTCGGCGCGCGGCGTGCGCGACAGCCACACGGCGAGCGAGGCGCTGACGCCGACCGCGAGGAGGACGAAGAACCAGCGCTGCCAGCCGGCGCTGTCCGCCAGGAAGCTGAACGCCGCGCCCGTGTTGAAGGTGAGCGTCCAGTTCAGGATGCCCGGGATGACCGGATGTGGCGTCTCGGCCGGCTGCAGGGCCGTGAGCGCCCACCACTTGGTCAGCTGGTCGAGCACGATCATGGCGGCGGCGAGCCAGAGCCAGGACAGGGCGTTGGGTTTGGGGCGTGCGGTCATGCGGATCCGGGCGGTGCGTTGCGAGGGTCCGCGCCGCCGGGCGGCGGCGCGGAAAGGTTCGGCGACGATCGCCGGATCAGAACCAGCGGCGGTCCTCGCCCTGCCCCGTCACGTTCTCCACGCAGCGGCCGCAGATCTCAGGATGGTTCGGGTCGACGCCGACGTCCGGGCGATGGTGCCAGCAACGGACGCACTTCACCGCGTCGCTCACCGCCGCCGAGACGTAGACCTCGGCGCCATCCAGATCGACACGCTCGGCCGTGGCCGGGCGACCTTCCAGCGGCGCGAGCGTCACCTCGGAGGTAATGAAGAAGAAGCGCAGCTCCTTCGCGGATTCCGCGAGCGCGGACTGCGTCGGCAGGTCGGCGTGGATCGTCAGCGTCGCGTCGAGCGACGCACCGATCTGGCCGGCCTTGCGCATGCCTTCGAGGACGCGCGACGACGTCTCGCGGATGGCGAGCAGCGTGCTCCACCAGCCGCGCGCCTCGCCGTCCTGGCGCACGTCGAGGCCGTCGTAGAACGTCTCGAACAGCACCGACTCGCTGCGCGAGCCGGGCATGTGCGCCCAGGCTTCTTCCGCCGTGAACGTGACGATCGGCCCCAGCCAGCGCAGCAGCGCCTCGAGGATCCGGTACATCGCACTCTGCGCGCTGCGCCGGCCGCGGCTGTCCGTCGGCATCGTGTAGAGGCGGTCCTTCGTGATGTCGAGGTACAGCGCGCCCAGCTCGTTGGTGCAGAAATTCTGGATGCGCTGGACGATCTCGGGGAAGTCGTAGCGTTCGTACGCCGCCACGATCGCCGCCTGCGTGTCCGCCGCCTGCTGCACCGCCCAGCGATCGAGATCGAGGCAGGCGTCGGTGGCGAGCAGGTGCTTGTCCGGGTCGAACCCGTCGAGGTTGCCGAGCAGGAAGCGCGTGGTGTTGCGGATACGGCGGTACGTATCCGCGACGCGCTTGAGGATCTCGTCCGAGAGCGACATCTCGTTGCGGTAGTCGGTCGAGCAGATCCACAGGCGCAGGATGTCCGCGCCGAGCGTCTTCATGATGTCCTGGGGCTCGATACCGTTGCCCAGCGACTTGGACATCTTGCGACCCTGCGCGTCCACGGTGAAACCGTGGGTCAGCACGTGGTCGTACGGCGCACGGCCGTTGATGGCGGCCGACGTGAGCAGCGACGACTGGAACCAGCCGCGATGCTGGTCGGAGCCTTCGAGGTACATCACCTTGTATTCGCCCGCGTCGCCGGCCTGCAGTTCGGGACGCGCGCCCACCACCGCGAAGTGGCTGACGCCCGAGTCGAACCACACGTCGAGGACGTCGGTGACCTTTTCGTACTTGTCCGCGTCGTCGCCGAGCAGCTCGCGCGGATCGAGCGTGAACCAGCAGTCGATGCCTTCGAGGGCGACCTTCTTCGCCACCTTCTCCATCAGCGCGACGGAGTCCGGATGCGGATCGTGCGTGACCTTGTCGATGAACAGCGTGATCGGCACGCCCCAGGTGCGCTGGCGCGAGATGCACCAGTCGGGGCGACCCTCGACCATGCCCGCGATGCGCTCCTCGCCCCAGCCCGGCACCCAGCGCACGCCCTTGATGGACGTGAGCGCGGTGCGGCGCAGGTCGGCCTGCTCCATGCTGATGAACCACTGCGGCGTGGCGCGGAAGATCACCGGCGTCTTATGGCGCCAGCAATGCGGGTAGCTGTGCGTGAGCTTCGACGAGGCGAGCAGCACGCCGCGGTCGCGCAGGAGGTCGACGATCTGGTCGTTGGCCTTCCAGATGTGCACGCCGGCGAACGACACGTCGCCCGCCAGCGGCACCTCCGCGCGGTAGACGCCGCGGCCGTCGACATAGTTGAGCGTGCCGATGCCGTAGTGCTGGCCCACGGTGAAATCTTCCGCGCCATGGTCGGGCGCGGTGTGCACGGCACCGGTACCGTCCTCGTCCGAGACGTGCTCGCCGAGGATGATGGGCAGCTGCTTGTCGTAGAACGGATGGCGCAGCGGCTGGTTCTCGAGCACCGCGCCCTGCACGCGCCCGAGCACGTTCACGCGCTCCACGCCGTAGCGCGCGAGCGCCTTCTCCACCAGCGCCGAGGCGATCACGAGCAGCAGCGGATTGCCGCCGCGCGACGGACCCTCGACCAGCGAATACTCGAGCTCGCCGCCAAGCGACACGGCCTGGCTGGACGGCAGCGTCCAGGGGGTGGTCGTCCAGATGGGCACGGCGACGGTGGCGTCACCCGCGGCGACGCCGAACAGCGCGGCGAACGAGATCGAATCCACCGCGTCGTAGGCGACGTCGACGGCCGGCGAGGTCTTGTCGGCGTATTCGATCTCGGCCTCGGCGAGCGCCGAACCGCAGTCGAAGCACCAGTACACCGGCTTCGCGCCGCGCACCACGTGGCCGTTGTCGACGATGCGCGCGAGCGCGCGGATCATGTCGGCCTCGTACGTGAAGTCGAGCGTGCGGTACGGCTTCTCCCAGTCGCCGAGGACGCCGAGGCGCTTGAAGTCGACGCGCTGCAGGTCGATCTGCGCCATCGCGTACTCGCGGCACTTCTGCCGGAACGCGGCGGCGTCGAGCTTGTCGCCGGCCTTGCCGAACTTCTTCTCGATCGCGATCTCGATCGGAAGACCGTGGCAGTCCCAGCCCGGCACGTAGGGTGCCCGGTAGCCGGCCATCAGCTTCGACTTGACGACGACGTCCTTCAGCACCTTGTTGACGGCATGGCCCAGGTGGATCGCGCCGTTCGCGTAAGGCGGGCCGTCATGCAGCACGAACACCTTGTCGCGGCCCGCCGTCTTCTCCTGGATCTGCGCATAGCGCCCCACGCGTTCCCACGTCGCCAGCCAGTTCGGCTCGCGCTTGGGCAGGTCGCCACGCATCGGGAAATCCGTCTGCGGCAGGTTGATGGTGTTCTTGTAGTCCTGGGTCATCGCTTAGAACCGTGGGTTTCGGGGCGTGACGCGCGCGAGGCGCGTTCCGTCGTCAATCGACAAGTATGGGGTTCATCCCAAGGGCTTGCCGGGCGGCGATCTCGTCCTTGCGCATCTGCGCCGTCAGGGCGTCGAGGCCGTCGAATTTTTCTTCGTCGCGCAGCTTCCGCACGAACTCCACGCCGATGCGCTGGCCGTAGAGGTCGCCGGAGAAATCGAAAAGATGGGCTTCCAGCAGGGGCTCCTGCACCGCGTTCACCGTCGGCCGGCGGCCCAGGCTCGCGACGCCCGGCCAGCTGCACGGGCCGTCGCCGATACCGATGCGCACGGCGAAGATGCCCTGGATGGGGCTCACCCTGTCCGTGAGATGGACGTTCGCGGTGGGATATCCAAGGGTGCGACCAAGCTGCTGGCCGTGCTCGACATGGCCGTCGATCACGAACGGCCGCCCCAGCAGGCGGGTCGCGCCGGCGAAATCGCTTTCCGCAAGCAGCGTGCGCACCCGCGAGGATGACACCCGCTCGCCGTCGACGACCACCGGCCGCACCGCGTGCGCGGTGAAACCCAGCTCCGCGCCCATGGACTGCAGCAGCGCGAAATCGCCGCCACGGCGGTGACCGAAGCGGAAGTCCTCGCCCACCCAGACCTCGCGCGCGGCCATGCGGCCGACGATGACCCGGCGGACGAAGTCCTCGGCGGACATCTCGGTCAGGGCCTTGTCGAAGCGTAGCGACAGCAGGTCGCGGATGCCGGCGGCGGTCATGCCCTCGGCTTTTTCGCGGACGCCCGAGAGACGCGCCACGGGCTCCTTCGAGAAGAACGCACGCGGCAACGGCTCGAAGCTGATGACCGCCGGGACCAGGCCCGCGGCCTCCGCGCGGCGACGCACCTCCGAGAGGATCGCCTGGTGACCGAGATGCAGGCCATCGAACGCACCGATCGCGACGATGCTGCCACCGGGCGCGAGGCACGGTCCGTCGACGTCGCGATGCAGTCGCAGCGTCATGCCCGGGGGTCCTGGAATCGATGCGGAATAAAAGCCATCGGGCCAGTATAGCGGCCCCATTGCGCCGCACAATGCGACGCGCGGGAACCTCAGTGGGCGCGCAGGTCGCGCAGGCGGAAGCCCAGCGCGAACAGGCTCGCGACATACGCACCGCCGCCCGCGACCACCAGCGCCGCGAGACGCCCCACCCGCTGCCACTTCTCCACGTCGCTCCATTCCGGCCAGACCCACAGGCCGCCGAGCAGCACCGCGACCATCACGGCGCAGGCCACGCCGAGGCGAAGCAGGTGTCGCGGCCAGCCGGGCTGGCGGGTGTAGACGCCGGCCTTGCCCAGCCAGCGCCAGAGCAGCAGCAGGTTGAGGTAGCTGGCCAGTGCGCTGGCCATGCCCAGCGCCATGTGCAGGCCCGGGATCGTCGCCAGGGCCGTCATCCACGAGCCCGCCTTCTGCGCCGGGCTCGCCCAGAGGAAGAACAGCAGGGCCAGGAACGCGACGTTGAAGACCATGTTGGCGACCAGCGACGCCACGCCCGCGCGGACCGGGGTCTTCGTGTCCTTGCGGGCATAGAACGCCGGCAGCACCACCTTGACCAGCGCGAACGCCGGCAGGCCGAAGCTCAGCGCGGAGATCGACAGCGACGCCATCTTCGTGTCGAACGGCGTAAACCGCCCGTGCTGGAAGATCGTCGCCACCAGCGGCACCGAAAGGATCATCAGCGCGAACATCGCCGGGACGGCGATGAGCAGCGTCGTGCGCAGGCCCCAGTCGAGCGCGCGCGAGAAGCCCGCCTTGTCGGTCGCCACGTGATGGCGCGAGAGCGACGGCAGGATGACCGTGCCCAGCGCCACGCCGAAGACGCCCAGCGGCAGCTCCAGGAAGCGGTCCGCCTGCGACAGCCAGCTCTGCGACCCCGCGATCAGCAGCGAGGCGATGACGGTGTCGAGCAGCAGGTTGATCTGCGCGACCGAGGAGCCGAACAACGTCGGCACCATCAGCGTCATGATCCGGCGCACGTCCGGCGAGCTCCAGCCCCAGCGCGGCAACGCCAGCAGGTCGAGCTGCCGCAACGCCGGCAGCTGGAAGATCAGCTGGAGCAGGCCCGCGACGAGGATCGCCCAGCCCATCGCCATGATCGGCGTCCGCAGCTTCGGCGCCAGCCAGAGCGCGCCGGCGATCATGCACAGGTTGAGGATCACCGGCGTCAGGGCCGGCAGGCCGAACCGGTGGAAGCTGTTCAGGGCGCCGCCACTCAAGGCGGTGAGCGAGACGAAGAGCAGGAACGGAAAGGTGAGCCGCAGCAGGTCGACCGTGAGGCCGAACTTCTCCGGCGTATCGACCGCCCCGGGCGAGAACAGCGCGGTGACCTGCGGCGCGAAGATGACACCCAGGGCCACGACCACGAGCAGGACGCCGCCGAGCGTGCCGGCCGTCAGCCCCATCAGCCGCTTGAGATCGGCATGCGGCCGCGTCTCCTTCACCTCGGTGAACACCGGCACGAAGGCCGTCGAGAACGACCCCTCCGCGAAGAGGCGGCGCATGAAGTTGGGGATGCGGAAAGCCACCCAGAAGGCGTCGGTCGCCGCGTTGGCGCCGAACGAGGCGTTGATCGCCATGTCGCGGACAAGCCCGAGCACGCGCGAAACCATGGTCATGCCGCTGAAACTGAGCATGCCGCGAAGAAGGCTGGGGGTTTTCATCCGGTCGAGGGCTGGCAAAAGGGATAGTTTGACAGGCCGGGAGGGCGATGGGGCGTGGCAAGGGGGGCTCGGGGTGGGAATTGGGGGGCGCGGGTGTGACGGGGGTTGGGGGATGGGAATTGGGGGCGCGATCCCGGCGGGCGGTTGAGGGCACGACAGGCCACCGGCCGGGCGTCGACGCCAGCGCGGAGCTTCCAGCACCCTCTCGCGGCCGCCGGCCACGTCGCGCCCACTTCCCAACTCCCACCTCCCGCCAGCACCGCGCCCCACGCCCATCCACCCTAACCTATTGACCAACCCCACCTTTGAGGTCAAACTAAGCGTCTTTTTTAAAACCAACCGAACTCTGGAGCTTTACCTTGGCCAACATCAAGTCCGCGAAGAAGCGTGCGCGTCAGTCGGAGCAGCGCCGTCTGCGCAACGTCAGCGCGCGTTCCATGGTGCGTTCCGCACTGAAGAAGGTCGTCAAGGCGATCGACGCCAAGGATAAGGCAGCCGCTGCCAGCGCCTACGCCGTCGCCGTGCCGGTGATGGATCGCTACGCCGCCCGCGGCCTGATCCACAAGAACAAGGCCGCTCGTCACAAGAGCCGCCTGAACGCGAAGATCCGCGACCTGGCATAAGCCTGCGCGACATCGCTGTTCACAAAAAAAGCCGGCTTCCGCCGGCTTTTTTTGTGTCTCTGTAGGAGCGCGCCCTGCGCGCGACATGTTTTGAGGCCGTGCGCTACAGCCCCTGCTGCGCCTCGCGATAAGCTGTCGCGCGCAAGGCGCGCTCCTACCGCATCCGCACGTCGTCGCGTTCGTCGGTGCGCTCGCGCTGCTTCGCGCGTTCGGCATCGAAGAACTGCTGCACCTTCAGGCAGACGTCCCAGGTACCCACCTCGCCCGCGGCGGAAACGACGAACCACGGGGCCTTCCAGTCCAGGCGGGCGACGATGTCGTCGACCACGGCCTTCAGCTCGTCCTCGTCGTCGATGACGTCGGACTTGTTGATCACCAGCCAGCGCGGACGCTCGACGAGCTCCTCGTCGAACTGCTGGAGTTCGGCCTCGATCGCACGGACCTGTTCGACGGGATCCGAGCCGTCGATGGGACGGATGTCGACCACGTGCAGCAGGAGACTGGTGCGCGACACGTGACGCAGGAACTGGATGCCCAGGCCGGCGCCTTCGGCCGCACCCTCGATGATCCCGGGGATGTCCGCGATCACGAAGCTCTGGTCCGTGCCGATGCGCACGACGCCGAGGTTCGGATGCAGCGTGGTGAACGGGTAGTCGGCCACGCGCGGCGTCGCCGCCGAGACGGCGCGGATGAACGTGCTCTTGCCCGCGTTCGGGAAGCCCAGCAGACCGACGTCGGCCAGCAGTCGCAGCTCGAGTTTCAGATCGCGCACTTCGCCCGGCGTGCCCGGCGTCGACTTGCGCGGCGCGCGGTTCACCGAACTCTTGAAATGGATGTTGCCCAGGCCGCCACGACCACCCTGCGCCACCTTCAGGCGCTGGCCGTGCGACGTAAGGTCGCCGATCACCTCGTCGGTATCGACGTTGGTGACCACGGTGCCGACGGGCACGCGCACCTCGGTGTCTTCGCCACCCTTGCCGTACATCTGGCTGCCCATGCCGCCCTGCCCGCGCTGCGCCTTGAACGAGCGCATGTGGCGGAAGTCGACGAGGGTGTTGAGGCCTTCGTCGGCCACGAGCCACACGGAGCCGCCATTGCCGCCATCGCCGCCATCGGGACCACCGAACGGGATGAATT
Source organism: Luteibacter sp. 329MFSha (assembly GCF_900111665.1). Classification (NCBI taxonomy): domain Bacteria; kingdom Pseudomonadati; phylum Pseudomonadota; class Gammaproteobacteria; order Lysobacterales; family Rhodanobacteraceae; genus Luteibacter; species Luteibacter sp. 329MFSha. The sequence goes on along the minus strand of NZ_FOJE01000001.1, from coordinate 289,620 downwards.
TCTCGCGACGGAAGCTGACACAACCGTTGCCGCCGTCACCGGCCGAGACCCTGATTTGCGCTTCGTCGACGAATTTCATGGGGAAAACCTGGAAAGAGTGTGATGCCGCGCTACAAACGAAAAGCCCCGCCTAGGGCGGGGCCTTCGCTATCGCGTCGGGCGAGGCTTACGCCTGGACGACGTCGACGAACTTGCGGCCCTTGTCGCCGCGGGTCTTGAACGACACGGTGCCGTCGACCAGCGCGAACAGGGTGTGGTCGCGGCCGAGGCCGACGCCCACGCCGGCGTGGAACTTGGTGCCACGCTGACGAACGATGATGTTACCGGCTTCGACAGCCTGGCCACCGTAGATCTTCACGCCGAGGTACTTCGGGTTCGAATCGCGGCCGTTACGGCTGGAACCTACGCCTTTTTTATGTGCCATGACTTATATCCTCCGGCGACTCAGGCGTTGATGCCCGTGATCTCGATTTCGGTGTAGTGCTGACGATGTCCCTGCGTGCGCTTGTAGTGCTTGCGACGACGGAACTTGATGATGCGGATCTTATCGGCGCGGCCGTGGGCGCGAACCTTCGCGCTGACGGTGGCACCGGCGACCAGCGGGGCGCCGACCGTGACCGACTCGCCTTCGCCGACGAGGAGGACCTGGTCGAACGTGAAGGTGGAATCGACTTCGGCGGGGAGCAGCTCGACGCGCAGGACTTCGCCTGCCATCACGCGATACTGCTTGCCACCGGTCTTGATGACTGCGTAGCTCATGGTGATTTCCTGTTACTGATTATGTAGTTCTTTTTAGGGTCGTACGGGTGTTGCGAACTGCGAATTATAGCGGGACCCAAAAGGCAAGGTCAATCAGGCGGTTAAGCGGCCGACCAGACCGGCGGCCCGCTCGCCCCATGGAGCATTTGCCATCCAGATCAGACGGTTAGAGCAAGACGCCTACCGAAGGGGTGGGAGCCGATCGCATCGGCGATCCCGCGCCAGCGGGCCGGGCCGCGTCAGGATCGCCGATACGATCGGCTCCCACCCTCTGGTAGGTGGCGTTACTTCTTCTTCGCGGGCGCCGGAGCCGGCGCCGCCGGAGCGGGCTTCGCCGCCGCCCCCGTGGCCGGGCACTGGCCCTGGGCGTTGAGCGTGCCCTGGGTCTGGAGCTGGCCGATCATCTGCTTGCCGCGTTCCTGGCCCCAGGCCTTGCCGATCTGCATGCCCTCGGCCATGGTCGCCGGCATCTGCGTGATCACCTTCTGGCCCAGCGGCGAACGGTAGAACTTCAGCAGGCCGTCGACGTCCTCGGCCGTGAAGTGCTTCTGGTACACGGGCACCATGCGGCCGATCAGCTGGTTCGTCGCGTTGGCGTCCACGAAGCCCTGCCAGTAGCTGGCGGGCACGCACGGCAGCGCGGTGGCCATCACGCCGGCCATCTGGCTGTTCATCTGGCTGAGCATCTTGCCCATGCCCACGGCCTCCATCAGCTGGCGCACCTGCGCCTCGCTGGGCGGCGCCGCCAGCGCCTGGCCCGCACTACACGCCAGCACCAGGCCGGCCGCGATCCCTGTCCACTTACGCATGCGTCGTCTTCCTCTTCGGATGATTGGCTTGGGTCGGATCCCCTCCCCCGAGGGGCCGGCGCCATGGTAGCCGCCGCCGGGGCGGTTCGGGCAACCCGCTCGAAGCATGCGTCCGGAGCCTCATGACAAATGTGATGAACAGTCACAGGTCGACGCGGAATGAAGGCCGAAAACCCTTGGTATAGTCAGTGGCTTCCCCCATCTACGTCGGCACATGGACAGCATTCGCATCCGCGGCGCCCGCACGCACAATCTCAAGAATATCGACCTCGACCTGCCCCGCGATCGCCTGATCGTGATCACGGGGCTGTCCGGGTCCGGCAAATCCTCGCTGGCCTTCGACACCATCTACGCCGAAGGCCAGCGTCGCTATGTCGAGTCGCTGTCGGCCTATGCCCGGCAGTTCCTCTCGATGATGGAAAAGCCGGACGTGGACACGATCGAAGGCCTCTCGCCGGCCATCTCGATCGAGCAGAAGTCGACCTCCCATAACCCTCGCTCCACCGTCGGCACGATCACCGAGGTGTACGACTACCTGCGCCTGCTCTACGCGCGCGTCGGCACGCCCCGCTGCCCGAACCACGGCATTCCGCTCGAAGCGCAGACGGTCAGCCAGATGGTCGACACCGCGCTCGCGCTGGATCCGGACAAGCGCTGGATGCTGCTGGCGCCCGTGATCCGCGAGCGCAAGGGCGAGCACGTGCAGGTGTTCGACCAGCTGCGCGCGCAGGGCTTCGTGCGCGCCCGCGTCGACGGCGAGGTCTACGACCTCGACGCCGTCCCGCCGCTCACGCTGCGCCAGAAGCATACGATCGAAGCGGTCATCGACCGTTTCCGTCCGCGCGAGGACATCAAGCAGCGCCTGGCCGAGTCCTTCGAGACCGCGCTTCGTCTCGGCGACGGCATCGTCATCCTCGTCGACATGGACGACGCGAAGGCCGGCGAACAGCTGTTCTCGTCGCGGTTCTCGTGCCCGATGTGCGACTACTCGCTGCCGGAACTCGAGCCGCGCCTGTTCTCGTTCAATTCACCCGTCGGCGCCTGCCCCACCTGCGACGGCCTGGGCGTGACCCAGGTGTTCGACCCGGCGCGCGTCGTCGGCCACCCGGAGCTCAGCCTCGCGGGCGGCGCCATTCGTGGCTGGGATCGTCGCAACGCCTACTACTACCAGATGATCCTGTCGCTGGCGAAGTACTACGGCTTCGATCCGGAGACACCCTGGCGCGAACTGACGAAGTCGGCTCAGAACGCCGTGCTCAACGGTTCGGGCAAGGACCTGATCCCGTTCCGCTACATCACCGACCGGGGCGGCAAGGTCACGCGCGAACACAAGTTCGAAGGCATCCTGCCGAACCTTGAGCGCCGCTATCGCGAGACCGAGTCCACGGCCGTCCGCGAGGAACTGGCGCGCTACATCTCCGACCACCCGTGCCCGGACTGCGGCGGCCAGCGCCTCAACCCGTCGGCGCGCAACGTGTTCGTGGCCGACCGCGCCATTCCCGAACTCACCTCGCTGGCCATCGACAACGCGCTGGCCTTCTTCGAGACGCTGGCCTTGCCCGGCTGGCGTGGCGAGATCGCGGTGAAGATCGTGAAGGAGATCCGCGAGCGGCTGACCTTCCTCAACGATGTCGGCCTCAACTACCTCACGCTCGATCGCCAGGCGGATTCGCTTTCTGGCGGCGAGGCGCAGCGCATCCGCCTCGCCAGTCAGATCGGCGCGGGGCTCGTCGGCGTGATGTATGTGCTCGACGAGCCGTCCATCGGCCTGCACCAGCGCGACAACGAACGACTGCTCGGTACCCTCACCCGCCTGCGCGATCTGGGCAACACGGTGATCGTGGTCGAGCATGACGAGGACGCCATCCGCGCCGCGGACCACATTCTCGACATCGGCCCGGGCGCGGGCGTGCACGGCGGCGACATCGTCGCCGAAGGCACGCTCGAGCAGGTGCTCGCCTCGCCGCGCTCCGTCACGGCGAAGTACCTCACCGGCGAGCGCGGCATCCGCGTGCCGGAGAAGCGCCGCGAAGCGCGCGACGATCAATGGATCGAGCTCAAGGGCGCCAGCGGCAACAACCTCAAGGACGTGGACGTCCGCATCCCGGTCGGCGTGTTCACCTGCGTCACCGGCGTGTCGGGCTCCGGCAAGTCGACGCTGATCAACGACACGTTCTACCGCCTCGCGGCGATGGAACTCAACGGCGCGAGCGAGCAGCCGGCGCCGTACGAATCGATCGAGGGCCTCGAGCTGTTCGACAAGGTCGTCGACATCGACCAGTCGCCGATCGGCCGCACGCCGCGCTCGAATCCCGCCACGTACACCGGCCTGTTCACGCCGCTGCGCGAGCTCTACGCGCAGGTGCCCGAGGCGCGCCAACGTGGTTACACGCCGGGCCGCTTCAGCTTCAACGTGCGCGGCGGCCGCTGCGAGGCGTGCGAAGGCGACGGCATGATCAAGGTGGAGATGCACTTCCTCCCCGACGTGTACGTCCCGTGCGACGTGTGCCACGGCAAGCGCTACAACCGCGAGACGCTCGAGGTGCTCTACAAGGGCCACACCATCGCCGACGTGCTCGACATGACGGTGGAAGACGCCTTCAAGCTGTTCGAGAACGTGCCGGTGATCGCACGCAAGCTGGAAACGCTGCGGGCGGTGGGCCTCGACTACATCAAGCTCGGCCAGAGCGCCACCACGCTGTCCGGCGGCGAGGCGCAGCGCGTGAAGCTGTCGAAAGAGCTATCGAAGCGCGACACCGGCAGCACGCTGTACATCCTCGACGAGCCCACGACCGGCCTGCACTTCCACGACATCGAGCAGCTGCTCGACGTGCTGCATCGCCTCGTGGATCACGGCAACACCGTGGTGGTGATCGAGCACAACCTCGACGTCATCAAGACGGCCGACTGGCTCGTCGACCTCGGTCCGGAAGGCGGCTCGGGCGGCGGACAGATCCTCGTCAGCGGCACGCCGGAGAAGGTCGCCGCGACGAAGACCTCGCACACCGGCCGCTTCCTGCTGCCGTACCTCAAGCCGGCGGCGCCGGTGACGAAGGCGCCGGCGAAGGCGGCCGCCCGCAAGACCGCCGCGAAGGCCGCTCCGACGAAGGCCGCCGCCAAGAAAACGCCCGCGAAGAAGAAAAGGACCGCATGAGCACCGAAGCCGCCCAGACCCCGAGCCCGACGCCGATCTTCATCACGCCGATGGACGTCCGTTGGCAGGATCTCGACGCGTACAACCACGTCAACAATTCGAACTACCTGGTCTACCTGCAGGAAGCCCGACTGAAGTGGCTCAAGGAGCTGCCCGGCGACTGGTACAGCCCGTCCGCGGCGCCGGTGATGGCCCATAGCGAGATCAACTACCGCCTGCCCATCGAATGGCCGGCGGACATCCAGATCGAGCTGTACGCCAATCGCATGGGCACCAGCTCGATGACGGTCGGCCACCGCATCCTCGATTCGCAGGACGCCACCCGCATCCATTGCGACGGCAGCGTCACCATGGTCTGGATCGATACGAAGACCGGCCGCCCGGTCCCGCTTCCGCAGGTCATCCGCGACGCCGTGGCCGCGGCCCGGCAGGACTAAAAGACGCATCCATCGCCGATACGATCGGCTCCCACCGTTCGAGCCACGAGCGGAATGGTGGGGGCCGATCGCATCGGCGATCCCGCGGCGGCGGGCACGGTTGTCGAACCCTGCCGCAAAAGATCGCGACCGTTCATTTCGCCCCGGTATGATCCGCGAGGATCATCATGGAGAGCATCATGCAACGTTCCCTCGTCCTCGCGATCGCCTGCGCCGTTTCCCTTCCCGCGTTCGCCGCCGATGAGCGCACCGCGCTCACGCTCTACCGCGCCGACGGCGATGCGCTCTTCGCCACGGGAGGCGACGCCGTTTCCGGCGACGGTTACGCCGTGGTGCACGAGCGCCGCGCGTTCGACCTGAAGGGCGGCACGCAGGACCTCTCCATCGACGGCCTCCCCTCCGCGCTCGACAGCGAAGCGCTGTCGCTGCGCTTTCCCGGCAAGGACACCCGCGTCGTCTCGCAGCGCCTGCTGCTCGGCCAGGGCTTCGACGGCGCCGTCGCCGGCCTCGTCGGCCACGATGTGGTCGTGGTCGGCGAAAGCGGCCAGGCGCTCGCCAGCGGCACGCTCGTTCGCGGTGGCGATGCGCTCGTCGTGCGCGACAGCAGCGGCCACGCCACGCTCATCCGCCAGTACGCCGCCCTGCGCGCCGCCGACAGCACGGACTTCGCCCGTGGCTCCACGCTGCAGGTGCGTGTCGCCGGCGGCGCGGCGGGCCGGACGAACGCCAACCTCGATTACCCCACGTCGGGCCTCGGCTGGCGCGGCGCCTACGTCGCGACGCTCGCGCCGGGCAACGCCTGCCGCATGACCTTCGACGCCGCGGCGAGCATTGCCAACCGTAGCGGACGCGACTGGAAGGACGTCTCGCTCAAGCTCGTCGCCGGCGACGCGCGGCGCGCGAAGGCGCCGATCCAGAACAAGCTCTTCATGGTCCGTGCCGCGCCGGCCCCGGCCGCCATGGATGCCGAGTCGATGGCGCCTCGACAGGCCACGCTGGGCGACCTGCGCACCTACACGCTGCCGACGCCGGTCGACCTCCCCGACGGCAGCGTCACCCAGACGCCGCTGTACGACCGCCACACCCTCGACTGCCAGCGCGAGGCCGTGTACGACGGCGGCAACACGTGGTTCCCGCCGCGGCCGAACGCCGAGCGCCAGCCGATCCTCGCCAACGCCGGCACGCCGATCGTGTCCAACCTCCGTTTCAGGGCGTTCGACAGTCTGCCCGCCGGTTACGTCCGCGTGCTGACGACCGACCGCGACGGCAACACCGAACTGCTCGGCGAAGGACGCATCGACGACACGCCGAAGAACAAGGACACCACGGTGTCGCTCGGCAACGCCTTCGACCTGTCCGCCACGCGCGAGCAGACCGCGTTCACGGCGGACATGCCGGGGCACCGGATCGACGAAAGCACCCGTATCGTCCTGACCAACGCGGGCGACACGGCGCGCACGGTCACCGTTCGCGAGCATCCCAACCGCTGGCGCGCCTGGACGATCACGTCGTCGTCGATGAAGCCGTCGAAGGTCACGCCGGAGGTGGCGGAGTTCAGCGTCACCGTTCCGGCGAACGGCAGCGCGACGCTCGATTACGCCGTGCGCTATACCTGGGCGGACGCGGATATCGCCCAGTAAGCGGCATCGCCGAGGCGCCCGATCGCCGATACGATCGGCTTCCACCCTTCGGTAGCTACCTCTCCCATCGCTCGAAAAGGACGGTGGGAGCCGATCGCATCGGCGATCCCGCGGCAGCGGGCAACGAAGCCGGTGAAGCGGCTGCACCACCGGCCGCCGAAACGCCATAATCGACGCAACCCACACCGACGGACGCGCACCCATGCTCGACATCCTGCTGCACGACGGCGACATTCACGAAATCCGCATGGCTCGCGGGCCGGTCAACGCGCTGGACATCGGTCTCGTCGAGGCGTTGCGCGAGGCGATCGTCGGAGCCCCCGCGAACGGCGCGCGCGGCATCGTGCTTTCCGGCGCGCAAGGCATGTTTTCGGCGGGCGTCGACGTCCCCGCCCTGCTCCAGCGCGACCGCGCGGGCGTCCATGACTTCTGGAACGCCTTCTTCGCGCTGTGCGGCGCACTGGCGACCTCGCCCGTACCGACCGTCGCGGCGATCACCGGCCACAGCCCCGCGGGCGGCGCGGTCATTTCGCTGTTCTGCGATTACCGTGTGATGGCGCACGGGGTCTACAAGATCGGTCTCAATGAGGTGCAGGTCGGTCTTTCCGTGCCCGAGCCGATCCAGTTCGCGATGCGCCGCATCCTCGGCGGCTACCGCACCGAGCGACTGCTGGTGGCCGGTGCGATGGTGGACGCCGAGCAGGCCCACGCGATCGGCCTGGTCGACGAGCTCGCGACGGTCGAACAGGTGGTCACCCGTGCCACGCTATGGCTCGCCGACCTGCTGAAGCTGCCGCCGAAGGCGATGCTGCGCACCCGCGAGATCGCCCGCGCCGATCTCGTCGCCGTCTGGGGCGATACGTCGAACCTGCTCGATCCGGGTTTCATCGACGACTTCTTCGCCGAGGAGACGCAGGGCGTGCTGCAGGCGCTGGTGGCGCGGCTGAAGGCCAAGCACTAGCCAAGCTCTCGCAAACCTGTATCGCCGATACGATCGGCTCCCACCCTTCGGTAGGAGGTGGGAGCGATCACCGGCTATCGAGCGAACCCGCGGATGCCGGCCACGCCCTGCGCGGCATGCATCCGCGCCTCTCCCAGATCGTCGGGACCAAGACCGCCCAGCGCATAGACCGGCAACGACGCCGTCTCGGCCAACCGCGCGAACCGCGGCCAGCCCAGCGGTTCGGCGCCGGGATGGCTGGCCGTCGCCTGCACGGGCGACAGCGTCGCGAAGTCGCAGCCCAGCGCTGAGGCGCGTGCGAGCTGCGCGGCATCGTGGCACGACGCGCCCACCATGGACGTCCACGGCAGCGGCCGCTCTTTCAGCTCGCCGAGTTGCTGAGCACGAAGATGCACGCCCGTACCGAGGATCGATGCGCCCTCGATGTCGCCATTGAGCAACAGGTGGGCGCCCACCCGGCGGGCCTCGGGCAGAACCGCCTTCGCCACGTCGCGCGCGACGTCCGTGGAATACCCTGGCAACCGCAGTTGCAGCAGGCGCTCGCCGCGCGCCAGCGCGGCGAGCAGCCCCGCGATGACGACGTCGGGTGACGCATCGGGCGCCGTGATCGGGTAATGGGCCGGCAGGCGGATGGCCGCCAGGACGGGCCGGTCGGCCGGCGCGAGGATGGACGGATCGATGTCGCGCGGCGCATGCCATGCGATCGCCGCGGCGTCGAGCGCACGCGGCGTCCCGGTCCAGCGACGGACGAGCATCGCCTCCAGCAGCATCGACCGCTCGCCATACGCCCACGGCACGCGGATGCACGACTCGAACGACGCGGGATCAACGGCGATCCCCAGCTCTTCGTCCAGTTCGCGCTCGAGCGCGGCGACGGCGGACTCCCCCGCTTCGAGCTTGCCACCGGGAAACTCCCACGCGCCGGCCAGATGCTTGCCGGGTGGCCGCTGCGCGATGAGGATGCGTCCGTTGGCGTCGACCAGCACGCCGGCGACGACCTGCATCAGACGTTCCGGACGTATTCGACCATGTCGAAGGCGTGGGCGTGCTCGGCATCCGCCTCGTGGCGCACCCGCGAAACCTCCGTCCATTCCTTGAAATCGACGCCGGGGAAGAAGACGTCGGCACCATCGACCGCCGCGTACACCCAGGTCAGGTACAGCGTGCGGGCATAGGGCAGCGCCTCGCGGAACACCTCGCCACCACCGATGACCATGAGGCCCGTGTGACCGCAGCTCGCCTGCGCCTCGGGAATCGAACGCACGGTGATCTGTCCGGGAAACGGCGCCTCGCCCTTGCGCGAGAGCACGTAGTTCACGCGTCCCGGCAACGCGCGGCCGATGGATTCGGCGGTCTTCCGCCCCATCAGCACGGCCCTGTCGAGCGTCAGCGTCTTGAAGTACCGAAGATCGTCCGGAAGATGCCAGGGCAGTCCACCCTGTTTGCCGATGGCAAAGTTTTCGTCGAGCGCGGCAACCAGGTGTACGGCCATGGAACATCCTTCACGGTTTCAGTCGGAACGATCGGGCACCGGGCCCGTGCGCTCGCGATAGTAGTCCTGTCCGCGTGATGGTGGAACTAACGATCGTTTGACCGGCGCCCGTCAGGCATCGCTTGCCTTGCCGGTGTGCGCGGTGATGGGCTTCTCCGGCGCCGGCCTGGCCATCGCCCGGCCGAAACGGCCGATCGCGCGTACCAGTGGCGTGAGCGTGCGCCACGCGTCATCGTCGTTGAGCAGCCGGTAGACCCCACGGATGCCCGGCGCGGCGCCCGCCTCGCCCGCACCGGATTCCAGCGCGGTCGCCGCCTCGCGCAGCGCGTCGGCGAACTTGTAGACGGCGCCGGGAGGAACGCGACCGAGCACCATCGCCACCGCGGCCACGTTCTGCAGCGCGTTCCGGGTCGACTCCGCTTCGAAGCCTCGCAGCACGATGCGCGCGATGTCCTGATTGCGGGCCACGAGATCGTTCGCGAGGCGAAGCACGCCATGCTCGTGCAGGGTTCGCAGCAGGCGCTCCCACTCGTCCTGTGCCGTGGGCTCCGTGCGCGTGGGGCGCGGGGCATAATCGATAGGTTCGGCCATCACAGCGTCTCCGGTCGTTCGATCGTTTCCGGCGGCTCGACGTATTCCTCTCGCGCCCACTTGGCCGACGCGTCCGGGCCACCGTTGGGCGTCCGCTTCCCGTAGCGGAAGTTGTGTCGCGGCAACGGCGATGCACCCGTACCCTTCGGCAGGCGCTCGATTCGCACGGCGAGTTCCTTGTACGCGGGCGTATTCACATCCGGATCGTGGTGTTCGCCGGTGAGCGCGTTCACACCGGGCTTCGCATGATGGATCGGCAGGAACAGCGTCCTGCCATGGACCCGATCGGTGACCAGCGCGCGGACTTCGATGCTGGCCCGCCGCGAGGTCACCTTCAGCCACGTGCCGTCCACGATGCCGCGTTCGCGCGCGAGGTCCGCGCCGATCTCGACGAACCAGTCCGGCGAAAGCTGGGTGATACGCCCACCCGGCCCGGTCTGGTTCGTCGACTGGAAGTGCTCGAGCATGCGGCCGTTGTCGAGAAGCAGGTCGAACTGCGCATCCGTATCTTCGACCGGAGGTTTCCACTCGAGCGGATACAGCTTCGCCTTACCGTCGGGAAAGTGGAACGCGTCGGTGTACAGCAAGGGAGTATCCGTGCCGTCCGCGGCGACCGGCCATTGCAGCGAGCGCCAGCCGTCCAGCCGCTCGTACGTCACTCCGGCGAACAACGTGGCGATACTGGCGCATTCATGCATCACGTCCGCCGGACCGGCGTAGCCCCAGTCGTGGCCGAGTCGTTTCGCGACCTCGGTGAGGATCCACCAGTCGGGCCGGCTCTCGCCGAGCGGCGGCATCACTTCATGGAAACGCTGGATGCGTCGCTCCGTGTTGGTGAACGTGCCTTCCTTCTCGACGCTGGGACACGCCGGCAGCACGACGTCGGCGAACTGCGCCGTACGCCCGAGGAACATGTCCTGCACGACGAAGAACTCCAGGCCGCGGAACGCCTTCTCGACGTTGGCGGTGTCAGCGTCGGCGATCGCCGTTTCCTCCCCGATCACCCACATGGCCTTGACGTTGCCCTTCGCCGCCTCGACCACCATCCCGAAGTTGTCGAGGCCGGGCTCGCTGGAGAGGCGTTCCGGCGCCACGCCCCACGCCCTGGCCCATTTCTCGCGCACCTTGTCGTCGGTGACTTTCTCGTAGCCTGGGTACACGTCCTTGAGGCAGCCGAAGTCGCTGGCGCCCTGCACGTTGTTGTGTCCGCGCATCGGGTAGCCACCCGTTCCGGGCCGGCCGTAGTTGCCGGTCACCAGGAGCAGGTTCGACAGCGCGGTGCTCGTATCCGAACCATGGGTATGCTGCGTTATGCCCATCGCCCAGAGCAGGCAGACGCTCCTAGCCCCGGCGATCATCCGCGCCGCCTCCACGATCCGCTCGCGCGCGAGTCCCGTGACCGTCTCCGCGAAGTCCAGCGTGAAGGGCTCGAGCGAGCGACGGTACTCGTCGAGACTGTTGACGCGCTCGCGCAGGAACGCATCGTCCGCCAGCCCTTCGTCCAGGATGTAGCGCGCGGTCGCGCTGGCCCACACCAGATCCGTTCCCGCGCGCCCGTCGAGGTGGATGTCCGCCCGCTCGGCCATCTCGTGGCGACGCGGGTCGAGCACGATGAGCTTCTGGCCGCGCAGCTTCCGCGCGCGCTTGATCCGGGAGGCGATCACCGGGTGGCACTCGGCCGTGTTGGAACCCACCAGCACGACGAGGCCGGCCGCCTCGATGTCGCGGATGGAGCCGGCGTCACCGCCATAACCCACCGTGCGGAACAGCCCCATGGTCGCGGGGTTCTGGCAGTACCGCGAAGAGTTGTCCACGCTGTTGGTGCCGAAGATCAGGCGCGCGATCTTCTGCGTGAGATAAGCCTCTTCGTTGCTCGCCTTGCTCGACCCGATGAAGCCCAGGGCCTTCGGACCATGGCGCTGGTGAATGTCGCGCAGCCGGTTGGCGACGCGGTCGAGCGCCTCGTCCCAGGTGGCTTCGCGAAACGCCCCGTTCTCGCGGATCAATGGATGGGTCAGGCGCTGCGGGCTGTTGACGAAGTCCCAGCCGAACTTGCCCTTGACGCAGGTCGAGATCCCGTTCGCCGGTGCGTCGAGGTTCGGTTGCACCTTGAGGATGTGCCGGTCGCGCGTATACATCTCGAACGAGCAGCCGACGCCGCAGTACGTGCATACGGTCTTCGTGCGGCGGAGTTCGGCCTGGCGCATCGTGGCGTCGATCTCCGACAGCGCCGTGACCGGCCGGGCCCCGATCGTGTTCTCCAGCGACTTCACCAGGTCGATGAGCGGCCGTTTCACCCGTTCGTCCATCGCCGTGAAGGGGCCTGCATCCGGCTGCATGGTCTTTTCCATGAGCGCGTTGCACGGGCAGACCGTCACGCAATGGCCGCAGGAGACGCAGCTCGACCCTTCGATCGTGGTCCCGCCATCCCAGAGCACGCGCGGATGCGCGGACGAGTAATCGATGGCGAGCGTCTCGTTCACCTCGACGTTCTGGCATGCCTCGACACAGCGGCCGCAGAGGATGCACTGGTCGGGATCGTAGGTATAGAACGGATTCGACTCGTCCTTGGTGTAGGGCTTGCGGACGAACGGATAACGCTGAATCGGCATGTCCATCGCCGCCACCGTGTTGTGCAGCGTGCAGTCCCCCGTGTTGTGCTCGCACACGGTGCAGTAGAGCTCGTGCTTCGCGAGCAGGCGGTCCATGCCCTCCTCGCGCGCGGCCCGCGGGCGCTCGCCGAGGGTATCGACCGTGGTGCCGTCACTCGCCACGCACTCGCAGCTGCGAACCAGCTCGCCGTTCACTTCCACCCAGCAGGTGTCGCAGGTACGCAGCGGGCCGAGGGCCTCGTTGTAGCAGACATGCGGAACGTCGATACCGTTGCGGACGAAGAGGTCGACGAGACGTTCGCCCTCGCGTGCGAGGTGCGGCAGGCCGTCGACGACGACCGTGGATTCGATGGCGGACATGAGCCTCCCGATGCGATGGGTTTCATTCCGGAGCGTCATCGTCGCCGCGCGTGCGCCCACGCCGGGTGTACGCACGCCGTACGGGACTTCACGAAGCCCGCACGGAAACGCGACTAGCGTCGACGCGCTACACCGGACCTCGAGGAGGAAATGGCGCAGATCTTCCACCCGCGATCCGGTCTCTACGCGAAGCTGACGATGCTCGCGCTGCTGGTCGTCGTTGTCGGCCTGGTGGCGGCGTGGCGCGCGCTTACCGCGGAGCCGCATGGGGAACACGAAGCCGTGGAGCAGCCGGTGCCCTTCAGTCATCAACACCATGTCGGCGAAGTCGGGCTCGATTGCCGCTACTGCCACGCGACGGTGGAGACGCGGGCATCGGCCGGCATGCCTTCCATCTCGACATGCATGACGTGCCACTCGCAACTTTTTACGAACCAGCCGGTGCTCGCCCCGTTGAGCGAGAGCGCGCGTACCGGCATTCCGTTGCGCTGGATGCGCGTGCACGACCTGCCCGGGTTCGTCTACTTCGATCATTCGATCCACGTCGCCAAGGGCGTGGGTTGCTTCTCGTGCCATGGTCGCGTCGACCGCATGCCACTGACGCGGCGCGTCGCGTCGCTGTCGATGAGGTGGTGCCTCGATTGCCATCGCCATCCCGAGCGCTTCGTGCGCCCGCACGACGAGGTGTTCGCCATGGACGACAGGCAGCCGGGCGACGACGAACGGCTCGGCATGGCGTTGGTGGACGCGTATCGCATCGATCGGCGCCGACTCACCGATTGCTCGGTGTGCCACCGATGAGCGCGATGACCGAGCTCCGCGACGCGTTGCCGGCACCGGGGTCGCCGCGATTCTGGCGCTCGCTCGACGAACTGGTCGCCGATCCGTCGCGCCGCCCGTTGATCGCCGAGGCGTTTCCGCAACTCGCGGACATCGAACCGTCGCTCGACCGTCGTGGATTCCTGCGTCTGCTGGGTGCGTCGATCGCCTTCGCGGGTCTCGCAGCCTGTTCGGGGCCGCCGCCCGAGCGGATCGTGCCGCAGGTCGGCGGCGCCGACGACGCACCGCCCGAGACGGCGCGCTACGCGACCGCGCTCGCCACGGGAGGCGACGTCGTCGGGGTGCTGGTCGAACTGCGCGATGGACGGCCCATCAAGGTCGATGGCAATCCCCGGCATCCGGCCAGTCACGGCGGCAGCGACGCGCGCATGCAGGCGTCGATCCTGGACCTCTGGGACCCGGCCCGCTCGCAAGCCCCGCGCACGAACGGCGCGGCGGCGAGCTGGTCCGCCTTCGAAAGCGACATGGCCACGCTGCGCTCCCGCTTCGCCAGCGGCGGCGACGGCTTGCGCGTGCTCTCGGGCGGAATCGACTCGCCCACGCTCGCCCGGCAGCGCGACGCGTTGCTCGCCCGCTACCCGCACGCGTGCTGGCACGTTCACGAGCCGGCGGCGGGACGCCCGACGGGCACCTGGCCGGACCTCGCAAAGGCGCGGGTCGTCGTCACGCTCGACGCCGATATCCTGGGTACCCTGCCCGGCCATGTGCGCCATGCGCGCGACTTCGCGGCGGGACGCGCGGATCCGGCCGGCATGTCGCGGCTCTACGCGATCGAACCGTCGCCATCGTTGACCGGCCGCAACGCCGACCACGCATGGCCGGTGGCGGCGGCGGACATCGCCACGATCGCCACGGCGCTGGCGGCGGCCACGGGCGTCGACGTCGCGATGCCCGCCCTCGACGCGGCCACGCGCGAGCGCGTCGACATCATCGCGAACGACCTGCGCGCGCACGCGGGCGCGGGGGCCGTGCTCGCCGGTCCGCGCGTCGCGAACGATGTCCACGCGCTGGTCCGCGCCATCAACGACGGGCTCGGCAACAGCGGATCCGTGCTGCGCTACCTCGCACGGGACGATCAGGCGACCGACACGACCTCCGCGCTCATCGAGGACATGCGCGCGGGACGCGTCGATACCCTCGTGATCCTCGACGCGAACCCCGTGATGACGGCCCCCGGGTTCGCCGCCGCGCTGCCGGGCGTGCGACGCGTCGCGCACCTGGGACGCTATCGTGACGAGACCGCGGAGGCGGCGCATTGGCACCTCCCCGCGTTGCATCCCTTCGAGACGTGGTCCGACCTGCGCTCGGTCGAGGGGACCGCGAGCATCGTGCAGCCGATCGTCGCGCCGCTCGTCGACGGACGCTCGGCGCACGACGTGATCGACCTGCTTCTGGGCGACGCGTCCGACGATCCGCTCGCGCGCGTCCGTGCGACCTGGAGAGCCCTCGACGACGACGCCTGGACGGAAGCGCTCCGCACGGGCGTCGTGGATGCCTCCTTCGCGCCCGTGTCCCGGCCGCCCTCCAACGTCGCCTCCGTCGCCGGCACTCCTGCGATGGCTGACGCAAGGGAGCTGGAAGTCGTGTTCCGTCCGGACGATCACCTCTGGGATGGACGCCACGCCCACAACGCGTGGCTGCAGGAGCTCCCCCGGCCGGTGACCACGCTGGCGTGGGAAAACGCCGCCTGGCTATCCCCGGAGCTCGCCCGGGAACGCGGTCTGCGCGATGGCGACATGATCCGCATCGAGAGCAAGGGGCGGTCCCTCGACGCGCCGGTGCTCGTCGTGCCGGGACAGGCCGCGGGCACGATCACTCTCACGCTCGGTTACGGGCGACGCCATGGAATCGCGAAAGGCCATGGTCACGACGCCTATGCGCTGCGCGATGGCGACGGCGCATGGTGGTCCGGCGACATCCGCCTGACGCGACTCGACGGACGGTCATCGCTTGCCCTGACGCAGGCGCACCAGGACATGGGCCGGCGCGACATCGTGCGTAGCGGCACACCCGACCGGCCGCCGGCGTTTCCGGCTCCGGAGCCGCACGCCAGCCTGTACCCGGAGAAACCCGGCGGCGACTACCGCTGGGGCATGTCCATCGACCTCAACGCCTGCATCGGATGTAACGCCTGCACCATCGCCTGCCAGGCCGAGAACAACATTCCGGTGGTCGGCCGCGACGAGGTGGCGCGCGGGCGTCGCATGCACTGGATCCGCGTGGATCGCTATCACGAGGGGGCTGCCAGCGCGCCCCGCACCTACCATCAGCCGGTGCCCTGCATGCATTGCGAGCATGCGCCCTGCGAAGTCGTTTGCCCCGTGGAGGCGACGGTGCATGATCGCGAGGGACTGAACCTGCAGGTGTACAACCGCTGCATCGGCACGCGCTTCTGCTCCAACAACTGCCCCTACAAGGTGCGTCGATTCAATTTCCTCCAGTACGCGGACTTCGCGAACGAGAGCCTGAAGGCGATGCGCAATCCCGAGGTGACGGCGCGGGCCAGGGGCGTCATGGAGAAGTGCACGTACTGCGTGCAGCGCATCCAGCGCGCCCACATCGCCGCGGATCGCGACGGCCAGCCCATCGCGCGCGACGCGGTCACCACCGCGTGCCAGGACGCCTGCCCCACGCGCGCCATCGTCTTCGGCGACAGAGGCGACGATGCGTCGGCCGTGGCGCGCGCCAGCGATTCTCCGCGACGTTACGAACTGCTCGACGAGCTCGGCACGCGCCCTCGGACCACCTACCTCGCCGCGCTGCGCAACCCGGCGCCCGACTGGAGGGACGCATGAGCGACCGCGAACCCGCCCACCCCGCCACGCCCGCCGAGGTCACGGACATCGTGACCGGCATCGTGCTGCACCGGCGCGCGGGGACGGCGTGGAAAGTCGCGTTCGCCGTGTCCTGCGCGCTCACGGCCCTGCTCGCGGCGTCCATCGCGGTGCTGCTCGTCCGCGGCGTGGGCGTCTGGGGCATCGCCATGCCCGTGGCCTGGGGCTTCGCCATCACCAACTACGTGTGGTGGATCGGCATCGGCATGGCCGGCACCTTCATCTCCGCCGCGCTCTACCTCACGCGGCAGGGCTGGCGTTCCGCGCTCAACCGCTTCGCGGAGGCGATGACCGTGTTCGCGCTCGCCGTGTCGGCGCTGTTCCCGGTGCTGCACCTCGGGCGCCCTTGGTTTTCCTACTGGCTCGCGCCTTACCCGGATCGCATGGGACTCTGGCCGCAGTGGCGCAGCGCGCTCGTCTGGGATTTCTTCGCCATCGGCGCCTACGTCGTCGTCTCGCTGCTCTATTTCTACGTCGGCCTGGTTCCCGACCTCGCCGCGGTACGGGACCGCGCGCGGCGACGAGGCCAGCAGGTGTTCTACGGTCTGCTGGCGCTGGGCTGGCGGGGCGAAGCCAGGGAGTGGGAGCGCCATGCGACGTTGACGAAGATCCTCGCCGGCCTGGCGGTACCGCTGGTGTTCTCGGTGCACAGCATGGTGGCGCTCGACTTCTCGGAAGGACTCCTGCCGGGCTGGCATTCGACGCTGTTCCCTCCGTTCTTCGTGGCCGGGGCGCTGTTCTCCGGCACGGCCATGGTCATCGTGCTCGCGGTGCCGCTGCGCCGCGCCTATGCGCTCGGCGACTTCATCACCGACGGACATCTCGACAAGCTGGCCAGGCTGATGCTCGCCGCCGGCCTCGTCGTCACCTATGGCTACGCCGCGGAAGCGTTCACCGCGTATTACGGCGGCGATCCGCAGGAGCTCGCCGTGCAGTCGAACCGCCTGCATGGCGCCTACGCCTGGCTCTATGGCCTGACCATCGCCTGCAACAGCGTCGCGATCCAGGCGCTGTGGTGGCCCCGCGTGCGCCGGAGCACGCCCGCGCTGCTGGTGATCGCGGCGCTGGTGCTGGCCGGCATGTGGATGGAGCGTTTCATGCTCATCGTCACCAGCCTCTACCGCGACTACCTGCCATCGAGCTGGGGCATGTTCTATCCGACGTGGTGGGACGCGGCGTTCCTGGCCGGGTCGATCGGCCTGTTCGCCTTACTGTTCCTCCTGTTCGTTCGCCTCATGCCCGTCCTGTCGATCGTCGAACTGCGCCGGCACGCCGCCGAGCTCGTGGATAGGCGCGCATGAGCGTCCATGGCCGCCTCCTGCAGGTTCGCGACGCCCACGCGCTTTCCGCCGCGGTCGACGCGCTGCGCGAGCGTGGCTACACGCGCCTCGAAGCCTTCACGCCCTACGCCGTCGACGGACTGATGGAAAAGCTCGGACCGCCACCGCGCCGGATACCGCGGGCGATGCTCGCCGGCGGCGTCCTGGGTGGCATCGCGCTGCTCCTGCTCCAGTACTACGCCGCGGCGGTGGACTATCCGCTCGATGTCGGCGGCCGGCCCCTCGCGAGCTGGCCCGCGTTCGTTCCCTCCGCCCTCGAGGTCGCCATCCTCGGCGCGGTGGTCGCCGGTTACATCGCCTTCCTCGTCGGCTGCGGCTTCCCCGCCCTCTATCAGCCTGTCTTCCACGTCGCCTGGTTCGAAGAGGCCAGCCGCGACGGATTCCTGCTCCTCGTGCGCGCCGACGACCCGCGCTGGGACGCGCATGGCACCGCGCGCGACATCGCGGCACTCGATCCCATGCGTCACGCGGAGGTCCCGTCGTGAGCGCGCGCGGTTGGCTCATGGGTGTCGCGGTGGCGCTCTTGTTGTGCGGCTGCGAGCGCGGCATGCACGACATGTACGCACCGTCGGCGTATCGCAGCGGGAGCGACGCCGCGCGGTTCGACGACCATGTGGCGACACGCAGACCGCCGCCGGGCACGGTGCCGACGAGCGGAACCGCGTCGATGCCCGCAACGGCGGCGATCACGCCGGCGTTGCTGGAGCGCGGGCGCGACAGGTACACGGTTTACTGCGCGCCGTGCCATGGGACGGGCGGTGACGGCGACGGCATGGTGGTGCAGCGGGGTTTTCCCGCGCCGCCGAGCTATCACGAGCCGCGATTGCGCAGCGCGGACGATCGCCACCTGTACGACGTGATCGCGCACGGCTGGGGCGTGATGTATCCGTACGGCGATCGCGTCGCGCCGGTCGATCGGCAGGCGATCGTCGCGTACATCCGCGCACTGCAGTTCAGCCGGCATGCCTCCGTCGACCGCCTGGAACCGTCGGACCTCGCGCGCCTGCGCGACCTTCCCGGCAGCGGAGGCGCACGATGATGGCGCACGCATGGCTCGTGTTCTGGCTGGGCCTCACCGGCGCGAGCGCCGGCGCCATCGCCTGGAGCGCGATCCATCGGCTCACCGGCGGCGCGTGGGGCGACGTGCTCGCGCCGCGCTGGCGCATGCTCCGCGCGCTCCTGCCGCTTGCAGCGATGGTGGGCCTGCCGTTGTTGATCGGGGCGGCGCATGTCTTTCCCTGGATGCACGGCCACGTCGACGACGCGCGCCGCTGGTACCTGAATTACCCGTTCCTCGCCGGACGCGCCGTGGGATGTTTCGTCGCGTGGGGTCTGGCCTGGGCGATGCTGGCGCGCGCACCGGCGGGCAGCCTCATCCTCTGGTTCGTCGCGTGCACGGTGTTCGCGAACGACTGGATCGTCTCGCTCTCCCCGGACTGGCGTTCAGCCGCCATGGGCCTCGTCGTCGCGCTGGGCCAGCTCGTGCTCGCCATGGCCACCGCCGTGGCGGCCACGCCACGCGACGAAACCGATGCGACGACCCGGCGCGACATCGGTGCGCTGCTCTTCGCCTTGTGCCTCGGCTGGGCGTACCTCGCCGGCGTCGACTACCTCACCGCCTGGTCGGCCGACCTGCCGTACGAAGCACGCTGGTACCTGCCGAGGACACGCGATACCTGGGGTGCCGTGGTCATCGCCGCGGCCGTCTTCCATCTGGCCGTCCCGTTCGTCCTGCTCCTCGCGCGGCGCGCGAAAGAGCAGGCCGGCATCCTGCGGGCCGCCGCGCTGTCGATGCTGGTCGGTCAACTCGGCCACCTCGCCTGGCTGGTGATGCCATGAGCCATCAGCGACAGGACCTCGACACGCGGCGCATCGTCTGGTCCGGCGCGACGCTGCTCGCGGCGCTGCTCGTCGTGCTCGTGGTGTGCTTCGTCCTCTGGCGAAGCTGGGCGCCGCCGGTGCTCCAGCATGTGCACCGGCCGCCCGAACCGCGCCTGCAACCGGATCCCACGCGCGATCTCGCGACCTACCGCCACGCGCAGCGCAACGCCGACTACTGGGGCTGGGTCGATCGCGAACATGGCATCGCACGCATCCCGGTGGAGCGCGCCATGGAGCTGATGGCGAAACAGCCACCCGAAACGGAGGACGTACGATGAGAGGCCGTCGCGTGGGCATCGCGCTCGCTCGCGCCACGGTGCTGACCGCGGCGCTCGCGCTCGCGGCGCTGGCGCCGCGCGTCACGGGCGCTTCGACACCGCCGCCCCCCGACCTCGCTGCCCGCGCCGGCTTAGATCAGCGGCTCGGCGCGATGGTGCCCATGGAGGCGCGCCTCACCGATGCCGACGGACGCACGCGCTCGCTCGCGTCCATCGCGGACGGTAAGCCGCTGGCGCTCGCGTTCGGTTACTACCGGTGCCCGAACCTGTGCGACCTCACCCTGCATGGCCTGGCACGCGCCGCGGCGACGATGCCGCTCGACCCCGCGAAGGACTACCGGATCGTGTTCGTGAGCATCGCGCAGGACGAAACGACCGCGGATGCGCGCTCGGCCCGGGACATGCTGGCGACCATGGACCCGCACGCGCGGGTCGACGCATGGACGCTGGCGACGACCGCGCCGTCGACCGTGCAATCCCTGACGCACGCTGTGGGGTTCCGCTATTTCCGCGATCCACGCGACGGCCAATACGTGCATCCGGCCGGACTGACGATCGTGACTCCGGACGGCCGCGTCTCCCGGTACTTCTTCGGCGTCGATCACGACCCCGCGTCGCTGCGGCTCGCCCTCGTGGAGGCGTCCGGCGGCCGGCTGGGGACGGTGATCGATCGCCTCGTGCTGTTCTGCCAGCACTACGACCCGTCGACAGGCAAATACAGCGTGCTGGTCACGCGACTGATGATGGTGCTGGGCTCGTTCTTCGTGGTCGCGATGGCGGCAGGCGCGTGGTGGTTGCGCAGGAGGTCGCCATGATGCCGCCGCAGGCATCCAGTCTCGCCGGCCGTGTCGATGGCCTTTTCTACACGATGCTCGGACTGTCCGTCGCGGTGGTGATCGGCGTCTTCGTCACCATGATCGTCTTCGCGGTGCGCTTCCGGCGAGGGCGCCGCGTCGATCGCAGCGGCGAATCGCACCGGGAGCTGGGGATCGAACTGACCTGGACGCTCGTGCCCTTCGCGATGTTCCTCGGCATCTTCGTGTGGAGCGCGCTGCTCTGGGTCGACATGCGCACGCCGCCTGCCGACGCCACCACGATCTACGTCGTGGGCAAGCAATGGATGTGGGAGTTCCAGCATCCCGATGGCCAGCGTGAGATCGGCATCCTTCACGTCGCCCAGGGACAGCCCGTGCGGCTTGTCATGACTTCGCAGGACGTCATCCACGACGTGTCGATCCCGGCGTTCCGCGTGAAGCAGGACGTCTTGCCAGGCCGGTACACCGAGCTATGGTTCACGCCGACGCGCCCGGGCACCTACGACCTGTACTGCGCCGAGTTCTGCGGCACCGATCACTCGCGCATGGGCGGCGCGGTCGTGGTGGGTACGCCGGCCGCGCACGCCCGCTGGCTCGCCGCCCATGCCGACGGATCGCTCGTCGACCGTGGGCGCGAACTGTTCACCCGCTACGGCTGTGCCGGCTGCCACGCCGACCATTCGTCGGTCCATGCGCCGCGTCTCGACGGACTCTATGGCAGCACCGTCCCGCTCGCCGATGGCCGCCAGGTCCGTGCCGACGAACGCTACCTGCACGACGCGATCACCCTCCCCGCCCGCGAAGTCGCGGCGGGCTACGCACCGCTGATGCCGAGCTACAAGGGTCGCATCGGCGAGAGCGACATCCTCGCCCTCGTGGCGTACCTGAAGGTCCGCGGCACGGCCAGGGAGACACCGCATGCGTCACGCTAAGCACGCACCGCCCAGCTACCTCACGGACGGCAGTACGCTGTGGTCGTGGCTGTCCACGCACGATCACAAGCGCATCGCCATCCTCTACGCGGTATCGATCACGTTCTTCTTCTTCCTCGGGGGCATCGCCGCGGCGCTCATCCGGCTGGAACTGGCGACACCCGCCGGCGACGTCATGACCGCCGATACCTACAACAAGGCCTTCACCTTCCACGGCGTGGTGATGGTCTGGTTCTTCCTCATTCCCTCCATTCCCACGACGCTCGGCAACTTCCTGCTGCCTCTCATGATCGGCGCCCGCGACGTCGCCTTTCCGCGCCTGAACCTCTTCAGCTGGTACCTCTACGTCATCGGCGGACTTTTCACCGTCGCATGCCTGCTGCTGGGCGGCGTCGATACGGGCTGGACGTTCTATACGCCGTTCTCGACGATGTTCTCGAACTCGCACGTCATGCTGGCCGTGGTCGGCGTCTTCGTGGTCGGCTTCTCGTCGATCCTCACGGGCCTGAACTTCATCGTCACGATCCACACGCTGCGCACCGAGGGAATGACCTGGTTCCGCCTGCCGTTGTTCGTCTGGTCGATGTACGGCGTGTCGCTGGTGATGATGCTCGCGACGCCCGTGCTGGCGATGACGCTCTCGCTGATCGCGGCCGAACGCCTGCTGGGCGTCGGCATCTTCGATCCCGCGCTCGGCGGCGACCCGCTGCTGTTCCAGCACTTCTTCTGGTTCTATTCGCATCCGGCCGTCTACATCATGGTGCTGCCGTCCATGGGAGTGGTGAGCGAGCTGATCACCGCCAGCGTGCGGCGGAAGATCTTCGGCTACCGCTTCATGGTCTGGTCCATCATCGGCATCGCGATCGTCGGCTTCCTCGTCTGGGGCCACCACATGTTCGTCGCCGGGCAGTCGATGTACGCGAGCATCGTGTTCTCGATCCTCAGCTTCATCATCGCGGTACCGTCGGCGATCAAGGTCTTCAACTGGACCGCCACGCTCTACAAGGGCGACATCACCTTCGGCGCGCCGATGATCTACGCGCTCGGCTTCGTCGGCCTGTTCCTGCTCGGTGGACTCACCGGGCTGTTCCTTGCAGCCACCGCGCTCGACGTCAACCTCACCGACACCTATTTCGTGGTGGCGCACTTCCACTACATCATGGTGGGTGGCGCCGTGATGGCCTACCTCGGCGGCATCCACTTCTGGTGGCCCAAGATCACCGGCCGCATGTACTCGGAGGCCTGGGCGCGTTTCGCCGCGATCCTGATGTTCCTCGGCTTCAACCTGACCTTCTTCCCGCAGTTCCTCGCCGGCGCGGAAGGCATGCCACGCCGTTACCACACCTATCCCGCGGAATTCGCGCTGCTCAACGTGCTGTCGTCGGCCGGTGCGGTCCTGCTCGCCGCGTCCTACCTGCTTCCCGTCGGCTATTTCCTATGGTCCTTCCGGCACGGCGCGCGCGCTCCCGCCGATCCGTGGAAGGCCAGCGGGCTCGAGTGGGAAACCTCCTCCCCGCCGCCGACGGACAACTTCGACGATGTGCCGGTGGTCACCGGCGGTCCTTACGCGTACGTGCATCCATGAACATCAGGCGGGCCCGGACCGCGGAACCCTTCGACGACGTGGCGCAGCAGCGAGAGGCCGCCACGCTGGGCATCTGGGCGTTCCTCGCCACCGAGATATTGTTCTTCGGCGTGCTGTTCGCCGCGTATGCCATCCTGCGGACGCTGTGGCCGGACGCGTTCGCCTCCGGCAGCCGGCACACGGATCTCCTGTGGGGCGGCGTCGAAACGGGCGTCCTCCTCGTCAGCAGCTTCAGCGTGGCTCTCGCGCTGCGCGACGTGCAGCTAGGCGGCAGGCGCCTCGCGGCGTGGCTGCTCGTCCTCACGGCGGTCCTCGGCCTCGTGTTCCTTGGCATCCATGCGGCGGAGTACCACGCGGATTACAAGGCCGCCGTCATACCGGGCTTCCGCTACGAGGAAGTGGGCGGCCTCGCCGCGCAGGAGCAGCTGTTCTTCGTGCTCTACTACGTGACGACAGCCTTCCATGGGCTGCACGTCGCCATCGGCGTGGTGCTCCTTGGCGTGATGGCCTGGCGGACCCGCCGTGGCGATTTCCTCCCCGAGTCGCACAACGCGCTCGAGGTGTCGGCGCTGTACTGGCACCTCGTCGACATCGTCTGGGTTTTCGTCTTCCCGCTGTACTACCTGGTGGGTCGCGCATGAGCGAGCGACCGCCATCGTTCGGAGCACACGTCGCCGCGCTCGCCGGGCTGGCGATCCTCCTGGTCGCCAGCATCGGCATCGCCCGTCTTCATCTCGGCGCGTTCAACGTGTTCGCGGGACCCGCCATCGCCGCGCTGAAGGCCTCGATCGTCCTGTTCTTCTTCATGAGGCTGCGGCGCAGCGGCCCGGCGTCACGATTCGCGTTGGCCTTCGGCGTGATCTGGATCGCCATCATGGTCGCGCTGACGCTCGGCGACGTATTGCTGCGCACGCCCGTGATCGTCAGCTGAGGGATCACCCCTGGTCTTCGTTGTCGTGTTCCTGCTGCGGGGACTCGCGCTCCTTCGGCTTCTTCTCCACCTGTTCGGCCGCCGACCGATCGTAGTCGTGCGGCGAGTTGATCGGTTTGTCGTCTTTGCTCATGGCATGCTCTCCGGTCGCTGTGAACTTTCAGCGTCGGATAGGCGCCGTTGTCATTTGCGCGGCGCGAGGTGAAACGACGTGCACGTGCGTGAAGACGCAGGCCGTTGATCCGCGCTGCACGCGCTGTTCATGAGCCGGGTGCGACATCTTGGGCTCCAGCGCACAGCGCCCAACCGCACGGAGCCATACCATGACACGCATGCCACGCCACGCCCTCGCTGCCGCCCTTCTCGCCGCGGCCGTTCTGCCGGCCGCCGCCTTCGCCCAGGAACACACGCCGGGTTCGAATTCGGCACCTGCGGCGGACGCCATGTTCGTCACCGAGGCCAGCGCGTCGGGCCTCGCCGAAGTCGCGCTTGGCCAGCTGGGCGCGTCGAAGGGTAATTCCGAAGCGACCAAGTCGTTCGGCCAGCAGATGGTCACCGATCACACGAAGGCCAACGACGAGCTGAAGACCATCGCCGGCCAGAAGAACCTCCCGCTGGCCACCGCGCCGAAGCCCGCAGACACGAAGGCCGCCGCCGCGATCGGCGAGAAGTCGGGCGATGCCTTCGACCAGGCCTTCGCGAAGAAGATGGTCGCGGACCACAAGAAGGCCGTCGCGCTCTTCAGCAAGGAGTCGACCAGCGGCAAGGATCCCGAACTGAAAGCGTTCGCGACGAAGACGCTGCCGACGCTGAAGGAACACCTGCAGATGGCGGAGAAGCTGCCCGGCAAGGGTGCGAACGCCATGGCGGGCCACTGACGGCAGGAGCGCGCCCTGCGCGCGACATCGTTCGAGGCCCTGAGCCCCAGGGCCTCGAACGGTGTCGGCGTCAGACCTTCTTCAGCGAGCCCGGTTTGTGCGCGGCTTTACCGCCGCTTTTCTCGCTGACGACGAGGTACTCGGGGTTCTCCTTCGACGCGGCGACCTCGTGTCCCTTGATCTTCGTGGGCTTCGTCAGTTTCTTCTCCACCTTGCCCGTCGTCGTGCCTTGCGAGGTTTTCCAGCTGACCTTGTCGCCGCGCTTGAGCGTGGATGCCATGGCTGCGTTCCCGTTGCTGAGGAATGCCCAGCGTGAAAGCGGCAGGGTGAACGGCATGCGACGCGGGCGTCGTCGGCGATCACCGCGCGGGAAGCGCGAACTCGCCGCCGGGGTACCGGCTGGCCATGAAATCGACGAAGGCACGCACCTTCGGACTCTCGAGCCGACGGGACGTATGCAGCACCCATAGCTCCACATCGTCGCCCGCGACGCCCCAGTCGACGACGTCGCCGCGTTCGATGAGCTCGCCTGCGATGGACTGCGGCAGCAGCGCCACGCCGGCACCGGCGGCGACCGCGTCGCGCACCATGAGCAGCGACGACAGTCGCAGCACCGGCCGCGGCGCCAGCACGAGCGTGCCATCGCGACGCGCCCACGTGTCGCCATCGCGGTAGCTCGCCGCCATCACGACCGCCGGCACCTCGGACGGCTCATCCGCGCCGCCCGAAGGTCGGGCGAACGACGGAGCCGCGACGAGCAGCAGGCGGTCGCGCGCGAATCGGCGGCCGACCAGCCCGCTGTCCTTCGGCGGATTGATGCGGATCGCCACGTCGAAATTCTCCTCCACGAGGTCCGCCCGACGGTCCTCGGACACCGTCTCGATCTCGACTTCCGGATGGAGCCTCAGGAACGCGGCGGCGAGCCGCCCCAGCGCGAGCTGCGAGAACAGCTGGGGCGCGGCGATCCGCAGCAGGCCGCGCGGCGTGTCCACGCCATCGCGAGCGGCGGCGAAGGCATCGGTCACCTCGTGCATCGGTCCGGCCGTGCGTTCGGCCAGCGCGCGGCCGGCCTCGGTCAGCACGAGACGTTGGCCGCCCCGCTCGATGAGCCGGACACCCAGCTGTTCCTCGAGATCGGCCACCCGCCGCGACAGCGTCGCCTTCGAGCGGCCGCTCGCGCGGCTGGCTCGACCGAAGCCGCCATGGGTAGCCACCAGTTGGAAGTCGATCAAGGCGTTCAGGTCCATGCCGTCTCACATTTGGTACAGGATGTCCAAATGCTAGCGACTGTGTTTCGAATTCGATAGCACCTATCGTCTTTCCACACAGCCACTCACCACATCGAGGAGTTACCCATGAACACGATCCGCGCGCTCCAGCTCAACGAATACGGTGGTCCCCAGTCCATCGGCGTCGCTTCCATCGAGGCGCCGAGCCCCGCCCCCGGCCAGGTGCTCGTCAGGGTCCACGCGGCCGGCATCAACGGCCTGGACTGGAAGGTGCGCGAAGGCTACGTCCGCGACGTCTTCCCGCTCGACCTGCCGACCGTTCTCGGCATCGAACTCGCCGGCACCGTCGAGGCCGTCGGCGAGGGCGTCACGGCTCTGAAAGCCGGCGACCGGGTGATGGGCCCCCGGGGCGGCCTGGGCGCCTACGCCGACCTCGTCGCGGTCGACGAAGCCATCCTTAGCCGGATCCCGCCCTCGATGAATTTCGTCGAAGCGGCCGCGCTGCCGGTCGCGGCGATCGCGGCCTGGCAGAGCCTGCACCATGCCGGCCCCATTCGGGCGGGTCAGCGCATCCTGATCCACGGCGCGGCCGGCGGCGTGGGCGGTTTCGCGGTGCAGTTCGCCCGCCGTGCCGGCGCGGAAGTGTTCGCCACGGCCCGCGCCGCGCACCGCGACGAGGTGCTCGCCCTGGGCGCCGACCACGTGATCGCGTATGACGAGGAAGCCTTCGAGAAGACCGTCGCGAACATCGACCTCGTGCTCGATTACGTGGGTGGCGAGGTCCTCGACCGGTCGTGGTCGGTGCTCGCCGACGATGGCGCCATCGTCAGCAGCGCGTCGCCGGCGATCGCTTCGACGGCGCCGGCCGGTCGGCGTGGCCTCTGGTTCGTCAACACGCCGGACGCCGCGCGCCTCGAAACGATCGCGAACGAGGTCGCCGACGGCCAGCTGCGCTCGCGCATCGCCGCCACCGTTCCCTTCGACGACCTGCCGGCCGCCATCGAGCGGAACCGCACGGCGTCGCAGCCGGGCAAGACCGTCGTCGACTTCTCGCTCTGACGGCCGTAGATCAGTGCACCGGGCCGATCCAACGCTCCAGGTCGGCCACGCCGAGAGGCTGGCCCGGTGCCTTCACCGTGTCGCTGCGTACCGCGCTCGTCACACGCCCCTGCGCATCGACCCGCATGAGCGTGGGATAGACCGCGACGCCGGCGGCATCGATCAGGGCCTGCTGGCCGGCGACGACCGGCCAGTTGAGGCCGCGCGCGCGGACGAACTCACGAGCCGTCTCGCGATCGTCGAAGGTGAAGGCCAGCACGGGGACCTCCGGATGCTTCCGGTGGTACGCGGAGAGGACCGGCGTTTCGGCGATGCAGGGCGCGCATTGGGCGAAGAAGAAGCTGGCGACGAAGGGCTTGCCGCGCAGGGAAGCCAGCGAGACGGGCTTTCCATCGATCGTCGACGTGGCGAAGTCCGGAAAGGCGCGCGGCGCGGCGGCCTGCGGCGCCGGCGCCGCCTCGGCCGCGCGACGCTGCGCGATGACGGCATCGCTTTCGAGCCTCAGCGTGGCGCGGTGCGCCTTCGCGTCCTTGATCACATCGAACGGACGCGACGCCATCGCCGCCTTGAAGCGTTCGTACGGGATGACCTTCCCGTCCGGGTCCTGGAACACGACGTCGTAATCGTCGGGCACCGCGAGTAGGGACAGCATGGAAGACGCCTCGGCGGGGCGACGACCGTCGGCCGCCGAGGCAGTCGGGCCGAGGCCGACGAGGGCGGTGAAAAGAAGCGTACGGATCACGGGCGCACCTCGACGGGCTACATGTGTAGGCGATACGCTACATGTGTAGCATGACGCACGCAAGCCGTTGCCGTCCTTCGATCACCTCACCGGCGCGACATGGCAGGCGCCGTCGATACGACCCAGCGACCGTCCTTCGCCTGGCTGAAACGCACGCGGTAGACACCGGGGGCCGGCGTGCTTCCGCTCGATGCCCCGCCCACGGTCGATACCCGGTAGGTGCCGGACGCATCGCCGACGGCTGCGAAACGAATGGACATCCCGCCCAATCCCGCGATCGCTTCCGCCGCGGATCCTGCCTGCCGGACGATCGCCGCCCCGCCGGTGGCGAGCGCCAGCGCGACGAACGCCGCGAGCCATCGTCCCGGATGTGCGGCCCGCGCGGGACCATCGGGCGCGATGATCGCCGCCACGCGGCGCCGGGCCGCGAACGCGGGGCCGGCGATGGTGGATGCGACGCCCGCCGCGCTCGCCGAACGCCGGAGCGCGTCGAGCAAGGCACGGGCATAGCCGGCCCGCGTCTCGCCATCGAGGCCGCGCAGGGCGTCGGCGTCGCAGAGTTCTTCGCGCGCGGCGAGTAGCTGGGCATGCAGGTCCCGCAGCGGACGGCACCACGGCAGCATCGCCAGCGCGGCGTGCTCGGCGAGCAGTCGCCAGTTGTCACGCCGCCGCGCGTGCGCCCGCTCGTGGCGTACGAGCGCGTCGACCACCTCCCGAGGATGCGTCGCGACCGACATCGGCAGCAGGATCGCGGGTCGACGGTATCCGACCAGCATCGCCCCCGGAACGTCCGCGATGCGCACCGGGAGCGTATCGCGGCGATCGCTTTCGCCCAGAAACGCCAAGGCACGGAAGCGCCGAAGCTGTCGAACGAGACGCAGGCAGCGCCAGACCGCCCACCCTGCCGCCAGGCCCACGATGGCGCGGGCCAGCCAGAGCAGCCAGCGCTGCGCCGGCAAGGCGTCCGGCAGCAGCGGCCCGAGCATCGATAGTCCCGTCGTCGGCGCCGCGTTCGGGAAGCAGGCCACCGACGCGACGACCACCGCGGGCACCGCCGCGGTGATCCAGAACGCCACGGACGCGGCGAGATGCCGGCGCCGCGCGTCCAGGGCGGGATCGACGAAGCGCAGCGCCAGCGCGAGCCCGGCGCCGACGATCACGCCGCACGCCCCGCTCATGACCAGCGCGATGGCGTTCATCCGCGGCCGCGCGAGTTGAGCATGCGCTCGAGTTCCGCGAGTTCGGCATCGTTGAGCAGCGCGCTGCCGGTGAACGCGGAGACCGGCACGCGACCGGACACTTCGAGGACGTTGCGGAACAGATGGCCCAGCGATTCGCCGAGCACCTCGACCTTGGTCTGCGCCGGGGAAAAGACGGCCAGCCCGTGGCTCTCTTCGCGCACGACGAGCTCCTTCACCCGCATGCGTTCGAGCACCGTGCGCGTGGTCGAGACGGCCCATCCCGTGCGCTCCGCGAGCGCGTCGTGCAGTTCACGGGCGCTTTGAGGACTGCGCTCCCAGAGCGCCTTCAGTACTTCGAGTTCGCTGTCGGCCGGGACCATCGTCGCTCCGCGCATCGCAGTTGGACCGATGCTACTACATCTGTAGCGCGCTCACGGGCGTCGCGGAGATGCCTCACCTGTCGACGCGCAGGATGGTGTCCCTGACGATGCTGAAGAGCCTCTCGGACCGGGCCGCGTGCGCCGGCTGTTCGCGCAGCCATGCGAGCGCGGCGATGAGATCGAAGAGCTCGGCGCCGTCCAGGTCGGCCCGCGCCAGCCCGGCGTTCTGGGCGCGGCGCAGCAGCGAGGCCCCCGCCCCCTTCAGCCGCACGCACGCGTCGTGCAGGGCCGAATCCGGATCTTCGATGGCGCTCATCATCGGCGCGAGGATCCCGCGGTGCTCATGGGTGAAGCCGATGATGTCGGCCAGCCACGCCACCAGTGCCTCGTCGGCGGCCGCGTCGTTCTCGAGTGCCGCGGCCTTCGCGGCCAGATCGTCGAAGCTCGAGCGAAGCAGCGTTTCCAGCAGCGCTTCCCGCGTCGGGAAGTGGCGGTAGAGCGTGCCGACGCCGACATCCGCCTGGCGCGCGATGTCGCGCATGGAAACGTCCGCGCCCTGTTCCTGGAGCACTTTCTGGGCGACGGCGAGGAGGTGGTCGTAGTTTTTTCGGGCGTCTGCGCGCATGGGCCTTGATATCCGGAACGGCGTTCCGTATATTTGGAACACTGCTCCGTTAAAGATACCCCACTTTCGCTCCGAGGAGAAATCCCATGTCGACGTCCCTGATGAAAGCCGTCCGCCAGCATGCCTTCGGCGGTCCCGACCAGCTCCGCTACGAAGACGCGCCGAAGCCCGTGGCAAAGGCCGGCGAGGTGCTCGTCCGTGTCCACGCCGTCGGCGTCAACCCGCCGGACTGGTATCTGCGCGAAGGCTACAAGACGCTTCCGCCGGAGTGGCGCCCTGCCGCGACCTTCCCGCTGATCCTCGGTACCGACGTCTCGGGCGTGGTGGCCGACGTGGGCGACGGCGTCGAGGGCTTCAGCGTCGGCGACGAGGTCTATGCGATGGTCCGCTTCCCGGATGGCATGGCCGGCGGCAGCCAGGCTTACGCCCAGTACGTGAGCGTTCCGGCCGCCGAACTCGCCATCAAGCCGGCCTCCGTCGACCATGCGCATGCCGCCGGCGCGCCGATGTCCCTGCTCACCGCCTGGCAGTTCCTCGTCGACCTGGGTCACGACGAACCCAACGCCGTGCAGCCCGGTCCGCATCATCCGGTGCCGCTCGCCGGCAAGACCGTCCTCGTCAACGGCGCGGCGGGCGGCGTCGGTCATTTCGTGGTGCAGGTGGCGAAGCTGAAGGGCGCGCGCGTCATCGCGACCGCGTCGTCTCGACATAGCGAGATGCTGAAGTCGCTCGGTGCCGACGAAGTCATCGACTATACGAAGACGGTTCCCGAAGACGTGGTGCGCGACGTCGACCTCGTCGTGGACGCCGTCGGCGGCCCCACCAGCGGCCGTTTCCTGCGCAGCATCAAGCGCGGCGGCGCCCTCTTCCCGATCTTCCCGCTGGGCTTCGCGGATGCCGACGAAGCTGCCCGTCTCGGCGTCACGGTGTCGGCGACGCAGGTGCGCTCGAGCGGCGCCCAGCTGCACGAACTCGCGGCCCTGCTCGAT
The DNA here is from genome assembly GCF_900111665.1 of Luteibacter sp. 329MFSha. NCBI lineage: Bacteria > Pseudomonadati > Pseudomonadota > Gammaproteobacteria > Lysobacterales > Rhodanobacteraceae > Luteibacter > Luteibacter sp. 329MFSha. The sequence goes on along the minus strand of NZ_FOJE01000001.1, from coordinate 258,286 downwards.
TCGGGCGCCATCCGCGTCGTGCTGGACAGCACGTATCCGCTGGCGGATGCTAACCGTGCGCACGAACGTGCGGAGCGCGGTCATATCCAGGGAAAGATCGTGCTGACCGTGGACTGATCACACCAGCCACCCACCGTGGAGCCATTCCCATGACGATCCTGCGCAAGGCCATTCTCGATCTCTTCGATCCCGGCGTGCCGACGACCGACGCCGCGGAGCGACATTTCGATCCGTCCTTCCGGCAGCGTGTCGACGGCGCATGGATCGACCGGGCGGCGTTCGTCGCCGGCATCGAGGCACTGAAGGAGGACCTGGTCCGCGTCGATGTGTCCGTGCTCGACGAACTCGTCGTCGACGACCGCTACGCGGAACGCCACGTCATCGATCTCGAACTGCGCAACGGCGCACGGATCGCACGCGAGGTCTACGTCTTCGGGCGGCGCGGACCCGACGGCCGGTTCGTCAGCATCGAGGAAGCCACGATCGCGCCATGACGCGATCGTGGGTCGGGGCGCCGCTCAGACCGCGACCGGTGCCTTGATCGCGGGATGCGGGTCGTAGTCTACGATGGCGATGTCCTCGAAGCGGAAATCGAACACCGAGCGTACCTCGGGGTTCAGCACCAGCCTCGGCAGCGGACGCGGTTCGCGCGTGAGCTGTTTCGTCGCCTGTTCGATGTGATTCGAGTACAGGTGCGCGTCGCCGATCGTGTGGACGAAGTCGCCGGGCTGCAGGCCCGTCGCCTGCGCGACCATGTGCGTCAGCAGCGCGTAGCTCGCGATGTTGAAGGGAATGCCGAGGAAGATGTCGCCCGAACGCTGGTAGAGCTGGCACGAGAGCTTGCCGTTCGCCACGTAGAACTGGAACATCGTGTGGCACGGCATCAGGGCCATTTTCGGCAACTCGCCGACGTTCCACGCGGAAACGATCAGGCGCCGCGAATCCGGGTTGCGTTTGATCTCCTCCACCACCCACGCGATTTGGTCCACGACCTTGCCGTCCGCCGTGGGCCACGCACGCCACTGCCGTCCGTAGACAGGTCCGAGGTCGCCGTTGGCGTCGGCCCACTCGTCCCAGATGCTCACCCCGTTTTCCTTGAGGTAGGCGATGTTCGTATCGCCCTTGAGGAACCAGATGAGCTCGTGAACGATGGAGCGCAGGTGCAGTTTCTTCGTCGTGACCAGCGGGAAACCGCGGCCGAGGTCGTAGCGCATCTGCCAGCCGAACACACTGCGTGTGCCGGTGCCGGTACGGTCGGACTTCTCGGCGCCGTGCTCGAGAACGTGACGGAGGAGATCGAGATAGGGCTGCATGGGCGTCGACTTTACCCGTTCGCCGTCGCGGTGACCGGCGCGACGGGGGCATAGGGCGCCCGCCGCGAAAGCAGCAGCAGGAAGATGCCCACCGCGATCAGCGGCAGCGACAGGATCTGGCCCATCGTGACCCAGCCGAACGCGAGGTAGCCCAGCTGCGGGTCGGGCACGCGCACGAACTCGATGGCGAAGCGGAAGCATCCGTAGAGCAGACCGAACAGGCCCGACACCGCGTAGCGCGGACGGGGCTTCATCGAATACAGCCACAGCACCACGAACATCACCACGCCCTCGAGCGCGAATTCGTAGAGCGGATTCGGGTGGCGCGGCAGCGCGTCGGGCGCGTGGGGGAAGATCATGGCCCAGGGCAGATCGGTGGGTTTGCCCCACAGCTCGCCGTTGATGAAGTTGCCGAGGCGGCCGAGGCCGAGACCGAGCGGGACGAGCGGCGCGACGAAGTCCACCGTGTCGAAGAATTTCACGCCGTTGCGCCGCGACCACCAGAGGCCCGCCACGAGCACGCCCAGCAGGCCGCCGTGGAACGACATGCCGCCGTCCCAGACGCGGAAGAGCGCGACGGGATCGGTCCAGATCCAGTCGATGTTCGTATAGAACAGCATGTAACCGACGCGACCGCCGAGCACCACGCCCATCATCAGGTAGAACATCAGGTCGCCGAAGCGCTCGGAGCTGACCGGCAGCCTGCCCTGGCGGCGACGGTACTCGCCGAGGGCCCAGCCGCCGAGGAAACCACCGAGGTACATCAGCCCGTACCAGTGGACCTGGACCGGACCGAGCGAGAGCGCGACGGGATCGATGTTGACGACGTACGGAGTGGCCATGGAACGCCCGGATGAGATGCAGGCGCCAAGTGTACCGCCCCACCCTGTCCGCAGGTCGCCTTGTGGCGAGGCCGGGGATCGGCTATATCGGCCCACGGAGGCCGTCCGGGGGGACGGCACGATACGGACACATCGAACAGGGGAGACTCCATGATCAACCGCCTCGCGCGGCCCATGCTGGCCGCGCTTTGCCTCGCCTCGACCGCCGCCTCGGCCGCCGACCTGGTACCCGTCGCCGATTTCGCGCGGCGCATGCCGCTGACCAGCCCGAGCCTGTCCCCGGACGGCCAGTACGTCTCGCTCGCCTTCCACGACCCGGACGGCAAGACGCACGGCCTCGCGATCTACCGCGTGGGCGACATGAGCAAGGCGGTCACCCTGATCCGCATGCCACCCTACGAGGCACCGGCGAAGATCGCCTGGGCCAGCCCGACCCGTCTCGTCGTGGCGCGCGGCAAGGTTGACGGTTCCATCGGCCGGACGATGCTCACCGGCGAGATCATGTCCATCGACGTCGATGGCAAGAATCCCGACTACCTGTACGGCTACCAGGCCGTGGGCAAGCGCGCGGCGACCCGCGCCACCGACGAGGGCTGGGGCGAGATCGAAGGCCTGCCGGTGCAGAACAACGGGCACTTCTACATGCGGGCCACGTCGTGGCTCGACCAGAATCGCAGCACGCTCTACGACGTGGACGCGAAGACGAGCACGCGCAAGCAGATGGCCGACATCGGCATCGGCGGCATGAGCTTCATGATCTCGCCCGACGGCCAGGCGCGCTTCGCGTTCGGCACGGACGACTCGTTCCGCTGGGTCGTGTTCCATCGCGAGGGCAGCGGCTGGAACAAGCTTTCCGGCAGCGCGCAGCAGCAGAACTTCACGCCGGTCGCGAGCGTGGCGGGCAGCAACCGCATCTACGCGAAGTACAGTCCCGACGGCAAGGGCGGCGCGTTCGTCGAACAGGACGAGGACGGTGGCAACCCGAAGATCATCCGCAAGGACGACTTCAGCGAGGTGAGCGCGTCGGGCCTGTGGACGCCCGCGCCACTGCGTCCCTTCGGCACGATCGCCGACACGGGCATCCCGCAGCCGACCTACATCGATCCGGCGTCGCCGATCGCCAAGCTGCACATGGCGCTGTCGCAGAAATTCCCGGGCCAGTTCGTCAGCTTCGTCGATTACAGCGAGGACGGCGGCCAATTGATGTTCAGCGTGTCGAGCGACCGCGAGCCGGGCCGTTACATGATCATCGACACGAAGACGTTCAAGGTCAGCAAGCTGTTCGACGCCAAGCCGTGGATCGATCCGGCGAAGATGTCGGAGCGCCGGCCACTGCGCTTCAAGGCGAGCGACGGACTCGAGCTCGAAGCCATCCTTACCTTCCCGAAGGGCAAGCCCGAAACGAACCTGCCGTTGGTCCTCATGCCCCACGGCGGTCCGCACGGCGTCTCCGACGACTGGTTCTACGAGGACGACGCGCAGTTCCTCGCGAACCGCGGTTACCTCGTGCTGCAGGTGAACTATCGCGGCTCCGGCAGCCGCGGCAGCACGTTCGAGCAGGCGGGTTACCTGAAGTGGGGCACGCGCATCCAGGAAGACCTGATCGACGGCGTGAAGTGGGCCATCGCGCAGCGTTTCGCCGACCCGGGACGCGTGTGCGTCTACGGCGCGAGCTTCGGCGGTTACTCGGCGATGATGGTGCCCGTCCGCGCGCCCGGCATGTTCCGGTGCGCCGTGGGTTACGACGGCATCTACGACCTGGACATGATGTACAACAAGGGCGACATCAAGGACAGGAAATCCGGCCGCAGTTACCTGACCACCGTGATCGGCAAGGACCAGGCCGATCTCGCCGCCAACTCGCCCACCCACCTGGCGGACAAGATCGACGTGCCGGTGTTCCTCGTCCATGGCGAAGACGACCAGCGCGCGCCGTTCGCGCAGTTCAAGGCGATGCGCGCCGCGCTCGACGCCGCCCACAAGCCGTACGAGACGCTGACCAAGCCCGACGAGCGGCACGGCTTCGTCAAGCCGGAGAACGTCGAGGAGTTCTACAACCGGCTGCAGGCGTTCCTGGACAAGCACCTGGGCGGCGACAGGCCGGCGACGGCACAGGCGGCGCCATAGGCCCATCCGCAGCGAGGTTGCCCCCCCGGCCCGCAGGCGCTATGTTGGCGCGATCGTCGGGCCCGGGTGGGGTGAGGCGGGGCTTGGGAGGTTTTGGGGTATGCACGTGAGTACCGGGCACACGCGCCAGGTCGCGAGGCGACGTATGGCGCTCGCGAGTGCGCTCCTGGCCGCCTTGTCCGGAACCGCCGTGCATGCCCAGCAGACCGCGCCGGCCGAAATGCTGGCACCGGTCAACGTCACCGTGACGGGCTCGCGCATCCGCGGCACCGATGTCGAAACCGCGCAGCCCGTTTTCACCATGGACCGCGCGGCCATCCGCGCCACCGGCCTGTCCGATCTCGGCAGCATCGTCGCGCGCATGCCCTCGGCAGCGACGCCCGAGGTCACGCCGCAGGACACCCTCTCCTCCAGCGGTGACGCCGGCGGCCGTTACGCGAACCTGCGCAATCTCGGCGCCGTGCGCACGCTCGTGCTCGTCAACGGCCGCCGCTGGACCACGAGCCTCGGCGGACTGACCGACCTCTCCACCATTCCCGTCGCGATCGTCGAGCGCATCGAGGTACTCAAGGACGGCGCGTCCTCCATCTACGGCTCCGACGCGATCGGCGGCGTGGTCAACATCATCACGACCGACCGCTTCGAAGGCGCCTCGGCCGACGTCCTCTACGGCCAGAACGGCAAGGGCGACGGCGCCACGAAGCATGGCGCCTTCACCTGGGGCCGGAGCGGCCAGCGCGGCTCGCTGATCCTCGGCGCGAGTTACGACGACGCGGACGACCTGCGCGACGCGAAGCGCTCGCTCACGCGCAGCGCGTACGGCCCACGGCACGCCGATGCCGGTCTCGGCATGGGGCCATGGGGCGGCGTGGTCGACCCGCGCGCACCGGGCACCCCCGGCGCGGGCAACTACGCCGGCGACGGCAGCTGGATCGCCAACCGCTACGTCGCGAACCATCCCGGCGTCGTCGATACGTCCAACCTCGCGAACTACCACCCGTACGACGTCGACAGCAACGCCGACAAGTACGCGACGGCCCGCGATATGACGTTCCGCGCCGGCAGCAAGTTGCGCAACCTGTTCGCGACGGGTCGCTACAACCTCACCGACGACATCGCCCTGCGCGGCATGGCCGACTACGGGGTGCGCGACACGCGCTGGCAGGCGGCAGGCTATCCGCTGCAGAGCGGTTCGGGACGCGACGCCGGCCTCGCGATCGACGCCGACAACGCTTACAACCCGTTTCCCGGTTACGACACCGCGTTCTTCCGTCGCACCACCGAAGTGCCCCGCGTGAACTGGGCGAAGAGCAAGGCGCTGCATCTCGACACCGGTGCCGAAGGCACGTTCGACTGGCTCGACCACGCGTGGAACTGGGACGTCACCTACGCCTATTCGGAGACGCGCGCGAGCCAGACGACCAGCGGCAACATCAACCTAGTGAATGCGCGCAAGGCGCTGGGACCGACGACGACGCTCGACGGCCAGCCCGCCTGCACCAGCGCCGCGGATCGCGCGGCAGGCTGCGTGCCATGGAACATCCTCGCGGGCCCCGGCGGCACGCCGGACGCCGTCTGGCGTTACGTGACGTCGACGGGCACGTCGCACCAGACCACGCGAACGAACGACGTCATCGCCAACCTCACGGGCGGCCTGGTCGATCTTCCCGCGGGGACGCTGCGCGTCGCCGGCGGCATCGAGCACCGTCGCGAGAACGGTCGTTACGTACCGTACCCCGCCGATTCGGCGGGACTGACGACCCAGCTCGCCAGCGCTCCGACGAACGGCGGCTACATCGCGAACGAGGCCTATCTCGAACTCGACGTGCCGCTCCTCGCGGACCTCCCGCTCGCGCGCGAACTGGCGGCGAACGTGTCGAGCCGTTACTCGCACTACTCCGCCTTCGGCGGCCGCACGAACAACAAGTACAGCCTGCGCTGGAAGCCGGTGGACGACCTGCTGCTCCGCGCCACGTTCGCGGAAGGGTTCCGTGCCCCCACGGTGGCCGACCTGTACGCCGGCGCGAGCGAGAGCTTCGAGAGTTTCCTCGATCCCTGCGACAGCGTGTACGGCGCCTCCGCCACCGATGCCGCGGTGCGCGCACGTTGCGCCGCCGCCGGCGTGCCGGCGAACTATCGGCAGATCGACCAGTCCGGTGCGCGCATCGGCTCCGCCACCGGCGGCCAGAACCCGACCGCCTTCACCACGGGCGCGAACCCCGCGCTCAAACCGGAGACGTCGATCACCCGCACCGCCGGTGTGGTGTACAGCCCGAGCTACGTCGAAGGACTGGACATCACGCTCGACTATTACAAGGTCGACATCCGCGACGTGATCACGCCCGTGCTCGCGGGCGACATCCTCAATTTCTGCTACGTCCGCAACGACCCCTCGTTGTGCGGCCGCTTCACGCGCGCGGCGGACGGCCAGATCGTATCGCTCGACGAGAGCCTCGCGAATCTCGGCTCGCTGCGCACCGAAGGCTACGATCTCGGCCTGCATTACCGGTTCCCCGAGACGCGCTACGGCGAGTTCACCCTGCTCTCCGACAGCACCTATCTGAAGGATTACACGCAGGTCGGCAGCCCCGGCGGCGCGCCGCGCCATCTGGCAGGATACATGAACGGGGTGCAGGGGCTCTACCGCGTTCGCTCGAACCTTTCGCTCGACTGGTCGTGGCGGCGCTTCGGTGCGACGTGGACCACACGCTGGTTCTCGGGCCTGAAGGATTCGTGCTGGTCCGCGGATGTCGAATGCAACCGCCCCGACGCGATCAACGCGCTCACGGGCGCCACCGGCCTCAGCCGCAAGGGCGGCGTCGCCTTCAACGACCTGCAGGTGCGCTGGCTGGCACCGTGGAACGGCAGCTTCCGCGTCGGCGTGAACAACGTCTTCGCGCGCAAGGGCCCGCTCTACTACAACGTGTCGAGCGCCGGCGGCGGCAGCCCGCCGTACAACCCGGCGTTCGACATCGACCGCTACTGGTACGTCGGATACCAGCAGAGTTTCTGAGCCGCCGGGCGGCTCCCCTTACCGTCGCACCGGCGTACGCCGGTGCCTACGGCGGAGCGATCGTCGAACGGCGCTACCGCCACGCACCGATGGGAACCGAGGCCGTGGATCCCGGTTTGCACCGGGATGACGCTGCGGAAGCGCGGCGAACGAAGGCATCCGGATCACAGCACCAGCGGATGATCCGGTAACTGGTTCTTGCGAGGTTCGCCGTCGCCCGGGAAATGGCGGGCCAGGAGGTCGCCGGCTTCCGCCACGCCGGTCTGCACGGCCTCACGGTAGCGCCCCTGCGCGAACGCATCGCGCATGTGCGCCGTGATCGCCGCCCATTCGGCCGGCGCGACCGCCTTCGCGATACCGCGGTCCGCGACGATCTCGATGCGGTGCTCGGCGAGCAGCACGTAGAGGAGCACGCCGCAGTTCTCCTCGGTGTCCCAGACACGCAGGTGCGAGAACAGCGCGGTGGCGCGGTCGCGGGCCGTGACGCCCGCCGCCACGTCGGCCAGGGACAGGCGCGATTCGATCACGACGCGAAGTTCCCCACGGTGACGTCCCTCGCCTTCGGCGACCGTCTTCGTGATCGCGTCCAGCGTCTCACGCGGAAAATGGCGACCGATCTGGAACCAGGCGCCGAAGAGGTTGCTGGCCATGCGTCCGAAATTCATCACCAGTTCCCCGATGCGCCGCCGCCACCGAAACTGCCGCCGCCTCCGCTGAAGCCGCCGCCTCCCCCGCCGCCGCCGAAGCCGCCGCCACCGAACCCGCCGCCACCGCCCCAGCCGCCGAAGCCGCCCCAGCCGCCACCGCCGATCGAACGGCCGGCGCCGAGGGGAATCGCCATGATCAGCGCGCCGGCGATGAGGCCGACCACGCCGCCGAGGATGGACTGCAGGAACAGCCAGCCGAGGCCGCCGGCGATCGCGCCACCGACCGGCATGCGCAGGCCGAGCGGCGCGCGGCCGAGGATGCCGCGCAGGAAGATCGCCCCGAACAGCAGCGGAATCAGCAGGTGGCCGAGGCCCCCGCGGCGCCGCTCGTGGCTCTCGTCCGGCGCGACGGGTGGCGGCAACGCTTCGCCCTGCACGATCTGGGTGATCGCGTTGAGCGCTTCGTTGATGCCACCGAAGTAATCGTTCGCGCGCAGCTTCGGCGCCATGTATTCGCGGATGATGCGCGACGCGATCGCGTCCGGCAGCGCCCCTTCCAGGCCGTAGCCGACTTCGATGCGAACGCGGCGATCGTTCTTCGCCAGCAGCACGAGCACGCCGTCGTCGGGCCCTTCGCGCCCCACCTTGTTCGTCTCCGCTACCTTGAGCGAGTAACTCTCGAGGTCCTCCGGCTGCGTCGTCGGCACCATCAGCACCACGACCTGCGCGCCCTTGGCCTTCTCCAGGTCAACGAGGCGCGCGTCGAGCTGCGCCACCTGCGCCTCCGTCAGCGTCCCGGTGAGGTCCGTGACGTGCCGAGCGAGCTTAGGTACCGCGACGTCGTCCGCCAGTGCCGCCGCAGGCGGCACCAGCAGGGCGACGGCGAACAGCAGGGCTGCCGCGAAACCACGCATCAGCGACCGGCCGTGGATGCCGGGGCCGGGGTGGAACCGAAATCGACGGTCGGGGCGGTGGAGATCGCCTTCTCGTTCTCGACGCTGAAGTTCGGCTTGACCTGGTAACCCATGACCTTCGCCGTGAGGTTGTTCGGGAACGAGCGGATCAGCGTGTTGTAGCTCTGCACCGCGGCGACGTAGCGGTTGCGCGCCACGGTGATGCGGTTCTCGGTGCCTTCCAGCTGCGCCTGCAGGTCGCGGAAGGAGCCATCGGCCTTGAGCTGCGGATAGTTTTCGCTCACCACCATCAGGCGCGAAAGCGCGCTGGTCAGCTGCCCCTGGGCCGCCTGGAACTTCGCCAGCGCCTCGGGATCGTTGAGAAGTTCCGGAGTGATCTGGGTCTGGCCGACCTTCGCGCGGGCGTTGGTGACCTCGGTCAGCACGCGTTCTTCGTGCTGCGCGTAGCCCTTCACCGTGTTGACGAGATTGGGCACCAGGTCGGCGCGGCGCTGGTACTGGTTGAGCACTTCCGACCAGGCGGCCTTGACCGCCTCGTCTTCGCGCTGGATGGCGTTGTATCCGCAGCCGCTCAGGAAGCCGGCGAGAAGGACGAGGGCGAACGCGCGGAGGAGTGTCTTCATGGCGGCGGTTTCCTTGGAGGTGTGCGGGGCACAACTTACCGCAAAGCCGGGCCGCGTGGACGCCTAGCCCAACAGCCGCGGCCCAAGGATCAGCGCCCAGCTGACCAGCACCATCATCATGAGGAGGAACACGGCCGCGGAGCCCATGTCCTTCGCCCGGCCGGCCAGTTCGTGGAATTCGGGACTGACCTTGTCGACCACGGCCTCGATGGCGGAGTTGAGCAGTTCGGCCGACAGGACCAGCATGGGAAAGGTGATCAGGACGATCTTCTCGATCGCCCCCTGCCCGAGCCACAGGCCGAGCGGCACCACCACGATGGCCAGGAGGACTTCCAGCCGGAACGAGGCCTCGTGGCGGAAACAGGCGCGCAGGCCCTGCATCGACCAGCGGAAGGCCGCATAGATCTGCCGCGGCCCGCGCCGCTCGGTCGATGCCATGCCGGTCAGGCCGCCGAAGCGGACGCCGGGCAGAGGCGCCTGGCGGTGAGGAAGTGGGTGCGGTGCGGCATCGGAGCGGATTCGGGCGCGGGAAACGGCCCGTATCATGCCACAGGCCGCCTTCCGGCCGGCTTAGGGCGAAGCGCCGTGGCGAATCGCCGCGCCCCTCTGGCGCTGCAACACGACCCGTCGGACCATTTGTATTACGCTTGAACGGTTGTGCCTTCGTTCAGGAGGCCGGCGATGGGAGCCGGGCGATCCGCCCGACTCGCTGCTTCCAATGTGTCCGGAAAATACATGCCCATCCAGAATCCACCCGTTTCTCAGACCAAGTCGTTCAGCACGGTCTTCCTCATCGAAATGTGGGAGCGCTTCGGCTTCTACGGCATGCAGGTGCTGATGGTCACCTACATGGTGAAGAAGCTCGGCTTCGCCGATACCGATGCGAACCTCGTCTGGGGCGCGGCCGCCGCGCTGATCTACGCCACCCCCGCCATCGGCGGCTGGATCGGCGACAAATTCCTCGGCACCCGTCGCACCATGCTGACGGGTGCGGTCGTCCTGATGGTCGGTTACGCCCTCCTCTGGATCCCGACCAACAACACGTACGCCCTTTATCTCGCCCTCGGCGTGATCGTCTTCGGCAACGGCCTGTTCAAGCCCAACGCCGGCAACCTCGTGCGCAAGATCTACGAGGGCGACGAGGTCCGCATCGACAGCGCGTTCACCATCTACTACATGGCGGTGAACATCGGCTCCACCGTCTCGATGCTGCTCACGCCCTGGATTCGCGACTACGTCGGCCAGCACTACGGCGACGCGCTCGGCTGGCATACCGCGTTCGGCGTCTGCTCCATCGGCCTCGTGCTCGGCCTCGTCAATTACTACTTCATGCGCCAGACGCTCGCGCACGTCGGCTCCGCGCCCGACGAGCGTCCGCCCGTCGCGAAGAACGTCATCGGCGTCGTCATCGGCGGTCTCGCGGTCGTCGGCGCCTCGGCGTACATCCTGCAGAACCAGAGCGTCGCCAAGGCCTGCGTCTACCTCGCGGGCGTCGTGATCCTCGGCATCTTCATCCACCTCATCCGTTCGAGCGAGCGCGGCGAGCGCGCCGGCCTGATCGCGGCGCTGGTGCTGACGGTGCAGACGATCTTCTTCTTCATCTTCTACCAGCAGATGTCGACCTCGCTGAACCTGTTCGCGCAGCGCAACGTCGACCTGTCGTTCAGCCTGTTCGGCTTCGAGCTGTTCCGCTGGATTCCCGAGCAGTTCCAGTCGCTCAACGCGATCTGGATCGTGATCCTGTCGCCGATCCTCGTGTGGCTCTACAACTCGCTCGGCAAGCACGGCAAGGACTTCCCCGTCGCCGCGAAGTTCGCCCTCGGCTTCGCCGCCGTGGCCGCCGGCTTCTTCATGTACGGCCTGGGTGCCACCACCGCGGTGAACGGCGCGATCTCGTCGTGGTACATGGTGTGGGGCTACGGCCTCTACTCGCTCGGCGAGGTGCTGGTCAGCGGCCTGGGCCTCGCGATGATCGCCCGTTACGTGCCGGCGCGCATGGGCGGCTTCATGATGGGCGCCTACTACGTCGCCGTGGGCGTCTCGCAGTACATGGGCAGCGTCGTGGCGAACGTCGCGGCGATTCCCGACAACATCACCAACCCGCTCGAATCGCTGGCGATCTATACCAGCCTGTTCAACAAGCTCGGCTTCGTCGGCCTCGGCTGCACGCTGATCGCGCTGGCCATGCTGCCCCTGATGAAGAAGCTTTCACTCGATCATGCGCTGGCGAACGTGCCGCCGGTGCCGCCCGTCCACAACGAAGACCTGTAACGCGGCGAAAGGGCCGTCCAGCGGGGCGGCCCTTTCGCGTTGAAGAGAACGCCGTGAGCGACACCCTGCATACGCCATCGTCCCGCTCCGGCCCGTTCGTGCTCGCACGAACCCTCGCCTGGCTGCGTCTGTGCGCGATCGCCGGGCAGAGCGTCGCCATCCTCTCCTGCGTCACGCTGCTGAAGCTCGACGTGCCGCTGCTGCCCCTGATGATCGGCGTCTGCGTGCTCGCGGTCTTCGCCGCCGCGGCCTCCTTCCGCCTCGGCATGCCGTGGAAGGTGACGGAGGTCGAGGCCGTGGTGCACATCGCGGCCGACACGCTCGTGCTGGGGTACCTTCTGTATTTCACCGGCGGCGCGTCGAATCCCTTCGTCACGCTCCTTCTCGTGCCCATCGCGCTCTCGGCCGCCGCGCTCTCGATCGCGGGCGTGTCGCTGGTGGCGATCCTCACCGGCGTCGCGTACGTGCTGCTGGTGCCTTATCACCTGCCCCTGCCGACCCTCGGCAACAAGAGTCTGGATTTCGACCTGTACGTCGCGGGCATGGGCGTCAACTTCGTGATCATGGCGATCCTGCTGGGCGTGTTCATCAGCAACCTCGCCAAGGCGATCCGCGTCCAGCAGGGCGAGGTGCAGCGCATCCGTGAACGCGCGCTGCGCGACGAGGGCATCCTCGCCATCGCCACGCAGGCCGCCGGGGCGGCGCACGAACTGAACACGCCGCTGTCGACGATGCGCACGCTGCTTCCCGAAATCCGGCGCGAGCACGCGACCGACAACCTGCTGGGCGAAGACCTCGACCTCCTCGACGGCCAGGTGGAGCGGTGCCGCACGATCCTGCGCGAGATGGTCGCCTTCGGCCAGGCGCAGCTCTCGCAGGTGCCGGAACGCATCACGCTCGACGAATTCGTGCACGTCTGCCTCGAGCGCTTCCAGTTGCTGCGACCCGAAGCCGACGTGGACGTCCGGCTCGAACCCGGCGCGGGGCGCATCGCGCTGCGCTCGCCACCCGGGCTACGCCACGCGCTGATCAACCTGCTCAACAACGCGGCCGACGCCTCCGCGATGAACGACAGCACGGCGGTGTCGCTGCGCATCGGCATCGTGGGCTCGTGGCTGGAGCTGACGGTGACGGACGAGGGCCCCGGTTTCGACGAGTTCGACGACCTGGGCACCCTCGGCCTGTCGCAGAAGGACACCGGACTCGGCATCGGGCTCGCGCTCGCCGAAGCCACCGCGGAACGCCTCGACGGCGAACTAGCGGCCAGCAACACGGGCCATGGCGCGCAGATGCGCCTGCGCCTGCCTCTTTCGGTCATCGGAGACCACGCATGAACGATCTCGTTCCACCCACCGGCCGCCCGCTGCTGATCGTCGACGACGACGCCACCTTCGCGCGCGTGCTGGGGCGTGCCCTCACCTCGCGCGGCTTCGAGGTGATCTCCTGCGACAACGCGGACGACGCGCGCGCGCTGACCCGCCGGCACCAGCCGCGCTTCTGCGTCCTCGACCTGAAGCTCGGCGACGAGAACGGCCTGCGCCTGATCCCCGAGCTGCAGTCGCTCGTGCCCGACATGCGCGTGCTGCTGCTGACCGGCTACGCCTCGATCGCGACCGCCGTCGAGGCGATCAAGCGTGGCGCCCACGATTACCTCGCCAAGCCCGTCGACGCCGACGCGGTGGTGCGCGCGCTGCTCGACGGCGACTCCGGCCCGGACCTCGACGACCTGGTCGACGCGCCCGATGCGCCACTACCGCTGCGGCGCCTGGAATGGGAGCACATCCAGCGCGTGCTCACAGAGTGCGAGGGCAACATTTCGGAAACTGCACGCCGCCTTGGCATGCACCGCCGCACGCTGCAGCGGAAGCTCAGCAAGCACCCCGTCCGCGAACGCCCCGACGAGCACTGAACATGCGCCGCATCCTCGCCCTCGCCTTCCTTCTCGCCTGTACCGCCGCCGGGCAGGCGCGCGACGCCATGGCCGGCATGGCGATGGGCCACGAGGCGCCGCTCGGATTCGACGCGGCACTCGACGACGCGGGACACCTCTGGGTCGTCGATAGCGTGGGCGAGCACGTGCGCGTGCGTCGTTCCGACGACATGGGCCGCACTTTCGCTCTGTCGACCATCGTCAACCCGACCGGCGAGCCCGTTTACGCCGAGGGCGAGAACCGGCCGAAGGTCGCGTTGGGCCCGGCAGGCGAGCTCTATGTGACGTGGTCGCAGCCGCGCAAGCTGCCATGGACGGGCTTCGTGCGCTTCTCGCGATCGCTCGACGGCGGTGCGCATTTCGACCCGCCGAAGACGGTGCACACGGACACCGCGGAAATCACGCACCGTTTCGACTCGCTGGCCGTCGACGCCCAGGGCAACGTGATCGTCGCCTGGATCGACAAGCGCGACCTCGTGGCAGCGACCGCGAAGAAGGCGCCCTACCTCGGCGCCGCCACCTATTACAGCTGGTCGACCAATCGCGGCGCCACGTTCGCGCCCGAACGCAAGATCGTCGACCAGAGCTGCGAATGCTGCCGCATCGCGCTCGCGCGGACGCCCGATGGCCGCGTCGACGCGTTCTTCCGTGCCATCTACGGCGACAACATCCGCGACCACGCCTTCGCGACGCTGCCGACGGACGGTGGCGCACCGAACGTGAAGCGCGCGACGTTCACGCGGTGGCACATCGAAGGTTGCCCGCATCACGGCCCCTCGCTGGCGATCGACGGACGCGGCACGCGACACGCGGTGTGGTTCAGCGCGGCCGACGGCAAGCCCACCATCTGGTACGGGCAACTCGCGCCGGGCGCCGACCCGAAGCACCTCGTCGCGGTGGCCGGGAACGGCGCCTCGCATGCGGACGTCGCGGTCAGCGGCGCGCATGTGTGGATCGCCTGGCACCAGATGACCGCGAACGGCCTCGACCTTACGCTGCGCGAGTCCACCGACGGCGGTGAGCACTTCAGCGAGCCGCGCGCCATCGCGCATGCCGACGGCCCCTCCGGCTGGCCGAAGCTGGTCGTCTGGAAGGATCGCGCGTTCGTCGCATGGAACCCCGACGGCCGGTTCCGTCTGGTGCCGACGGAGGCGCTGTGATGCGGCGGCTGCTTGCGGCGTTCGCCGCGCTAATCCTTGCGGCGCCCGCCTTCGCGGTCCCGCCGACGGCGTTGCAGGCCGAGGATGTTTCCACCCTGCTGAAGCCACCGGCGCAAGGGACGCGGGTGATCGCGCTGTGGGCCCTCGACTGCGCGTATTGCGAAGCCAATCTGGACGCACTGGCGACCTTCCGCGCATCGCATCCCGGGATCGAGCTCGTGATCGTCGCCACGGACCCCGTCAGCCAGGCCGCGGCTCTCGAAGCGCGACTGAAGACGGCGAAGCTCGATAGCCTGCCCACGCGCGCCTACGCCGACGCGACGCCCGACCGCATCAACTTCCTGCTCGATCCATCATGGGGCGGCGAGACGCCGCGCACGCTGGTGATCCGCGCCGACGGGACGCGCGACGCGGCCAGCGGTCTGCTCGACGCCGCCCGGATCGATCGACTGATCCGCTGACGGCGGGGAACGCTCAGGCTTCCACGGGCTGCGGATGCGGGAAGCGCACGCTGGCGATACGGCTGGCGCCCGGCAGCGCACGCAGTTCCAGCGGCCACTGGAAGCGATCCGAGAGACGACGTGCGATGGCGAGGTCGAAGCCGTGCCGGTCGACCGCCGCATGGCGGCGGCTGCCTTCCTCCGGCGCGTCGAGCGCGGGATTGATCACGCTGACGCTGCCGGGCATGACCGTCACGACGATCGTGCCCTGGTCGGTCTGCTGCAGCGCGTGGCGGATCAGCTGCCCGCAGAGCACCGCGAAAACGCGCGGCGAGGCATGCAGCGCGAAACTGGCCGGCTCGTCGAGCACGAGCTCCACCGGACGCCCGGCGATGAGCTCCCGCGCGTAATCCACCTCCTGGCGGAGCACGGCGTTCACCACGAAATCCTCCTCGGCCAGCCCCTGGTCCGACTCGCGCGAGAGGATCAGGAACGCCTCGACGAGGGCTTCCAGTTCCCGCGTGGAACGACGGATGCGCTCCAGCGAGCGGTGGCCGAACTCGGAGAGTTCCGCTTCGTCGGCGAGCATGTCCGACGACATCTTGATGACCGTGAGCGGACTGCGCAGTTCGTGGCTGGCATCGCGGGTGAAGTTTCGCTCCCGTTCGCCGTAACCCTCGATTCGCGTCGCCAGTCCATGCAGGCCCCGGATCAGGCTGCCGATGTCGCCGTCCGCGCGCTTGTCGCCCTCGCGATCGAGCCCTTCCATGTTCGGGCGATCGGGATCCCAGCCATCGAGCAGGCGGGCAAGCGCCGCCACGGGAATCCACTCCCGCGACACGGCGAGCCAGGCCAGCCCGCCCGAGCACAGCATGATCGCGATCACCGCGCCGACGGGGGCTACGTTGTTGGCCGCCATCAGCGAGGCGATGATCATCACCGCCGTCTGCAAGACGAACACGACGGCCACGCGCGCGCGAAACGAGCCGCGCCGTCGCCGTTTTTCCTTCGGTGCCCTGCCTTCCATCGATCAGTTCCGACCTTGCTCCCGCGTCATGCCGTCTGCGACGCGGCGACTTCGGAGTCGAGGTCGGCCAGGCGGTATCCCGCGGAGTGGATCGTGTGCAGCAGCGGACGATCGAACGGCTTGTCGATCACGCGGCGCAGGTTGTAGAGGTGCGAGCGGAGGGTATCCGAATCGGGCAGCGTGTCGCCCCAGATCTCGCGCTCGATGTCCCGACGGCTGACCACGCGCGGCGATTCGCGCATCAGGATCGCGAGCAGCTTCAGGCCGATGGGCGACACCGTGAGTTCCTGGCCGCCACGGGTGAGGCGCAGGGTGGCGGTGTCCAGCGTCATGTCGCCGACGTTGAGCACCTCGGACGACACCTGGCGGCGATCGCGGCGGATCAGCGCGCGCAGGCGCGCTTCGAGCTCACGGACTTCGAACGGCTTGACGAGGTAGTCGTCGGCGCCGGCCTCGAGGCCCACGAGCTTGTCTTCCAGCGTGTCGCGCGCGGTGAGCATGAGCACCGGGGTGGACTTCTTGCCGTCCTTGCGCAGCTTGCGGCAGACGTCCAGGCCGTCCATGCCGGGCAACATCAGGTCGAGCACGATCACGTCATAGCTGTTGGACACGGCCAGGTGCAGGCCGCTCACGCCATCGGCGGCGTAGTCGACCGAATAGCCCCGGCGCTCCAGGAATTCACCGACCATCTCGGCGATCTGGCGGTTGTCCTCGACCAGAAGGATCAGGCCTGCCTGTTCGTCGCGGTTGCTCATCGCTCCACTCCTTTCGCTGATTCACAAATGTGAAGAGTTAACGGCCGGACCGGTGAGAACAGCGTGAAGACCGAAAACGAGAATTCATTGTGGGTAGGGAAACGTGCAGGCGGCGTCGACTAACGCAGCATCGGGCTAAGCGCTTTCCACACATTCTCCGCCACCCGGGGTTCGCCCGCGGCCTTCGGATGCAGGCCGTCGTCCTGCATCAGCGCGGCGTCCAGCGCCACGCCGTCGAGCAGGAAGGGCACCAGCGCGACACCGTGCTTGCGCGCGGCATCGGCGTACACCTTGCGCAGGCCGTCGCGGTACTGCGGCCCGTAGTTCACGGGCAGCTCGATCCCCAGCAGGAGCACCTTCGACCCGGCCGCCTTGGCGGCGCCGATCATGGTGTCGAGATTCTGCGCGAGCTGGGCCAGCGGCAGTCCCTGCAGCCCGTCGTTGGCGCCCAGTTCGATGATCGTGACGCCCGGGCGCTGCTTCTGCAGCAGGCCCGGAAGGCGGTTGCGGCCGCTCAGGGACGTCTCGCCGCTGATGCTGGCATTGACCATCGTCCACGGCGTCGCCATCTTCGAAGTGCGCGCGTCCAGCAGACGCACCCAGCCGGCCTCCACCGGGATGTTGTGCGCCGCCGACAACGAGTCCCCGAGCACCAGCACCTTGCGCGGCGTTTCGGCCGCCTGGGCGATGGCGCATCCGACGAACAACAGCAACAGGACAAGGCAACGGCGCATGAGCGATTCTTCCCAGGTTCTTCTCGAAGTGACGGATGTTAGCAAGTCGGTTTTCGGCCCGGAGGGCAGGCTCGACATCCTCTCGGGCGTGAACCTGCGCGTCGCGGAGGGAGAAAGCTTCGCCATCGTCGGCGCTTCCGGCTCGGGCAAGACCACGCTCCTGGGACTGCTGGCGGGCCTCGACGTTCCCACGACGGGTGGGATCCGGCTCGACGGCCAGGCGCTGGAGGCGATGGACGAGGAAGCCCGGGCCGCGATCCGCCGGCGCCTCGTGGGCTTCGTGTTCCAGTCGTTCCATCTGCTCCCGGCCCTCACGGCCGAGGAGAACGTGATGCTCCCCCTCGAACTCGAAGGCGACGACTCGGCGCGCGAACGAGCCCACGCCGCGCTCGACGCGGTGGGCCTCGCCGCGCGGCGCCGGCACTACCCGGCCCAGCTCTCCGGCGGCGAACAGCAGCGAGTGGCCCTCGCCCGCGCCTTCGTGCACCGTCCGCGCATCCTCTTCGCCGACGAGCCGACCGGCAACCTCGACCAGCACACCGGCGAGCACATCGGCGACCTGCTTTTCGACATGAACCGGCAGCACGCCACCACGTTGATCCTCGTGACGCACGACCCGCGCCTCGCCGCCCGCTGCGCGCGCTCGGCGGAACTGCACGAAGGCCGTCTCGGAGTCACCGCATGAACGTGCTGCGCCTCGCCCTGCGCACGCTGCGCCGCGAGTGGCATCTGGTCGAGCTGCGCACGCTCGCCGCCTCGCTCGTGCTCGCGGTGATCGCCCTGGGCGTCGTCGCCACCCTCTCCACGCGCATCGAGCGCGGCATCCTCGCCAGCGCGGCCGAACTCATCGGCGGCGACCTCGGCGTCTCGGCACCGGCGACGCTCCCCGAACCCATGTCGCGTTCGGCGCAAGCGAACGGCCTCGCGGTCACCCGCGGCGCCTCGTTCCGCAGCGTCGCCTTCGTCGGCGACCGCAGCCAGCTCCTCGACGTGCTCGCCACCGACCGCGCGTATCCGCTGCGCGGCACGCTGGAAGTCCGCGGTGCCGACGGCCGCGACCGCGTCGCGCACGGACCCGGTCGCGGCGAAGTGTTCCTCGACCATCGTGCCATGGTCGGCCTCGGGATCCGCGCGGGGCAGACGATCCAGGTCGGTGGACGCGACCTCACCGTCGCCGCTGAACTGCTGCGCCAGCCGGACGGCGGCGAGCTCTTCGCGCTCGCGCCGCGCGCCCTGATGAACCTCGACGACGCCAGCGACGCCGGCCTGCTGTCCATCGGCAGCCGCGCGCGGCACCGCCTGCTCGTCTCCGGCGCGCCGGGCGCGGTCGCCGCGTGGCGCGCCAGCGCGGAACGGGAGTCCCTTCCGCAGGGCGCCGAGCTCATCACGCCGGAGAAGATGCAGGAACGCATGCGCACGGCCTTCGACCGCGCGAGCAGCTTCCTGCGCCTCACCGCGTTGCTGTCGGCGCTCCTCGCGGGCGTGGCCATCGCCCTCGCGTCGGCACGTTACGCGCGGCGCAAGGCCGGCGAGGTCGCGCTGCTGCGCGCGCTCGGCACGCCGCGACGACGCGTCGCCGCTCTCCTCGTGACCACGCTGGCCGCGCTGGCGCTAACCGCCGCCGCGCTCGGCATGGCGATCGCGCTGGCCCTCGCCCAGGGCGCGTGGTATTTCGCCAGCCAGCTGTTCGACAACATCCCGACCAGCCTCCCTCTGGGCCCCGCCTTCGCGGCGGCGGCGATGGGCCTCGCCGTGCTCGCCGGCTTCGCGCTACCGCCGCTCGTGCGGCTGGCGGAAGTGCCACCCGTCGCCGTCTTTCGCGAATCGATGCAGCGGCGCGTGCGCCGCTTCGACGCCCTGTACCTCGTGCCGCTGGTGACCGCGATCGGCCTGCTCTGGGTGCAGAGCGATTCCGCGAAGCTTGCCGGCATCCTCGCCGCCAGCCTCGCCGGGGTCGCGGTCGTCGCCGCCTTGCTGTCCGCGCTGCTGCTCGTGATCGCGCGGCGCGTCGCGCCCGGCGCGCACCCGGCGTTGCGGCTGGGCCTCGCGGCGCTCGCGCGACGCCGCGGCCTGTCGTTGGTACAGGCCACCGCGCTTTCGCTGGGTCTGTGCGCGCTCCTGCTCCTGGCGGTCATCGCGCCGTCGCTGCTCGAAGGTTGGCGACGCGAGCTTCCCGTCGACACGCCGAACTGGTTCGCGCTGAACCTGCAGGACGACCAGCGCGACGCGTTCACGCAGGCGCTGGGCGCCCTCGGTGCGAGCCGCACGAACATGATGCCGCTGGCCGTCGGCAAGCTCACCGCGATCAACGGCCAGCCGATCGACCGCATCGCCTTCGCCAACGACGAGGCCAGGGATTCCGCCGATCGTCAGCTGCGCCTGTCGTGGAGCGCCGAACTGCCGCCCTCCAACGAAGTCGTCGCGGGCCAGTGGCCCGGCGCGGCGCCGGCGCAGGCGGAGGTCTCCGTGGATACGTCGTGGCGCGATCGCTACCAGCTGAAGCTCGGCGACACGCTGAGCTTCGAAGTCGGCGAAGGCACGCTCGACGCACGCGTCACCAGCGTGCGCAAGGTCGACTGGAGTTCGTTCCGCGTGAACTTCTTCCTGCTGCTCGACCCGGCCCATGCGAGCGAACTACCGCACACGTGGCTGACCAGCTTCTACCTTCCGCGCGGCCACGGCGACGCGCTCGCTAAGGTGTCGCGCGACTTCGGCAACCTCAGCCTCATCGATGTCGACGCGCTGCTCGATCGCGTGCGCGAGATCGTCGACCGCGTCGGCGGCGCCGTGCGCTGGGTGCTCGGATTCAGCCTGCTCGCCGGGGCGCTGGTGCTGACCGCCGCGCTCGCGGCGAGCGCGCAGGAGCGTCGCAAGGAGGCCGCCCTGCTCCGCACGCTAGGCGCGACGCGCGCGCAACTGCGCGCCGCCGCGGCCTGCGAGTTCGCGCTGCTCGGACTCGTCGCCGGCCTCACGGCGGCGTTCGGTGCGCTGGGCGCGGGTCTGTGGCTGGGCAACGCGGTGTTCCGCATCGAGGACTTCGTGCCGCCGGTATGGCCGCTCGTCGCCGCGGCCGCGATCGCCGCTTTCATCGTGATGATCATCGGGCTGCTCGGCACGCGAAAGGTGCTGCGCACGTCGCCGATGGCCCTGCTGCGGGACGGGTGATGCCAGGAGGGTGGCTCAGTCCGGCGCCACCATCTCCAGCGACATCACGATCGCGTCCTCGCGACCGCCCTTCGCCGGGTAGTACGAGGGGCGTCTGCCGATCTGGGTGAATCCGAGCGAGTCGTACAAGGCTTTCGCCACCGGATTCGACGGTCGCACCTCGAGGAAGATGCGCTCCGCGCCGTACCAGCGGGCGAGATCGATCAGCCGGCGCATCATGCGCCGGCCGTAGCCGAGCCCGCGATGCGTATCGGCGATGCAGACGTTGAGCACGTGGGCCTCCCCCGCCGCGACGGAAAGGATGCCGTAGCCGGCGATCTCGCCGTCGTGCACCAGCACCCAACAGTTGTGCCCGGCCTGCAGGCAGTCGCGAAAGATGCCGGCGCTCCAGGGGAAGTCGTAGGACGCATGTTCGATGGCGACGACGGCGTCGAGGTCCTCGCGGCGCATGGCGCGGACTTCCGTCGAGGGGCGGGCCACGGCGACCATCGATTCAGGCTCCGCGAAGCGTGCGTCCGAGCGCGCGCAGACCGTTCCACAGCCGTCGCTTCGCCGCGGCGTCCGCGACGATCGCCGCCGGCGGATCGACGAGAACGATCTGGGCTTCGCTCATGACCGCCGCCGGAAGCTCGTGACCCAGTGCCCGTGCCTGCGCCTCACCGAAGACGAGGTACGACCGCGCCACCGGCACACCCGTAAGGCCCTTCGCGTCGACGTGCATGCGCGGGGCGCGTCCGAGAACGGGGCCTCGACCGCGCAGGGCACGTCCGACGAGATCCAGTTCGCGCTCGGTGGCGTTCGCGGGCAGCACGACGACGCAGTCGACGCGACCGCGCGATGCATCGTTGGCGGCGTCGACGGGCATCTCCGGCATGGCCGGTGCGCTGCGCAGGCGCCAGGGCGTGACCCCCATCACCCTGAGCAGACGATCCCGACGTTCCGGTCCGGCGACCACGGCGTTACTCCGGCGCCCTGGCGTGACGACGTGCCCGGCGACGGCGCGTGGCGCGCCCCCACAGTGTCATGATCGGGCCGGAGATCGTGTAGATCACCGCCACGGCGAACAGCACCCGGGCGGTGTCGACCAGCAGGAGCACGACGATCAGCACCGCCGCGATGAGCCAGATGAAGGGCACCCGGTCGCCCTTCGGCCACGCCTTGAAGCTGTAATAGCGTACGTTGCTGACCATCAGCAGACCGGCGATGACCGCCAGGGGCATGGCGACGAACGCGACCGACGGGCCGGCGATGTCGAACTTCTCCATCGTCCAGACGAACGACATGCAAAGGCCCGCCGCGGCCGGGCTGGCCAGGCCCTGGAAGTAACGCTTGTCGGCGACCCCGACCTGCGTATTGAAGCGGGCGAGGCGCAATGCCGCGCACACCGCGTAGATGAAGGCCGCTGCCCAGCCGATCTTGCCCCAGACCGGGCCATACGCCGCCAGCGACGACAGGGCCCACGTGTACATGACCAGCGCCGGGGCGAGGCCGAAGCTGACCAGATCCGAGAGCGAATCGTACTGAACGCCGAATTCGCTCTGCGAGTTGGTCAGGCGGGCGACCCGTCCGTCCATGCCGTCGAGGATGCCGGCGACGAAAACGGCCAGCGCCGCCACCGCGTAATGCCCGCCGATCGCGGACACGATCGCGTAGAAACCGGCGAACATCGCGCCCGTCGTGAAGAGGTTCGGCAGCAGGTAGATGCCGCGATGACGCGGCCCCTGGGCCTGGATCGGATCGCTCATGGGCCATTCCGTGACGTGGGCCGACAGTGTATCCCAGGCGCCGTGAAGCGTCAGTGCGGCGCCGCCGGGCGAGAATCGCGATCCCGTCGCTTGCGCGGCCGACGGGCCGGTGATACTTGTGTCGCCCACCTCTATCATCGTTGCCGGAAGGCCCCCATGCGTCGTTGCCTCGCCCTTGCGATTCTCGTGACGGTCTGCCCGCTCGCCTTCGCCCAGGCCTATAAGTGGAAAGATGCGCAGGGTGTGACGCACTACGCGGACGCGCCGCCGCCGGGCAGCGTCCGCTACGAGAAGATCAAGACCACGGGCACCGTGGAAGCGCCCGCTCCGCCCCCCGCCACCGCGAAATCCGGGTCTGCGGACGACGGCAAGACTTCCGCCAACCCGGCCTCGGCCGAGGACACCCCGGCGAACCGCAAGAAGCTCTGCGACCAGCTGCGGAAAAATACCGACATCCTGACGAACGAGCGGGTCGTGACGATGGACGACGGGAAGGGTGGCCAGGCCCCCCTCGACGACGCGGCTCGCAAGCGGCAGATCGAGACCACGCAGGCGCAGATGACGCTTTACTGCAAGTCGTGACGGAGCGAGCGGCGGCTGCGCGGCGTAAACGCCTATAATCCCGGCTTTACCGTCCGGACCGCTCGCCGATGCGCCTCAGCCAGTTCCACCTCGCCACCGTCAAGGAAGTCCCCGCCGATGCGGAAATCGCCAGCCACCAGCTGATGCTGCGCGCGGGCATGATCCGCAAGCTCGCCTCCGGCCTGTACACCTGGACGCCGCTGGGCCTGCGCGTGCTGCGCAAGGTCGAGCAGGTCGTCCGCGAGGAAATGGTCCGCGCGGGCGCGGTGGAAATGCTGATGCCGTCGGTGCAGCCGCGCGAACTGTGGGAGGAGACGGGCCGCTGGGAGAAGTTCGGCGGCCAGCTGCTCAAGATGAAGGATCGCAAGGAACAGGACTTCTGCTACGGCCCCACGCACGAGGAGGTCGTGACCGACTTCGCGCGCAACGAGCTGAAGAGCTACAAGCAGCTTCCGCTCAACGTCTTCCAGATCCAGACCAAGTTCCGTGACGAGATCCGCCCTCGCTTCGGCGTGATGCGCGCGCGCGAGTTCCTGATGAAGGACGCCTACTCGTTCCACCTGACGCAGGAATCGCTCGCCGAGACCTACCAGGTGATGTACGACGCCTATTCCCGCATCTTCACCCGGCTGGGCCTCGCGTTCCGCGCGGTGGATGCCGACACCGGTGCGATCGGCGGCAGCGCGAGCCACGAGTTCCAGGTGCTGGCCGATGCCGGCGAGGACGCCCTCGCCTTCTCGGACGAATCGGCCTATGCCGCCAACATCGAACTGGCGGAAGCGGTCGCGCCAGCCACGGAACGCCCTGCCCCGTCCGCCCCGCTGACGCGCGTCGACACGCCGAAGCAGCGCACGATCGAGGAAGTCACCGCGTTCCTGGGCGTGCCGGCGTCGCAGGTCGTCAAGACGATCCTCGTGCGCGGCCGGGAGGGCCTCGTCGCCCTTTGCGTGCGCGGCGACCATGAAATCAACGAAGTGAAGGCGGCGCACCTGCCCGAGCTGCCGGACGACTCCGAGCTCGCGAGCGAGGCCGAGATCCTCGCCGCGACCGGTACGCGCCCGGGCTTCATCGGTCCGGTGGGCCTGCCCGATTCCATCCCGGTGATCGTCGATCGCAGCGCGGCCGTGCTCGCGGACTTCGTCTGTGGCGGCAACGCGGACGGCACCCATTACACCGGCGCGAACTGGCAGCGTGACGCGCGCATCAACCGCGTCGCCGACATCCGCAAGGTCGTCGAGGGCGACCCTTCCCCGGACGGCAGGGGCACCATCCGCCTCGGCCGCGGCATCGAGGTCGGCCATATCTTCCAGCTCGGGCAGAAATACGCCGAGGCGATGGGTGCCGGCGTTCTCGACGACCAGGGCAAGATGCGGACCATGTTCATGGGTTGCTACGGCGTCGGCGTCAGCCGGATCGTCGCCGCGGCCATCGAGCAACGCCACGACGATGCCGGCATGATCTGGACCGATGCGATGGCGCCCTGGCGCGTCGCGGTATGCGTCATCAATCCGAAGAACGACCCGGTGGTCGCCGAGGCCGCCGAGTCGCTTTACCAGGCGCTCGCGCAGGAAGGCATCGATGCGGTGCTCGACGACCGTGGCCTGCGCCCGGGCCCGATGTTCGCGGACATGGAATTGATCGGCATCCCGCACCGCGTGGTCGTCAGCGGTCGCGGCCTGGAGGCCGGCACGTTCGAATACCGAGCGCGCACCGACAGCGAAGCGCGCAACGTGTCGCGCGAGGAGCTCTTCGCCATCCTGGCATGAGCCAACCGCACGTCCGATGGATTATGCCCGCGTGCTTTTCATGCACGCGGGTTAATTCGATTAATGCGAAACATCCAATGCGATGACCGCCCTAAGCCCGTCTCGATACGCGGCCGAATCCCATGCGAATGATCCATCTAGGGAATGGTCGGCGCCATTTCGGGAAAGGCACGCGTAAAGACCGGACTGTAGGGCGTTTCCGATACTAACGTCGGAAACATGCAAAGGTCTCGATAATGGATGACATTATTTCGCGGATTAGGTCACAATTCAGTGTGTCCGCATTAATCGCGCACTACGCGACCCGTAATTCGCCGGGTCGACGCTGATCAAATCCACGCAATGGGAGATGCCAATGGCCGTCGATATCAAGAATCTCAACCATAACCAGCTCGAAGAGCTGATCGCCAAGGCCCAGACCCGTCAGACCGAACTGCGTAAGGAAAAGGTCGGCCGGCTGCGCGAGAAAATCAACGCGCTGATCAAGGCCGAGGGCTTCACGTTCGACGACGTGTTCGGCGCCCGCGCCCCGAAGTCGAAGCGCGCCGGCGCCACCGTCGCCGCCAAGTACCGCAACCCCGCCGACGCCTCGCAGACCTGGTCCGGCCGCGGCAAGCGCCCCCGCTGGTTCAACGATGCGCTCAAGGCCGGCAAGAAGGAAAAAGACCTCCTGGTCTGATCCCCATCACCGCACCGCGGCATTCATAGGGAGCCACTCATGCCTCTCGTCCGGATCGATCTGCGTCGCGGCAAGGATGCCGCCTACCGCACCGCCCTTGGCCGCGCCGTGCACGATGCCCTCGTCAGCATCGGCGTGCCCGCCGACGATCGTTTCCAGGTCATCGCCGAACACGACACGGAAGGCCTCGTCTACGACGCCCATTACCTCGGCATCGAACGCACCGACGACATCGTTCTGGTGCAGATCACGTTCAACGACACGCGCACTGTCGAGCAGAAGAAGGCCCTGTACAAGGCGATCGCCGAGAACCTCGGCCGATCGCCGGGGGTGAAGCCCGGCGATGTCTTCGTCAGCCTCGTCGAGGTGAAGAAGGAGAACTGGTCGTTCGGCAACGGCGTGGCGCAATACGCCAGCTGAGCGGCGTGCTTTGGTAGGAGCGCGCCCTGCGCGCGACATCTTTTGAGGCCACGCCCCCGAGCTGGCGCGCCAGCTTGGGGATCGGGGCGAAACGATGTCGCGCCCGGGTGCGCTCCCACAAGTGGGTGGTCGCGGTTACAACGACCGCCGTGGCGCCACCAGCAGGTCGCCGAACAACAGCCCCGCGACCAGCGAGACCAGCAGCGTCACACCGAGAAGACCCGTGTCGACACCCAGCGAGGCGTCGCGATCCAGCAGGTACGACACGCTGCGGAAACTGACCGATCCGGGTACCAGGAGGATGATCCCCGGCTCGCGAACCACCGCGCCCGGTTGCTGCGCGTAACGGGCATACACGTTGCTCAGCGAGCCCAGCAGCACGCCACCTACGAAGACGCCGAAGGGTGCGCCGGGCAATGAACCGGAGATGCTTCCGCCCCACGTGGTGGCGAGATAACCGAGGATCACCGAGGCCATCACGACGAGCCAGTCGCGGCGCGCGGCCCGGAAAAGGATCGCGAACGAGAACGCGCCCAGCAACAGGATGGGCCAGTCCGCCCAGCCGGGCAGCGGCGGCAACGCGTAGTTACGCGGCTCGATGCCGAATGCCTCACACAGCTGGCTCGCGGCCACGGTACCGAACGTCAGCTTGAGCAGGGTCGCCATGGCGCCGCCCATGCGGGCGACGCCGGAAACGAGGTGCTGGCTCGATATCTCGCGAACGGCGGTCGTCAGCGCCATGCCGGGCATGAGCACGATCAGGCTACCGAGGATCACGGACTTCACGGCCAGCGGCACCAGATAGGCGCTGACGACGATGGTGATGACGGTCGCGACCATCGCGCTGATCGCCTCGCTCGCCGCCGCCAGGCGCGGCCGGCTGCCCGAGGCGACGGTGATGAGTCCGATGATCACGCCGATCACGCCGGCGGTGATGAGGTCGGGCCAGGAGCTGTGCAGCAACAACGCCACGACGGCGGCGGCGCAGAGACCATAGCTGGCGATGACGCCGAGTTCCGCGCGGAAGGTTTCGGGCGCCCCCAGTTTGCGCAGCAGATGAAAGCCTTCGCGCAACTCCATCTTGCCGTCGATGACGGCGTCCGCGATCCGGTCGGCCTCGCACAGGCGCCCCAGGTTCACGTCACCGGGGGGCAGGCGCATCACCTGCGTGACCTGGGCGACGCTCTCTTCGCCCTGTCCCAGATCCGCGAACGACACGATGATGGCCGTGGGACTGGACCATACCTCGGCGGACAGGCCCAGCCGTTGCGCCGAGCGCGAGACGGCCGTCTCGAGACGGGGTGCGGTCGTGCCGTACTGATGCAGCCGGCGGGCGAGTTCGGTAAGGAAGGCGATGCGGGTGTTGATCGCCGTCGTGGCGAAACTCACCGGTACCGCCAGCGGCACGGCTTCAGCCAACGTCCACCGCCTTCACGCGCAGGGTCGTGCCGTCGATGCCGATGACTTCCACCGGCGCGCCGAGCGGCAGGTCGGGTCCCGCGACGAGCCACATGCCGTCGCCGACCTTCGCCTTGCCGCGCCCGTTCACGATCGCCTCGCAAAGAACGAAACGCTGGCCGACCAGCTGCTCACCGCGGCGGTTCAGGCGCTCGTTGCCGTGCGGAACGCGCTCGATGCGCGGGCGCACCAGCTTCCAGTAGGCGAAACACGAGACGAACGCGAAGACACCGAACACGATGGCCTGCGCCAGAGCGCCCATGTCGGGCACGGCGAGCAGGACGATGCCCATGGCGGCGGCCGCGATGCCGATCCAGAGCATGAAGTAGCCCGGCAGCACCACCTCTCCGCCGATCAGCAGCAGCGCGACGATCCACCAGACGTAGTGCATGGCGACGTTTTCCATGGCGTCAGCGCGGCAGGGGCGGCGTGCGGTTGGGCGCGGCGTCGGCCGGAGGCCGGCCCTGCGCCGCCAGCGAATCCTTCGCCAGTTCCGCGATGCCGGCGAGCGAGCCGAGGATGCCCGTGGTTTCCATCGGAAGCAGCAACGTCTTCTGGTTGGGCGACTTCGCCATTTCCTTCAGCGCCTCGACGTAGTTGTTCGCCACGAAGTAGTTCAGCGCGTTGACGTCGCCTCCGGCGATCGCCTGCGAAACCATCGTGGTGGCTTTCGCTTCGGCCTCGGCGAGGCGTTCGCGCGCCTCGGCTTCACGGAACGCGGCTTCCTTCTTGCCTTCGGCCTCGAGGATGGCCGACTGCTTCTCGCCGTCGGCCTTGAGGATCGCCGCCTGGCGGAAGCCCTCGGCATCGAGGATGTTGGCGCGCTTCTCGCGCTCGGCCTTCATCTGGCGCGCCATGGCGTCGACGAGGTCGCGCGGCGGGGAGATGTCCTTGATCTCGATGCGGGTGACCTTGACGCCCCAGGGATGCGTCGCGTCGTCCACCACGCTGAGTAGCTTGGCGTTGATCGCGTCGCGCTGGCTGAGGCTCTCGTCGAGATCCATGGAGCCGAGCACCGTGCGGATGTTGGTCATGATGAGCGCGAGCGCCGCGGTTTCGAGGTTCGACACCTCGTAAGCCGCCTTCGCCGCGTCGAGCACCTGGTAGAACACCACGCCGTCGACGCGCACCACCGCGTTGTCCTTGGTGATGACGTCCTGCGAGGGAACGTCGAGCACCTGCTCCATCATGTTCATCTTGCGCCCGATCGCGTAGACGAACGGAATCAGGAAATGCAGACCGGGTGTCAGGGTGCCGGTGTACTTGCCGAACATCTCGACCGTCCACTCGTAGCCCTGCGGCACGATGCGGATCAGCTTCGCCAGCACGATCACGACCACCGCCACGACGACCAGCGCGACAAGACTTCCCATGGCCCGTTTCTCCCTCTCCCGATGTGTTCCCGGAGTATAGGGGAAGCGCCTCAAGGCGATTGCGTGGGCAGCACCAGCGTCACGCGGAGGCCGCCGCCGTCGCGATTGGCCAGCGCGATGCGCCCGCCATGCGCCTCAGAAATTTCGCGTGCCAGGGCCAGACCGAGGCCCGTCCCGGACCGCTTGGTCGAGTAGAACGGCAGCAGGGCCTGCGCGAGGACCGTTTCGCTCATCCCGGGGCCGCGATCGGCGACCTCCACCAGCATCTCGCGGCCGACATGGTGCACCGCGAGCGTGACCTCGTTCGCGTCGCCGCCGGCCTCGTGCGCGTTCTTGATCAGGTTGATCAGCACCTGTTCGACCTGGGTCGGATCGAACCAGCCCGGTTGGTCGGGCGCCGCCGCCACGAGCCGGAACGACGCGTGCAGCGCCAGGCCGTCGAGGAACGGCCCCCAAGGCACCTCGCGCGCCTGCGGGGTCGGTAGCTTGGCGAAGCTGGCGTAGCCGGCGATGAAGCTGTGCAGGTGCTTCGCGCGGTCGCCGATCGAGGCGAACACGCCCGGCAATCGGGCGAGGTCGCCGCGCCGGGCGAGCTCGGCGCCCGAATGCGACAGCGACGAAATCGGCGCCAGCGAGTTGTTGAGCTCGTGGCTGATGACGCGGATGACGCGCTTCCACGTGTGGACTTCCTGCCGCGAGAGCTCGCGCGTCATGCGCCGGTAGAGCTGCAGCCGGTGCGGGCGTCCCTGCAGCCGGAACCCACGCTGCGACAGATGGAAGGTCTCTTCGCTCCCCTCCATCTCCACGGAGAAAAGGGCGTCCTCTCCTCCCTTCGCCGCCTCGCGCAGGCTTTCGGGCATGGATTCGAGCACCGTCCCGAAATCGAGGCCGGCGAGCGCCCTTCCCTCGTTGAACAGATGGCGCGCGGCGATGTTGGCGTAGGTCACCTTGCCCGCCGCGTCGGTGAGGATCAGGGCGACCGGCGTGTTCTGCACCACCGTATCGAGCAGCAGCTCGCGCTGCGCCAGGTGCTGCCGCTGGTCGCGGAGCGTCTGACCCAGCGTGTTGTGCATGCGGATCAGGTCGCCGAGCTCGTCGCCACGCGAGGTGCCGATCGACATGCTGAAGTCGCCGTCGCGGTAGCTCGCCACCGCGCTCTCCAGCGCGCGCATCAGGCGGCGCAGCGGTTCCACGAGCGCATGCGCGACCCATGCGGAAAGCGGCAGCAGCACCAGCAGGCAGATGACCAGCGCGGTGCGGCCGTCGAACGATTCCACCACGTGGATCGCGGGCGCCCTGCCCGCCTTCTCCGGCACCTCGCGGATCCAGGCGAGCACCTGCGGGAAGGGCCAGATGGAGACGCCGGCGAAGACCAGCGCGCCGACGATGGCCGAGCCGGCGACGACCAGCGTCATCTTGCCTTCCAGCGAGAGCGTCTTCATCCCGGCGCCCTGGTCAAACGGCCAGCCCGTAACGCTCCATGCGCCGGTAAAGCGCCTGTCGGGAGAGGCCGAGGTTGCTCGCGGCGCGACTCACCACGCCGCCCGCCGACGCCAGCGCGGCCTCGACCGATTCACGGCTGGGCTCGTCGAGGTTGCGGGTCGCCACCGGTGTCGGCGGCGGCAGGTTCAGGTGCACCGGCTCGATGCGTCCGTCGGCGGCCAGCAGCGCGGCGCGCGCGATGGCGTTCTTCAGTTCGCGCACGTTGCCGGGCCACGCGTGCGCCAGCAGCGCTTCGCGCGCGTCCTCGCTGAGCGTGGCACGGCCATCGAGGAAGAACTCGGCGAGCGGAAGGACGTCGTCCACGCGTTCGGAAAGCGGCGGCAGGTTCACGTCGATGACGTTGAGGCGATAGTAGAGGTCTTCGCGGAAGGTGCCCGCGGCGATCATCGCTTTCAGGTCCGCGTTGGTGGCGCTGACCACGCGGACCTTGGCATGGCGCGTGCGACCCGAGCCGAGACGTTCGAACTGCCCCGTTTCCAGCACGCGCAGCAGCTTCATCTGCCCGGGCAACGGCAGGTTGCCGATCTCGTCGAGGAACAGGGTGCCGCCATCGGCCATCTCGAAGCGACCCTCGCGCGCCTTGTTCGCGCCCGTGTACGCACCCGCGTCGGCGCCGAACAATTCGGCCTCGATCAGTTCCCCCGGCAGCGCGCCGCAGTTCACTGCGACGAACGGACCGCGACGGACCGCGGAATTGGCGTGGACGATCGCGGCGATGCGTTCCTTGCCCGCGCCGTTCGGCCCCGTGATCAGCACGGGCACGTCCGAGCGGGCGACCTGGCAGGCCAGCTCGACCGTCCGGCTCATGGCTTCCGAGGCGAAAACGAGGCCGTCGAGGTCGTAGCGGCTTTCCAGCGCCTCGCGACGGCGGCGCCGTTCCACGCGCGCGCGCGTGACCTCACGCGTGGATTCCGAGAGTTCGAGCAGGTTCTCGACCGTCGCCAGCAGCTTGGTGTCGTCCCACGGTTTGGCGAGGTAATCCGCCGCGCCCGCCTTGACGAGTTCCACGGCCGCCTCGAGATGCGTCCAGGCCGTGAGCAGGATCACGGGCAGATCGGTGTAGCGCGACCGGATCTGCTTGAACAGCGCGATGCCCTCTTCACCCGACGTCGTGTCGGCGGTGAAGTTCATGTCCTGGATGACGACGTCGACGCGCTCGCGCGCGAGCGTGGCCAGGCCGTCGTCCGGGGTCAGCGCGACGAGCGCGCGGATGTCGCGCAGGCTCAGCGCGAGCGAGAGCGCCTCGCCCACGGCGGGGTTGTCGTCGATGATCAGTACGCAGCGCATCTTGTCCCTTCGCATGAACGCATGGATGCCTCTCCCGGCGAAAGGGTTGCATCCCCGCCGGCATTCTTTCCCATTCTAGCCACGGGTGGCGACCACCGGGGGCACCGAGGCCGCCCGCAGCGCGGGCGCCAGCACCGCCGCCTGGCCCAGCGCCCAAAGGATCGCCGCTCCCACGGGCAGGTAGACCAGGGGCAGGCCCGGCAATTCGTACTCGCGCATGAGCACGATGTTGATGCCGTAGGCGAGCACCATTCCGAGACCGATCCCCATGCTCGCCAGCAGGAAGTTCTCGGTCTGGAAGTAGCGGAGGATGTCCTTGCGGCTCGCGCCGAGCGCCCGGCGGATGCCGATCTGGCGCCGCCGCTGGCCGACCCAGAAACTCGCCAGGCCCACGATCCCGAGCGCCGTGATCACGAGCAGCGCGATCGAGACGGCGGCGAGCGTGACCGCGGTCGCGCGGTCGTCGGCGAAGAATCGCGCGCGGATGGCCGGATACGTCCGCGCACTCACGATCACCCGGCGTGGATCCAGCCGCTTCAGCGCCTTGACCGCATCCACGAGCGCCTTTTGCGTCTCGCCCTCGCGCGCTCTCACGATATAGCCGCCCCCGGAGGCCGGCACCATCCGCCACGGCAGGACGATCGAGTCGTTGGCGCGGTCGCGCGTGAAACCCGCCGCCCCGGGCAACCGTTCCAGGACACCGACGACGCGGAGGACGTCGCCATGCATGTACAACGTCCTGCCGAGCGGATCGTCGTCTCTGAACAGACGCGTGGCGAGCTCCCGCGTGATCAGGGTCACCGTCGGACCGGGCGCCTTCCCCTCCAGGTGATCGTCGAGCCAGGCGTATTCGTCGGAACGAAAGAAACGCCCCGCGACGAGGCGACTCCCGAGGAGCTCCGCCAGGCCCTCGCCGTAGTAGAGGGTGACGGCGGTGGCCGGCGCGCCCTGCACGGGCGACCGGCTCACGTCGCTGTTCCACGTGGTACCGCTGAACGGCAGGGAGTTGCCGATCGTCGCGGCCTCGACACCGGGCAACCCACGCAGTTCGGCGAGATCGGCCTGCGCGCGCGCGTGGATGTCGCCACGCCGGCCAATGTCCGAGACGACGATGCGCATGAGGCGATCCTCGGCGATGCCGGTGGGCGTCATCATCCAGCCCAGCCGGTCGCCGATCAGGAAGATCGCGTTGCTCACGATCGCGCACGTGAGCGCGATCTGCAGCACGAGGAGCGTCGCGGTCAGCCGATGCCGGCGCAGCGTCGAGAGGATGGGCAGCACGTCGAGGCGCATGATCATTGGCTCTTCAGTTGCAGGGCGGCCGGGACGCGGCACGCGCGCCATGCGGGCACGACGCCCGCAAGCGCCGTGGCGACGATCGACGCCGCGAACGTCGCGGCCAGCATCGTGCCGTCAAGATGCGCCAGCTGCGCCGCGGCGGTCGACTGGAGGCGGACCAGTGCCAGTCCGAGCAACGCGAAGAGAAGACCGCCGACGCCACCGGCGACGCCGATCAGCGTCGCCTCGACGACGAGCTGCGTGAACACGCTGCGCCGCGATGCTCCCAACGCCCGCCGGACCCCCAGCTCGCCCGCGCCTCGCATGAACTTCGCCAGCATCAGCCCCACCGTGTTGACGAGGCAGACGACGAAGAAGCCGAGCGCGATCCACACCTGCAGGCGGACGTCGCCGGGTACGACCTGCCGCTCGTCGAGGTAACGCCGCACGTTGGTCAGGTCCGACGCCGGCGGCCGGGTGAAGCG
The DNA here is from genome assembly GCF_900111665.1 of Luteibacter sp. 329MFSha. Taxonomy (NCBI): domain Bacteria; kingdom Pseudomonadati; phylum Pseudomonadota; class Gammaproteobacteria; order Lysobacterales; family Rhodanobacteraceae; genus Luteibacter; species Luteibacter sp. 329MFSha. Next base: position 224,749 of record NZ_FOJE01000001.1, on the reverse strand, counting down.
TCCGAGTGCGACCTGCTCATGCGCATAGCCATCGAGGAACGCGCGATACGACGCGACCGCGGACGCGTCGTCCAGCTGCACCCAGAACTGCAGCCAGAGGCACGACGCGGCCTCCATCCGGTCGTCGTCCGTCCTGCCCTGTCCCCAGCACTCGACACCGCCGTTGCGCTTCAGCTTCAGCTCCCGCGCCACGAACAGCGGCACGAAGACTTCCTCGGCGCCCGCGTATTCGCCGGTGGCGAGGTCGTAGAAATGCGGCACGGCGCGCCATGGCTCCAGCACACCGACGATCCGCAGATCCGCGCCGTCCACGTGCAGCGTGCGACCGACGCTGTTCCTGCCGTGGAAGAGCCGATCGTTCAGCGACGCGGCGATCACCGCGACGCGCGCGTGTCCGTCATCTTCCGCGGCGCTCCAGCCCGCCCCGAAGCGGAATGGCACGCCGAACATCGGGAAGAAATCGCCCGTCGTGTAACGCGCCGTCACCAGATAAGGATCGACCTCGCGCTCGTCGGACTGCACCGCCGTCGCGCCCCCGACCATCAACGCCTGGCGCGCAGCCCGACGCGCGTGGAGCAGATCGACCCCGTCGGTCCACGTCACCTGCGACGGCAGCGCGGCGTACGGGTCGTAGCCGTCGCGGTCGCGTGGATCGAGCCGCGGCAGGAAGACCGATCCGCTGCGCCCCGGCAGCGGATCGCCCGACAACACGTGCAGGACGGTCAACGTCGTCATGCTTGCCCCGATGCCCAGGGCGACGGCCACAATCATCAGCGCCGTCAGCGCCCTGCTTCGCCGAAAGCTGTGCAGGGCGAGTTCCAGGTAGTAACCGAACATCGACGACCCTTCAGACGCTGCGCGTGGCCTCGACCGGCGACACTCTGGAGGCCTTCAGTGCCGGCGCGAACACCGCCGCCTGACCGAGCGCCAGCAAGGCGACCACGCCGACGAGGATGTACGTGAACGAAAGACGCTGCATCTCGAAGTGCGTGAACATCCACTGGCTCATCCCGATGGCGAGGACCACGCCGACCACGACACCCGCCAGCGCGATCAGGAAGTTTTCGGTCATGAAGTAGCTCAGGATGTCGCTGCGCCGCGCGCCGAGCGCCCGTCGCACGCCGATCTGCTTGCGCCGCTGCCCGACCCAGAAGCTCGACAGACCCACGATGCCGGCGGCCGTTATGGCGAGAAGGACCGCGCAGACCACGCTCATGAGGATCGCCATGCCGCGGTCCTTTTCGTAGGCGCGGCTGCGGACCATCTCGAACGTGCGCACGCCGTACTTCTCCGGCAGCACGCGCATGCGGTTCACGTCGTAGAGCGTCTTCGCCACGGACCTGAACACGGCATCCTGCTGGCCCGGCTTCGCACGCACCAGGAAGATCTGGTAGCTGCTATTGAACGTCAGCGGCATGATCGTCACCATCTCCTGAAAGTCGACGTCGGTCCACGGCACGGTCAGCCTCGCGACGATGCCGATGATGGTCGAGGGGCGGCCCTTGGAGTAATACACCGTCTTGCCCAGGGCATCGCCATTGGGGAACAACTTGTCCGCGAGTTTCTTGGTCACGATGACCTGCGGCGGCGCCGGACGATCGTCGCGATTGAAAGGCGTGATCTCGCCGGCGTTGAAATTGCGGCCGGCGATCAGCTGCACGCCAAGCGTCTTCAGCGCGTGCTCGTCACCGAAGTACAGCGCCGTCTGGACGCCGTCCTTCTGGCCGTCCGGCTTCAGCTGCACGCCGGTGGACCAGCCACCCTGGCGCAGCGGAAAAGCGTTGGTGGCGTACGCGTCCTCCACGCCCGGCATCGCGCGCAGGGCCTGGATGTCCGTCTTCACCAGCGGCACGTACGACGCCGGCGTGCCGACGTAGCGATTCTGGATCGCCACGACGTCCGATTCGTTCATGCCCGTGGTGCGGCTCACGCGCTCGACGCGTTCGTGGACGATGAACAGGGCGTTGCACACGATGGCCAGCGTCAGCGCGATCTGCAACGCGATGAGGATCGTGCCGGCCTTGTGCCGCCGGAGGGCCGAAAGAATGGGTCTGATCTGCATGGGACGATCCTCAGTTCGACTTCAGCTGCCAGGCCGGCTGGACCTGGGCGGCACGCCATGTGGGGTAGAAGGCGGCGATCACCGAGGCGGCGATCGAGACGACGAGCGTCAACACGACCAGCACCGGATCGAGCTTGGCGAGCCGCGCGATGGGTTCCGGGAAGACGAGACCGACGCCAAGGACGCCGAGGCCGGTCAGCAGGAGGCCCAGCAGGCCGCCCGCGACGCCGATGGTGCCCGCCTCGATTAGGAACTGCGCGTAGATTTCCTTGCGCGAGGCCCCGAGTGCGCGACGCACGCCGATCTCGGGAGCGCGACGAAGGAACTTCGCCAGCAGGAGACCCACCGTGTTCACCAGGCAGATCGCCAGGAAGCCCAGCGAGACGATCAGCGACACCTGCGACTCCGGCGGCACCACCTCCTGCACCGACAGCCAGTCGACGACGTTGCGCAGGCGGACGTTCGGCGCCCAGCGGAAGCGACCCGTGCGCTGCTGCTCGGCGGCGTAACCCGTGAGGTACTGGCGGTACGCCTGTTCGTCGGCCTTCGTCGGCAGTTCGGTCCACAGCGACAGCCAGATGCACTCCGAACGCAGATAGGCGTCCCACCCCTCGCCCGGCTCGGACACGCAATTGTTGTTGCCGTCGTTCGGGAACTTCAGGTCGACCGCGCGGTTGAAGGGAACATAAAGTGCCGCGCCTTCGTCGAAGCCCTGGGTGTTCGGCACGTCGAAGAACAGGGGCTGCGGCGCCCAGTCCTCGATGACGCCGGTCACGCGGAACAGGTGGCCGTCGAGGTTGACCTGCTTGCCGACGCTCTGTCCGCCGTTGAACAGCTTGTCGTTGAGCGACTTCGTGATCACCGCGACGCTGGCGTGCTTCTCGTCGTCGTCCAGCGTCCAGCCGCTGCCCTGCAGGAACGGCACGTCGAACATCGGGAAGAAATCGGCGCCCGTCGCGTACGCGCCTTCGCGCACCGGCAGTCGCGCCGGATCCTCGGGGATGACCGACACGCCGATCGGGTACGTCACGGTCTGGCGCTTGGCGTTGTGCGCGCGCAGCAGCGTGGTCGCGTCGATGTACGTGAGCGCCGGCGGCGGCTCGTTCTTCTTGATGTTCTCCGGGCCCCAGTTGTCCACCTGCACGTTGAAGAGCACGTCGGACTTCTGCGGAATCGGATCGCGCGACGTCGCGCGGAACACCGAATAGGTGGTCATCGACGCGGCCACGCCGAACCCGATGGCCATCACCATGAGGGCGGTGAGCATCGGGTTGCGGCGCAGGCTGCGCAGGCCAAGCTGGAGGTAGTAACTGAACATGGGGCCCCCGGGACGGTAGGGTCGGGATCAGGAATGCGCGGCGTGGGCGTGCGCGTGGAAGCGCGGCTCCTCCGCGAGATCGACCACCTGCCCGTCGATCACGTGGACGTTGCGCTGCGCGCGGGCGGCGAGTTCGGGGTCGTGCGTGACCATCACGATGGTCGCGCCCTCGCGGTGGATCTCCTCGAGCAGCTCCATCACGCCGCGCGCCATCTGCGTGTCGAGGTTGCCTGTGGGTTCGTCGGCCAGGAGCAGGCGCGGCGAGCCGGCCAGCGCACGCGCGATGGCGACGCGCTGCTGCTGACCGCCCGAGAGTTCGGCGGGGTAATGCTTGGCGCGCGATGCCAGTCCGACGCGCTCGAGCGCGTCCATGATGCGCTGCTTGCGCTCGGCCGCCTTCATGCCGCGGTAGCGCAGCGGCACCTCGACGTTGTCGAACACGTTGAGGTCGGGAATGAGGTTGAACGCCTGGAAGATGAAGCCGATCTTCTCGTTGCGGATGCGCGAGCGCGCGTTGTCGTCCAGCTGGCTCACCTCGACTCCGTCGAGATGATAGTGGCCACCCGTGAACGTCTCGAGCAGGCCGGCGATGGTGAGGAAGGTGGTCTTGCCCGACCCCGAGGGACCGGTGACGGCGACGAACTCGCCCTCCTTCACGTCGATGTTGAAGTCGCGCAGGGCGTAGGTCTCGACGACTTCCGTGCGGTAGACCTTGGCGAGGTGGGTCATCTTGAGCATGGGGTGTCCCTCGGGTGATGGTGTGTGGTGTGGTCGGTCAGCGGCTGATGGCGACGTGTTTCGCGTCGCCGAAGGTATCGGCGCCGGAAACGACGATCTTGTCGCCTTCCTTCAGGCCGTCCAGGATTTCGACCTTGTCGATGCTGCTCGCACCGACGCGGATGTCGCGGCGGTCCGCCATGCCGTCGTTGACGACATAGGCGTAGCGGCCGGCGCTCTCGTCGACGAACGAGCCACGCTGCACGGTGAGCACGTTGTCGCGACGATCGAGCAGGATGCGCACCGAGAGGCGCTGGCTCTGCCGAAGCTGTTTCGGCGTGTCGCCGTCGAAGCGCAGGCGCGCCGACACTTCCCCGTTCACCACCTCGGGCGACACGGCGCTCACCTTGCCGTCCCACTGCTTGCCGTTGCCGCTGATCTCGCCCGGCATGCCGATGGCGAGGTCGCGCGCGAAGCTCTCCGGCACCTTCATCTCGACTTCGAGCGCCGACAGGTCGATGACGCTGAGCAGCTGGGCATCCTTGGCGACCGTGGCGCGCTCGGCGATGAAGAGCTGGCCGACCTGCCCGTCGACGGGCGACTTCACTTCGAGGTCGTCGACCTGTCGCTCCAGGTCCTTCACCATCAGCACCTGGCGGTCGTGGGCGAGCTTCTTCGCCTGCACGTCGAACGTGAGGCTGTCGTTGTCCATCGCGAGGTCGGTCTTCGCGTGCTTGGTGGTGATCTGCGCCTTGTCGAGCGTCGACTTGGCCTTGTCCACGTCGGCTTCGGGCACGGCGCCCTTGCTGAAGGCGCCCTGGTAGCGCTTGAGATCGCGCTCGGCGGTGGTCTCGTCGACGCTCGCGTTGTCGAACGCCTTCTGCAGCTCGGAGCGTTTCTTCTTCGCTTCGATCTGCGAACGGAGGTACTCGACCTCCATCGCGTCGGCGGCGGATTTCTCCTGCGCGAGCTTGCTGGTCAGCTCGGGGCTGGTGACGACGGCCAGCACCTGACCCTTCTTCACCACATCGCCCGCATGCACCTTCAGCACGACCGCGCCGGCGGATGCCGCGTACATGGTCGGGCTCACTGCCGCGACCACCTTGCCCTCGGCCGCGATGTCGCGGACGAAGGGGCCGCGGGTGACCGTGGCGAAGTTCAGGCGCGACGCGCTGACCGAGCTGTCCGCCGAAAACATCGTCGCGACGCGCGGCGCCGCCAGCGCGAGCAGCGCCACGGCCGCGACGCCGCCTCCGATGAGGAGGAGCTTGCGGTGCCGGTTCGGGCGGACTTCGACGAGACGGTCCTGAGCGGAGGTATCGCGGATCATGTTGGCTTCCCTGAGGTGCTTGCCGATCCATGCAGCAAGCGCCGTGCCAAGAAATGAACCACCATGGCATCAATAACTTAGCCTCGCACTCGCAGGCAACATAGTGTCCGCGGACAGATCGCGCGGACACTTGGCCGCGGCCGGGCAGACGGGTACAAATCGTGTCTTTCCGCCAACGACCGTCCGGCGCGGGTTACATGACGAGCGCGCGGACTGCTACGCGGTTGCTTACGTCGAACGGCATATCGACGAATGCAACTCGACGCGGCAAAACGGAACAACATCCAGGGAGGGTAAGATCATGGCCACTAAGGCAGCGATCAGAGTCATGGTGCTCGGTGAGCCGGGGCAGGGAAAAACGACGCTTCTGAATGCGCTGTCGAAAGTGAGCAACTCACTCTACGGCACCCGCGTTCTCACATATGAGGATATCCCGACCCGCCGCGAACGAGTGAACGATTCCGACATAAGGTACGAGTGGAAGGAGATGAAGGCTCAATCCAGCACCCGTACGCTATATTTGGCCGAAACCTCCGACACAAACGCACTGACGACCTGGATTTTCGCGCAGCCGAACCGGCTCTCCGGTACCGGTGCCCTCTGGGTTTGCTCGGCTCTGGAATATCCTGGTGAAACGGCGCGGAAGCAGCTGGAATTGTTGCGCGTAGCCGCTATCCGCGACATCGTCGTCTTCCTTGGCAAGGCAGAGACCGCATCCGAACGACAACTGGTCAATGTGGAGGCAGCGATTCGCTCGATGCTGCAGGAGCTTGGTTTCGCGGCGGATTCCACACCTGTCATTCGAGGATCGGCGCAGGACGCTCTGAACGATATAGAACCCGCCCTTGGCGCCGAAGCGGTGGCCGCATGCATGGACGCCTTCGATGTCGCAGTGACGCTTGAAGCGGACAAGCCGCTGATCATGGAACTGAAAGATGTTTCGACCGACGGTAGCAGTTTCTGGGGCCTAGTCCGGCGCGGAACCCTTAGGACTGGACAGGCCGTTGATCTCGTAGGCCCTCGCGCAAGACAGACGGCGAATGTAACGAGAATCATCCGATATGGCGAAGAGGTGACCGAAGCATCGCCGGGTGACGTGACCTGCAGTCTGAGTATCCCGGTCGACCAGCCTTTGGCGGTCATGAACCGCTCGGGTCCGGTTGTGGTCGGGGCGCAGTCTATGGACGCTCACACCTCCGTGGAGATCCACGCGTACGTGGTAAAGGCAGAGAACACCGGCGGGTATGGCCTACCCCTGATCTCCGACACGCGGGCGATCTCCGCCAGACTTCGGGTGTGGCATTTCGACGTTAGCTGCACAGTGCAAATGCTGACGGGAGAGTTGGCCACGCCTGGCAGCCGGGTGGTCTTGTCCTGTGTTGTCCACGATGCGGTGGCACTCGAAGCGGGGACTTCCGTCACCGTGTTCGTTGACAAAAGCACGGGACCAATCGTTGTTAATGGCTTCGTATCAGTCTTGAAGGAGTGAGGGGCGCGGCGCCGACTCACCATACGTTATACGTTGGAGGCACCAAGCTGCGATCCGCGATCAGCTTCTTGCGCGCCCTTCGCCTCAACGCTGTTCCGTGGCGGCGCAAGAGGAACCGTAGCTCACTTCCGCGGCCACCGACACGGCGATGTCGCGCGCGACTCCGCGACCGAGGGACGAGATCGGCGCGTCGCAGGTGCCGAGTACGGTGAAGCCGGCCATGCGGCGGCGCGTGAAGCAGAGCACGCGGGCGCGCGACGCCCGGAGCCAGTCGCGATCGGGAGCGCGGTGAACGGGCGCATCGGACGGCGTCGCGCCAGCGAACAGGCCGTCCCACGCCAGGTAATCGGTGTCCGGCAGGAGATAGATGCGGGCGACCGTGTCGCCGTCGCGGCTCACGCAGTCGATCCACTCGCGCGGGCCTTCCGCGGTGATCGCGCAGGTGAGGCCGACATGGTGGGTCGCCAGCAGCGGCGCGAGTCCCGCGGATTCGACCAGGCAGCCGTGCGGTCGTGCGGTTTCGGCCGACGTCGCGATGTCCTGCCGCGCGAGGTAAAGCACGCCACCGAGCTGCCCGAGCCCCTCGAAGAGCGTGCGAGGCTTCAGTCGCAGCCAGCGCGTGGTGGCGTTGGAACGGGCGCGCGACTGCACGCCGAAGGATGCGAGCCAACCGAACATGGACGTCTCCCGAAGACGAAAGCGTTGCGAAGGGTGCCTGGCTGGGCGGTCCGGGGAGAACCCGCGTGGCTTGGCGTCGGGGAGAGGGTGACGCTTATTTCGTGAGGATCAGCTTGTCGTTGCGCGTCAGGCGCAGGTGGTACTCGCTGCCCTCGTGCTCGATGACGAGTTCGCGCGATCCATCGAGCAGGTTTTTGCTCTGGATGCGGCGTGCGGCGACCGGCGCCGGACGGAGCGGCACGACCCTGTCACGGCCGCCGTTGTCGGTCAGGGGGAGCGTACGAAGAAGCATGGTCTTGACTCCGCTGATGGGTGCGGAGTTGATGATAATGATTCTCACTTGCGCGTCAAGCGATCCTCTCCGCGTGGGAGCGCACCTGGGCGCGATTCGGTCTTGCCGAGGCTCCGGGATCGCGCCCAGGTGCGCTCCAACAGCCTCTCTTGTCACCCCGTTTGTGCTTTTTCTCATACCCGGAACTATCAAGCCGTGAAATGAAGGGCCTACAGAACCCACGTAGCCAGCGGCCCACAGCATCGTTCGACATCTTCCGATTGTCATAAGCCCACCTCATGGGTAAGCATTCCGCGTCGTTCACAAGGAGTGTTTCCATGATGCTCGCCTGGAAGGCGCTGGTCATCGTCCTCGCGACGCTCGTCGCGTCCGCCGCCGCGGCCTACGGGTCCGGCTTCCTGATCTACCTGCTCCTGTCCATCGACGCGCCGGTGCACTGGGATACCGCGTGGGGCTACGCGCGGGTGCTCGATGAGCCACCGTACCGGGCCTTCGCATGGCGCATCAAACTGGGCATCGGGCTCGGATGCGCCCTGCCCCTTCTCGCTTGGTGCGCGCTGCTGTGGCCCGTCGTGCGTTCGCTCTTCCGGGACGGCCCGGGCGAAGAGTCGACGCATGGCGACGCCCGCTTCGCGACGCTGGCCGACCTGAAGAAAGCCGGCCTCCTGACCCGCACGAGGCAAGGCATCCTCATCGGCAAGTACCGAGGCCGGGAACTGTGGCTGGGCGGCGCCCAGCACGTCATCACCATCAGTCCGACACGCTCGGGCAAGACCGCGAGCGTCGCCAAGCCGGTCGCGCTCTCTTACGAGGAATCGATGGTGGTGCTCGACGTGAAGGGCGAGCTGTACCAGGACACCAGCGGCTGGCGCGAAGCGCAGGGCCAGCTGATCCGCGTGTGGGCACCGTACGACGACGCAGGCAACACCCATCGCTTCAACCCGATGACCGTGCTCGACGGCATGGTCCCGGGCAAGCGCATCGGCGAGATCCAGACCATCGCGGCCATCCTCTATCCCGACGCACCCGGGCAGGATCCGTTCTGGATATCGCAGGCCCGCGCGGCGTTCACGGCGTTCGCCTCGTACCTGTTCGAAGCGTGGGACCACGGCCTGGCGACCACGCGCGGGCCGGGACCTGACGTCAACACGTCCGATGCCTTCCCGTCCTTCGAACGGATCCTGCGGCTCTCCAGCGGCGACGGCGAACGCGGCACGAAGGCCATGCTGCAGCTGATCCTGAAGAAGCCCTGCTTCGCCTTCGTCAGCACGCAGACGCGCACCGTGTTCCGGAACCTCGCAAGCCTCTCCGAAGACACCTTCTCGTCGGTCATCGCATCCATGCAGGCGCCGCTACAGCAGTTCCTGAGTCCCATTCTGGCGGCGGCGACGAACGCCACCGACATCGACGTGACCAGCCTGCGCCGCCGGCTCACCACCCTGTACGTGATCATTCCGACCAACAAGCTCGACGAGAGCGCGAAGCTGCTCAACATCTTCTTCAGCAGCGTCATCGGCAACAACCTGGACAAGCAGTTGGGCGAAGAGCCGGATCTCAGGCACCAGATGCTCATGCTGATGGACGAGTTCACGGCCATGGGCAGAGTCGACGTCTGGGCGAAGCGGATATCGATCTCCGCCAGCTACGGCGTGCGCGACCTCTGCATCGTGCAGAGCCGCGCCCAGCTCGACGGCACCTACGGCGAGAACGACGCACAGAACTTCATCACCAACCATGGCGCGCAGATCGTCTTCGCCCCGCGCGAGCAGGCCGATGCCAACGCGTACAGCGAAATGCTCGGCTACCGGACCGTCCGCAGGAGCCAGCGCAGCACTAGCCGTGGCGGCAGCGGGCACCAGGTGTCGACCAGCCACTCGGAAGAGCGCCGCGCCCTGCTCCTTCCGCAGGAGATCAAGGAACTACCGTCCGACGACGAACTGATCTTCTACGAAGGCTGCAAACCCATCCGCGCGCAGAAGAATTGGTTCTTCAAGGACAAGGTGTACCGGCAACGGGCGAGCCTGCCGCCCGCGCGGATCGTGCGGCCCACGGAGCATGCGGCACCTCCCGCAACCCAGTCCGAGTTCGCGGCGAAGCCGGCGACCGAGGCCACGCGCGTCGCGCTGGCCAGCTGACGATCAAGGATGCGCATGAGTCTTCTCACATGGATCCTCTTTTTTCTGCTCCAGCCTTCGACACCGGCTTCCACCGCGCCAACGAAGCATTTCAGCCCGCCCCCGTTGAACCCGCATCCCAAAGAGGCCCTGCACGTCACGGTGTCCTTCGATCGCCCGGAAGATGCAAGTCGATACACCGTAGCCATGAAAGCGCGCTACTGGAATCAGCAAAGGGAATGCGGATACGTCGAGCCTGACTGGAACCGTCGTTTCGTTTATCCGGAAGGGATCGTTGATATTCCCAATCAGAGCCGCAGAGCAGACCGGGCAGAGTTCGACATCTATCTGGATCGCTACATCAGGGGAACCTGCAGCTGGGAGTTTGCATCCCCCGACTTCACCATTCGTGACACCTATACGGGCATCGAACTGACGGGCGACTGGGGACTCCGCGATGACCTGAATCCCGGCGCCGAATACAGAGCGATCTGCCCCTTTCGGCGCAGTAAGTATTCGAAGGGCTGCTTCGGCAGGCACCCGGTCCCGGATTCGCCTTGGCACAACCAAATTCCCGCCGAGAACCGCATACCCATCACAGTTCGGGTCTCGCAGAACTCCACCTCGCTTCGTCAGCGAGTTCCGGGCTTCTTCGACAACTTCCTCGAACCAGTGACGCCAAGCGAACCAACCTCCTCGGCATCACCAAGCGAAACCCATTTATAGAAGCACCCATCCAAGGAATCGGATATGCATCGACCACGCGAGAAACGGTTCGACCCTATCGGGCACCTGATTCCGAAGCCTCACCAGACCCACGCGCCATTCGGGCACATGGCACGAGAGAGCACGATCGGAATGACATCTCCGAAGCCATTTCGACACGGCATTGCAGCTGCAATCCTGATGATGGCCCTTCCAAGCGCGGTCGCGCAGACAAAGGTATTTACGCCACCCCCTCTGAATCCTCATCCGAGAGAAGCGTTGCATATCACCGTTTCGTTCGATCGACCGGAGGACGGCGATCGCTATTCCATCATTCTGAGCGCGCACTACCAGAACCAGCAGCGCGAGTGCGGTCACGTCGAGGACAACTGGAACCGGCTGTTCATCTATCCAGAGGGCACGTTCGAGATCCAAAACAAGAGTCGCAACCCAAGACAGGCAAAGTTCGACGTCTACCTCGATCGCTACAACCGAGAGCAGTGCAACTGGGAATTCACCTCTCCACAGATTCGAGTGCTCGACACCTATACGGGCAAATTTCAAATTCCGGATTGGGGTGGGCGCGAAGACCTACGTCCCGGCACGACATACCGGGCGACATGCCCGTTCCGAAACAGCGAGTTCGCGCAACAGTGCTTTGGTAAACGCCCTGTGCCCGAGACAGCCCTTTACGAGGCCGTCCCCCAGAGCCGACGCATCCGAATCACCGTATATGTTCGAGAAGACTCCGCACCGTTACGACCCAGGAGCCCGAGCCATTTCGACAATTTCGTGAGTCCGTTGCCACAACTCGATACGCAGACCGTGCCACCAGCGCCTGGCGGCAGAGACTAACCGCAGTCATCCAAGGAGTCGGCTATGCCTTTGCCCCATGATCAAGGAACTCAGAGCGCCCGGGCGGAAAGGGAGTCGCACCCTACGAGCAAAGCGAGCAGGCAGTCCACCGCATCCGCGCTGCCGGTGAGAGGAAGAACGGTCACATGAACGCTCGTCAACAGATGGTCATCTCACTCATCCTGCACTCGATGCTCTTCGGCTGCACCGAAAAGAAGGATCTGAGCCCACCACCACTAAACCCCCATCCCACCGAGGCACTCCACGTCACCGTTTCCTTCGATCGTCCAGACGATGCCAATCGCTACACGATCATCATGAACGCGCTCTACCAGAATCAACAGAGCGAATGCGGCTACACCGAGGGCAGTTGGAACCGTCGCTTCATCTATCCGAAGGGATCGTTCGAGATTCCGGCCACTGCGCGCTACGCGGGACAGGCGGACTTCGACATCTATCTCGACAGATATAACCGGGCGTCCTGTAACTGGGAGCTCGCTTGGCCAGACTTTTCAGTGCGTGATAACTACACGGGAAAGGTGCTGACTGGCGAATGGGGAACGCGCAAAGACCTTTCTCCCGGCAAGACGTATAGAGCGATATGTCCGTTCAGCGACTCCGAGTATGCACAGCGATGCTTCGGTAACCAGCCCATCCCGAACACGCCTCTCTACAACAGCATTCCTAGAGAGAGGCGCATACCAGTGACCCTTCATGTATCGAAGGATTCCGCGCCGCTGCACCCCGAACCGCCCAGTCACTTCGAGAATTTCGTTCGGCCCGTGCCGTAAGCCGACGTTCCATCGCCGACACCAGTGAACAGCAACCATCAGCAACCACAACCATCCAAGGAATCGGATATGACATTCTCCTCCGACCAATATGCATTTTTGTCGCAGACGATCTACGAGCCGCTAGATGTTGGTAGCAAGCTCCGAAGCGATACGCGCGAGTTCAGGGTTCGCTACATTTCGCCGCTGTCCTCCACAAACTATCGCGGCATGGTGGTGCAGGACGTTGCGACCGGGCAGCTCGTCGTCGTAAACAAGGGCACAGATCCAACAAATGTTCACGACCTTATCGCCGACCTTGGCATGGGCATGATGGGTGCGCCCACGCAGTGGCCGGAGGCCGCGAGAACCATGCGATGGGCGCTGGACTACGCGGAGCAAAACCATATTCCGAAGGGCCACATCAGCATTACCGGCCATTCTCTCGGCGGGGCGCTTGCCCAGCTGCAAGCCAGCCTTCCCGAGGCTGCCGGTATCCGAGCGGAAACGTTCAACGCCTACGGTGCGGAAGCCATGGCGGCTGCACTCGGCAGAACCCAGCCCCTCGACGTCGATTCAGCGAGAACTCGCGTGGTCAATCACCGCATGTTTCATGATCCAGTGTCCAAGTTTGCGGGACATATCGGCTCCGACAAGTTCTACATGGACCAGAGCGACTATCCGCGGCACAAGGAGGGCAGCCTCTTTCCCATTGGCGAGGCCGTCTCGACCGCGGCGGCGCACGGCATCGGCAACTTCTGGGACAAGGAACGCAATGAGCCGGGCGCGGTTTTCGCGCACAGCTACATGCTTGATCTGCAGCATCGCCCGCTGGACGACCTTCCGCCCGGCGTTCCGCTCGACCTGTCGGCACCATGGAACATTCTGGGCGAACAGCAGCGCGCGCCGGTGTCGCCCCACGGCGTCGGTCACCTCGGTGACGAGACGCGGGCGCTGTACAGCGCCCTGCAGGAACGCGTTCCCGACGCGGGGCCGAAGCGACTCATGCAGTTCACCGCGGCGTGTCATGAGAACGGCATCACGGCCGGGAACCTCGACCGGGTTTATCTCAATGAAGAGGCGATGACGATCGAGTTCCACGGCAAGAGCTGGCTCGCGGTGCCGACGGTCATCGATCTGAAAAAGCCATCCCCCGAGCCGGAGCATTCGGTCCGCCAGATCCAGCAGGTCGACCAACAACAGCAGGCAATCGACCAGTACATCGCGCAGACCGCCCAGCTCGGCCGGCAGGGGCCGACGCGATGAGGTGGCCATTGTTCGGACGCGACGAGAGCGCCAAGCGCATGGCCCGATACGACGTGCGCACCGCCGAACTGACGGCGCTGCGCCGTCACCTTCCCGCGATGCGGACGACGGCGGATGAACTCGCGCACGGTGTCGCCCATCTGCAGGTGCTGACCGGCACGGCGGCGCTGCAGCAGTCGGTGTACGGAGTCACCGCGCTGAGCGATCTGCACGCGGCGGCGATCTCGGACCTCGAGCAGGGACGCGACTTCGGCGCGATGATCCTGGCGAAGGAAGGCATTCGCCTCGCGGTGGACGCGACCTATGTGTTCTGCGATCCGGAGGGCAGCCGTCTGGAGGCGCTGATACGCCATCAGCTGGATGCCGAGCGGGAGCGGCTCGCCCATTGGAAGCGCGCCTTTCCCGAAGACACCCAGCCAGGTCCGTGCCTCAGGCGACTGGACGACCTCTGCCGCCGGTCGCCCTGGTACGCCCAGGCGCCCGAATGGCCGTCGTTCGTCACGCGGGCGGAAGCCGTGGGCCTCGACTCATGGGTTCACCCCATCTTCTCGGCCGCGAGCGGCGCGAGCGAAGCGGCTACGCGGCAATTCATCAACGCGGTGGAACGCGAACAGCTACCGGAATCCGAGCTTGCCGCCGCGTCGCGCTACCGGACGGCACGCGACCTTTCGGACACCCTTTACGTGGAAGCGGTGGCGCTGCTCCTCTTCGCCCACGTGTTGCACCAGCTGTCGGTCAATGTCGGCGATGCCGTGGCGACCACCGTGGCGGAGTGCGCCAAGGAACGCATGGAGTCGCTCCTCGCCGAGCACGACGCGCTCGCCGAAGCGCATGTCGATGACAGGAACGTGTACTTCGCGGTGCGTTCTGCCGGCGGTTGACGGCGTTTTTTCGCGCCCAGGTGCGCTTCAACGGTGGGGACGCGATCAGGCTTCCGCGAGCATGCCGACGAGCGTGGTCTCGAGCTCTTCCAGGTCCGGGATGATCGCCGTGTCGTCGCGCACGAGGACGCGGGCGCGTACGCCGAACGGCAGCTCGTGCCCGTTGTGGGTGGGCAGGAGCAGTTCGGCGTTGAGCGTCGTCAGGCGCGGGAAGCCATGGGTGAGGACCGCGATGTAGGGAAGCTCTGCGTGCTCGCTCACGGACTTCAGCACGGCGACGCGCGATGCCTGCGCGGGGGCGTCCTCCGGCAGGCTGGCGACGTGGTCGAAGCTGACGAGCGGAATGCTCCAGCCGCGCCAGGCGATGCGCCCGAGTAGCCACGAGGGCGCGTCCGCCACCGGCTCGACGCCGGCCAGCGTGATCACTTCGGCCACCGCGGCGTTGGGCAGCAGGAGGCGCACGCCGCCGCTGGGAATCAGGACGCAGCGGATCTCGCGCGGTAACGGCTCGCTCATGGGAATTCCTCGATCAGTTTCTGCGCCAGGGCACGTGCGTCCCCGGCGAACCCGGCCACCCGCTCTTCGCGAATGCCGGTGACCATGTGCCCAGCCTCGAACTCGGGCGGCACGGTCTCGACCCAAACGCGGCCACCGCCGTCGTACACGGCCTGCGCGCCGGCGACCGCGTCGTTGCCCTGTCCGGCGAACACGATCGCCAGGGCATCGGCGCCGAAGCCACCCGCGAGGGTGCTCAGGATGCCGTCGATCGAAGGGCCAGTCGCGTTAGCGGAGCTGCCATCGTCGTGGAGGGTGACGCTGCCGTCGCGACGGACCTGGACATGCGAACCGCGCGGCACGACGAGGCAGTCGCCGTGGTTCACGTGACTGCGATCGGTGGCGACACGGCCGCGACCGAGCCGCGCGGCGAGCGCGTCGGCATCGCCGTGATGGTGGGCCGCGACGATCAGCACGGCGGGCACCCGGGAGGGCAACGCCGCCAGGAAACTCGCGATGGAGGCTTCGCTCTCGTGCGTGCCGCCGACCACGACCACCCGGCGCACGGCGCGCGAGGCACCTTCGAGAAACATTTCGTGCGAGAAGGCACCGTCGGTGGGGGGCGCGACCGCCTCCTCCATCGATACCAGTTCGAGCGAGAGTCCGGCCTCGAGCCCGTGCGTTCCGTCGTCGACGACATCCTGCGCGAGGAACTCGGCGGCACTCAAGGTCTCGATGCCGAACTCGGCCGGTGGGGCGCGATCGACCGGCTGCACGACCACGGCGTCGTGGTCGACCAGGTCCCACTCGGGGACCGGCGGCGGCACGTATTCGGTCGCACGGGATTCGATGTCGAGGGTCGGCAGCGCGGCGTCGGTCGGCGGCGGTGCCGATTCTTCGATCGACGCGAGGCTGAAGCGGCTCACGTCGAATTCGCGCTCGACCGGCGCGGCCGCCAACGGCTCGTCTTCGACGACCTCGAAACCGGACAGATCGAGCGACGCCAGTTCCGTCAGCTCGACCGGCGACGAAGCGATGGACTCGATGTCGTCGCCGCCGATCGGGCCGGAACCGGTGTCGGCCAGCAACGCCTCGAGTTCGGCGGCGAGTTCGGTGGGATCCGCACCCTGCCCTTCGTCGTCCACGACATCGAGCGGCGTGGAGAAGTCCAGGTCGTCCATGCGGTCGGCCTCGATGCCGGAGACCTCGTCGAACGCGACATCGGCGGCCGCGTCGACCGGCGCCGGCGCCGGCGCCGGCGCGTCGGGGTAGCCGTGGCTGCCGGTGATCGCGAGATCGTCGACCAGCGGCTCGGCCAGGAGCTCTTCGGACGGCGCCGCGATGCCGGCGATCGCGCTCACGCGCGGCTCGATGGCGCGCGCGTCGTCGGGCCGGGGCGGATCGAGCGCGATCTCGCCCACGAGCTTGGCCGCGAGGTGCCGCGCCCAGCGGGCACGATCCCATCCCTGCAGCTGGCGGCTGGCATCGGCGTCGTTGAAGACGAGGCGCGGGTGGCCTCCTTCCACGGTGTCGTAGAGGCGATCGAGATCGTCGTCGCCGGGATCGTCGAGGTCGACCACGACGACGTCCGCCGACGAGCCGACGAGCTCCGCCGGGGCGAACGACTTGAGGTCGGACTCGTAGACGATGCGGGCGCCCTGCGCGACGAGCGCCTCGCGCAGGTGGGCGGACAGTCCTTCATCGTCGAAGAGCAGCGCGACCGTCGCCTGCCGGTCAACCATGGTGGACTCCGAGCACGTCGTTGATCTGCACGATGAGGTCGTTCTCCTGATACGGCTTGCCGATGTAGCGATCCACGCCGATGTCGAACGCGCGCTGGCGATGCTTGTCGCCGGTGCGCGACGTGATCATGATGATCGGCACGCCGGCCAGCCGTTCGTCGGCCTTCATCTGCGTCGCGAGTTCGTAGCCGTCCATTCGCGGCATCTCGATGTCGAGCAGCATCAGGTCGGGCACGCGTTCATTGAGCTTCTCGAGCGCGTCCACGCCGTCCTTCGCCGTCATCACCTCGAACTCGTGGCGCTCCAGCACTCGGCCGGTGACCTTGCGCATCGTGATGGAGTCGTCGACCACCATCACCAGCGGTTTCACGCGGACCTCGTCCTGGGCACGCGGCGCATGCGGCACCTGCGCCTCGGCCTCGAACGCGCGGCGGGCGACGCCATGGCGCACCAGCGGCGCGAGGTCGAGAATCATCAGCACCGAGCCGTCGCCCATGATCGTCGCGCCGAGCACGCCCGGCACCGAGCTGACCTGCGGACCCACCGGCTTGACGACGATTTCGCGCGAACCCAGCACGGCGTCGACGCGGATCGCGGCGCGCAGGTCGCCGGAGCGGGCGAGCAGGAGCGGGATGTCCCCTTCGTCCGGCGACGAGATCACATGCACGCCGAGCAGCTGCGGCAGGTCGTGGATCGCGTATTCCTCGCCGACATAATCGAACGACGGCGACTCGTCCGCCATGCGATGGGCGAGTTCGTTCGGTTCGACGCGCGCCACGCCGTGGACCGACGTCATCGGGATCGCGTAGTTCGTCTCGCCGATGCGGACGATCAGGGCCTGCGTCACGGCGAGCGTGAACGGCAGGCGCATCACGAACGTGGTGCCCTCGCCCTTCTGCGATTCGATCGCGAGCGTGCCGCCGAGCTGCTTGATCTCGTTGGCCACGACGTCCATGCCGACGCCACGGCCCGCCACCTGGGTGACCTTCTCCGCCGTGGAGAAGCCGGGCACCTGCGTGAGCTGGAAGATCTGGTCGTCGGAAACGCGGGCGTCCGGACGCAGCAGGCCGCGTTCGATCGCCTTGGCGCGGATCGCGTCGCGATCCATGCCCGCACCGTCGTCCGAGAGGCGCACGACGACCTCGGTCGCCTCGCGTGCCACCTGGATGCGGACGGTACCTTCGGCGTTCTTGCCCGCGGCCTCGCGGGCGTCCGGGGTTTCGATGCCATGCGCGACGGCGTTGCGCAGCATGTGCTCGAACGGCGCCTTGATGCGGTCGAGCATGTTGCGGTCCATTTCGCCGTTGGCGCCCTCCACCACGAGCTGGGCGCGCTTGCCCACGTCCGAGGCGGCCTGGCGCAGCGTGCGGCGAAGGTTCGGCACCATCGCGTCGAACGGCAGCATGCGCGTCTGCATGAGGCCTTCCTGCAGTTCCGCGTTGACCTTCTGCTGCTGGAGCAGGAGGTTCTCGGACTGACGGGTCAGCTCGTCGAGGATCGTCTGCAGCGACACGAGATCGGAGACCGATTCGGCCAGCGCGCGCGAGTACTGCTGGAGCTGCGAGAAGCGATCGAGTTCGAGCGGATCGAAGCTCGTCACGCCGGTGTCGCGATGCTCCTGGTGGTAGCGCGCGATGATCTGCGCTTCCGTTTCGATCTCCAGCATGCGCAGCTGGCTGCGCAGGCGGCTGACCGTCTGCTCGTGCTCGGTGAGTGCCGAGCGGAAGCTCGCGGTCTGCTGCTCCAGGCGGGAGCGGTAGATCGAGACTTCACCCGCATGGTTCACGAGCGTGTCGAGCATGTCCGCGCGGACGCGGATCTGCTCCTGCGACGCGCGCTGGATTTCTTCTTCCTCGAACTCCGGCAGCAGGTCCGGCAGCTCGCGGTCGAGCACCGGCGGTTCCGGCTCGGGCGTGGCTTCGTACGCGGGGGCCGGCACCATGACGGCGGCCTCGCGTTCCTCGCGGTACGCCTCCGCGGTGAGGGTGTCCGGCGCGATGGGCGCACCCGCCAGACGCGCGAACGGCTCGATGTCCGCGTCGACGAGGCCGATCGCCCTGCCCTGCGCGATGCTCTGGATCATGCCGTGCAGGCGGTCGAAGCCGACCTCCATCGCCTCGATGGCGGCGCGATCGCTCTCGCGCTGACCACCGGCGACGGCGTCGAGCAGGGCCTCCATGGCGTGCGACAGGTCGCCCACCGCGGCCATGCCCGCCATGCGTGCGCTGCCCTTGAGCGTGTGCAGATCGCGCTGCAGCGCGGTGACGTGCTCGGCCTGCTCGGGCTCCGCGCGCCACGACGCGAGCGACGCGTCCGCGTGATCGAGGATCTCGCGGCCTTCCTCGATGAAGACCTCGAGCAGGTCCGTGTCGATGTCCGCGTACGGCGACAGTTCGGGAACCAGTGCCGGCGCGGGTTCGTCGATCGGCGTGTGCACCGGCTCGGCGACGGCTTCGTGCGACTGGTCTTCGATGACGACGGGTGCCCCATCGACCCGCTCCGCCTCGACTTCGGGCTCGAACTCGGGCTCGAACTCGGGCTCGGCCTCGGGCGTCACCTCGGCGACGGATTCGAAGGCGGGCTCCGCGTCGGCCGCGGTGTCTTCCAGGAACGAGGGCTCGTCCAGCGCCGCCGCATCGTCGGTGGATGCCATGTCCGCGGCGATCAGCTCGTCGGCCAGGAAACCCTCCTCCTCGGACACCGTCTCGTCGATCGCTTCCGCGTCGACGCGCGGCTCGACCATGCCGTCGTCCGTGTGCAGCACCTCGCCGTCGTGCGACATCGGCTGCGGCAGGGGCTCGTCGTGCGGCACGACGGGGGTCGTGCCTTCGATGTCGCCGACCAGCGCGCGCCAGGCCGCTTCTTCGTTCGCGTCGTAGGTGAGGATCGGCTTGACCTCGCCCTCGGGCTTTTCGACCTCGAAGCGCTCGATCGACGCCATGAGTTCGGCGGTCAGGTCGTCCGCCGACTGCGACGGTTCGAACGACCCCACGTCGACGACCGGCAGCTCGTCGAACGGTTCCTCCTCGGGTTCCGCTTCGACAGGCGCGGACTCGATCGCCTCGTCGGCAAGCTCGTCTTCGAGCAGCGCCTCGTCGAGCGTCGGCGCGGCCGGCTCGGGCTGGTCTTCCGGCAGCCAGGCGTCCGCTTCGTCGACTTCCACCGACGATACGACCGGCTCGTCGAGCGCGAGGTCCGCCTCGGCGTCCTCTTCCGCCAGGACCGGGTCCGCCTCGTAGAGGATGTGCGCGACCGTCGCTTCCGGTTGTTCGTCGCGCAACGACGCGATACGCGCGGCGAGCCCGGAGACGTCGGGAACACGCGGATCGGGCTCGTCGAACAGCGCCATGACGTGGTCGACGAGGTCGGCGGCTTCCGTGAGCGCGGCCACGCCGTCGGCGCCGAGCGGGAGACCCGTGGCGCGCACGCGCTTGACCAGACCCTCCAGCGGCGCGAGCACCTGGATCAGGACCGGGATGTCGACCATGCCGATGGCGCCATGCAGCGTGTGCACGGCGCGCAGCAGGCCGTCGTCGACCGGGAGCGCTTCCTCGCCGGCGCGCGCGAGGTGCGCGCGGATGACATTGAGGTACTGCCCGACTTCCGTGCGCAGGATGTCGAGCAGGACGGCATCGACCGGGGGCAGCGAAGGCGCGTTGAACGCCGGTTCGGCGGCCACCGCTTCCGGGGCCTGGAACGCTTCCACCGGCTCCGGCTCGACGGACGCTTCCGCTGTCGACTCGACGGGGGTTTCGACCGGCGCCTGGCCATAGGCCGCGAAACCCGCGACCGGCACGGCGGCGATCGTGTCGCGCGGAACGCGACGCTTCACCTTGCTGCGGACGCGATGGATGGAATGACGCGCGATGTCCTCGACGTAGGCGGTGTCGCCCATGGCGAGTCGATCGGCGGTCTCCATGATCGCGGCGATCGGTGCCGCCGGCGTCGCGTCGCCTTCCAGCGCCGCCTTGAGTTGCGGCAAGGCGTCGACAGCGTGACGCACCAGCGCCTGCACGCCGTCGTGCGCGCCGATGGTGCCGTCGAGCACGCGATTGAGCATGTTCTCGACCTTCCAGGCGAATTCGCCCAGAAGACGGGCGCCGACCAGGCGGCCGGAACCCTTCAGCGTATGGAACGAGCGGCGGATCGGCACGAGCGCGTCGTTGCGCTCCGGCTCGACCAGCCAGTTCGCCAGGCCCGTACGCAGGTTGCCGATCTCCTCCTCGGTTTCCTCCAGGAAGATCTCGCGGATCTCGTCGTCGATGCCGTCGACCGTGATCTGGAAACCGGCGAACTCGGCCATGCCGGTTCCACCCACTTCCTGCTCGATCTCTTCCTCGATCTCGACCCAGTCGTCCTCGTCCGCGACGGCGGGCGCTTCCGGATGAGCCGCGGCGATCTCCGCCTCGGTGGGCGGTTCGTCGACGAGGTCGAAACTGTCGGCGAAGCTCGACACCGTCTCGCCCGCGTCGACGCTCGTCGACGGCAGCACGATGTGCGCGATGGCTTCCGCTTCGATGTCGTCGAGCGCGATCCGGCCGAGTTCGTCACCGGCTTCGTCGTGCGCCGACTGCGCGTCGACCGGCACCGGCCAGTAACCCAGCTCGGCGAGGCTCTGCTGCGTGACGTCGAGGATGTGCTCGAGGCCGCCGCGGTGCTCGCGCGCCGCCTCGAGGTAATACTCCAGCGCCGCGAGCGCGTCCGCCAGGCGATCCATCTGCGTGCCGTTGGGCACGCGCCGGTCGCCGAGGAGCTCGCGGTGGATGAACAGGCCGATACCGTCCGCCAGTTCCGCGGGGCGGCCGGCGCCGAGCATGCGCATCGCGCCGCCGATCTCCGCCATCAGTTCGGGCGTTCCGGCCAGCTGCTCGTGGTCCCAGGACGATTCGACAAAGCCGACGATCGCGTCCTTCACCTTCGAGGTGTTGGCCGTCGCCTCGCGCATCAGCGTCGAAAGGATGTGGCGCGCCTCGCTGCGCGGCAGCGGCGACGGGCCGAGGTCCGCGGCGGAAACCTGTTCGCCTTCGGCGCCCAGGCGTTCGATGTGGTCGTCGAGCGACGCTTCGACATAGAGCAGCGCGCCGGCGACGTCGAGCAACGATTCCTCGTCCGGTGCGCGCGCGCCCGTGGCGATCTCGCCGAGGATCCGGCGCTGCTCGCCCACCACGCGGCGCGGCACGCCGAGCGCCAGCATGCCCAGGGTGTCGCCGACGCGGTCGAGCACGTCGGTCTGCTGGCCGAGCTGGGCCGGATCGCCGTCGGGGCGACGCAGGAACAGGTCGAGCGCTTCCTTCACGCGCAGCAGGTCGTCCTTGATGGCGGCCGACACGGTGTCGAGCAGCGCGCGGTTGTGGCCCGACATCGAGCCACGCGCGTGTTCCACTTCCGCCGCCTGGGGCAGCAGTCCGTCCAGACGATAGGTCTGGCGCAGCTCCTCGATGCGCTCGCTGCCCGGCTTGGCCTGGGCGACGTAGTACAGGAGCTTGCGCGCCAGCTCGTCGGAATCGCCGCTGAGCAACGCTTCCTCGCCGCCATCCACGAGTTCGCGGATGACGCGGTCGACGCGGCCGATCAGCTGGCGCACGTCCTTTTCATGGGCCCGCAGCACGCCACGCTCGAGGCCTTCGAGCACGCCGGCGGCGATCCACCACAGGCGGCGGCCGGCGATCGTGTAGCAACGCGCGGCCAGGCTGTCGAGCGTGGCCCGCATGCCGAGAAGCTGTCGCTCGTTGCCCTGCCCGCGGAACCAGGCCAGCAACTGCTGCTGGAAGCGCACGCGTAGCTCGGCGACCTCGGCGCGGTTGGCCTCGGCCATCGCGGGATCGCTCGCGCCCGGCGCGGCGGGCGGCAAGAGCGTGTCGAGGTTCGGCGTGAACAGCGCGGACTCGTGCAGCGATTGCTCGCCACGGCTCGCGCGGAGGTCGTTGAGCAACGGCAGCAGCACGATCGGCACGTCGCGGTGACCGCTCTGCAGGCGCTCCAGGTAATCGGGCATCTGCATCATGCCGCGCATCAGCGCGGCATAGGCGTCGTCGCGATGGGCCACGCGATCGTCGATCAGCGCGGCGACCAGCTGCTCCATTTCGCCCACGACCATCGCGGCGCCGTAGAGCTCCACCATGCGCAAGGTGCCGTGGACCTGGTGAAGATCCGCGGCGCAGGTGTGCATGACGTAGGCGTCGCGAGAGTCCTCGACGTACGACTCGAGGGCCTGGCGTGCCTTGGACAGGGCGTCGTCGAGCTCGGCCTTGACCCAGTGCAGCGTGGTGAAATCGTTGTGGTCTTGAAGTCTCACCGCATCAGCCCGGCAGCTTGAAGTTCGCGACGGAAAGGCGCAGGTCGTTCGCGAGCTGGGCCAGGTTGCCGATCGATTCGGCCGTCTGGCTCGCGCCGAGCGACGTCTGCGACGTGATCTCCTGGATGACGTTCATGGTGGCCGACGTATCCGTCGCCGCGGCCGACTGTTGGCGCGCGGCGGCCGAGATGTTCTGAATCAGCGCCGAAAGATCGTTCGAAACGCGTTCGATATCGCCCAGCGCCGTACCCGCGTCTTCCGCGAGACGGGCACCGGCCACCACTTCCGCGGTGGTCTGTTCCATCGAGCTGACCGCCTCGTTGGTATCGGACTGAATCGTCTGCACCAGCGTTTCGATTCGCTTGGTCGCGCTCGCCGAACGTTCGGCGAGGCGCTGCACTTCGTCCGCGACGACCGCGAAGCCGCGACCCGCCTCACCCGCCGACGCGGCCTGGATGGCCGCGTTCAGGGCGAGGATGTTCGTCTGCTCGGCGATGTCGTTGATGAGTTCCACGATCGAGCCGATCTCCTGCGACGATTCGCCGAGGCGCTTGATTCGCTTGGAGGTCTCCTGAATCTGGTCGCGAATCGAGTCCATGCCCTGGATCGTCTCGCGCACCACTTCCGCGCCGCGCGACGCGATCTGCACCGAGCGCTGCGCCACGTCGGCCGACTCGGCCGAATCCTTCGACACCGTGTCCATCGAGGTCGCGATCTGGTTGATCGCGGACGTCGCGGAGGTGATCTGCTGCGCCTGCTGTTCCGCCGCGTCGGCGAGGTGCATGGCGGTCGCCTGCGTTTCCTGGGCCGCCGCGGAGACGCGCACGGCCGTCTCGTTGATGGTGGTGACGAGGTTGCGCATCTCGTCCACGGCGGAGTTCATGGCGTCCGCGATGGCGCCCGTGATGTCTTCCGTCACGGTGGCCTTGATGGTCAGGTCGCCTTCGGCGAGCGTGCCCATCTCGTCCAGCAACCGCATGATCGCGGTCTGGTTACGCTGGTTCAGTTCCGAGGTGGTCTCGAAGCGGCGGCGCTGGTCGCGCACGAGGTTGTAGACGAGCAGCAGCGCGAAGAGGACCGCGCCGATGGCGCCGAGCAGGCCCCACCACACGTTGGGGAACAGGCGGGTCAGCGGCAGCTTGGCGATCTGGTCGGCGGACTCGTTCGCGCGCAGCAGCACCGTCTGCGAGTCGAGGGAGGCCTGGTTACCCGCGCGCTTCACGTCCTGCAGGTTCGGCGAGGCGGCGACCAGCTGACCGACGGGATCGACCAGGTCGCCCCACGACGTCTGCATGCCTTCGAGAATCTTGCGGGCGTTCGCGTCGCTGATCGCGCGCACGCCGCCATCCGGATTGCCGTCCACGAGGCCCTTGAGCACCGCGCCGTACAGCTGCGCGTCGCGCGAGAGACCGTCGGCCGCGGACTGCGCACCGTCGCCGCCCTGCAGGATCTCCTGCACGCGGCGGATCATGCGGTCGGCCATGAGCATCCAGCGCGCGATGGTGAAGGTCTGCTCCACCGAGGCGTTCTTCTGCTGGACGATGTTGAGCACCTCGTCGGTGCGGGCGTTGAGCAGCGGCATCTGCCGGGAGAACAGGTCCGCGCGTTCGCCCGAGGACAGCACGAGGTCCTTGTTCGAGAGGATCTTGCCGATGTCGGCATCGAGCTGGTGCCAGGCGTTGGCGAGCGCGCCGATCGCGCGGCCGGACTGGGTGGCGTTGTCGTCGGCGTAGGCGGGCATGCCGCTCTTCTCGTCGCCCTTGACCAGGCGCTGCACGGCCGAATCGATGGTATTGCGCGTGGCCGACAGTTCGCGGAAGGAATCGCGGTTGCCGTCGGACGCCTCGAGGGCGTACTTCGCGGTCTGCTGCGAAAGCACCTGCACCTGGGTCGTCAGCGCGATGGCTTCGCGATCCTCGCCGTTCTTGTTGTTCAGCCACCAGAAGTCGACCGACGCCAAACCGATCGCCAGGAGCAGGAACACGATGACGATCGTGTAGCCACGTTCCCGGCCTGCGCCGCCTGCTGTCGTGCTCATATCCACCTCATCCAAACCTGGCAAAACCAGCCGCCGTCGCCTCGACGAGGTCGCCGGCATGACGAAACGGTCGTAACGACCGCCCCTCCGTTCCCATCGCGCGGACGGCCCTGACCGCCGCGCCCATCCTGTGAGGGGACCGGCCGGACGACCGCTCCCCTTCCCCCTGGAGACGCCTTACAGCGCCGCCTGCCGGAAATCCGGCGCACGAACCAGACGGCTCATGCTGAACAATCCGAACGCCTGCTCGCCCAGCTGGACATTGCCGGTGACGAAACGCGCCAGACGCGGATCGCGCTCGTCCTCGCCGGTGCCGCGCTGCTCGTCGTCCATCGTACGCTGGCCGAACACCTCGTCCACGAGCAGTCCGACCGTGCCGCCGTGCTGGCGCACCAGCAGCAGGCGGGTGCGCTCCGACGAAGGCGTCCGCTCGTCGAAGAGGAACCGACCCAGATCGATCGCCGGCACCAGGTTGCCGCGGACGTTCGCCACGCCCATCAGCCAGGGCTGCGTGCCCGGCACGTTGGTCAGCGGAGGGACGGCCAGCAGTTCGTTGATCTCCTCGATGCCGCTGACGAACGCGCGGCGTCCGACGCGGAAACCGATGCCACGCCACAGGCCGAGCGATTCGACGCGCTCCGGCGCGTCGGCCGAATGGGCGAGACACGCGCGCTCGTAACGGGCCAGCAGCTCGAAAGGCGAAAGGGTCGCGATCTCGCTCATGGCCGCCTCAGTGCGTCTTGTTCGGCAGGAGGTTGGCGATGGTGGCGAGCAGTTCCTTCTCGTTCACCGGCTTGGTGATGAAGGCTTTCGCACCCTGCCGCAGACCCCACACGCGGTCCGTTTCCATGGATTTGGTGGTGATCATGACCACGGGCACGTCCGCCGTCGCCGGATCGCGGCTCAGCGTTCGGGTGGCCTGGAAGCCGTTCATGCCGGGCATGATGACGTCCATGATCACGAGGTCGGGCTTGGCCGCGCGGATGCGGTCGATGCCGGCCTCGGCGTTGTCCACGCTCGCAACGGAGAAACCCGCCTTCTCGAGCAACGTGGTGAACACGCGGACGTCGGTGGGCGAGTCGTCGATGATGAGAATATTTGCCACACGTCCCCCTGGACGCCTTGAAGCCGTGATGAAGGTCAGCTCGCCTTCGCGTAACGATGGATCGCGCCGAGGAGTTCGTCGCGGGTGAAGGGCTTGGTCAGGTACTGCTCCGCGCCGACGATGCGCCCGCGCGCCTTGTCGAACAGGCCGTCCTTCGAGGACAGCATGATCACGGGCGTTCCGCGGAAGTGGGCGTTGTTCTTGATCAGCGCGCAGGTCTGGTAGCCGTCCAGCCTCGGCATCATGATGTCGACGAAGATGATGTTCGGCTTCTGGTCGGAAATCTTGGCCAGCGCCTCGAAGCCGTCGACCGCGGTGAGCACGTCGCAGCCTTCCTTCTTCAGCAACGTTTCCGCCGTGCGTCGGATGGTTTTCGAATCGTCGATGACCATGACCCGCAAGCCGGCCAGGTCGTTACCGCGTCCGTTTTCGTTCACTACGCCCCCGTCACCACGCACAAAAAACCGCAAATCCCCTCGCAGGATAGCCGGTTTTGCACCGGTCGTTCCGTGCGCCAGGTCGATGTCCGGGACGGCGACGTCCCGGCGGCACGCTCTTTGGCGTTCCTCCCGTTCGCTGTTTAATGGTTGGCCCCTGTCCCGTCAAGATGAATTGTTCTTAAAGGCCGCCTTCACATTCCCGAACGGGCCCCGCCTTCACTAGACTTGACCCCTTTCCTGCCTTTCGGGACCCGCCCCATGCCGCTTTCCGTCGCCGTCCTGATGGACCCCATCCGCGCCATCAAGATCGCCAAGGACACCACGTTCGCCATGCTGCTGGAGGCCTCCCGCCGGGGCCACGCCCTTCTCTACATGGAACAGGGCGATCTGGCGCTGCGTGGCGGCGAGGCCTGGGCGCGCCTGCGCCCGCTCACCGTGAAGGAAGACCCTTCGGGCTGGTTCACCCTGGGAGAGCCCCAGTGGCGCCCGCTGGCGGAGGTCGACATCGTGCTGGCCCGCAAGGACCCGCCGGTCGATCCGCAGTTCGTCTACGACACCATGGTGCTGGAGCGCGCCCAGCGTGCCGGCTGCAACGTGGTGAACGATCCGCGCTCCCTGCGCGACTGCAACGAGAAGCTCTTCGCGCTCGACTTCCCGCAGTGCATCGTGCCGACCCTGGTGTCCCGCGACCGCGCCGAGCTCAAGGCCTTCGTCGCCGAGCACGGCCAGGCGGTGCTCAAGCCGCTGGACGGCATGGGCGGCCGCGGCATCTTCAAGGTGGCCGCTGGGGACAGCAACCTCAATTCGATGCTGGAAACCCTCCTGGACGGCGGGCACGCCTTCACCATCGCCCAGAAATACATCCCCGAGATCACCTCCGGCGACAAGCGGATCCTGCTGATCGACGGCGAGCCCGTGCCGTATGCGCTCGCGCGCATTCCGCAGGGGGACGAGTTCCGCGGCAACCTCGCCGCCGGCGGCAAGGGCGAGGGCATTCCCCTCTCCGACCGCGACCGCTGGATCGCCGCCCAGGTCGGCCCGGAGCTGGTGCGCCGCGGCCTGCGTTTCGTCGGCCTCGACGTCATCGGCGATTACCTGACCGAGATCAACGTCACATCTCCGACGGGGGTCCGCGAACTCGACGCGCGGTTCGGCATTAACATCGCGGGGCTGCTGTTCGACGCGATCGAGGCCCGATGACGACCCGCACCACCGGCGCCGACCTGTTCGGCGCGACCCTGCTGTTCTCCCTGCTCCTGCATGGCGTCGTCATCCTCGGCATCACCTTCGAGATGGAGAAGCCGCGTCCCGCCGTGCCCACGCTGGACGTGACGCTCGTGGACGTCGCGAACCAGGAGGCGCCGGACAAGGCCGATTTCCTGGCGCAGGCGAACAACGCGGGCGGTGGGGACCAGGAAAAGGCGGCGCGCCCCTCCGAGCAGGTCTCCGGCCTGTTGCCGACGCCGGAGGCGAAGGGTGCGGCCGAGCCGAAGGAAGCCCAGGCGCCGGCACCCCGTGAGGCGGTGCCGGAACAGCTGCTGACGACCTCCGGCGAGACCGCCTTCGCGGTCGACACGTCGCGCAAGGACAGCGAACGGAAGGAGCGCCCCCTCCCGGTCTCCGACGAGGAGGTGCAGCGGCGCGAGGAAATGGCGCGGCTCGCCGCCGAGGTACGGGAGCAGTCGCAGGCGTACGCGAAGCGCCCGACGAAGAAATTCATCTCCTCGAACACGCGCGAATACGTCTACGCCGCCTACATGAAAGGCTGGGTCGGTCGCGTGGAGCGCGTGGGCAACCTCAACTACCCCGACGAGGCGCGCCGCCAGGGCGTCTACGGCGAACTGGTGCTCACCGTCGGGCTCAACCGCGACGGCTCGATCAAGAGCATGGACGTCATCAAGAGCTCCGGCCACAAGCTGCTGGACGACGCCGCGCAGCGAATCGTGCGCCTCGCGGCGCCCTTCCCCGCGCTCCCACCGGACAAGACCCGGGTGGACGAGCTCTACATCACGCGCACGTGGCAGTTCCTGCCGGGCAATGTGCTGCGTAATTACTAGGGCCGCGGTTCCTCGAGAAGCCGGATCTTCTGTGGGAGCGCGCTTGCGCGCGAAGGGTGCTTGCCGCGAGCACCCTTCGCGCGCAAGCGCGCTCCCACAACAGCATTTTCATTTTCCGGGAATTGGGCCCTCAACGGGGCAGCAGCTGATCGGCCTCGCTCACGTAGGCCTTGTTCGCCTTGCGATCCCAGACGCAGAGCTCGCGGCCGGGCCGGTTGTTCATGTGCTTCTGCGGGTATCGGCCGGCCAGTACCAGCGCGGTCACCGGCACGCGATCGTCGTACTGGATCGGGCCGCCGACCGGCTTGACGTCCTTCAGCCCGCTCGCCGCCACGCAGGCGCGCGTCAGCCGTTGGTTGTAGTCCTTCCAGGCGTCCGGCGACGAGGCCAGGGCCGCGCCCGAAAATGCCATCGCCGCGACGACAAAACCCTTTGCAAACATGCGCTTCCTCATCGGCTTTCCTCCTGTAATCCGGTCCACACGGTAAGCATCGCCGGCTGAACGTTCGCGTACGACAGACGGCGGGAGCGGCTACAATGCGGCCATGACGTTCGCCAACACCTTCGCCGGCCAATTCCTGATCGCGATGCCCTCGCTCGCGGAGCCGCCTTTCGCCCGCGGTGTCGCCTTTCTCTGCCAGCACGGCGAAGACGGCGCGGTCGGCCTCCTGATCAACCAGATCTCGGAATACCGCCTCGGCGACGTCCTCGCCCAGATGAAGCTTCCCTGCGACGATCCGGAGATCGCCGACAACCCCGTCCTGATCGGCGGACCCGTGCAGCAGGAGCGCGGCTTCGTGCTCCATCGCGAGCCGGGACACTGGGATTCCAGCTATCGCGTCAACGAAGACTGGTCCGTCACCACGTCGCGGGACATCCTCGTGGCCATGGCCAAGGGCGAAGGCCCGCGACGCGCCATCGTCACGCTCGGGTACGCGGGCTGGGAGGCCGGTCAGCTCGAGCAGGAAGTGATGGACAACGCCTGGCTCACGACGCGTGCCGACGAGCGCATCGTCTTCGACACCCCGCTCGAAGAGCGCTGGTTCGCCGCGACGAAGAAGATGGGCGTGCGCGACCCGTCGCAGTTGACCGGCTACGCCGGCCACGCCTGACGCCGCCGGCACCATGAGCTGCCTGTTCGGGTTCGATGTCGGCACGAAGATCGTGGGCGTCGCCGTCGGCAATCGCCTCACGGGCACCGCCCGTGCGCTCGCCGCCATACCCGTGCGCGACGGCCAGCCCGACTGGCAGGCACTCGACACCCTTCGCCGCGAATGGTTGCCGGCCGAACTCGTCGTCGGCCTGCCGCTGGACAACGAGGGGAAGGAACAGCCGATGACGAAGACGGCGCGACGCTTCGCCGAGAGCATCGGCGCGCGTTACGCCCTGCCGGTGGCGTTCGCCGACGAGCGCATGAGCTCCCAGGAAGCCGCACGGCGTTTCGCGGCGGGTCGCGCGGCGGGTACGCGCAAGCGCTCCGACGCGAAGTCGATCGACGCCGAAGCCGCGGCCGTCATCCTGGAAAGCTACCTCGTATCGTGATTCCGCGCGTTCCGTGTATCGTCCCCCGCATCGCATCCGAATCCGAACCGTTCCCTTCCGTTTGAGGACGTCATGTCACAACGCCTGCGCCATCTGACCACCCTCGAAAACCTGCCGCGCGAAGCGATCGAGCGCCTGCTCGACCGCGCCAACAGCATGCGCGACGCGACCGCCCACGGAACGCGCAAGCTCGACCTGCTCGCGGGCCGCACGGTGCTGAACCTGTTCTTCGAACCGTCGACGCGCACGCGCACGTCGTTCGAGCTGGCCGCCCGTCGCCTCGGCGCGGACGTCGTCAACTTCGACATCGGTTTCTCGTCGACCGCGAAGGGCGAGGAACTCTTCGACACGCTGCACACGCTCGAAGCCATGCACCTCGACACGATCGTCGTGCGGCACAAGGAATCCGGTACGCCGGAGTCGCTGGTCAAGCACGCCATGAGCGGCGTCTCGGTGGTGAACGCGGGTGACGGTAATCGTGCGCATCCGACGCAGGGCCTGCTCGACGCGCTGACGATCCGCAACCACCATCCCGATTTCCGCAAGCTGCGCATCGTCATCTGCGGCGACGTGCGGCACTCCCGCGTCGCGCGTTCCGACGTGCACGCGTTCAGCGCGCTCGGTGCGAAGGACATCCGCATCGTCGGCCCATCGGCCCTGCTTCCGGCGGAAAGCGAGCTTTCCAACGTCAGCTACCACGAGGACTTCGACGAAGCGATCAAGGGCGCGCACGTGGTGATCATGCTCCGCCTGCAGAAGGAGCGCATGGCCGCGACCGACCTACCGGACGAAGCGGCCTACTTCGACCGTTTCGGTCTCTGCACCCGCCGCCTCGCGCTCGCGGAAAAAGGCTGCCTGGTGATGCATCCGGGCCCCATCAACCGGGGCATCGAGATCGCGCCGGAAGTCGCCGACGGCGCCCAGTCGCGGATCCTCGAACAGGTCGGCAACGGCGTGTTCGTGCGCATGGCGGTGCTGGCGGAAGTGATGGGGCGCTAACCGGCGCCGCGCCAGGGCGAAAGCGTCCAGGGGATATAGACATCGCCTTCCCCGCGCGCATTCGCCCATGGCCTGACCGTCAGCGACTTCAGAAGCGCGACGTCCGCGCGGGCGTTCTCGTAGACGCAGCGCAATCGGCGGATGCGGACGTCGCCGGCGTCACGTCGTGCCACGCGCATGCCCGTCAACGACTCGGCGCCCACGTCTTCGCACTCGATGAACGACTCGTTGGCGTACGTCCATTCCAGTCGGTGCGGCAACGTCGTCGCGTATTCCAGTTCGACCGTCGAGACGGGGTCGGCGAAGTCGAGGGCGAACGATTGCATGCCTTCGCTCTCGAGCCGAAGGAACGTCGCCCCGTCGCCGAACGCGGGCACGATGACCTGCGTACCGCGAGGGCCCGGACGGTCGACGACCATGTCGACGCGAAGCCCTTCCGACACGACCACCGCCCTCGAGCCTTCGGCGTTCACGAGGAGATCGTCGGTCAGGTCGAGGTACATCGCGGGGCGCGGCGTGTAGGGTCTGGCGGGTGCCGGCGTCGCCGCCATGCCGCGCACCCACTGGGACGCTCGCCCCACCCAGCCGCGGTCCGACGCCGCCGGCACCTCCACGCTGCGCAGGCACACGATCGCGGGCGACCGCAGTGGAAATTCGCAGCGCAGGCTCGCCACGCGCGTTCCGCCCACCGCCCATCGCGCCGTGCGGAAACCCGTGAGGTCGGAGGGCCCTACCTCCTGCGGGTGCACCGTGCCGCGCTCGTCGGTCCAGTACAACTGATGGCGCGTGTCCGCGAGGTAGGTCAGCGCGGCGTCTTCGACCGGTTCGTCGAACGCGAGGTCGAACGCCCAAAGGCTGTGCCGAATGGCACGCAGAACCGGTGGACCCGATGCCGGCACCGCGACGTCCCAGACGGCCTGTGGCTCGCCGACCTCGTCGACCGTGATCGTGAAACCGGGCTCACCCCGATGTATCGCGCGGCCACCTTCGATGGCGAACCGTCCGGCTTCGAAAAAATGAATGTGCATGTCGCCTTCCATGGCATGATGCGCCCGCTTGCGCGGCAATGCGGGTCGCGCGGATCGCGACGTGAGGCGACCCACGCACCCGCCGCGACATGACTTGCGGTTCAGACCCAATCTCGCACGGTCAAGGACATTTACGACATCCTTGCGATCGTCGTCGAAGAACTCTGAGGACGCCAAATGCTACCTGGTAGCTCCGGGCGACCAAGGTTTTGCTCGCGCCCGCGCGCGTGAGAGGGATTGCCGCCGCCCCCCGGCTTTGCATGACGGCAATCCTCGCGCACATAACGCGGACCCGAACGCCCATGAACGCGCACAGTTCGTGACCATCCGGGCCTGGCGGGGAGCACGTCGGCAGCCTCAGAGTTCTTGCACGATGATGGAAAGAATGTCGACGATGCTCTCGTCCCTGGGTATGTAAGCATCAACCTTGATTTTCGAAATGTTCTCGCCCACCTTGCGATCGACTGAGATGCCCCCGGCGGCTTCTCCAATGCTGGAACCGCCGGTCGGAATATAAACAAAGGTGACCGCTCCCGTAATCGGCTTGCTCTCGCCGGTCGTAGGGTCGCTGAATTCGAGGGTGAAGCAGTCGGCGCTATAGTGCAGAAAGGTGAGGCTTTCGTACGGAGCCGTGGTTCCCGCCTTGAATTCGCCGACGTCGCCGAATTGTCCCTTCGTCGGAGTAAGCGTGAATTTGAGCGACGCCCCATCTTCTGTGACAGTTTCGGTGTAGACGCCGTTGGTGAACTGACCCTTCACGCCATTCATGGCGTTCATCCTGAAAGTAGCCATATCGTCACTCCTTGAAGAACGCGCCGTGCGTCGGCGCACCGTTTGTCTCGTCGCTCCGAAACCTCAGCCGTTATCGCTCGATGCATTCCGGTTGGCATGGCACATGCGTCCATCGCATCGGCGCAAATAGCATCGGCTCGCCCGATGTTGTCGACCATAGGTCATCGGTCGTAGGTCGACGACTCATGAGCCCCCCGATCAGATGTTTGACTCCTGCCAACCGGAAAAGACCTCTCGTTCGCAGTTATCGACGTGACGGAACAGAAGATGGGGGCAGCGGAAGCCTTCGATGCTCGATAAAGGAAAACGACCCTGATACGCGTCTGCGACGCGATCGTCTCGGTACCCGTGGTGCGAAGTCCGAGGGTCTCGCTGCACGCCGATCCGGCACACGCGGTGCCGGTGTGTTGGCTTGAGCAGGTAAAGCGTGAAGGGCCTTCAACGATTCGCAAGAATGCACAAACGCGGCGGCCTGCGCGCGATGCAACTGAAAGCCCGATCCCCTCGCAAGCGTGCCCTACGACCGAAGATGGATGGCTTGCGCCGTGATGGCGGCGCAAGATGTTCGAGGCGTCGCATTCGCACGCCGGCATCGACGGACGATGCCGTTCATTCAGGGAGAACCCATCATGGCAAGGCATGAGTTCAAGAATTTCCAGCAGGTCGACGGCAGGAATTACTGGTCGGCTACCAACGACGAAGGCGAGACGGTTTACATTGAGCCTCAAGCCAACACCCAGCTGAAGAAGGACGGGGACTACCTCGTCATCTTGTCCGGGGACGACACCGATCAGGCTCTCGTCTTTTTCACCGAGGACTTCAATGTCGACGACTCGCACGTGGTCGTCGCGACGGTGGGCTTTCAGGCGAACATTCAAGAGACTTATGTCGATTATCTCGACGGCGAGGGCAACTACTATTCGGTGACCATCGTGGACGGCCCGGAGATGACCGCGACTGCGACTCTGCCGGACTCCACGCCGAACAGCACTTCCCCGAGCGAGGAGGCGAAGAAACGCTGGCAGCATCTGTACGGAGACAAGCATCCGCCGGCGAACAAGGACCCTTTGAAGCACATCCGCTGGCTCGGTTTCACCACCTTCGCGGAGGTAAAACTCAAGTATCTCGAGGTCACGAAGAGAACGAAGGCATAAGGGCGACGTCAGGCTGACCTCTCCGCTTCCGGTTGCCGCGCTCGCGGCGCGGCAACCGTCGAATTGTTCCGGGCTGTCGATCGGGCATTTTTTCGCACCTGCCGAGTCGTTTCACCGCCCGCTGCGCCCCCGCGGATCGTCGCACGCACAGGATTCCGTGACCCCGTGCCCCCCCTAGCGCCCCCGTTACCCATGCGCGGGCAAGGCATCCGGCGCCTTGCCGATATGCATCGGACTTCCGCGCCCCTCGGTCCAATCCGGCATAATGGCCGCTCCAGGGACCAACTCAACGGGATACAAGATGCGACCGACCAAGCGACTCATCGCGCTCGGCCTCGCCAGCGTGCTGCTGGCGGCCTGCGGCCACAAGGACAAGGATGCCCCGCTGGCGTTCGTACCGGCGGACACGCCGTACGTGCTGGCCAACCTCGACAAGCTCGACGACGACGCCTACGAGGCGGTGATCGCCCAGGCGAACAGCGAGCTGCCGGGCCAGGTGGTCCAGATGAAGTCGGTCGCGCAGGATCTCGAAACGAAGGGCAACGTCGAAGGCGCCCGCCTGCTGCGTGCCTTCGCCGCCGAGTTCGACGGCAAGACCGCCGAGGCGGCGCTGAAGAACATGGGCCTCGACGTGAAGACCGGCTCGGCGTTCTACGGCCTCGGCCTCAGCCCGGTCGCGCGCGTCGCGCTGGCCGACACGGCCGCCTGGGACGCTTTCCTCGGTCGCCTCGAAGCCGCCTATGGCAAGAAGCTGGACGCCGCCGACGCCGGCGGCCAGGCGTATCGCCACGTGACCCTCGGCGACACCGGCGTGCAGCTGATCATCGCGACGGTCGGCAAGCAGGCCGTCGTGTCGCTGCTCCCGGCCGATGCCGCGCAGCCGATGATCCGCCAGGCGCTCGGCGCCGACCGTCCGGACAAGAGCCTGCAGGACGACGGCCGCCTCGCCGACCTCGCCAAGGCGAAGGGTTACAAGGACTACGTGGTCGGTCAGCTCGACCTCGTCCGCCTGCTGCCCCTCGTGGCCGCCGGCAAGGACCCCCTGTTCTCCACCTTCCTGAAGCACCAGTCGGCGAAGACCGGCGAACCCATTCCGCCGCTTCCCGCCAGCTGCGTGCCGGAAGCGTCGCGCATCGCCGCGCGCGTGCCGTCGATCAGCTTCGGCTACACGCGCCTCGACCTCCACCACCAGGAACAGCGCGTCGACATCGCCCTCGCCGACGACATCACGAAGGCCTTCTCGGGTCTCAAGGTCGAGCTGCCGGGCCTGGGCCAGGACGCGAAGGATCCGTTCGACCTCAGCATCGCGCTGCCGATGGAGCAGCTGCGCACCTTCGCGACCGCGCAGGCGGAAGCCGTCGCGGCGAAGCCGTTCGAATGCCCCGCCTTCGCGAGCATGAACGACAGCTTCGCGAAGTTCGGTTCCACCATGCAGCAGTCCGCGATTCCGCCGTTCGGCGACATCCGCGGCGTGCGTATCGCGCTCGACTCGTTCAAGCCGGCCGCCGCTGGCCAGCAGCTGCCGTCGTTCACCGGCCGCGTGCTGCTCGCCACGCGCAACCCGGCGGGCCTGCTCGCCATGGGTCAGGCGATGCTCGGCGGCGACTTCAAGCTCGCCGGCGACGGCAAGCCCGCTCCCCTGCCCCAGAACATCACCGCGATGCTCGGCATGCCGGGCTGGGCGGCCATGAACGGCCAGGCGATCGTGATCGGCGTGGGCGAAGGCGAGGATGCGAAGCTCGACGACATGCTCATGGGTTCCGTCGGCGATGCCGGCCGTCTCAGCCGCCTGCACCTCACGGGCGACATGTACCGCACCTGGGTCGACGTGATGGCCGACAAGGCGACGTCGTACGCCGCGTCGATGGCCGAAGCCGCGGGTGCGGATGGCGCCCCGGACGACCAGCAGGCGCAGGCCATGGCGGCGGAGCGCTCGAAGGCGCAGTTCGATGCCATGAAGGCACAGGCCGCACGCATCGTGCGCGTCTCCGGCGAATCGCACATGGAAGAGAAGGGTCTCGTACTCTCCGGCGCGGTCGAATACAAGTAACGATCCGCGCAAGACCGCATGAAAAAAGGGGCGCCTTCGGGTGCCCCTTTTTTCGTGCCCCATGACTTCTTGACCTACCTGAACGGAGAAAATTTCCCGGCACGAATCGTTCACGGATGCGCTGTTTCCATTGGCCCCGCGATACGGCAGCCACAGAGCGTGGCGCCATCGCCAGACCCATTCAGCGTGTAACGAAGGAGTTCGATCATGATCAACGCCAACCTCCGCAAGGCCCTGTTCGCCGCCGCCCTCGTCGCCGGTCTCGGCACGGTTCCGTTCGCGCAGGCATATGCTCAGGACTCCGCTGCCGCCGCGTCCAAGGGCGACAATCAGACGGTCGCCGGCAAGGCCGACGATACGTGGATCACCACCAAGGTGAAGAGCGAGTTTGCCGCCAACAAGTCGGTCAAGGCCACCGATATCTCGGTCAGCACGACCGAAGGCGTCGTGACCCTCACGGGTACGGTCGCCACGGCGAAGGAGAAGAGCCACGCCGAAGCCATCGCCAAGAAGATCAAGGGCGTGAAGAGCGTGGACGCCAGCGGCCTGACCGTCTCGGCTGCCGCCGCGAACTAAGCGTCGCTTAGCGCAGGACGAGAAAGGGAGCCCCTCGGGCTCCCTTTTTTTGTTGGAGCGGACCCGGCCGCGACAGCTCTTCGCCCCTCCCTGCGAGCAGGCGCGTGAGCTCGAGAACCGCGGCGAGAAGCTGTCGCGGCCGGGTCCGCTCCTACATCGGTTGGGCGCGTCGGCGTCAGCGGTGCAGCATGCCGCCGAAGGTGTTGCGATCGGTGGTCTTGTCGATCTCCACGCCCTCGAGGCCCTGCGACAGCGTGTGCGCGTCGCCGCCCTGCGCCAGCTTGATGCGCAGGCGCACTTCGTTCGAACTGTCGGCGTGGCGCAACGCGTCCTCGTAGGAGATCTCGCCCGCGTGATACAGCTCCACGAGGCTCTGGTCGAAGGTCCGCATGCCGAGCTGGTTCGAATCGCGCATGAGTTCCTTCAGCTTGTGGATCTCGCCCTGACGGATGTAATCCTGCGCGAGCGGCGTGCCCAGCAGCACTTCCACCGCGACGCGGCGCGCCTTGCCGTCGGGCGTGGGGATCAGCTGCTGCGCCACGATGCCCTTGAGGTTCAGCGACAGATCCATGAAGAGCTGCTGGCGACGGTCTTCCGGGAAGAAATGCAGGATGCGGTCCAGCGCCTGGTTGGCGTTGTTCGCGTGCAGCGTGCACAGGCACAAATGGCCCGTTTCGGAGAAGTTGATGGCGTGCTCCATCGTCTCGCGCGTGCGCACTTCGCCGATCATGATCACGTCGGGCGCCTGGCGCAGCGTGTTCTTCAGCGCGTTCTCCCAGCTGTCGGTGTCGATGCCGATCTCGCGCTGGGTGATGATGCAGCCCTCGTGCTTGTGCACGTATTCGATCGGGTCCTCGATCGTGATGATGTGACCCGTGGAATTCTGGTTGCGGTAACCGATCATCGACGCGAGCGAGGTCGACTTACCGGTGCCCGTGCCACCCACGAAGATGATGATGCCGCGCTTGGTCATCGCCAGCTGCTTGATGATCGGCGGCAGGCTGAGTTCCTCGGGCGTGGGGATCTTCGACTCGATGCGGCGCAGGACCATGCCGACGCAGTTGCGCTGGTAGAAGCACGATACGCGGAAGCGCCCGATGCCCGACGCGCTGATCGCGAACTGGCATTCGTGGGTCTTTTCGAACTCCTCGCGCTGGGCGGGCGTCATCACGTTCAGCACCATGTCGCGCGACTGCTGCGCGGACAGAGGGCTCTGCGTGATGGGCACGACGCGCCCCTGAACCTTGAGCGAGGGCGCGACGCCAGCGGTGATGAACAGGTCGGAGGCCTGCTTGTGCACCATCAGCTTGAGGAAAGAAGTGAAGTCGAAGTCGCTCATGGCCTGTATCCCATGCCGGACCGGGCCGGCGTCCCCTGTGCCGCGATCATATACCCGCCACGCGGGCGGGTGCAGCGACTGCCTTCACGTTAAGGCGGGCTCAGCGGAACCCTTCCTTGTTCTTGGCGTACATCAGGGCTTCCTGGCGGGAGATCAGGCCGCGCTTGACCAGGTCGCTGAGGTTCTGGTCCAGGGTCTGCATGCCGTGCTGCTGGCCCGTCTGGATCGACGAGTACATCTGGGCGACCTTGTCCTCGCGGATCAGGTTACGGATCGCGGGGATGCCGACCATGATCTCGTGCGCCGCCGTGCGGCCACCACCCACCTTCTTCAGCAGCGACTGCGAGATCACCGCGCGCAGCGATTCCGAGAGCATCGAGCGGACCATGGGCTTCTCGCCCGCCGGGAACACGTCGATGATGCGGTCGATCGTCTTGGCGGCCGACGACGTGTGCAGCGTGCCGAAGACCAGATGTCCCGTTTCCGCCGCGGTGAGCGCGAGGCGGATGGTCTCCAGGTCGCGAAGCTCGCCCACGAGGATGTAATCGGGATCTTCGCGGAGCGCGGAACGCAGGGCCTCGTTGAAGCCATGGGTGTCGCGGTGCACTTCGCGCTGGTTGACCAGGCACTTCTGCGAGGTGTGCACGAACTCGATCGGATCCTCGACGGTGAGGATGTGGCCGTATTCGTTCTTGTTGATGTGGTCGACCATGGCCGCCAGCGTCGTCGACTTGCCCGAACCCGTCGGGCCGGTGACGAGGATCAGGCCCTGCGGCTGCTCGATCAGCTCGCGGAAGATGCGTGGCGCCGCCAGGTCTTCCAGCGTGAGCACTTCCGAGGGAATGGTACGGAACACGCCGCCCGCGCCACGGTTGTGGTTGAACGCGTTGACGCGGAAACGCGCCAGGCCCGGGATCTCGAAGGAGAAGTCGACTTCAAGGAATTCCTCATAGTCGCGACGCTGCTTGTCCGACATGATGTCGTAGATCAGCGAGTGGACCTGCTTGTGCTCCAGAGCCGGGATGTTGATGCGCCGGACGTCGCCGTCGACACGGATCATCGGCGGAAGACCCGCGGAAAGGTGCAGGTCGGAGGCCTTGTTCTTCACGGAGAAGGCAAGGAGTTCGGCGATATCCATGGTGGTCCCCTGTCTTGGTCGGCATAGGTAACCATGCCCGGGGGTCGGCGGCAAGGCGCGGCACCGTATATGCTCTGCACGTTGTGAACGTCGTCGCCTACGGAGTCTGCAAAACCCATGAATCGGATCGCCTTCATCGGTGGCGGCAACATGGCTACCGCGCTGATCGCCGGGATGATCCGCCACGGCGCCCAGCCGGGCGGCATCGCCGTGGCGGAGCCCCGCGCGGAGTCCCTCCAGGAACTCTCCCGCGAATATGGGGTGGCCACGTACACCGATAACCTGGACGCCGCCGAGGGCGCATCGATCCTCGTGCTCGCCGTGAAGCCGCAGATGCTCGCCGAGGTCTGCCGCGGCCTGCGCCCCGCCGTGCAGAAGTACCGGCCGCTGGTGATCTCCATCGCGGCCGGCATCCGCATCCATCAGATCGAACGCTGGCTCGACGCCGCCCTGCCCGTCGTCCGCTGCATGCCCAACACGCCGGCCATGATCGGCGCGGGGGCCACGGCCCTGTTCGCCAATGGCCGCGTCAGCGCGCCGCAGCGCGCGGAGGCCCAGCACGTGCTGGACGCCGCGGGGCTCACGGTCTGGGTGCCCGACGAGGACCAGCTGGACATCGTCACGGCCCTGTCCGGCTCCGGCCCGGCGTATTTCTTCCTGCTCGTCGAGGCGCTGGAGAACGCCGCGTTCTCGCAGGGGCTGTCGCGTGAAACCGCTCGCGCGCTGGCCGCGCAAACGGCCCTCGGCGCCGGCCGCATGCTGATCGAGAGCGGCGAGAGCGCCGCGACGCTGCGCGCCCGGGTGACCTCGCCGAACGGCACCACCCAGGCCGCGCTCGACAGTTTCCGGGCCGACCATTTCCCCACCATCGTGGCACGCGCGGTGGACGCCGCACGCCGCCGCGGCGTCGAACTCTCCGAAGACATGGAATCCAGAACGTGAACTACCTGACCAATGCCGGCGCACTGATCCTCCAGTTCGTCTTTGGGGCCGTCGTCACCCTGTTCGTGCTGCGCCTGCTGGCGGAGGCCCACCGCGCGGACTTCAACAATCCGATCTGCCAGTTCCTCTACCGCTTCACGAATCCGGTGCTGCGTCCGCTGCGCAGGGCGCTGCCGAACGTCCGCCGCGTGAACACGGCGGCGCTGCTGATCATCCTGGCGCTGGAATGCCTGAAGGTCGTGCTGATCGTCGCGCTGGCCGGCTTTGCACCCGCGATCGCGGGCGTGATCGTCGCCGGCATCGCCGAAACGGTCGACTTCTTCCTGCTCACCTGGATCGTGCTGGTCTTCGTCTGGTCGCTGATGAGCATGCTCTCGACCGACCGTTACCACCCGGTAGCGCGCCTCGTGTCGAGCCTCGCGGAGCCACTGGTGCGTCCACTGCGTGGCCGCATGACGATCGGCGGGCTCGATTTCTCGCCCACCGTCGTGCTGCTGGGGCTTTTCCTGCTGCGGATCCTCGTCGCCCAGCCGCTGTCCGACTGGGGCACGCGTCTGCTGATGGGCGGTTGATGGGTAACGGTGGGAAGCGCACTCGCGCGCGAATGGGTGCTCGCGACAACCACCCATTCGCCCGCCCGCGGGCTTCCCACAGAAGCCCGCTACGAAATGGACGTCACCGCCCGCCGAGGCGCCGGGCGTCCGTCACGTTCGGCAGCGCGCTCAGCCTGCCGAGCAGCGTCGAGAGCTGTTCGTAGTCCTTCACGCGCAGCGTGAAGCGCATCTCGACCTCGCCCGTCCGCACATGCACGCGGCTCGACGACGCGACGATGTGCGGACCGACGTTGTTGATCGTGGTCGCGACGTCCTTCTGCAGTCCCTTGCGGTCGTAGCCGCGCAGCTCGACGTCGACCTCGTAGCTCTGGACGTCGACCCGGCCCCAGTTCACGTCGATGACCCGCTCCGGATTGCGCCGGGCGAGCCTCGCCAGCGACGCGCAATCGGCGCGATGCACGGATACGCCGCGCCCCCGCGTGATGAACCCTCGCACGGGATCGCCCGGCAGCGGTTGGCAGCAGCGCGCCAGCGTCGTCAGCAGGTTGCCGACGCCCTCGATCGACAGTGCGCCACGGTCGTGCTGCGCGGCGCGCGAGGCGACCGGATTGCCCGACTGCGTGATTTCCGGTTCGACCGGTTCCTGCAGCGAGCGCGCGATCTGCCCCAGCGTGACCTCGCCGAGCGCGACCGTGACGTACAGATCGTCGACGCCCTTGAGACGGAAGTGCGCCGCGAGCTTGGCGAGGTCGACGTCGTCGAGCGCGAGGCGACGCAGCTCCTTTTCCAGCGCGGCCTTGCCGGCGAGGATGTTCGCGTCGTGCGCCTCGCGGCGGAACCACGCGCGCACCTTTTCCTTCGCGCGCGACGTGTGCAGGTAGCCATGGTGCGACGAGAGCCAGTCGCGGCTCGGTTCGGAGAGCTTCGCGGTGAGGATCTCCACGCGGTCGCCGCTGCGCGGCGCGGTGGTCAGCGGCACGATGCGTCCGTTGACCTTGGCGCCACGGCAACGATGCCCGACCTCGGTGTGGATGTGGTACGCGAAATCCAGCACGGTCGCGCCGCGCGGCATGTCGATCACCTCGCCCTTCGGCGAGAGCACGTACACGCGGTCTTCCATCAGCTCGGTTTCGAAGCCCGCGGCCAGTTCGGCCTCGTCCTCACCGCGCGGCTCGAGCAGCTTGCGCATCCAGGCGATCTTCGCCTCGAATTCGGCATCCGCGCCGCCACCCTCCTTGTAACGCCAGTGCGCCGCGACGCCGAGTTCGTTGGCGCGGTGCATCTCGTGCGTGCGGATCTGTACTTCGAGCGTCTTGCCCTCGGGCCCGATCACGGCCGTGTGCAGCGAACGGTAGCCGTTGCCCTTCGGCCGGGCCACGTAGTCGTCGAACTCGCCGGGCAGGTGCGGCCACAGGCTGTGCACGAGACCGAGCGCCGCGTAGCAGTCGGCCACGCTGTCGACGAGGATGCGCACCGCACGGATGTCGTAGAGATCCGAAAACTCCAGACCCTTCTTCTTCATCTTCTTCCAGATGGAGAAGATGTGCTTCGGCCGGCCGGCAAGGTCGGCGCGGACGCCCGCGCCGTCGAGCACCGCGCGCAGGTCGGCGAGGCTGGCGGCGATGAAGTGTTCGCGGTCCGCGCGGCGTTCGTCGAGCAACCGGGCGATGCGCCGATAGGTGTCGGGCTCGAGGTAGCGGAACGCGAGGTCCTCGAGCTCCCACTTCAGCTGCCAGATGCCGAGCCGGTTCGCGAGCGGGGCGTGGATGTCCGACGTGAGCTGCGCGAGTTCGCGGCGCTCGTGGTCCGGCAAGGCCATCGCCGTGCGCATCGCGGCCAGTTGCCGCGCCAGCAACACGAACACGACGCGCAGGTCGCGGATGATCGCCAGCAGAAGACGGCGCAGGCCTTCGGCGCCGCTCCTCGGACCGCGCTGCGCGTGCAACGCCCAGACCTTCTCGGCCTCGCCCTGCCCTTCGATCAGGCGCCGCAACGAGGCCGGCCAGGTCTTCTCCGCCTCGTCGGTGGCGCCGGGCAGACCCCGGGCCAGCGCGAACCAGAGCGCGGAGGCGCAGGTCTCGTCGTCGCACCCCAGCAGGCGCAGGAGTTCGATCACCGTCTCGACTTCCGCGCGGGCCACGACCGGCAGCGGCGCGCAGGCTTCCCGCGCACGCTCGGTCAGCGGCATCGGCTGCGCCTTCGCGTCGGGGGAGCGGACCTCGCTCATCGCCTTGTCTCCGGTGGATTCATCGTGCGGCCTGCGCCGTTTCCAGCGCTCGGGCCAGCCGCTTGGCGGACACCGGCTCGGCGGTTTTCAGCTCCTGTGCGAACAGCGATACGCGCCACTCCTCGAGTAGCCAGCGCAGTTCGCCCCAGGTGGTGTCCCCGAGTCCCGTGCCCCCCGCGTTGAGCAGGGCCCGCCAGTAAGGCAGCACCTGCAGCATACGCGACTGGTCGCGCGCCGGGTCCTGGCGCAGACGCTCGGCGCGCAGGCGCATCGCCTTCAGGTAGCGCGGGATGTGCGCGAGACGCGCCGGGGACAATTCGCGCAGGAAACCCGGCTGCAGGAGCGCGGCGAGCTGCTCGCGCAGGTCGTCGTAACTGGCCTTGGCGAAGCCCATCAGGGGCGGGTCCATCCATGGCTTCAGTTCCGCCTGCGCCTCGATGATCGGTTCGGCCAGCTTCTGCCGTGCCATCGCGGCACCGAAGAGCTCGCGGCCGAGTTCCGTGCGCAGCGCCTCGAACTCGCCCTGGGTTCGGGCATCGAGGCGGCGACCCGCGATCAGATCGGCGAAACCGCCCTCGACGAGGTCGTCGCGCAGACCGTCCACGCTTCCCATCGGCGCGTATTTCAGCGAAAGCGGATTCGCGATCGGCAACTGCCGCCGCGCCCGCTTGAACTCGGGCGCGAGCGCCTGGCGGAGCAGCCGCTCGACGCCGCCGACGTGCGCGGCCGCCGCTTCGTCGGCGCGTTCGAACACGCGCAGCGCCACGGCCTCGCCAAGGTCGACCAGCGCCGGGTAGGCCTCGAGGCCGCCCTCCGAGCGCACCGCCTTCGGGATCGATTCGAAGTCCCAGGCGACGATGTCCTCGCGCGTGAGCTCGACGTCCGTCTTGCGGGAGAAGGCCTCCCGGGCCTTGCCCTCCCACTGCGCGCGGATCGCGGCGAGGTCGCGGCCCTCCGCGACGGTGCGGC
The DNA here is from genome assembly GCF_900111665.1 of Luteibacter sp. 329MFSha. NCBI lineage: Bacteria > Pseudomonadati > Pseudomonadota > Gammaproteobacteria > Lysobacterales > Rhodanobacteraceae > Luteibacter > Luteibacter sp. 329MFSha. The sequence continues at coordinate 180,790 of NZ_FOJE01000001.1, read as the reverse complement.
CGTTCTCGTCGTGCACGCGATAACGCATGAGCAGGTGGGGCGGCAGCTCGGCGCCCTCGAACGCGGACGCGTCGATGTCGACGCCCGTCGTCCGCTTGAGGAACGCCGCGAGGGCGACGACCAGCGACTGGTCGCGCGGCGCTTCGGCCTCGGCGAACGCCCTCGCGAAATCGGGCGCGGGCACGAAGTTGCGACGCTGCGCCTTCGGCAGCGAGCGGATCAGCTCCGCCACCTTGTCCGTCAGCAGCCCGCCGACGAGCCAGTCGCCACGTGCCGCGGGCAACGCGTTGAGGAAGGCGAGCGGGACGTGGATGGTCACGCCATCGGCCGGGTCGCCGGGCACGAAACGGTATTCGAGACGGTAAGTGTGCTGGCCGATGGCGAGCGATGCCGGGAACGCCTTGGGGTCGAGCCCGGCACCGGCATCCATGACGTCCGCGAGCGTCCAGCGCAGCGCGGCCTGCTCGCCGGGCGACGCCTTGCGATACCAGGCGTCGAGCGCGCGCGTGTCCGAGATGCTCTCCGGCAGCTTGCCGTCGAAGAACGCGGCGAGTTCCTCGTCCGTCTTCAGAAGACCGGCGCGGCGCTGCTTCGCCTCGATGTCGTGCGCCTGTTCGAGCACGCGAGCGTTCGCCCGGACGAAATCGGCGCGGCTGTCGAGGTCGCCGCGCACCAGCCCTTCGCGCAGGAAGATCTCGTGCGCGAGCCGGGGGTCCTGCCGCTGGAACGTCACCGGACGACGCTCGACCAGCACGAGCCCGAAGAGGGTCACCTGCTCGTACGCGACGACGGTGCCGCGCTTGCGCGACCAGTGCGCGTCGCGCGCCGTCGCGCGGACGAGGTGCGCCGCCTGGCTTTCGATCCACGCCGGATCGACGCGCGCGTTCATCATCGCCCATACGCGGCCGCCGATATCGAGGATCTGCGCCGAGAAGATCCACGCCGGCGGCGCCTTCGCCAGCGCGGAACCGGGGAAGATCTGGAAGCGGCGCTCGCGCGTGCCGCGGAACACGCCCTTTTCGTCCTTGTGCCCCACCTGCGTCGGCAGGCCGGCGAGCAGGCTGCGGTGGACGGCCTCGAAGAGCGCGTCGCCCTCGGGAGCGGCCGGACTGCCGTTGGAGCGCACCTGGGCGCGATCCGGGCGTCGGCGGCGTCCGCCTGAGCCCTGTTGCGCGTCGCGAGGAGCTGTCGCGGCCGGGTCCGCTCCTACCGGAGCGGCTTGACTCGCGGCGCGGGCGTCGTCGGACCAGCCGAGGTCGCGCATCACCAGCACCAGCTGGCGGTGCAGTTCGCGCCACTCGCGCATCCGCATGAAGCTCAGGAAATGGCGGGAGCACCAGTCGCGGAGTTTCGAGGAGGTGAGCTCCTCCGCGGCGGCGAGGTAGGCGCGCCACAGGTTGAGCACGCCGACGAAGTCGGATTTCGGATCCGCGAACTGCGCATGGGCCGCGTCGGCCTGGCCGCGCGCCTCGGGCGGGCGCTCGCGCGGGTCCTGGATGCTCAGGAAGGCCACGATCGTCGTCAGTTCCGCCGCGCTGCCGAGCCGGCGGGCCTCCACCATCATGCGCGCGAGCTGGACGTCGATCGGCAGGCGCGCGACCGTGCGACCGACCTCGGTAAGGCGGCGGTCGTCGTCGATCGCGCCGATCTCGGCGAGCCGGCGGTAACCGTCGGCCACGACGCGGGGATCCGGCGCTTCGAGGAACGGGAAATCGTCGACCTCGCCCAGGTCGAGTGCCAGCATGCGCAGGATCACGTTGGCCAGCGACGAGCGCAGCAGCTCGGGATCGGTGAACGCCGGGCGCAGCGCGAAATCGGCCTCTTCGTAGAGGCGGTAGCAGACGCCGGGCCCCACGCGCCCGCAGCGGCCCTTGCGCTGGTTGGCGGCGGCCTGCGAGATCGGTTCGATGTGCAGGCGCTCCAGCTGGCCCCGCTGGCTGTAGCGCTTCACGCGCGCCGTGCCCGAATCGACCACGAAACGGATGCGCGGCACGGTGAGCGACGTCTCGGCCACGTTGGTGGCGAGCACGATGCGCCGCTTCGGACCGGGCCGGAACACGCGATCCTGCTCGCTCGCCGACAGGCGCGCGTACAGCGCCAGCACCTCGGTCTCGCGGTACTGCCTGCGCGAGAGCAGGAGGTGCGTATCGCGGATCTCGCGCTCGCCGGGGAGGAACACGAGCACGTCGCCGCGCGGGTCGTCGCGCGTGATCTCGTCCATGGCGTCGGCCACCTGCTGGGCGACATTGCCCTCGACGCGCTCGCCCGGCGGGCGGTAGCGCACCTCGACGGGGTACGTGCGGCCCTCGACCTCGACCACCGGCGCGTCGCCGAAGTGCGCGGCGAAGCGCCCGGTGTCGATGGTGGCGGACGTGACGATGAGCTTCAGCTCGGGCCGCCGCGCCGCGAGGCGCTTCAGGTAGCCGAGGAGGAAATCGATGTTGAGGCTGCGTTCGTGGGCCTCGTCGATGATGATCGTGTCGTACGCCGACAGCCAGGGATCGGACTGCGTCTCGGCCAGCAGGATGCCGTCCGTCATGAACTTGATCAGCGCCTGGTCGGACACCTTCTCGGTGAAACGGACCTGGAAACCCACCTTGTCGCCTATCGGCGTGCCCAGCTCCTCGGCCACGCGGGTCGCGACGGAGCGCGCGGCGAGACGGCGGGGCTGCGTGCAGCCGATCAGGCCGGCCTCGCCGCGACCGGCGGCGAGGCACAGCTTGGGCAGCTGCGTCGTCTTGCCCGATCCCGTCTCGCCCGCCAGTACCACCACCTGGTTCTCGCGGATCAGCTTCACGATGTCGTCCGCGCGGGCCGCGATCGGCAGCGAGGCGTCGACCGTGATCGTCGGCTTGGCCGCCTTGCGCGCCGCGCGGCGGGCGGCCGAGGCGGCGATCTCGGTGGCGAGGGCATCCAGCTTGCCCGCGTCGGGCTTGCGCGAGAGGTTGCGCCAGCGGCCGAGGAGGCGGCCGAAGTCGCGACTGGCGACCTGATCCAGCGCGTGACGCAGCTCACGCAATCGGGGATCCGGGGAGGACGGGCGGGCGGGGGTTGTGGGCGTACTCATGGGAACCCCAATAATAGCGTGCGCCTATCGGCCACATCGGAACGTTTCATTTCTCGTCCGCCGGTCCGCTCGTTAAAATTTCACCTGAAACAACGAAAAACACCAAGGAGAGTCGCAACATGGCCATCGATATCGGCATCGCCAAGAAAGATCGCGAAACCGTCGCGAAGCATCTGTCCAAGCTCCTCGCGGACACCTATTCGCTGTACCTGAAGACCCACAGCTTCCACTGGAACGTGACCGGCCCGCAGTTCAACAGCCTGCACGCGATGTTCGAGACCCAGTACAACGCCCTGTGGCTCGCCGCCGACGAGGTCGCCGAGCGCATCCGCATCCTCGACATCTTCGCCCCGGGCTCCTACAGCCAGTTCGGCAAGCTGACCTCGATCAAGGAAGAGACGGGCGTGCCCGACTGGAAGGACATGGTGGCCCAGCTGGTGGAAGGCCACGAGATCGCCGCCGCCACGTCGCGCGACACGATCAAGGCCGCCGAGTCGGTCGGCGACGACGGCACGGCCGACATGGTCACGGGCCGCCTGAAGGATCACGAGAAGACGGCCTGGATGCTGCGCTCCCTGCTGAAGTGAGTGCTGGATGGGGGGCGGTCGTCGTCGCGCCGCCCCCTTCCGACCCCGCCCGAACTGAGCTATCCCTGACCGTGCGACCCTTCATGCGTTGAGCCGTCACGCCCCGTTCGTTAAGCTCCCCCGGTTACCTCATTGATGCCACTCGGGGGCCGACCGGTCCGGGGATTGTTTTGAGCGCTGCCACGAAGACCGAACGAAGCCACCCGATCCTCGCCGCGCTGATCCTCGCGATCCTCGTCGCGGCCCTGAATGTGGGGCTCTGGTTCGTCGCCAACCTCCCGAACGGCCCCGACGACTGGCACGGCCCCATCCCCGGATTCGCGTTCACGGCGTACCAGCGCTACCAGAACCCGATCAAGGGCGATGTCTCCACCGATCCGGAAATCGACAGCGACCTGCGGCTGATCAAGCGCTATTCGCCGCGCATCCGCACCTATTCCGTGCTGGAGAACCCCCAGGTCATCCGCCTCGCCGACAAGGAAGGGCTCGACGTGATGGCCGGCGCGCAGATCGACACGCGCCTGGAGAACAACGAGCGCGAGATCGAGGCCCTGATCGCCCAGGCCCGGCGCTACCCGAAGACGGTCACCCGCGTCATCGTCGGCAACGAGGTCCTTTTCCGCGGCGACCTGAAGCCGGCGCAGGTCATGTCCTACCTCGATCGCGTGCGTGCCGCCGTGCACCAGCCGGTCTCGGTGGCCGAGCCGTTCCACATCTGGCTGCAGAACCCCGAACTGGCGGACCACGTCGACTTCATCACCGTGCACCTGTTCCCCTACTGGAACGGTATCGAGGCACGGGCGGGTGTCACCGACTCGGTCGAAAGCTACAAGGCCCTGCGCCAGCAGTTCCCGGGCAAGCACATCGCCATCGGCGAAATCGGCTGGCCTTCCAACGGCGACCGCTACAAGTACGCCTATCCCAGCGTTTCCAACGAGGCGATCTTCCTGCGCTCGTTCTTCAACGCCGCGAAGACGAACGGCATCGACGACTACTACGTCCTCGAGGCTATCGACCAGCCGTGGAAGGAGAACCTCGGCGAGGGCCGCACCGGCGCCTACTGGGGCATGTTCAACGCGGACCGCCAGCTGAAGTTCCCCTTCACCGGTCCGGTCACCGAGGACGTCAACTGGCCCTGGAAGGCCATCGCCGCGTCGCTGCTCGCGTTCGTCCCGATGCTCTGGTTCGGCATGCGCTTCAGCCGCTTCAGGCTGACCGGCCGCCTGTTCTTCATGGCGCTGATCCAGCTGGCCTGCGGCCTGATCGTGTGGTCGGCCACCCTGCCCTTCAATTTCTACCTCAGTCCCTTCGACTGGGCGATGCTGATCCTGCTGTTCCCGGCGCAGATCGCGATCCTCGGCATCCTGCTGATCAACGGCTTCGAGTTCACCGAAGTGCTCTGGCGGCGCAGCTGGGTACGCCATGCCGGCATGCTGCCGCCCGATCCCGTCGAGAAGCAGCCGTTCGTGTCCATCCACCTGGCGTGCCACAACGAGCCGCCGGAGATGGTGCAGATCACCCTCGACTCGCTGGCCGCGCTCGATTACGAGAACTTCGAGGTCCTGGTGCTGGACAACAACACCAAGGATCCGGCGGTGTGGCAGCCGGTCGAGGAGTACTGCAAGCAGCTCGGCCCGAAGTTCCGCTTCTTCCACCTCGAGCCGTGGCCGGGTTACAAGGCGGGCGCGCTCAACTTCGGCCTCACCGCCACCGACGAGCGCGCCGAAGTGGTGGCCGTCATCGACGCCGACTACGTGGTGCGCGAGGACTGGCTCTCGACGCTCACTGGCTACTTCCACGACGCGAAGGTCGCCGTGGTGCAGTGCCCGCAAGCGCATCGCGACTTCGAGAAGAATCGTTTCCGCCGCATGACGGCGTGGGAATACGACGGCTTCTTCCGCATCGGCATGCACCATCGCAACGAGCGCAACGCGATCATCCAGCACGGCACGATGACCATGGTCCGCCGCTCGGCGCTGGAAGGCACCGGCGGCTGGTCCGAGTGGACGATCTGCGAGGACGCCGAGCTCGGCCTGCGCCTGATGCACGCCGGATACGAGCTGGTCTACGTCGACGAACTGATGGGCAAGGGCCTCACGCCCGCCGACTTCAAGGCATACAAGAGCCAGCGCTATCGCTGGGCCTTCGGCGCGATGCAGATCCTCAAGGGCCGCTGGAGCTGGATGACGCGCAAGGGCCCGCTCTCCGCCGGCCAGCGCTTCCACTTCCTGACGGGCTGGTTCAGCTGGTTCGCCGACGCGTTGCACTTCGTGTTCACGATGATGGGCCTGTTGTGGACCGCCGGCATGATCTACGCGCCGGAATACTTCAACCTGCCGATGCAGCTGTTCCTGATTCCCGTCATCGGGTTCTTCTTCGCCAAGGCCATCTTCGGCGTCGTGCTCTATCGCGCGCGTGTGCCATGCGGCTGGTACGACACGATCATGGCCTCGGTGGCCAGCATGGGCCTCTCGCACGCGATCGCGCGCGGCATCCTCCATGGTCTCACGCGCGAGAAGACCGCGTTCGTGGTCACCGCGAAGAGCCGGCGCATGGGTGGCAGCAGCTTCGCCGCCTTCGCGCCGGTGCGCGAGGAAGGCCTGATGGCGATCGCCCTGCTCTGCGCCATCGTCGGCATGGCGCTGCACTACGGCACGAACTACGTCGAAAGCACGCTGTGGATGTTCATCCTCGCGGCGCAGTCCATCCCGTATGTTTCGGCGCTCGTCGGCGCCTGGATCGCGCACCGCGCGGGTGACGAGGCGGGCTGAGGGCTCGCTGGCACGCCCTTTTCTGAGCCGTCGTTCACGTTCGTGTATCGACCTCTCACACGCCGCGCGGTAAGTTACGGCAAGACATAACGTCAGGGGTCGCCGGAGGCACCCCGTAAGCCGGCCGTGACCACGGCCTTGGATCACGACCGGAACGGGACGCTCATGCGCCGAACCAGACGCCATGGACTGCTGCTTCTGCCGTGGTTCCTCGTGCCCACGATCGCCCAGGCGGGCATCGTCCTGACTGTCGACGGCGTCGACGAAAACCTGCGCAACGCGGTAGTCTCGGGCGTGGAGCTCAGCCAGTACGCCGCGCGCGACGTCACGGCCGCCCAGGTGCGCCGCCTTTACGAAAACGCTCCCGACGAAGTGCAGGCCGCGCTGCGGCCGTACGGCTACTACGAGGCCACGGCCACCGGCGACATGCGCCAGGTCGGCAAGGACTGGCAGGTGACGCTGCACGTGGTGCCCGGCGTTCCCGTGAAGGTGACCTCCGTGAACGTCGAGATCGACGAGGAGGCGGGCAAGGTACCTGCGATCCGCCGCGCCGTGCGCGGCATCCAGAACCTGAAGGACCAGCCCCTCAACGACGGCGTCTACGATGGCGCGCGCGACGCGGTGAGCGGCGCCCTCACCGCGACCGGCTTCCTCGACGCGCGCATCGTCACGCGGCGCGCCGAGGTGAACCGCGCCGAACACACCGCCGCCGTGAACCTGAAATGGGAGGCCGGCCGGCGTTACCGATACGGCGTGGTGCGGTTCAAGAATTCGCAGTTCCGCGAGGATTTCCTCGATCGCTACGTGCCCTTCAAGAAGGGCGACTATTTCTCGCAGAGCCAGCTGCTGGAGCTGCAGCAGGCACTGAACGGCGCCGACTACTTCGCGGTGGTCAACGTCATCCCCGATACCGACGACGCGAAGGACGGCACGATCGACATCAACGTCGAGCTCGCACCGGCCAAGCGCACCATCTACACGGGCGGTCCGTTCTTCGGCACCGACACGGGCGCGGGCCTGCGTGGCGGCATCGAAAAACGCTGGATCAACGATCGCGGGCACAAGTGGAAGAACGAGCTCGTGCTGGCGCAACGACTCAAGACCGTTTCCACGCTGTACCAGATTCCGATGCCCGGCCCCAACCAGCGCAGCTTCAACTTCGGCGCGAATTTCCGCGATGCGAACACCGTCACGTCGAAATCGCGCACGGTGCAGCTCGTGGCCAACGAAACCCGTCTGTGGCACGGCTGGACGCGCACCATCGGCGTGAACGTGCTCTCCGGCACGTTCACCGTCGGCAAGCGCGGCGGCGAGGGGGATAACGCCGAAGGCCTCGAACGCGGCCGCAGCACCCTGCTCTATCCCGAGGTCACGCTGAGCCGCAAGAAGGGCGACAACCCGACGTTCGTCCGCAACGGCTGGTCGCTCACGCTGACGGGCCGCAGCACGGCAGGCACGCTGCTGTCCGACGCCAGCTTCTCGCAGGTGATCGGCGACGCGAAGTGGATCCACTCCTTCTGGGGCCGCAATCGCCTGATCCTGCGCGGCACCGCGGGCAAGATCTGGACGGACAACTTCAGCGACCTGCCGCCGCAACTGCGTTTCTTCGCCGGCGGCGATCGCTCCGTGCGTGGTTACGACTTCGAGAGCATCGGCCCACGCAACGCCTTCAACCGTGTCATCGGCGGCGAAGGCCTGCTCGTCGGCAGCACCGAGGTCGAGCATTACTTCACGCGCAACTGGGGCATGGCCGCGTTCGTCGACGCCGGCAACGCATTCACCGGTACCGACTACAGCCCACGTGTCGGCGCCGGCCTGGGCGTACGCTGGCTGTCACCGGTGGGCATGATCCGCGCGGACATCGGCGTGCCCGTCGGCAACAAGAACGAGCACGGCATCCATCTCCACGTCGTCATCGGACCCGACCTGTGAGGGGCGCCGGCATGACATGGCTCATCCGTATCGGCGCGGCCCTCGCGGTCGTGCTGCTCGTCATCGTCCTGGGCGTCTGGTGGCTCGTCGGGAGCGCCTCCGGCCTTCGATTCGCGCTCGCCCGCGCCCAGGCCTTCACCGACAACGCGCTCACCGTCGACAAGGCCGAGGGCCGACTGGCGGGTCCGCTGGATCTTTCCGGCGTGCGCTATCGCGATGGGAAGGGCATGGACGTGCGCGTCGCCACCGCGCATCTGGATTTCTCGTTCGGCTCGCTGCTGCGCAAGCGGGCGCATGTCTATTCGCTCACCGCCGACGGCATCGACGTGGAGCTCGGGCCGCCGCAGCCGGAGCCTGATACCCCCTCCGAGCCCTTCTCGCTGAAACCGCCCCTCGATGTCGTGCTCGATGCCGTGAAGGTCGGCCATGTGCGCGTGACGCAGGAAGGAAAGCCGCTTTTCGAATCGAACTCGCTCGATCTCGCCGGCTCCTGGACCGATGCCGGCGTCGCGCTGAAATCGCTCGCCCTGCGCGCGCCCGACGGGCAGGCGGACCTCGGCGGGACACTCGCCGTCGGCGACGGCTACAAGGGCGACGGCAAGGCGAGCTTCCGCTGGAAAGTGGGTGACGTCGATTACGCCGGCGACATCGAGGCCCATAGCGATGGCGCGAAGGCCCACACGATCGTGAAGCTGACACTGCCCTTCGTCGCGCAGGTGGACGCGAACCTGGTGCAGAGCGGCGACTATGCCTGGAGCGCGTCGATCGACGCGCCACGTTTCGACCCCAAACCCCTGCTCGGCGAGGGTACGCTCGACACCTTCGGCGTCGCCCTCAAGGGGACGGGCGACCGGTACAGCGCCAACCTCACCGGCGATGTCGACCTCAACGACTACCGCGTCCGCCTGGCTCCGCTGAAGGGCGCGTTCGACCACGAGTACAAGCGCTTGGTACTGGAAGAGGCGACAGTCGGATCGCTACAGGTCAAGGGCGCGCTATCGGCGAGCGGCAGTGTCGAACTCGCGGCGAATCCGGTGTCGGCCGATCTGACGCTGCGCTGGAAGGACGTGCTCGTGCCCGCGAACCTCGCCGGCCAGGATCTCGCCAGTGCCGGGCAGCTGCGTTTCAAAGGTAGCGCCGAGGCTTACCACGCCGACGGCGACGTCGACATCGGGCCGCCTGGCAACCTCGGCAAGTTCACGCTCGACGTCGACGGCAAACCGGACGTCGTGACGCTGCGTTCGGTGAAACTCGCACAGCCGAAGGGCAGTCTCGCGGCCAGCGGCACGCTCACGCTGAAGCCGGCGCTCGCCTGGAAGCTCGACCTCAAGGGCGATCGATTCGATCCCGGCCAGCTCCTCGCCGAATGGCCCGGCGCGCTCGACCTCGACCTCGGCACGGAAGGTCGTCTGGTGAACGACGAACCGCTGGGAACCCTCGACCTGCGCAGGCTCGACGGCACGCTGCGCAAGCGCCCGCTTCGCGGCAACGGCATGCTGACCCTGAAGCCGAAACAGGTGATCAACGGCACCCTCGACCTCGCCTCGGGCGGCAGTACGATTCGCCTCGATGCCCGTGGCGACACCGCCAACGACGCGACGCTCAAGCTCGCGATCGCATCGCTCGGCGACTGGCTGCCGGATGCCGGCGGCCGCGTCTCGGGCGACATCACGGCGAAGGGCAACCTGCCGAAGCTCGCCGTGACCGCGAACCTGCGCGGCGCCGCGATCCTCTATGCCGACCAGAAGATCGATGCGCTCGCCGTCGACGCCAACGTGCCCGACATCAGCACGCCCGGTGGCAAGGTGAACATCACCGGCACGAACCTCGTCAGCGGTGGACTGGTGTTCGGCAGCGTCGCCATCGCCGCCGACGGCACGCAGGAGCGCCACCAGCTCAGCATCGATGCGAAGGGACGTCCGCTCGCGGCGGACCTGAAGCTCTCCGGATCGATGAAGGGCGGCGCCTGGAACGGCACGCTCTCCGCCCTGAACATCGATTACCAGGGCATTCCGCCGTGGCGCCTGCAGAATCCCAGCCAGCTGTCCTGGAAGGATGGCGCGGCGAGCATGAGCGACCTCTGCCTCACCGCGGGCGATCCGCTGCTCTGCGTCGCCGCGAAGCAGGACAAGGCCGGCAACCTCGATGCGAGCTATCGCCTGCGCCGCGTGCCCATCGCCCTGCTGATGTCCGTGGCGGAGGCGTCGAACAGCCCCATGCGCGCGGAAGGCATCCTCGAGGGCGACGGCTCCATTCGTCGCACGTCCGCGGGCGCGTTGTCGGGCCAGGCGAGCATCACCTCGGCGCATGGCTCCGTCGCGTACGCCGATCGCAGCGAACAGCCGCTGCTCGTTTACGACAATCTCTCGGCGAACGCGCAGCTCGCACCCGGCAACCAGCGGCTGACGCTCCGCGCGGCGCTCAACGACGGCGGGACGCTCGACGGCAACGTGTCCATCACCGGCGCGCAGCAAGCGCTGGGCGGAACGGTCGCGCTGCACCTGAAGAACCTCTCGCTGATCGAACTCTTCACAGCCGAACTGGCCGAAGTGAAAGGCGCGCTCAACGCGAACTTCAACCTCGGCGGCACCGTCGCGGCGCCTGCGATCACAGGTCAGGCCGTCGTCGGGGGCTTCGCGGCCGAAGTCCCCAGCGCCGGTCTGAAACTCAAGGATGGCCGGATCAGCATCGACACCAGCGACGCGAAGAACTATCTGGTCGATGGAACGATTCGCTCGGGCGAAGGCACGCTGTCGATCAAGGGCTCCGCCGCGCTCGGCGCCGGCGCGCAGATGCGCCTGGGCATCGAGGGCTCGAAGTTCACCGCGGTCGACATCCCCGCCGCCAAGGCAGTCATCTCCCCCGACCTCACGATCGTGCAGGATGCCAAGGGCATGAACGTCGGCGGCAAGGTCAAGGTCGAGATGGCCGACGTGAACGTCGAACGCCTGCCCGGCGCCGGTGCCACCAAGGCGTCGCCCGACGTCATCGTGCTCGACGACAAGCAGCGCGAAGCGGCCGAGGAATCCGCCCCGATCAGCGCCGACATCCGCGTCGACCTCGGCAACAAGGTGCACCTGGTCGGTTTCGGCATCGACGGCCGGATCACCGGCCAGCTCGACGTGCGCGAGCGTCCGGGCCGCGCCACCACCGGCCAGGGCCAGATCGGCGTCGACGGCACATACAAGGCGTATGGGCAGGACCTGCGCATCGAGCAGGGCCAGCTGCTTTTCGCCAGCACGCCTATCGACAACCCCGGCATCAACATCCGCGCGGCACGCACCCTCAATCCGAACGCCACGATCGACGACGGGCAGAAGGTCGGCCTCTACGTCTCGGGCACGGCGCGCCGCCCAATCCTCACCGTGTTCTCGAACCCGGTGATGGAACAGTCCGACGCCCTCTCCTACCTCGTCACCGGCAAGCCGCTGTCGCAGGTGAAGGGCGGCGAAGGCAACATGGTGGGCGCCGCCGCGCAGGCCCTCGGCTCCGCCGCGGGCGATCTCCTCGCCAAGAGCGTCGGCAGCAAGATCGGGGTCGACGACATCGGCGTCAGCAACAACGACGCGCTCGGCGGCACGTCCGCCTTCACGGTCGGCAAATACCTCTCGCCCCGCCTCTACCTCAGCTACGGCGTCGGCCTGTTCGACCCCGGCCAGGTCATCACTCTCCGCTACCTGCTCAGCCATCGCTGGAACTTCGAAGCGCAGAACGCCACGGATTTCAGCCGGGCGAGCCTCAACTACCGTCTGGAGCGGTAGTCATTCGCCACTTGCTCAACCCCATTACCAAGCCCTTTCTCGGAAAACCGCCGCTAGGCACTCGGCCCAGACTCGCGTCAACGGCGTGGATACCCCTCTGAGAGAGCAAACCGATCGATGGAAGGCCTACGCGAAGGCGAGCCATATTTCCAGATGCGTGATCCAGCTCGGGCGCTAAAAAAGCGCAGCATTCCGACATACCGAGAACTTCCGATCGGCTCAAATGTCCTTGCGCACGAGTGTGCGGAAAAGGAGATAGCGAAATGCGACAACTGACGTCTGATGAGTTGAATCACGTAAGTGGGGGGCTGCGCCATATCGAGTTTTGTACGGGCGCGACATCGGCACTTTTCGGCGTTGCCGGTGCCGTTCTAGGCAGCGGGGCCGGCTTAGGATTTGGCGCCGGGGTAGGGTTTAGCGCAGGGCTCTCCGTCGGTAGTGCCGTAGGAATGATGGCATGCTCACACTTCTTCCGCGACTGACCATGGACCCGTGGACCCTGGTCATCATGATCGGCGGAATCATTGGCGCCATGACAAGAAATCGCCGGGCACGGATTGCCGTGATTATATGCCTAACAGCAGTCACGGCGGGGAAGATCTTCGACCTACTCCCTTAATATCGTTAAATCAGTCGCAGAGCGCATCGCTCTGCGACTGATTCGCACACGCCACCAGCGCAACTGCTGTACTGGCGGCAGGTCTGCCAAAGAAACACGCCCAAGGCGGCGCAATCGAGTCGACATGTACGGGGAAGACGTCTTCTGGGTAGCCTGAAGGCGAGACAAAACAAAAGCAGCATTTTCCTACGCGATTGCAGCTTTTTTCTGGCATCGAGTGCTCTGGCAGCCCGCTTATGCTCAGGCTTTAGACCAAACGGGAAGTCGAGGATGCAAGACATCGCTCCGTCGCTACGTTGCTGGTGATTGGCGAATCGGGCGATTTGCGATCCACTCGGCAACATCCATACTGCACGGTGCCTGCACCGGAACGACCTCCTGTGTCGTTGGGTTCGGCCTTTGCTTTGAAAAAGGCCTCGTTGGCGTGATTGTTCGCAGATGAACGACAGTCTATACAGGCGCGAAGCTCTCGATAACGCTGCGCCCGCCCACCTCGGTGTGGTGGCGAGGCTACCTAATGTACAGGTGCTTGCAGCAACCGTGTCGATAGCCAGCGCTATCGCAATCATAGCGTTTCTTTTCCTTGGCTCGTACACCCGACGTATCACGGTAACCGGGATTCTTGAGCCGCGAAATGGTGTGATCAACCTTCGGTCGTCGACGCCAGGCAAAGTCGAGAAGGTTCATGTGTCTCCCGGAGCGAGAGTCAAGGCCGGAGATCCAATCTTCACGGTTACAACGACCCGAGAGACAGAGCGACAGGGAGACGAAAGCTCGGCACGGCTAGATCGTCTACTTGAGGATCGGCGACGTCTACACGCAGAGCTCGCAGCGATAAAGACCTCCTTCGCCGAACAGGAAAGTGCACTGATAGCCGAACTTACAACCTCACGCACGATGACAGGACGAGTCGCAGCTCAGCGAACTCTGCAGGCTCGGAGAGTGGAGATCAAGCGAGGCATTCTGCAACGGACCGCACCGCTCGTAGAGAAGGGTTACGTATCTTCCCTCCAGTACCAAGAAGGTGAGTCCGATCTACTTAAGTTGCAGTCGGAGCTCGAATCGCTATCCGCGCAGCTTGAAAAGTCTCGGCAAACGGAAATCAACCTGGCATCCCGGCTAAAGATTCTCTCGAATGAACTAACAGAGAAACTTGGCCTGACCAGCAACCAATTATCTAGCATAGAACAGTCCATCATTCAGACGGAGGCCGAACGCGCCGTCCTGATCACTGCACCATTCGATGGCGAAGTGAGCAATATCTTGATGCCCGAAGGAAGCAGCACATTAACTTCTGAAGCTCTTGCAACGCTGTTACCAGATGGCGACGCTCTCGTCGCGCGTATCTTGGTAGATAACAGGGCCATCGGATTCCTCAAGGTGGGCACGCCTGTGGCCATCCGCTATCGGCCGTTCCCTTACGAAAAGTTCGGACTTCACCAGGGAAGCGTTTCCCGAATCCCAAGCTCCGCACTCGATACCCAAGCATTCATGCGCTTGCCCGGCCAGACACCAACAAACTCTGTATACAAAGTTGATGTCGACCTTCCACAACAGAGCATTACTGTCTATGGAAGGAGCGAGCACCTCCGGGCAGGAATGGAGGTTGCGGCGGACCTGCATCTGGATCGCCGGACGCTCGCGGAATGGATTTTTGAGCCGATTATCGGAATGAAGAAGCGATTCGACGTAGATGGATCTCGCCATGAACAACCAGACTAAACGGCGCTATAGCTCATGGCATTTCCGAGCACGAATGAAATCGCCCACACGGACGCCTATCATCCGTCAGGATGCTCGAAATGAATGTGGACTAGCTTGTCTCGCGATGGTCCTAGGTCACCACGGGCAACACGTTCCACTGCGTGAGCTTCGGGACCTTTCCGGGATATCTTCGCGGGGAGCTACCTTAAACGACCTACTACAGGTCGCGCGGAATCGCGGCCTGCTATGCAGGCCATTAAGGCTGGAGCTTGATGAAATCCATCAACTCAACACACCTTGCATCTTGCATTGGAGAATGGATCATTTTGTCGTACTCCTCGGCGTCTCAGCGACTCATGCAATCATCAATGACCCAGCGGCAGGACGGGTTCACGTTACGTTGCAACAAGTATCGCAAGCCTTTACCGGAGTTGCTCTGGAACTGGCTCCTTCGGAGCAGTTCGTCGAGTCACCTAAGCAGCCGGAGATTCGGTTCCGGACACTGTTCTCTCTGTTGAAGGGATTCGCACCTTCACTCTGGTCGATTCTTGGATTCTCACTCGCACTAGAGGTTCTAGCTCTCCTCCTGCCGCAGTTAGTTCAGGTGATCGTCGACCAGGTTCTCGCAAATGGCGATCACGAACTGCTCACGCTTCTCGGGGCCAGCTTTATCCTCCTGATACTCATCTCCTCCGCAGTTTCGGCCTGTCGCAGTTGGTCAGTCGCTTGGCTTCGAGCGCGGGGCGGTATGCGATGGACCAGCTCGCTCGTCGACCGACTGCTGCGTCTACGACAGGACTATTTTGAACGTCGACACGTCGGTGACGTCGTGTCGCGAGTAGACGCCGTTCATGCCATCCAGACGACTGTAACCGGACAGCTGATAACCGCACTAATGGACGGTCTAGTCAGCTCGCTCACACTCATCATGCTTCTCGTCTACAGCCCGATGCTTGCATCCATTGTGGCCTCAGGAACCTTGCTTTACGTAGCACTACGTTTGTCAATCTACCGACGCTTTGAACAGGCGAATATTGAAAAGATCGAGGCTGCAGCTGACCAGAGAACCGACCTCATTGAATGCCTCCGCGGAATGAGTACGATACGCCTAAACAACAAGGCAGGGGTTCGGTCATCACTGCAAGCCAACAAGACAGCTCGATTCCATACGTGCGAGTTTCGATGCGATAAACTCGCCCTCCTGTTCGATGGTGCCGGAAGCGCGCTGAGGGGAGTCCAACGAGTAGTCGTCCTCTGGCTGGGCGCATCGCTAGCCATCAGCGGTCACATGACGGCAGGCGCGCTCATGGCCTTTTCTGCGTATGCGGATCAGTTCTCTAGTCGATTCAGCTCGCTCGTCGACTACATCGTCCAACTCCGACTACTGAAGACGCACTCTGAACGAGTGGCGGATATCGCTTTAGCTCCTGAGGAGCCAAATACGCGTGGATGCTATCAAGGACCAGTGCCTCCGCCGTCCGTGTGCTTCAAAAATGTTAGCTATCGCCATTCGGATACTTCTCCCTGGATAATGCGAAACGCCTCGTTGACAGTTGAACCGGGCGAGTGCATAGCCCTTGTAGGCGCTTCCGGCTCAGGGAAGACCACGGCGCTTCGACTGCTTCTAGGACTGATCGACCCATGCGAAGGAAGTATTCTCTTTGGCGGAATCAGCCTCAGCAGTCTCGGAAAGTCCGCTGTGCGAGATCGAATTGGCGTGGTGCTTCAGGATGACCACCTTTTCTCCGGGACCATCGCCGACAACATATCGTTCTTCGACACCGCACCTCGCATGGAGGACGTTTACACTGCGGCTTCCATTGCTAAGATTCATGAAGAGATATGCGCCATGCCAATGGGTTATCGGACATCAGTCGGCGACATGGGCTCTGGTTTGTCCGGCGGACAGAAGCAGCGCATCATCCTTGCCAGGGCCATCTATCGAAAGCCGTCTCTACTCATACTTGACGAGGCCACGAGTCACCTTGACATCGTGACTGAAAGCGAAGTATCGACTCAGCTCAAGAGGCTGAGCATGACCCGAATCACGGTCGCACATCGTACGGAGACGATTCGAGCCGCAGATCGTGTGCTCACACTGGTAGACGGGCAGTTTCTTGAATTAGAGTCGCCGGCCTAACGAAACTAGAAGGCTTACCCGGCCTTTTCACGAATAATCCCGTCGTTGCGGAGCAATTTTTTCTCCCTATGTTGCGTCCGACGTTTTTTTACCTAGGCTTCTGGGGCAGCATGATCACCCTTCTTGCGAGCATTTCGACTCGATAAGCTGCCGCTCGCCATGAGACTGGCGCCCCCTCCGATCCTTGAAGGTACGGATCTATGGTTTCTACGAAGCCGGAGAGTGACCGGCAGAGAGCAATGACTACCGGCCATTCCCGTCCGACAGGTACCGGCACCAGCACCTTGCCGGAGAAGACCGCCGGACATAGTTCGAATGCGGCAGCCGCGACGCGAAACGTAACCGCCTGACTGTCGACGGTTTCGTGCGGTACATCTTCCGACTCACCATCTCGATCAAGCATCGGAACCCTTTCGAGCACGTCGAGCATCGCGCGTGCACTTACGACGCTACCCTCGGATAGCGCGTACTCGCGACCGAGATCGACATCGGCAGTGATGCTGGCGTCTGGTGGGATGCGCATGTAGCTCGTCGGCCCCGGACTTCGGATCAGTACGGAGCGGCCGGTATAGCGGACTTCGGCGCCCGATTCGTCGGTCAATAGAATCCAGCGCCCTGTCGTACGCCCCTCCGGCTGTGCGAACACCGAATGATAGGTCAAGACGTAGGCATCGCCGGACCCATGGTTTGTCGCCACCACCCGGAGGTTGTTCGGTCGTCCGTCCATGGGTACGTGTTGCAGCGTCAGGTCGACACTCGGCGCGCCTGCCGCGACCGCGCTGGCCGATAGAGCGACGCCCGCCATGACCGTGATGATTTGCCGCATGATGCACCTTCCTTCACATCGTCCATCGCGATGGTTGGGAACCTAGCGGCTTGCACGACCGGTCGATATGGAAGGATTCTGAAAAGTGCTCCAGGTGCCGTACACCGTGACGTAGGACACACCGACCCAGCTCCCCGTTCCTTCAGCAGATCCCGGCGACCCCACGGGCTGCCAGCACTTCCCCTCGACAGGCGTCGGCGCGATCATCTGTGCTGACCTCCGGGGGGAGTCATCGCATGTCGCACGCGCAGGAGCAGCAGCTCCGCTTCCGTGAGCGAGATGCCGCAGGTCTCGGCGATGTCCTGCGGGGTGGCACCCTGGCGCGCGAGGCGCTGCGCCAGCGCCAGGGCGCGGTCGTTAGTGGCGCCGGCGTCGCTCGCCATGCTGACAGCCGGCGTGCGGCGGACCTGATCCTCGATGTCGACACGTTGTGCGCCACGGATTTCAGCCGAGCGAGCCTCAACTACCGTCTGGAGCGGTAGGCGCGGGAAATGCGCTCGTATGCAAGGGCGGCCGCGGGCGGGAGACCACTTCCGCCGCGACGGCCTGCCATCGCGACCGAAGCCGCGGCTAAGGCGACCGTTCCAGAATAGCGATGCGGCATCTCCGTCACGCGAGGTACGGTTCGTGGACATCCTTGTCATCGAGGACGACGTGCTCCTTGGCGCAGCGATCCAGCGCGCCTTGCGTCATGCTGGTTACGAGACCACATGGGAACGGACGGGCGCGCGTGGGCTGGAGCGACTGCAAGCTCTTGGGGACGGCGTGGCCCTCGTCGACCTCGGCCTGCCCGACATCGATGGACTGGAGGTCCTGCGCGCGGCGCGGTCCGGGAACGTCACCGCGCCGATCATCGTGATGACGGCGAGGGACGATGTCGGCTCCAAGGTGACGGCGCTCGACGCGGGTGCCGACGATTACCTGAGCAAGCCGTTCCACCTCGACGAGCTACGCGCGCGCATCCGGTCCGTGACGCGGCGTTGCCAGGCACGGGCGACCCGTCGCGTAGAGGTCGGTACGCTGCACATCGACCTCGACAACTACGACGTGCAGTCGAACGGCGAACGGGTGGAACTGACGGCGAAGGAATTCGCGTTGCTGCGAGCGCTCGCCGAACACCCGGGTCGCATCGTGCGTCGTGAGGTACTGGAACGCATGCTTTACGACTCCCCGACCGGCGTGAGCAGCAGCGCACTCGAAGTCCTCGTCCACGGCGTCAGGCGAAAGATCGGTCCGGAGAGAATACGAACCGTTCGCGGCATGGGTTACCTCATCCTCGCCGACGGTCCGGCCGAAACGAATCGGTCACCGTCACATGACAGGCTCTCCTAAGGTCCGGCGTGCATCGTCGGCGGCGACTTCCTTCTTCCCGTCACCCCTCGGTGTGCCATGTCGATCGAACTGCCCCTGGTCCATCCCCGTGCGCCATCGCCGGCGCCGGCGCCACGGCACGGACGCCTCCAGGATATCCGGCGCCGCCTCATGCACTGGCTCGTGGAGCGCGTGCTACCTCCCGGTGCCCAGGATGTCGGCGCCGGGCGGCTACCCGCCGTCGGCATCCAGCGGATCCTCGTGACGAGACCGAACCATCGGCTCGGCAACGCCGTCCTGATGACCCCACTCGTCGCGGCGCTCGAAGCGCAGTATCCCGGCGCCGAGATCGACGTCCTCGGCGCCGGGGCCGCCACGGCGCAGGTGTTCAGCGGCTATGGCGCGATCGGCCGCGTCCATCTCATTCATCAGCGCGCCCTGTGCCACCCGGTCGGCACATTCAAGGTGCTACGCGCCATCCGCGGGAGATCCTATGACCTCGTGATCGACGCGGCGACGGGTTCCTCGTCCGGACGCATCGTCGCCACGCTGGCCCGTGCGCGCTTCAGGTTGCGTGCCAGCGCGCCGGGTGCGCTGGTTCCTCCTCACCTCGCCGCGCGTCCCGTCCACGCACTGCGCTGGGCGCTAGGTGGTGTGCTCGACGCGCCATTGCCTCCGCTGGACCTCCAGATGTCCGACGACGAACGGCGCGCGGGACGCCAGGCGCTCGAGCGCGTCCTCGCGGCGGGTCCTCGATCCGATGCACGCGTGCTCGCGATCTTTCCAAACGCGACCGGCCGGAAGCGTTTCGGAACGGCGTGGTGGAAGCAGTTCCTCGAGGCGCTTACCGCGCAGCTCGGACCCATGCGCGTCGTCGAACTGATCGCGGCCGACGGCAAGTCGCGCGTCGACGATCAGTATCCTGCGTACTTCACCAGCGACATCAGAAAGCTCGCGGCTTTCATCGAGGCCGCCGGCACGTACGTCAGCGCCGACTGCGGCGTCATGCATCTGGCCGCCGCGACACGGGCGGCCACCGTGGGACTTTTTTCCACGACGGACCCGAAGCGGTATGCGCCCTACGGCGAGGCGAACGCGGGCATCTCGCCCGCCGATGGCGATCCCCTGGTCGCCGCACGTCGTGTCGCGGACCATCTCAGGCGCGTCTGGCACGATGGCGCCCATGTCACGAACGCACTTCCCTGATCGTCCGCAGTACCTGTGGAATGGGACGCGAATCGCAGGGCGATCGTTTGGAACCTAGCGGCAGACGCCGCCAGCCGATTTGGATGGACTCCGAAGAACGGGCATCAAGGCGAGCCTCCTGGCTGCGAGCACTTCCCCTCGGCCGGCGTCGGCGCGATCATCTGCGCTGACCTCAGGGGGGAGTCATCGCATGTCGCACGCGCAGGAGCAGCAGCTCGAACGGCTGACGTTTTTCTCGGATGCGGTTTTCGCCATCGCCATCACCTTGCTGGTGATCGAAATCCATGTACCACACCCGGCCGACGCCTCGGATGGCGCCTGGGCGCATGCGCTGCTCGAGCTGGTGCCGCACTTCATCGGTTTCGTGCTGAGTTTCTTCGTCGTGGGCGCGCTGTGGGTCGCCCACCATCGTGTGTTCGGCCTGCTGCGTCGTTACGACCCGGGCATCGTATGGCCGAACCTGCTGCTGCTCATGGCGGTCGCGTTCATGCCCTTCTCGTCGGCGTTGATGAGCACGCATCCCGCGGAGCGGGTCCCGGAATGGTTCTACGCGGGGAACCTGCTGGTCGCCGGACTGTTCCAGCACTTGCTGATCCGGCGGGCCCTGCGTGCGCCGTTCCTGCGCGAGGACGTCAGCCCCGACGTGGTCGCGATGACGCTGCGCCGGACGCTGGCGCTGCCGTTGATGGCGCTGATCGCCGGACTCCTGGCCATTCGCTGGCCCGGTCCGAGCAACCTGCCGCTGATGCTCATGCCGCTGGCCGTGCGTCTGTTCGCGCGTGGAAGGAAGCGCGCCGCGGAAGGTGCCGCTCTCGATAACGCAGGTTAGCGGTGTCGGTGCCGCCTAGCGCGGCGAATGCAGCCGGTGCAGCAGCTCCGCTTCCGTGAGCGAGATGCCGCAGGTCTCGGCGATGTCCTGCGGGGTGGCACCCTGCCGTGCGAGGCGCTGCGCCAGCGCCAGGGCACGGTCGTTCGTGGCGCCGGCGTCGCTCGCCATGCTGACGGCCGGCGTGCGGCGGACCTGATCCTCGATGTCGCCGAGGCGATGGTCCAAGCGGCGGAGCATGCCCGCGAGGGCCTCCGTCGGGATGGTCGCTTCGTCGGTCGCGACGGGTTCCGGTACGGGGGCGACGACGGGCTCGCTGGTCGTGGCCGGCGACGACACATGACCGAGACGGCGGAAGAGCAACAGCAGACCGACGAGGTTGAGGATCGCCAGGGCGATCAGCACGTATCCGATGACGTCGTTCATGCAGGCGGCACTCCGTTGGGTCGCGGCACACGGTAACGCAACGCGGAGCGATTTCGAAGCGTCGTCTCCAGCATGCCGCCGCGCTGTCCAGGAGCCTCAGCCGAAGAACACGGCTGGTGGTCAGGCCCGGCAGAGTCGTGCGACGTCCACTAAGGCGATGAAGCCGTCGTCGCGGGTGATGACACCGCTGACCGGATCGTCGCGGCGTTCGGCACGTCCTGGCGGCGGCGGTGCGACCTCGTCGGCGGCGAACGTGAGCATGTCCCCGATGACGTCGATGCGCATGCCCACCACGCTTCCGCTGTCGTCGAAGACGATGACGCGCTGGCTATCCGCGGCGCCGACTTCGGTCGCGGCGTCCAGGCCGAAGCGGCGGCGACCGTCCAGCACCGGCACGATCTGCCCACGCAGGTTGACGATGCCGAGGACGTCGTCGGGGCTACCGGGAACGGGCGTGATGTCGCCCGGACGGATGACTTCGCGAACGCTCGCGAGCGACACCGCATAACGCTGGCCTTTCAGCGAAAAGCCCAGCCACGCGCCACCTTGGGTTTCGGTCACGGACCCAGCTCCTTTTCCAGCCATTGCACCAGCGCCGTGGTACCGACCACGCCGCACTTGGGTTCGAGGGACATGCCGGCCAGCCACGGACGCGTGGTCGCGCCGATGCGCCACTGGATGGCTTCCGGCAGGAGATCGACCGGCTCGTCGTCCACCACGCAGGCCAGTGCCCAGACACGATCGCGAAGGATCACCAGCGTGCTGACCGGCGCGCCGGCCATGTCGGGCGATAGCACCGCGGCGAGGTCGGCGACACGCGCCTCACCGCTCGGATGGCGCCAGCGGCCGAGGCAGATGGGGTTGGACGAGTTCGGCGGCGACAACGGCGGCATGGGCAGCAGATGCGTGACGTCGGCCATGGGCACCGCGAGCCTGACGCCGGCGGCGACGCAGAGCAGATAGCGCGTATCGCCGGCGGCGATCGGCTCGCCCAGGGGAGCGGCCTTCCACGGCTCGATGGCGACGACCTGCACGTCCGCGGCGGGTTCGGGCGCGGCGGCGGCGACGGGCGTCAGCAGTTCCGCCAGGTAGTCGGCGACGATCTGCTCGGCGTCCTGCATCGCGCGCATCACGCGGCGGCGTCCGTGACGGAGGCCGCCGGCAGCGCCAGCAGCTCCTCGAGGAGCTGACGGTAGGCGAGACCGCCGCGGCGTGCGGCCGGCCACGAGGCGAGTGGCACGCCCGCGGCGCTGGCCTCCCGGATCTGGGTGTCGGTCGGAATGACGGCTGCGCTGACGACGTCGCCGTACTGCTCGCGCAACTGCGCGAGGCAGGCGCGCGACGCATGCGTGCGCGCGTCGAAGAGGGTCGGCACGATGGTGCGCGGCATCCGCTTGCCGCGCGAGCGTTCGATCATCGACAGGCTGCGCAGCATGCGCTCGAGCCCCGCGAGCGCGAGCGCCTCGGTCTGCGTCGGCACCAGCAGGCGGTCGCTCGCGGCGAGGGCGTTGACCATCAGCACGCCGAGCGTCGGCGGACAGTCGAGCAGCACGTGATCGAAATCGGGTGCCAGTTCCGCGAGCGCCTGCGAGAGGATCAGGCCCATCCCGGCCCGCGTGCCGAGCTGGCGGTCGAGCGTGATCATCGCGGCGGACGCCGGCAGCACGCTGAGGCGATCCCACGGGGTCGCGTGCACGAGCGTACCGACGGGCAGCGGGTTGCCGCCCACGCCGAAGAGATCGTAAACGCTGCCATGCGCACCGCCTTCCACGCCGATGTATCCCGACAGCGACGCGTGCGGATCCATGTCGATCAGCAGCGTGCGCTTGCCCGAGGCGGCGAGCAGGCTTCCGAGCGCGACGGCGGTGGTCGTCTTGCCCACGCCGCCCTTCTGGTTGGAGATCGCCCATACGCGCATCAGCGTGCTCCTCCGGCCGGGGCCGCGAGCCGCGCGGCGCCTGCGGTGGGCGCCTCGACCTCGGTCGCGGCCGTGGCGGCCGGGGGTGGCGTGGTGGACGGTGTCGCCGCGGCGAGATCGACGCGGTCGGCGTCGCTGTAG
Organism: Luteibacter sp. 329MFSha; assembly: GCF_900111665.1. NCBI lineage: Bacteria > Pseudomonadati > Pseudomonadota > Gammaproteobacteria > Lysobacterales > Rhodanobacteraceae > Luteibacter > Luteibacter sp. 329MFSha. The sequence goes on along the minus strand of NZ_FOJE01000001.1, from coordinate 157,555 downwards.
AAACGCGCCGGCGCGGCCTTGTCGCTCATCACCACGATCAGGACGCGCCGGTTGCGATTGCGCCCTTCTTCGCTGGCGTTGTTGGCCGTCGGGCGGAATTCGCCCCAGCCGATGATGCCGACACGATGCGGGTCCACGCCCGTGGTGGTGATCAGTCGCGCCACCGTCGCCGCGCGCGCGGCCGACAGTTCCCAGTTCGACGGGAAGAGCGCGGTCGCGATCGGCGTGTTGTCCGTGTATCCCTCGATGCGCATCGCGTTGGGAAACGGCGCGAGGATGCCCGCGAGCTTGCGAAGAACGTCTTCCGCGGCGGGCTGCAGCTTCGCCACGCCGACGGGGAACAGGATGTCCGTCCGCACTTCGATCTCCAGCCAGTCCGGGGTCTGCCGGACGCTGACGAGGCTCTTGTCGATCAGCGGCTTCATCGCGCGCTTCACTTCGTCGGAGATCTGGCTGAGGCTGGCGTTCTCGGTCTTGCCCACCGTGGTGTTCGCCGCGGTGGCGGTGTTGACGTTGGCGGCGTCCTGGCGTTCGGCGGCCGCGCCTTCGTGTCCCGGCAACGGCAGGTTGCGCGGCGGGATCGGTACGTCGATCTTCGCGATCGGCGCGGCCGTCGGCGAGCGCGACTGGTTCGGCAGCGGCACCTGCGCGGCCGGCGTCGCGTCGCGGATCGGTTCGATCACCTTGCCGGTGCCGTTGAATGCCTCGTTGATGGACTGCGCCATCACGCGGAACTTGGTCTCGTTCACGGCCGACACCGCGTACATCACCACGAACAAGGCGAGCAGCAGCGTGATCAGATCGCCGTAGGGGATCGCCCAGCGTTCGTGGTTGATGTGTTCTTCGTGGTGCCGTCGCTTCACGACAGGAACCCTTGCAGCTTGCTCTCGATGTGCCGCGGGTTGTCGCCCTGCGCGATCGAAACGAGCCCTTCGACGAGGATCTCGCGCATCTGCGAGCGCTGGCGGGCGAGGCCCTTCAGACGCGAGGCCATCGGCAGCGCTAAAAGGTTGGCGAGGCCGATGCCGTAGATGGTCGCGACGAACGCCGCCGCGATGCCGTGGCCGAGCTTGCTCGGTTCGGCGAGGTTCTGCATGACCGACATCAGACCCATCACGGCGCCGATGATGCCCATCGTGGGGGAATAGGCGCCGGCGTTCTCGAAGACCTTGGCGGCTTCGATGTCGGTGTGCTCGCGCGCGAGCATTTCCACTTCGAGCACCGAGCGCATGGCGTCGGGCTCCGTGCCGTCGACCAGCAGCTGGAGGCCCTTGCGGATGAAGGGATCGGTCTCACGCTCGATGGCCGGCTCGAGACCGAGCAGGCCCGTGCGGCGCGAGATTTCGCTCCAGCCGACGATGCGGCTGACGAGGTTCTCCGACTCGATGTCGGGCGGACGATACACCCAGGGCAGCATGCTCCATGCACGCTTGAGCACCGCCCCGGGCGTCTGCACGAGCAACGCGGCGAAGGTACCGAGGAAGACGATCACGAAGGCCGCCGGGTTCCAGAGGGCGTCGAGGCTCGAGCCCTTGAGGATGGTTCCCACGATGATGACCACGAAGGCCAGGATCGTCCCGACGACGCTCACGATATCCATGTCAGACAGCCATCCTTAGCGAGGGCAGCACCTGGCCGCCGTCGTCGGCGAGGCCTGCGAGATCCAGCACCAGCGCGATCCGGCCGTCGCCGGTGATGGTCGCGCCGGCGACGCCGGGAACATCCTTGAGAAACGGACCGAGCGGCTTGGCCATGACGTCCTCGCGGCCGAGCACCTCGTCGACGAGGCAGCCGAGCGTCTGGTGCCCGATCTGCACCACGACGACGTGACCGCCCTTCCCCGCCGCGCCGGCCCAGCGGCCGAGGTCGGCCAGCGGTAGCGCGCGCTGACGGTGCGCCGCGACGATGCGTCCGTCCAGCTCCTGGATCTGGCCGGGAACGAGTTCGAAGACCTCGGCGACGTTCGACATCGGCAGCGAGAGCAGACGGTCGCCGACGCGTACCATCAGCACGCGAAGGATCGCGAGCGTGAGTGGCACCGAAAGGCGGACCGTGCTGCCGTGCCCGACGCGCGAGTCGATCGACAGCGTGCCGCCGAGCTCGACGATCTTGGTCTTGACGACGTCCATGCCGACGCCGCGGCCGGAGATGTCGGAGACTTGGCTCGCCGTGGAGAAGCCCGGACGGAACACGATCTCGTAGCACTCGCGCTCGTCGAGGCGCGCGGCCTGCTCCTCGTCCATCAGCCCCTTTTCGACCGCCTTGCGGCGCAGGACCTCGGGATCCATGCCCTTGCCGTCGTCGGTGACGGTGATGACGATGCGGTCGCCGAACTGGCCCGCCGCGAGGCGCACCGTGCCGGCGCGCGGCTTTCCCTCGCGGGCACGCGCGTCGGGCATTTCGACGCCGTGGTCGACCGCGTTGCGCAGCAGGTGCACCAGGGGATCGGCCAGCGCCTCGACCACGGTGCGGTCGATGTCGGTGTCCTCGCCCTCGGTGACGAGCTCGATCTCCTTGCCGAGCTGGCGGGCGAGATCGCGCACGATGCGCGGGAAGCGCGAGAACAGCTTGCCCACCGGCTGCATGCGCATGCGCAGCACGGCGTTCTGCAGGTCTTCGGCCACGCGCTCGAGCTCGCCGATCGCGCGCTCCATGGGATCGTTCGTGCCGCGTGGCGCGAGGTTGCTCAGGCGGTTGCGCACCAGCACGAGTTCGCCCGCGGCGTCGACGAGACCGTCGAGGCGGTGCGTGTCGACGCGGACGGTGGTGTCGGCCGCCTGGGCGCCGCGTTTTTCGGTCGCGGCTTTCGGCTTCGCCGATGTGTCGTCGGTGCTGGACGCGGGAGCCGGGGCGACGGGCGCCGCGGTCGCTGCCACCGCCGCCGGCGCGAGCGGCTCGGGCGCCGCAATCGGCGTGGTGCCGGGCGCGGCCGTGCCATGCAGGCTGTCGAGCAGCGCCTCGAATTCGTCGTCGCTGATGGCGTTCGTGTCGGTGGCTGGCGCCGGAGCCGCAACCGCCGGCGGCACGCCGCCGACGGGCTCGGAGCCCGGCGCAGCCGTGCCGTAAAGCGAGTCGAGCAGCGCTTCGAACTCGTCGTCGGAAATGGTGCCGGACGGTGCCGGCGTGGGCGCCCGATCGCTGCGGGCGGCGTCGAGCATCGCCTCGAATTCGTCTTCGATCGGATCGTGCGCGCGCGCGGGTGCGCTGGCGGCGACCGCCACGGGTGCCGCGAGCGCCACCGGTGCCGCCGTCGCCGCGCGGCCGGGAATGAGCAGGCGATCGAGCAGCGAACGGGGCGCGGCTTCGATCGGCACGCCACCGTCGGCGGCGCGCATCATGTCGTTGAGCAGGTCGAGCGATTCCAGCAGCGCGTCCATGAAGCCCGCATCGAGCACGATCGCCCCGTTGCGGGCCTCGTTGAGGAGATCTTCCGCGCGATGGCACAGCTCGACCATCGGATTGAGGCCGAGGAAGCCCGCGCCACCCTTGACGGTATGGAACGCGCGGAACACCGCGTTCAGCAGTTCGACGTCGCCGGGCGTGGACTCAAGGTCCACCAGCTGTTCGCCCAGGCTCTCGAGCAGTTCCCGCGCCTCGATGAGGAAGACGTTGAGAAGCTCGTTGTCCAGCTCCACGCTCATAAGCGCGCTCAGAACCCGAATTCGCTGAGCAGGCGGTCCACTTCGTCCTGGCTGACCTTGTCGGCCGCCGGTGCCGCGCCGCCCGCGAGCGACCCGGTGAGTCGCACCAGCTCCACGAGCGAGGATTCGACCTTCGCCATGAACGCCTCGACCTGCGCCACGCGCTGGCCGGAGAGGTCTTGCCAGGACTGGGCTTCGACCATTTCGCCGAACCCGATGTCGCAGCTCTGCGCGAAGTCGCCCACGCGCACGGCCAGTGCCGTGGCGTTGCTGGCGAACGCCGGATCGGCCTGGTCGAGCACGAGCACCTCGTCGGCCTGGCGGGCCAGCGCCTGCGCCTGGGGGCGCAGCTTCTCGCTGAAGTCGAGCGTGCGGTGGGCCGCCTGCGAGCTCATCTCGAGGACGTCGCGCAGATGCTTGCGCGCGTCGCTCATGTTGCCCGGGACGCCGTCGGTGGAGATATCGGCGGCAAGGCGCCGCGCCGACTCGTGCAGGTCGCGCGCGAGGTGACCGAGCGCGAGGAAGATGTGCTGCTCGCGCGTGCGCAGGAGGTTGTCGAGCGCGTGCTCGAAGGCCACGGTGTCGTCGGCCTCGAAAAGTTCGCGCAGTTCGGGGGCGACATCGCGGCCGCTGGAAAGCATCGTGTTCATCGTCATCCTTAGCCGGCGGCCGCGGCGAGCCGCTCGAAGATCTTGTCGAGTTTTTCCTTCAGCGTGACGGCCGTGAACGGCTTCACGACGTAGCCGTTCACGCCGCTCTGCGCGGCGGCGATGATCTGGTCGCGATTGTTCTCGGCGGTGACCATCAGCACCGGCAACGCTTTGAGCGCGGCGTCCGCGCGGATGGCGCGCAGGAGCTCGATGCCCGTCATGTTGGGCATGTTCCAGTCGGTGACCACGAGGTCGAAGGATTGCGAGCGCAGCATCGCGAGGGCCGCGTTGCCGTCTTCGGCTTCCTGGATCAGGGTGTTGGTGAAGCCGAGCTCCACCAGCAGGTTCCTGACGATGCGTCGCATGGTGGAGAAATCGTCCACCACGAGGATCTTCATGTTCTTGTCCAAAACTCGTCTCCGCCTTGCTGACCGCGCGTGCTTCTTACCGGCGACGGCACCGGGATGCCGTCAATGCTTGTCTTTCCAACCCGACATGCGTGCACGGAGGCGGATCAGGGCCTGGCCATGGATCTGGCACACCCGCGATTCGCTCACCCCCAGCACCGCACCGATTTCCTTCAGGTTGAGTTCTTCATCGTAGTACAGCGACATGACCAGCTTCTCGCGCTCGGGCAGTCCGTCGATGGACTGCGCCAGCGCGTCGCGCAGGCCTTCCTGCTCGAACAATCCTTCCGGGCCCGTGGCGTCCGGGTCCGCGACGTCGATCGCCGCGCCCTCGTCGCCTTCGGGCGCCGTCAGGCTCAGCAACCGCGCGCTCGCCGCGTCGGCCAGGATCTGGTTGTATTCCATGGCGTCGATGCCCAGCCGCTTCATCACTTCCGCGTCTTCGGCATCCGCGCCCGTCTCGTTTTCGATCTGCCTCGTCACCTCCGCCACCTCGCGCAACTTCCGGTGGACGGAGCGCGGGGTCCAGTCCGTCTTGCGCAGTTCGTCCAGCATGGCGCCACGTATGCGGATGCCCGCATAGGTTTCGAAGCTGGCCGCGCGAGTCGGCGAATAATTCCTCGCGGCCTCGAGCAGTCCGATCATCCCGGCCTGCATGAGGTCGTTCGCATCCACGCTTGGCGGCAGCCTGCCCATCAGGTGATAGGCGATGCGACGCACCAGCGGCGCGTGAGTCCTCACCAGTTGGTCAGGCGGAATCCGCGTGATCTCCAGGTATTCGGTCGCGACGCTCACAGTGGCAGCCCTCCCCCCAGGTGGGACCGTTCGGCGAAGAAACCGATACGGCCCTGCGCACGGGGCTCGGGTTCACCCCATGTATCGACCGACCTGGCCAGATTCTTGAATCCGACCGCGGAGCGGCTGCTCGGCCAGGCGTCGACGACCGCCGCCTGGCGGCGGATGGCCTGGCGCAGGTACTCGTCGTGCGGCACCATCCCCATGAAATCGAGCGACACGTCGAGGAAGCGGTTGGTGACCCGGGACAGCTTCTCGAACAGCTGGCGGCCTTCCTGGGCGTGCCGGACCATGTTCGCCACGATGCGGAAGCGGTTGACCGCGAACTCCCGGCTCATGACCTTGATCAGGGCATAGGCGTCGGTCAGCGAGGCCGGCTCGTCGCAGACGACCACCACCACCTCGTCGGACGCCGCGGCGAACATCGACACGCTGTCGGAGATGCCGGCGGCCGTGTCGACGATCAGGTATTCGGGGGGCAACGTGTACTCGTCGAACGCGCGGATGACCGCGGCGTGCTCGATGTTCGGCAGCTGGGCCATGCGACGGGCGCCGGACGTGGCCGGGATGACCTTCAGGCCGTGCGCGGCCGGGAGCACCAGGTCCTCGATGGCGCATTCGCCTTCGAGCATGTGCCCGAGGTGCCGCGTGGGCTGGAGGCCGAGGAGCACGTCGATGTTCGCCATCGCGAGGTCGGCATCCAGCAACAGCACGTCGCGCCCGCCCATGGCCAGCGCCATGCCGAGGTTCACGGCCACCGTGGTCTTGCCGACGCCGCCCTTGCCGCCCGCGATCGCGATGCTGCGGGTGGGCCGGCGGTCGGCGAGCCAGTTGAGGCCGGCGGCCTGGGTCGTATCGACGTGTGTGTTCATAGAAAGATCACTGCAGGAATGGGACGGAGTCACGCAGGGAGTCGGGCGGGTGCGGCGCGGCCGGTCAGGCCATCGCCGGGGGTGAGAGGCCGAACCGTTCGGCCAGGACGGCGTCGTCGGGTTCGTCGTTGCGCTGCTTGAGGAGCTGCGCGGCGAGGCAGACGAGCTTGTGCGCGTCGGCCGTGGCGATGTCCTCGGGCACGCGCTGACCGTCCGTGGTGTAGTCCAGCGGCATGCCGTGGCGGATCACCGCCGATAGGGCGCCGCCGATCAGCGGCGCCTCGTCGAGCTTGGTGAGGATCGCGCTCTGCGGCGCCAGCGGCGCATAGGCGCGGATGGCGTTGTCGATCGCCTGCGCCTGCGCGTTGGCGGCGAGCACCAGGCAGACGCGGACGTCGGAGGTCGCGCGCAGCGTCTCGAACTGCTGCTGCAGCTTGGGATCGTTGCCGGCGAGGCCCGCGGTGTCGACCAGCACGGTATGGCGGCCGCGCAGCTGCAACAGCACGTTGCGCAGGCTGGTGGCGTCGTGGGCGTTGAACACGCGCACGCCGAGCAACCGGCCGTAATGCTCCAGCTGGGCGCCGGCGCCGATGCGGTACTGGTCGGCGCTGATCAGCGCGACGTTCGACGCGCCGTGGCGAAGCACCGCGCGCGCGGCGAGCTTGGCGATGGTCGTCGTCTTGCCGACGCCCGTGGTGCCGACCAGCGCGGTGACGCCGCCGCCGACGGTGTCGAAGTTGCGACCCGACGTGCGGATGTGACGGGACAGGATACCGAGCGGCAGATAGCGCGCCTGCTCGGCCGTCATGCCCGGCGGCAGTTCGGCGCTGAGCGAGCGGGCGACGTCGCCGTCGATGCCCAGACGGGTCATCTCGCGCAGCACGCGGGCGCGCAGCGGCTGGTCGCGGTCCATCTGATTCCAGGCGAGCGTCGAGAGCTGCACTTCGAGCATCTCGCGCAGGTTGTTGATCTCGGCGCGCACGCCGTTGACGGCGGCATCGTTGGCCGGGGCGACCGTGGCCGCACGGACCACGTCGGCGACGCTCGCGGCGAGCGCGGCGCTGGACTGACGCTGCGGCGCGTTGCCCGTCCCGGCGAAACCCGCCTTCGCGGCGCGTTCCACGGCGGCGGCGGTCGCGGCGCGGGCCTGGTCGATGCGCGCGGCGCGCTCGGCCTCGTCGCGCTGGGCCCGGATCGGCGCCTCTTCGCGCTTCGGTGCCGGCGCGTCGATGCCGAAGCCGGCCTCGCGAACCAGGGCCTCGTCGTAATCGAGGGCGGCGATGATCTCGATACCGTCGTCCATCCGACGCGTCGACAGGATCACCGCGTCGGGACCCTGTTCGTCACGGACCTGGCGCATGGCCTGGCGCATGTCGGGAGCAACGAATCGTTTGATTTTCATGCCTTCGATCCTGTCTTCGTCCTGACGCCCGTCGCGGGGACGCCATCAGTTTCTTCCGCTTGCGTCGCGCGTTCTCCGCGCGACGTCTCAAGTCCTATCGCCCGAGGGCCGTCACCAGCTTGACGCGCCGGTTGTCCGGAACCTCGTTGTAGGCGAGTACATGCAGGTTTTGGGCCACATGACGCGTGAAGCGCGAAAGCCATGGACGCAACGCCGGCGACACCAGGAGCACGGCCGGTTCCCCGGCCGCTTCCTGCCGCCGCGAGGCCTCCGCGACCGACTGCTGGAGGCGATCCGCCAGACCCGGCTCGACCGCGGCGCCGGCGGGGCCGCCACCCTGGAGCGATTGCAGCAGGATCTGTTCGAGATCCGGCGCCAAAGTAATGACAGGCACTTCCGTGCCGAGGCCCGCGATCTCCTGCACGATCTGGCGGCCGAGGGTGACGCGCACCGCGGCGGCGAGGACGCCGGGATCCTGGCTCTGGCCCGCGTGCTCGGCGAGCGATTCCACGATGCCGCGGAAGTTGCGGATGGGCACGCGCTCGGCGAGCAGATTCTGCAGCACCTTGACCACCGCGCCGAGCGACAGGCGCTTGGGCACCAGGTCTTCCACGAGCTTCGGGGTCTGCTGCGCGAGGCGGTCGAGGAGTTGCTGGACGTCCTGGTGGCCGATGAGCTCGTGCGCGTGGTTCTGCAGGATGTGCGAGAGGTGCGTCGCGATGACCGTGGCGGGATCGACCACCGTGTAGCCCAGCGTCTGCGCATGCTCGCGCAGGCCCGGCTCGATCCAGACGGCGTCGAGGCCGAAGGCCGGATCGCGCGTCGCGATGCCGTTGATCGTGCCGTGCACCCGGCCCGGATCGATCGCCAGCATGCGTTCGGTGTGGATCTCGGCCTCGCCCATCGGCACGCCCATCAGCGAGATGCGATAGCCGTGGGGCACGAGGTCGAGGTTGTCGCGGATGTGCACGGACGGCACGAGGAAGCCGAGTTCCTGCGAAAGCTTGCGACGCACGGACTTGATCCGCGCCATGAGTTCGCCGCCCTGCGCCTTGTCCACGAGCGGGATCAGGCGGTAGCCGACCTCGAGGCCGATCGTGTCGACCTGGGCCACGTCCTCCCACGACAGTTCGAGACGCTCGGCCGGCGGCGCCGACTCGAGCGCCAGCTCGGTGCCCGGCGTGCCGGCGCCGGACACGATGCCCGCGGCCGCGTCGAGCTGCTTGCGGTGCAACTTCCACGCGCCGAAGCCGGCCACGCCGGCGAGGATCAGGAACGGGATGTTCGGCATGCCCGGGATCAGGCCCATCGTGCCCAGCACGGCCGCCGCGACGCCCAGCGCCTTCGGCTGGCCGAACAGCTGCCCCATGACGTGCTTGCCCATTTCCTGGGACTTCGACACGCGGGTGACGATCACGGCGGTGGCGATCGAGAGCATCAGGCCCGGCACCTGTGCCACCAGGCCGTCGCCGATGGTCAGCAGCGTATAGGTGCGCGCCGCCTCGCCGGCCGAGAGGCCGTGCTGGAGCATGCCGATGAAGAAACCGCCGATGATGTTGATCGCGAGGATCAGGATGCCGGCCGTCGCGTCGCCGCGGACGAACTTCGAGGCACCGTCCATCGAGCCGTAGAAGTCGGCCTCCTCGCGGACCTCCTGCCGGCGCTCGCGCGCCTGCTCCTGCGTCAGCAGACCGGCGTTGAGGTCGGCGTCGATCGCCATCTGCTTGCCGGGCATCGCGTCGAGGGTGAATCGCGCCGTCACTTCGGACACGCGGGTGGCGCCCTTGGTGACGACCACGAAGTTGATGATCGTCAGGATGGCGAACACGACGAAACCCACGGCGAAGTTGCCGCCGATGACGAATTCCCCGAACGCCTCGATCACCTTGCCCGCCGCCCCCGGACCGTTGTGGCCATGGAGCAGGACGACGCGCGTCGACGCGATGTTCAGCGCCAGGCGAAGCAGCGTGGCGAACAGCACCACGGTGGGGAACGACGCCAGCTCCAGCGGCCGCATCACGTACATCGTGGCGAGCAGGATCACCAGCGACAGCGCGATGTTGAAGGTGAACAGCAGGTCGAGCATGAACGGCGGCAGGGGCAGCATCATCATGCCGAGCATGATCAGCATCGCCACCGGCGCCGCGATGCCGCGGCGGCCGATCTGGCGGAACGTGCCCATGAAGCTGGAGGAAGCTGCCATCGTCAGTTATCCATTCTGTAAGGACCCATGAGGTCCGGGTCGATCTCCTGCCGGGGCAGGTCGGGCGGCAGGTCGCCCATGGCGATCGCCTGCTTCAGCCGGAACACGTAGGCCAGGATCTGGGCCACCGCGACGTACAGCCCCGCGGGGATTTCGCGTCCGATTTCCGTCGTGTGATACAAGGCGCGTGCCAACGGAGGGGCTTCGACCACCGGAACCTTCGCGCCGCCACCGATATCGCGGATCTGCTGGGCGATGACGTCCATGCCCTTGGCCACCACGCGCGGCGCTCCCATGCGGTTTTCGTCGTATTTCAGGGCCACGGCGAAGTGGGTCGGATTGGTCACGATCACGTCGGCCGTCGGCACGTCTTCCATCATCCGGCGACGCGCCATCTGGTGCTGCATCTGGCGGATTTTTGACTTCAGCTCGGGACTGCCCTCGTTCTCCTTGTGCTCGTCCTTCACTTCCTGCTTCGTCATCTTCATCTTCTTGGTGAAGCTGAACTTCTGCCAGGGAGCGTCCACGAGCGCGATGGCGCCGAGCGCGCAGCCGAAGACGAGCGAGGCGTGTCCGAAGATGCCGAACGCCTTGGCGATCCCGTCCGCGACCGGACCGGTGCCGACGCTGTACATGTCGTGCGTGGAGCGCAGCAGGAACCACGCGAGGGCGCCGCCGATCAGGATGAGCTTGAGCACCGATTTGCCCAGCTCGACCAGACCGTTGACGGACACGAGCCGGCCGAAGCCCTTGATCGGGTCGAGGCGATCGAATTTCGGGGCCAGCGCCTTGGTGGAAAAGTTCAGCCCGCCCATCACCGCCGGCGCCGCGACCGCGGCGACCATGGTCACGGCGAAGACGGGTCCGAGCAGCTTCAGGCCCTCCAGCGCGGCGGTCATCAGCGCCCGGGACAGACCGTTCGTGGCGAACAGGTCGTCGCGGCCGTAATGCAGGCCGACGCGCATGATGTTCGCCGCGTGGACCGACATCTGGTCGCGCGAGGCGATCAGCGTGGCGACGCCCGAGAGCACGACGATCGCGGTCGACAGATCGCGCGAACGCGGCAGATCGCCCTTCTCGCGCGCTTCGCGAAGGCGTTTTTCACTAGGGGCTTCGGTGCGGTCGTCCTTTTCGCTCTCGCTCACGGGGAAGGCCTCCCGATGAGCTGGCGCATGGTGTCCCACGCGTCCGTCTGCAGCGAATCGAACGCGCCCGGGAGCGCGCGCAGGGCGAGCCAGACGGCCAGCAGGCCGAGGCAGATGGTGATCGGGAAGCCCACCGCGAACAGGTTCATGGACGGCGCCGAACGGCTGATCGCGCCGAAGCCGAGGTTGACCACGAGCGTGGCCGTCAGCGCGGGCAAGGCCACGCGCACGGCGCCGGAGAACAGGTGCGTCGCGAAGTCCAGCACGCCCCAGATGCCGTTCGCTCCGATGCCCTGCTCGCCCACGGGAAGCGTGCGGAAGCTGTCGGCCAGCAGGGCGATGAGCTGCAGATGGCCGTTCATGACCAGGAACAGCAGCGTCACCAGCATCATGTAGAACTGGCTCAGCACCGACACCGTGCCGCCCAGACCCGGGTTGATCGTCTCGGCGAAGCCGAGGCTCATCGCCTGCGACACCAGCTGGCCGGCGAACGACACGGCCTCGAAGATCAGCCTGAGGATGAAACCCAGCGCGGCGCCGACCAGCACCTGCTGGGCCAGCGTCGCGATGCCCTGTGCCGAGATCGGACGGACGTCGAGCGGCGCCAGCGGGGCGAGCACCATGGTCAGGACCAGCGCCAGCCCCAGGCGAACGCGCATCGGGATCGTCGTCGCGCCGAGCACGGGGGCGACCAGCAGCAGGCCCGAGATGCGCGCGAGCGCCCAGCAGGCGCCGCCGACCCATCCCTCGAGCTGGCCGAAGTCGATCGGCATCAGCGGACCGCCTGGGGAAGGTTCTCGATGAGCGTGCGGGTGAACTGCACCAGCGTCCGCAGCATCCACGGGCCGGCGATGATCATGACCAGCGCCATCGAGATGAGCTTCGGGATGAAGCTCAGCGTCTGCTCGTTGATCTGCGTCGCCGCCTGGATCATGCCGATCAGCAGGCCGACCGCGAGCGCCGTAAGCAGCAGCGGCGCGCCGATGAGCATCGCGATGTGCAGGGCCTGCTGGCCGAAGCCGATGACGGATTCCGGCGTCATTGGAAGAAACTCCCCGCCAGCGTGCCCAGCAGCAGCGTCCAGCCGTCGACCAGCACGAAGAGCATGATCTTGAACGGCAGCGAGATGATCATCGGCGACACCATCATCATGCCCATCGACATCAGCACGGAGGCGACGACCAGATCGATGATGAGGAACGGGATGAACAGCAGGAAGCCCATCTGGAACGCCGTCTTCAGCTCGCTGGTGACGAACGCCGGGAGCGCGACGCGGTACGGCACCGCGTCCTTGTCGGCGTACGGCTGTTCGCCGGCCAGCTTCGTGAAGAGCTGCAGATCGGGCTCGCGCGTCTGTTCGAGCATGAAATGGCGGAACGGCGCGGCGGCCAGCGGCAGCGCCTGCTGCACGCTCATCTGGCCGTCCATGTACGGCTTGATGCCCGCGTCGTACGCCTTGTCGATCACGGGCGTCATGACGAAAAGCGTGAGGAACAGCGACAGGCCGAGGATGACCTGGTTCGGCGGCGTGCTGTTGGTGCCGAGCGCCTGGCGCAGGAAGCCGAGCACGATGATGATGCGCGTGAACGACGTCATCATCAGCAGGATCGCCGGCAGCGCGGTGAGCGCCGTCATCAGCGCCAGCAGCTGGATCGACAGCGACCATGTCTGGCCGCCGTTGGCGCCCGGCTGCACGTTCAGCAGCTGGATGCCCGGGGGATCGGCGGCGAACGCCGGAAACGGGGCCAGAAGGAGAAGAAGGAGGACGAGCCAGGGCCAGCGCTTCATGGGCGCTTCCACTGGGCCAGGACGTCGCGGAACCCGCGGATCGGAGGCGTCGGGCCCGCCGGGGTGTCGACCTCGACCGGCGTCTCGAGCACGTGCAGCGTGCGCAACCCACCCGTCGGCGAGGCGCCGACCAGCAATTGCGTACCGCCGACTTCGAGCAGCATGACCTTTTCCTTGATGCCGACCGGCATCGATTCGATGACGCGGATCTTGCGTCCGCCCGGACGCACGCGCGCCTGGGCACGGCGGCTGAGCCAGCCGACGAAGAAGATGAGCGCCACGACGCCGAGCAGGCTGATCAGCACGCGGAACAGTTCCGCGCCGGTGTCGACCGCCGGGGCGGCGGCCGGAGCCGCCACCAGGGCGCAGGGCAGGAAGCCGCCCGCGAGGGCGGCGACGGTACGGCGCACGTGGATCACCGCAGCTTGCGGACGCGCTCGGCCGGGCTGATCACATCGGTCAGCCGGATGCCGAATTTCTCGTTGATGACGACGACCTCGCCATGGGCGACGAGGGTGCCGTTGACGAACACGTCGAGCGGTTCGCCGGCGGCGCGGTCGAGTTCGACGACCGAACCCTGGTTGAGCTGGAGCAGGTTGCGGATGCTGAGCTTGGTGCGGCCGACTTCCATCGCCATGGTGACCGGCACGTCGAGGATGACGTCGAGGTTCACCTCGTTGCCGAGGCCGATGGACGAGGCCAGCGAGGCGTCGCTGGAGTCGATTGCGTCGAGGGTGGTGGGTTCGTTCATGTCCGTTCCAGTGAGAGACGTTGCCGGGTGCAGGCCATGTGAAGCAAGCGGCGTGCCACGGTTCTGGTCGACGGGAAGGATGGTGAAAACGGCGTCGCGACGCGGTTCGGGAAATGCGGGCGGCGTCGCAGTCGGGATGTGACGCAACGCGACAGTCAGAAAGCTGACGCTCGACGGCAGTTAGTCACCAAGACGGGCCATTGACGGGGTCGCTTTCCGGACATGGATCGCCGATACGATCGGCTCCCACCCCTTCGGTAGCCGGGTCCGGCCAGCAGCTACCGAAGGGTGGGAGCCGATCGCATCGGCGACGCCGGCCGACGGCCGGCCACGGCGCGTCAGACCGGCTCGGTCACCGGCTGGGCGGGTGCCACCGCGGGGCGCGGCGCGTTTCGGCGCAGCAGCGAGTCGAACTGCACCGCCTTGTTGCCGCCCGAGTTCGCCATGCGGCCACGGAAGATGGGCACGTCTTCGGCGAAGACGGTCGCCGTCTCCGGCAGACTGATCGGAATCACGTCGCCCTTGCGCAGGTGCAGGAAGTCGCCGATGGTCAGGCGCGCCTCGGCCAGCAGCGACGTGATCTCGACCTCGGCGTCGAGGATTTCCTCGTGCAGGTTCTGGATCCAGCGATCGTCGCGCTCGGCGCGGTCGCTCTGCACGCCCGCGTCGAGGAGCTCGCGGATGGGCTCCACCATGGAATACGGTAGCGTCAGGTGCACTTCGCCGCCGCCACCGTCGAGCTCGATATGGAAGCGCGAGACGACCACCGTCTCCGTCGGGCTGACGATGTTCGCGAACTGCGGGTTGATCTCGGAGTTCAGGAACTCGAACTGCATCTTCAGCACCGGTGCCCAGGCCTCGGCCATCGCGGTGAAGGCCTCCTGCAGCACGATCTGGATGACGCGGTTCTCGGTCGGCGTGAAGTCGCGTCCTTCGATGCGGGCGTGGTAACGACCGTCGCCGCCGAAGAAGTTGTCGATCACCGTGAAGACGAGGCGCGGCTCGAACACCATCAGCGCGGTGCCGCGCAGCGGTTTGATGCGGATGAGGTTGAGGTTGCTCGGCACGGCCAGCGAATGGACGTACTCGTTGAACTTGGTCATCTTCACGCCGAGGACCGACACCTCGCACGATTTCCGCAGCACGTTGAACAGATTGGCGCGGAAATAGCGGGCGAAGCGGTCATTGACCATCTCCAGCGTCGGCAGGCGGCCGCGAACGATGCGGTCCTGCTGGGTGAAGTCGTAGTCCTGGATGCCGCCAGGCGGCGGGAGTTCGACCTCGGTCTCGACCGCGCCACCTTCCACGCCCGCGAGCAGGGCGTCGATTTCTTCCTGGGTGAGGATGTCGCTCATGGCCGCGGAGTCCCCGTCACTGCATGATGAAGCTGGTGAAATAGACCGCGTCCACGCCGGGACGCCCGATCTTCGCCTTGAGCACGCGCTGGATCTCCGCGAGCGCCGACGCCTGCAGCTTCTGCTTGCCCTTCACATCCGACAGCGACTTCACGTCCTGTGCCGAGAACAGCATGAGCAGGGCGTTGCGGATCTCGGGGTCCGCCTCTTTCGCCGCGGCGATCGCTTCCGGGTCGTGCGACATCACGTTGACGCCCACCTGGAGGAAACGCAGCGCGTTCTCGTCCTGGAAATTGACGACGAACGCCGGATCGAGCTGGAGGTAGACCGCCGGCTTCGACTTCGCGACCTCGGCTGCGCTCTCGGCGCCTTTGTGGCCGCCCTTCAGCATGAACCACGCACCGGCGCCGCCCGCGGCAAGGACGACAAGCGCGCCGACGATGAGCACGAGGCCCTTCTTTTTCTTTTTCGGTGCGCCTTCGGCGTCGGTGGGAGCTGCTGCGGCCATGCTTGGAAACCTCTGGTGCGAATTCGTCGGATGTATCGGCCCTCGCGGGCCCCGGTACTAGTGTGCAATCGGCGTGCCAGTGGCGACGCAACGGAAAAGGCCCAATTTACCGGGGTGTGACGTGGTTTGCGTCAGTCGGAATAACGGCACAAGTCGAAACTTTGACGCCCCGTCGGAGCGGACCCGGCCGCGACGGCTCCTCGCCGAACGCCACAGGCCCTGTTGCTCTTCGCGAAAACATGTCGCGGCCAGGGCCGCTCCAACCCCAGCCGTTACCCTGTGGGAGCGGACCCGGCCGCGACGGCTCCTCGCCGAACGCCACAGGCCCTGCCGCTCTTCGCGAAAAGATGTCGCGGCCGGGGCCGCTCCAACCCGAGCCGTTACCCTGTGGGAGCGGACCTGGCCGCGACGGCTCTTCGCCGAACGCCACAGGCCCTGCCGCTCTTCGCGAAAAGATGTCGCGGCCGGGGCCGCTCCCACAGCGTCCGGGCGGGCCCGGTGCTCTGGTCATGCCACCTCGTCGACCAGACCACGCGGCGAGATGCGCGTGGTGGCGACGACGTCGGGAGCGGAGCCCTCGATATCGCCGCTCTGCCCCGTCACGCCATTCTGGCCGTCGGCGCCCTGCCCCGCCTGGCGCTGCCCGACGTCAGCCTGGCCGAGGGAGAGCCCGTGGTGCGCAAGCATGGTGTCGAGATGCGACAGCGTCTGCTGGACGGCATGAACCGCCGCCGGATGCTGCGCGATGATCGCGACGTTGACCTTGCCGCCATCCATGTTGACGCGCACGTCCATGCTGCCGAGCTCCTCGGGGTGCAGCTTGATCCGCGCCTCCTTCACCTGGCCCGAGCCCATCCACGCGATCTGGTCGCCCAGTTCCTGCGCGAACTGCGGCGATGTGGCCGCCTGGGTGGCCTGCATCTGCACGACGGGCGCGGCGCCATGCGCCATCGGCTGGCCATGCACGAGCGGCATCGGGCTTCCGTTCGCCATGTCGATCGCCGAACCCGGATCGTCCTTCCCGATGGCGGCACCGCTCGCCTGGGCGGCCATCAGCGCGTCGAAAGGCGATGCCGTCGCCGCCGGCGCCACGGCAGCCGCCGCGAGCGCACCGCCCGCGTCGGCCGCCGTCGCCAGAAGGCCGGCCTCGGCGTTCTGCGGCTTCGCCGCGTCGCCGGGCAACAGCGCCGCAAGGGCAGCCGTCGCACCCAGGGCACCGCCCACGGGGCCTGCGGTCGCGTCCTTCACGGCGCCCAGGACGCTCGTCGCGGCCTCCGTGACCTTCACGGGCACGCCGATGAGCGAAAGCATCGTCGCGGCGATCGACGGATCGCCGGTGACCGCGGCGTCGTCTTTCTTGTCGGCCGCCTTTTCGTCGACGGCGGCGTCCTTCGCGGGCGGCGCCTTCGACGGAGGAGCCGCTTTGTCGGTGCCCGTCGCCGTCGACGGATGCTGCGTCTGGCGCGCGTCCGCGTGAGCGGCGTCGAGGGCGGCGTCGAACCGCTTCGACGGTGCCGCATCGTCCTGCACGCGCGGGCCCGTGGGCGCCGGGGACGAAGCGGCAGCGTGCGCGGTCTGAAGGGCGAGCGTGGCGTTGTTCATGGGGTGATCCGTGCATTTCGTTCGGTGATGGGACAGGCGCGTCAGCCGTCGTCGCGCGGCGCGCGGCGATACTGTGAGCGCTCGTCGGCCTGCTCCTGCTCGCGGCGGTCCTGCTGCTTGCGCTCCTGGTCCCGGTATTTCGTGGTGACGGAATCCAGCGCCTTCGCGCGACCGCGCGCCGTCGCCCAGTCGTCGCGCGCGCGCTCGAGCGCCTTGCCGCGCCGTTCCACTTCGCTCATCTGCTGGACGATGGCCATGTCGATCTTCTGCAGGAACTGCTGCCGGTTGAGCAGCGCCGTGACGCCGATGCCGTCCGGCATGCCCGCATACTCGTTGCGATAGCGGCGCAGTTCCGACAGCTGATGCTCGGCCTCCGCCACGGCGCGCTGGTGCGTGGCAAGCGCGAGCGTCGCCTTCTCCGCGCGCTCGGCGGCAAGGTCGACGACGGGTTGCAGACGGTCGGCGCGGGAAGGCATCAGCCGGCCTGCGTCGTTTCGGCGAGACCCGCTTCGGCCTCGTCGAGATTCACGGGCACGTCGGTCTCCTGCTGCAGGAACGCCGAGAGACGCGGATACAGCGCGATGGCCTCGTCGGTGCGGGGATCGCTGCCCTTCTGGTACGCGCCCACGGCGATGAGGTCGCGCTGCTGGCGGTAGGCCGAATAGACCTGGCGGAAGCGCTGCGCGGAGCGCATGTGCTCCTTCGACACCACCGCCGGCATGACGCGGCTGATGGAGGCCTCGATGTCGATCGCCGGATAGTGTCCGGCCTCGGCCATGTCACGCGATAGCACGATGTGGCCATCGAGGATCGCGCGCGCGGAGTCGGCGATCGGATCGTGGCGATAATCGTCGCCCTCGGTGAGCACCGTGTAGAACGCGGTGATGGAGCCACGGCCCTCGGCGTCGTTGCCGGCACGCTCGACGAGCGCCGGCAGCATGGCGAACACGGACGGCGGATAGCCCTTGGTCGCGGGCGGCTCGCCGATCGCGAGCGCGATCTCGCGCTGCGCCTGCGCGTAACGCGTCAGGGAGTCCATCAGCAGCAGCACACGCTTGCCCTGGTCGCGGAAATGTTCCGCCACGGCGGTCGCCACCTGCGCCCCGCGCAGGCGGGACAGCGGCGGCGCATCGGCCGGCGCGGCGATGACGACCGCGCGGCGGCGACCTTCCTCGCCCAGCGTGTGGTCGACGAATTCCTTCACTTCGCGGCCGCGTTCGCCGATCAGCCCGACGACCACGACATCCGCGTCCGTGAAGCGGGTCATCATGCCCATGAGCGTGGACTTGCCCACGCCGGAGCCGGCGAACAGGCCGATGCGCTGGCCGCGACCGACCGTCAGCAGCGAGTTGATGGCGCGGACGCCCGTATCGAGCGGCGTGTCGATCGGCTGGCGCAGCATCGGATTGATCGGATCGCGGCGCAGCGGCACGCGCTCGCGCGCGTGGAGCGGCCCCTGTCCGTCCAGCGGCGCGCCATCCGGACCGATGACGCGTCCCAGCAGCGAATCGCCCACCGGGATGCCCGAGACGGCCGCGACCGGCGTCACCCTGGCGTTCGGCAGGACGCCGTGCATTTCGCCCGTGGGCATGAGCAGGAGACGGCCGTCGGAGAAGCCGACGACCTCGGTTTCGAGCTGCTTGCCGTCGGCGCCGGCGACCATGCACCGCGCGCCCACCGGGGCTTCGCAGCCGACGGCCTCGAGCGTGAGGCCCACCACGCGGCGCAGCTTGCCCTCGGCCTGCATCGGCCGGACGTGTTCCGCGCCGGCGCGCTGGGCGGCGAGCGTCTCGCGCCAGCGCGCGTTGCGCGACGCGACGTGCTGCTCGGCGTTCACGGGGCGTCGGCCTCCTCGTCGTGGAGTTCGGGCTGCCCCTGCAACACGCTGTCGATGACGGCAGCCATGCGCGTGCGCACGCGACCGTCGAGGCGCGAGTGTTCGCTTTCGAGACGCACGTCGCCACGCGATAGCGCGGCGTCGTCGACGACGGTCCCTTCGTGATCGAGCGACGAACGATGCTCGCGAACCAGCGCCGCGTCGGCGGGATGCAGGTGGATCTTCAGGTGTCGGCTCGCCGCCGGCAGCGCGTCGACCGCCTGGCGCACCACGTCCACGATCTTCTCCGGTCGCGTCGCGATCTCGTAGCCGAGGACGCGCTCGGCGATCACCGTCGCGAGCTGCGCGAGGTCGCCCGCCACCTCGTCGTCGAGGTCGGCGAAGGGACGCTGGACGGCCGCGACCAGCGCGTCGAAGCGCGCGACCTGCTCGGCGAGCTCACGCTTCGCCATCGCGCGACCTTCCGCGAGGCCGGCGTTGAAGCCCTCCTCGCGCGCCTGCCGTTCGATCGCCTCGATCTCGGCGACGGTGGGCCGATGCGGCCCCTCGTCGTCCTGCCCCGCGGGATCGGGCGCATCGACCCCGCCAACGATCGGGAGCTCCCAGCGCTCGAACTGTGCGACGCTCTCGCGGGCGAGGATCGAGGTCAGGCTCATCAGACGAATTCTTCCCCGCCACCGGCGAGATTGATCTGGCCGGCGTCGGCGAGACGCCGCGCGGTGGCCAGCACTTCTTTCTGCGCCGCGTCCACTTCGGACAGACGCACCGGGCCCTTGACCTCGAGGTCGTCGCGCAGCATGTCGGCGGCACGCTTGGACATGTTCGAGAAGATCTTCTCGCGGATGGCGGCTTCCGCGCCCTTGAGCGCGGTGATCAGCCGTGCCGACGGCACTTCGCGCAACAGCGTCTGCATGCTGCGGTCGTCGAGATCGGCGAGATCGTCGAAGACGAACATCAGCTCCTCGATGCGCTCGCCCAGGCCCGAATCGATGCCGCGGATCGACGCCATCAGCTCCGCCTCGCGCGAGGTCTCCATCGCGTTGAGGATATCGGCGGCCGCCTTGAGGCCACCCACGCTGGCGGATTTCAGCTTGTTGGAATTGCCCGAGAACTGGCGCTCCATGATTTCGTCGAGCTCGTTCAGCGCGTGCGGCTGCACGCCGTCGAGCGTCGCGATGCGCATGACGACGTCGCTGCGCGTGCGCGCCGGCAGGTAACCGATGACTTCGGCGGCCTGGTCGGACTCGAGGTGCGCCATGACGAGCGCGATGATCTGCGGATGTTCCTGCCCGATCATTTCGGCGATCGCGCGGCTCTCCATCCACTTCAGCGACTCCAGGCCCTTGCTGCTGCGGCCGAGGAGGATGCGGTCGATGAGGCCGCCGGCCTTGTTCTCGCCCAGCGCGTTGACCAGGATGCGGCGGATGTATTCCTCGGTGCCGACACCGATGGAGGTGTGCTGGCCGACGTCCTCCTGGAGGCGCGTCAGGACCTGGTCCACCTGCTCCTTGCTCACGTTCTTCAGCGCGGCCATCGCCGTGCCCACGGCCTGCACGTCGCGTGCGCCGAGGTGCTTGAGGATCGATGCCGCGTCTTCCTCACCGAGCGTGAGGAGCAGGATCGCGGCGCGCTGCGCGCCCGTCAGGGCTTCCTTCTGCTCAGCCGCCATCGTCGGACACCCAGCTCTTCACCACTTGCGCCACCTGCTTTGGATTCTCGGCGGCCATGCGCTTGGCGAGGCCCACCTTCTGTTCATAGGCCAGCAGCGCGGGCGAACCGAGCTGTGCCTGGGAGCCCGTGCTGACGCGATCGGGCGTCATGTCGTCGTCGTCGACCATGACCGACACGGTCGGCATGGGGCCGGCGAGCGCGACATTGTTCATGGCCAGCGGCGCCGGCTTCAGCAGGCCCTTGAGGATCGGGCGCAGCACGAAGAAGCCGACGATCAGCGCGATCATCACGCCGAGGCCCTGCTTGATCAGGTCGAGCATGCCCGGGCGTTCCCAGAACGGCGTGCTCTGGGGCGCCTCTTCGGCCACGTTGCCGTGGAAGGCCTCGTTGATCACGCTGACGCTGTCGCCGCGCGCCGCGCTGAAACCCACGGCGTTCTTGGTCAGCTCGGTCAGGCGCGTGAGCTCTTCCGGCGTGAACGGCACGCTCTTCGTCTTGCCGTCCTTGTCGGGCACCTGCTTGTTGTCCACCACCACCGCGACGGAGAGGCGCGCGACCTTGCCGGCCGGATCGGTGACATGGCTGACGGTGCGGTCCAGCTCGTAGTTGCGTGTCGCGTTCTGCGTCTGCTGCGTGGGCGTCTGCGTGGCCTGCGTGCTGGCCGTCTGCGCGCCCGCCTTGCCACCGGCGGCGGGATTCGCCGCCGTGGCGTTGGCGCCGGTGTTCGGCGGCTGGTTGCTGAGCGCGCCCGGCACGCCGCCGTTGTTCGCCGGCTCCGTGCGCGTGTCGCTGCTGGTCTGCTCGCTGCGCAGCGCGGGATTGTCGTGGTTGAACGTTTCGCTCGCCTTTTCGGTCTGCGAGAAATCGAGATCCGCGAACACCTGCGCACGCACCTTGCCCGCGCCGACCAGTGGCGTCAGGAGGTCTTCGACGCGCTGGGTGTACGTCGCTTCGATGCGGTTCGACAGGCGCAGCCGGCTATCGCCGATCGCCGAGGCGCTGTCGGGATCGCTGACGGTGAGCAGGTTGCCGGCCTGGTCGATGACCGACACCTGGCGGGTGTCGAGGTCGGGAACGCTGGCCGCGACCAGATGGACGATCGCGGCGACCTGGCCCTGGTCGAGCTGGCGACCGGGATACAGCGTCACGACGACGGACGCGCTGGCGGGCTTGTTGTCGCGGATGAACGCCGACGGCTTGGGCAGCGCGAGGTGGACGCGCGCCGCACGCACGGACTGCAGGCCCGCGATGGTGTTCGAAAGATCGTTTTCCAGCAGCGACTGGTAGCGGGAGCGCTCGGCCATGTCGCTCATGCCGAACGGCGAATCCGTCTGCGGCACGGCGCTGGCCGCGCTGCCCTGCGGGAGGCCCTGCCCCGCGAGCTTCAAGCGGACACCCGCGACGTCGGCCGCGGGCACGAAGATGGAACTGCCGTCGGTGCTCAGGGTGTACGGGGTATTGCCCGCCTGGAGCGCCTGCGTGACGGCGGCGGCGTCCTTCTGCTCGAGGCCGCCGTAGAGAAGACCGTAGTTCGGAGCGCGGGACCACATCACCGCGGCGATGCCGATCGCGACGGCGCCGGCGATGCCGGCCAGCATGAAGAGCTGGCGGGCCGCCGGCGTCTGCGCCAGCGACTTCAGCGAATCCATGCGTGACGCCGTGTTGCTATCCGTGGTGGCTACGCCGTTGTCTGCCATGGTTCGGGTCGAATCCTGTCGGTGGGATCAACGTCGATCAGATCGACATGTTCATGATTTCTTTGTACGCATCGACCATCTTGTTGCGCACCTCGGTGAGGGCGCGGAACGAGAGGTCGGCTTTCTGGCCCTGGATCATCACCTGCGCGAGATCGATGCCGGGATCGCCGCGCTCGAACGCCATCGCCATGTCCTTCGCCTTGCCCTGCTGTTGCGAGACGCCTTCGATCGACTGCTTCAGGAGGTCGCCGAAGGCACCCTTCTCGGCCGCCACCGTTTCGCCGACGCCCCGGATCGCGGGCATCTCGGTCTGCGCGCTGATGCGACGCATCTGGAGCAGGAGGCTGTTGACGTCGATCGTGGTCATGACGGTTTTCCAACGCTTGCATCGGGTTTACGACACACGATGCACGACCTGTGCCAACCGACGCGCCATTAGCCCGCCTGGACGGTCTCGGACAGGCCGTACTTGCGCAGCTTCTCGACCAGCGTCGTGCGCTGGACGCGCAGCAGCTTCGCCGCGTGGGCCACGACGCCATTGGCGGAGTTGAGCGCCTGACGAATGAGACCGATCTCGATGCCGGCGAGGTGATCCTTCAGATCGAGACCGCCCTGGGGAAGGACCGAGGGATCGCCCTCGCCGATGAAGGCGAAGGACTCCGTGACTTCCGGCTCGGCCTCCATCATGGCGATCAGTGCGGCGCCGGAGACCTCTTCCACCGGCAGCGCGCCGCGGTATTTTTCCGGCAGGTCGGCGGCACGCACTTCGCCGTGCGGCATAAGGATCGCCATGCGCTCCACGAGGTTGGACAGCTCGCGGACGTTGCCCGGCCACGAATAACGGCACAGCGCGCCCACGGCGCTCGGCGAGAAGCGCACCGAGGACAGGCCGCGCTGGACGAGGCGGTGGTTGAATTCGGACACGAGGGCGGGAAGGTCTTCAAGGCGCTGGCGCAGCGGCGGCATCTCGAGCGGGAAGACGCTCAGGCGGTAGAAGAGATCCTCGCGGAAGCTGCCGCGCTCGATGGCGCCTTCGAGATCGCGGTGCGTGGCGGCGATGATGCGCACGTCGCAGCGCTGCGGACGGTTGCCACCCACGCGCTCGAAGACACGTTCCTGCAGCACACGCAGCAGCTTCACCTGCATCGGCAGGCTCATGTCGCCGATCTCGTCGAGGAACAGCGTGCCGCCCTCGGCCATCTCGAAGCGTCCCTTGCGGGTGCTGATGGCGCCGGTGAACGCACCCTTCTCATGGCCGAACAGTTCGCTCTCGAGCAGTTCGGCCGGAATCGCGCCGCAGTTGATCGCGACGAACGGCTTGTCGCGACGCGGCGAGCAATCGTGGATGGTGCGCGCGACGAGTTCCTTGCCGCTACCCGATTCGCCCAGCACGAGCACACTGGAATCGAACGGCGCGACCTGGCGGATCAGCGCGTTCACGCGCTGCATCGGACCCGACTGGCCAACGAAGCGGCGGCTGGACGCCGGCGGCTCGATCCGCGACTGCAGGCTGCGCAGCGCTTCCGACAGGCGCTCGTAGCGCAGCGGCATGTCGATCAGTTCGACGTTGCTGCTGCGGGTGTCGTCCGCGATCAGCGAGGTGGCCAGCGGTGAATCCGCCGCGACCAGCATGGGAACGTTGCGGCCGCCGCGACCGAGCGACGCGAGGTGCGCTTCCAGCTCGTTCTCGTCTTCGACCGTGCCGACATAGACCCCCCGCCAGCTCTCGGCGACTTCACCGACCGGCATGCGGCCGGCGACGACGGGACGGTAGCCCAGGAAGGCCAGCGCCGAGACGATGGTTTCGGCGCGCGTGGCGTCGGATTCGACGACAAGAAAGTGGGAAGACTTCACCTGGGATACCTCGCTTCATGCGTGTGATCGAAGTGCCTGGCGGGTTCCGCGATGGAATCCCGTCGGCTTCGTTGCAAGGTATCAATCAAGGAGCGTGCCAACGGCGGAATTCCGCCGCGCGAAGGCGGAAATTTACGTCGCGGCGCGGCGGAAAGGCGTCGCGGCCGGTCCCTACCGGCCGTGAGTGGAGCCCGCCGTGAAGGTACGAAGCGTCAAGCGTGACGACAGGCGTCACGAATGTGACGCGGGGCGCCACGCGACGTTTCTACGTCACGTGACGTAAAAGGTCACATGCCTTCGGAAGAGCTTTCGACTGGCCGGGAATGTGCACGCGCTTCGGCCACCTGGCGCCGGTGCTGGCGGAAAACCAGGCGCTCGATGCCGTCGCGGACGGCCTCCGTCAGCCCTTCGAAGACGATGAACCCCTTCCCGTCCGTGGGGCCGGGGGTGCGCACGCCCGGCAGTTCGAGCGGCAGCGCCCGGCAGACGTCGAAATGGATCTTGAGCAATACCGGCTGACCGACTGGCGGAAGGCCGGCCCAGGGCAGGACCGCGCCGATGGCGTTGAAGCGCAGGTTCAGACGCGAAGGCAGGCCCGCCTGCGGGAGCAGCAGCCGGTTCACGATCTCCATCAGAACGTTGAGCTTGGCGTCGAGCCGGGCCACTTCCTGGGTCAGCGGGCTGTCGTCCTCGGCGGTGTCGCTGCGCCGGTCCATCAGCGCCGACACCGCGACCAGCACGCTGGCGTTCCGGTCGTTGATCAGGGCGAGGACCGCTCCGTCGGGTCTCGCGACGCTTTCGACGGTCGCGTGGAAGGCGGCATCCCAAGCCACCCGATCAGAAAATGCCTTCCAGCCGTCGTCACTCATGCGCCCTGCCCCCTGCCGAGAGATTGCGGTCAGAACGAACTATACGCGGCCACGGCGCGACGGACGCGACGCGACGCTTCCCAGGCGATCGCCGCTTCGTCGCGGGCCACGGCGACGAGGTCCTTGATCAGGCCGTCGAGGAGCATGATCGACTTGAGCGACTCCAGCGTTTCGGGCGCCGGCCGCATGGTTCCGGTGCGGAGCACGGGGTCGCGCTCGGCCTCGAGCTCGACCAGGTCGTCCCAGCGCGAATCGCTGGCCGCGGCGTGCATCGACTCGGTCAGAGCCAGGGCCCGCGGCAGGTCGCACCAGACGTCGGTCATGCGCCGGCTCCGGCCACCTGGCGCGCATCGACGGGAATCGCGACCCAGCTGTCACGTACCTGCCCAAGCAGGCGGGTGACCTCGTCGAGGGCCTCGGTGTCGTTGTGCAGGTTGGCGTGCAGGAGACGGCGGCTCAGGTAGTCGTACAGGCCATCCAGCTGACCGACCAGCGGCGTCTCCACCTCGTGGTTCAGGCCCGCCTGGAGTGCGCCGACGATCTCGATCGCCTTGGATATCGCCTCGCCCTTGGAGGCGACGTTGCCCGTGGCGATGCACGCCTGCGCGAGGCGAATGCGCTCGAGCGCACCGTCCATGAGCATGGTGACGAGACCGTGCGGATCGGCGGTTTCGAGGCCGCCCTGGGTGCGGATCTGCTGGTAGGCGCCTGCGCCCTGGGAATATCCGAGTGCCATGTCTGCGTGTCCTGGAGTCGTGCGTTACTTGCTGGCCGTCAGCGCGTCGAACTGCTGCTGGAGGTAGCTGCTGGTCCCGGCCAGCTTGGTCATCATCGCGTCGAGCGCGCTGTACTGTTTGGTCAGGCGCTTCGAGTAGTCGTCCATCTGCACGTCGAAGGCCTCCATCGCCTCCTTGATGTCCTTGGCCTTGTTCTGCAGATTGGCCGTGCGCTGGGTGAGGATGCCGTTCGAAGCCGTCCATCCCGCGATCAGCTTGTCCAGCTTCGGTGCGATGCCGTTGTCGCCGCTCAGAAGGTTCTGCGCCTCCTTGGGGTTGTTCGCCATCACCTTCGTGAGCTTGTTGGTGTCGAGTTTGAGCGTGCCGTCGGTCTGGAAAGCCACGCCCAGGTCGCTCAGCGAACGCGGCCCCGACGAATTGCCCGCGAACTGCGAGCCCAGCAGCGTCGCGACCTGGCTCTTGATCGAGTTGACCGTGGCGTCGCCGATCAGGGCGCCGACCTGCTGGTTGGTCTGGTCGTACTTCGTGAGCTGCTTGTAGGTCGCGATGAACGAGTTATAGGCTGTGACGAGCGAATTCAGACCAGTCGTCACGGCGCCGGGATCATTGGTAATGACGAGCGTGGTCGGGGCATCCGCGGTGGTCGTGCCCGTCAGCGTCAATGTGACGCCGTCGATCGCGGACGTCGCCGTGTTGGATGCACTCGTGGCCTTGACGTCGTCGACGTAGAAAACGGCATCCTGGGCGGCCGTTTGCGGCGTTCCCGTGGCGGGGTCGAAATCCAGCTGCGCCAGATTGCCGTCACCCCCGCTGGTGGTGACCGTAAAGGCGTTGGCGGCACCCGTCGAGACGGACGTCAGCACCAGATGGGCGCCATCCGCACCAGTGACGATGCTCGCGGTGACGCCAGGATTATCCTTCGCCTTGTTGATGGCGTCGCGCACGTTCTCGAGGGTGTTGGCGCCGGAAGCGACATCGAGACTCATCGACTTGTCGCCGATCGCGATCGTGATGTTGCCCGTGCCGATCGCGGCCTTGCTGCCCCCGAACGCCGGCGACATGATCTTCTGCGAGGTCGCCAGCTGGTCGACCTTGATCTTGTAGGTATTGGGCTGCGCGGTCGAGTCGACCGTAGCGGTGAGCGCCTTGCTGTCGCCCACGCTGACTTTCTGCGTCTTGAACGCCGTGCCGTCGGTCAGCGCCTTGATGGCGCTCTGCAGGCTCGTCAGCGACGAGGAGAAATTCCCGACGGCCGAAATCTGGGTGGTGTTCGCCTGCGAGTCCGCGGCGTATTTCGCGTCCTGCGCCTTGCGCTTGTTCGCGACGAGGTTCGTGACGATCGACGCGACGTCGATCGAGCTGGAACCGATGTTGACGGGACTGGTGGCCATGAAGCTCTCCTGGAAGACGCCTCACTGCCCTGGGCGCCAATTTGTCGACGGCTGGCCCCCTTTCGAGAGCCAGCCGTGACAACTAAGCAATTACCCTGCCAAACCTCGGGAAATCTCCTCGGGGTCCGGTGAGCCCTTCCCTGTTACTGGAGGAGCTTCTGGACGATCTGCTGGCTCTGGTTCGCCTGGGCGAGGACCGAGACGCCGGCCTGCTGCAGGATCTGAGCCGAGGACATGTTCGCCGTTTCCTGGGCGAAGTCGGCGTCGGTGATGGCCGACTTCGAAGCCGTCAGGTTCTGCGAGATGTTCTGCAGGTTCGAGATCGTGGACTCGAAGCGGTTCTGCACCGCGCCGAGGTCCGAGCGGAGGCTCGAGATCGACTGGAGGGCGGCATCGATGCGGTTGATCGTGTCGTTGGCGCCGTCGACCGTCTTGATGCTGGAGTCGGCAAGG
Organism: Luteibacter sp. 329MFSha; assembly: GCF_900111665.1. Taxonomy (NCBI): domain Bacteria; kingdom Pseudomonadati; phylum Pseudomonadota; class Gammaproteobacteria; order Lysobacterales; family Rhodanobacteraceae; genus Luteibacter; species Luteibacter sp. 329MFSha. Next base: position 129,927 of record NZ_FOJE01000001.1, on the reverse strand, counting down.
GTCTTCGTGGTGCCAACCGCGCTGGTGGCGGCGAAGCCCAGGTTGGCTTGCTCGGTGCCCGAAACGGCGATCGACTTGGCCGAGGCGACGTTCAGCTTGCCGTCCGTGCCCACGTATGCCGTTACGCCCTCGCTGGAGTGGCTATTGATGGCGTCGGCTACGTCCTGCGCGTTCTTGAACGTACCGGTGATGTCGAACGACGTACCGCCACCGATCGAGAAGGTCAGGTCGCCCGCGTCGAGCGTCTTGCCCACGGAGTTATCCGTAACGTCGATCGACGTCGCCGTCGTGGCGTTGGCGGCGACGGTGAAGTCGCTGCCCAGCTGACTCTTCAAGAAGGTGATGGCGTCGGCCTGCGTCGCGCCCGTGTAGTCACCCCAGTCGACCGACTTGCTGCCGTACGTGACGACGCCCTTGGTGCTTGCGTTCGCGGTGGTCCAGTCGGTGGTCTGGGCGGTCGTCACGGTCGTGCCGAGCTTGCCACTCAGGTCGATGGAATCGGTGGCCAGCTGGCCGACCTGGTTCGCCTTCATGCCCTTGTCGAGGCCGACGGTGATGACTTCACCGACGTTGGCACCGACCTGGAAGCTGAGTTCCTTGGCGGAACCGTCCAGCACCTTCATGCCGTTGAAGTTCGTCTGCGTGGCGATACGCGTCACTTCCGACAGACGCTGCTGCACTTCGGCGTCCAGCGCTTCGCGGTCGCTCGGCGAGTTGGAGGCGTTGGTCGACTGCACGGCCAGCTCGCGGATGCGCTGCAGGTTGTTCGTGACTTCGTCGAGGGCCGACTCGGTCGTCTGCGACAGCGAGATACCGTCGTTGGCGTTCTGGACGGCGCGGTTCAGACCGTTGATCTGCGTGGTGAAGCGGGTCGAGATCGCGAGGCCGGCGGCGTCGTCCTTCGCGCTGTTGATGCGGTTGCCCGACGACAGGCGCGCGATCGCGGAGGACAGCTTCGTCTGCGAGGTGCTCAGGTTACGCTGAGCATTCAGCGACATGATGTTGGTGTTGATGGTCAGAGCCATGGGATTGATCCTTGGTAAGCGGAACCGAAATGCCGGATTGATGTGCGGCGTAGTCCGGCGGGGTTCCGTTAGGAAAGCCTTCCGCCTCAGAGAGGTTTACGGCACGCCGGGGAGAAACTTGAGGACTTTTTCTACCTGTCAACCACTTTTCGATCAGCGCCCGCCCCGAGAGCCCGTGCCGGCCGCTGTCAGGGTTATTTATCGGCACACCCGGCGAGGGGTTTAGGCCTTTTTTCAAGGAATGCAATGCCGCAATACGGCAAGGTCGAGGCCTGTCCGGCGCCCATAAAAAAAGGCGGCCCCAAGGCCGCCTCAAGCACGTCGCCGCGCGTCTCGACGTTCTTATTTGAGGTAATTGAACAGCGTGAGGCCCTGCATCTTCACGAAGGCCTGCTGCGCGGCGTTGAGTGCCGTCTGCTGCTGCGCGAACTTGCTCGACGCACTGGCGTAATCGAGCTCGGTGAGGTTCGACAGCGTGCTGGCGTACTGCAGGCCGACGTCCGCGCCGATCTGCGTCTGCTGATCGAGCGTGTTCATGCGCGCGCCGATCTTCGTGCGCGTGTCGAGAAAACTCGTCGCGGCCTGATCCAGGTTCTGCAGCTGCGCGTTGATCTGGTTGTTCATCGGGGCGCCACCACCCGGCGTCTCGAACGCGGCGATGATGCCGGCCACCGTCGAAAAGACGTCCTGCGACGACGACGGCGCGACGGCGAACGTATCGCCCGTCGCGGGCGTGCCCGTGAGGTTGAGCTGCGTACCCTTGAAGTTGATGGTGCCGGTTTCACCGGTATAAGTGCCGGTGGAGACGGGCGGCAGCGTCGGATCGGTCGCATCGCGCACTTCGTACGTGGTCGGCGACGTGAACGTGATCGAATACTTGCCGCCATCCCATGCGGAAGCGTCAGTCACCGATGTCGCGCCCACCACCGCGGTACCGGTATTGGCCGCGCCCGCCGACGTGATGAAGGTGCCGTTGCCGCCACGGATCTGCATGAAGACGTCCGAACCGCTGTCGCCCGTCGCCACCTGCATGCCGGCCGCTGCGGCGACCATGCGCTGGTTCTGGTCGCCGCCATAGCTGACGCTGAGGTCGTCGATCGTGAAGGGCTGCGTGCTGGTCCGGCTGCCGGCGAAAATGTACTCGCCCTGCCCGTCGCGGGTGTTGGCGAGGGCCACGAGTTGCTTGAGCGTCTGGCGCAGCTCGGTGGCGATGGACTGACGCGACTCGTTGGTCTGCGTGCCGTTCATGCCCTCGAGCGTGATGGAGCGGATGCGATCGAGGATGTCGCCCGCGGAGTTCAGTGCCTGCTCCTCGGTCGACAGGCGCGACGTCGCGGACTGGATGTTGCGCGTGTACTGGTCGTTCTGCGCGGCGGCGGAACTGGTATCCACCGCGCGCGCGGCGGCGGCGGGGTTGTCGGAGGGCGACTGGATGGCCTTGCCGTTGCCGAGGGCCAGCTGCGTCTGCGACAGCTGGTACTGGCGATCGAGCATCGTGTTGACCGCCTGCTGCTGGCCCCAGGACGTGGAAATGCGCATCGTCAGCCTCGTACCGCGCTCAGGAGGGAATCGAAAATGGTGTTGGCCGCGTTGATCACCTGCGCCGACGCCGCGTACGCCTGCTGGAAACGAAGCAGGTTGGAGGCCTCTTCGTCCAGGTTGACGCCGGAAAGGCTCTGCTGCGATGCCATGGCCTGGTCGAGGATGCTCTGTTGCGCGTCGAGCGCGGTGTTGGCCTGCGCGCCTGCCGTGCCCACCTGGGCGATCAGCTGGCTGTAGGACTTGCCCACCGTCGTGACGCCGTTGTCCAGCACGCCCTTGTTGGCGACGTCCGCCAGCGCGAGCGCGTTCCCGTTGTCGCCGCTGGCCGAACCCGCCGGCTTCACGGAGAACGTGTCGTTAGCGGCAGGAACACCCGACAGCTTTAGCGTCCAGCCGTTTCCGGTGATCGTGTCGCCGTCCGTGTAGTTCTGTAGCGGTCCGCCGTTGACCCGATAGGTGGTGGGCGATTCGAAGACGATATCGACGGGCGTCCTGAAGTTCGGATCCGCGACGTCCGTCACCGTCAGCTTGCCTGGGACGCCCTTGCCCGTATTGGTCGATGCCTTGGTGGCCGCCAGGGGACCGGAGGCCGCGATCTTGTTGGTATCGGACACGACCACGCTGATCGTGGAGGCCGCGTTGCGCGTGGGCTGGATCTGCACGCTGTCGCCGGCCTGCGGGGTACCGGAGGGCACGGTGATCGCGAGGCCGTCGATGAGGATCGGGTCGCCGGCCGCGCCGGTACCCGTGGAAGGCACCGTGACGCCCGCGGTGGTCGACACCACCCACTTGGCACCGTCGTAGCGCACGATGTAATCGGAGGCGCCGAGCTTGCCCACGTCGGTGACGGTGGCCGTGACCTGCGCATTGCCCTTGTTGTTGCTGTTGTTGAGCACCGCCGGATCGGCGATGTCGAAGAACTTGCCGCCGGCGTCGCCATTGAGGTCGATGCCCTGCGCGTGCTGCTTGTTGAACGCGTCCGTCATCGCGATCGCCGCGCGTCCGAGCTGGTTCCGTGCCGGATCGAGCACGTTCGTGCGGAAATCGAACGTTGCGCCCAGCGAGCCCGAACCGAGCTGGCTGCTGATGATCGAACCGCTCGGGCCGACCACTTCGAGGCGGGACGAATCGTACGGATTATTGGCGGTGGAGAGCTGGGTGGACGCCGTGCCGTTCACGAGCGGCAGGCCGTTTCCTACCGAGACGGTGACCATGTTGTTGCCGGCATCGCTGACGTTGACGCCGACGATCTGCGAGAGCTGCGAAATCGCCTGATCGCGCGCGTCGAGAAGGTCGTTCGGCGCCGCACCGCCGACGGACGCGCGCTGGATCTGGCCGTTGAGGTCCGCGATGCTCTTGGCGAGGCTGTTGATGGAGTCGACGGACGTGCTGATCTGCTGGTTGGTCTGCTTGTCGATCTGCTGGAACTGCGACGACAGCGAGCGGAACGTGGCCACCAGCGTGTTCGCCTTGCCGATCAGGGCCTGGCGGCTCGCCGTGTCGATGGGCGCATTCGCGACGTCGCTGACCGCGCCGAAGAAGCCATCGAGCGCCGTCTGCAGGTTGGCCGAACCGCTGACGGCATTGTTCGCCGCGGCCGTGAAACCGGCGTACTGGACCGCCCTGCTCTGCCCGGAACTGGCCGACCAGACGGCTTGCGTCAGGAACTGGCTGTAAGCGCGCTGGACGCTGGTCGCGTCGGCGCCTTGTCCGATGTAGTAGCCGCCGCTGAACTGCGGCGCCCGGGCGTTGAAGGTCGTCGTCTGCCGCGTGTATCCCGCGGTGTTGACGTTGCTGATGTTGTGCCCGACGGTCGACAGGCCGACTTGCGAGGCAAGCAGGCCCGAAATTCCGGTGGAGAGCAGATCGGCCATCGTCGTTATCCTTTACCTTGCGTTCCGTCAGAGGTCTTCGGCGAAGCGTTCCAGCGCCGCGAGCGCCTGCTTCATGACGGGACCGTTGGCGATATCGGTGAGCTTCTTGGCGTAGCTGGGATCGGTCGCGTAGCCGCCCTTGACGAGCGCGTGCGCGAAACCGGCCACATCGTCGCCGCGCCCCACGGCCGCCGCGTAGCGGGGACTGCTCGAAACCATGTCGGCGTAATCCTGGAAGGATTCGGACGGCGAGTCGTACGCGCGGAAGCTGTCCTTCCTGCGCACCGCCACGCCGTCTTCGTACTCCAGCGTCGGCACGTTGACGCGCTTGCCGTCCCAGCTGCTGCCCGCCTTGATGCCGAACATGTTGAAGCTGGTGGTGCCGCCCTGGGCGGGCATGTGCTTACCCCAGCCGGTCTCGAGCGCCGCCTGCGCGAGGAGCGCGCGCACGGAGACGCCGAGCTTCTTCGCCGCCTCGATCGCGTGCGGCGCGAGCTTCTGGACGAAATCGTCGGGGCTGGTCATCTTGCCCACCGCGTTGGCGACCGCGTTGGCGCCCTCGCCGACGGCGCGCCCGGCGCGACCGATCATGCGCTCGAGCGAGTTCATCAGGCCGCTTTCCTGGTCCGACGGCGACGACACCGCGGCCGCCGTGCTGGCGTCGCCGGTGACGCCGGCAAAGAGGTCGGCGGACCCGCCGGTCGACGGCGCGGCGCCGCCGAGCTGGCGGATGAGCATGTCGGCGATACCGATGCCCTTGCCCTGCGACAACGTCAGCGAGAGCTGGTGGTCGAACATGTCGCGGTAGGCCGTGCCGGCCTGCGAGCCCATGATGTCGTCGCCCATGGCCGCGCTCGCGTCGCGCATGGACTTCAGCATCATCTGGGTGAAGATCGATTCGAATTGCTTCGCGACGACCGGGAGGGCCGTCTTCGAATCCGTCTGCGCGGCCGAGCGCAGGCCGGCGAACGCGGACATGTCCGTGTAGGTACCGAGCCTCTGGTTGTCGACCGTGATCGCCATGTCAGATCACCACGAGTTCGGCGTGCAGGGCACCGGATTCCTTGAGCGCCTGCAGGATGGAGATGAGGTCGCTCGGCGACGCCCCGACCTGGTTGACCGCGCGCACGATGGCGTCGAGGCTGGTGCCCGGGCCGAACTTGAACATGTGGCCGCCCTCTTCGCTCACGGCGACCTGGCTGCTCGGGACCACCGCCGTCTGGCCGCGACTGAACGGCGCCGGCTGGCTGACCTGCGGCTGCTCGCTGATCGTGACCTGGATCGCGCCGTGGGCGACCGCGGCCGCGCCGACCTTGACGTCGGAACCGATGACCACCGTGCCCGTGCGCGAGTTGACGATGATGCGCGCCGGCGCGTCGCCGGGCGTGACCTCCAGGGCCTGGATGGTCGACAGCCAGGACACGCGCTGCGACGGGTCCATCGGTGCGCGCACAGCGACCGAGCCGGAGTCCAGGGCGTTCGCCGTTCCGGCGCCGAAGTTCTGGTTCACGGCCTGCGCGATGCGCGCCGCGGTGGTGAAATCGGCCGTGTTGAGGTTCAGCATCAGGTCGCCGCCCTTGTCGAAGGACGTGGCGACGCTGCGCTCGATGCTCGCGCCACCGGGAATGCGGCCGCTGGCGGAGATGTTCACCTGGACGCTGGAGCCGCTCTTGCCCTGCGCGCTGACGCCGCCGACGACGACGCTGCCCTGGGCGATGGCGTAGACCTGTCCATCGGCGCCCTTGAGGGGCGACATGAGCAGTTCGCCACCGCGGATGCTCTTGGCGTTGCCGATCGAGGCCACGGTGACGTCGATGCGCTGACCGGGCTTGGCGAACGGCGGAAGCTCGGCCGTGATGGTCACGGCCGCGGCGTTCTTCAGCTGCGGGCGGACGTTGGCCGGCACGTTGACGCCGAACTGCTGGAGCATGTTCTCCAGGCTCTGCGTCGTGAAGGGTGCCTGGCTGGTCTGGTCGCCGCTGCCGTCGAGGCCGACCACGAGGCCGTAGCCGATCAGCTGGTTGCTGCGGACGCCGCCAACCTGCACGAGATCGCGGATGCGGTCGGCGTGCGCCGGTACGATGGCGCCGAGCGCGAGCACGGCCGCGGCGGTGCGCACGATGGCGCGGAAGCGATGCATGGCGCTCATCAGAACGGCATCCACTTGGAGTCGAAGAAGCGCGACAGCCAGCCGCGCGTGTTCGAATCGGCGAGCGTGCCCTTGCCCACGTATTCGATGCGGGCGTCGGCGACGCGGCTCGACGCGACGATGTTGTCGTTGCCGATGTCCTGCGGACGGACGATGCCCGAGATGCGCACGAGCTCCTCGCCCTGGTTGATCGTGAGCCACTTCTCGCCGCGCACCACGAGCGCGCCGTTGGACAGGCGCTGCGCCACCGTCACGGTGATCTCGCCGGTCAGCTGGTTGCTCTGGCTCGACGCGCCGTCGCCGTCGAACGCGTTGTTGCTGGACAGCGCGCTGTCGGCGCTCTTGCCGCCGATGCGCAGACCCTGCCCGAGAATCGTGGGCGATGCGATGTTGTTGCCGTTCTTCTTGCTGGTGCTGGTCGCGGCCTTCTTGCTGGCCTGCGTCGATTCGACCAGCGCGATCGTCAGGATGTCGCCGATGCGGTGCGCGCGCGGGTCGGCGAACAGCTCCATCGACTGCTGGTCGGCATAGATGGACCCGGTGGCACGCGGCTGCGCGGCGGGTTCCTCGGGAAGCGTCGCCGTGTACATCGGCTTCGGCGTGGGCGGCACGATCGCACAGCCCGCGAGCGTGGCGAGCGGCAGCGCGGCGGCGAGAAGGCGGACGAAGAAGCGGTTCATGACGTGTCTCAGGTCTTGTTGGAGATGAACTGGAGCATCTGGTCCGCAGCGGAGATCGCTTTCGAATTCATCTCGTAGGCGCGCTGCGTCTCGATCATGTTCACCATCTCCTCGACCACGTTGACGTTCGACGTTTCGAGGGAGTTCTGCTGGATCGTGCCCAGGCCATTGAGCCCGGCCGTACCCGTCTGCGGGGCGCCGCTGGCGGCGGTTTCGAGATAGAGGTTGTCGCCGCGCGGCTCGAGACCCGCGGGGTTGACGAAGTCGGCCAGCTGGATGGTGCCGATCTGCTGCGAGGCCGCGCTGCCGGCCGTCGTCACGCTGACGGTGCCATCCTTGCCGATGCTGATCGTCGACGCGTTGGCGGGAATCGTGATCGCCGGCTCGATCGGATAGCCGTCGTTGGTCACGATCTGGCCGTCCTGGTCGCGCTTGAGGCCGCCGTCGCGCGTGTAGCCGACGGTACCGTCCGGCATCGTCACCTGCAAGAAGCCACGGCCGTCGATGCGGACGTCGAGGGGGTTGTCCGACTGCTGCACGCCGCCCTGCTCGAACATCTTCTGCGTGCCGACCACGCGCACGCCGGTGCCGATCATGAGGCCCGTCGGCGATTGCGTCTGTTCCGTCGTCTGCGCGCCAGCCTGGCCGCGGTTCTGGTAGGCGAGGTCTTCGAACTCCGCGCGCGAGCGCTTGAACGCGGTGGTGTTCGTGTTGGCCAGGTTGTTCGACACGACGTCCATGCGCGTCTGCTGCGCATCGAGGCCGGTCTTGGCGATCCAGAGGGACGTGAACATCGTTGACTCCTGCGCGTGCGCGCTTGACGTGCCGGCGACGGGTTTCCGTCGCGGCGGCGGTGGTTACCCCACCTGTAGCAATTTCGATGCCGACTGGGCGTTTTCGTCGGCCGTCTTGATCGAGCGAACCTGCATTTCGAATTCGCGGGAGAGCGAAATCATCTTCACGAGCACGTCGGAAGGGTTCACGTTGCTGGCTTCGATGGCGCCGGAGACCACTTTCACGTCGGCGTCGGCCTGGGCCTGGCTGCCGTCCTTCATGTGCATCAGCCCGTCCGATCCGAGGCTCAGCTGATCGTTGCCCGGGTTGACGAGCTTGATCCGGTCGGTCGTGGCGACCGTCGCGGGCGATTCGCCCAGCGGCACGATAGAGATCGTTCCATCCGAGCCGATCTTCACGCTGGAGGCCTGCGGGATGGTGATGGGACCGCCGCCGCCGAGCACCGCGTTGCCGCGCGCGTCGGTCAGGAGTCCCTGGTCGTCGATCCGCAGGTTGCCGGCGCGCGTGTAGCCTTCGGTGCCGTTCGCCGTCTGCACGGCGATCCAGCCGTTGCCCTGCACGGATACGTCGAGGTCGTTGCCGGTCTGCGTCTGAGTACCCTGCGTGGTGTCCCAGCCCGTGCCCTGCGCCACGCCGTTGATGCGCGTCTGCAGGCCATCGCCCTGCACCGGCACGCTCTGGAACGCGGACAGCTCCGCCTTGAATCCGGTGGTGTTGGCGTTGGCGAGATTGTGCGCCACTTCGGCCTGCGCCCGCATGATCTGCGTGGCGCCGGTCATCGCGACATATACGGAGCGGTCCATGGCGGGATCCCTGTCTGATGGGCGGTACGCGGCCTGTGCCGCGTACCGCCGTCACGCTTAGTTGCGGATGTTGATGATCGTCTGGGTCAGCTTGTCGTCGGTCGAGATCACCTGCGCGTTCGCCTGGTAGTTGCGCTGCGCCTTGATCATGTTGACCAGCTGGGCCGTGAGGTCCGCCGTGTTGGACGACTCCAGCGAGCCTGCGACCACCGTGCCGACGTCGCCCGAGTTCGCCACGCCACGGATCGGCTGGCCCGACTCCGAGGACGGCACCCAGTTGGTGTCGTTGAGCTGGCGCAGGCCCTGGTTGTTGGCGAACGTCGCGATGGCGACCTGGCCCAGCGGCGTGGTCACGCCGTTCGAATAGATGGCCGAGACGGTGCCGTCCTTCGCCACGTCGATCTTCGAGAACTTGCCGGCGGCGTAACCGTCGGTCGGGGCGGCGGTCGTGGCGAAGGTGTCGCCGAACTGCGTGACCTTGTTCACGTCGATCGTCAGGTCGATCGGGGCCGCGCCCGGATTCGGGGACGCCGCGCCGAAGTTGAGCTTGCCGCCGACCGGCGTGGTGATCGCGCCGCCGCTGGTGAACGCGATGGGCTGCGCGCCGCCGACCTGCGTGCCGTCGACGGTCATGTACGCGTTCCACGTGTTCGGGTTGGTCGCGTCCTTCACGTAGTACACGTTGGTGGTGTGCGACGCGCCCAGCGAATCGTAGGCCTGGAACGTGGATAGGTAGTTGTAGGTCTTGTCGTTCGTCGGATCGAACGCGCCGCCGGTCGGCGCCGTGGCGCTCGACGACAGGTTCGCGATCAGCGAGACGGTCGAGCTGGCCTTCGCGGGGCTCGTGCCGGTGGTGATCTTCAGGTCGGTGAGCGAGCTCATGTCGAAGCCGCCGGATGCGGTCGGCGGATACGCCTGCACGTACTGGCCCGTGGCCGTGACGATGTTGCCCTTGTCGTCCGGATGGAAGTTGCCCGCTCGCGTGTACGAGTAGCCGGAACCGTCGCGGATCGTGAAGAAGCCCGCGCCGCTGAGCGCGAAATCGTACGAGTTGCCGGTCTGGGTGTTGTTGCCGTCGCTGAACTGCTGGGCGATGTTCGTCAGGCGGACACCGCTACCGGCCGCGTTGGCCGACAGGTTCTGTCCCGCCACCGAGTAGACCTGCGAGAACTCGGCGCGCGAGCCCTTGAAGCCGACGGTGTTGACGTTGGCGATGTTGTTCGCGGTGACCTCGAGGTCGGCGGACGCCGCGTTGATGCCGCTGAGGGCGATATCGAAAGGCATGGTGGATTCCTCGCTGTACTTACAGGATTTGCGCGATCTGACTGAGCAGGGCGCCGCCGTAGCCGGCCACCTGCAGGTACGTGCCGTCGGTGCCCGAAGCACCGACGCCTTCCACCTTGCCGCGAACGAACGTGTCGATCGCGGTTCCGCCGGAAGTCGCGGAAAGCTGGTAGACGCCGTCGGCGAGCTGCGTGCCGTCGTCGGACTTGCCGTCCCAGGTGAACTTGACCAGGCCGGCGTCCGGCTGGCCGAGCGACATCGTGCGGACGACGTTGCCCGCCTGGTCCTTGATCTGCACGTTGACGTACGTGCCGGAGTTGCCGACGTTCACGGCGCCGCCGAGCGTGCCGTCCGTCAGCTTCGCCGCCTTCGACGGCACCAGCACCTCGGTGCCGACGAGCGACGCCGCGCGCACGAACTGGTCGCCGCTGAGGTTGCTCGCCAGCGAGTCGAACGACTGCTGGAGCTGCTGCGTCGCGGCCACCTGCGAGAACTGCGCCAGCTGGGCGACCGTCTGGGTGGCGTCCATCGGCTTGGTGGGATCCTGGTTGGTCATCTGAGTGACGATGAGCTTGAGGAAATCCGACTGGCTTAGGGTCTGCTGCTGGAGCTGGCTGGACGACGAGGCCGCCGCGCTGCCACTGCCGATGGAATCGACTGCCATGGGTTGGTCCTTACTTGCCGAGGTCGAGCGTCTTCTGCATGAGCTGCTTGGCGCTGTTCATGACTTCGACGTTGTTCTGGTAGGAGCGCGACGCGGAGATCATGTTGACCAGCTCGTCGACCGGGTTGACGTTGCTTGAATAGACGTAGCCGCTTTCGTCCGCGAGCGGATTGGAGGGCTCGAAGCGCGACTGGATGGGCGCCTGGCTTTCCGTCACCCCCATCGTGCGCACGCCCGCGTTCTCCATCTGGCCGTTGACCTGCTGCTGCACCGCGGAGAACAGCGGCTGCTTCGCGTGGTAGGCGGCCGCCTCGCTGCTGGCGACGCTGTCGGCGTTGGCCATGTTGCTGGCGGTGGTGTTCAGGCGCGCGGACTGCGCGGCCATGCCGGAGCCGGCGACGTCGAAGATCTTGATCAGGCTCATGAGCTGCTCCCCGTGATCGCAAGACGCATGGTGTGGATCTGGCCGTTGATGAAGCCGAGCGAGGCCTGGTAGTGGATCGCGTTGGCCGCGAACTGCGCCTGCTCGACCTGCGTGTCGACGGTGTTGCCGTCCATGGTGGGCTGGGTCTCGACCCGGTAGGCCATGCGGTCGGCGTCGGCGAGGGCCACCGCGGGATTGCCGCCGATGTGCCCCGACGAGGTCGCGGTCATGGGCAAGGCATTGCCTTCCACGGCGCCGGTCGCGGCGGCCATCACCTTGCGGAAGTCGAGGTCGCGGGCCAGGAAGCCCGGCGTATCGGCGTTGGCGAGGTTCGAGGAGATCACCTCGGCACGGCGCTGCCACAGGCCCAGGGCCTGCGCGTGGACGCCGAACAGCGAATCGGGTTTGTCGAGCATGGGTCCTGCCCCCTCGTGACCTTGGCGAAGAGGCAGGAGCAAGTCGCGTGCCATGCATGCGACGGCCACGAAAAACGGCGCCGTGGCGCCGTTCTCGGGGATCAGGGAGCGGGGTCGAACCGTCTGGCGCCGGAATTCCGACGCGCCGTACGCGCTGTGACGACGGTGATCCGTCGCCCGGCGATCAGGCCGGGAGCAGTTCGAGGACGGTCGTCGCCAGGATGTCCGGCTGGAACTTGGCGATGAAGCGGTCGGCGCCGACGCGGTCGACCATCGCCTCGTTGAACACCCCGCTCAGAGAGCTGTGCAGCAGGACCTTCAGATGACGCAGCTGCGCGTCGTCGCGGATGGCGCGCGTGAGGGCGTAGCCGTCCATCAGGGGCATTTCGATGTCGGACACGACCAGCGCCACGCGCTCGTCGACCGGACCCATGGCCAGGGTGCCGAGCACGTCCAGGCCTTCACGGCCGTCCTTCGCCACCACGCACTCGAGGTCCATCTTGCGGAACAGGTCGACCAGCTGCGTGCGTGCCACGAGGGAATCGTCGACCACCAGCACCCGACGATTGCGCGCGTGTTGGACCACGGCGGCCTGCTGGATGCGGTCCGAGAGCTCGACCGCCTGGGGATCGACGCTCGCCAGCACCTGCTCCACGTCGACCACGGCGAGGAGGTCGCCATCGAGTCGCGTGACGGCATTGACGCGGGCGCCGTAACCCAGCGCGGCGGGCGGCGCCGTCATGTTGGCGCCGTCGACGTGCACGATGCGGTCCACGTCGGACACCAAAAAGCCCTGCACCGAGCGATTGAACTCGGTCACGATCAGGTGCGCCGTGTCCACCGCGGCGAGCGGGGGGTAGCCCATGGCGGCCGCGAGGTCGATCACGGGAATGGTGTTGCCGCGGTAGTCGAAGCTGCCCGCGACCAGCGCGTGCATGCTCGGCATGCGCTCCAGCCGCGGCCGGCGCAGCACTTCGCGCACCTTGAAGACGTTGATGCCGAAGGCCTGGCCGTCGCCCAGGCGGAACAGCAGCATCGCCACGCGGTTGTGCCCGGCCAGGCGGGTGAAGGTTTCGACGGTGTCGAGGAGCGGTCGGGCCATGGCTGCGCGGCGTCTGCGGATGGTGTCGCGAACCGTATCGGCCAGCCGGCGCGTTTCTGTAGCCGGGCCGTGGCATGTGGATTGCATGGCTCAAGATGTCACGCCCCCTGACGATCTATTGGGGCGACCACTAAAACAAGCGAAAGCGAAGCCATGACCCTCCTCTGGAGCCAGCACGTCCGTCTCATCGCCCACGCGGCCGCCAGCGGCGACGCCGCGCGCGTTCGTGCGCTGTCCGCCCAGTACCCGGCGGCCGCCAGCGCGCTCGGCGCGCTGCTCAAGCCCGCGGAACCGCGCACCGTCGCCGCGACCACCATCCAGGCGATCGAGCAGCAGGGGATGGTCCTGACGAACGCGCAGGCGCTCGGCGCGACGCTGCAGGAACTCGGCACGGCCGTCGAGGGCGCCCGCGATACCGCCGGTCGTTTGACGGAAGCCGGCGCCAGGATTTCGACGGCCATCGACCAGGCCCACGCGGGCGTGGCCGGCATGGCCGACGCCGGCGGCCAGGGTCAGGCGACCTCGGCCGAACTCGACGGCCAGCTGCGTCTTCTGCGGAGCGCCCTGTCGGGCATGAGCCGCAACCACGCGCAGTTCTCCGAATACTTCACGGCCATCCGCAAGCTGACGGCCACGGTGCAGGACATCGCGCACCAGACCAACCTCGTCGCGCTGAACGCCGCGATCGAGGCGGCCCGCGCCGGCGAGGCCGGCCGTGGGTTCGCGGTCGTGGCCGACGAGGTCAAGCAGCTGGCCGAGAAGACCACGCAGGCCACCGCGGAGATCGACCAGGTCACGCAGGCGGTCGGCGAATTCGCCGGTCACCTGGACGACGCGGTCCAGACCAGCCTTCGCCGCCTCGACCAGTCCCAGGCGGGCATCGCGGGCATGCAGGCCTCACTGGGGCGCGTCGACGACGCGGTCCGCGGCGCCCGTGGCAGCCTCGACGCCGCCCGCGAAGGCATGTCCGCCCTCACGGGCCGTGTCGCCACCATCCAGTCGACGCAGGCCTCGCTGGGCCGTGTCACCAACGAGGCACGCCGTCAGGCCGACGCCGCCGCGCGCGCCGCGGTGCTCGCGCACCGGCTCGGCCTCGCCCGCCTGGAAACGGAAGGCAATCTCGACGCCGCAAGCCTCAGCCAGATGATCCGCGAAGCGAGCCAGGGCCTGCGCTACGCGCTCGAGCTCGCCTCGCGCGATCCGTCGGGCCTCGATCGTCGCTGGCTCGATACCACGCCGCTGATGCGCTGCATCGACCAGCTGCGCGCGTTGCGCCCGGACGGCACGGCCGATGGCGTCCGGGCCGCCGGCGAGCGCTTCTCGGTACTTGCCTCGCAGTACGCGATCACGCTCGGCGAAGGGCGTCACGTCGACGCCAGCCACATGCTCCCGGGCCTGACGCGCGAACTCGACGCCATCGCCCAGGGCCTCTCCGCCTCGCTCGCGGAGCGCGCGGCGTGATCCACCGTCTCCTCGCCGCCGGCGTCGTGCTTCCCGCGCTGCTCGCCTGCCCGCTTCCCGCGGCGGCCACGCAGTCGCTGGACGCCGTGCGCGCGCTGGCGGTGGACTGGCTGCAGGCGAACCGCAATCTTCCCGGTGCCCGCATGACCGCGGAAGCCGGTCCGCTCGACAGCCGCCTGCGCCTGACGGATTGCGCCGCCCCCTTGCAGGCGTCGCTGCCGGGCAACCGCCCGCTGGGCGCGCGTGCCAGTGTCGTCGTGCGCTGCCCGGTGCCCGGCGGCTGGACCGTCCGCGTGCCGGTCAAGGTGCAGATGTTCGCGAGCGTGCTGGTCACCAGCCGCCCGCTGGCGCGGGGCGACGGTCCGGGCGCGGCCGACGTGCATAGCGAGGAGCGCGACGTCGCCAGCCTCGCCTATGGCTACATCGCCAGCCTCGACCAGGTCGGCGGCCGCGCACTTGCCCGGCCGCTGAACGCGGGCACCGTCCTGACCCCCGGCATGCTGGCCGGACGCCAGGCCGTGCGTATCGGCGACGCGGTGAGCATGGAAGCCACCGTCGACGGCGTCACCATCCGTGCCGAGGGCGTCGCGATGGGCGCCGGCGACGCGGGCGCACGACTCAAGGTCCGCAACGCGTCGTCGGGCAAGGTGCTCGACGCCGTGGTCAGCGGACCCGGGGTGGTCGCGGTACTGCCCTGAACGAAACAGCGACACGGTCACATTCCCCGGCCCCGGGCCGGTTAAAGTTCGCCGACAGGCTGCCGTTAAAGGGTCTGACGGAACACAAGCTCCGAGGGAAACACCCATGACGACGACGATCAAACCCGGCATCCAGGCTCCCCAGCCGCAGGTGCAGCTGCGCACCCAGAATCCCGCGACCGGTTCCGCCGGTTCGGCGCAGGGCGCCGCCACGGTTCGTCCGACCGACGACAGCGTCAGCATCACCGATTCGGCCAAGGCGCTAGACGCCGCCAGCCGCGGCGAAGGCATCGACACGAAGCGCGTGGACGAAATCCGCGCCCGCCTCGCCGACGGCACGTACAAGCCCGACGCCCAGGCCATCGCCAGCAAGTTTCTCGCGCTGGAAGGCCAGATGGGTAGCGGCAAGGCATGAGCGCAGCGCACGGCGCCGATTTCGATGCCGCGCTGGTCGCCGTGATGGGCGACCTGGCGCGTGACATCGACGCCCTGCACGCCTGCCTCATCGAAGAACGCCTCGCGCTCGACGCCACGGATCCGCAGGCGCTCGACGCCGCGACCCGCGCGAAGGGCGAGCTGCTCGACCGCATCGAATCGCTCGACGTCGAGCGCCGCCAGCTCAGCGAGGCGGCCAGTCTCGACAGCCTCGCCGACGCGCGCTGGGTCGTCGTGTTCGAGCGCCTTCGCGAATGCAGGCAGCTCAACGAAACCAACGGCCGCATCGTCGGCCAGCGAATCGGTCACGTGCGCCAGGCACTGGCCCTGATATCGGGCGATTCGCCCGGTGGATCGACTTACGGCCGCAACGGAGAGGCGAAGATAAACCTCCGTTCCGCGACGCTTGCACAGGTCTGATCCCGACAGAACAGCGACAATCAAGCTCACCCAAGACGGCGCAAGAAGGAAGCAATGGCAGCAACTCCCCAGCCGACAGCGGTGAACGACGACGGCATCCTTCCGATCGTCCGCATTCCCATCCTCGACAAGAAGCAGTCGCTGTTCGCCTACGAACTGCTCTTTCCGCGCCCGGTCGGCAGCGACATCGACGCCGCCTCGCTCGCGCATACCCAGGCCACGCTGAGCGCCATCGCCGACGGCAGCCTCAAGCGCCTGGTCCGAGACAACCGCGCGTTCCTGCACATGTCCCGCGACCTGCTCATGGAGCACGCGGACATCCTCCGCCACAACGCGCGTCTCGGCGCCAGCATCAGCGCCGACGTCGGTCTCGACGAACAGCTGCTGGCGAAGCTGCGCGAGCTGAAGGGGCACGGCTGCCTGTTCATGCTCGAGGACTTCAACCTCCCCGCCGATCCCGAACACCGCGCCGGCGTCGACGCGCTGCTGCGCATCGTCCAGTTCGCCAAGATCGCGGTGGATCACCGCCATCCCGTCGCGGCCCGCGCGCACATGGATTACGTCCACGCGTTCGGCGTGAAGGTGATCGTGACCGGCATCGACACGCACGAGACCTTCGTCGACTACGCCGACCAGGACGTCGACGGATTCCAGGGCAAGTACCTGCTGCGTCCGGAACGCGTGGACATGCCGCGCCTCACGCCGAGCAAGCTGGGCGTGCTGCGTCTCATGGGTGCGCTGCAGGATCCCGACAACGGTCCCGTCGAGCTGGGCAAGATCATCCGCGACGACGCGATCCTCAGCTACAAGCTGCTCGGCTGCGTCAACTCCGCGTATTTCGCCCTGCCCCGCCAGCTCAAGTCCGTGGAACAGGCGGCCGTGTTCTTCGGCGTCAACCGCATGCGCAACTGGATCTTCACCATGGCCGTCTCGGGCATGGACGAACGTCCGCCCGAACTGCTCCGCCTCGCCCTCATCCGCGCGCACATGTGCGAGAAACTCGCGCGTGCGATCAAGCCCGAGCTCCAGGAAATGGCGTTCACCGCCGGCCTGTTCTCGCTGCTCGACACGCTGATGAACGCCTCGATGTCCTACGTGCTCGAACACCTGCCGCTGGCGATCGAGATCCGCGAAGCGCTCCTGGACGGCACCGGGCCCTTCGCCGCGATCCTCGACCAGATCCGCCATTGGGAGCAGGGCGAACTGGAGAACGGCTCCACGCTCGACGAGGAACACGTGGCCAAGATGGCCACCGTGTACGTCGAGGCGGCCAGCTGGGCCGACCACGTCTACGCGTTCGCGGACGGCACGCAGACGGCGGAAGCCTGAGCGGTCAGACCCCGGACGCGGTGATCACGTGGATCACCAGGTATTGCCAGACGAGCAGCAATGCCATCGCCACCATGGTCAACAGGGTCAGTGCCGCGCCGATGGCGCGGCCCGCCGAGATCCCGGGTAAGCGCGACAGACCGAACGCGTGCAGCAGTCGCGCGACGATGAGCGCGATACCGAAGACATGCAGCAGCAGCGGCACGGTCTGGTTGAGTTCGAGGATCAGCAGCAGGATCAGCGCCAGCGGGATGTACTCGATGGCATTGCCATGACTGCGGACCGCGCATGCCACCGTCCGGTCGCCGCCGTCGCCAAGGCCGATGCTGGTTCGTTTGCGCAGGAGCATGACGCGAACCGCCAGGCCCAGCGTGATGAGCACCAGCAATGCCGCATACAATCCGGTGATACGCATGGACGACTCCCTCAGTGAACCTGCGCGGTGCGTTGTTGCACCCGCCAGATGGCGAGGCCTGCGCCGAGTACCGCGAAAAGAAGCCAGACACTGGCGGCCATGGCGTCGCCGGCGAGCCACATCACGCCTGCGACCGCCGACACGACGACCGCGCCGATACCCAGGGCGAACAACGGGTCGCGTCGCATCCGGCCGGTGAGCGCGAGCAGCAGCGCGCCTGCGCTCGAAAGCACGAAGGCGATGATGCGCAGCGGAAGCACGGCCTGCGGCGGCTCGGGAAGCGCCGGCACCACCTCCAGGAGGCTGCGTTCGCCGACCTGCACGTCGAATCCGGCGTCGCCCTCCTTCGCGGGCGCGGGGATCAGCGTGTCGCCGTCGATCCGGGCAAGCACGGTCATCGACTGCAGGGGAACAGCCTCCCAGCTGACGCGCAGGTCGCCCAGTCGCGGATGCGTGGGTTTGGCGCTGGTGACCAGCGCATCGTCCACGCGCTGGAACGTCGCGGCCAGATTGGCCGGCAACTTCTTTTCGTCGGGCGCCACGGTGGTACGGCCAGGGAATGCGCGGAGAATCTTCTCCGACAGTCTGAAATTGCCGAGCTTCACTTCGCCTGCCTCGAACTGCCTGCCCTGGATGGGGAAAGCGCCCGGGTTCACGTGGCCGGCCGGCCGGGCGAACGTCGAGGCATCGATCGGACGATCGACCCAGTCCAGCTCGTAATGCGTGGCACCGCCGACGGTGATCTCGCGCCACTGGAACATTTCGACGTGGCGGATCAGGATCGGGGAATCCGCGCGCACGTTGAATTCCGGATCCCGCGGCGCATCGACGATCTGCGGCATGCCGCTGACGCGCGTCTGCGAGCCGTACTGTCCGGCGGCCGGTCGGCCGGCGGCACCGAGATCGAGCACCGGCGCACCATGCCGCTGGATCGCGGCGGCGTAATCCATCACCCGGCGCTCGTTCCACGCGATGAGGCCCAGCCCCGCGAGCAACAGCACGGCGCCCGCGAGGCGCGTGCCCCAGGCCATGCCGCCATGCTTCACCTTGTACGTCGACGTCATCCTGCCCCCGTCATGCGCCGGTGCGGGCCTCTAGCCCGTCCAGCCTATCCAGCGTATCGACCGCCGAGTAGCGGCCTTTAGCATCCTTTTCCACCGCCGCGAGCGCGCAGCCATGATCGTGCGTGAAAAACAGCCTCACGCCCCGGGCCATCTTGTCGTCAAGGAATGTCTTTTTCTCGTCGATGAGTTTTTCCGGCCAGCGGTCGTACCCCATCGTCACCGGCAGGTGCACCCACGCACGCCCCGGAATGAGGTCGGCGCAGAAGACCACGCCACCCACCTCGGCGAGCATCAGTCCGGGCGTATGCCCTTCCGAGAATTCGAAGCGCACGGCATCGCCCAGCGACGACGGGACGCCGGCCTCGACCCGTTCCAGCCGGCCGCTCTCCTCGAGCAGGCGGATGATGTCCGGGATGAACGAGGCCCGGTCGCGCGGGTGCGGATCGCGCGCTCGCGCCCAGTGTTCCGCGCCCACCAGGAAGCGCGCATTGGGAAACAGCAGCCGCGGTGCCTCGCCCTCCGCCCATGGCGCGAGCAGTCCGCCGGCGTGATCGAAGTGCAGGTGCGAGAGCACCACGGCGTCGATGTCCTCGTGCGACAGGCCTGCCCCGGCGAGCGAATCGAGCAACACATGCCGATCCTCCACCACGCCGTAGCGCTCGCGCATCGCGGGTTCGAAGAAGGCGCCGATGCCGGTTTCGAACAGCACGTTGCGCCCGTCGAGACCGGTCACCAGCAGACAGCGGCAGGCCAGCGGGATGCGATTGTGTTCGTCCGGCGCGATCCAGCGGGACCACATCGCGCGCGGCGCGTTGCCGAACATCGCGCCGCCGTCCAGCTGCTGGGAATTGCCGATCAAGGACCAGAGTTTCATCGCGACGACCTTATTGCACCTTGCCCAGACCGGACGGACGGCGCGGATCGCTCGCGGCGTCCAGCGTGTTCGTCCGGTGATCCCAGGTGACTACGTTCATGAAGCCCCAGGGCGAGCGGTTGCGCAGCACGTGCCCCATGTCGAGCAGCGTCTTCGTCGTCGCGGCGTCGAACACGCCGTCTTCCACATCGACGCGGTCCGGGAGGTACTGGTGGTGGTAGCGCTTCTGCGCCGTGATCTCGGAGGCGCTCTTGCCGTCCACGAAAGCGAGGATGCCTTCGAGCACCTGCGTGATGATCGTCGAACCGCCGGGCGAGCCGATGACGGCGGTGCGGTTCGCGCCCAGCACGAAACTCGGGGACATCGACGACAGCATCCGCTTGCCCGGCTCGGGCGCGTTCGCGAGCGCGCCACGCAGACCGAACGCGTTCGGCTGGCCCGGCACGAGCGCGAAGTCGTCCATCTCGTCGTTCAGCACCACGCCCGTGCCCTTCGCGACGAACGCCGAACCGAACTCGAGGTTCACGGTCAGCGTCGACGCGACCATGTTGCCGTCGGCATCGATCACCGAGAAGTGGGTCGTGTGCATGCCCGGCTCCGGCGCCATGGACGTCGGCAGCAGGTCGGACGGCGTGGCCTTGTCCGGCGAGATGGTGGCGCGCAGCCCGTCGGCGTAATGACGCGACAGCAGCATGTCGAGCGGCATCTTCACGAAGTCCGGGTCGCCCAGGTATTCGTTGTGATCGCGGAACGCGCGCCGCATCGCTTCGATGGTGAGGTGCGTCGAATGCGCGAGGTCCATCTTCGTGAGGTCGAAACCCGAGAGGATGTTGAGGATTTCCGCGATGGCGACGCCACCCGACGACGGCGGCGGCGCGGTGACGATGCGGTAGCCCTTGTAGTCGACCGTGAGCGGCTCGCGCTCCTTCACCTTGTAGGCTTCCAGGTCCGCGGCCGTCCAGTTGCCACCGGCCTCGCGCGAGGCGGAGACCAGCAGCTTCGCGGTCTCGCCCTTGTAGAAGCCGTCCGCGCCCTTCGCGGCGATGCGCTCGAGCGTCTTCGCCAGATCCGGCTGACGCAGCGTCCAGCCCTGCGCCGGCACCTTGCCATCCGGCAGATAAAGGGCGGCAGAGGCGGGATAACGCGCCAGCGTCTCCTTGCGGTCGTCGATCGCACCGAGGAAACGCTTGTCGGGCTGAAAGCCCTCCTTCGCGATGCGGATCGCGGGCGCGAGCGACACCGACAGCGGCAGCTTGCCGTAGTGCTCCGCCATCCACGCGAGGCCGGCGGGTTCGCCAGGAATGCCGGCCGACAGCGGCCCGTTGGTCGACACGTCGCGGTTCGGCTTGCCGTCCTTGCCGACGTACACCTTCATGTCGACGGCTTTCGGCGCCGTCTCCCGCGCGTCGATGAAGACGTCGCGCTTGTCGGACGCCCGGTGCAGCAGCGCCATGAAGCCACCGCCGATGCCGGAACTCTGCTGTTCGACGACCGCGAGGGTCGACGAGACCGCGATCGCGGCATCGAACGCGTTGCCGCCCTTGGCCAGCACTTCGAATCCGGCGTTGGTCGCGAGGAAATTCGCGCTGGCGATGGCGGCATGGCCGGGACCGCGCGCCGCGGAAGGCGCATCCTGGGCGGCGGCATGTCCGGCGCCGGCGACGAGGAACAGGCTCGCGGCGACGACGCGCCACGACGGGGCATGAACCATGGGGATGGATCTCCGGGAAATATCTTCAACCCCCGAGATTAACCCATGCCGCCTCAGGACGCCGCGCGGGCCATCAGGTGCTCGTACTTGAGCATGAGCTGCTCGTTCGTCTCGACGTGATCGGGATCGTGCGGAATGCACTCGACCGGGCAGACTTCCACGCACTGAGGGTTGTCGAAGTGGCCGACGCACTCGGTGCAGAGGTTCGGATCGATCACGTAATACTGCTCGCCCAGCGAGATGGCCTTGTTCGGGCACACGGGCTCGCAGACGTCGCAGTTGACGCAGGTGTCGAGGATCATCAGGGACATGGCCGGCATTTTAGCGCGGTACGGCCTTCCCTGCTGGCAGGCATGAAAAAGGGCGCCGCGAGCGGCGCCCTCCTTCGCGGCCGTGAATCCGGCCCGATTACATCGCGACGAAACGGAACGTCGCGCCGCTCGGTGCCAGCGCATCGGCCACGCGCTGCTGGTCGGCCTGGTCGCCGATGAACAGCACGATCACGTTCTTGAACGAGCCGGCGTTGGCGCCCTTGAACGCCTCGACGATCAGATCGGCCGTCTTGGCCGACTCCGGGCCACCGAACACGAGCATGTTGCCCGGGGTGACGCCGCGGGCGACGGTGCCCTGCACGTTCTCGAGCTGACGGGCGCGGCCGTCCTGACCGGCCTGGTCGTCGCCGGCCGGCACGAAGTACGGGAACGGACGGTCGGCCGTCATGCCCTGCATGTTCTTGCGCACGATCTGGCCGAAGTACTGGCTCCAGGCCTTCGTATCGGTCGGGTTGGTCGGCTTCGCGACGGCGGCTTCCTGCTGCGTGGCAGCCTGATCGGCGTCTTCCGACTTGTTGCAGGCCGTGAGGGCCAGGGCGGCGGTCAGGGCCACGGACGCGGCGAGGACGAACTTACGCATGATGATCACCTTTGTTTTCAAGAGTTGCGCCAACGCTGACGCATGGCCTGCTGCACCGCCGGATGCACGAAGCCGGAGATATCGCCACCCAGGCGACCGATTTCACGCACGAGCGAGGAGGAGATGAAGCTGTATTGCTCGGCCGGGGTCAGGAACAGCGTCTCGGCCTGGGGAATCAGGTGACGGTTCATGCTGGCGAGCTGGAATTCGTATTCGAAATCCGACACGGCGCGCAGGCCGCGAAGGATCACGCCCGCGCCGATCTCCGTGACGAAGTCGGCGAGCAGGCAGTCGAAACCGCGCACTTCCACGTTCGGCAGGTCGGCCAGCGCCAGCCTCGCCAGCGCGATGCGCTCGCCGAGGCTGAAGCCCGGACCCTTGCTGCGGCTCTCGGCCACGGCGACCACGATCCGGTCGAACAGCGGCGCCGCGCGCGACACGAGGTCGGCGTGCCCGTTCGTGATGGGATCGAACGTGCCGGGATAGACGGCAAGTCGCGGATTGGCCGGCGAGAGGGTCATGAAGGGACGGGTCAGGGAAAACGCGGGCTAGCTTAACGGATCGGCCGGTGTGCGGCGATAGAGGGTGTAGGCCACCTCCCCTGCCGTTCCCTGCCGGTGTGGCAGCCAGGTATCGGGCAGGGCGAAGGACGTGCCGCGCGGGGCTTCGACGTAGATCCACGCACGCGGCGACAGCCAGCCGCCGTCCTCCAGCGCCCGGGCCGCATCGGCCCACAGATCGAGCGCGAACGGGGGATCGAGGAAGACGAGATCGAACGGCCGCGCGGCGCCGCGTAGCCAGCGGGCCGCATCGTCGCCGGCGACCTCGCCGCCCGTCGCCTTCAGGCGGACGAGGTTGGCCTTCAGCGCCGCCACGAGGCGCGGCTCGCGCTCCACGAACGTGACGCCGGCCGCGCCGCGCGACAGCGCCTCGATGCCGAGCGCACCCGTCCCCGCGAAGAGATCGAGGCAACGTGCTCCTTCCACCACGGGCAGCAGCCAGTTGAACAGGGTCTCGCGGACGCGATCCGTCGTGGGCCGCAGACCCGGCAGGTCGGGCACCTCGATGCGCGAGTTGCGAAGGGATCCGCCGATGACGCGGATGCGGCCGGGAGCGCTCATCGCTCAGCGGCCAGTGAGGGCGGGGGTGATAGCATTCGCCCATTGTCTTTGAATCCCTCGCGCAATGCTCAAGTTCTGGAAGAAGAAGCCCGCGGAACCCACGCCGACCGAATCGCCGGCGCCCGAGGCGCTCGTCGATCGATCCGCCGACCCCGCCTCGGCCGAACCCGGCGCGGCAACCTCCGAATCGCTGATCGAGACCGCCGCGCCGGAGCCGCAGGCGCCCGAGGTCGAGGCCGAGGCCGAGGAATCCGCCGTCGTGGACGCGGCCCGCGAGGCCGTCGCCGCACCGGAACAGCCGGTCAAGCGCAGCTGGCGCGAGCGTCTCTCCGGCAGCGGGTTCGCGAAGAGCCTCACGTCGCTGTTCGTCCGTCATCCGAAGCTCGACGACGACCTGCTCGACGAACTGGAAACCGCGCTGATCACGGCCGACGTCGGCGTCGATGCCAGCACGCGCCTCGTCGAGGACCTGCGCAAGCGCATGCACAAGCGCGAGTTCGCCGATGCGGGCGCGCTGCTGAAGGCCCTGCGCGAGGCCCTGGTGGCCTTGCTCAAGCCCGTCGAGCGCCCGCTCGACGTCAGTTCGCCCTCGCCTTTCGTGATCCTCACGGTGGGCATCAACGGCGTCGGCAAGACCACGACCATCGGCAAGCTCGCGCGGCGCTACTCCGACGAGGGGCGCAGCGTGATGCTCGCCGCCGGCGACACGTTCCGCGCCGCCGCCGTCGAGCAGCTGAAGACCTGGGGCGAGCGCAACAAGGTGCCCGTGGTTTCGCAGGGCCAGGACGCCGACTCGGCGAGCGTGATCTTCGACGCCCTGCAGGCGGCGCGCTCGCGCGGCGCGCAGGTGCTGATCGCGGACACCGCCGGCCGCCTGCACACGCAGGGCGGCCTCATGGACGAGCTGGGCAAGATCGGCCGGGTGATGAAAAAACTCGACGCCAGCGCGCCGCACGAGGTGCTGATGGTCATCGACGGCACCACGGGCCAGAACGCGATCAGCCAGCTGCGTCAGTTCCGCGACACGGCGGGCGTGACCGGCCTCGTCGTCACCAAGCTCGACGGCACCGCGAAGGGCGGCGTCATGTTCGCGCTGGCGCGCGAGTTCGGCCTGCCCATCCGCTACGTCGGCCTTGGCGAAACCGCCACCGACCTGCGCGTCTTCGACGCGGAAGCCTTCGTCGACGGCCTGCTCCCGGCCACGCTTGGCGGCTGACCCGGCGTGCCGATGAACAGGCGGCTGCGGATCGGCCTGATCGCCGCGGGCGGCCTCGTGCTCGCGCTGGTGCTCGCCGCCTTCATCGCCACCTATGTCGTGCTGCAGCCGGACCGCTTCACGGCGATGCTGCAGTCGCGGGCGCGTGCCGCCGGCCTCGAGCTGACGCTGGCCAGCCCGGCCAGCCCCACGCTGTGGCCGAAGCCCGCGCTGGAACTCGACGGCATGATCGTGCGCGCGAATGGCGCCGGCGCGCCGCTCATCGTCGCGTCGCGCGGCAAGCTGGTCCTGCCGTGGCATACGCTGCTCGGCGGCGACGCCCGCATTTCCCGTCTGGAGATCGAGGGCGCCCGCATCGATGTCGACGCCATTTCGGATTACCTGGACACCCTGCCCCCGCGCCCGTCGACCTCCGGCGCCATCCTGCCGACGATCGACGCCGGCTTCCGCGTATCGCGCGGTACGCTCACGCGCGGTAACCAGCTGCTGCTGTCCGATGTCGACATCGACGCCGGGCGCCTCGCGAACGGCCGGCCATTCACCCTCGCCTTCGCCGCCCATACGGCCGATACCACGCCGTACTCGCTGGACCTCGAAACCACGCCGACGCTGAGCCGCGGCGTGCTGACGCTCGGCGATGCCAAGATCAACGTCGCCAGCGCATCGCGCTTCGACGCGACGCTGCACGGAGAAGCCACCTGGCGCGGAGCGGCCGATGTCGGCGCATCGCTCGCCGGACGTGTCACGCGCGAAGCGGGTGCGCCCTACGACATCGTGCTCAACGTGACACCGGCCAACCAGCGCGACCCCCTCTACATCGCGCTGAAGCTCGACGGTGAAAACGACCACACCGACCTGCGCATTCCTCCGCTCGCGCTCGGCGAATGGTGGGGCGGCATCCGTGCCGGTGGCCGGCCGACGCTCCCGCCGTTGCTCGGCACCGTCGAAGCGAAGACGCTCGACGTTGGCGGCGTGCAGGCGACGGGCCTGCGCATCCGCGCTACCCCGAACGTGCCCGTGCCGGCCGCCACCGCGCCGGCGCCGGCCAGCACCGCCGCCACGCCATGAAGCCCTTCGCGCGCGAACTCCTGCGCTGGTACGACCACCACGGGCGCAAGGATCTTCCGTGGCAGCATCCGCGCGACGCCTATCGCGTGTGGCTGTCGGAGATCATGCTGCAGCAGACGCAGGTGGTCACCGTGATCGGCTACTTCCAGCGCTTCGTCGATCGGCTGCCGACGCTGGCCTCGCTCGCGAACGCCGACGAAGACACCGTGCTCGCGCTGTGGTCGGGCCTCGGCTATTACCGCCGCGCACGCTTCCTGCATCGGGCGGCGCAGTTGTGCGTCGAACGCCACGGCGGCGAACTGCCGCGCGACCTCGACGCCCTGATGGCGCTGCCGGGGATCGGCCGCTCGACCGCCGGCGCGATCCTCGCGCAGGCATACGGACTGCGTTTCCCGATCCTCGACGGCAACGTCAAGCGCGTGCTCGCGCGCTACCACGGCATCGTCGGCTTTCCCGGCGAAAGCGCCATCGAGAAGCAGCTCTGGAAGCACGCGGACGAACACACGCCGTCCGAGCGCACCGCCGACTACACGCAGGCGATCATGGACCTCGGTGCCACCGTCTGCGTGCGCAGCAAGCCGCTCTGCCCGCTCTGTCCGCAGGCGGCGACGTGCGTGGCGCATCGCGACGGCCTGACCGCCGTGCTGCCTACCGCGAAGCCGGGCAAGAAGGTGCCGACGCGCGCGCTCGCGATGCTCCTGCTGCGCGATCGCAGCGGACGCGTCCTGCTCGAAAAGCGCGGCCCCCAGGGCGTCTGGTCCGGCCTGTGGAGCCTGCCCGAAGCCGCGGACGCGGAAGCCGCTTCGCACGTGGCGGCGGGCTTGGCCACGGTCGGCGCCGCGAATCCCCTCCCCGCCTTCACCCACGTGTTCAGCCACTACCGGCTGGACGTATCGCCCATCCTGTTCGACCATGCGGCCCCGCTCGCCGCTGTGGCCGGACGCGACGACCGCCGCTGGTGCGACCGCGACGACATCGCCTCGCTCGGCCTCCCGGCGCCCGTCCGCACCTTGCTCGACCATCTTCCGGAGATCACCCCATGACGCGCATGGTCCATTGCGTGAAACTCGGCCGCGACGCCGAAGGCCTCGATTTCGCCCCCTGGCCCGGCGACCTCGGCAAGCGCATCTACGAGAACGTCTCGAAGGAAGCCTGGGCCCAATGGCTCAGCCACCAGACCATGCTCATCAACGAGATGCGCCTCTCCCCGCTCGACCCGAAGACCCGCACGTTCCTGAGTGGCGAAATGGAGAAGTACTTCTTCGGCGGCGACGTCGTCCAGCCCGCCGGTTACGTCCCACCCGAACGAGACGCTTGACGCCGACGCCCACACCCGATTTAATACGCGGCTCCACAGGCCGCAACGCTCGTTGCAGGCACTCGTGGCTCGGTAGCTCAGTTGGTAGAGCAGGGGATTGAAAATCCCCGTGTCGGCGGTTCGATTCCGTCCCGAGCCACCATCCTTCCAAAGACTCGCAGCGATGCGGGTCTTTTTTTGGCCTCGCCGGGCGACCTCAGGGTGTGGGCGAAGTCCGACGAAGTTCGCTTTGTACGAGGCGCCCAAAGAGGTAGTCGTGGAATTGCCTCAACTGATAGTCTCGACGAAGATCATCCTCCCGACACGGCCAAAGGATCCGGCGAATGCGTACGCTCGAAGTGAAGTCGTTCTCCTGCATCGACAAAGCGCTCCTGGAACTCAACGACATCACCGTAATCATCGGACCGCAGGCGAGCGGTAAGAGCGTAATATGCAAGCTCTTTTACTTCTTTAACGGCATCTTTTCCTCGCTTCCGCTCTGGGTTCAGGAGTCGAATACATCCGAGGAGATCAGAGACCGCTGTCTCGATGAGTTTTCTGCTTGGTTTCCCCCGCAGGCATGGGGATCCAAACAGTTTGAAGTGACGTATCGAAACGGCCCTTATGAGCTCTCCATTCGACGAGTTAAGACCCGGAACGGCCAGCCAAAGGCGAAACTGATCTGCTCGCCCGACACCGAGCGTCTGTTCGAAAGTGCGGTTGCAGTTCACCTTAAGGCTGCGCAGAAGAAGCGAGACCCGGATTTTCTGTACGGCTCCTTTTCAATAGTTCGGCGCACCATAGAGGGTGCGATGGGCCGACACATGCCCGACATGCAGCTTTATATTCCTGCCGGGCGGTCCTTCTTCACGAGCATTGGGAAGCTTGTTACTGCGTTTGAAGAACGCACGCTACTTGATCCGGTTGTGCATGAGTTCGGGAGACTCGTTACGAACTTGCGTGAGTCTTCGTTTTACGAGCGAGAAGAGCCGAGTCCAGTCCTTCAGCGAATTGAGGCACTCATTGGTGGTCGAGTCAGTCAGGAGCGAGGCAAACAGTTTCTCGTAACTCCTGACGGCCGCAGTATTCCCTTCAACGCCCTTTCGTCAGGCCAACAAGAGCTCCTTCCTTTGCTCTACGCGCTACGCTTCTCTCTATGGCGCGAGCGGGGATCTTTGACTTTCGTTGAAGAACCGGAAGCCCACCTTTTTCCAAGTGCGCAGACGTCGCTCTTGGAGATGTTTGCCGAAATTGTAAACCGACAGCCTCGAAGGACCGGCAACAAGAACGTCGCTGGCCGCACGCTGGTACTGACTACCCACAGCCCCTACGTGCTCGCCAAGATGAATACGCTCATCAAAGCCGGCCAAGTTGCAAGGCGACTCTCGGTCGATGGTCGCAAAGAACTCGACAAGCTCATCCCATCCGGCTCGTGGATCTCGCCTGAGAAGGCTTCAGCTTACGCAATTCACGGTCGAGAACTTGTACCTATTCTCGACGAGTACGGGCTTATCGACGCCGGATACATTGACTCCGTTTCAGAAGAGACCGGATTGGAGTTTGACGGACTTTTGGACCTGGAGGCGTCACTGTGACGAGCAGTAAGGATACTTGCGAACCATTTCGAGAAAAGCGGAACGATTCGAAAGTGAGAGTTAGGGAGTACGGTAAGAGTGCCGTATTTCTAAATCCTGGGCGCAAAGATGTCTTCGTGACGAAAGTTGATGGCGGCTTAGTAAACCATCAGTTGGCTGCAGACTACGTCGTTTCCTTTCCAGACACGGGCAACATCATTGTCGAACTGAAGGGCAAGGAGATACGGCACGCATGCGAACAGATTCTCGCTACAGCGAAGCTTCTTGAGCGTTGCGGTGCGCCCCGACGTGCAGTAGGGGCGCTAATCGTCTGCACCCGCGTCCCCAGCACCGACTCGACAACATCGAGATTGAAGAATGAATTCTTGAAGAAGCACGGCACGCGGCTACATATCAAGAGCGGAAATCTCGAACATGATGCGCTGAAGCTGATCGGAAAGTGACGCTCTACGTCGCCGACGCTATTGACCTGGATTTTGCCACAACGTCGCCGCGTACGGGGTGTCCCTTGTGACAACCGCTTCGTGCGCGGCGACGCGCATGCGAGTGCGGCGCGTTAACCGAATGAACGACAAGACCCTCTCGACTTATGGTTTCTCGGCGACCCGATCGTTGGCGAGCGTGTCGTTGCAGGCGAGCAAACTGCTTCCCCGAACGCAAGTTCGCTCGCTAATCGCAGGCGAGAGCGCTCAAGGACCTTGGCTGGATCGTCGCGATCGACCATCCGCCTGTTACACCCACGAGCGTATCGGCGATCAGGCAATGGCACCGCCATCGGCGGTGATCGTGGCGCCGGTGATGATGTCGGCCGCGGGGCTTGCCAGGAACGCCACCACGTTGGCGATGTCGTTCGGCTCCGCGAAGCGTCCCAGCGAGGTGAGGCTGCGCTGGAAGTCGGCTCCCTCGCCATTAGCCGGATTTGCATCGGTGTCGGTCGCGCCGGGCTGGACCAGATTGACGGTGACGCCGCTCGGTCCGAGTTCTCTTGAGAGGCCACGGGTGAATGAGTTCAGCGCGGCCTTTGACATCGCGTAGCCCGTGATACCGGGGAACGGCACGCGCTCGCCGAGTGCGGAACCGATCGTGATGATTCGGCCGCCTTGCCCGAGGTGCGGGATCGCTGCTTTGGCGTACAACACGGGGGCCCGAACGTTGATGTCCATGAGTGACTGGAATGCGTCGATGTCTAGATCCGCAATCGTTCCCGTGTGACCGATGGCGGCGCTATTGACAAGGATGTCGAGACCGCTCAGCGTGGAAACCGTTTCGTCGACCGCACGCGCGATGTCGGCGGGATTGGCGCTGTCGGCACGGATGGCGACGCCACGGCGCCCCGACTGTTCGACAGCGCCCACGACGTCTTGCGCCTTCCCGGACGCCTGCTGGTAAGTAAAAGCGACGTCAGCGCCCATCGACGCCAGCGTCTTCGTGATGGCCGCGCCGATGCCGCGGGAGCCTCCCGTGATCAGGGCCCGCTTTCCGGTCAGATCTATCATTCCGTCGTCCTCGCTCTCAGATGTTGGTACGGAAGGCTGTGTGTCGCCGTTCGATGCGACGTGCAGCCTTTCGACGGCATTCGGTGCCGCGTTTTCAACATCGGGGGCCTGTCCCTGGTCCGGTAGCCTCATCTCAGGGGCCACCTTGTCGCAGTTTGGGGAACGCCGGACGGCGTCATTCGCACGTTGCCCGCTGGCGCGGGATCGCCGATGCGATCGGCTCCCACCCGACGAGAGTGGGCCGCCTGTTCAGTTCGACGGGGCAGGCCGGGGGTCGTGCGGGGCCGAAGTGGTCAGTGGCGGCGACGGAGGTGGGCGCGCACGTCCTCGGCGATCGGACCGACCCGCTTCACGGCTTCGGTCAGCTGCTCGCGGGAAATGCCGAGTTCCTTGGTCCAGTACTGGACTTCGTAGTCTTCGTTGACGTTGATGCGCTTGGCGTCGGCCGGGCCGCGCTTGGTCTTGTCGTCGGACATGTGTCTGCTCCCGTGTTCGTTGCTGGAAGCGTGGTACCGCGGGTGTTGAGAGGTTGCGAAGGAATCGTGGGGTTTTTCGGCTTTCGGAAGGCTCGCGGCGCGGTGGCCGCGAGCCAGGCTTTTGCCGAACGCCTTGTCTGGAGGATCAGGCCGCTTCGCTGTGCAACTGCTTCACCGTCGACGTGGATGCGCCGGCGCTGTCGATCGCGATGCGTCGCGGCTTCATCGCCTCGGGCACCTCGCGCTTGAGCTCGATAGAAAGCAGTCCATTGGCGAGTCGCGCACCGGTCACGTAGATGTGCTCGGCGAGTTCGAACCGGCGACTGAACGCGCGGTTCGCGATGCCGCGATGCAGGAACTCGCCCTCGGGCTCGGCCTTGTGCTCGCCGCTCACCAGCAGCAGGTTGCCCTGCGCGGAGATGCTGAGCTCATCTTCCGTGAAGCCGGCGACCGCCATGGTGATGCGATAGGCGTCGTCGCTCAGCTTGACCGAATCGAAGGGAGGGTAATTGTCGCCCTGCTGCGTGCGGGCGGCCGATTCCAGCAGGTCGAACACGCGATCGAAGCCGATGCTCGAGCGGTGAAGCGGGGTGAAATCGAGAAGAGTACGCATGGCCATATTCTCCTTGAAGCAACATGGAATGGGTTCTCAGCGCCGCCGTCGCCCGGCGGCCAGGCCAGTCCCGAAGCGGCTGGCGGGAAAAATGATAGGGCGGCGTCGCGGCGTTTCAAGCCCCTGCTTTCAGCCATCGTTTAGGCGAAATCGGCGCATAAAAAACGCCGCCTGTAGGAGCAGGCGGCGATCTGGGGATGCATGCCCCGTCCCTGGGGCTTTGTTCTTGTCGTAAGGGGTGAGGCGCCTATCAGAAGTCGTACGTGGCGGTGAGGCGCGCGTAGCGAGGCGTCTGGTAGAACTGGCCCAGGTCGTAGTTGTTGTTGACCGTGACCGGGCCCGCTTCGTACGTCGAGAAGCTGTTCAGCGGCTTGCGCTCGTTGGTCACGTTGAACACGCTGAGACCGAAGGCGAGCTTGCCGTCGAAGTAGTTCGGACGGTAGGTCACGGCGAGGTCGAGCTGGCGGTACCACGGGTTGCGCTTGTCGCCCGGATGCGACGGCATGCCGTTGCAGTTGTGGTACGACGAGCCGTAGCCCAGCGGATCCGGATCGGCCTCGGCGTCCTCGAAGCCCAGGCACGACTTCGGCGCGCCGGAAGCGAGGCGGAGGTTGCCCGAGACCATCCATTCCGGCGTGAACTGGTACGCGCCGTAAGCCTTGATCTGGTGGGTGCGGTCGTTCGACAGCAGGCCGTTGGCGTAGCGCATCAATTCGGCCGAATCCCAGTCCTGCGTCTTGGAGATGTCGGTCTGGCCGATGTCGGACTTCGTCTGGCCTTCGGTGTTGCCGTAGCTACGCGAGAACGTGTAGTCGACACGACCCTGCCACTTGCCGTCGAACGGATGGTCGAGGTACAGGTCGAGCGCGTAGTAGTTGCGCTTGGCCTTCTGCGTGAAGCCCCAGTCCTGCTGGTTCATCTTCACTTCGGTGCGGCCGCCGTCGACGTTGGCGAGGCTGAACGTGTTGGTGGCGCCCGGGTTGAAGATCACGCAACCGGGGATGATCACGTTGTCCGGGTTGCCGCCATCCGCGGCGATCTTCTCGCCCAGCAGGCCCGTGTCGCACACGTCGTCGATCGCGCTCTTGAGCTTGCGGACCGTCACCTTCGCACCGGTGACCCAGCCATCGCCCAGCGTCTTGTCGAAGCCGAGGATGCCTTCGTCCTGGTACTGCGACTTCAGGTCACGCGCGCTGACCGCGATCGGATCGACCGGCTGGCCGTACTCGCCATCGGGCGACACCGCGCCCGGGCTGATCTCGGTCAGGCCCGTCGGACGACCGAGCGAATCGATGCCGGTATAGGTGTAGAACACGTCCGTGTACGTCGACGGCGATGCGCCGCGCACGGCCACGTTGTTCGGCAGCGCGAGGTAGTAGCGACCGAGGTTGCCGTAGATCTTCAGCGACGAGTCGCCGAACACGTCCCAGCTCGCGCCGATACGCGGTGCCCACTGCGGGCCGCTGTTCACGTACGGACGGTTCTTGTCGTTGAAGTTCTTGAAGCTGTCGTTACGCACGCCGACGCTCAGCAGGAAGCGGTCGGTGATCTGCCAGCGGTCTTCCAGGTACTGGGCCTTCTGGTCGAGCGACATGCTCGTGACGGTGGAGAAGATGCGCTCCGTCACGTAGTAGCCGTCGCCACCCGGCGCCCCGACGCCCTGCGACGGGCGGATCGGCACGTTCTCGTTACCCTCGGACGCGCGGCGGTAACGCAGGTAGTAACCCGGGCCGCTGGTGTCCTGGCCTTCGTTGCTGGCCGAGTAATGCATGTTGTCGATACCACCGGCGAGGTGGTGATCGCCCAGCTGCCACTCGAGGTCGAGGCGCAGGCCGTGCGTCCGGCTGCCGGCGTTGGGGGCCTGCGTCGTGGACGACGTATTGAGGTTGGTGATCGGCGTGCCGCCGTTCAGTGCGGGGTTCTGCAGGAACGGGCTGTCGATGTACGGCTGCTGGTCGAGGCCGGGCGTCGGGTTGTGCAGGTAATCGGTCGTCCAGCCCTTGCCGTACGTGGCGGTGAAGGTCAGGTCGTCCGTGATGTAGCTGGTGTACTTGGCGATCGCGTACTTCGAGGTGAGCTTCGACGTATCGGCGTTGGAGCCCAGCGGGCCGCCGACGGTACGCGTGTCGTAGTCGTAGTTGTAGTACGTGCCGCGCTGCTCGTCGGTGGAGTGGATGCCCGTGAGCTCGAGGATGTTCGAGTCGGTGATGTTCCAGTCGACCTTCGCGTAGTACTTCGGCAGGTTGTACGTGTAGTGGTTGTTGGCGACCGGGTTGGCTTCCACCGACGCCGTGCTGACGCCCTCGCTCTTTTCCGCTTCCGTGGCGACGAAGAAGAACAGCTTGTCCTTGATCAGCGGACCGCCCACGTACGCGCTGTACGTCGTGGTCCACTTGGTGTTGTCTTCGCGATTGCGATAGATCGAACCGACGAGGCTCGGATCGGCGTAGCCGTAGCCCGGAGGCAGGGCCTTGTTGCCGTAATAGATGCTGCCGGCGGTGGAGGAGGCGAACTTCGGCTCCCACAGCACCTGCGCGCCGAAGTGCCAGTCGTTCGTGCCGCGCTTGCCGACCTGGCTGATCACGCCGCCATCCGAACGGCCGTACATGGCGCTGTAGCCGCCGGTGTACACCTCTTGCTGGTCGATCGCGCCGTACGGCAGGCCGACGCCGCCGAGGTTACGGTACGGATCGGACGTGTTGTAACCGTTGATGTAGTACGCGTTCTCGGACGCGCCCGAACCACCGAACGACACCGTGCGGTAGCGGCCGTTGCCGAGGTTGCTCGAACCCGGCACCGCGCCCGGCGCCAGTAGCGCGATCGCTTCGGCGTTACGGCCGAGCGGCAGGCGGGCGAGGGTCTGGGCCGTGACGATCGTGCGCGAGTCGACGGCGGTGGTGTCGATCGGCGGCAGCGTGTTCGCGGTCACCGTGACCTGATCGAGCGACTGGGCGCTGGCGGACGTGGTGGCGGCGGCGAACGAAACGTCCGTGGCGCCACCGACCTTGAGCTGCACGCCCTTGCGCGAGTCGACGACGGCGCCGTTGCGAAGCAGGTTGACGTCGTACGAGCCCACGGGAAGGTTACCGATGCGGTAACGGCCCTGCTCGTCGACGGCGACGGAACGGGTCAGACCCGTGCTGCTCGTGACCTGGACGGTTTCGCCGGCGGCCGCGGGCACCTGGCCGAAGATGTCGGCGGTGGTGGACTGCGCGAAGACCGGAGCGCTGGCGCCGAAACCGACGGCCAGGGCGACTGCCAGCAGGGACGGCCGAAGCCCTCCGCGGTGGCGGATGGAATGAAGCTGCATGGATATCTCCCCAGAACGACCCAGTGCATGGGCCACCGAAATGGCCATGACCGCCGGCGCGTCGACGCGTGCTGCGAGGAAGTCCTGCCGATGCGGCACCCACTCCCCCGAGCGGTCGTGCCGTTCCCCCGTAGCACAGCGAAGAAGCCGTGCAGTCACGGTGCCGCGAGCCCCGATCAAATGATGGGGTATCACTCGCGACAGACGAAACTTAGGGGGCTTTGATGCACCGTGTCAACGAAAATTTGAGCATTTACTCAAAAAAGTTTCCCTGACACGTTTTCGCAAGAAATCGCGCTGAAATGAACGACCTGGCTCGTCTTACCGAATGCAAGCGCTCGCGGCCGCATACCGGTTACGGGCTCAGATGTCCACGTCCCTTCCACGCTGGGCCTCGCATTGCCGCAACGTCGTCGCCAGGACGCCGGCCTCGTCGGGGTTCCTGTCCGACCCGCCTTCGCGAAGGATGAGCACGCGGACCTCCATCGCCTTGCGCAGGTTGTCGCGCGCTTCCTGGCCGCAGGGCGTGCGCGGCTTCCACGACGACAGTGCCTCACCGCGCTCGACGAGCCGCCCGAGCACCGTGGCGCGATCCCCGGCGGCGGCCCTGCCCGCCTCGTCGACCTGTGCCTGCCACTCGCTCAGCACGCCACGCAGGTCCGCCGTGTCGGCCGCGAGGCCTTTCGCGTCGGCTTCCCGGGCGCTGTGCGAGGCCGTGAAGGCGAGCATGGCCGTGGTCGCCGATGCCAGGAAAGCGACCACGACGACGCCGATCACGGCCTTGCGTCCGCTGGTACCACTGGAGCTTTCGTCGTTTCCGGCCGTCATGGACACCTCGATGCGTGATCGCCCTATTCTGCCCCAGCGACGCGCCCGGGGCGGGACGATGCGACAAAGGCGCATGGTCTCAGGACGCCTGTCACGACAACGATGTCGTTACGTCGATATAGTCGGGTGCTCACCCAAACGAAGCCGGAGCCCATGACTCGTCTCTCGCGCATTGCGTTCACGCTGATCGCCGCCGCCATCGCCCTCCCCGCCACCGCCGGTGACCTGAAGGTCATGTCGTTCAACGTCCGCACCATGACGGGCAACGACGGAGCGAACGGTTGGGAGCACCGGCGCGACCTCTTCGCCGACACCATCCGCCAGCTGCACCCGGACGTGATCGGCACGCAGGAGCTCTACAAGCAGCAGGGCGACGACACGGTGGAGCGCCTCCCCGAATACGTCTGGTTCGGCCGCGATCGTTACGGCAAGCACACCGACGAGCACATGGGCATCTTCTACCGGAAGGACTCCCTCAAGGTCATCGAGTCGGGGGACTTCTGGCTTTCCGACACGCCCGACAAGGTAGCGAGCATCACCTGGGGCAACGTGTTCCCGCGCATGGTGAACTGGGCCCTTTTCGAAAGCCTCTCGGACCACAAGCGTTTCTATTTGCTCGACACGCATTACCCCTATCGCGACCAGGACGAAGACGCGCGTTCGCGCAGCGCCCGCGAGATGGCGGCATGGGTCGCGAAGCTACCGAAGGGTGTGCCGGTGATCATCACGGGCGACTTCAACACGGGCCCGGACAGCGAGGCGCACAAGGCCCTGACCGCGACGTTCAAGGACGCATGGGACACAGCGCCGAAACGCGAAGGCCCCGCGGAAACCTTCCACAACTTCACCGGCCAGGCGAACAAGCGGATCGACTGGATCCTCTATCGCGACATCAAGGCGATCTCGGTTCAGACCGTCACCACATCGAAGGACGGCCGCTACCCGTCGGACCACTTCCCGGTGCAGGCCGATTTCGCGCTCTGAGGCGGCGGCGCCGGTCTGCGTGCCATAAGGGACCGGCGCTTGTCTTCCCCCTGTCCATACCGACCGGACCGGGCCACACTGCGCACCTGACCGACAGACCCAGGGGTCGACCCATGCGCCGCTTGCTCACCTGCCTCCTCTTCGCCGTGACGGCGATCCCCGCCCTGTGCCTCGCTCAGGCCGGCACGCCGCCCGCGCCTGCCAAGAGCAGCTATTTCGACAACACCGGCCGCGACGACGTGCTTTCCGGCGGGCAGAAGACGATCGTCATCGACACGCCCAAGGGCAAGTTCAAGGTGTGGACCAAGCGGGTCGGCAACAATCCGACGATCAAGGTTCTGCTGCTGCACGGCGGGCCGGGCGCCACGCACGAGTATTTCGAGGCGTTCGACAGCTATTTCCCCGGCGCGGGCATCGAGTATTACTACTACGACCAGCTCGGCTCGGGGTTCAGCGACAAGCCCACCGATCCGTCGCTGTGGGATATCCCCCGTTTCGTCGACGAGGTGGAGCAGGTGCGCCAGGCGTTGCACCTGGACAAGGACAACTTCTTCGTCCTGGGCCATTCGTGGGGCGGCGTGCTGGCGATCGAGTACGCGCTGAAGTACCCGCAGCACCTCAAGGGCGTGATCATCTCCAACATGATGGACAGCATCCCCGCGTACAACGCGTACGCGAACAAGGTGCTGATGCCGGCGATGGACCAGAAGACGCTCGCGGAGGTGAAGAAACTCGAAGCGGAGAAGAAGACCTCCGATCCGCGGTACATGGAGCTCCTCATGCCCATGCACTACGAACAACACGTGCTGCGCATGCCGGCGGCACAGTGGCCCGAGCCCGTCGAGCGCTCGTTCGCGCACCTCAACGAGCAGGTGTACGTGATGATGCAGGGCCCGAGCGAACTGGGCGCCAGCGGCAAGCTGCTTCACTGGGATCGCAGCAAGGA
This sequence comes from Luteibacter sp. 329MFSha, assembly GCF_900111665.1. Classification (NCBI taxonomy): domain Bacteria; kingdom Pseudomonadati; phylum Pseudomonadota; class Gammaproteobacteria; order Lysobacterales; family Rhodanobacteraceae; genus Luteibacter; species Luteibacter sp. 329MFSha. The sequence goes on along the minus strand of NZ_FOJE01000001.1, from coordinate 92,900 downwards.
CCTGAAGAACATCACCGTGCCCACGCTGGTGATCGGGGCGAAGTACGACACCATGGACCCCGCGTACATGGAAGCCATGGCGAAGAAGCTGCCCAACGGGCGGTTCCTGCTCTGCCCGAAGGGCGCCCATATGGCGATGTACGACGATCAGGCGACGTATTTCACGGGGCTTATCGGGTTCCTCAAGGATGTGGATGCGGGCAAGCCGATGAAGTGAGGGTCCTTGCTGTCGTGGGAGCGGCCCTGGCCGCGATGGGGGCTTGCGGCTAGCACCCATCGCGGCCAAGGCCGCTCCCACAGGGTTCGCCGCTGTCATATGTGCTGGCAGTCTTCGCTCCTGAGACGGCTTTCTGGCAACATCGCCCGGTTAACGACGCGCCGTGGCGCGCCTGCCGGATGCCGAAACCCATGAATCTGCAAGCCAATTACGAACAGATCCCGCTCAAGGACTACGCCGAGCGGGCCTATCTCGACTATTCGATGTACGTGGTGCTGGATCGCGCCCTGCCCTTCGTGGGCGACGGCCTGAAGCCGGTCCAGCGCCGTATCGTGTACGCCATGAGCGAGCTGGCGCTGGGCGCCACCGCCAAGCCGAAGAAGTCCGCCCGCACCATCGGCGACGTGATCGGCAAGTTCCATCCCCATGGCGATTCGGCCTGCTACGAGGCGATGGTCCTCATGGCGCAGCCGTTCTCGTACCGCTATCCGCTGGTGGACGGCCACGGCAACTTCGGCTCGCCGGACGATCCGAAGAGCTTCGCGGCCATGCGATACACGGAGTCGCGCCTGACGCCCATCGCCGAGGTACTGCTGTCCGAGCTGGGTCACGGCACCGTGGACTGGGTGCCGAACTTCGACGGCACGATGGACGAGCCGTCGTGGCTGCCGGCCCGCGTGCCGCACGTGCTGCTGAACGGCTCGATGGGCATCGCGGTCGGCATGGCCACGGACATCCCGCCGCACAACCTGCGCGAGGTCGCCAGCGCCTGCATCCGCCTGCTCGACGATCCGGACGCCACCATCGCGGACCTCTGCGAGCACGTGCACGGCCCGGACTACCCGACCTCGGCCGAGATCATCACCCCGCGGCGCGAACTCGCGGCGATGTACCAGAACGGCACGGGCTCCGTCCGCGCCCGCGCCATCTACGAGCGCGACGACGGCAACATCGTCATCACGGCGCTGCCCCACCAGGTCTCTCCGTCGAAGATCCTCGAGCAGATCGCCGCGCAGATGCGCGCGAAGAAGCTGCCGATGATCGAGGACCTGCGCGACGAATCCGACCACGAGAACCCGATCCGCCTCGTCCTCGTCCCCCGCTCTAACCGGGTGGATGTCGAGGAGATGATGCAGCACCTCTTCGCAACCACCGATCTGGAAAAGAGCTTCCGCGTCAACCTGAACATGATCGGCCTCGACGGCCGGCCGCAGGTGAAGGACCTCAAGACGATCCTCGGCGAATGGCTGCGCTTCCGCACCGATACGGTCACGCGCCGCCTGAACCACCGTCTCGGACGCGTGGAACGCCGTCTGCACCTGCTCGAGGCGCTGCGCATCGCCTACCTCAACATCGACGAGGTGATCCGCATCGTCCGCACCGAGGAAGAACCGAAGCCGGTGCTCATCGCCCGCTTCCGCCTCGACGACGAGCAGGCCGATTACATCCTCGAGACGAAGCTGCGCCAGCTGGCCCGCCTCGAGGAAATGAAGATCAACGAAGAGCGCGACAAGCTCGAGGAAGAGCGCGCGCGCATCAACGTGCTGCTGAAGTCGCCGGCGAAGCTGAAGGGCCTGATCAAGGAAGAACTGCGCAGCGACGCCGAGAAATACGGCGACGAGCGCCGTTCGCCGCTGGTCGAGCGCAGCGCCGCGCAGGCGCTGGATGAAAGCGCGCTGGTCGCGTCCGAACCGGTGACGGTGGTGCTCTCGCAGAAGGGCTGGGTGCGCGCTGGCAAGGGCCACGACGTCGACGGCGAGGCGCTGTCCTACCGCGAGGGCGACAGCCTGCTGGCGGTCTCGCGCGCGCGCACGACGCAGCAGGTCGCGTTCATCGACTCGACCGGCCGCGCGTACACCACGCCGGCGCACACGCTGCCGTCGGCACGCGGCAACGGCGAGCCGCTGACGGGTCGATTCAGCCCGCCGGCCGGCGCGCGCTTCGACGCGGTCGTGACCGCCGACAACGACACCCGCGTGATCCTCGCCACCGACTTCGGCTACGGCTTCGTCACGCGTTTCGAAGCCCTCACGGGCCGCCAGAAGGCGGGCAAGCAGATCATCTCGCTGAGCGACGGCGCGCGCGTGCTGGCGCCCGTCATCACCGCCGACCCTTCGCGCGACCGCCTGGTCGTGGTCACGGGCGAGGGGCACCTGCTCATGTTCTCGGTCGCCGAGCTGCCGGAACTCGACAAGGGCAAGGGCAACAAGCTGATCGAGATTCCGAAGGCGAAGCTCGCCTCGGGCGAGGAACGCGTGGTCGGCGTCGCCGTCGTGGCCGAGGGCAAGGGCGAAGTCACCCTGTATGCCGGGCAGCGCAAGCTCACGCTGAAGTGGGCCGATCTCGTGGAATACGGCGGCAACCGCGCCACGCGCGGCGGCGTGCTGCCACGCGGCCTGCGGCGCGTGGAGCGGATCGAGACCACGGGCTGAGGCGAGCACCCATCGCCGATACGATCGGCTCCCACTCCTTCGGTAGCAGACCGCTACCGAAGGACGAAGGCCCGTCCGTCAGAGCCGGGTGTAGTTCCAGGACACCATCCGGCCGTCCTTGTACGGCATCACGCCGTGGAAGGGCCGGGGGTCGGCGTCGAACACCAGTGGGAGGAAGTGGCGGTCGCCCTCCCACATCGGCAGCGTGTCCAGGGCGTCGACGGGAACCCATTCGAGCGCGCCTTCGGGATTCGACTCCAGCGGCGTGCCCTCGTAGCGCGTCACCACGAAGATGAAGCCCAGCCAGTCCTCGCCGTGCTTGCCGAAGCCGGGCCAGTTCAGCGTGCCGCGCAGGCGCATCTCCAGGCACTCGATGCCGGCTTCCTCGCGGATTTCCCGGCGCATGCACGCCGCGATGTCTTCCTCCGGCTCCATCTTTCCGCCCAGGCCGTTGTACTTGCCCAGGTGATGATCGTCCTTGCGGGCGTTGCGGTGGATCATGAGCACGCGCTTGCCGTCCGGGGACAGCACGTAGCCGAGCGTGGCGACGATGGGCGTATAGGGCATGGCGGTGGAGGGAATCGGTTAAAAACGTCGAAGTTTACGCCCTCCACGCGAAGAGCGCGTCGCCGCCCCCTTGCGCCGCCCGCCTGCCCCGGCGAACATCCGGGACATGCTGTTCCCTCGCCTCCCCCGTTTCATCCGTCGGACCCTTCCCCGCCTCACCATCGCCGCGGCACTGGTCGCGGCGGCCGGCGCGTGCGCCGACGCCGCCGACGCGCTGGAAGGCCACGACATCGTGTTCGACAGCCAGTCGTATTTCACGGTCAGCGTGGATCTGACGCGCGAAGACATCGAGCTGCACTGGCGCAATCCCGACAACGGCCAGCCCTTCGCCACCATCGAGACGCTGCGGACGTGGACGGCCGGCAAGGGTCGCCCGTTGGTCTTCGCGACCAACGCGGGCATCTACGATCGGGATTTCAAGCCGCTCGGGCTCTACGTGGAGGATGGCAAGACCGTCGTGCCGCTGAACCTCGCGCACGGCAATCCCCGTTCGGGCAATTTTTCGCTGCTGCCCAACGGCGTCTTCGCGATCTACGACGACGGCACGGCCGACGTGCACACCAGCGACGCCTTCCGCGCCGCGGCCCGCAAGCCGCGCTGGGCCACGCAGTCGGGGCCGATGCTCGTCATCGACGGACAGATCAACACGCAATTCGAGAACGGCTCGGACAGCATGAAGTGGCGCAGCGGCGTCTGCGCGCGCACGCCTCGCGAGGTGGTCTTCGTCGTCAGCCGGACGCCCGTCAACTTCCACAGCTTCGCGCGACTGTTCCGCGACGAGATCGGCTGCAAGGACGCCCTGTTCCTCGACGGCACGATCTCGCAGTTCTACACCCCCGACGACGGCTACGTCGGCGCTCCGGCGTTCATGACCAAACCCTACGCCGGCATGGTCGCGGTGTACCCGAAACGCCGGTGATCGTAGCGACTCAGGCGCCCGCCGTCCGCGCGCAGCGGAGCGCGTCCAGCACGACACGGGCCGTGGCCTCGTTCGTCGCGCAGACGACGTTGGCGAGATCGCTCAGGCGCAGCAACGCCGACACGTCGGCTTGGTGCGGGTGAGCGGCGAGCGGATCGCGCAGGAAGATCAGTGCGTCGATCAGGCCGCCGGCGATTCGGGCGGCGATCTGGATGTCGCCACCTCGCGGCCCGGAATGAAGGCATTCCACGTCGAGGGCCAGGCGCTCGCTGAGCAGCTTGCCGGTCGTGCGCGTGGCGCACACCCGGCAGGTACGCAGCACGTCCATGTATTCGCTGGCCAACGACAGCATCGTGGCCTTCGCGGCGTCGTGCGCGACCAGCGCCATTCTCACGTCCATGCGAGACCTCGCCATCCGATGTCCGGACACCGCATCCTACGCCGCGGCGAAGCATCGTCAACGGCGCGCGAGCCGGTGTATCAGTCGAGCATGCGCTCGCAGATCGCCCCGTAGAGATCCGGCAGACGTTCCAGGTCGGCGATGCTGACGCATTCGTCGACCTTGTGGATCGTGGCGTTCACGGGCCCCAGCTCGATCACCTCGGCGCCCATCGGCGCGATGAAGCGTCCGTCGGACGTGCCGCCGCCCGTGCTCTGTTCCGGATCGATGCCGCAGAGATCGCGGCAGACGCCGGCCACGACCTTGCGCAGCCGGCCGCCCGGCGGCGCCAGGAACGGATGGCCCGACAGGTGCCAGTCGATGACGAAATCGACGTCGTGCGCGCGCAGGATCGCCTCGGCGCGCTCGCGCAGCGCATCGGCCGTGCTCGCCGTCGAGAAACGGAAGTTAATCAGCGCCACGAGCTCGCCGGGGATGACGTTGTTGGCGCCCGTGCCGGCGTTGAGGTTGGACACCTGGAACGAGGTCGGCGGGAAATCGGCATTGCCCTCGTCCCAACGCTCCGCGGACAGCGCGGCGAGCGCCGGTGCGAATGCGTGGATCGGGTTCTTCGCTTTTTCCGGATAGGCGACGTGGCCCTGCACACCGCGAACGGTGAGGGTGCCCGAGAGCGAGCCCCGCCGCCCGACGCGGATCAGGTCGCCGAGGCGCTCCTTCGCCGAAGGCTCTCCCACGACGCACGCGTCGATGCGCTGGCCCGTCGCGGCGAAGTGTTCCACCACCTCGCGCACACCGTGCAGCGCCACGCCCTCCTCGTCGCTGGTGAGCAGCAGGCCGACGGTACCGGCGTGCGACGGGTGCGCGCCGACGAAGCGCTCCAGCGCCACGACCATCGCGGCCACCGATCCCTTCATGTCCGCCGCGCCGCGCCCGTAAAGCATGCCCTCGTGCTCCGTCGGCTCGAAGGGCGGAAAGCGCCAGCGATCCTCGGGGCCGGTGGGCACGACATCGGTATGGCCGAGGAAGGCCAGCACGGGGCCCTCCGTCCCGTGGGTGGCCCAGAGGTTGTCGACGTCACCGAAGCGCAGGTGCTCGATGCGGAAGCCGAGCTTTTCGAGGCGCGCCGCGATGAGCGGCAGGCAGCCGGCGTCCTCGGGCGTGACCGAACGGCGGGCGATGAGGTCTTTGGTGAGGGCGAGCACGGGGGTCATGGCTGGATCGTTACCTGGGAAGCGTGGTCGCGAGAACCGCGCGTTCCGCCGTGGGCACCGGCGTGCGCCGGTGCGACGGGTGTGGCTGGCCGGATCACTTTCCGAACCGCTTCTTGAACGCGTTATCGGAAAAACCGACCGACACGTCGTCGCCATCGACGACGACGGGCCGCTTGATCAGCGCCGGGTATTCCTTGAGCAGCAGGGTCCACTCGGGATCGGTGCGCGGATCCTTGCGCTGCGGGAGCAGCGTCCGCCACGTGGTCGACGCCTTGTTGATCAGCTTTTCCCATCCGCCGAGTTTCTCCGCCCACGCCTTAAGCGTGGCCGCGGGCACCGGGTTCGCGCGATAGTCGACGAACGTGTACCCGACGCCGAAGCGGTCGAGCCAGTTCCTCGCCTTCTTGCAGGTGTCGCAGGTCGGCAGGCCATAGAGCGTGATCGTCATGGATCAGTCGCCGCTGCGCAGGAGTTCGTTGATGCCGGTCTTCGAACGCGTCTTCTCGTCCACCTGCTTGACGATCACCGCGGCGTAGAGGCTGTGGCTGCCGTCCTTCGAGGGCAGGCTGCCGGAAACGACGACGCTGCCGGCCGGGACGCGGCCATAGGTCACCTCGCCCGTCGCGCGGTTGTAGATGCGGGTGGACTGGCCGAGGAACACGCCCATGCCGATCACGGAACCCTTCTCCACCACGACGCCCTCGACGACTTCGGAGCGCGCGCCGATGAAGCAGTTGTCCTCGATGATCGTCGGGTTGGCCTGCAGCGGCTCCAGCACGCCACCGATGCCGACGCCGCCGGAAAGATGCACGTTCGCGCCGATCTGCGCGCAGGAACCGACCGTGGCCCAGGTATCGACCATGGTGCCGGCGCCCACGTAGGCACCGATGTTGGTGTAGCTCGGCATCAGCACCGCGTCCTTCGCGATGTGCGCGCCGCGACGGACGAGCGCCCCAGGAACCACGCGCGCGCCGAGGCTCGCGTATTCGGTGGCGTCGCCGTCGGTGAAGCGCAGCGGCACCTTGTCGAACGCGCTGGACGGTCCGCCGTCCATCACGCGGTTGCCGTTCATGCGGAAATACAGCAGCACCGCCTTCTTCAGCCACGCGTTGACGATCCAGCCGCCCTTGCCGTCGGGTTCGGCGACGCGGCGTTCGCCGGATTCGAGCAGGTTGAGCACCTGGTCGACGGCTTCGCGCAGGTTGCCCTCGATCTCGTTCTGCGTGAGGTCGGCGCGGCGCTCGAAGGCGTCGTCGATCAGGGATTCAAGGGTTTGCATCTGCATGTACGGGAGTCCTGGGGCTTTCGGAACCGATGTGACGCAGCAGGCACGCGCGCAGGATCTCCCGGCGCTCGGGAGACAACGGCGCGTCGCTGCGATCGGTCAGTTGGAAGAAATCTTCGACGCGTTCGCCGAACGTGGCGATACGCGCATCATGCACGCGCACTTCCGCTTCGGCCAGCGCCTGCGCGACCGCGGCGAGCAGGCCCGGCCGGTCGGTGCAGACCAGCGCCAGCTGCGTGCGCTCGCCCGCGTCCACGAACTCGATGCGCGGCGCCATCTGGAAATGGCGCAGGTGACGGGAAATGCCGCGCTTGGTCGGAGCATGCCCGGCCGCCTGCTCCAGCGCGTGCAGCATGCGCGCGCGCAGCTCCTCCGCGCGCTGCAACGAGGCCGGTGCCTGCGAATCCGATTCGAGCAGCAGGAAGGTGTCCAGCGCCTTGCCCGTGCTCGAGACCAGGATGCGCGCCTCGACCACGGAGAAACGCAGGCGATCCAGCACGGCGGTCACCGTGGCGAACAGGCCGTCGCGGTCGGGCGTGTAGATGAAAAGCTCGGTGCTTCCGCGCACGGAGAACGGATGCACCTCGACCAGCGGCGTGGCGCCATGGGCGCGCAGGATCGCCGCCGTCTGCCACGCGATCTGCTCGGGGCGATGACGCAAAAAGCTCGTGTCCGGAAATTCCGCCCAGACCGATGCGATGTCGTCCGCGGGAACGCGCTCGGCGGCGAGCATCACGAGCGCGCGCTCGCGGCACTCGCGCACGCGCACGCCGGAGTGGCCGGGCGGCTTGAGGTCGCTGCGCAGCGCGAAGCGCGTGGACGTATAGAGGTCCGCGAGCAGCCGGTCCTTCCACGCGTTCCACAGCTTCGGGCTGGTGCCGATGATGTCGGCGATCGTGAGCAGGTAGAGGTGGTCGAGGTGTTCCCAGTCGCCGACTTCGGCCCCGAACCGGTGCACGACGTCGGGATCGGTGATGTCCTGGCGCTGGGCGGTCGTGCTCATCGAGAGGTGGTGACGCACCAGCCAGGCGACGAGATCGATCTGCTCTTCCGGCAGGCCGAGCCGGCCGCAGAACGCGCGGGCGTCTTCTTCGCCCAGCACGGAGTGGTCGCCACCCCGACCCTTCGCGATGTCGTGGAACAGTGCGGCCAGCAGGAGCAGCTCCGGCCGCTCCAGGTGCGGCCAGATCTCGCAGGCGATGGGGAACTCGCGGCGCGCGGCGGGATCGGCGAAGCGCGCCACGTTGCGCAGCACGCGCAGCGTGTGTTCGTCGACGGTGTACACGTGGAAGAGGTCGTACTGCATGCGGCCGACCACCTTGCCGAACGCGGGCAGGATCGCGGCGAGCAGCCCATGCCTGTTCATGCGCCAGAGCGCCTCCACGGCCGGCGCGCCGCGACGCAGCAGCGCGAGGAACGCCGCGAGCACCTGCGGATCGTCGGCCAGGGATTCGCCGTGCTGCGACACGGCGTGCTGGATGCGGCGCATGGTCTCCGCGGTGAAGCCGGTGATGCCGGGCTCGTCCAGGCGCGCGATGAAGATTTCCACGAGCGCGGAAGGCCGGCGCACGAAAAGGTGCGGATTGCGCGGCGCGATGCGCGATCCGTAGCGCACGTAGTCGCTTCCCACCGGCTGTGGCTCGACATCGGGATCGAGCATTTCCTCGAAGCGCTCCACCAGCTGCGTGCCGGACCGCTCGATCTGGGTCGCCGCGCGGTAGTAGCCCTGCATGAACTGCTCGACGCCCAGGTTCTTCGCGTGTTCGTCCTCGAAGCCCAGGCGCGTCGCGAGCGCGCGCTGGTAGTCGAACAGCAGCCGCTCTTCCGCGCGGCCCGCCTCCAGGTGCAGGGCGTAGCGATAGCGGCGCAGCGTTTCCTCCGCGCGCGTCAGGCGCGTCGCCTCCACGGGCTCCAGCAGTCCCTCGGCGACCATGGCGTCGAAATCGGGCGCGTCGGCGAGGCGGCGACCGAGCCAGCGCAGCGCGTCGAGCGTGCGCAGCCCGCCGGGGCCGTCCTTGAGGTTCGGCTCGAGGTTCTGCGCGGTGTCGTCGTAGCGCGCGTGGCGCGCGTCGCGTTCGGCCAATCGCGCGGCGAGGTATTCGCGGGGCGGCCAGATCGCGGGATCGTCGAGGATGCCGCGCAGTTCGCTGGCCAGGATGGGCCAGCCCGCGAGGCGCCGGGCGTCGAGCAGGCTGGTGAACACGCTGATGTCGCGAGCGGCGAGCTCGCGGCATTGCTGGATCGTGCGCACCGCGTGCCCCGGCTTCAGGCCGATGTCCCAGAGGCAGGCGAAGAAATTCTCCAGCGCGCGGTTCAGCGCCGGCGACGTCTCGCCGACCAGGGCGAGCAGGTCGACGTCCGACCGCGGGAACAGCATGCCGCGCCCGAAACCGCCGACCGCGAAGAGCGCGCCGGCGGCGATGTCGCCGAGGCAGGCCCCCCAGACATGCACCACGATGCGATCGACGATCTCCGCGCGACGCCGCGCGAGGGCCGAGGCGTCCTCGCCGTCGCGAAACGCGACCGTGAGCGCGCGGTCGATGTCGCCGAGCAACTGGCGCAGCGAGCGTCGCGCCTCGGGCGATACGCCCGAGCGGGGGACCACCGCGGGCAGGCGTGGTAGCGGTGGCAGCGTCACGTCAGGAGCCCCTCGTCGGTGTGTCGTCGGTCCCCGTGGGACGGTCGCCCCGGATGTCGGTCCGGACCCTTCAGGCCGCGTCCGGCCAGGGGGTGAGGATCTCGAACCCGTCGTCGGTCACCGCGATCGTGTGCTCCCATTGCGCGGAAAGCGAATGATCCTTGGTCACCACGGTCCAGCCGTCCGGCAGCGACTTCGTCTGCGGCTTGCCGGCGTTGATCATCGGTTCGATCGTGAAGGTCATGCCGGGCTTCAGCTCCAGGCCCGTGCCGGCGCGCCCGTAGTGCAGCACCTGCGGCTCGTCGTGGTAGACCTTGCCGATGCCGTGGCCGCAGTACTCGCGGACCACCGAGAACCCCGCCGCCTCGGCGTGCTTCTGGATCGCGGCGCCGACGTCGCCCAGGGTGGCCCCCGGCTTCACGGCCTCGATGCCCTTCATCATGGCCTCGTAGGTCGTCTCGACGAGGCGCTTCGCCAGCACGCTCGGCGTGCCCACGAAGTACATGCGGCTCGTGTCGCCGTGCCAGCCGTCCTTGATGACGGTGACGTCGATGTTGACGATGTCGCCGTCCTTGAGGACCTTGGTCGGGCTCGGGATGCCGTGGCAGATCACGTGGTTGACCGAGGTGCAGGTCGTCGCCGGATAACCGCGGTAACCCACGTTCGCCGGGATCGCCTTCTGCACGTTGACGATGTGGTCGTAGGCCAGCTTGTCGAGGTACTCGGTGGTGACGCCGGGCTTCACGTGCGGCACCAGCATCGCCAGCACCTCGGCGGCCAGACGGCCGGCCTCGCGCATCGCCTGGATCTCTTCGGGGGTCTTCGGTTGCACTGCCATGGCGGGTCTCTTTGAATTTTCCTTTGCCGTCAGGGGATTGGGCCTGCCAGCGGAGATGGCGGCGCCCCCGCCGGAATTCCACCCCGACTTGCGGCCAAGGGGAGCCGGAGGCTACAATTAGCGAGTTTTGCTGTCCGGCGAAGCCACTGTCACGTGGCCACGGCGGCGAATCGAAGCGCGATTGTAACCGCACGGCGCCATTCTTGGCCCGGCGCGAGGCCATCGCTTTTAACGCCACACACGCATCGGCACCGCCTTCGGGGTGCCTGCCCCACCGTCGTCGCGAAAGGCGCCGCGGCCGGGTCGGGTCGAAGCCGGGGATGCGTGGAGGTCCCAACCCCCATAGAACCGCACGAGCGGTTCGCCCAGGAGTAATTCCATGGCACAAGTCACCATGCGCGAGATGCTGGAAGCCGGCGTCCACTTCGGTCACCAGACCCGTTACTGGAACCCCAAGATGGCTCCGTACATCTTCGGCGCCCGCGGCAAGATCCACATCATCAACCTCGAGAAGACCCTTCCGCTCTTCACCGACGCGATGAACTTCCTCTCGGGCCTGGCCCAGAAGGGCGGCACCATCCTGTTCGTCGGCACCAAGCGTTCGGCCCGCGAGGCCCTCGCCGAGGAAGCCGGCCGCGCCGGTCAGCCGTTCGTCACCGCCCGCTGGCTCGGCGGCATGCTGACCAACTTCCGCACGGTCAAGCAGTCGGTCGCCCGCCTGAAGGAACTCGAAGCCGCCGAAACCGACGGTTCGTTCGACCGCCTGGTCAAGCACGAAGTGCTGGCCCGTCGCCGCGAGCGCGAGAAGCTGCAGAACTCGCTGGGCGGCATCAAGGACATGAACCGCCTGCCGGACGCCCTCTTCATCGTGGACATCGGCCACGAAGACATCGCCGTCCAGGAAGCCCGCAAGCTCGGCATCCCGGTCGTCGCCGTCGTCGACACCAACTACGACCCGGCCCTCGTCGACTACGCCATCCCGGGTAACGACGACGCCATCCGCGCCATCCAGCTGTACGCCCGTGCCGCCGCCGACTCCATCCTGGAAGGCAAGGCCGCCGCTCCGAACGCCGCCCGCGGCGACGCGAACGAGTTCGTCGAGCTGGACGAGGAAGGCAACCCGGTCGCCAAGGACGAAGCCCCGCGCGGCGAGCGTCGTGGCGCCCCGGCCAAGAAGGGTGCCCCGCGTCGCGAAGGCGGCCGTGACGGTGGTCGTGGCCGCGCGTAAGCGCCCCGCCCCGTAACACGCTCTTCCGTTTCACCGGCGCCGCGGCACCTCGCCGCGGCGCCCATCAAACTTTGAGGAATTACCATGGCTGAGATCTCTGCAAGCCTCGTCAAGGATCTGCGCGAGCGTTCCGGCGTTGGCATGATGGAGTGCAAGAAGGCGCTCGTCGAAAACAACGGCGACATCGAAGCGGCGATGGAATGGCTGCGCAAGAACGGTCTGGCCAAGGCCGACAAGAAGGCCGACCGCGTCGCCGCCGAGGGCCTGATCGCCGTCGCGCAGGACGCCGGCAAGGCCGTCCTCGTCGAGGTCAACAGCGAGACCGACTTCTCGTCGCGCAACGAGCAGTTCATCCAGTTCACCAAGGACGTCGCCAAGGTCGCGCTCGAGTCCGGCGCCTCCGACATCGAGGCCCTCAAGGCCGCGAAGCTCGGCGACGCCACGGTCGAGGAAGGCGCCAAGGCCCTCACCCTCACCATCGGCGAGAAGTTCGAAGTCCGCCGCATGGCCAAGGTCGAGAACGACGGCCCGATCGGCGCGTACTCGCACAGCGGCCGCATCGGCGTGCTGGTGGCCCTGAAGGGCGGCTCGGAAGAGCTGGCCAAGGGCATCGCGATGCACGTCGCCGCGATGAACCCGAAGTTCGTCAGCGAGAAGGACGTTCCGGCCGACTTCCTCGAGAAGGAAAAGGAAATCGAGCTCTCGAAGATGTCCGACAAGGAAAAGGCCAAGCCGGCCGAGATCCTCGAGAAGATCGTTTCGGGCAAGGTCAACAAGATCCTCGCCGAAGTGACCCTCGTCGGCCAGCCGTACGTGCTCGACGGCGACGTCACCGTCGCCGAGGCCCTCAAGAAGGCCGGTGCCGAGATCGTCTCGGTCCAGCGCCTGGCCGTGGGCGAAGGCATCGAGAAGGTGGTGGACGACTTCGCCGCCGAAGTGATGAAGCAGGCGGGCCTGGCGTAAAGCCACATCGCTCCGCTGAACGAAAAGGCCCCGGAGACGGGGCCTTTTTTATGTCGCCATGCTCGTTACCCAAGGCGCTTTCCGTGGGAGCGCACCTGGGCGCGACAGCTTCTCGCCAAGACCCCGGAGCTGGCGCGCGAGGCCGGGTATCGGGCCGAAGAGCGGTCGCGCCCAGGTGCGCTCCCACGATGGCATCCGGCATTCGTGACATGGATCGGCATTTCATCTGCCCGTAACAAACGACGCGCGGTAAACTACGCCCGTTTTGCCCCACACAATTCGGAGACCCCCATGAGCAACCCGCTGAACCACCGCCGCATCCTGCTCAAGCTCTCCGGTGAAGCCCTTATGGGTAGCGAGGACTACGGCATCGATCCCAAGGTGATCGGCCGTCTCGCCAAGGAAATCCTGGAAGTCCGCGATGCCGGCGTCGAAGTCGGCGTGGTGATCGGCGGCGGGAACATCTTCCGTGGCGCCGGCCTGGCCGCGTCCGGCATGGACCGCGTCACCGGCGACCACATGGGCATGCTCGCCACCGTCATGAACGCGCTGGCCATGCAGGACGCCATCGAGAAGCTCGGCGGCGAGGCGCGCACCATGAGCGCGATCAAGATCAACGAGGTCTGCGAGGACTTCATCCGCCGCCGCGCCATCCGCCACCTCGAGAAGGGCCGCGTCACCCTGTTCGCGGCCGGCATCGGCAACCCCTTCTTCACGACCGACTCCGCCGCCGCGTTGCGCGCCGTCGAAGTGGGCGCCGACCTGCTGCTCAAGGCCACCAAGGTCGACGGCGTGTACTCGGCCGATCCGAAGCGCGACCCGACCGCGGAGCGCTACGAGCACCTCACCTACAACCAGGTCATCGAGCGCCGCCTCGAGGTCATGGACACGGCGGCCATCGCGCTGTGCCGCGAGAACAAGCTGCCGCTGCGCATCTACGACATGACCCAGCCCGGCAACCTCATGAAGATCATGCGCGGCGAGCCCGTCGGCACCCTCGTCGACGCCGGCTGACGCCCCGCCCGCCGGGCGCCTTGGCGCGGTGCGGCACGGCCGCGCCGCGAGCCCCTGCTATACTCGTTTGCTGACCCGTTCCACCGGAAACAAGCCCATGATCAACGACATCAAGAAAGATGCTGAGACCCGCATGGGCAAGAGCATCGACTCGCTCAAGCACGACCTGAAGACGATCCGCACCGGTCGCGCCAACCCGTCGATCCTCGAGAACATCGTGGTGCCCTACTACGGGACGCCCACGCCGCTCGCCCAGGTCGCCAACGTGACCACGCCGGACGCCCGCTCGCTCTCCGTGAAGCCGTTCGATAAGAGCATGGTCGGTCCGATCGAGAAGGCCATCATGGCCTCCGACCTCGGCATCACGCCGACGACGATGGGCATGGACATCCGCCTGAACTTCCCGCCGCCGACGGAGGAGCGCCGCAAGGAGCTCGCCAAGAGCGTGTCGAAGGAAGGCGAGTCCGCCAAGATCGCCATCCGCAACGTGCGTCGCGACGCCATCCAGCACGTCGACAAGCTGCTGAAGGACAAGACGATCACCGAGGACGACAAGAAGCGCGCGGATGACGACATCCAGAAGCTGACCGACAAGTACGTCAAGGAAGTCGACAGCGTCGTCGCCGAGAAGGAAAAGGAGCTGATGGCGCTCTGACGCGCCATCGGACGCCACCCATGACAGCGAGGACCGACGCACGGGTTCCCCGTCACCTCGCCATCGTGATGGATGGCAACGGTCGCTGGGCGAAGCAGCGCCTTCGCCCGCGCACGTTCGGCCACCACGCCGGCCAGAAGGCCGTGCGCGAAGCCGTCGAGTTCTGCCTGCGCCGCGGCATCGCCTCGCTCACCCTCTTCGCCTTCTCCAGCGAGAACTGGCAGCGCCCGCCCACCGAGGTGTCGGCGCTGATGGAACTGTTCCTCAAGGCGATCGACCGCGAGGTCGACGAGCTGCACGGCAACGGCGTACGCATCCGTTTCGTCGGCGACCTCGACGCGTTCGCGCCCGAACTGCACGCGCGCATGCGCGGCGCGATGGAACGCACGTCCGGCAACACGGCGCTGAACCTCAACGTCGCGGTGAACTACGGCGGTCGCTGGGACATCGCGCGCGCCGCGCGCCTCGCCGCCGAGGCCGCGTCCCGGGGCGAGTTCGGCTTCGACGAGATCGACGAGCAACGCCTGCACGGCTACACCTGCCTGGCCGACCAGCCACCACTCGACCTGTTCATCCGCACGGGAGGCGAAACCCGTGTCAGCAACTTCCTGCTCTGGCAGATCGCCTACGCCGAGCTCTATTTCACCGACACCCTGTGGCCCGACGTCGACCAGGACCGCCTCGCCGAGGCGCTGGACGACTACGCCCGTCGCGAGCGCCGTTACGGACGCACCGGCGAGCAGGTCGCGGGCTGACGCCGGACACCCATGCTCAGACAACGCATCACCACCGCCGCGATCCTCATTCCGCTGGTCCTGGCCCTGATCCTGCTGCCGCCGACCGGCTTCTTCGCCTCGGTCGTCGCCCTCGTCTTCGTTGCCGCCGCGTGGGAATGGAGCCTCCTCGCCGGCTGCCGGACCATGGTCGGTCGCGGCATCGTGGCCGCCGCGGCCGCCGCGATCTTCGTCGCGCTGCTGCTCGTGCGCACGCCCGGACTGCTCACGGCGCTGACGATCGCCGGTGTGGCCTGGTGGATCGGCTGCTGCTTCTGGCTGCGCCATTTCACGTTCGCTGCGGCGCCGAATGCCGAGAACCGCATGGTCAAGCTCGGCGCCGGCGCGCTGGTGATCGTGCCGACCCTCGCGGCCGCCGCGCTGCTGCACGATGGCGAGCGCGGCCCCTGGTGGGTGCTGCTCGCCCTCGTGATCGTCTGGGCCGCGGATACCGGCGCCTATTTCAGCGGGCGCCGCTTCGGCGGCCGCAAGCTCGCGCCGCGCATCAGCCCGGGAAAGACCTGGGCCGGCGTGTACGGCGCCGTCGCGGCGGGCGGCCTGGTCGCCCTGCTCGGCGGCTTCCTGCTCGGCGTGCGTGACGGCGGGCAGCTCGTCGGCCTGCTCGTCCTCGGCGTCGTGACCGTGGCCGTGGCGGTCGTGGGCGATCTCTTCGAGAGCCTGATGAAGCGGCATGCCTCGGTGAAGGACTCGGGCAACATCTTTCCCGGTCACGGCGGCCTGCTCGACCGCCTGGACAGCGTGTTCGCCGCCATCCCGGTGTTCGTCGCCGGCAAGCTCCTGCTGGGGCTCTGAGGATGTCGCCGCGTAACGTCGCCGTCCTGGGCGCCACCGGCTCCATCGGCGGCAGCACCCTCGACGTCATCGCCCGGCACCCCGGGCGCTTCCGTGCCAGCGTGCTCGTCGCCCACCGCGACACCGCGGGACTCGCGGCCCTGTGCGAACGCTTCCGCCCCGATCTGGCGATCGTCGCGGATCCCGCGATGGAAGCCGATCTCGCGCGCCGGCTCGCCGCCGCGGGCGTCCCGTGCGACGTCGCCTCCGGTGCCGACGCGGTGACCGCGGCGGCCGCCGGGCCGCTGTGCGACACGGTGGTCGCGGCGATCGTGGGCGCGGCCGGGCTGGAGTCGACGCTCGCGGCCGCGCGCGCGGGCAAGCGGCTGCTGCTGGCCAACAAGGAATCGATCGTCATGGCCGGGGCCCTCCTGCTCGAGGCCCTGCGCCAGGGCGGCGGCGACCTGATCCCGATCGACTCCGAGCACAACGCGATCTTCCAGTGCCTGCCGGGCGGCCGGCCCGACCTCGACAAGGTCGGCGTCCGCCGGCTGATCCTCACAGCCTCGGGCGGTCCGTTCCGCGGCCGCACGCGCGCCGATCTGGCCGGCGTCACGCCCGACCAGGCCTGCGCCCATCCGAAATGGTCCATGGGCCGGAAGATCTCGGTCGATTCCGCCACGCTGATGAACAAGGGCCTCGAGGTCATCGAGGCCCACCACCTGTTCGCCGCGCCAGTCGACGCGATCGAGGTCGTGGTCCACCCGCAGAGCCTCGTGCACTCCATGGTCGACTACGTCGATGGCTCGGTGCTGGCCCAGCTCGGCAACCCGGACATGCGGACGGCCATCGCCTGCGCCCTGGCCTGGCCGGAACGCATCGAGGCCGGCGTCGCCCCGCTGGACCTCGCGGCCCACGCCCGCCTCGACTTCGAGCGGCCGGACACCGACACGTTCCGCTGCCTCGCCCTCGCCTTCGCGGCCCTGCGCGCGGGCGGTGACGCCACGGCGATCCTGAACGCCGCCAACGAAGTCGCGGTGGACGCCTTCCTGGCCGGTTCCCTCCCCTTCCTCGGCATCGCCGAGCTCGTCGAACGCGTTCTTGAGGAACTGCCGGCCGAACCCGTGGTCGATGTCCAGACCCTCGTGGGGCGGGATGCGCAGGCAAGGCGGACGGCACGGGACGTGCTGCACCGCGCTTACTGCTAAACTCGTTCCACCCAACGTTTTTCGACCGAGACCCACCCTCCCCGATGAGCCCCGTCCTAGGTTCCGTGTTCTGGCTGCTGGTAACGCTCGGCGTGCTGGTGACCTTCCACGAATTCGGCCACTACTGGGTCGCGCGCCGCTGTGGCGTGCGCGTGCTGCGCTTCTCCGTCGGTTTCGGCCGCCCGCTGTGGCGCCGCGTGGCGAAGGACGGCACCGAATACCAGATCGCCGCGATTCCGCTGGGCGGCTACGTGAAGATGCTCGACGCCCGCGAAGGCGACGTTCCCGCGGCGGAGCGCGACGAGGAATTCACCGGCAAGTCCGTGTGGAAGCGTATCGCCATCGTCGCCGCGGGTCCGGCATTCAATCTCATTTTCACCATCGCGGCCTTCTGGGCGATGTACATGATCGGCAAGCCCGATGTCGCGCCGGTGGTCACCGCCGATGCCGGCAGCGTGGCCGCCGTGGCGGGCATCCGTCCGGGCGACCGCATCGTCGCGATGAACGGCGATCCGGTCAACAACTGGAGCGAGGCCACCGAGGTCCTGGCCAACGGCCTGCTCGGCAGCGATCCCCTGCCGGTGCGCGTCACGGGCGTCGACGGCGCGCAGCGCGACGTCGTCCTGCCGCTGCAGAACCTCACCGCGGGCGGCGACATCGGCAAGAAGTTCGACCAGCTCGGCCTCGGCCTCCAGCTGCCCGCGATCGTGGGCCAGGTGGTGGCGGGCGACCCGGCTTCGCTGGCCGGCATCCGTCCGGGCGATCGCATCCTCAGCGTCAACGGCAAGCCGGTCTCCGATTTCGGCGACTTCACCAGGCTCGTGCCGGCGCAGGCCGCCATCTCACCGAAGATCGCCGTGGCGGTCCAGCGCGACGGCCGCACGCAGACGTTCGATGTCACGGCCCGCATGAAGTCCGAGCAGGGGCAGCCGACGCGCTGGCTCATCGGCGTGGCGCCGCGGCCGATGGAAGAGGCCACGCTCCGCTACGGCCCCGTGCGCGCCTTCAGCGAATCGTTGCGCGCCACGTGGACCGGCACCGCCTCCACCTTCAACCTGATCGGCAAGATGCTCTCCGGCCAGGCCTCGACCAAGAACCTCTCCGGAGTCATCGGCATCGCCCAGGTGGCGAACGATTCCGCCAACCGCGGCCTCGGCTGGTTCCTGAACTTCCTCGCCCTGGTCTCCCTGAGCCTGGCGATCTTGAACCTCCTGCCGATCCCGGTCTTGGACGGTGGACACCTGCTGTATTACCTTATCGAGTTGATCAAGGGCAGCCCGGTCAGCGAACGCACCATGATCGCCGGCCAGTACGTAGGCATCGTCCTCTTGTTCACGCTGATGGGGCTGGCGTTCTTCAACGACATCCAGCGAATGCTCGTCTCGTGAGTCAGGCCACCGCCTCGGGCGGCCCCTGCCACGCGCGTTCCTTCGCGCAGCGGTTTTCGCTTCACCCAGGTTACGGGCGCTTCCGCGTCCCGCGCCGAACGACGCCGGGCATGAGCCCAGCGCGTGCTCCTCTTCGGTCGCCGGCCTCGTCCGCCGTCGGCTGGAATTAACCCAACGGAATCGACGATGAAGCGTATCGCCGCCCTGATCCTGCTTGCCTCCCTGTCCGCCAATGCGCTTGCCTTCGAGCCGTTCGTCGTTTCCGACATCCGCATCGACGGCCTGACGCGCATCGCGCAGGGCACGGTGCTGAGCTACCTGCCGATCGAGAAGGGCGAGACCCTGAGCGACGACAAGGCACAGGCCGCCATCCGCGCCCTGTACCAGACCAAGTTCTTCAGCGACATCGAACTCGACCGCCAGGGCGACATCCTGGTGATCAAGGTCGTCGAGCGCCCGGCCATCGCCAAGCTCACGCTGCGCGGCAACAAGGACATCAAGGAAGACGACCTGCGCAAGGGCCTCAAGGAGATCGGCCTGGCCGAAGGCGAGACCTTCGACCGCCTCTCGCTCGACCGCGTGCAGCAGGAGCTGATCCGCCAGTACTACAACCGCGGCAAGTACAACGTCTCGGTCGAACCGCACGTCACGCGCCTGGATCGCAACCGCGTCGCGATCGACATCGAGATCCGCGAAGGCAAGGCGGCGAAGATTAAGGAGATCAACGTCATCGGCAACAAGGCGTTCTCGGACAAGGCGATCCGCGACGGCTTCGAGTCGAACACCTCCAACTGGCTGTCCTGGTACTCGAAGGACGACCAGTACTCGCGCGAAAAGCTCTCGGGCGATCTCGAGAAGCTCAGCAACTACTACATGAACCGCGGCTACGCCGACTTCGGCATCGACTCCACGCAGGTGGCGATCAGCCCGGACAAGCGCGCGATGTACGTCGACGCCAGCGTGAAGGAAGGCGAGGTCTATACCGTCTCCGACGTGAAGCTGCTCGGCGAACTGATCCTGCCGGAAGAGACCCTGCGCAAGCTGGTCTACATCCACAAGGGCGACACCTTCAACCGCGCGGCGATCGAAGCCAGCACCGACGCGATCAAGGCGATCCTCGCGAACATCGGTTACGCGTTCGCGAAGGTCACGCCGATCCCGAAGCTCGACAAGGACAAGCGCACCGCCGACCTCACGCTCTTCATCGAGCCGGGCAAGCGCGTGTACGTCCGCCGCGTCGTCTTCCAGGGCAACACGCGCACCGAGGACACCGTGCTCCGCCGCGAAATGCGCCAGCTCGAGGGCTCGTGGTATTCGCAGGGCGCGATCGACCGTTCGAAGACCCGCCTGCAGCGCCTCGGCTACTTCAAGACCGTGGACATCGACAAGGCGCTGGTGCCCGGCACCGTCGACCAGGTCGACCTCACCGCCAAGGTCGAGGAACAGTCGGCAGGCTCGCTGATGTTCGGCGTGGGCTACTCGCAGTACTCCGGCATCATCCTGTCGGCGTCGGTGTCGCAGAACAACTTCCTGGGTACCGGCGACCGCTTCTCGATCGGCGCGGAAACCAGCACCTACTACAAGCGCATCAACGCCAGCTACACGAACCCGTACCTCACGGATTCGGGCATCGCGATCGGCTACAACCTGGGCTACAGCAAGCTCGACTACGGCGACACCGATCTGGCGAACTACCAGTACAGCACCAAGTCGTTCGAGACCACGCTGTCGATTCCCATCACGGACTTCGACTCGATCTCGACCAGCCTCGGCATCAGCTCGAACAAGATCAACACGTCGTTCTACACGCCGGCGCCGCTGATCGCCTACCAGGACGCGCTGGGCAACAAGACCATCCATTCGTGGACGTCGAGCCTCGGCTACACCCACGACACGCGCAACAGCTACTGGGCGCCGACGCGCGGCGGCCAGCTGACCGCGTCGGTCTCCGGCGCGCTGCCGGGCTCCACGGTCCAGTACTACAAGCTGTTCGGTGAAGCGAACCACTACTGGCCGATCGGCAAGGGCTTCGTGCTCTACCTCGACGGCCAGGTCGGTTACGGCAAGACCTACGGCCAGACGTACGATCACGACGGTTACGCCCCGGATCCGGCGAACCCGAGCGGTCCGCCGACCAAGATCTACAGCAAGGGCGACCGCGTCGAGTTCCCGTTCTGGGAGAACTACTACGCGGGTGGCGTGCGCGACGTGCGCGGCTTCCAGGACAACACCCTGGGTCCTCGCCTCTGCGATGGCGGCAGCGCGAGCTCGGTGCCCGACAGCAAGGGTCGCTGCAGCGGCGGCTACTACAGCTACGGCCAGCCGGTCGGTGGCGCGTTCAAGGTGCTCGGTACCGCGCAGGTGTTCCTGCCGCTGCCGTTCCTGAAGGACGTCAACACCGCCCGCGTGTCGTGGTTCGTCGACGTCGGTAACGTCTACAAGGACTACGGTTCGTTCGACGCCAGCGACCTGCGCGCCTCGACCGGTCTGTCGCTCCAGTGGCAGGCGCCGATCGGTCCGCTGATCATCAACTTCGCCGTGCCGTTCCGTAAGAAGGACGCCGACAACCGCTTCGTCGAGCGCATCCAGTTCACGTTCGGCAACACGTTCTAAGCAGGCATCGGCGACAACGCCTGTAGAATCCGGGGGTGGCCGGGCACGAGCCCCGCCACCCCTTTCTTTTGGGAGCTTTCCGTGAGCGGGAACCCGCAATTCACCCTGGCCGAACTGGCCGAGCGCTTCGGTCTCGAAGCCCATGGCGATCCCGCGACCGTCGTCGACGGGGTGGGCACGCTCTCGGGCGCCACGCCGTCCCAGTTCACCTTCCTGTCCAACCCGAAATACACGTCCCAGCTGGCGGAGTCGCAGGCCGGCATCGTCGTGCTGAACGCCGACGCGCTGCCCCTGCGCACCGGCGCCGCGCTCGTCGCGAAGGACCCTTACGTCGCCTACGCGAAGATAGCGGCCCTCTTCGAGAAGCATGCCGCCGCGCCGCGAGGGATCCATGCCAGCGCCGTGGTCTCGCCGTCCGCGCGCGTGCATCCGACGGCGAGCATCGGTCCCTGCTGCGTCGTGGAAGACGGCGCCGTGATCGACGAAGGCGCGATCCTCGGCCCGCATTGCACGATCGGCCCCGGCTGCGTCGTCGGTGCCGGCAGCCGCCTCGTGGCGCGCGTCACGCTCGTGATCCGGGTCACGCTGGGCAAGCGCGTTTTGGTGCATCCCGGCGCCGTGATCGGCTCGGACGGCTTCGGCATCGCCTTCGATCGCGACCACTGGGTGAAGCTGCCCCAGCTCGGCGGCGTGCGGATCGGCGACGATTGCGAGATCGGCGCCAACACCACGATCGACCGCGGGGCGCTGGAAGACACGGTGCTCGAGGAGGACGTCCGCCTCGACAACCAGATCCAGATCGCCCACAACGTCCATATCGGCGCGCACACCGCCATGGCCGGCTGTTCCGCCGTCGCCGGCAGCGCGAAGATCGGCCGCTACTGCCTGATCGGCGGCAACGCGGGCATCCTCGGCCACCTCGAACTGGCCGACCGGGTTACCATCACGGCCAAAAGCCTCGTGACGGCATCGATCAGGGAGCCGGGCGAATACTCGTCCGGTTCCCCGCTGCAGGAAAACCGCCAGTGGCGGCGCAACGCGGCGCGCATGAAACACCTCGACGAGTACGCGCGCCGCCTGGCGGCGCTGGAAAAGGACAAAGGGCAATGACCGAACCGAAAGCCGCCGTGACGCTTCCCGTGGACGTGGAGCAGATCCAGCGACTCCTGCCTCACCGTTATCCGTTCCTGCTGGTGGATCGCGTGACCGCGATCGATCCGGGCAAGACGATCACGGCGATCAAGAACGTCACGATCAACGAGCCGTTCTTCCAGGGCCATTTCCCCGGCCACCCGGTGATGCCGGGCGTGCTGATCGTCGAGGCCATGGCGCAGACGGCCGGCCTGCTCACGCAGATCACCAGCCAGGTCGACGGCCAGTCGGGCAGCCCGCTCTTCTACCTCGTGAAGGTGGACAACGCGCGCTTCTCCGCCGTCGTGGCGCCGGGCGACCAGCTCGTGATGCACGTGTCGCTGAAGCGACTGATCCGCGGCATGGGCCTGTTCGAGGCGCAGGCCACGGTCGACGGCAAGGTGGTCGCCTGCTGCGAGCTGATGTGCGCGGCGAGGAGCGACAAATGATCCACGCCACGGCGCAGATCGATCCGTCCGCGCGCATCGCGGACAACGTCAGCATCGGTGCGTACAGCATCATCGGTGCCGACGTGGTCATCGGCGAGGGCACCACCGTCGGTCCGCACGTGGTGATCGAAGGTCCCACGATCATCGGCCGCGACAACCGCATCTCGCAGTTCGCGTCCATCGGCGGCGCTCCGCAGGACAAGAAATTCCAGGGCGAGCGCACGGAAGTCATCATCGGCGACCGCAACCTCATCCGCGAATTCGTCACGATCAACCGCGGCACCGGCGACGGTGGCGGCATCACGCGCATCGGCAACGACAACTGGCTGCTCGCCTACGTGCACATCGCGCACGACTGCCAGGTGGGCAATCACGTGGTGTTCTCGAATTACTCGGCGCTCGCGGGCCACGCGGAGATCGGTGACTGGACCATCATGTCGGGCTATTCCGGCGTGCACCAGTTCTGCAAGGTCGGCGCGCACGCGTTCATCGGCATGGGCTGCCTCGTCGGTTCCGACGTGCCGCCGTTCGTGATGATGGCCAACGAGACCCGTGGCCGTCCGCGCGGCATCAACAGCGAAGGCCTGAAGCGTCGCGGCTTCGACACCAACCGCATCGCCGCCATCAAGCGCGCCTATCGCACGCTGTACATGGCCGGCCTGCCACTGGCCGAAGCGCGCGAGCAGCTGCTTGCGCAGGCGGAAACCAGCGACGACGTCCGCCAGATGCTCGAGTTCATCGATCGCAGCGAGCGCTCGCTCGCCCGGTAACAACCGCCGGCGCCACGCGGCGCCGGCGTTTCGCAAGGCCGGGACGCCGGCTGCGGGAGACCCATCACCATGCAGCAGACCATCCCCGACGCGACATCGCCGCTGATCGTCCTGATCGCGGGCGAGGATTCCGGCGACCAGCTGGGCGCCGACCTCATCGACGCCCTGCGCGCGCGCTATCCGGACGCCCGTTTCACCGGCATCGGCGGCCCGCGCATGCTCGCGCGCGGCTTCGAGTCCTGGTACGACATCCGCGAGCTCTCCGTCATGGGCTTCGCGGAAGTGGTCAGCCACCTTCCGCGCCTGCTGAAGCTGCGCAAGGCCTTGCTCGCGCGCATCCTCGCTGCCCGTCCGACGATCGTGATCGGCATCGACGCCCCCGACTTCAACCTGGGCGTCGAGCGGAAGCTCAAGGACGCCGGCCTCGCCACCGTCCATTACGTGAGCCCCTCCGTCTGGGCATGGCGGGAGAAGCGCGCGGAAAAGATCGGACGCTCGGCGGACCGTGTCCTGTGCCTCTTCCCGATGGAGCCGCCGATCTACGCGAAGCACGGCATCGATGCCCGCTTCGTCGGGCATCCACTCGCCGATCGCTTCCCCATGGTCTCGGATCGCGACGCCGCCCGCGACGCGCTGGGCCTGCCCCACGACCAGCCCGTCCTCGCGGTGCTCCCGGGAAGCCGCCCGAGCGAGATCGAGCGCATCGGCGCGACCTTCATCGAGGCGGCGAAGCGCGTCGCCGCCGCCATGCCGCAGCTGCGGATCGTCGTGCCCGCCGCCAACGAGCGCGTGCGGGCCCGGCTGACCACCCTGCTCGCGGATTTTCCCGGCACGCCGCCCCTGCTCACGGACGGCCATTCGCACGAGGCGATGGTCGCGGCCGATACCGTGCTGCTGGCCTCGGGCACCGCGACGCTGGAGGCCATGCTCGCCAAGCGGCCGATGGTCGTGGGCTATCGCGTCTCGCCCACCAGCTACCGCATCGCGAAGCTGCTGAAGATGCTCAAGACCGACGTCTACAGCCTGCCGAACATCCTCGCCCGCGCCTGTGGCCTCGGCGAGGAGCGTCTCGTTCCGGAATACATGCAGGACGAATGCACGCCGGAAAACCTCGCGCGGGCCACGCTCGACCTGCTGGCCGACAGCGAGCGGCGCGGCCAGGTCGTGGCGGCCTTCGAAGTCCTGCATCGGGCGCTGCACGGCGGCCTCGACGGGCGCGCCGCGGACCACGCGGCCGCCGCGGTGGCCGAACTGATCGACCGGCGCTTGCCCACCGGCCGCGTCGGCGACTAGGCTTTCCGCCCATGCCACGCAAGCGCAACGTCACCTCCCAGCTCGGTCGCGACCTCGTCGTCGCGGGCGTCGACGAGGCCGGCCGCGGACCCCTGGCGGGTCCGGTGGTGGTGGCCGCGGTGATCCTCGACCCGGCACGCTCGATCCGCGGCCTCGACGACTCGAAACAGCTGGCCGAGGACGTGCGGGAAAAGCTCTACGCGCGCATCGTCGAACGAGCGCTCGCGCACTGCGTGATCTTCGTCGAGCGCGAGGAGATCGACCGCATCAACATCTTCCAGGCGACGATGGTCGGCATGACGCGCTCGCTGATGGGTCTGTCGCTCGCGCCGCAGATCGCCCTGGTGGACGGCAATCGCCTGCCGCGCACCCTGCCCTGCGAAGGCCGCGCGGTGATCGGCGGCGACGCCACGGAACCGGCGATCAGCGCGGCGTCCATCCTCGCCAAGGTCAGTCGCGACCGGCACATGCATGCCCTCGACGCGCTGCACCCCGGCTACGGCTTCGCCCGGCACAAGGGCTACGCCGTGCCCGAACACCTCGAAGCCCTGGGACGGCTCGGCCCCTGCGACGCGCACCGGCGCAGCTTCGCCCCCGTGAAGCGCTGGTTCGAGCCCGAGATCGAACCGATGGCGGACCTCTTCGCCGTCGCGGTCTGACGCGTCGCAGAAACCCCTCAAGTCCTCCCGGACCTTGCCGATAGGTAGGTGGAACGCCCTTCGTGCGTTATCCAATCCCCTATCGACAGGTCACACCCATGAAGAAGATCGCCATCGCCGCCGCGCTGTTCCTCGCCGCCCCGCTGTCCGCCCACGCCGCCTGCGCCGCCAAGGATTTCGCCATCGACGACTTCGCCGTGAAGCTGCAGCAGGGTTCGGGCCAGCCGCGCTTCAGCATGAAGGGCAACCTGGTCAACAAGTGCGCCGAAGCCGCGGCCGCGCAGATCCGCATCGATGCGAAGGACGCCTCGGGCAAGGTCATCGCGAGCAAGCAGGGCTGGCCGGCCGGCACGTCGAACATCGAGCCGGGCAAGGCCGTGGACTTCGATCTCGGCCGCCTGTTCCGCTACTCGCCGGAAATGCAGGACTACACGGTCGTCGTGACCGATGTGAAGGCCTGGTAAGACCCACGCCCGGACCCGCGGTCCGGGCGAATCGTGCGCTGTCAGATCGCCAGCCAGCGCACCTTCTCGCCCGCCGCGAACGGCGCGCGTCGCGCCGGCAGCCAGACCAGGGCATGCGCCGAGGCCAGGTTGCTGAGCATGTGCGAGTCCTGCCGCGGCAGCAGGCCCAATGAGGCGGTGCCGTCCGAGAGATCGAGCCGCATGCGGACCAGGCGATCGCGCTCCTCGTCGGCATCCACCTCGCCCGAGAGCACGCCGCGACGCCACGCGGGCTGGGGCTCCGCCTCGCCCTCCAGGCGCGCGAGCACCGCGCGCGCATGCACCGCGAGGCACACGAGCACCGCGGCGGGATTTCCGGGCATGCCGAGCATCGCGCGGCCGTCGCGCATGCCGAACCAGAGCGGCTTGCCCGGCTTCTGCGAAACCTTCCAGAACACCTTGCGCACGCCCAGCCGGTCGGCCACCACCGGAATGAAATCCCGGTCGCCCACCGATACGCCGCCGCTGGTCACGATGAGGTCGGCGCTATCCAGCGCCGCGCTCATGGCTTCTTCCAGCGCCGTCTCGTCATCGCGCACGTACGCGACGACGGGCTCGCCATAGCCGTTTTCCACGAACCACGCGCGCAGCAGCGGACCGTTGGCGTCGTAGACCTGCCCGGGTTCGAGCGGCTCCCCGGCGCGCACCACTTCGTCGCCGGTGACCAGCACAGCGATGCGAGGCCTCCGATACACCTCGACGGTGTCGATGCCCGCCATGGCCATCGCGGCGAGCAGGCCGGCGCCGATGCGGCGCCCCGGCTCCGCCAGCGCGGCACCCGCCGCGAGCTCCTCGCCTTCGTAACGGATCGCCTCGCCCTTGCGCACGGCCTCGCGAAGGACGATGCCCTCGCCCGTGCGCTCGACGATCTCCTGACGTGCCACGGCATCCGCGCCCTCGGGCAGGACGCCGCCGGTGAGGATGCGCACGGCGTCACCGGGACCGATGGCGACGGCCGCGGGCTGTCCGGCGGCCGCGGTGCCGACCAGACGGCGCTGCGCCGTGCCGTCGTCGGCCCGGACCGCATAGCCGTCGACCGAACTCTGCGTGAAGCGCGGCAGCGCGATGCGCGCGCGCGGCGTTTCGGCCAGCACCGCGCCGAGCGCCAGCTCGAGCGGCACGCGATGCGTCGGCAGCGAGCGGACGGCGGTGGCGTACGCTTCCAGCGCCTCGGCGATCGGCAGCAGCGCCATGTCAGTGCGCCTCGCCGTAGCCGCCGGGATGGCGGCCACCCGTGCGGCCGGTCTCCAGCAGATGCACGAGGCCCGGCAACACGGCGGCCAGCGATTCGCCCGCACCGCCCCGGCTGCCCGGGAACGTGACCACGAGCGTGTCGCGCACGTACCCCGCGACACCGCGCGACAGCATCGCGAAGGGCATGCGTTTCTGTCCGAAGGCGCGGGCGGTCTCCATGATGCCGGGAATCTCGACGTCGAGCAGCGGCCGCACCGTGTCCACCGTGATGTCGCGCGGCCCGAGGCCGGTGCCGCCGACGGTGATCACGAGGTTCACGCCGCCGTCGACCAACGAGCGCAACAGGTCGCCGAGGACCTCGGCGTCATCCGCGATCACGGCGTATTCCACCGGATCGAATCCGGCCTCGATCAGGGCATCGCGCACGTACGCCCCGGCGGTGTCCGGCTTGGCGCCGCTGGCGACGGTGTCCGACAGCACCACGACGGCCGCGCTGCGCGGCGCGGCGAGCGTGCGCCGGTAATGCGACTTGCCGCCCGTCTTGCGTTCGAGGCGGCAATCCTCGATGTGCAGCTCATCGGGCTCGGCATACGGCTTGAGCATGTCGTAGATCGTGAGCGCCGCGAGGCTCGCCGCGGTCAGCGCTTCCATCTCGACGCCCGTCGGGCCGATCGTCTGCACTTCCGCGATCACGCGCACCGAGGTCTCGGCGAGCTCGTACGCGACATCCGCGCGATGGATCGGCAGCGGATGGCAGAGCGGGATCAGCTCGTCGGTGCGCTTCGCGGCGAGGATGCCGGCGACGCGCGCGGTCTTCAGGGGATCGCCCTTCTCGGTATCGCCACTGCGCAGCAGCGCGATGCAGTGGGCGGGAGCATGCAACGTGGCGGTGGCGCGTGCGACGCGAAGGGAATCCGGCTTCTGGCTGACGTCTTTCATCCGTGGCTCGTGTGCGTGTGGTGGCGGTGCGCCGCCGGGGCCGGCTCGTCGAGGTCGTCGCGGATGCAGCAGCCTTCCACGAACGCGCTGCTGCCGTCGGTGTAGAACTCTTCCTTCCAGATCGGCGCGCCATGCTTCACCGCGTCGACGGCGTAGCGGCAGGCGTCGAACGCTTCCGCACGGTGCGGCGCGCGCACGACGCAGACGATGGCGATGTCGCCGATCGCGAGGTCGCCCAGGCGATGCACGATGCGTACGTACGGTACCCCGTAGCGTTCGCGCGTGGCGTGCTCGACGTCGCGAATCACCTTCGCCGCGAGCGGCTCGTGCGCCGTGTACTTGAGGTGGCGCACCGAGCGCCCCTCGTGGTGGTCGCGCACCGTGCCGACGAACAGCGCGAGGCCGCCGCACTCCGGATGGGCGTCGAGCTCGAGGAGCGGTTCGACGGCGACGGGGTCGTGAGAGAGAACGTGGGTCATGGTCAGCCTCCCGCCACGGGCGGCAGCAGTGCGATGCGGCGGTCGGCGGGCAGCGCGTCCGCACGGCGGATGATGGTGTCGCCCGACACGCAGGCGCAGCGCTCCAGCGAGCCGGCCAGTTCGGGCCGTTCGCGCGCCAGCAGCGTCAGCGCGTCGCCGACCGTGGCGACGTCGGCGTCGGTTTCGACGCGGCATTCGCTGCCGCCGGCCAGCCGTTCGAGGTTGGCATAGAGTTCGAAGACGATCGGTGTCATGGACATTCCGGTACGAGGTGAGTCATCCGCCCATCGCGTGCATGGTCAGCGGCCGGTCGACCGGGCCGGGCCGCGAGGCATAGCCGGCGTCCTTCAGCCAGACGGCGCGGGCGACGTGCGCGGCCAGGGCCTCGTCGTCGATGCCTTCGCGCATGCGCGCGCCCAGCGGTGTTCCCACGGGGGAGAACAGGCAGGTGAACAGCTCGCCGGTGGCGGTGATGCGCAGGCGATCGCACGTGGCGCAGAACGGATGGGAGACGGTGGAGATGATGCCGAGGGGATAGTGCCCGTCGACCAGGTAAGGCGTGGCCGGATCGTGGCTCCGTGGCACGACGTCGACCCGGTGCGTCACGCGGATCGCGTCGAGGATCTCGGCCTCGGACACGACGGCGTCGCGCTTCCAGTGACCCGGCGCGTCCAACGGCATGTACTCGATGAAGCGCAGGGGCAGGCCGCGCGCCATGGCCCAGTCCAGCAGCGGCACCACGTCCTTTTCGTTGTCGCCGCGGATCACCACGGCGTTGAGCTTCACGTTCGCGCCGGCGTCCGCGAGCGCGTCGATGCCGTCGAGCACGGGCGCGATCTCGCGACGGGTCAGGTGGCGGAAGGTCTCCGGATCGAGGGCATCCAGGCTCACGTTGAAGTCGTCGATGCCGGCCGCGATGAGCTCGCGAGCCTTCGGCGCGATGCGCGACGCGTTCGTCGTCATCGACAGCCGCGCCAGGCCACGCGCGCGCAGGCCGTCGATCGCGCGCACGCATTCCAGCAGGTCGCGGCGCAGGAGCGGCTCGCCGCCCGTGAGGCGGATCTGGTCGATGCCGTGGTCCACGAACAGGCCGGCGAGGCGCACGATCTCGTCGCGCTCCAGCAGGCTCGCGCGGGGCAGCCAGTCCGGATGCTCGGGCATGCAGTACGTGCAGCGGAAATTGCAGCGATCGGTCAGCGATATCCGCAGTTTGCGCTTGGTACGTCCGTGGCGGTCGATGAGGGGTGACATGGTCGCCTTAGCAGAACACGGGTGGCGTGAGACGGGTGTTTCGGCCCGGTCACGTCCTATGGGTGCAATCGTGCCAGACTTCCACCATGAGTGCCTTGGACCAGACCATCATGCCCGCGTGGCCCGCGTGGCCCGAATACGCCCTCGTGGAGGATCTCCTGCCCTCGCTGCGCGAGTTCGCGCATGCCGGCCGGGTGGCCCTGGCCACCCTGGTGACCGCCGAGGGCCCCTCCCCACGCCCGCTCGGCAGCGAAATGGCGATCGCGGCGGACGGCCGCGTCGCCGGCTACGTCTCGGGCGGATGCGTCGAGGCGGCCGTCGCGAGCGAGGCCGCCATGGTGCTGGCGGAGGGGCGACCCCGCCTGCTCGACTACGGGGTGGGCAGCGAGGTGGTCGACATCCAGCTGACCTGCGGCGGCCGCATCGGCATCTTCGTTCGTGAACTGCGCGAGCCGTCGCGGTACATGAACGAGCTCGCCGTCGCCCGGCGCGAACGGCGCACCGTCACGGTGCGCGTCGCCGGGACGGACGGCGAATGGCGTGTCGAGGAAGGCGAGCACGCCGCCGAGCCGGGGTCGTATGCCGTCGTCCACCGGCCACCGCTGCGACTCGTCGTCGTCGGCGGCGACCCGGTCAGCCTCGCCGTCGCCACGATCGCCCCGATGGTGGGCGTGGAGGTCGCCCTGCTGCGGCCGCATGGCCCGATGCAGCCACCCCCCGGTATCGCGCCGGTGCTCTACGACCCGCGCGCCCTGCCCGTCTCCCTCGCGGCCCTGGCGATCGACGATCGCACCGCCGTTTACTCGCTCAGCCACGACGCCGAAATCGATCACGCCGTGGCGGCGCATGCCCTGAATTCACCGGCGTTCGCGGTCGGCGTGCTCGGTAGCCGGAACAAGATCGGCTCGCGCATCCAGCGCCTGCGCGACGACGGCCTCGGCGACGACGAACTCGATCGCCTGCACCTGCCCGCCGGGCTGCCCATCGGCGCGCAGACGCCTCACGGCATCGCGCTGTCCATCCTCGCCCAGGTCTGCCAGCGCGATCGCGCACGGCAACCGTGACGCCCGCGCACGACGCCGTGATCCTCGCGGCGGGCGGCAGCCGGCGCCTCGGACGTCCGAAGCAGTTGCTCCGTCGGGACGGCGAAACGCTGATCGCGCGCGTCGCGCGACTGGTGCTGGCCACCGCGCCGGCGCGCACGATCGTCGTGACCGGCGCCCATCGCGAAGAGGTCGCCGCGGCGACGTCGGGCCTCGACATCGAGATCGTCACGAACGACGCGTGGACCGAAGGCATGGCCTCGTCGCTGCGCGCGGCGGCGCGCTCGCTCGCGGGACGCGACCGGCCGGTCCTGGTGACCGTGGTCGACCAGCCGGCACTCGACGATTCGCACCTTCGCGCGCTGCTCGACGCCCACCGCGACGACCGCGACACGGTGAGTGCGTACGGCGACGCGCAGGGCGTGCCGGCCGTCCTGCGCGCTTCGACGTTCGCGCGCGCCGCGACCCTGCGGGCCGATACCGGATTCCGGCGGCTCTGGACGGATGCGGATCCCCGCACCGTGCGCGCCGACACGCTCGCGCACGACCTGGACGACCTCGACGATCTCCGTGTCGCCGTCGCGGCGGGCTGGGTGGACACGTCCGGCTGAGAGCGCATACTCGACGCGTCCCCACGGAGTGCCGTCGTGACCGACACGCGTCTCGTCTACCGCCATCGCTGGCCCGTCCGCGTGATGCACTGGATCAACGTGGTCTGCCTTTGCGTCCTCCTCGGCAGCGGCCTGCAGATATTCAACGCCCACCCGGCGCTGTACTGGGGCGAGCGTTCCCATTTCGACACGCCGCTGCTCGCGCTCGAAGGCGGACAGGACCCGGCCGGCCGGCCCGTCGGCACGACACGCATCGGAAGCCACTCGTTCGATACGACGGGCGTGCTCGGGGCGTCCCGTGTCGATGGCGAGTGGACGGCGCGGGGCTTTCCCGCCTGGGCGACGATTCCCGGCCCCGGCTGGCTCGCCATGGGACGACGCTGGCACTTCTTCTTCGGCTGGATTTTCGTCGCCAACGGCATCGCCTACGTGGGCTGGTCGCTGGCGAGCCGCCACTTCGCACGCGACCTCGTGCCGACCCGCCGCGACTGGCGCGGCATCGGCCGCTCGATCGTCGACCACCTGCGATTCCGTCATCCCGAAGGCGATGACGCCCTGCGTTACAACGTGCTGCAGCGCCTGGCCTACCTCTTCGCGATCGTCGTGCTCGGTGGCGGCATCGTCCTGATGGGGCTCGCCATGTCGCCGCGCATGGACGCCGTCCTGCACTGGCTGGTCGATCTCGTCGGCGGCCGCCAGTCCGCGCGGACGATTCACTTCGTCATCGCGATGGCGTTCGTCGCGTTCGTTCTCGTCCACGTGTTCGAAGTACTGGTCAGCGGGCCGCTCAACCAGCTCCGTGGCATGATCACCGGCTGGTACCGCGTGCGCGCGGATCGCAAGGAGGTGCCCCATGACTGACCGCCGCCGTTTCCTGCGCAACGCGGTGCTCGCGATGGGAGGCGCGGCCCTCGCCGGCTGCGACGCGATCTCGCAGAGCGATACCGGTGCGAAGGTGCTCGATTCGGCCGAAGGCGTGACGCGTCGCGTCCAGCGCCTGCTCTCGCCCTCCACCGCGCTCGCGAAGGAATTCACGGAGGCCGACATCTCCCCGGTGTTCAAGGCGAACGGAAGCACCCTCCCCGACACGCCCGAGTACCAGGCGCTCATGCGCGACCATTTCGCCGGATACCGTCTCGACGTGGGTGGCCTCGTCGCCAGGCCCGCGCAGTTCTCGCTCGATGCGCTCAGGGCCCTGGGAACGCGTACGCAGATCACGCGTCACGATTGCGTCGAGGGCTGGAGCGTGATCGGCAAATGGACCGGCACCCCGCTGGGCGCCGTGCTCGACCACGTGCAACCCCGGCCGGATGCACGCTATGTGGTGTTCCATTGCTTCGACCACATCGAAGAGGACACGCCGTACTACGAGAGCATCGACCTGACGGAAGCGCGGCATCCGCAGACGCTGCTCGCCTACGCCCTCAACGACGCGACGCTGCCCGTCGCCAACGGCGCGCCCCTGCGGCTTCGCGTCGAGCGCCAGCTCGGCTACAAGCACGCCAAGTACCTTCGCCGGATCGAGCTCGTCGACAGCTTCGCGCGCATCGGCGAAGGCAGGGGCGGTTACTGGGAAGACAACGGTTACGAGTGGTACGCGGGTATCTGACCGGCGTTTTTCCGCAGCGCGTCACGAGGAGTCTGAAAAAAAGACTCCAAAAGGCCAATATTTTTTCGCGGACCCTATTTTCAGCGGACGAAAGCAACGCTAGAGTGAGTCGCCCGCTGGGCACCGGCCGGAAAGGCCGCCTCTTTCGAACAAAGTGACAAGGATAACCATGGCCAAGACCACCAAAACGGCGGCGAAGAAGGCCGCTGCCAAGGCTCCCGCCAAGGCTGCGAAGGCGCCGGCCGCCCTCAAGCCCATCAAGGATCCGCTTTCGAAGTCCTCGCTCGTCTCGCACATCGTCGAGCAGAGCGGCGTCGACAGCAAGAGCGTGAAGGCCGTCCTGGCCTCGCTCGAAGGCGCGATCTCCGCGTCCGTGCACAAGAAGGGCGCTGGCACGTTCACGCTGCCGGGCCTGCTGAAGATCACCTCGGTCGCCGTCGCCGCGAAGCCGAAGCGCAAGGGCAAGGACCCGTTCACGGGTGAAGAGCGCTGGTTCGCCGCCAAGCCGGCGTCCGTCAAGGTCAAGGTGCGTCCGCTCAAGAAGCTGAAGGACGCGGCCGCCTGATCCTTCGCGGTGGTTCGCCACCGCGACCGACGAGGCAACCGAAAGCCCCCGCTCCGGCGGGGGCTTTTTTTATGGGACTTCGCCGCGACAACCGAGCGCCTCGCCGTGGGCACCGGCATGCGCCGGTGCGACGTGAGGGGGCCGCCACGCCCCGACATCCACAACCGTCACCCCGGCGCACGCCGGCGTCCACGGGCCCGGTCCACGAGGATGCGTCAAGCGCTCCGCTGTCGCCCGGTTGACATCGTTTTCCCCATGCCACAGCATGGCCCGACGATCTGGCCATCCAGACGTCTCACCGGGCCACCCACACGAGGCATCCGTGAACCCGAACCCGCAGCACATCGTCAACACGCCTTCCCTGCCGACCACCCTGCTGGTCGCGGCGTGTTGTCGCTGTTGTCGGGCGTAAACGCCTCGCGCTGACGCCTCCGGCGTAGCGCTCCCCCGTCGCGAACGAACGGCCGCCCGATCGCGGTCCGTCGCCGCAATCCCCGTTTTTCCAAGCCTTCGCCCTCGCGGCGAGCTAGCGTCGTTCGCGTGCGTGTCGCGAATGGCGTCGTTCATCCATCGCTACCCCATAGGATCGCCCCCATGCTTCACCTCCCCTTCCGCCGCCTCGCTCTTCCCGCCCTGATCGCCGCCGCCCTCGCGCCGGCCGCGCATGCGCAGGAGGCGCCATCCGAGGCGCAGGCCAAGCCTCCCACGAACCTGGAATCGGTGGTCGTGACGGGCACGCGCTCGGTCAACCGCAGCCAGGAAAGCTCGCTCTCACCGATCGACATCGTGACGGCGAAGGACCTCCAGTCGGTGGGCGACACGCAGCTGGGCGCCGTGTTGTCGCGACTCGTGCCGTCGCTGAACTTCCCGCGCGCTCCCGGTAACGACGGCTCGGGCATCGTGCGTCCGGCGGCGCTGCGCGGGCTGTCGCCGGACGAGACGCTCGTGCTCGTCAATGGCAAGCGCTGGCACACCACGGCCCTGCTCAACCTGCAGGGCGCGCTGGGACGCGGCTCGGCGCCCGCCGACCTGAACTCGATCCCGATTTCCGCCGTGGATCACATCGAGGTGCTGCGCGACGGCGCCTCGGCGCAATACGGTTCCGATGCCATCGCGGGCGTGATCAACATCGTCCTCAAGGGCGCCGCGAAGGAAGGCAGCAATTCGGCGAGCATCACCGCGGGCCGGTACAGCGCGGGCGACGGCAAGCAATGGCAGGGCGAGGCGAGCATCGGCGTGCCACTCGGCGGCGACAAGGGCTGGGCCCGCCTGAGCGTCGTGCAGGGGCATGCCGATGCGACGAATCGCGGCGGTCGCGACTTCCGCGATCCGTCCTCGCCGGTCTACGGCCAGCGCACGCAGCGCATCGGCGAGCCCGACATCAGCAACCACCAGGCCCTGCTGAACGTGCAGTACGCCGTGACCTCGAACGCCGACTTCTACGCGTTTGCGAGCACGAGCAGCCGCGAAGGCACGTCGCCCGCGCTCTTCCGTACCTACAACAGCGCGCGCAACATACGCTCGATCTATCCGAACGGTTTCCTGCCCCTCAACGACGTGCGCTCGATCGACAGCGCCCTCGTCGCGGGCGTGCGCGGCACGACCGCGAGCGGATGGCGCTGGGACGTCAGCGGCAACTACGGACGCGACCACGTAAGCATCGACCCGATCCACACGCTCAACGTGGATCTCGGCGCGGCGAGTCCGACGCGCTTCAACGCGGGCCGGCTCATCGCCACGCAGAAGGCGTTCGACGTCGACATCGCGAAGGACCTCGCGGTGGGCTGGCTGCAGAACCCGGTCACCCTCGCGTTCGGCGTCGAATACCTCTACCAGCGCTATGGCATCGAAGCGGGCGATCCGTCGTCGTACTTCGGGACGGGATCGCAGGGATTCCCGGGCTTCACACCCGGCGACTCCGGCTACCACGCGCGACACGACGTCGCGGAGTACATCAGCCTCGAGAACCAGATCACGGACAAGCTGAGCGGCTCGCTCGCCGTCCGCCACGAGGATTACACCGACTTCGGCAACACGACCTCCGGCACGCTTTCGGCACGTTACGACTTCACCGACACGTTCGCCCTGCGTGGCACGGCCGGCACCGGATTCCGGGCGCCCTCGCTCGCGCAGCAGTTCTACACCACGACGTCGACCAACGTGATCGGCGGCGTGCCGACACAGATCCGGAACTTCGCGGTGAGCGATCCCGTCGCTCGCGCACTGGGCGCGGAACCGCTCAAAGCCGAGAAGTCGCACAACTACACGCTGGGCGCGACGTACCTGCCGGGCAACTGGACGTTCTCGCTCGACGTCTACCAGATCACGATCGGCAATCGCATCGTGGCCTCCGAGAACCTCGTCGGCGACGACGTTCGCGCCTACCTGACGAGCCAGGGCTACACGAACATCCAGGGCGGCAGTTACTTCACCAACGCCCTGAAGACGCGCACCCGCGGCGTCGATTTCAGCAGCGGTTACCGGCTCGACCTCGGCAACGCCGGGCTGCTTCAGCTGACCGCGGCGTACAACCGCAACCACACGTCGATCCTGTCGGTGGCGCCGAATCCGCCGCAGCTCGCACAGAACGGGCTCGAACTGGTGCGCGTGGGCCATATCGCGCAGGGCTACATCACCGAGGGCGCGCCACGCGACAAGATCGCGCTCGGCGGCGACTACACGCTCGGTGCGTGGAACTTCCACAGCGCGCTCACGCGTTACGGGCAGTTCCGCCAGAACCAGGATCCGATCAGCAACCCGGGATACGACCAGGTCTTCCCCGCCCGCTGGCTGCTCGACCTGTCGGCCAGCTTCGCCACGGCCGGATGGACGTTCACGGCGGGCGTGGACAACCTCACCAACGTGTATCCGCAGAAGTACAAGGCAGGCAGCGACGGTGCCGTCGGCGGCACCTGGCCGTACCCTGATTACTCGCCGTTCGGCTACAGCGGCCGCTATCTCTACACGCGGGTCGCGTACCGCTGGTAAGAAACCGCCTGTAGGAGCGGCCCTGGCCGCGACAGCCGTCCGCGACACGCCGCAGGACCTGTCGCTCTCCGCGAGAAGCTGTCACGGCCAGGGCCGCTCCCACACCGGCGCCCCTCCCGGAAGTCATGCTTGACTACAGCTGTCGTCAGGCGCACCCTGCCTACAGCTGTAGTCAGGAGCGGGCGGCATGAGCAAGAAGACGATCGGCGACCAGGAACTGGCGCTGCTGCAGTACATCGAGGATGCCCCGAAGAGTTCGGTGGCGGAGGTTGTCGCGGGGTATGGCGAGTCGCGCGGCCTCGCCCGCTCGACGGTGCTGACGATGATGGAGCGCCTCCGCGCGAAGGGTTACCTCACCCGCCGCCGGATCGACGGCAGTTTCCGCTACAGCGCGATCAACGGCACCGGCGAGGTGATGACGGGCGCGGTCGCGCGCTTCGTCCAGAACACGTTGCAGGGATCGGTCTCGCCATTCGTCGCGTGGATGTCCGAACGCGGCCAGGTCAGCGACAGCGAGCTGGCCGAACTCGAGGCACTGGTCGATACCCTGCAGTCGCGTCGCGAGAAGCGCTGACATGGATGCCTTCCTCGATACGCTGTCCACCCGGCTCGCCTTCGCCTCCGCGCAGGCCCTGCTGCTCGGTGCGCTCGTCTACGCCGTCTGCCGGTCGTTCCCGTCACTATCCGCGTCGACGCGCAGCCTCTTGTGGTGGCTCCTCGGCGCACAGCTGATCGTGGGCATCGTCGCCCCCACGCCGTTCGGACTGCCGTGGCTTCCCGCGCCTGCGCCCGCGACGGCGCAAGCGGCCGTCATGGATGTCCCGCAGGTAACCGACGCCGGCGCGGCGCAGACCACCACCGCCAACGCAGGCGCGATCTCCTGGATCGCCATCGTGCTCTGCCTGTGGGCCGTCGGAATCCTCGGGCAGCTCGTCGTCGCCGCCGTGCGCGGCGCGCGGCTCGCCGGCGTGCTGCGCCGCTCGCTGGCGCACGACGACGTCCGCGTGGACACGCTCTGCGCGAAGCGCGCCCGCGAACTCGGCCTGCGTCGCTCGCCCCGGCTGGCGGTCTCGCGCGAAGTGGATTCGCCGCAGGTGGTCGGCTTCCTGCGCCCGACGATCCTGCTGCCGCTGGACGAGCGTCTCGACGACGACGAACTCGACATGGCACTCATGCACGAGCTCGCGCACGTGCGCCGCGGCGACCTCGTCCTCGGCTGGGTTCCCCTGCTCGCACGCACGCTGTTCTTCTTCCACCCCCTCGTCCACCTGGCGACGCGCGAGTACGCGATCTGCCGCGAGGCGGCCTGCGACGCCCTGGTCGTCTCGCGCGGCCGTCAGGCGGCGCGGACCTATGGACGCATGCTCCTGCGCCTCGGCGTCACGCCGCACCCGCATCACGCCCTGGCAGGCGCCTCACCCACGTTCCGCACTCTGAAAAGGAGACTCGACATGCTCGGTCAGGCCACCCAGGCATCGCGCCCCGTATTCGCCTTCTGCCTCGTCGCCGCCATCGCGGTCGTCGGTGTCACGCCCTGGCGCGTGGTCGCCGCGGACAGCGCCACGACCCGGCCGGTCGCCTTCATGGACGCCGCGCCGGCGCCCCCGCCGGCACCCGCCGCGCCTGCCGCTCCGATGGCGGATGCGGTAGCGATGCCCGTGCCGCCGCCCGCGCCCGTCGCGCCCATGGCGCCGCCCACACCCGCGACGGCCTACCATCCCGGCCCAGGCCACCTGCCTGACCATGCGTTCATCTACTTCGGCGACGACATCCATGTGATGAACGGCAGCAACGTCGACTTCCAGCGCGCGGAAGCGGCGCGCGCCGGCGCGGGCGAGTTCGTCTGGTACCGCGACGGTGCGCAGGCGTGGGTGCTGAAGGATCCCGCCTACCTCAAGCGGATCGAAAAAGCCTTCGCACGCAGCGCCGTTCCCGCCGAGTCGGGCCGGATGAGCGCGGAGAAGATGGCGGACATCGATCGCCAGCAGGCCATCCTCAACGAGCAGATGTCGAAGCTCGCCCACCGCCAGGCGGAGCTGGCCGTGAAGGAGACGATGCCGATGCGCCCCGACGACCGGGCCGCTTACGCGGCGGGCCACGCGGCGATCGGCAAGGAGCAGGCGGAGCTCGCGAAGAAGATGGCCGAACTGGGTCAGCTCCGCGCGATGAACGGAAAGAGCCAGGCCGAATGGGGCCGCCAGCAGGCCGCCGCCTCGCGCAAGGCCGCCGACGAGGTGAACGCGATCGTCGCGGAGGCGATTCGCGACCGCGCGGCCACCGCGGTGCGCTGACGCGACGACGATGCTCCGGTATGGTGGAGGGCTTTCCACCTTCCGGAGGCATCATGCGACTTCAATCGGGCACGGTCATCGAGGCACAGGCCCTGCTGTTCGACATGGACGGCACGCTGATCGATTCGCGCGTCGTCGTCGAGAAGATCTGGAAGCGCTGGTGCGACGAGAACGGCATCGACTGGCACACCGTCCTGCCGCGACTGCATGGCGTGCGCATGCGCGATTCGGTCGAGATGTTCGCGAAGCCCGGCATGGACGTGGAGGCGGTGTACCAGCGCCTGTACCGCGAGGAGGTCGAGGACGTCGACGGCATCGTGCCGATTCCGGGCGCCGTGGAACTCCTCGCCTCGCTTCCACCCGAGGCGTGGACCATCGTCACCTCGGCCGACACGGTACTGGCGAAGGCACGTCTCGGCGCCGCGGGCCTCGTGCCGCCGCCGCGCATGGTGACGGGCGAGATCGTGACGCTGGGCAAGCCCGATCCCGAGGGCTACCTGCTCGGTGCGCGGCGCATGGGTGCCGATCCGAAGGACTGCCTGGTGTTCGAAGACGCGAAGGCGGGCATCGACGCCGGCCTCGCCGCGGGTGCGCGGGTCGTCGCCATCGCGGGCGATCATCCGGAAGAGGTGCCCCCGAACGTCGAGTGGGTGACGGACCTGACGTCGCTGCGGTTCGATGGCATGCGGGACGGAAAGGTGCTGCTTCGGGTGGTCTGAGGACCTATCCAGCGATCCCACTACACCGGCACTCGGCCCGCTGCCGCGGGATCGCCGATACGATCGGCTCCCACCGGCTCGGTGGCAGGTCACCTACCGAAGGGTGGGAGCCGATCGTATCGGCGATGGTTGCTCGCGAGAGCGTCAGTAGACGTCGCGTCGATAGCGCCCCGTCGAAGCGAGTTCATCGACCGTGACGTCACCCAGGGTGGCGCGCAACACGGCATCCACCCCCGGCGCCATGCCGGCGAGGCTGCCGCAGACGTGGATGCTCGCGCCGTCCGCGACGAACCCGCGCAGCGCTTCCGCGCTGCCACGCAGGCGATCCTGCACGTAGCGCTCCGTCGACGATTCGCGCGACCAGACGAGGTCCAGACGCTCGATCCCGCCCTCCGCATGCCACTGGACCAGCTCGTCGACATGCAGCCGATCGACCGCGCTGTGCCGCTCGCCGAAGATCATCCAGTTGCGATGACGACCTTGCGCGATGCGCGCCTTGAGCAAGGCGCGAAGTCCCGCGATACCGGTGCCGTTGCCGACGAGCAGCAGCGGCCGGTCGTCGAAAGGCGCGTGGAACCCCGCGTTGCGACGTACGCGGAGATCGATCGCGTCGCCGATGGCCGCATGCTCGGTCAGCCAGCCCGATCCGATGCCGAGGCCGCCATCCTCGCCACGCATCTGGCGCACGACGAGGTGGATCGCACCATCCGTCGGCAGCGACGCGATGGAGTATTCGCGATGGGGATGCGTGCCTTCATCCGCACGGTGCCGCCGCGGCCCGACCTCGGCGATGTCGCCGGCGTCCCATGCGAGGTGTGTCTCGTCGCTCGGCGCGAGCGCGACATGGAAGCACGGTCCGCCGGCACTGCCGGGATTGAGCAGGCGCCGCTCGACGAGACGCCATGGTTGATATGCGGGCCTGCGCCAGTCGGCGAGTCCGGTCGTGCCGGCCACGTGCGCGACCTGGTGCTGCCAGTGACGGAGGCTGCCCTCGTCGCCGTTGTCGACATCGACGCGATCGAACAGCGGCGTCGCGCCACTGGCGCGCAACCAGGCATCGAGCTCGCGGCCGAAGGCGCAGAAGTCGTCGTAATCGCGGTCGCCGAGGGCGAGCACGCCGTAGGCGAGTCCACCGAGTGCCGCGGGCGCGCGCATCGCACGCTGCCGGAACGCGGTCGCCGCATCCGGCGCGTCGCCCTCCCCCGTGGTGCTCGCGACGAACAGCGCGCGCGTCGCCTGCGCGAGCATGGCGGGCGTGACGTCGTCGATGCCGCGGATGTCGACGGGCTTGCCGCCAGCGCGCAGCTCGTCGGCGGTCTTCATCGCCAGTTCGGTCGCGAAACCCGTCTGCGACGCGTGGACGACGAGGATGCCGCCCGCGTCATGGGGTTCGTCGGGTGTTCGTCGCGCCACCATCCGGACGGTGAAGCCGATCCACGCGAGCGCGATGGCGCCGGCGGCGGTGACGTTCCACGGCGAGCCGACGCCGATGCTCGCCGGTGCCTGCAGGCGCCAGCAGGACAGAGCGACGACGAGCAGCGCCAGTCCGATGACCAGCTGACCGAGGAGCGCCCTCACGACGCGCTCACGACTTCGTCGCCGCCAGGAACGCCGGTGACGCGCGTTCCTCGAAACGACCGTCCTCGCCGTACAGGATGAACAGCACGGCGATGCCGTGCTTCGTCGCGTACGCCATGCCGGCCTCCGGACCGAGCACGGTCATCGTCGTGCCGAGCGAATCGGCGTGCATGCAGTCGTCCGCGAGGATGCTCACCGAGGCGACCCGGTGCGCGACCGGCAGACCCGTGCGCGGATCGATGTGATGCGAGAAGAACCGGCCGCCGCTTTCGAAGAAGTGCCGGTAATCACCCGACGTGGCTATCGCCTTGTCCTTCAGCGACACGATGCGCCCGACCTGGTCGGGATCGTCCACCGCACCGGTGGCCGCACCGGGCCGTTCGATGCCGACATGCCACGGCGTGCCGTCCGGCTTCCGTCCGTGCGCACGCAATTCGCCGCCCACCTCCACGAGGTAAGCCCGCACGCCCGACCGGTCGAGGAAGCGCGCCACCTGATCGACACCGAACCCCTTGGCGACGGACGACAGGTCCACGTACACGCCGCCGGGCTGGAACGCGCGGTGCCCCGGCTCGTCGACGCGGATCTTCGACCAGCCGACGCGTGCGCGCGCGGCGGCGATGGCCGCGGCGTCCGGTGGTTCGTGCGGGCGGTGGTCGGGTCCGAAGCCCCAGAGGTTCACCAGCGGGCCGACGGTGGGATCGTAGGCGCCGCCGGAATCCTTCGCGAGACCGAGGGCGTAGCGAAGCACCGCGAAGAACTCCGGCGGCAGCGTCTGCCACGTGCCGGCGGGAGCACGGTTGAAGCGACTCAGGTCGGAGTCGGGTTCGTAGGTGCTCATCTGCGCGACGACGCGATCCACCTCGGCCTGGATGCCCCGCTCGATGGCGCGGTCGTCCGCGCCATCGGGCAACACCGCGTTCACCGACCACGTCGTGCCCATGGTCTCGCCTTCGAAACGACGGACATCCGTGGCGGAGGCGATGGACGCGAACGACAGCAACGCCATGAACACGGCGAGCGCGCCGCGTCTTGCCACGCCACGAGCCACGGAGCCCAAGCTTCCTCGCGAAGTGCTGTCGCGGCCGGGGCCGTTCCTGTCGTCGTGCGTCATCGTGCTTTTACTGCGGGAGCACTTCGAGCGTCGCCGTATAGGCGAGGCGACGCTGCTTCGCATCCTTGACCGAAGTCCTGTCGTCTTCCGTGGAGGCGTTCACCCAGTACATGCCCGCTTCCGGCCACGTGAAGCTGAACCTGCCATCCTTGTCGGTCGTGGTGTCGAGCTCGTCCTGCTTGTTCCGGTAACGCGTGCCGCCGTCGATCGCGACGACCTTGAGGTTCGAGGCCGGCTTCCCGTCGATGAGCAGCTGGAACGTCGCCTTCTCGCCGGCCATCAGGTCGTTCGGCGGCGTGACCGGCACGAGTTCCAGGCCCTTGTTCGTCGGCTTCAGCGCACCGGCGCTGGGCGAGCCCTGAGTGACGAACGTCTCGACGCGCGAGGCCATCTCGGCGACCTGCACGTTCTTCGCATTCGCGGGGATCGCGCCCTTCAGCTCGTCGGCGGTGCCGCGCCAGCGCTGCTTCTTGCCGTCGACCTCGTAGTTCGCGAACACACCCTGGTTGACCAGCGCGAGCCGGTAGGTGCCCTTCTGCGGCACGGCCAGGTCGAACGTGCTGCGGTACTTGCCGGTCGACGCGTTCTCGGGCTTCACCGTCGAGCCGTCCGGCGCGGTGATGACGAGCTGATCGAGCTTCGCCGGGAAATGATCCGGATAGTAGAGATCGTTGGACACCGCCGCGTCGACGGTCACCCAGGCGTCGTCGCTGGAAATCACGGTGGCCGACGGCACCATCCACATCTTGTGGGCGTGCGCGGCGAGCGGCAGGACGAGGGCGGCGCAGAGCGCGGTGCGAACAATGGCGTGCTTCATCGATAAGCTCCGGTTCTCAGGGATTGATGTCGAGGGTGATCTGGCCGAGCTCTTCCGCGCCCTTCGCCGACAGGTGCTGCGTGGACTTCGCCGGCCAGTCGAATGCGATGCGCTGGGTTTCGTGCCCACCGACTTCGCGCGCGGCCTCGACGACGAGTTCGTAATGGCCCGGCGCCAGCGTGCCAAGCGGCGCTTTGCCTTCCGTGAAGCGCAACTGGTGCTGGCCCGCCGGACGCGTGGCGCCGGAGACGCCGTCGATCGGCATCGTCTGGTCGCGGCCGCCGCGGCGCCACCACTGGCGCATGTCCTTCAGCCACTTGGTGCCTTCGCCGTCGCCCTTCTTCATCTCGTACCAGACGGCGAGGTT
The DNA here is from genome assembly GCF_900111665.1 of Luteibacter sp. 329MFSha. Taxonomy (NCBI): domain Bacteria; kingdom Pseudomonadati; phylum Pseudomonadota; class Gammaproteobacteria; order Lysobacterales; family Rhodanobacteraceae; genus Luteibacter; species Luteibacter sp. 329MFSha. The sequence goes on along the minus strand of NZ_FOJE01000001.1, from coordinate 49,389 downwards.
GGCGACCGTCGCGTTGTCGCGCTCGATCCACACCGCGACATACGGCCGGTGGTATTCGCTGACCTTCAGCGTGGGGATCTCCACGGTGATGTTCAGGTCCGCCGCGCCGACCGGCGCGGCGAAGGCAAGGCAGAGGGCGAGCGGCAGGCGTCGACGCATGGGGGTTCCCGTCAGTGGATGAAGATCAGGGCGATGACCGCCGGCAGCACGAAGCCGAGCGCGACCATCGGCCACGTCATGCCGCGCTGGCCGGCGTGCATCTTGAGCAGCAGCAGTCCCGTGATCGCGAACACCAGGCAGGCCAGCGCGAACACGTCGATGAAACAGCTCCAGACGGGGCCGGTGTTGCGGCCTTTGTGGAGGTCGTTGAGGTACGCGAGCCAGCCGCGGTCCGTCACCTCCGACTCCACCTCGCCGGTCTCCCGGTCGACGCTGACCCAGCCATCGCCACCGGGACGCGGCAGCGAGACGTAGACCTCGTCCTCGCTCCACTCGCCGGAATGGCCGGCGGGATCCACGCCGGTGCGATCGGCGACGAAGGCGGCGACATCGTCGGGTAGAGGGCCAGACTTGCCGTGCGATCCGGCCAGCGTGCGGACCATCGGCGCCGGAAGGGTCGCGGCATGCCGCTCGACACGTGGCGACGCTTCGATCCGCGCGGCGTGATTGAGCGTGAAGCCGGTCACCGAGAAAAGCAGCAGGACGACCAGCGAGACCGCCGAGCTGATCCAGTGCCAGCGATGCAGGTGCTTCAGCCAGAACGCGCGGCGTTGCCGGTCGACGGTATCGCGCATGTGCTGGAACGCCCCTGTGAAACGCTGATTCGACAGGCTGCCATGGTAAACCACAATGCGAATCGTTCGCAATTAAGCGACAACGGTTGCCCGGTGCAAGCCGCCGCAGTGGCAGGAAAGACGCCGGAAAGCCTCCCGCGGCAGCATGCGCCGCACCCACTCCGGAGCGTATCCTCCCGCCATGCGCATCCTTCTCGCCGAAGACGACGCCGCGATCGCCGCGGCCGTGAAGAGCTCCCTCCAGCAGGGCGGCCATGCCGTGGATCACGTCGCCGACGGCGCCAGCGCCGACCACGCCCTGCGCGATCACGACTACGACCTCCTGGTACTCGACCTGGGCCTGCCCATGGTGGACGGCAGCGACGTGCTCGCCCGCGCGCGCAAGCGCGGCTCGGGCGTGCCGGTGCTGGTGGTCACGGCGCGCGAAGGCCTCAAGGAACGTGTGCGGGTGCTCGACCTCGGCGCCGACGATTACCTCGTGAAGCCCTTCGCCCTGGCGGAATTCGAGGCGCGCGTGCGCGCCCTCCTCCGTCGCCGCACCACCAACGGCACGCCGGAGTTCCGCATCGGCAGGCTGCGCCTGGACATTCCCGGCCACCGCGCCTGGATCGGCGACGCGGCCCTCGACCTCACCGCGCGCGAATTCGGCCTGATGGAAGCGCTGGCCGCGCGCGCGGACAAGGTGACCAGCCGCGCGCAGCTGGTCGAAGCCCTGTGCAACTGGGACGAGGACCTCACCGACAACGGCCTGGACATCGCGCTGCACCGGCTGCGCAAGAAGCTGCAAGGGTCCGGCACGAGCGTGCGGACGATACGCGGCCTCGGCTACATGCTCGAAGAATCGGCGGATGCCTGAACGCCGCCACGCGGCCCCGCGCCGGCCGGCACGTCCCAGCCTGCGCCGGCGCCTGCTCACGTTCCTCCTCGTTCCCGTGCTCGGCGTGCTGCTGCTCGACGCCGTCATCGCGTACTACGCGGCGCTGGCGTACTCCAACCGGGTGCACGACGCGGATCTCTCGGACTCCGCGCTGACCCTCTCCGAAATGATCGGCAACGACACGTTGCGCGGCGAGCTCACCGCGCAGGCGCGCTTCCTGCTCGAGTACGATCCGGACGGCCGCAACTATTACGAAGTGATCAGCGACCGCCATGGACGCATGATCGGCAACGCGGAACTGAAGGGGCCGGGGCGCCCGGTCGCCGTCGACGCATCGCCTCTCCTGTACGACACGATGCTCGGCCATCGGCCGCTGCGCGCGGCCGTGATGCGCGTGCCCAGCCACCAGAATCCCGGCGACACGCTCACGATCACCGTGGCCGAGAACCTGCGCGACCGCCACATCCGCGCGCGCGAGATCCTCTTCCTCAGCCTGCCCATGCAGGCGTTGCTCATCGTCGCGGTGCTCTCGCTCGTGTGGTTCGGCGTGAGCCACGGTCTCGGCGTGCTGGAGCCGCTGATGTCCCGCCTGCGGCGGCGCGAGCACGACCTCGGCCCGATCGGCGAGGAAGATGTGCCGGTGGAGATACTCCCGCTGACCCGCACGATCGACGATCTCTTCGCCCGCATGCGCAACATGCTCGGGCTGCAGGAACGCTTCATCGCCGACGCGGCCCACCAGTTGCGCACGCCCCTTGCCGGGATCCAGCTGCATGTCGAGCGGTTGGAAGCCTCCGACGACCCGGCATCGCGGGCGGACGCGCTGGCGCACGTGCACCGCCTCGCCGCGCGTGCCGCGCGCACGTCGGCGCAGCTGCTGGCCCTCACCCGCACCCAGTCGCCCGACCTGCCCGACCACGACGGCATGGCGATCATCGACCTGGCGGGCGTCGTGCCCGAGGCCGTGGGCATGCGCGTCCACCAGGCCTTGAACCTCGGCGTGGACCTTGGCTACGAGGGCGTCGACGGGCCCGTGCCGATCCGCGGCGACGCGCTGCAGATCCAGGAGGTGATCGACAACCTCGTGGACAACGCCTTCCACTACGCCGGCCGCGGACACACGGTGACCGTCTCGCTCGGACGCTCGGACGACGAGGCCCTGCTGGCTGTCGAGGACGATGGCCCCGGCGTCGACGATGCGTTCCTCGACCAGCTGGGCGAACGCTTCTTCCGCGTGCCCGGCGTCGACGAGGACGGCACGGGCCTCGGCCTCGCCATCGTCGAGAGCATCGCCGAACGTCACGCCGCACGGGTGGCTTTCCGCCATGCCGCGTCCGGCGGCCTGCGCGTCGAACTGCACTTCCCGGCCGTGACGACCGCCTAGCCCGTGGGAGCGCATCTGGGCGCGATGGGAACGTGCCGCGAGCCCCCATCGCGCCCAGGTGCGCTCCCACGGTAACAGGGCCGGAAAGGCGCCTGAAACTCCCTGCTGGGACCATGGGCGCATCGAAGCGAAGGCGCGAGGCGTCGGTGTGAGCAATTCGGCGGCATTCCAGTTCGAAGGCGGTCGTGACGGTGTCCTCCTCATCCACGGACTCACCGGCACGCCCACGGAGATGCGTCTGGTCGGCAAGGGCCTGAACCGCGCGGGTTACACCGTCGTGGGCGTGCAGCTGGCCGGTCACTGCGGCAGCGAGGACGACCTGCTCGCCACCACCTGGCAGGACTGGTACGCGAGCGTCGAAGCCGCCGCCGAGGAACTCCGCGGACGCGTCGACCGCCTGTTCGTCGCCGGCCTGTCCATGGGCGCCCTGCTCGCGCTGCGGCTGGCCGCCATGCGGCCGGACTGGATCGACGGTGTCGGTGTCTTCGGCGCCACCTTCCGTTACGACGGCTGGTCCATCGGCTGGACGGGCAGGCTCTCGTTCCTGCTCCCGCTGTTCAAGCGCCTGGGCATCGGCCGGCGCCGGAGCTTCATCGAACAGCCGCCCTACGGCATTCGCGACGAGCGGCTGCGCGCGCAGGTCAGCGCGGCGATGTTCTCGGGCGACAGCGAGGCCGCCGGCCTGCCCGGCAATCCATGGCCCGCGCTCGCCGAGATGGTGAAGCTCTCGCGCGACGTGCGCCGCCGGCTGCCGCAGGTGGTCGCGCCGTGCTTCATCGCGCACGCGGCGGACGACGACGTCGCCAGCATCGCGAACGCGGATCTCGTGGCGCGACGCGTGCGCGGTCCGATCGAAATGCTGCTGCTCGCCGACAGTTACCACATGATCACGATCGACCGGGAACGCCGCATGCTGATCGAGCGCACCGCCGACTTCTTCAACCGCGTCGCGCGCGACACGCGTTCGCCGCGCATGGCGGCGTGACGATGCACGGCCTGGTGCTCGTCCTCTGGATCGCGAACGTGCTGCTCGACACGGCGGGCCAGCTGGCGTTCAAGGCGGCGGCGGGCGACGAACGCGCCGGTGACGGCCTCGCGCGCTGGCGTTACATGTTCGCGCGCCCCTGGATCTGGACGGGCATCGCCTGCTACGTCGCCGAGTTCGTCGTGTGGATCGCGTTCCTCTCGCTGGTGCCGCTGTCCGAAGGCGTGCTGCTGGGCTCCATCAACATCGTCGCCATCATGATCGCCGGCCGCATCCTGTTCCGCGAAAAACTCAGCCCGCTGCGCGTGACCGGCATCCTGCTCGTCGCCGCGGGCGTGGCCATCGTCGGAGCGGGGTCGTGAAACGGTTCTACCTCGTCGGCTTCGCGTTGCTGCTCGCGTTCGACTCGCTCAACCTCGTCTGTTTCAAGATGGCGGGCGCGCACGCGCTGCCCGTCGAGGTGAGCACGGCGTGGCTCGCGCGCGTCTTCGCGCACCCCTGGATCTACGGCGCGGTGCTCGGTTACATCGGCGCGTTCGTCACCTGGATGAGCCTGCTCAAGCACGCGCCGATCGGGCCCGCGTTCGCCGCGTCGCATCTCGAGGTGGTGAGCGTGATGGCGCTGTCGTGGTGGCTCTTCGCCGAACCCGTCACGCCGACGCAGATCGCCGGAGCGATCGCGATCGTCGCGGGCATCGTCTGCCTCGCGATCGCGGAAGGCGACGAAGGGGCCGATGCCCATGCCGCTCCGGCCTGAGCGTGAAGCGCCGCCGACGGCCGGCCTGCCGTTGCGGCTGGCCGACCTGCGCGGCGACGTGCCCGCGCCCCTGACGGCCCTCGCCGCGCACTGGCTCGGCACGGATGGCGCGCAGATCGAATGCTCGGGGACGGCCGCTTTGACGGTCGCGCTGCGCACGCTGTCGGAGCACGCGCGATCCCGCACCGAGGTGGCGATTCCCGCGTTCACGTGCCCGCTCGTGCCGCTGGCGGTGCGCCGGGCCGGGCTCGTGCCGCGGCTCGTCGACCTGTCGCCCGGTCACTTCGACATGGACCCGGACCGGCTCGCCGCCGCGTGCGGGGAGCGCACGCTGGCGGTCGTGCCGACGCACCTCGGTGGCCGCCTCGCGGACGTGACGACGGCGAACGCCATCGCGCACGCCGTGGGCGCCCTCACCGTCGAGGACGCCGCGCAGGCCCTCGGCGCGCGCAGCGGCGAACGCTTCGCCGGCACCCTTGGCGACGTCGGTTTCTTCAGCCTCGCCACGGGCAAGGGTTTGTCGATCTTCGAAGGCGGACTCCTCGTCTCCCGCGACGCGGCATGGCGCGAGCGCTTCGCCCGGACCTCGCGGCGCATCGCGCGCTGGCACCCGGTATGGGAGGCCCGACGAATGATCGAGCTGATGGGATACGCGGCGCTGTATCGTCCGCGCGGGCTCGGCCTGGCCTACGGACGTCCGATGCGGCGCGCGTTGCGGCGCAACGATCTGCTCGGCGCCGCGGGCGAACACTTCGATCCGGACTTCCCGTTGCACCGCGTGGGCCGCTGGCGTCAGTCGGTCGGCGCCAGGGCGTTCGCGCGGCTGCCTCCGTTCATCGCCGCGACGACCGCGCAGGCGCAGTCGCGCCTTCCGGCGCTCGCCACGCTGCCGGGCGTCACCGTGTTCCGCGACGACGGCGGCACCTGGCCGTATTTCATGCTGCTGCTCCCCGACCGCACGACGCGCGACGCCGTGCTGGCGAGGCTGTGGTCGTCGCGGCACGGGGTGGCGCGGATGTTCATCCACGCGCTGCCCGGTTACGACTATCTCGGCGGCATGGCCGGCGGCGACGACGTGCCGAACGCGCACGACTTCGCGGCGCGCACGCTGACCATCACCAACAGCCCCTGGCTCGACGACCCCGCGTTCGAGCACGTGTGCTCCGTGATCGAAGCGGTGCTGGTGTCCCGCTGAGAGCTTTCGATGCCCGGCAGCAGGACCTGCCGCTCTTCGCGAAGAGCCGTCGCGGCCAGGTCCGCTCCCACGGTCAGAGGGACACGGCCTTTGGTGGGAGCGGACCTGGCCGCGACAGCTTTTCGACGCTCGGCAACAGGACCTGCAGCTCCTGGCGAAAGGCAGCGGGTCCCGCTCAGGCCTTGCCCTGCTCCACCAACGTCAGTGCCACCTTGTCGCGCAGGTACACCGGCAGCGCGAGTTCGGGCGCCACGGCCTGCCCGTCGCGGAAGCGGCGCGCGGCGACCTCCGCCACGTGCCGCGCCTGGGGGAAACGCGCGCCGTCCGCCGAGCGGATCGGCGCGGCGATGCGTTCGCGCAGCGCGGCTTCGTAGGTCGCCCAGCCGGTACCCACCACGTGCCAGCCGGACGCCTCGGGCAGCACGAGCGCGGCCGCGGTATCCACGCGTTCGCGATCCATCAGCGTGACGCTGCCGTCGCCTTCGCGACGCCAGGCTGCGACGTAGATCTCGCCCATGCGCGCATCGATCACCGAGAGGATCGCCGCATCGTCCTCCGGCGCTTCCAGCGCCAGCGCCTCCAGCGACGAGACCGTGACCACGGGCACGTCGAGCGCCATGGCCATGCCCTGCGCGAGGGAGACGCCGAGACGCACGCCCGTGAACGCACCTGGGCCGCGACCCACCGCGATGCCGTTCAGGGCCTCGCGCTTCAGGCCGGCCTCGGCGAGCAGTTCGTCCGCCATGGGCAGCACCAGCTCGGCGTGTCGGCGTGGCGCGATCTCGCTGCGCTCGATCACTTCGTCGCCGTGGACGAGCGCGACCGAGCAGGCTTCCGTGGAGGTTTCGATGGCGAGGAAGTTCATGGCGATTCCGTCGAAGGCAGGGGCGGCGTGCCGTAGGCGTACCAGTCGATACGGCGGGTGAGGTACATGAGCAGCGCGATCACCGTCACCAGAACCACCGAACCGATCAGCAACGCGTACTGTTCCGCGCCGATCAGGCCGTAGAGTATGACGTAAACGAGCGCCAGGACGCCGCCGAGGCAGAGCCCCGCGCCACGCGCCCGCAGGGCCGCCGTCGCGTAACCGCCGACGATCAGCACCACGGTCGAGGCCGCCACGGCGTACGCGGCCCCGAACCCGATCTGCTCGGAGAGCGCGAGCAGCAGCACGTAGAAGCTCGTCATGGCCGCGCCCACGAGCAGGTATTGCACGGGATGCAGGCGCAGTCCCTTGAGTATCTCGAAGAGGAAGAACGCGACGAACGTCAGCGCGATGAACAGCAGGCCGTATTTCCCCGCGCGGTCGTTCTGCTGATAGACACCGCCCGGCTGGTGCAGCGTCACGCCGAAGGCCGACGACGCGAGCCGGCCCGCCACCTCGGTATTCGCCGCGTCCCAGTGCTGACCGTAGTCGCGATTGAGGTCGAGCACCTGCCATGCGGCGTCGAAGCCCTCCTTCGTCACGCTGCGCTTGCCCGGTAGCAGCGCGCCGGTGAACCCGGGGTCGGGCCACGCCGAGCGGATGCGCACGCTATTCGTGCGTGCCAGCGGCAGCGCCGAGAACGATTCCGTGCCGGCGATGCGCAGGGTGGCCGCGAAGTCGATGGGCGTCGTCCGCCCGGCGTCGATCGGAAGCGGCGCGGAGAGCACGGTGTAGGGCCCCATGCGCGCCGCGGACGACGCGAACCGCACGGGCCGCCCGTCGACCGTCACGGACGTGATGTCCTGCACGCCGCGCGTGTCGGCGACGAGCAGGCGCAGTTCGGCCTTGCCCATCGCCCAGGTCGAGCCCGTATCGGCGGCGAAACGGCGGAGGTCGTCGGGCAGGATGCGGCCGCGCAGCGTCACGTCGCCCGTGTACACCGGCACCTCGTACATGCCGACGTGCCGGCGCTCGACGGTGAGGTCCGCGACGGTCGACTGCTGATCGGCGAGCACGATTTCCGTGCCGTCGCGCACGCTGGCGATTCGCCCGTCGCTGCCCGCGATCTCGTGCCGCGTCGGCACGGCGACGACGAGCCCGCCGATCGTCTGCGGCCCTCCCCAGCCCTCGGCGACGCGCACCGACGCGGCTTCGCGCATCGCCTGGCGCTCGCGCACCAGTCCATCGGCCTGCGTGAGCGGAATGAGCATGATCAGTGCGAGGGCGCCGATGCCCAGCACCTTCGCGGTGATCGATTGCGTCCAGCGGAACATGGCGGAACTCCTTGGCATGGGAACCTGGATCGTCACGCGACGGCGGGCCACGGAGCGGCTGGCTTTCTGGCGGGAAGCGGGCGTTCGCTGGCCGAACGCTGAATAAGTCATGCGAATGAGAGTGTTCTCATGACAGCGCACACGCGGGCAAGGACGATGCCCGCACCCCACGTCGCAAGGATCGCCGCCATGCCGCCCGTCCAGCTAGCGCTACCCGCCGCCCTCATGATCGGCGCGGCCATCGCCGCCACGACGACACCGCCACGCACCGACGTTCGCGAACTCGCCAGCACCCTTCGCCTTTCCGGCGAGGGGAACGCGGGCATGTCCGGGCTCATCGACGGCCGGCCGGCGTTGCGCATGCTGCAGGTGTCGATCAGACCGGGCGCGTCGTTGCCATGGCGGCATGGTGACGCCGGGTATGTCGTATCGGGCGAGCTCCGCGTCCAGGCGCCGACGGGCGACCTGCAGGTGATCCGTCCCGGCGACAGCATCCAGCCTGCGGCCGGTTCGCCGCATCACGGCGTGGCGGGTCCGGCCGGCGCGACGGTGATGATCGTCCAGGACGAAGGCGCTTCATGAGATCGCCGCGTCGATCGCGGCGCCACCTTGCTACCGAAGGGTGAGAGCCGATCGTATCGGCGATCAACCCGGCTCGTCGTCCTTCGCGAAGAACGAGACCACGTCGGCGAGCTCACGCGTCCGCGGCATCGGTGGCAGGCTGGCCAGGAAGAGGCGCCCGTAGCCTTTCGTGCTCAGGCGCGGATCGCACAGCACCAGCACGCCGCGATCGTGCACGTCGCGGATCAGCCGGCCGGCGCCCTGCTTCAGCGCGATCACGGCGGTCGGCACCTGCCAGCCCATGAACGGATTGATGCCGGCCTCCTCCAGGGCTTCCAGGCGCGCCTGCAGCACGGGATCGTCGGGCATCGCGAACGGCAGCTTGTCGATCACCACGACGCTGAGTGCTTCGCCGGCGACATCCACGCCTTCCCAGAAGCTCGCCGCGCCCAGCAGCACGCCCCGGCCGCTCGCGCGGAATTCCTCCAGAAGACGGTGGCGCGGCGCGGTGCCCTGCACGAACAGCGGCCATGGCACGCGCCCTTCCAGCAACTCCGCGGCACGGCGCAGGGCACGGTGGGACGTGAACAGCAGGAACGCCCGGCCGTCCGATGCCTCGAGCACGGGACGGATGGCCGCGATCACGCGATCGGTGTAATCGCGCGCGGCCGGGTCCGGAAGATCCCTGGGCAGGTACGCGAGCGCCTGCCGCCGGTAGTCGAACGGGCTCTCCACGTGCAACGTGCGCGGGTCTTCGAGGCCGAGCTGACGCGCGAAGTGGCCGAAGTCGCCCGCGATCGACAGCGTCGCCGACGTGTGGATCCACGCCGCGTCGGTCGACATCCGCATCGCCCGCAGCGGCGAGGCGAGGTCCAGCGGCGTCGCATGCAGCGCGAAGCCGCGCGGCCAGGTCTCGTACCAGCGCACGTCGCTGGCCGAATGCTCCTCGGCGATGCGATCCAGCCGCAGGCTCAGCATCTGCGCGCGTTCGTAAGCGTTCGCCAGTCCCCGCGAGCGCTCGCCGAGGGCCGCCAGCAGGTCGGACAGCGCCGCCATCACGTCGCGCAGCTCGACGAGCGTCTCGCGCACCGTCGGGTCGCGATCGAGGGCGCCGAGCGGGCCCCGGTTCGGCAACGGGTCCATGGCGAGGCGCAGCCGCTTCACGAGATCGCCGATGACCTCGACGGGCTCCAGCAGCTGGCTCGTCGCACCGGTGACACCTTGCGCCTCCGCCAGGGCATCCTGGCCGAGCTCGACGATCTGCCGCGAACTCACGCTCTGCGAGAAGAACTGCCCCGCCAGCTCGGGAATCTGATGCGCCTCGTCGAGGATGAACGCGTCGGCGCCCGGCAGGATCTCGCCGAACCCCTCCTGCTTCAGCGCCAGGTCGGCCATGAGCAGGTGATGGTTGACCACCACGATGTCGGCCTCCATCGCTTCGCGCCGCGCCTTCACGACGTGGCACTCCTCGAAGAACCGGCATTCCGAACCGAGGCAGTTCTCGGGCGTGGAGGTCACGCGCGGCCAGACCGGCGAATCCTCCGGGATGTCCACCATTTCCATGCGGTCGCCCCGCCGGGTCCGCGCCGACCATGCCCGGATCGCGGAGAGCTGGGAGACCAGCTGGCGGTCCGGATTGCCCTCGCGCACCGCCTGGTCCAGGCGGTACAGGCAGAGGTAGTTGGCGCGCCCCTTGAGCAGGCTCGTCCGGGCCCGGCTGCCCAGCACCGAGTGGACGCGCGGCAGGTCGCGGAAGAACAGCTGGTCCTGCAGCGCCTTGGTGCCGGTGGAAACGATGACCTTGCGCCCCGACATCAGGGCGGGAACCAGGTACGCGAAGGTCTTGCCGGTACCCGTGCCCGCCTCGGCGATGAGCATGTCGCGCTCGCCGATGGCCGTGGCCACGGCGGCCGCCATGCGCTGCTGGGCCTCGCGGGGCGCGAATCCCGGTACTTCACGGGCGAAAGGGCCCTCCGCGCCGAGGATCGCGGCCACTTCGAGTTCAGTCATCCGGCAAGTATCGCCTACAATGGCGGTCTTTACGTCTTCCAAAGCGCGCCGCCGCGGCGCGCGCCGAGAGCCCACGCATGGACAAGAGTTTCGAGCCCAGCCAGATCGAGTCGAAGTGGTACGCCCAGTGGGAGGCCAACGGCTATTTCAAGCCGTCCGGCAAGGGCACGCCCTACACGATCATGCTGCCGCCGCCCAATGTCACGGGCACCCTGCACATGGGCCACGCGTTCCAGCACACGATCATGGACACGCTCGTGCGCTACCACCGCATGCGCGGCTACGACACGCTCTGGCAGCTCGGCACCGACCACGCCGGCATCGCCACCGAGATGGTGGTGACGCGCCAGCTGAACGCCGAAGGCAAGCAGCGCGCCGACTTCGACCGCGAGGCGTTCATCCAGCGCGTCTGGCAATGGAAGGAAGAATCCGGCGGCACGATCGGCCGCCAGATGCGTCGCATGGGCGTGTCCGGCGACTGGAGCCGTGAAGTCTTCACGATGGACCCGGGCCCGTCCAAGGCCGTGGTGGAAACCTTCGTGCGCCTGTACGACGAGGGCCTGATCTACCGCGGCCAGAAGCTCGTGAACTGGGACCCGGTGCTGAAGACCGCCATCTCGGATCTCGAAGTGGTCAGCGAGGAAGAAGACGGGTCGCTCTGGTCGATCCGCTATCCGCTGGCCGATGGCAGCGGCGAACTCGTCGTCGCCACGACGCGCCCGGAAACGATGCTGGGCGACGTCGCCGTGGCCGTGCATCCGGAAGACGAGCGCTATGCGCACCTGATCGGCCGCATGCTCGCGCTGCCGCTCTCCGACCGGCAGATCCCGATCATCGCCGACACGTACGTCGAGAAGGATTTCGGCACCGGCTGCGTGAAGATCACCCCCGCGCACGACTTCAACGACTACGCCATCGGCCAGCGGCACAACCTGCCGATGATCAACATCCTCACCGACGACGCGAAGATCAACGACGCGGCGCCGGAGAAGTATCGCGGCATGGACCGCTACGTCGCGCGCAAGGCGGTGCTCGCCGACCTGGAGGCGCAGGACCTCCTCGTCGAGACGAAGAAGCACAAGCTGCAGGTGCCGCGCGGCGACCGCACGGGCCAGGTCATCGAGCCGTACCTCACGTGGCAGTGGTTCATCCGCATGGACACGCTCGCCGCGCGCGGCCTCGAGCTGGTCGAGCAGGGCCACGTGAAGTTCGTGCCCGAGAACTGGATCAACACGTATCGCCATTGGCTCGGCAACATCCAGGACTGGTGCATCAGCCGCCAGCTCACGTGGGGCCACCAGATCCCCGCGTGGTACACCGACGGCGGCGCGATCGTCGTGGCGCACGACGAGACCGAGGCGCGGGCGAAGGCCGACGCGCTCGGCCACGCCGGCCCGCTGCGTCGCGACGACGACGTGCTCGAAACCTGGTTCTCGTCGTCGCTGTGGAGCCATTCGACGCTTGGCTGGCCGGACCCGCAGGCGCAGGCCGAGCGCGGTTTCGATCGCTACCTGCCGACGAACGTGCTGGTCACCGGTTTCGACATCATCTTCTTCTGGGTCGCCCGGATGATCATGATGACCGACCACTTCACTGGCGAAGTTCCGTTCAAGGACGTCTACGTCACGGGCCTGATCCGCGACAAGGACGGCCAGAAGATGTCGAAGTCGAAGGGCAACGTCCTCGACCCGCTCGACCTCATCGACGGCATCACCCTCGACGAGCTGCTCGCCAAGCGCACGCGCGGGCTGATGCAGCCGAAGATGGCCGAGAAGATCGAGAAGGCCACGCGCAAGGAGTTCGCCGACGGCATCCCCGCCTTCGGCGCCGACGCCCTGCGCTTCACCTTCGCCTCGCTCGCCACGCACGGTCGCGACATCAAGTTCGACCTCGAACGCTGCGGCGGCTACAAGGCCTTCGTCAACAAGCTCTGGAACGCGTCGCGCTTCGTGCTGATGAACCTCGGCGACGGCCCGGTCGCGGTCGCGAAGCCGACGACGGAAGCCGAGCGCTGGATCCTCACGCGCCTGCGCGACACGCTGGCGACGGTGAAAGAGCAGTTCGCGCTGTACCGCTTCGACCAGGCCGCGCAGGCCCTGTACGAGTTCACCTGGAACGAGTTCTGCGACTGGTTCCTCGAACTGTCGAAGCCGGCGCTCAACGGCGGCGACGCCGCGCAGATCGCGTCCACGCGCTACACGCTCGTGCACGTGCTGGAAACGCTGCTGCGCGCGCTGCATCCGCTGATCCCCTTCGTCACCGAGGAAATCTGGCAGCACGTGCGGCCGGTGCTCGGCATCGAGGGTGAAACGGTGATGCTGCGTCCGTACCCCGAAGCGACCGACGTCGAAGGCGACGCGACGGCCACCGCCGAGATCGAATGGGTCAAGGACGTCCTGACCGGCGTGCGCCGCATCCGCGCCGAGATGAACATCGCGCCGGGCAAGGTCATCCCCCTGCTGTTCGCCGACGGCGACGCCGCCGATCGCGAACGCGCCACGAAGTTCGCCGCGCAGGTGGCGTTCCTGGGTCGCGTGGAATCCCCGACCTGGGTGTCGGGCGAGGAGCCCGCGGCCGCGGTCGCCGTCGTCGGCGGCATGCGTGTCCTGATCCCGCTCGCCGGTCTCATCGACGTCGACGCCGAGAAGGCGCGCCTCGCGAAGGAAATCGCCCGCGTGGAAGGCGAGGTGCGCAAGTGCGAAGCGAAGCTGGGCAACGCGAACTTCGTCGCCAACGCGCCGGCGGAAGTCGTGGAGCAGGAGCGCCAGCGCATCGCGGACTGGACGCGCCAGGCGGAAGCGATGCGCGAGCAGGCCCGCAAGCTGGGGTAAGCAACCGACGCGGTGTAGGAGCGGACCAGGCCGCGACGGCTCTTCGCCCCGGTCCCCAAGTTCGCGCGCCAGCTCCCAGCCACGGCCTCAAAACATGTCGCGCCCAGGTGCGCTCCCACAGGTGCAATTGTGGGAGCGGACCTGTCCGCGACGGCTTTTCGCCCCGGTCCCCAAGTTCGCGCGCCAGCTCCCAGCCACGGCCTCAAAACATGTCGCGCCCAGGTGCGCTCCCACAGGTGCAATTGTGGGAGCGGACCAGGCCGCGACGGCTTTTCGCGAAAAGCAACAGGCCCTGCTGCTGCTGGCGAAGAGCCATCGCGGCCAGATCCGCTCCCACAGAGCTTTCGCGCCAAGGCCGCTCCCACAGCGACCCGCTACATATCGTGCTTGTTCACCTCGAACCCGCCCTTCTTGTACTGCGTCCAGCGCGAACGCGAGCCTTCGCGTTCGGCCGGATCGGCGGCCACGACTTCGAGCACGCGCTCGAAGCTGCCCGGGGCGCAGACGTCGCGCAGGTTGATCACCATGGGGCGATCGGCCGTTTCCACCCCCGGCGGGACGATGAGAACGGCGGTGTCGGCGTCGTCATCGTCGCCGGCGAGCTGGTGGGGGATGAAGCTGTCCTCGTCGAACGACCAGAGGTACTCGTCGATCGCCTCGGCCTGCTCGAAATCGCGCGTCAGGATCAACGTCGGCTGCTGGGCGGCGAACGCGCGCTTGGCGAGTTCGCAGACCAGCAGCAGGGGATCCTCGCGGAACCGCGGCTTGTCGATCAGGTAGAAATCGGCGCGGGGCATCGGGCGGGGATCAGCCGGCAGCGACGCGATCGAGCAGCCACTGCGTCAGCAGCGGCACCGGGCGGCCGGTGGCGAGGCCCTTGCGGCCCTCGTCCCAGGCGGTGCCGGCGATGTCCAGGTGCGCCCAGCGGCGGCCTTCCGTGAAGCGGGCCAGGAAGCAGCCGGCCGTGATGGCGCCGGCGTACTTGCCGCCGATGTTCGCGACATCGGCGAAGCCCGATTCCAGCTGGCTCTGGTAGTCGTCCCACAGCGGCAGGCGCCAGGCGCGGTCGAGCGTCGCCTCGCCGGCGGCGAGGAGCTCGGCCGAGAGCGATTCGTCCTTCGTCATCAGGCCGCTGGCGTGCTTGCCCAGCGCCACGACGCACGCGCCGGTGAGCGTGGCGGCGTCGATGATGGTGTGCGGATCGAAGCGCTTGCCCGTGTAGGTCAGGGCGTCGCAGAGGATCAGGCGACCTTCGGCATCGGTGTTGAGCACCTCGATGGTGATGCCCGACAGGCTGGTGAGGACGTCGCCCGGACGGTAGGCCGAGCCGTCCGGCATGTTCTCGACCGCCGGCACCACGCAGACCAGGTTGACCGGAAGCTTCAGCCTCACCGCCGCGACGAACGCGCCCAGCACGCCGGCCGCGCCGCACATGTCGAACTTCATTTCCTCCATGCCCGGGCCGGGCTTGAGGCTGATGCCACCGGTATCGAAGGTGATGCCCTTGCCCACGAATGCGTAGGGACGATCGCCCTCGGCGCCGCCGTTCCACTGCAGGATGACGAGGCGGGGCGCGTTGGCCGATCCGCGTGCCACGGCGAGCAGGGAGCCGAAGCCCTCGCGTTCCATGTCGGCGCGGTCGAGGGCCTCGAACGTCACGCCCTCGTTGGCCTCGGCGAACGCGCGGGCCTGGTCGGCGATGTAGTCCGGGTTGCAGATGTTCGGCGGCAGGTTGCCGAGCTCGCGGGCGTAACGGACGCCCTCGGCGATGGCGCGGGCCTCGGCGAGGCCGGACTCGCCCTCGGCCGGGGCGACGAGCGTGACGCTGGCCAGCTCCGGGGCGGCCTTGTCGCGCGGCTTGACCGTCGCCGTGTAGCGGTAGGCGGCGTGATCGGTGGCGAGGGCGGCGACGCGGACGCGCCAGGCGGCGTCGCGGCCCGGGACGTCGATCTCGGGCAGCCAGCTCACGGCGTCGGTCACCGGCAGGCGGCCGATGGCGCGGGCGGCCTCCAGCGTCACCCGCTGGTAGCGCGCGGCGTCGAACGTCTTCTGGGCGCCGAGGCCCAGGATCAGCACACGGGCGGCGGCCACGCCGGCCGGCTGCAGCAGGGTCACGATGTTGCCGACCTTGCCCGTCACGTCACCGGCCTCGACCAGCCGCTTGATAGCGCCGTTGGCCGCGGTGTCGATCCGCGCCGCGGCGCTGGTCAGGACACCGTTCTCGTAGACGCCGACCACGGCCACCGGGGTGGCGGTCGATTCGGGAGCATTGGAACCGAGGCTGAACTGAACCGTCATAGCTAACTGTCCTGCGTAAGCCCGTCCGGGGTCCGGACAGGCTAGACTTGTGGTTTGCCGGCCGGGACTGACGCGGCACGAACCGCCAATTCTATCAAATGCTCAGCATCCTCGACCGTTATTTCCTGCGCGAACTTGCCTATGGTGTGCTCGCGACGGCCATCGTGCTACTGGTGATCTTCGCCGGCGGCGCGTTCGCGTCCGTGCTGCAGAAGGTCGCCAACGGCAGCATCCAGCCGAGCGTGATGTTCGAGGTCCTCGGCCTGCAGATGGTGGACCTGCTTTCCACCCTGCTCCCCATGTCGGCCTTCCTTGGCACCCTGATCGCCCTGGGGCGCATGTACCGCGAAAGCGAGATGCACGTCCTGGCCTCGTCGGGCATGGGCCCGCGCGGCATGCTGCGCCCGGTCACACTGCTGGCCGTGGTCGCGACGGTCGTCGTCGGCGTGGTCTCGCTCTGGCTCGGCCCGCTCTCCGCCCGCACCGCCGATCAGGTGATCGCCGCGGCCAACAAGTCCGTGATCGCCGCCGGTCTCGATGCCGGCCGCTTCACCGAGCTGCCCGGCAAGGGCGGCATCATCTTCGTGGACACGCTGAGCCGGGACGGCACCGTGCTGGGCAAGACGTTCATCGCCACCGACCGCGTCGACGGCGACGGCAACCCGCAGGTGCGCGTGGTCAACGCCGACAACGGCCGCATGTACCAGGAGAGCGACGGCCAGAACCGCTTCCTCGCCCTTTTCAACGGCTGGCAGTTCGAAATCCCGCTCGCGGGCGACAACTGGCGCCGCATGAAGTACGAGCGCAACGACATCTCACTGTCCAGCATCGCGGACGAGGACGAGGATTCGGATCCCGCCCACGAGTCCACCACCACCGACCTCTTCAAGGCCGGCACGGCCGACGCCCTCGGCGAGATCGTCTCGCGCTTCGCCGCGCCGGTCAGCACGCTGGTGCTGATGATGATGGTCCTGCCGATGTCGCGGCAGGCGCCGCGCGACGCGCGCTACGGCCGCCTGCTCATCGCCGTGCTCGCCTATTTCCTGTACGTGGTCTGGCAGCTGATCGCGCGGGCCCAGATCATCAAGGGCCACCTGCACACGTCGGCGCCGATCTGGGTGCTGCATGCGATCGTCTTCGGCATCGCCGCCTGGTACTTCTGGCGCCAGTACGCGCCGCGCCGCATGAAGGGAGCCCGCTGATGGCCACGCTGACCGTCAAGCGTGCCGACCGCCTCATCGGCGCGAGCGTCCTCGGCACGTTGCTGCTGGTGTGGCTGGTGCTGACCGGATTCGACGCCCTGACGCAGTTCGTTCGCCAGCTCGGCAACATCGGCAAGAACGGCTTCACGCTGTACGACGCCATCGCGTACATCATGCTCACGGTGCCGCGTCGGCTCTACCAGATGTTCAGCAACGCGGCGCTGATCGGCGGCCTGCTCGGCCTCGGCGGCCTCGCCGCCACCGGCGAGCTCACCGCGCTGCGCGCCGCGGGCATGTCCAAGCTGCGCATCGCCGCGTCGGCGGCGGGCGTGATCGCGCTGCTCACGATCGGCGTGGTCGTCATGGGCGAAACCGCCGCGCCCTACGGCGACCAGCACGCGCAGGCGATCCAGGTGCGCATGCGCTCGAGCAACCTCGGATCCACCAGCAGCGGCCTGTGGGCGCGCGACGGTGGCAAGATCATCAACGCGAAGTCGGCCATCGCCACGCAGGACGGCGACCGCACCACGGTCAAGCTGGTCGACGTGCGCGTGTACACCATGACGCCCGACGGCCAGGTCAGCACCTTCGCGCATGGCGACAGCGCCATCCACGACGGCAACCGCTGGGTGATGACCAACGTCCGCACGACCACGCTGGACAAGGACGGCACGCACTCCGCGCGCGAGGCCACGCAGGCCTGGCAGTCGCGCCTCAACCCGCACGTGCTCGAACAGTCGGTGATCCACCCCGAATACCTCTCGATGGGCGACCTGCGTCGCAACATGCGCTACCTCGAGGCCAACGGCCAGAACCCCGGCGCCTACGCCGTCGCGTTCTGGGGTCGCGCCCTGTTCGCCGTCAACACGCTCGTCCTCGTGCTCTGCGCCATGCCGTTCGCCTTCGGCTCGCTGCGCTCCGGTGGCCTGGGCAAGCGCCTCTTCATCGGCATCATCCTCGCGATCGGCTGGTACTTCCTGCAGGGCGCGATGGTGAACTTCGGTACCGTCTACGGCCTTCCGCCCCTCCTGGCGAACCTGCTGCCGACGATCCTGCTGATAGGCGGCGCGCTCGCCTACTTCCGGCGCTACGGCTAGACGTCCGTAGCGCAGACCGATTCGAGGACGGCATCGAGGTCGTCGCCGGTCATCGGCTTGCGCAACAGGGCGTCCATGCCCGCTTCGCGTATCGCGACCGCCTCGTCGCCCGCCGAACGCGCGGTCACGGCGACGATCGGCATCGTGGCGTGACTTGCCATGCGCCTGACCATGCGAGCCACCTGGAAGCCGTCCATCACGGGCAGGTCGAGGTCCAGCAGCATCGCGTCGAACGTGTCGCGCGCGAGCGACGTCATCGCCGACAGGCCGTCCGTTTCGAGCACCACCGAGTGCCCGCGCTGACGCAGAAGACCCACGAGCACATCGCCCACCACCGGATCGTCTTCGACGAGCAGCAGTTTCCGGCCCGCAACGGAGCCCGTGGACTCCGCCGCGACGCCCGCACAGGCGCCGCAGTCACAGGACACCAGCGGCAGACGGACGATGAAATCGCTGCCACGTCCCGGTTCGCTCGCCACCGTGATCGTGCCGCCCATCAGCACGCAGAGCTCATGGCAGATCGCCAGACCGAGACCGGTGCCCTCGCCGCGCTGGGGCGATCCGCCCTGCTCGAAGCGCGAGAAGACGCGTGCACTGAGCTCGGGTGACATACCCGGGCCCGTGTCGCTCACCGTGATCACGATGCCGTCGACGTCCTGCGCGACATGCAGCGACACGCGGCCACGGTCGGTGAACTTCACCGCGTTGTTCACGAGGTTCTGCAGGATCTGTTGCAGGCGTATCGCGTCGCCGCGCACCGAGGCGGGCACGGCGGCATGCACCGACGACGTCAGTTCGAGCTGCTTCTCGCGCGCGCGGGCCGCGGCGAGCGCCACCACTTCCTCCGCGATCGCACGAAGCGACACGCATTCGGATTCGAGCACCAGTCGCCGCGCTTCGATGCGGGTGATGTCGAGGGCATCGTTGACAAGGCGGGGCAACGTGTTGCCCGAACGACGGACGGCTTCGACGTACGCGCGCTGCGTTTCGTCGAGCGGCGTGCGCGCGATGAGCTCCGCCATGCCGAGCACGCCCGTCATCGGCGTGCGGATCTCGTGACCCAGCGTCGCCATGAACTCGGTCTTCGCCGCGTTGGCCTCCTCGGCGAGCCGCTTCTGCTGCTCCGCGAGCTGCAGCCGCATGGTGTGGCGAACCCGGCGGCGCGCGCCGGAGACGACCGCGACGAGACTCGCCACGACCGCGATCGCGTAGGCGAGCCATGCCCAACCGCTCAACCAGGGTGGCGGGTCGACGACGATCGACAGCGGACGGGCGAGTTCGCCGGTGACCTCGTCGCGCCCGGCCCCCGAGATCACGAGGCGGTACGTACCGGCGCGGAGCTGCCCGAAGTTCTGCATGCCGTCCTTGCCGGCCCGGGTCCGGGTGGTCTCGCCGCGGTACTCGAGCGCGAACGACAGGTGATTGCGGTCGGGGTTGACGTAGGACAGCGCCCGCGCGGCGACGACGAGCTCACGATCGTTCCAGGCCAGGTGCAGTCGGCCACCGTCGATCGGCAACGGCTGGCGGATGCCATCGCGGGACACCGACGCGCCGAGCAACGCGATGGCGGGCTTGAGCGAGTGATCGTGCTGCCGGTCCGGCCGGAATCCGACGAGCCCGCCGAGCGTGGCGCCGTACATCGTGCCGTCGTCGAGCTGCACCGTGGTGGCGTTCGTGAACTCGCCGCTGGCCAGGCCGTCGGCGAGGCCGAACGGGCGGAACGCGCCGGTGCCGGGATCGTAGCGCCACACGCCGGTATGCCCGAACAGCCAGAGGCGGCCCGCGACGTCGCGCCGGATGTTCAGGATGTCGGCCGATGGGAAGCCTTCGTCGCGACCGATCGTCCGATCCAGCACCGCGTGACGTCCGTCCCACAGGTAATGTTCCATCGAGCCCGGACGCACGATCCAGAGGCCGCCATCGTCGGGTTCGAAGGCATGGATGCGTCCCGGAGCGACACCGTCGACCGGCGTCATCGCTCCCGTCGCCGCGTCTAGGCGCGCGAGGCCCGCCAGGCTCGCCTGCCAGAGTTCGTCACCGAGCAGTTCGATCTGACGCGTGTCGGCGTCGCCGCGGCGGCTGGTGGCGAACGGAATCGGTCTGGCCGTACGCAGCGACGGATCGATCGCGAACAGGCCTTCCCCGAAGACAGCGGCGTACACGGCTCCGCGCGGGCCCTCCACCAGGGTGGTGACCGGCCGGTCGATGACGCCCCGCAGCCATGGCCGCGCCGCGCCCTTACGCGCGAGATGGAGGCCTTCGGCGGTGCCCACCAGCAGGCCGCGCGGCACCTCGAGCAACGACTGCACGCGCAGGTCGCCCACGTCGAAGCCGGACTCCGTGCGCCCGGTCGCCGGATCGAACGCGCGGATCCATCCGCGCAGCCCACCCACCCAGAGCTGCGTCCCGCCATGGAACGCCACGGCCGTCACCGTGCGACCCGGGAAACTGTGCGGATCGGTCGCGACGTGGGCGAACCGCGTGAAGTCTTCCCAGGCGGGTCCGAGGTAGGCGAGGCCGCCGTCGCTCAGGGCGAACCACAGTCCATGCTCGCGATCCTCGAGGATGTCGCGCACGACGCGCCCCGGCAGGCCGCCCGATGTCGTCCACGACCCGGGCACGGCGTGCAGGCGACCGTAGCGGTCGAAGGCAAGCAGCCCCTCTGGTCCGGCGAGCCAGAGGCTGCCGTGGCTGTCCGCGAGCGACGCCCCGAACGCCAGCGCGGGAAGCCGCCGGTCGCGACGGAGTTGGCCACCTTCCGAAAGCCGGTAGAGACCGCGGTCCGTCGCGACGCGCAGTTCGGCGGCGTGACCGTCGATCCGCACGACCCGCGGGCGCGTTCCATCCTCGAACGCCACGGGCGTGATCCGCCCCGCGACGTCGATCATGTCCACGCCGGCGTCGGAGCCGATCCACACCCGGCCGTCGTCGGACGCATGGAGGGCGCGGATCGACGATCCCGAGGGTCCGTCCGGTCCCGCGGGATGCCTGGCGATACCACTGCCATCGGGACGAAGGTGCATGAGGCCTCCGCCCGTGCCCACCCAGACGGTTCCGTCGCGCGCCTGCGCGATGGCGCGCACGTCGTCGCAGACCAGTTCGTCCTGCCAGTGACGGAACTCGCCGGTCTCCGGGTCGTAGCGCCCGAGACCGAAATCCGGACCGCCCATCCAGAGACGATCGTCCGCGTCGACCATGAGCGTGCCGATCTCGCCGGTCGGAAAGGGAGCCGCCTTTCCGGGCCCCACGCCCGGCGACACGAACTCCACGCCGTCGAAGCGCGACACGCCGACCGACGTGCCGATCCAGATGAACCCGCGCGCATCCTGCACGACCGCGTGCGCCTTGCTGCTGGGAAGGCCTTCGAGCAGCCCGTAGCGGCGGAACTGCGGCGTGGGGACGGGCGGCATGGTGGCCGCCGACGCGGCGGCGGGCGCGATCGCGATCAGGACGATCGCGATCACGAGAGTCCATCTCGTGGTGAGCGTGTGGCGCATACGCTGGCTTCCTGGTGCAGGCCCGATCATGCCATGCGGTTCGGTGGCGGATAAGCGCCCCATGCCGGGAGCCATGTAGGAATGCACCCACAATGTCCCTCTAGAATGGCGCATGTCCCGTCGACTCCGCCTACTCGTCGCGATCACCGGGTTCGTCGCCCTGGTCTGGCTCACGCTGGCCGCGATCGACCGCGCCATCGCGCTCGGCCAGCGTTTGATGGGGCTTCCCGAAGGCCTGCGCTGGCTCGTGGCCGGCATCGGTGTGCTCGGCGTCGCGCTCGTCGTCGCTGCGGCGGCCTGGTGGCTGCGCCCGCGGCGCCCTCGTCCGCCCGTCGCCGCTCCCGATCGCGCATCGCTCGAAACACGCATCGAAAAACTGCGCGACGCGCACGCCGACGTTGAGGAACTTCGTAGCGAACTGGGCGAACTGGACCGCCGTCGCGCGAGCGAGCAGCTCTACGTCGCCGTGTTCGGCGAGATCTCCACTGGCAAGTCGACGCTGATCTCCGCGCTCGCGCCGGGGCACGCCCCGGCGCGCGACGTGCGTGGCGGAACGACGCGCGAGGTCGCGCATTACGCGACCGACACGTGGGGCGCCTCGTGGACCGTCGCCGACGTGCCCGGCTCCGCCGAGGCCGATGGCGATGCCCGCGAGCGCATGGCACGCGAAGAGGCGCTCCGCGCCCATGCGGTCGTCTACGTCTGCGCCGGCGATCTCACGCGGACGCAGGCGGAGGAGCTGCGCTGGCTCGGCGATTTCGGCAAGCCGCTGGTGCTCGCGGTGAACAAGGCCGATCAATGGACGGCCACGGAGCGCGCCGACATCGTCGCGCACGTGCGGAAGCAGTCGGAAGGCCTGCCCGATGCCGTCGTCGCGATCAGCGCCGGCGGCGAGGAACGTTTCACGCGCCGTCTGGCGGACGGCGGCAGCGAAGAGGTCGTCCGGCGGCGAGCGGCGGACATCGGGCCCCTGGTCGACGCGCTGCGACGCATGCTCGCGCCGGGCGCGGCCGCGCTGGAGGGCCTGCGCGAGAACGCCGTGCTCGCCGGCCTGCACGAGCGCACCGGCGAACGCGAAGCCGAGTGGCGCGCCAGCGAAGCGGAGCGCATCGTCGCCCGCTACGCCCGCCGCGCGATCGTCGGCGCGATGGCGGCCGTGGCGCCGGGCAGCGACCTCGTGATCCAGGGTGCGCTCGCCACCGGCATGGTCCGCGCGCTGGCATCGCTGCACGACGTGCGGGTGACCGACGTGGAGATCGACCAGCTCCTGCGCCAGGTCCGCATGACCTTGCGGACGGGCACGTCGCTGGTGCTCGCGATTTCGGGGAACGCGCTGAAGGCCTTCCCTGGCCTCGGCACGCTCGGCGGCGGCATCCTGCATGCGTTCGCCTATGCGCTGATCTTCGACAGCTTCGGCAGGGCGCTGGCGGCCACGCTCGCCGAACGCCACACGCTCGACCAGGCGGACGCCGGCGAGCGGATGCGCGAACTCCTGGGCGACGCGGGCGAGTCCCGCCTGCGCCGTCTCGCGGAACTCACGGGCGACGCCCTGCGCGACCGGCAGGGACGCGCGCAGTGAACGATGCGTTCGCGCGGAACGGGCTGACAAGGCCCCGTCGCTCGGCCACACTCTCGCCTACCGGTCGCCTCGCGACCCCGGCGCGGCAGGCCATCACGCATGGGTAACGTCCGTAACGTCCTCATCCTGCTCTTCGCGAGCATGCCCTTCGTGGCGCACGCGGAAGCGATCACCTACCGCATGGACCCGGTGCACAGCCAGGTCGTCTTCAACGTCGATCACAACGGGTTCTCGCGCGCGTTCGGCCGCCTGCGCATCCAGGACGGCACGGTCACGTTCGACAAGGACGACTGGAGCCGTTCCTCCGTCCAGGCCACCGTCGACCTCGCGTCGGTCGAGATGGGCGACGCCGATTGGGACAAGGCCGTCCGCGGCGCGAGCCTGCTCGACAGCGACCGCGCACGGACCGCCCGCTTCGTCAGCGAGTCGGTCGAGAAACGCGGCGACGACGAAGGCGTCGCGCACGGCAAGCTCACCCTGCGCGGCGTGACGCTCCCGCTCGACATCCCGTTCCGGGTGAACCGGATCGGCAAGACGATCTACGGCCTGCACACCGTGGCCGGTTTTTCCGCCTACCTCACGCTCGACCGCACCGCCTACGGCATGACCTCGAACCGCAACTCGATCGGCACCGACGTGTCGATCTGGCTGGAGATCGAGGCCATCCGCGGTGAAGGAGCACCACGCGACACCTCCAAGGAGACACCCGATGCCCCTGCGCAGTGACCACACCCGCTGGAGCACGCCGGCGAAGACCTTCCACTGGGTCATGGCCCTGCTGATCCTCGGCAACGGCGCGTTCGCGCTGTGGATGGACGGCCTCAAGCCGTCGTTGCAGAAGATCAACATGTTCGCCCTGCACAAGTCGATCGGCCTGACCGTGCTGGCGCTGTTCCTGCTGCGCGTGCTCTGGCGCGCGATCGACCGCCGTCCGCCGCATGCTCCGGCGCCGCGCTGGCAGGCGCTCGCCGCCAGCGCGGTGCACGGTTTCCTTTACCTGCTGATCGTCGCGCTGCCGTTGACGGGCTGGGCGTTCAATTCCGCGCACGGCTATCCCCTGCAGTACTTCAAGCAGTTCAACCTGCCGGCGCTCGTCGAGAAGAACGACACGCTTTCGCAAGTCCTCGGCAACGTGCACGAGTATCTTTTCTGGTTCCTGCTGCTCGTGCTCGTACCGCACATCGCGGGTGCGCTGAAGCATCACGTCGTCGATCGCGACGATACGTTGCGCCGCATGCTGCCGTTCGGCCGCGCGAAACAAGGCTCCCCCACCCCACCCGGAGACACTCCATGAACCCGACGATCCGCCGCCTCTCCGCCCTCGGCCTCGCGCTCGCCCTGCCCTTCGCCGCCACCGCGGCGGATTACAAGGTCGGCCCCGGCAGCACACTCGGTTTCAGCGGCAAGTTCCAGGGCCAGCAGTTCGACGGCAGCTTCGGCAAGTTCGACGCTGCGATCAGCTACGACCCGGCCAACCTCGCCACGGCGAAATTCGACGTCACCGTCGATGTCGCGACGGCGAAGACCGGCGACACCGACCGCGACAACGCGCTGCCCACGGCCGATTTCTTCGACGCGTCGAAGTTTCCCAAGGCGCACTACGTCACCACCGGATTCACGAAGGACGCCAAGGGCGACGTCGTGGCGAACGGCAACCTCACGCTGCACGGCGTGACGAAGCCGGTGCAGCTGAAGGTCGTCTTCAATCCCGCCGCCGGCGGCGCGCGCCTCTCGGTGACGGGTTCGCTCAAGCGCCTCGCGTTCGGCGTCGGCAGCGGCGAGTACAAGGACACGAGCACCATCGCCGACGACGTGCTCGTCAACGGCACGCTGAACCTCCTGCCGAAGTAAGCCCGGCATGGCGGCCTGGCGCGAACGCCTGCGTGGTTTCGCCGGCCGCTTCCGCCGCGGCGAGGCCTCCGTGCGGCCGAACGACGCGCGCGGCGGCGCGGTGGCGGCGAGCCTGCGCGGCCTGCTCGAGGATCCGTCGATCCCGGCCGACGTGCGCGAGGCGATGGGTGCCGACTTCCGTCGCGTCGAGCAGATGCTCGATCGCCTGGAAAACGAGGAGCTCCACGTCGCCGTCTTCGGCAGGGTGTCCGCCGGCAAATCCGCGCTGGGAAACGCGCTGCTCGGGCGGCAGGCCTTCACGGTCGGCGTGCTCCACGGCACCACGACGGAGGCCGACGCGGCGCGACTCGACGAGGCCGCGGCCGCCGGCCTCGTCCTGATCGACACGCCCGGAATCAACGAACTCGGCGGCGAGGCGCGCGAAAAGCTGGCCTTCGAAGTCGCCGAGGTCAGCGACCTCATCGTCTTCGTGGCCGATGGCGACCTGACGCGCGAGGAGCGCGACGCGCTGCGTGCCCTCGCCTCGACGCGACGCCCGCTCCTGCTCGTGCTCAACAAGGCCGACCGTTACAGCGACGACGAACGCGAGGGCCTCCTCGAACGCCTGCGCCAGCACACGGCGAGCCTCGTGCGACGCGAAGACGTGGTCGCCGTCGCCGCGCTCCCCTCGCCACGCCAGGTCGTCGACATCGACGCCGACGGCAACGAGCGGCGACGCAGCGAAGCGCGCCCCGCCGATGTCGCCGCGCTGAAGTCGCGTCTGCTCGCGATCGCGGAGCGCGAGGGCAAGGCGCTATCGGCGATCAACGCGGGTCTGTTCGCGGGACGCCTGACGGACCAGGTCAGCCAGCGCATCGCGGCCGCCCGGCGCGAGGTGGGCAGCGGCGTCATTCGCCAGTACTGCATCGCCAAGGCCGTCGCCGTCGCACTGAACCCGGTGCCCGTGGCCGACCTGCTGCTGGCGGGCGGCCTCGACGCGGCCATGGTCGTGCAGCTCGGCCGCGTCTACGGCCTGCCGCTGACACGCAGCGAATCCGGTCGCCTCGTCGCCGTGATCAGCACGCAACTCGCCGCGCTGATGGGCGCGGTCTGGGGCGTGCAGCTGGTCGCATCCGCGTTGAAGGGCATCAGCGGCGGCCTCTCCGTGGTCGTCACCGCCGCGGCGCAGGGCGCGCTCGGCTGGTACGCCACAGTGCTGATCGGCCGCGCCGCCGAGCATTACCTCGTCGCCGGCAAATCGTGGGGAGAGCATGGTGCCAAGCGCGCCGTCGCCGATGTCGTCGCCAGCCTCGACCGCGATTCGATCCTGCGCGAGGCCCGCGAGGAAATCCTCAAGCGCCTGCGCAGGTAGGCTGGAGCCGAAGCCGCTGTGGGAGCGGACCTGGCCGCGACAGCTCTTCGCCGCAGTCCCCAAGCTGGCGCGCCAGCTCCAGGTCACGGCCTCAAACCATGTCGATGGATGCGAAGGCCTTGTGGGA
>NZ_FOJE01000001.1:0-22449 GCF_900111665.1 Luteibacter sp. 329MFSha | reverse complement strand
GTGGCGGCGAAGCCGCTGTGGGAGCGGACCCGGCCGCGACAGCTCTTCGCCGCAGTCCCCAAGTTCGCGCGCCAGCTCCCAGCCACGGCCTCAAAACATGTCGCGCGCAAGGCGCGCTCCTACGGGGTGTGCGATACGAAGGCGCGCACCGTCGCAGCATCGAACGGCCACTCCAGCTCCTCGCCGTCGCCGCGGCGCAGCACGGGCACGCGGATGCCGTAACGCGCCTCGAGCGCGTCGTCGTCGTCGATCCACACCGATTCGAATTCCGGCAAGCGCGCCTCGGCGAGCACGGCCAGGGCCTGGTCGCAGAGATGGCAGTCGTCGCGCTGGAACAACGTGAAGGCGGACATGCGCGGGTGTATGGGCCGGAAGACGTGGCAGCGTAGAATAGCGGGCTATTTCCCCCAAGCCACACCCCGAAGCCATGGCAGTCAGCGTTTTCGACCTCTTCAAGATCGGTATCGGCCCGTCGTCTTCCCATACGGTGGGCCCGATGCGCGCGGGCGCGCGCTTCGCCGAGCACTGGCTCGAAGAGAAAGGGGTGCTGGAGCGCGTCGCCCGCGTCCGCTGCGAGCTGTTCGGCTCGCTGGCGATGACGGGCCGCGGCCACGGCACGGACAAGGCCGTGCTGCTGGGCTTCGAAGGCGAGTGGCCCGACCGCGTCGATCCGGACACGATCCCCGCCACGCTCGAACGCATCCGCGGCACGAAGCGCATCCGCATCCTTGGCCGCCACGAGATCGCGTTCGACGAGAAGGCCGATCTCGTCTTCAACAAGCGCCAGAAGCTCCCGTTCCACACCAACGGCATGCGCTTCTCGGCGTACGACGCCGACGGCAACGAGCTCGCCACGCGCGACTACTACTCCGTCGGCGGCGGCTTCGTGGTCAATCCGGACGAGGCGGCCGAAGACCGCATCGTCGCCGACACGAGCGAACAGCCGTACCCGTTCTCCACCGGCGACCAGCTGCTGGCGCTGTGCAAGGAACACGGCCTCACCATCGCCGAACTGATGATGCGCAACGAAAGCATCTGGCGGCCGGAATCCGAAACGCGCGCGGGCCTGCTGCGCATCTGGAAGGCCATGCAGGATTGCGTCGCGCGCGGGCTGCGCTCGCCGGGCGTGCTGCCTGGCGGGCTAAAGGTCAACCGCCGCGCGCCCGCCATGGCCGCCGAGCTGCGCGCCCAGCCGGAAGCGTCGCTGCGCGATCCGCTCACGATCCTCGATTGGGTGAACCTCTACGCGCTCGCCGTGAACGAGGAAAACGCCGCCGGCGGCAGCGTCGTCACCGCGCCGACCAATGGCGCGGCCGGCATCGTCCCTGCGGTACTGCACTATTACCGGCACTTCTGCCCCAGCGCGTCCGAAGAGGGCGTCATCCAGTTCCTGCTGACGGCCGGCGCCATCGGCATCCTCTACAAGGAAAACGCCTCGATCTCGGGCGCTGAGGTCGGCTGCCAGGGCGAGGTCGGCGTGGCCTGCTCCATGGCCGCCGGCGGCCTGGCCGCCGCGCTCGGCGGCAGCGTCACGCAGGTGGAGAACGCCGCCGAGATCGGCATGGAGCACAACCTCGGCCTCACCTGCGACCCGATCGGCGGCCTCGTGCAGATCCCCTGCATCGAACGCAACGCGATGGGCGCGGTCAAGGCGATCAACGCCAGCCGCATGGCGCTCAAGAGCGACGGCAAGCACCACGTCTCGCTCGACAAGGTCATCGCCACCATGCGCGACACCGGCCGCGACATGAAGGACAAGTACAAGGAAACCTCGCGCGGCGGCCTCGCGGTCAACGTCATCGAGTGCTGAATCGGGCCGCCGTGCATGCCGGCGGCATGGCGATCAACGGACCGGACAGAGGCGCGGCAGGCGGTCGACCGTCTCGACGCGCACCGGTTCGTCCTCGCCCCACCAGTTGGCGACCGCCGAATAGCACACCCGCAGCTTGCCGCGACGGGTCTCGAAGCGCTGCCGGCTCGTGTACGCGAAGCACGATACGGACGACAGGCGGCCCAGCTCGCGCATCGCGATGGCGCAGCGCCGCACGGCCTGCACCGGGTCCTCGCCGGGGTAGAGCGTGAAGTAGAAACCCTTGGCGGTACGGTCGTACGACTCCGAATCGATCAGCCGCCCTTTGTCGCTCCACTGCTCCTGCGCCGCGGCGACGCCGCATGCCGTCAAGGCAACGAGCAACATGCCGCTGGCGACCACCTTCGAGCGCATCCGACCCCCTTCATCCCTACCGCGTCGGTCAGTGTATATCGACGCGGCGCCACTTGTATTGGGCGGGTGCAGGCTGACAGGCGCGGCCGGGGCTGTCATCATCCGGCCCTTGTGCCGCCCCGGGCCGGGGTCCAACCCGTCCCGTCCGACCGGAGTCACCATGTCCCATAGCGCTATCCGCCGCGACGTCGGCGCCTTTGCCCTCATGCTTACCGGCCTGGGCTCGATCATCGGCTCCGGCTGGCTGTTCGGCGCCTGGCACGCCGCCCAGCTCGCCGGTCCCGGCGCCATCTACGCCTGGATCATCGGCGCCGTCATCATCCTGTTCATCGCCCTCACCTACGCGGAACTGGGCGCGATGTTCCCCGAGTCCGGCGGCATGGTCCGCTACGGCCACTACTCGCACGGGTCGCTCGTCGGCTTCATCGCGGGCTGGGCGAACTGGATCGCGATCGTGTCGGTGATCCCGGTCGAGGCCGAGGCGTCGGTCCAGTACATGGCCTCCTGGCCGTGGGAATGGGCGGCATGGACCAAGGACCTCTACGTCGTGACGAACGGGCACGGCGAACTGACGCCGCCCGGTCTCGCGATCGCGGTGGTGCTGGTGCTGGTCTACTTCTTCCTCAACTTCTGGAGCGTGAAGCTGTTCGCCAAGAGCAACACGGCGATCACCGTCTTCAAGCTCGTGGTACCGGCCGCGACCGGCGTCGCGCTCATCGCGACGAGCTGGAACCCGGGCAACTTCCACATCGGCGCCCACGGCGGCAACCATGCGATCGACATCTCGTCGATCCTGACCGCCGTCGCGATCTCGGGCATCGTCTTCAGCTTCAACGGCTTCCAGAGCCCGGTGAACCTCGCCGGTGAAGCGCGCAACCCGGGCCGCAGCGTGCCGCTCGCGGTGATCGGCTCGATCCTGCTCGCCACCGTCGTGTACGTGCTCCTGCAGGTCGCGTTCCTCGGCGCGGTGCCGCCGGACCAGCTCGGCAATGGCTGGGCCGGCCTCGAGTACGCCTCGCCGTTCGCGCAGCTCGCGACCGCGCTGATGATCAACTGGATGGCGATCCTGCTCTACGCCGACGCCTTCGTCAGCCCGAGCGGCACCGGCGCCACGTACACCGCGACCACCGCGCGCATGATCTACGCGATGGAGCGCAACGGGCAGCTGCCGAAGATCTTCGGCCACATCCACCCGCGCTTCGGCATTCCGCGCCCGGCGATGTGGCTCAACCTCGTGGTGAGCTTCATCTTCCTGTTCTTCTTCCGCGGCTGGGGCACGCTGGCGGCGGTGATCTCGGTTTCGACGATCATCTCGTACCTCACGGGCCCGGTCAGCGTGATGACGCTGCGCCGCACGGCGCCGGAACTCAAGCGCCCGCTGCGCATTCCGGGCCTCCCGATCCTGGCGGCGCTGGCCTTCATCTTCGCCACCGAACTGCTCTACTGGGCGAAGTGGCCGCTGACCGGCGAGATCATCCTGCTGATGGTCGTGGCGCTGCCGATCTACTTCTACTACACCGCGAAGAGCGGCTGGGAAGACTTCCGTCGCCATCTCAGGGGTGCGTGGTGGCTCATCGTCTACCTGCCGGTCATCGCCCTGGTGTCGTGGGCGGGCAGCAAGACGTTCGGCGGCCACGATTACATCCCTTACGGCTACGACCTCGCCCTCGTCGCCGTGCTCGGCGCGATCTTCTACTTCTGGGGCATCGCCACGGGCTGGCGCACGCCGATGGTCGAGGCCGCGCGCTTCCACCACGACGAGGTGCTTCCCGGCCAGCCGGACCTCCCGCCGAGCGCGGACGAGGCCGAACGCGTCACCGGCCATCGCTGATACGAAAAAAACCGCCCCGAGGGGCGGTTTTTTTTGGGGGACATGGCGCACCTCTGTGGACCGGGGACGTGGATCCCGGCGTGCGCCGGGATGACGGACCCCTCGACGTCGCCGATGCCGTCATCCCCGCGAAAGCGGGGATCCACCGCCGGGCGATCGGTCGTCGCGAAGGAGCGGACCGGCTCTCAGAGCGCCAGCACGTCCCCGAGCAGCGCCTGCGCGGTGATCTCCGGACCGGCGCCCGGTCCCTGGATCACCAGCGGCGTCGCGTGATAACGCGTCGTCGTCAGCGCGAACTGGTTGTCGGTGCCGGACAGGCGCGCGGCCGGATGGTCAGGCCCCACTTCGACGAGGCCGACCCGTGCGCGGCCGCGCTGGTTCAGCCGCGCGAGATAGCGCAGCACCTTGCCGTTCGCCGTCGCCTGCGCGTGTCGCGCGCGCAGCGGTTCGTCCAGTTCCTCCAGGCGACCGAGGAACGTCGCCGTGTCGACGCCGCGCAGCGCCTCGGGCACGAGGCTTTCGACCTCGACCTCGTCGCTGCCGAGCGCGAAACCCGCGTTGCGCGCGATGATCAGCAGCTTGCGCGCGACGTCTTCGCCGGAGAGGTCGGACCGCGGGTCGGGCTCGGTGAAGCCGAGCCGCCGCGCGTCGCGCAGCAGCGCCGAGAACGGCCGGCTCCCGTCGTACTGGTTGAACAGCCACGACAGCGAGCCGGAGAACACGCCCTCGAGCGTCAGCAGGCTGTCGCCGCAATGACGCAGGCGGCGCAGGGTCGACAGCACCGGCAGGCCCGCGCCGACGGTCGCGGCGTCGCCATAGACGGACCCGGTCGAGGTCGCCTGCTGGAGGGCGCGCCAGCCCGAAAGATGGCCGCCCGCGAGCGCCTTGTTCGCCGTGACGACGTGGTACCCGGCCGCGAGCCATTCGGCATGGCGGCTCGCCTCGGTGGCGCACGCCGTCGCATCGATGACGACCTTGCGGTCCGCCCCGGCCGCATCGAGCGCGGCGAGCAACGGCGCGTTGTCGCGCCCTTCCCTGCCACGCGCGAGATGCTGCGCGACGTCGGCCGGCGCGACGCCCTCGGCGAGCACGTGCTGGCGCTTCGAGTTCGCGGCACCGACCAGGCGCAGCGAGCGCGCGGCCGGCGTGCCGAGCAGCGTCAGCAGCGCGCGGCCGACGACGCCGGTACCGAGCAAGACCACCGCCGTGCGGGGCGCCGACTGCGCCTGCGGCGCGATCGCCACGGCGTTCATGCGCCAACCTTGCGTTTGGCTGCCGGCGTCACGGCGGCCGCACGCGCGAGGCCCGCCTCGATGTCGGCGATCAGATCGTCGCCGTCTTCGATGCCGATCGACAGGCGCAGGAGGTTGTCGGCGATACCGGCGACGCGACGCGCCTCGGGCGCCATCGACGCGTGCGTCATGGTGGCGGGATGCGCGACGAGGCTTTCCACGCCTCCCAGCGACTCCGCCAGGGAGAAATAACGGAGCCCATCGACGAACGCCCGGATCGCGTCGGTGCCGCCGGCGATCTCGAAGCTCAGCATCGCGCCGAAACCGTTCTGCTGGCGCTGCGCGAGCGCGTGGCCGGGGTGCGTCGCCAGGCCGGGATAGTAGATGCGCTCGACCACGTCGTGCGCGTCGAGGCATGCCGCCACGCGATGGGCGTTCTCCTCGTGCGCGCGCAGGCGCACGGCGAGCGTGCGCACGCCGCGCAGCGTCAGGAAGCTGTCGAACGGCGAGCCGGTCAGGCCGTTGCAGTTCCCCCACCATTTCAGCTGCTCGGCGACCGCCGCGTCGGCCGCGATCACGGCGCCGCCCACGACGTCGCTGTGACCGTTGATGTACTTCGTCGTCGAGTGCACCACGATGTCGGCGCCGAGGCGGATCGGCTGCTGCAGCGCCGGCGAAAGGAACGTGTTGTCCACGACCACCAGCGCGCCGACGGTGTGCGCGGCCTGCGCCACGTGACGCACGTCGGTGATCCGCAGCAGCGGGTTCGACGGCGTCTCGATCCAGACCAGCGCGGGCTTCGCCGCGAGGCCCTCCGCCAGCGCCGCCGGGTCCGTGAAGTCGACGAAGCGCACGCTGAAGCGGCCCTTCTTCGCCCAGGCATCGAGCAGGCGCCAGGTACCGCCATAGCAATCATGCGCGGCGAGCACGAGCGCGCCCGCGGGCACGAGTTCGAGGGCCAGCGCGACCGCCGACATGCCGCTTCCCGTCACGACGGCGCCAGCGCCTTCTTCCAGTTCCGTCAGCGCCTCGGCGAGCAGGTCGCGCGTCGGGTTGCCGCTGCGCGAGTAGTCGTAGGCACGCTTGCGGCCGAAGCCGTCGAACGAGTAATTCGTGGACAGGTGCAGCGGCGGCACCACGGCGCCGTGCTGCGTGTCGGATTCGATGCCGGCGCGGACGGCGCGGGTACACAGGCGGGTATCGGTCATGGCTTAGCGGTCTCCGCGACAGTCGTTGAGTGCGTGACGCAGCACGGGAGCGAGCTGCACGGTTTCTTTGAGGAAGGCGTCGTGGCCGTACGGCGAGTCCACGACTTCGAGGGTGGCGGTACCGCCGAGGCGGCGCTGCAGCTCGAACAGGTCGGCGAGCGGGACGAGGCGATCGGACGGGAAGCCGACCAGCACCGTCGGCGCGGCGACGCGCTCGGGCTGGATGTCGTGCAGGTCGATGGATTCGGACAGCGCGAGGAACCGCTCGGGATCGAAACGCTCCACGAAGCGACGACCGGCGTGTTCGAGGTAATCCTCGACGGGGAAATGGAAGCGGCCGTCGCGCAGCTCGGGGCCGGAGGCGAAGCGGCGCGAGAACTCCTCGCTGCCGCGGTACGTCGTCATCGCCAGCTGACGCGCCAGTGCCAACGCCTCGTCCGTGCGGCCGGAACCGATACCGAGGCGAACGATGCCACGCTGCACCGAGCGCTGCGCGGTCGCGAGCGGATGCGGACGGTGCGCGCCGGCCAGCAGCACCAGCGACTTCACCTTCGCGGGGTGCGCCGCGGCGAAGGCCAGCCCCACCATGGCACCGTACGACGAACCGATGAACGCATGCACCCGGCCGATGCCCAGTTCGTCGACCAGCGCCGCGAGCGCCGCGGCCTGGTCCTCGCTGGAGATCGAGGAGACATCGCCCAGGTCGGCAGGAACCAGCCAGTCGATGGAGAGCACGCGGCATTCGGCCAGGTCGATCGCGCCGCCCTCGGCGACGAGTTCCTGCCACCAGCCCGTCGCGCGATCGCGGCCGGCGCAGACGTCGCGGTCGGCCGAGATGCCGCCCTGCACGACGATCGTCGGGGCATGCGGCGCGCCGCACCACAGGTAGCGGACGTCGACCTCGACGGGATCGCTGCCGTACTTCGGCGTGACGATCACGCGCCGCGTGCCGCGCTGCTCGCTCAGGTCGTTCGCGCGGCGGGCCGCGGCGGGGGCCGTATCGGGGAAGGAGATCACGGTGGCGGGCTCTGCTGACATGTCCGGTTTCCTGCGGTCGGGATCGAGCTTTCGCGGGACCGTGAGGCGGACTGTCGGCACGACGGGTGCGCGAAACGCACGCCCGGAGCGGACATTCCCATCTATCGGCTGGCGTGCGAACACGCCCCGCAGGAGTTGGCACCGTCGCGGAAATCCGCAGGTTGCCCCGGCTTCAAAGGGCCTGTCCCTCAGCCGGTCTCGATGAGTGCGATCGACGATACGCACCGATCGACGCCGTGTCAACAGCCGTTTAGACGTCCAGATGGCTAGATGTCCAATATGTGACGGGCTCCCCGCACGGGACGGAATCCGCTGTGGGAAGCCCGCTGGCGGGCGAACGGGTGCTCGCCTCGAGCGTCCATTCCCCCACGGACCTCGGTTACGATGACCCCATGACCATCCACGACTCCTTCGCCGCCGCCATCGGCAACACTCCCCTCCTTCGCCTCCGCGACGCCTCGGAGGCGACCGGCTGCGAGATCCTCGCCAAAGCCGAGTTCATGAACCCGGGCGGCTCCGTGAAGGACCGCACCGCCCTGGGGCTGATGGCTGACGCCGAACGGCGCGGACTGCTGCGGCCCGGCTCGACCGTGATCGAAGGCACCGCGGGCAACACGGGCATCGGCCTGGCCCTGCTCGGCGCCAGCCGGGGCTACCGGACGGTCGTCGTGATGCCCGACACCCAGAGCAAGGAAAAGATCGACACGCTGCGGGTCATGGGCGTGGAGATCCGCCTCGTGCCCGTGGTGCCGTTCACGGACCCGAACCACTACGCCCGGGTCGCCCGGGCCATGGCCGAGGCGATGAACGCGACCGAGCCCGGCAGCGCCTGGTTCGCCGACCAGTTCGACAACCCGGCCAACCGCGCCTGGCACGAGGCCCATACGGGCGTCGAGATCTGGGAGCAGACGGGCGGCCGCGTCGATGGCTTCGTCTGCGCGGCCGGCACCGGCGGCACGATCGCCGGGGTCGGGGCCGCCCTCAAGGCCCGCCGCCGGGGTATCCGGATCGGCCTCGCCGACCCGGCCGGATCGATCTTCGCGGGCTACGCGACCACCGGCGAGGCCGTGGCGTCCTCCGGCTCGTCGATCAGCGAAGGCATCGGCAACAGCCGCCTCACGGCCAATTTCACGGCCGCGCCGATCGACGTGGCCTGGTCGATACCGGACGACGAATCGGTCCCCCTCCTGCACGACCTCCTCCACCGGGAGGGCTACTGCGTCGGGGGCTCCAGCGGCGTGAACGTCGCCGGGGCCATCCGCATGGCACGCGAACTGGGCCCCGGCCACACGATCGTGACCGTGCTCTGCGACGGCGGCATGCGCTACCAGGGGAAGCTGTTCAACCCGGGGTTCCTCCGCGACAAGGGCATCCCGGTGCCGGAATGGCTGGACGCTGCCTTCCCGACCGCGCCGTAGGAGCGCACCTGGGCGCGATGGGTACCGAGGCAAGCATGCATCGCGCCCAGGTGCGCTCCTACCGCGATCTCGCCTCGCCGGACCCTGTTAGAATAATGGGTTAGCCAACACCAGCGACTCCGCACCGATGTCCAGCCACCTTACCGAAACGCGCCGGCGGCGCAGCTTCGCCATCGTCAGCCACCCCGACGCGGGCAAGACCACGCTGACCGAAAAGCTGCTGCTGTTCGGCGGCGCCATCCAGATGGCCGGATCGGTGAAGAGCCGCAAGGCCGCGCGCCACGCCACGTCCGACTGGATGGCGCTGGAAAAGGAGCGCGGCATCTCGGTCACCTCGTCGGTGATGCAGTTCCCGTACGACGACGCCATCGTCAACCTGCTCGACACCCCGGGCCACGCGGACTTCTCCGAGGACACGTATCGCGTGCTCACGGCGGTCGACTCGGCCCTCATGGTCATCGACTGCGCGAAAGGCGTCGAGGAGCGCACGATCAAGCTCATGGAGGTCTGCCGCCTGCGCGACACGCCGATCATGACCTTCATCAACAAACTCGATCGCGAGGGACGCGCCCCGATCGAACTGCTCGACGAAGTCGAATCGGTGCTCGGCATCGCCTGCGCTCCGCTCACCTGGCCCATCGGCATGGGGTCGCGCCTGAAGGGCGTCTACCACGTGCTGCTCGACGAGGTCCACGTGTTCGAACCGGGCAAGAACTTCACGCGCCAGGATTCCACGATCTTCAAGGGCCTCGATCATCCGGAACTCGCGGAACGCATCGGCCAGGCGGCGCTCGACGAACTGCGCGACGAATTGGAACTCGTCTTGGGCGCATCGAATCCGTTCGACCTCGAGGCCTATCTCGCCGGCAAGCAGACGCCGGTGTTCTTCGGCTCGGCCGTCAACAACTTCGGCGTGCAGCTGCTGCTCGACTTCTTCGTCCAGCACGCGCCGTCGCCGCGCTCGCGCGACACGCTCACGCGCGAAGTGAAGCCCGAGGAAGAGAAGCTCACCGGCTTCGTCTTCAAGATCCAGGCAAACATGGATCCGGCGCACCGCGACCGCGTCGCCTTCATGCGCGTCTGCTCCGGCACCTACACCGCCGGCATGAAGATGCAGCAGACGCGGACGGGCAAGGAAGTGCGCATCGCAAATGCGCTGACGTTCATGGCGTCGGATCGCGAGATCGTCGAACGCGCGTATCCGGGTGACGTCATCGGCCTGCACAACCACGGCACGATCACGATCGGCGACACCTTCACCGAAGGCGAGGCGCTGTCGTTCACCGGCATCCCGAACTTCGCGCCCGAACTGTTCCGTCGCGCGCGCCTGCGCGATCCGCTGAAGATGAAAGCGTTGCAGAAGGGCCTGGCACAGCTGTCCGAGGAAGGCGCCACGCAGTTCTTCCGCCCGCTGATGTCCAACGACCTGATTCTCGGCGCGGTCGGCGTGCTGCAGTTCGACGTGGTGGCCTATCGCCTCAAGGACGAATACAACGTCGATTCAACGTTCGAGCAGGTCGGCGTCGCCACCGCACGCTGGATCCACTGCGACGATGCGAAGAAGCTCGAGGAGTTCCGCGAGAAGAATGCCGGCAACCTGGCCATCGACGCGGCGGGCGAACTGGTCTACCTCGCGCCGACACGCGTGAATCTCCAGCTGGCGCAGGAACGCTGGCCGACGGTGCGTTTTTCGGCAACGCGGGAGCATGCGGCTGCCATCGAGGTGTGACCTACGACGCAAGGCAGATGGCGTTGGTTCGCGACAGCCATACTATCGAGGCATGCGAGAGGGACCTCAGCGATGTTGCCGATCGATCTTCCACAAGGCCTGTCCCATGAGGCGCATGCCAGCAGGCGGGCCACGACGGGCGATCTTCCGAGTGGCTCAGGCCCTACCGGATACTCACTCGTCGGGGCATTCGGTGGCGTCTCGGTCCAGGGCGCAAGAAACACCGTCGCTATCGAGCCGCGGCGCGGATCGCTTCCGACCAACGCAGGAGAATTATCCCTTACGCGTCCGATAACGCTTCCCGAAGGCCGTCGGCGGCATGCCAGCGAGCTGCTCCCCGGCCACTACGAGATCCGAAACGTCGCATTCACCGCTTCCGTACAGGGCTTCGACAACGAGCTCATCATCTATCGCAGCGAGGAGTTCCTTCGTCAACACAGCCGACGACTGAGTTCGGCGACGAATTCATCGGTGGCCACCCGAGGCTCCCGGGTAGCGTCACGCCACTCATCCACCGACTCGCTGGCATCCGAACCCTTGCCGGCGTTTCGCTCGGCCACGGCGGTCAACATTTACCAAAGCACCGTGATACAGGGTACGGGCAACGCTATCCACTGGCGTATCGCTTCCGATGCCAGTACGCCGTACACACCGGACTGGCCGCGATCGATCCGTCGACCATCTGCGACGGGATCGCTATCGCCCAGGAGCTTCTACCCGTTCACGCACGTCCCGAACACACCGCATACGGTCCGGCGAACGCGTTTCCGCACCATGTAGACCCAGTGCCCTCCTAAACCGGCGAGGGATTCAGGAACCGATGGATGGCCTGCACTACCACCGATCCCTCGCCGACGCTCGACGCCACGCGTTTGATGGAACCCGAGCGCACGTCGCCCACGGCGAAGACGCCGCGCAGAGTGGTGGCATACGGTGACGGCGTGGCATAGCCGTCGCCATCGCGACCGGTGAGCACGAAGCCCTTGCGATCGAGATCGAGGCAGTCGTGGAGCCAGGCGGTGTTCGGCTCGGCGCCGATCATCACGAACAGGCTACCGACCTTGATCCGTACCGACTGGCCATCGGCGCACTTCCAGCCGACCTCGCGCAGGTAGGTGTCGCCTTCGAGGTAATCGATCTGGCAGCGCGGGTGCAGCGTGATCCGGGGCGACTGTTCGATGCGCTGTACCAGGTAATCCGACATCGTCGCGGCGAGGCCGTCGCCGCGCACGATGATGTGGACATGCGCCACGGTGCGCGCGAGGAAGACCGCCGCCTGGCCGGC
Source organism: Luteibacter sp. 329MFSha (assembly GCF_900111665.1). Lineage (NCBI taxonomy): Bacteria > Pseudomonadati > Pseudomonadota > Gammaproteobacteria > Lysobacterales > Rhodanobacteraceae > Luteibacter > Luteibacter sp. 329MFSha. The sequence continues at coordinate 10,484 of NZ_FOJE01000001.1, read as the reverse complement.
GCTGTTGCCGCCACCGACGACCACGACCTCCTGACCGGCGCACAGCGCCGCCTCCATCGCCGTCGCGGCGTACTGGATGCCCTGCCCTTCGAAGCGTTCGTAGTCCAGGTGGTCGAGCTTGCGGTAGCGCGCGCCGGTCGCGACGACGACGGCGCGCGCGCTGGCGGTCGTACCGTCGTCGAGCAGCAGGCGATACGGGTGCCGCGTGCAATCCATGCCGGTGACCGTCCGCGCCATCGCCATGTGGGCGCCGAACTTCATCGCCTGCACCTGCGCGCGCCCCGCGAGCGCCTGTCCCGAGATGCCCGTGGGGAAGCCCAGGTAGTTCTCGATCTTCGAGCTGGTGCCCGCCTGCCCGCCCGGCGCCAGCGCCTCGAGGACGAGCGTGTCCAGGCCTTCCGATGCCGCGTACACGGCCGCGGCGAGGCCCGCCGGTCCGGCGCCGATCACGGCCACGTCGTGCACGTGCGCGCTGTCCAGCACGATCGTGATGCCCAGCTCGTCGGCCAGCGCGGTGGTGGTGGGACAATGCAGGACGCGGCGGTCCGGCAGGATGACCACGGGGCATTCGGAGGGCGTGAGGCCGAACCCTTCGATCATGTGGCGGGCTTCGTCGTCCACGTCCGTATCGAGCAACCGGTGAGGGTAGGCGTTGCGGATCAGGAAGCTGCGCAGCCGGACGGTGTCGGCGGCATGCGAGGAGCCGAGCAGCGTGATGCCGCCCTGCCCGGTCTGCAGCAGGCCCACGCGGCGCAGGATGAACGCGCGCATGATCACCTCGCCGATGTCCGGCTCGCCGGTGATCAGGCGGCGGAACGAGCGCGTGTCGAGGCGCACCAGGCGCGAGTCGACGCCGGTGCGGGCGCTGACCATGATCTGCCGCTCGCTGAACTGGTTCACCTCGCCCGTGAACTGGTTCGGGCCATGCTCGACGAAGACGACGGGCTCGCCGTTCTGGTCGAAGTCGTAGATGTCGATGCGGCCTTCGATGACGAAGAAGCAGTCGCTCTGGCGGTCGCCGCGGCGGAACAGGATCGTCCCGGCGGGCACCGTTTCCTCGACGCCGTACCTGACCAGGCGCGACGCCATGTCCTCGCTCAGCTGCGGGAAGGTCTGCTCGCGCCGGTTCTGCGGGCTCGACGGGTCGTTTTCGGAGGGGATGGCCATCGACGGTTTCCAGGGAGGGTCCGGGCAGGCGCCCACGCCGGGCACGTTACCGGAACGGGCTTCGCACGATCTTGTATCGGAGCACCATCATGCCTGCGTAGACTGCGCGCGAGCCACCACATGACGCCGCCATGACCGACGCGATACCCGCCCCGACGCTGCCGCTGCGCCTCCTGCGTTCGCCACTCGGGCGGATCGTGGCGTTTTTCGTCCTGCTCGTCGCGATCGGCGCCGCGACGCGGCTGTTGCGCGACGCCCTCGGGCTTCCCCATGGCGACATCCCGTGGGCGGACGTGACGCCCTCCATCGAGGCCCTTCGACTCCTTCCGCCCGTGCTCGCCTACTGGCTGCTGGTGCGCTTCATCGAACACCGACGGGTGGACGAGCTCGCGGCACGCAAGGCGTTGCCGCACCTCGTCGCCGGCCTCCTCGGTGGCGCGCTGCTGTTCTCGCTCATCGTCGGCAGCCTGTGGAGCTTCGGGGCCTACGCGGTCGACCGGGTCGATACGGGGATCGCCTGGCTCGGACCCGTGCTCGTGGTGGGCGTCGGCGCCGGCGTGGGCGAGGAGATCGTCAGCCGGGGCGTGATCTTCCGGATCGTGGAGGAAGGCCTCGGCACCTGGGCGGCCCTGCTGGTGTCGGCGGCCGTCTTCGGCGGATTGCATATCTGGAACCCCAACGCCACGACGTGGAGCGCGCTGGCCATCGCCATCGAAGCCGGGCTGCTCTTCGGTCTGCTCTATCACGTCACCCGCTCCCTGTGGGTCTGCATGGGCGCCCATGCGGCCTGGAACGTCATGCAGGGGCCGTTCTACGGGATCCCCGTGTCGGGCTTCGAGCAGCACGGCCTGCTCGTCTCGCACATGCAGGGGCCCGACTGGCTGACCGGGGGCGCCTTCGGCGCCGAAGCGTCGGTGGTGGCGCTCGGGTTGTGCTCGGTGGTGACCGCCGCCTGCCTGGCGATCGCCGTCCGCCGTGGCACACTTGTCGCACCCTCGTGGCGGCGGAAGGACCCGGCGATCGCGTGACCGGCGTCACACCCTGAGCCGGACGTCACGCTGGCGACCTCGTCGCCGGTGTACTGGTTACCGAGCGACAGCCCCGTTCCACTTCTCACTGGTCCTTGCATGTCTTCCAACGAAAAGACGCGATCCTGGCTGGCCGACCAGCCCCTGCAACGCAAGATCGTCATCGCCATCGCCTCGCTGCTCGTGCTGTTCGTGGCGGCGAGCCTGGGCAACCTGACCTCGCTCACGCGGGAGAAGGACGCCCGCGCCTGGTCGTCCCATACGTACGTCGTCCTGCTCACCCTGGCCGACGTCAGCAACGCCGCGCAGGCCCGCCAGGCCGGCGCGCGTGGGTACCTGCTGAACCAGTCCAGCGACGAGTACGCCGACTTCGAAACCGCGGATCGCGAACTCGCCCGGGCGATGGCGAGCCTTCGCCAGCTCACGGTCGACAATCCCTTGCAGCAGTCGCGCCTCGACCGCTTGCAGGAGATGCTCGATCGCTGGAAAGTCGAAGTGCTCAAGAGCGGCCTAGAACCGATGCGGGCCATCGGCAACGCGCAGACACCCGAGGGCGTCGTCGCGCGCGAATCCATCCGCGGCACGTATTTCCAGAATCGCACCGTGCGCATGAGCGAGATCCGCGGCTTCATCGGCCAGATGTCCGCGACGGAACACGCCCTGCTCGACAAGCGCAACGCCGAACTCGATCGCGAGCTGGAGACAACCCGCTACATCGATCTCGCCTCGCTCGCGCTGTGCCTGGTCATCGGCGCGCTGGTCATCGCCATGACCTTCCGCCTGATCACCCGCCCGATCGTGAAGATGACGGGTCTGATGACGCGACTGGCGAACCACGACCACGACATCGAAGTGCGCCAGCTCACGCGCCGCGACGAGATCGGCGAAATCGCCCGCGCGCTGCAGGTGTTCAAGGAGATGGCCGTCGAAACGGCGGGCCAGACGTGGCTGAAGAGCTCGGTGACCGCGATCTCCAACCGGCTCCAGGGGGCCACCACCTATCGCGACTTCGCCACCACCCTGATGTCGGAGCTCGTGCCCTGCCTGAAGGCCGGCTTCGGCGTGTTCTATCTCCTGCGCGAAGGCACCGGCCGGCTCGAGCTGCTGGGCAGCTACGGCTACAAGGAACGCCGCCATGTCACGGCGGACTACGCGCTCGGCGAGGGCCTCGTCGGCCAGGCGGCCATCGAACGGCGCACCATCGTGCTGCAGGACGTACCGTCGGATTACACGCGCATCCACTCGGGCAGCGGCGAGGCGCCGCCGCGCAGCGTCGTGGTCGTTCCCGTGGTGTCGCGCGACACCTTGCTCGGTGTCATCGAGGTCGCGAGCTTCGCGCAGCTCACGCTGGTGCAGGAACAGCTGCTCGACGAACTCACGCCGATCGTGGCGCTGTCGCTGGAGAACCTCGGACGGGCGATCAGCACCGCGTCCTTGCTCGAGCAGACCCGCAGCCAGGCCGACGAACTGCGCGCGTCGGAGGAAGCGATGCGCCGGCAACAGGAAGACCTGCGCAGCACCAACGACGAACTCAAGGCGAAGACCGCCGAGCTCCAGGAACAGTCGCAGCGCCTCGTCGCGTCCGAGGAGGAACTGCGGGTGCAGACCGAGGAGCTGCACGCCTCGAACGAGGAACTGCGCGAGAAGAGCCTCACGCTCAACGAGCAGAAGGACGCCCTCGAGGCCCTGCAACGCGAAACGCAGGAAAAGGCCGAGGAACTGGCTCGCGCGAGCCAGTACAAGTCCGAGTTCCTCGCCAACATGTCGCACGAGCTGCGCACGCCGCTGAACAGCCTGCTGATCCTTTCGCGCAGCCTCGCCGACAACGACGACGAAAACCTCAACGAGGAGCAGGTCGAATCGGCGCGGATCATCCACGACGCCGGCTCCAACCTGCTTCGCCTGATCAACGACATCCTCGACCTGTCGAAGGTCGAGGCGGGCAAGATGGAACTCGTCGTCGACGCGTTCCCGCTCGCCGATCTCGCGCGCACGCTGGGCCGCACGTTCAACCACGTGGCGCAGGAGAAGAAGCTGGCCTTCGAGGTCCGGCTGCAGCCGGGCCTGCCCGCCTCCATCCGCACGGACGGCGGCAAGCTCGAACAGGTGGTCAACAACCTGCTGAGCAACGCGTTCAAGTTCACGGCCAGCGGCCGGGTCGACGTCGAGATCGCGCGGCCCGCCGCCGACGCCCCGCTTCCCGCGGGACTCGACGCGTCGCGCGCGATCGCCATCGCGGTGACCGATTCGGGCATCGGCATCCCCGAGGACAAGTTCCAGCGCGTCTTCCACGCGTTCGAGCAGGTGGATGCGAGCACCAGCCGGCAGTACGGCGGCACCGGCCTGGGACTGGCCATCTCGCGCCGCATCGCCGAACTGCTCGGCGGCGACATCGTACTCCGCAGCAAGGCTGGCGAAGGCAGCACCTTCACCATCTACCTGCCCGAGGAAGCGCCGGAGAGCGGCTCGCGTCCCGAACCGGTTCCGCTCGAACGCGCCGCCGCGGAAGCCACGCTGCCGTTGTCGCCTTCGCTGATCGCCGACGGCATCGACGACGACCGCGACGCGATCCAGCCGGGCGATACCGCCATCCTCATCGTCGAGGACGACCCCGCCTTCGCACGCATCCTCGCGGACATGATCCATCGCAAGGGGCACCGCGTCCTCGCGGCCGCCGATGGCGAGTCCGGCCTCGCCCTCGCGCGTCGCTACCGCCCGACCGGCATCCTGCTCGACGTCATGCTCCCGGGCATGGACGGCTGGACCGTGATCGAACGACTGAAGGGCGACGCGGCGACGCGGCACATTCCCGTGCACTTCATCTCGGCCACCGACGACGCCACCCGCGGCCTCGAACTCGGCGCGGTGGGTTTCCTGACCAAGCCGGTCAGCCGCGAATCGATCACCACCGCCTTCGAGCGCCTGCTGCACTTCGCGGAAGGCCGCACGCGCCACCTGCTCGTCGTCGACGACGACCCGAGCGCGCGTGCCGCCGTCCGCAGCCTGCTCAAGGACGACGCCGTCGTCATCGAGGAGGCCGGTTCGGGCGAGGAGGCGCTCGCGAAGACGACCCAGACGACCTACGACTGCATCGTGCTCGACCTCGGTCTGCCGGGCATGTCGGGCTTCGAATTCCTCGAACGCCTTTCGCAGGGCCAGCACACGCCGCCCGTGGTGGTCTACTCCGGACGCGACCTGTCGCGCGAGGAAAGCATGCGCATCCGGCAGTACACCGACAGCATCGTGGTCAAGGGCGCCCGTTCGCCCGACCGCCTGCTCGACGAAGTGAGCCTTTTCCTGCATTCGATCCGGCATGGCGGAAGCGCGAAGCCGGACACCTCCGCGCCCGTCAGGGGAGGCGGCGGCGAGCCGGACGAGGGCGACCTGCGCGGCCGCCGCGTGTTGCTCGTCGACGACGACATGCGCAACCTCTTTGCGCTCAGCAAGGTGCTGCGCGCGAAGGGCATCGAGGTGGTCATGGCGCAGGATGGCCGCAAGGCGCTCGACACCCTCGACAAGGACACCGACATCGAACTCGTGCTGATGGACATCATGATGCCCGTCATGGACGGCTACGAGACCATGCGCGAGATCCGGGCGAAACCCGCCGTCGCGCGCGTGCCCATCATCGCGCTCACGGCGAAGGCCATGCGGGGCGATCGCGAGAAGTGCCTGGAGGCCGGTGCGAACGACTACCTGTCCAAGCCCATCGACGTCGACCGCCTGCTCTCCATGATCCGCGTCTGGCTGCCGGCGAAGGTCTGACGTGGACGTCGAGGACATCGAGATCCAGCTCTTCGTCAGGGCCATGCAGCTGCGCCACGGACACGACTTCAGCGACTACGCTCCCGCGTCGCTGAAGCGCCGCGTGCTGCAACTGGTGCAGACACACGGCACGGGGACGATCAGCGAACTCAATCGCCGTGTGCTCCACGAGGAAGGCTTCGTCGGCCACGTCATCCAGGGCCTCTCCGTGCCGGTCTCGGAGATGTTCCGCGATCCGCAGGTCTTCCGCGCGCTGCGCGAGAAGGTGTTGCCGGTGCTGGCGTCCTACCCGCAGATCAACATCTGGCAGGCGGGGTGCGCCCAGGGTCAGGAGGTCTACTCCCTCGCGATCCTGCTCGAGGAGGCCGGCCTCTACGAGCGCTCGCGCATCTATGCCACCGATTTCAACGACGCCGCGCTCGCGGCCGCCGGCGAAGGCATCTACGCGGCGCGCGACGCGCGCGACTGGTCGCGCAACTACCTCGAGGCCGGCGGCACGCTGTCGTTCAGCGACTACTACAGCGCGCGCTACGACTTCATCAAGCTGGACAAGCGGCTGCGCCGCAACGTCACGTTCTTCAACCACAACCTCGTCACCGACGTGGTCTTCTGCGAGGCGCACCTGATCCTCTGCCGGAACGTGCTCATCTACTTCAACAACACGCTGCAGGACCGCACGCTTGGCCTCTTCCGCGACAGCCTCGTCCGCGGTGGGTTCCTCTGCCTCGGCACGCGCGAGAACATCGACTTCTCCCCCGCCGCCAGCGGATTCACCGACGTCGACCACGCGCTGCGCATCTACCAGGTCGGTGGCATCGGCGCGAGGCCACTGACGCGATGAGCCGGCACGACGCCATCGTCATCGGCTGCAGCGCGGGCGGGCTGACCGCCCTCCAGAGACTTCTGCCCGGCCTCGCGCCGAATCTCACCGCGGCGGTGATCGTGTGTTGCCACACGGGTTCCGCCGATGTCTCGTTGCTCGTGGAACTGCTGGCGCGGGTCTCCGCGCTCCCGGTCGCGGAAGCCCTGGAACGGTCGCACATCACGCCGGGCATGGTGCACGTCGCACCCACCGGTTACCACCTCCTGATCGAGGAAGATCACTATTTCTCGCTCAGCGTCGACGAGAAGGTCGCGTGGTCGCGGCCGTCCATCGACGTGCTCTTCCAGACCGCCGCCGATGCCTGGCGCGAACGGCTCGTCGCGGTGCTCCTGACCGGCGCGAATTCCGACGGCGCGCGCGGTCTCGCCGCCGTGCGCCGCGCCGGCGGGCATGCCGTCGTGCAGGATCCCGAGGACGCCGAGTCCGACATCATGCCCCGCGCCGGGCTCGAGATCGCGGGCGCCGACGCCTGCCTCCCCCTCGACGCCATCGCCGCCCACCTCAATTCCCTTTGCCTGCCATGAGTACGATGCGTCCCAAGATCCTCGTCGTCGACGACACCCCCGCCAACCTCGTCGCCATGCGCCGCCTGCTCGCGCGCGTGGATGCCGACATCTACGAGGCCGCCGGCGGCAACGAAGCCCTCGCGCTGTGCCTCGACCACCAGTTCGCCCTGGTGCTGCTCGACGTGAACATGCCGGAGATGGATGGCTTCGAGGTGGCGCAGTTCATTTCCGAAGCCGACCACATGAGCGAGACGCCGATCATCTTCGTGACCGCCGCCTATGCCGACGACATCAACCGCATCAAGGGCTACACCGCGGGCGCGGTCGATTACATCGCCAAGCCGATCAACGACGTGATCCTGCAGTCGAAGGTGAAGATCTTCCTCGAGCTCTACCGTGCCCGCGCACTGCTGCAACAGGCGCTCGACGAGCTTTCGGTGCGCAACGCGCAGCTGACCAGCGAAGTGGCGGAACGCACGCGGATGCAGGAGCTCGTTCGCCATCAGGCGACGCACGACGCCCTCACCGGCCTGCCCAACCGCCTGCTGTTCCGGGAGCGACTCGAAGCGTCGATCGCCAGCGCCAGCGATGGCGGTGATCCGTTCGCGCTCGCATACATCGACATCGACGGCTTCAAGGGCGTGAACGACGGGCACGGGCACGCGGCGGGCGACGAGCTGCTCAAGGCCATCGCGGCGCGCATCGACGGCCGCACGCGCGGCACCGACACCGTGGCCCGCCTCGGCGGCGACGAGTTCGCCGTGCTGCTGCAGGGTGCCGACGACGCCGAAAGCGCGCTGGGCCGCTGCCAGTCGCTCTGCGACGCGGTCGCCGAGCCGTACACGCTCAACGTGAGCGGTGAACGCGTGCCCGCCCGAATCGGCGCGAGCATCGGCGTCACCCTGTTCCATCCCGGCGCCGGCTACGACGACATCGTCGCCGCCGCCGATGGTGCGATGTATACGGCCAAGCGCAGTGGGAAAAATCGCTGCGTGCTGGCGTGATGCGGCGAGCCTGCCTTCACAGGCTGGCCAGGAACGCTTCCAGCACCGCGCCGCGATAGCGCTGCCGGTGCAGCAGCACGGTGAGGCTCCGTCGCAGGTCGAGGAACGGCGTCGGCAACACCGCGAGGCGCCCCGCCTGCACGGCGTCCCCGATGGCCACCTCGGGGAGGCAGGCGATGCCCAGGCCCGCGATCACGGCCTGCTTGATCGCCTCGGACTGATCCAGCTCCAGAACCGTCGTTCCCTCCGGCAGCTCCGCGAGCGCCCGCTCGCTCAACGCCCGCGTGGCCGAGCCACGCTCACGCAGCACCCAGCGCTCGCCGGCGAAATCCTCGCGGCGCAGGCGTTTCTTCGCGGCCAGCGGATGATCGGGCCGCGCGCAGACGACGAGGCGATCGTCCCGCCACGGCCTCGCCTCCAGCGACGGATGAGTCACCGGACCTTCGACGCAACCGACGTCGTAATCGTGATCGAGGACGCCTTGCGCGATGCGCGCGGTATTGGCGACGCCGAGCCGGAGCGACACGCCCGGATGAGCGGCCGCGAAGTCGCCGAGCAGCTCGCCCACGAGGTAATTGCCCACCGTGTTGCTGGCGCCGATACCGATCTCGCCCGCCACTTCGGTGGGCGTCCCCTGCGCCCGCCGGGCGAACTCCGCGTGGCGCTCGATCAGTTCACGGGCGAGGGGTAGCAATTCGCGCCCACGGTCGTTGAGCGACAGGCGGCCGCGCTCGCGCGCGAACAACGGCGCCCCGAGCTGACGCTCCATCTCGGCCAGCGCCATGCTCGCGGCCGGCTGGCTCAGGAACAGGCGTTCGCTCGCGGCGCGCACGCTGCCGGTGGTGGCGATGGCGACGAACACGTCGAGCTGGCGGGGACTGATCGCATGCATCAATGTTTCTTATACCGTTGATAAGCCATTTTCAATATCCTTATCGGGCACGGCCACCGACAATGCAGCCTTCGCAATCCGGAAATCCACTGCCGTGTCCGCCGTCACCGCCACCTCGCCAACCCCTTCGCGCGTGCCGGGCCTGCTCCTGGCATTCGGCGTCGCCGCCGTCGCCTTCGGGCTCGGCCGCCTGATGCCGCTCGTCGGAGGCGCCGTCTGCGGCATCGTGCTGGGCATCCTGGTGCGCCAGTTCGCCCCGCCCTCCTCCCGGTTCCTGCCCGGCATCCGCTTCGCGTCGAAGCAGGTCCTGCAGTGGTCGATCATCGCGCTCGGGTTCGGCCTGAGCATCACCCAGGTGGCGAAGACCGGCCTGGAGTCGCTATCGGTGACGCTCGCGACCGTCGCCGCGGCGGGTCTCGCCGCGTGGGGACTGGGGCGCCTGCTGCGCGTCCACGACACGCTGAAGCTGCTAATCGGCGTGGGTACCGCCATCTGCGGCGGCTCGGCCATCGCCGCGGTCGTGCCCATCGTCAAGCCGGACGAGCACGACACCGCCTTCGCCATCTCGACCATCTTCCTCTTCAATCTGGTCGCCGTCCTGACCTTCCCCGCGTTCGGCCACTGGCTCGGCCTGTCCGACCTCGGGTTCGGCCTGTGGGCCGGCACGGCGATCAACGACACTTCGTCCGTGGTCGCGGCCGGTTATAGCTACAGCCATGCCGCCGGCGATTACGCGACCATCGTGAAGCTGACCCGGGCCACGCTCATCATTCCGATCTGCCTCGCGATCGCACTGATCGTGGCGTGGCGTGAGAAGCGCGGTGGCGCCTCCGATTTCCGCCTGGCGTCCATCTTTCCGTGGTTCATCCTCTGGTTCCTGGTCGCCTCGGCGATCCGCACCGCCGGCGTCATCCCCGACGCCGCCCTGCCGGTCATCCACTTCGTCGCCGAGTGCCTGATCATCGTCGCGCTGACCGCCATCGGTCTCTCCGCAGACCTGCGCCGCATGGCCTCCACAGGACCGCGACCGATCCTGCTGGGTCTCGGTGTATGGGCTGCCGTCGCGTTGACGAGCCTGCTGGTGCAGCATCTGATCGGGCGCTGGTGACGCGCATGCCGCTCCCGCTCATCCACCGTAGGAGCGCGCCCTGCGCGCGACATGTCTTCGCGAGGCGCCGCAGGACCTGACGCTCACGGCCTCAAAAGATGTCGCGCGCACGGCGCGCTCCTACCTGGGCG
>NZ_FOJE01000005.1:0-280718 GCF_900111665.1 Luteibacter sp. 329MFSha | reverse complement strand
ATCGGCGATGGGTGCTGGCGTCAGGCGGTATGGACGCGTACGCCGCCGATCCAGGTTTCCGCCACGTGCTGCGTTTCGTCGAGCACGACGAAGTCGGCGCGGAAGCCGGCGGCGATGTGGCCGTGCGTGGCGCCGAGACCCAGGAAGGCGGCGGGATAGGTCGAGGCCATGCGGGCGGCTTCGTCGTACGGCACGCCGACCATGTTCACCGTGTTGCGCACGGCGGTGGCCATGTCGAGCGCGGAGCCCGCGAGCGTGCCGTCGGCCGTCTGGCAGACGCCGTCGCGTACCGTGATCGTCTCGCCCTTGAGCACGAAGCTCGGGTTGTCCGAACCGACCGGCGGCATCGCGTCCGTCACCAGCATCATCTTCTCGCGCGCCTTCGCGGCGATCGCGACGCGCAGCGACGCGGGATGCACGTGGTGACCGTCGACGATCAGGCCGCACCAGCTCGCGGCATCCTCGAGCGCGGCACCCACCACGCCCGGTTCGCGGCTGGTGAACGGCGTCATGGCGTTGAACAGGTGCGTGAAGCCCCGCACGCCGGCGGCGAGCGCGCGACGGGTGACTTCGTAATCGGCGGCCGTGTGGCCGGCCGCGACGATCACGCCGTTGTCGACCAGCTGCGCGAGTACCTCGGCCGATGCGCGTTCCGGCGCGAGCGTCAGCAACGTCACGCCACCGTGGCGGCCGGCGACCATCGCGACATCGGCGGCGCCGGCGATACGGAACTTCGCCGGATCGTGCACGCCCTTGCGCTCCGGCGCGATGAACGGGCCTTCGAGATGGATGCCGAGCACGCCCGGAACGCCCTGTTCGACGGCGGCGTTCACGGCGTCGATGGCCTTCGCCATCACATCGGCGTCGTCGCTGATCAGCGTGGGCAGGAAGCCCGTGGTGCCGAACTTCGCATGCGCCTCGCCGATCGTGCGGATGGTCTCGACGGTCGGCGCGTCGTTGAACAGCACGCCGCCGCCGCCGTTGACCTGGCAGTCGATGAAGCCGGGCAGCAGGGTGCGGCCGCCGAGGTCGTGGCGTTCCGCCGCGCGCACGCGCGGATCGGAGGGCAGGGCGAGACCGGTGATGGTGTCACCGTCGATCAGCACGGCGAAACCGCCCTGGAATCCGTTGTCGGTGAGAACGCGGCCGTTGACGAGGGCGGTGGTCATGGGGGGTGGGCCTTTTGCAGGGGGGGGCTGTTCTGGAGATGGGAGATGGGAGATGGGGGCGTGGTTCCGGCGGTCGATCAAGGGAGCGGGTGGCGTGTCGCGGGGTTGCCGGTGGCTGTGCGTCGCGGCGCCTTCAGCGCCCGGGGTACCGCCCCTCATCCCCCATCTCCCATCTCCCATCTCCCATCTCCCGCTACACCGTCTCGGTGACCTTGTTCAGGTGCGGCGGCACGTCGGGGTTGAAGCCGCGTTTCAGCGCGAGCGCGGCGGTGGCGCGGTAAAAACTCTGCACGGTGACGAGCGGCGCGCTGATCGGCGCGGTGGCCACCAGCGGGAGCACGCCCTCGCCCGTGGCGCCCGGCGCGGCGATCCACACCTTCGCGCCGCGCTTGCGGAACTCGGCGGCCACGTCGAGCACGCCCGGCAGCGTGTCGTCGTTCTGCGCGAAGAAGAGCACCGGAAATTCCGGGCCGACGAGGGCCATCGGGCCGTGCTTCACTTCGGCGGAGCTGAAGGCCTCGGCGTGCAGGCCGGAGGTTTCCTTGAACTTCAGCGCGGCTTCGAGCGCCGCCGCGAAGCCGAATCCGCGGCCCACGACGAACAGGTTGTGCGCGTCGACGAGGCCTTCGGTGAGCGCGCTCCAGTCGGCGTCCCAGCCCTGGCGCAGCTGCGCGGGCAACGCGGAGAGCGCGTCGCCGATCGCGGCGTTGCCGCTCCAGCGCGCGGCGATGTGCAGGATCGCGGCAAGCGCGCCGAGGTAGCTCTTCGTCGCCGCCACGCTCTTTTCGGGACCGGCGTGCAGCGGCACGACGACATCCGCGATGGCGGCCAGCGGCGAATCGACGACGTTGACGAGTGCGACCACCAGCGCGCCGGCCTTCTTCGCGGCCTCGGCGTTGCGCACCAGGTCGGGACTCTTGCCGGACTGCGACACGGCGACGTACAGCGCGCCCTGGAGGTTCTGCTTCGCGTGGTAGATCGAGGTGACCGACGGCGAGGCGGACGCGGTGACGACGCCCAGCTGCGTCTCGAACACGTACTTCGCGTACATGGCGGCGTGGTCGGAACTGCCGCGCGCGCAGGTGATGATCATGCGTGGCGGGTGCGCGCGCAGGCGCTCGGCCAGGGCCGTGACGACCGCCTCGTTGAGCGCGAGCTGCCGCTCGACGACCTCCGCCGTCTCGTGCGCTTCGCGGAACATCAGGGTGTCGTGCGGATGGATCGTCATGGAATGGTCGTGCCCGTCAGTCGCTCTGCAGTTCCGCGACGAAGTCGTAGATGTCGCCGCGATACCAGGAGCAGGTGAATTCGACGATGCGTCCGTCGTCGAGGAAGCTGCGCCGCTCGATGTTGAGGCCGGCGCTGCCGGCACCGAGGCGAAGCAGGCGAGTCTGCGCCGGCCCGAGGACCACGGCGCGCAGGCGCTGCAACGCGCGCAGCGGCCGGTTGCCGAGCTTGTCGAGCGCTTCGTAGAGCGAATCCTCCACGAGGCCCGGATCGGGCAGGAGATCGAGCGGGACGGCGCTGCGCTCAATGGCGAGCGGCTCGTCCCCGGCGTAGCGCAGACGGTGCAGGCGCACCACCTGCGTGCCCGGCGAGAGATTCATCGCCATGGCCTCTTCGGGCGTGACCTCGCCGATCGCCCTTTCGAAGAACTCCGATCGCGGGTTCAGCCCGCGGGCCCGGAGATCCTCGGTGAAGCTGGTCATGCGCGAGAGAGGCTTGACGATGCGCTCGGAGACGAAGGTGCCCGCGCCATGGCGCTGGGTCAGCAGGCCGTCTTCCACCAGGCCGCCGATGGCCTTGCGCACCGTGACCCGGGACAGGGTGAGGGCCCTGGCCAGATCGCGTTCGCTCGGCAGGGCGTGGCCGACCTGGACCTCGCCGTTCTCGATCACGTTGCGGATCGCCCGGCGCAGGCGCATGTACGCCAGCGGCTGCCGGACTGCCGGGTCGTTGTGCAGACGCTGGTATTCGGCGACAAGGGCGCTTTCCATTCTGCGAAGATACCAATCCCCGACCACTGGGGCAAGCAGATGCAACCCCGGCCATACCAGCCGGCCATTCAAACGGTCGTTTGCACGATCTAAATGCACTGTGCAAACGTTTGCGGTGCAGCATGTGGTTTCGAACGGCGGCGAATGGTCGCGTCCAGTGGTACGGGGCTGGTACGTCCTGGTATGTCACTGGTACGATCCGGAGGCATCCGTTCCTGTGTGAGGCCATCGTCGTGAGCGCTCCCCTCCTTCCGATCGAACCGTTCGATCTGGTCATCTTCGGCGGCACCGGCGACCTCGCCGTGCGCAAGCTGCTCCCTGCCATGTACCACCGCTTCGCCGACGGCCAGATCCAGGCGTCGAGCCGCATCATCGGCGTGGCGCGCGAGGGTCTGGACGACGCGGCGTATCGCGAGCAGGTCCGCGCCGCGGTCGAAAAGGGTGTTTCGCACGTCGTCCCGGCCCAGCTCGACGCGTTCATCGCGATGATCGGCTATCGCTCGCTCGACGCCCGCAAGGCCGACGGCTGGGACGAGTTCGCCGCGCTGATGGCCGAGAAGGCCGACCACATCCGGGTCTTCTATCTCTCGACGTCGCCGGACATCTTCACCGACATCTGCCAGCGCCTGGGTTCGCTGGGCATGAACGGCGAACGCTCGCGCGTGGTGCTCGAGAAGCCGATCGGCCGCGATCTCGAGAGCGCGAACGCGATCAACGACGCCGTCGCCCGCGTCTTCAGTGAATCGCAGACCTATCGCATCGATCATTACCTCGGCAAGGAAACGGTGCAGAACCTGCTGGCGCTGCGCTTCGGCAACGCGCTGTTCGAGCCGCTGTGGAACGCGCAGCACATCGACCACGTGCAGATCACCGTCGCCGAAACGGTCGGCGTCGGCCATCGCGCCGGTTATTACGATCGCGCCGGCGCGCTGCGCGACATGGTGCAGAACCACATCCTGCAGCTGCTGTGCATGCTCGCCATGGAGCCGCCTTCGTCGCTGGCGCCGGACGCCGTGCGCGACGAGAAGCTCAAGGTGCTGCGTTCGCTGCGCCCGATCGACGCCCGTAACGCGGCCCAGCTCACGGTGCGCGGCCAGTACCGCGCCGGCGCCGCCGAGGGCCAGGGCGTGCCGGGTTATTCCGACGAGCTCGGCAGCGACCAGTCCCGTACCGAAACCTTCGTCGCCCTCAAGGCGGAGATCGGTAACTGGCGCTGGGCGGGCGTGCCGTTCTACCTGCGTACCGGCAAGCGGCTCCCGAGCCGCGTGTCGGAAATCGTGGTGACGTTCCGCCAGCTGCCGCATTCCATCTTCGATCCGACCAGCGGCCCGCTGCTGCCCAACCGCCTGACGCTGCGCCTGCAGCCGGACGAGGGTGTGAAGCTGTGGCTGACGATCAAGCATCCGGGACCGGGCGGACTGCGCCTGCGCCACGTGCCGCTCGACATGAGCTTCGCGGCGGCGTTCGGCGTGCAGCAGCCCGACGCCTACGAGCGGCTCATCCTCGACGTCGTGCGTGGCAATCCGACCCTGTTCATGCGTCGCGACGAGGTCGAGGCGGCATGGAAGTGGGCCGGCCCCATCCTCGACGCGTGGGAAGCCAGCGGCGACACGCCGAAGCCGTATACCGCGGGCACCTGGGGTCCGAGCGCCGCCGTGGCGCTCATCGAACGCGATGGCCGTACCTGGGCCGAGGATGCCGCATGAACGCCAAGATCGAACGCCATGAATTCACCGACAAGCTGTCGCTCGCCGACCAGCTCGCGCGCGACGTCGCCGCGAAGCTGAAGCAGGCCATCGATGCGCGAGGCAAGGCCACGCTCGCCGTCTCCGGCGGCAGCACGCCGAAGATGATGTTCGCCGTGCTCGCCGAGCAGGAGATCGACTGGTCGAAGGTCGCCATCACGCTCGTCGACGAGCGCTGGGTCGACGTCGACAGCGAGCGTTCGAACGCTCGCCTGGTGGCGGCCCACCTGCTCCACCACGAGGCCCACGCGGCCACGTTCCTGCCGCTGTTCGACAAGGCGCACGCGGACGACGTGGACAAGGCGCTGGGCGCGGTCGGCGCGCGCGTCGACGCGCTTGGCCTGCCGTTCGACGTCGTGATCCTCGGCATGGGCGGCGACGGGCATACCGCGTCGTTCTTCCCCGGCGGCGACAACCTCGCGGAGGCGCTCGATCCGAAGGGCACGAAGACGGTGCTGTCGATGCGCGCGCCGGATGCCGGCGAGCCGCGCATCACGCTGACGCTGCCGAAGGTGCTCGATACGCGCGCGCTCTACGTGCATATCGAAGGCGCCGACAAGAAGGACATCCTCGCGAAAGCCGAGGCCGGTGAGGATTACCCCATCGGCGCCGTGCTGAAGAACGCGAAGGGCCCGGTCGAGGTCTACTGGGCGCCGTAACCACCCCTGCCTTACCGCCGCGCGGGACACGCGCGGCAACGGGTCGTCCCGGCGCCGTGCCGGCGATCCACCCGACAGTCCCGTGCCGGCGCGGCGCGGGGCGCGGTCAAAGCCTCAGGAACATGCCATGACCACCCATCCCATCCTCGCCGAGGTGACCCGGCGCATCGTGGAGCGTAGCCGCGAATCGCGTGCCGCGTACCTCGCCAAGATCGACGCCGCGCGCGGCAAGGGCGCGAAGCGCCATCACCTCTCGTGCGGCAACCTCGCGCACGGCTTCGCCGCATGCGCCGAGAAGGACAAGGACGCGCTGCGCAACGGCCACGCCGCGAACATCGCGATCGTCACGTCGTACAACGACATGCTTTCGGCGCACCAGCCTTACGAGCGCTATCCGGAGCTGATCCGGCGCACGGCGCGCGAGTTCGGCGCCACCGCGCAGGTCGCCGGCGGCGTGCCCGCGATGTGCGACGGCGTCACGCAGGGCCGTCCGGGCATGGAGCTGTCGCTGTTCTCGCGCGACCTCATCGCCATGGCCACCGCGGTATCGCTCTCGCACGACATGTACGAAGGCGCGTTGTACCTCGGCATCTGCGACAAGATCGTGCCGGGCATGCTGATCGGCGCGCTCAGCTTCGGTCACCTCGCGTCCGCGTTCGTGCCGTCGGGCCCGATGCCGTCGGGCATTCCGAACGAGGAGAAGTCGAAGGTCCGTCAGGCGTTCGCCGCGGGCAAGGCCACGCGCGCGGAACTGCTCGAGGCGGAAGCGCGTTCGTACCACGGCTCGGGCACCTGCACGTTCTACGGCACGGCGAACTCCAACCAGATGCTGATGGAGATCATGGGGCTGCACCTTCCGGGTGCGAGCTTCGAGGCGCCGGATACGCCGCTGCGCGACGCGCTGACGCGCGCGACGGTCGAGCGCGTGCTCGCCATCGACTCGCTCGGCGACCAGTACCTGCCGCTCGGCCACATCGTCGACGAGCGCTCGGTCGTCAACGGCGTCGTCGGCCTGCACGCCACCGGCGGCTCCACGAATCATCTGCTGCACCTCGTCGCCATCGCGCGCGCCGCCGGCGTGGAACTGCGCTGGGACGACTTCGACGCGCTTTCCGCGGTGGTGCCGCTGCTCGCACGGGTCTATCCGAACGGCTACGCCGACGTGAACCATTTCCACGAGGCCGGCGGCATGGGCTTCCTGATGGACCAGCTGCTCGACGCGGGCCTGCTGCACGCCGACGTCAACACGATCATGGGTCCGGGCCTGCACCACTATCGCAACGCGCCGTCGCTCGAGGGCGACACGCTGGTGTGGAAGCCGGTATCGAAGGAGAGCGGCAACCGCGGCGTGCTGCGCTCGATCGCGGAGCCGTTCCGCCAGGACGGCGGCCTGCGCATGCTCAAGGGTAACGTCGGCCGCGGCGTCATCAAGGTGTCGTCGGTGCCGGAAGACCGCATGGTCGTCGAGGCGCCGGCCATCGTGTTCGACGAGCAGGACGACGTGAAGGCCGCTTTCGACCGCGGCGAGCTGGATCGCGACTTCGTCGCGGTCGTGCGCTTCCAGGGTCCGCGCGCTCGCGGCATGCCCGAGCTGCACAAGCTCACGCCGACGCTGAGCCTCCTGCAGGACCGCGGCTACCGCGTCGCGCTGGTGACCGATGGACGCATGTCCGGCGCGTCGGGTCGCGTGCCCGCGGCCATCCATGTCACGCCGGAAGCCGAAGCGGGCGGTCCCATCGCGCGCATCCGCACGGGCGACCTCGTCCGACTCGATGCCAACGAAGGCACGATCGAGGTGCTCGTCGACGCCGACGAATGGAACAGCCGCATCCCCGACAACGTCGACCTGGCCGTGCACCACACGGGCATGGGCCGCGAACTCTTCGCCATGTTCCGCCAGTCCGCCGTCACGGCCGACCTCGGTGCGGGCGTCTTCTGATCCACCGGAGTAGCAGATGAGCAACGAAGCAAAGCAGCAGCGCGTCGAATCCACCCTGCGCCTCGCGCCGGTCGTCCCCGTCGTGATCATCGAGGACGCGTCGAAGGCCGTGGGCATGGCGCGCGCGCTCGTGGCCGGCGGTATCCCGGCCATCGAGGTGACGCTGCGCACGCCTGCCGCGCTGGACGCCGTGCGCGCGATCGCCGCGGAAGTGGAAGGCGCGTTCGTCGGCGTGGGCACCGTGCTCACCGCGCGCGACCTCGACAACGCGCTCAAGGCCGGCGCGAAGTTCGCCGTGTCGCCGGGTAGCGCGCCGCGCCTGCTCGATGCCGCCGACGACTCCGAACTCCCGCTGCTGCCGGGCGCCGCCACGTCCAGCGAGGCGATGGAACTGCTCGAGCGTGGGTACCGTTTCCAGAAGTTCTTTCCGGCCGTTCCCGCCGGCGGCGCGAAGCTGATTGGCGCCTGGGCCAGCCCCCTGCCGCAGATCCGTTTCTGCCCGACCGGCGGCATCAGCCTCGCCAACGCCGGCGATTTCCTCAGCCTGCCGAACGTCGCCTGCGTCGGCGGCTCCTGGCTCACCCCCGCGGACAAGCTCGCGTCGTCGGACTGGGCGGGTATCGAGGCGCTGGCGCGCGAAGCGGCGCAGCTGCCGCGCAAGGGCTGAACATTCGCTACGATCGGCTCCCATCCTTCCGGAGGGTGGGAGCCGATCGCATCGGCGAGTGGCGCATGAGGGCCCATGATCCTGTGTCATTCTCGCGACCTTCGACACTCTCTACGCCGCCATGACCTACATCCTCCTCGCGGTCGCCTTCAGCGTGACCGTCTCGGTGCTGCTCAAGCTCGCCCGGCGCGCCAACGTCGACATCGTGCAGGCCGTCGCGACGAACTACGTCGTCGCCGCGGCGCTCGCCGCGCTGCTGCTGGGCGCGACGCCGCGCGCCGCGATCGACGCCCGCGCCACCTGGGCACCGCTCGTCCTGCTCGGCGTGCTGCTCCCCGCGATCTTCCTGGTACTCGCGCGCTCCGTGCGCAGCGCGGGCATCGTGCGGACGGACGTGGCGCAACGGCTGTCGTTGTTCGTTTCGCTGTTCGCCGCCTTCGCGTTCCTCGGCGACACGCTGACCGGGCCGAAGATCGCCGGCATCCTGCTGGCGCTGGTCGCCGTCGCGTGCGTGCTGTGGCGCAAGGATCGCGGCACGGCAGCGCAAGGCGGCCTGCTCGCGCCGCTGGCCGTGTTCGCGGGCTTCGGCGCCATCGACATCAGCTTCAAGCTCGTCGCGCAGGCGGGCGCGCCGTTCGCCAGCGCCCTGCTCGCCTCCTTCCTGATCGCGATGGTGCTCTGCTGGATCGCCGTGATCGTGCGTGCCGCCATGGGCACGGCGCCCGTCGCGATGCGCAGCATCGGCTTCGGCGCCCTGCTCGGCGTCGCCAACTTCGCCAACATCCTGTTCTACGTGCGCGGCCACCAGGCCCTGCCCGATTCGCCGTCACTCGTGTTCGCGGCGATGAACGTCGGCGTCGTGGTGCTCGGCGCGCTGGTCGGCGCGCTCGGCTTTCGCGAGAAGCTCTCGTGGCTGAACTGGCTCGGCCTCGCCATCGCCATCGCGGCGATCGGCGTGATGACCACGGCGTAGGCGCCGCAACGCCCCGTTAGCCCTGCAGCCGCCGCGGTGCCGTCGAGCCGCGCACGACGAGATCGGGGCTGAAGCCCTCGTTCTCGATGATGTGGTGGTCGCCCTCGCGTTCGATCTCCGCGATCAGTCGCTGCGCGGCGTGGCGGCCGATCTCCTCGGTGTTCTGCCGCGCGGTCGTGAGCGCGGGCCACGACTGCTTCGAGAACGGGCTGTCCTCGAATCCGGCGATCGAGAGTTCCCACGGCACGTCGACACCGCCCGAGCGCGCGGCGGCGAGCACGCCCGCTGCGATCTCGTCGTTCGAACCGAAGATGGCCGTCGGCGGCTCCTTCAGCGCGAGCAGCTTGCGCGCGCCGCGGAATCCGTCGTCGAAGGAATAGTCGCCCTCGACCACCAGCCGTTTGTCGACGGCGATGCCGTAGGCGCGCAGCGCGTCTTCGTAGCCTTTGTAGCGCTCCGGGCTGGAACGATGCTCCTTGCCGCCCCAGAGGAAGCCGATGCGCTGGTGACCCAGCTGGATCAGGTGTTCGGTGATCGCGTAGGCCGCGTCGCGGTCGTCGACGAAGACGCAGGGCCAGCCGTCCTTCGGATCCTGCCGCGCGGAAATGATCCGCACGAAGGGCACCTTCTGTTCGGTCAGCGCGGCAAGCAGCGCCGGTTGCTCGGACATCGGCGGACAGAGCACGAGCCCGGCTAGCCGGTTGCGCCGCACGAGGTCGCCGAGCTGGTCCGCCAGGCGCGCCGCCGAGGCGTCGCAGGGATGGATCTGGAGGCCGAAACCGCGCTCGCGGCACACCGAGAGCACGCCGTTCTGCATCGCGATGACGTAGTGGGCGTTCGGGTTGTCGTAGACCAGGCCCAGCGCGTACGTGCGCTGGCTGCGCAGGCTCCGCGCCGCCTGGTCGGGCTGGTAGTCGAGCGCTTCGATCGCGCGCTGTACCCGGTCGCGCGTCCGCGCGTGCACGGATGGCTCGTGGTTGATGACGCGGGAGACGGTCTTGAGCGACACGCCGGCCCGCTCGGCCACGTCCTTGATGGTAGGACTACGCAATCTGATCGACCCCTCGATGGCGGAACGGCCATCCTAGCGGATGGCCGTTGCGGCGCGAATACGGTTCACTTCTTCAGGTGCTGCCCGATCCGGTGCCCGACGGCGCCGTAGAAGAGGATGTACAGATAGCAGACCGCCATGATCACCAGGAACACGGCCTGGAAATTGTAGACCTGCTTCAGGTGGGCGAAGACCAGCGGCACGATGGCGCCACCCGCGATACCCATGATGAGGAACGCGGAGCCGAACTCGGTCAGGCGCCCGAGGCCCTTGATCGCGAGCGGGAAGATCGCCGGCCACATCATGGCGTTGGCGAAGCCGAGCGCGGCCACGAAGGCCACCGAGGTGTAGCCGGTGGTCACGTAGGTGCCGATGGAGAAGAGCACGCCGAGCACCGCCGAGATCGCGAGGTAGGTGTGCTGGGAGACGAACTTCGGGATCAGCACGAGGCCGGCCACGTAGCCGAGCAGCATCGCGAAGAGCGTGTAGGAGGTGAAGTGCTTGGTGTCTTCCGGCGTCATGCCGAAGCCCTGGCCGTAGGTGCCGATCGCATCGCCGGCCATCACTTCCACGCCCACGTACACGAACAGGCAGAGCACGCCGAGCCACAGGTGCGGGAAGCTGAAGAGGCTGCCCTTGTCGTGGCCGATGGCGCGCTCGGAGTTGTCGTGCGACGCGCGGATTTCCGGCAGCGACGAACGCACGACCCAGACGGCCAGCACGACCAGCAGGCCGGCCATCACCATGTACGGCATGTGCACCTTCGCCGCGAACGCGTTGAGCAGGGCCTCGCGCTCCACCGGATCGGTGGCCGCCGCGATCTGCTTGTCGAACGTGCCGATGTTGCTCATCACCACCGCGCCGAACACGAACGGGGCGAGGAAGCCGGCGGCCTTGTTGCAGATGCCCATGAAGGCGATGCGCTGCGCCGCGCTGTCGATCGGGCCGAGGATGGAGATGTACGGATTGGAGGCCGTCTGCAGCAGCGACAGGCCCGCGCCGATGACGAACAGGCCCGTGAGCGCGCCGGGGTAGACGCGCATCGTCACGAACTGGCCGAACATCACGGCGCCGATGGCCATGACGAAGAGTCCGAGCCCCATGCCCTTCTTCATGCCCGTCTTCTTCAGGATGAACGACGAGGGCAGGGCGAGGAAGAAGTACGAGAGGTAGAACGCGCTGGGCACCAGGAAGGCGCCGACGTCGTCGAGGTCGAAGGCGAGCTTGACGAAGGTGATCAGCGGGCCGTTCAGCCACGTCACGAAGCCGAAGATGAAGAACAGCACGCCGATGATGATCATCGGGATCAGGCTGGAATGACGCGTCTCGTCGACGCCAACCACTGTGGATGACATGGATGGTTTCCCTCTGGATGAATGTCGCATCGATGACGGCGGCACCGCCGGATGCTCCCCGATTTGTCCCTTTATCGACCTGCATGCACAACGTTGTCAATCGCCCCGGCGCGCCCGCCCATGACCTGTGGCACGGCGCGCGACTTTCGATGCCGCGCCGCGTCAAGCCCTTGATCCGCCATCCCGAACCCCGCGCCAGGCGCGGCCGCGCCTGCTTCCGGTCGCGGCGCCCCCGCGGCGCGCAAACGTTTCCTGTTGCGGTGCGTTATGGAATCCGCCCTGTCTCGGCCATTTGTCCGGTTGACAACGTTGTCATCGGCCAAACAGACTCGGCTCCGACAAGGGGCGCCGTCCACCGTTCGGGTGACGACGCGAGAGCGGGTCAGGGCACAAGGGGCAGGGCGTGGGCGAATCGGCCAAGCAGCGGGATCTCGTGCGTGCGTCGCGGACCGGGGCGTTTCTCGCCGCGGACGTGGGCGGGACGCATGCCCGTATCGGCCTCGTCCGCCGCGCCGCCGGCTCCACCGCCATCGACGTCCTGCGCTACGAACGCTACGCCTGCGCCGAATGGCCCAGCCTGACCGCGGTGCTTCGCGACTTCGTCGGCCACCTCGAGGGTGAGCAGGCGATCGAGCACTGCGCGGTCGCCAGCGCGGGCTATGTCCTCGGCGATGCCATCGTCAACGAGAACCTGCCCTGGCCGGTGTCGATCGGCGACATCCGCGAGTCGCTGGGTCTGGCGGGCCTCGCCGTGGTCAACGACTTCGAAGCCGTCGCCTACGCCTGCCAGTTCCTGCAGAGCCACGAAACCACGCCGATCATCGCCACCGACGCCGCACCGGCGGAGGGCCCGATCCTCGTGATGGGTCCCGGCACGGGCCTCGGCTCCGCGGTGCTGCTGCCCGGAAAGCCGCATTGCACGGTGCTGCCGACCGAGGCCGGACAGATTTCCCTCGCGCCCGGCAACGCGCGCGAGGTCGCGATCCTGGGCGAGCTCGCCCGGACGCGCGATTACGTCTCGTACGAGACCGCCCTTTCGGGCCCCGGCCTCGTCAATCTCTATCGGGCCATTTCCACGCTGGGCGGCACGGCCGCCACGCTGGCCGAACCCGCCGCCGTCACCGCGGCCGCGCTCGAGGGCAGCGATGCCGCGGCGACGGAAGCGCTCGACGTGTTCTGCGGGTTGCTCGGCAGCTTCGTGGGCGACCTGGCCATGCTCTACGGCGCCCGCGGCGGCGTGTACCTCGCCGGCGGCATCCTGCCGCAGGTGCGGGACCACCTCATCGCCAGCAGCTTCGCCAACAGGTTCTTCAACAAGGGCGTCATGCGCGCCTTTCTCCAGCAAGTGCCGGTACGTCTGATGGACCACGGACAGTTGGGTGTGATCGGTGCCGCCGGTCTCTACCTGCACGGTTCGACCGCTCATTGAAGAGCGGCGAAAGGAACGTAGGGCGTCGTTCGAAAAACCGGGTCGAAAGACCCTTCGATAGCAACGAGGCACGGCGCGGCCGCGAAACCCGTCGTCGCCTTCATCCTCTGAGGGGAGGACATCATGTCGCATCGTAGAAACCTGCTGACGGCGAGCATCATCGCCGGCCTGTGCTGTATCACCGGAACCGTCGCCGCGCAGGACGCGTCCGGCGCGACGGCGAAGCCGCAGACCGCCCAGGAGAAAGCCGAGGCCGCCAAGGCGGCCGAACTCGAGGGCATCACCGTCACCGGCATCCGTGCCAGCCTCGAGAAGTCGCTCGACACCAAGCGCAACGCCGACGCCGTCGTCGAAGCCGTCACCGCCGAGGACATCGGCAAGTTCCCGAACACCAACGTCGCCGAAGCGATGACGCAGATCCCCGGCGTCACCATCGATCGCCAGTTCGGCCAGGGCGATCGCGTGTCGATCGACGGCACGGATCCCAGCCTAAACCTCACGTTCCTCAACGGCCAGCCGATCTCGCAGACGCCGTGGCAGTACGGCGCGCAGCCCAACCGCGGCTTCGACTTCACCATGCTCGCGCCGGAAATCGTGGGTCGCCTCGAGGTATACAAGTCGCCGGAAGCGCGCCTTCCCGAAGGCAGCCTCGGCGGCACGATCCTGCTCCACACGCTCAAGCCGCTCGACCTGCCGGCGAACACGATCCGTGGCTCGTTCGGCCTGAACTACAACGACCAGGGCACCGCGGGCACGCGCCCGAACGCCTCGGCGCTGTACAGCTGGAAAGACGCCAACAACATCTTCGGCATGATCGCCTCGATCCAGCATTTCGAGGAGAAGATCGATCGCCAGGGCTTCGAGATCTTCAGCTACAGCCCGGTGTCGAAGTGGGCGCCGAGCCCGGCCGTGGCTGCCGGCATCGCCAACGGCACGCTCGATCCCAACGCGATGGTGCCGGACGAAGTGAACTCGGCATGGTTCCAGCAGAAGCGCAAGCGCGACACCGCGACCCTGGGCTTCCAGATCCATCCGACGAACAACTGGGACATCGACATCAACAACCTGTTCGTCCGGGAGAACTTCGACAACTGGAACCAGTCGCTGTATCCGTTCACCGGCGCGACGCCGGGTAACGTCACCAGCTTCATCCAGGGCCCGAACGGCGTCGTGACCGGCGGTCATGTCTGCGGCAACGATTCGCCGAACTGCCCGGCCATCGCGCAGGGCACCTTCGACAGCAACATCCGCAAGTCGGTCGTCCGCACGTCGGCGTTCGACCTGAAGTCGGAATACCGCGGCGAAGGCTGGAAGCTGGGCGGCGCGGCGGGCTACAGCAAGGCGCGCAACGACAACATCTCCCAGGCGGTGATGGAGCCGGTGTACGCCGGCGGCTACACCTGGGACATCAACCGCGGCTTCAACTTCGACAACCCGGCGGCCGCGCGCGATCCGGCGAACTGGCACATGGGCGACGTCGACGGCCTCGGCGGCTGGCCCGGCAACTATGGCGACTACTCGGCCAGCTCCCGCGATACGTACGGCCAGCTCGACTTCTCGAAGTACTTCGACTCGTTCTTCAACGAAATCGCCGTGGGCTACCGCTGGAACCGTCACGAAGAAGGCATGCAGGCGCACGTCTACGGCGGCAACGCCCCGACCAACCTCGCCGAACTCGGCACCAGCGGCTACACCGACACGCTCGACGCGTTCGGTGGCGCGCTGAACGGATCGTCCAGCCACATCATCCCGGATCGTGACGCGCAGTACGCGTGGGTGCGCAACACGAACCAGGGCAGGGAAGATCCAGGCACGTACCTCAACGGCACGTACAAGCTGATCGAGAAGACCAACGCGGCGTACATCCAGGCCAACTTCGCCGGCGGCGGCTTCCACGGTAACGTGGGCGTCCGCTATGTCGACACCAAGACCGACGGCACCGGCTTCAACTACAGCGGCGCCCCGGTCCTGCCGGCCCCCGCGGGTTCGTGGCAGACGTCGTCGCGCACGACGAAGAACTGGCTGCCGAGCCTCAACGTGGCGTACGACCTGACCGACGACGTCGTGCTGCGCGCGGCGGCCGCCAAGGTCATCGCCCGTCCGCCGTACAACATGCAGGTGAACAACCTGTTCCTCAACGACTCGGTGCTCACCGGCTCGGGTGGCAACCCTGACCTGAAGAACTACAAGTCGAAGAACTACTCGCTCGCCGCGGAGTGGTATTTCGCTCCGCAGTCGTACCTCGCCATCACCGGGTTCTACAAGCAGATCGACAACTACACCGTCGTCGACTCCGCCAACGAAACCCAGTTCAACTCCGGCCTGCAGAACGATCCGACGACGTTCGCACGCCAGGTGGCGCAGGGCCTCTGCACGCCGGACGGCTTCTGCACGTACTCGATCAGCCGTCCGCGCAACACCGGGTCCGGCAAGGTGCGCGGCGGAAGCGTCAGCTACCAGCAGGCGTTCTGGGATACGGGCTTCGGCGTCACGGCGAACTACACCTACGCCAAGGGCACGCTGGATTCGGGTGGCGCGCTGCCGTACAACTCGAAGAACTCGTACTCGGTGAGCCCGTACTACGAAATGGGCCCGTTCAGCGCCCGCATCACGTACAACTGGCGCAGCAAGTACCTCGCGGGCGGCTACATCGCCGGCGCGCCGCCGGCCACCACGGCCGACTACGGCGACCTCGGCGCCACGCTCGGCTGGAAACTCAACCAGCAGGTGTCGTTCACGCTCGCGGGCATGAACCTGACCAACGAGAAGTACAAGCAGTACCTCGGCGTCACCTCGATGCCGGCGGCGAAGTACACCACGGGCCGCCGCTACATGGCCTCGGTGCATTTCGACCTCTGACACACGCGACGGAACGCGGCCACGGACGGCCGCGAACGCGATACCTCGATGCTTCATTCCCCTCGGGCCCGACGCCTCTTCATCGGGCCCGTTTTTTTTGCCGGGTAGCGGCGCTCCCGTTTCCCCGCCACAATCGAACGACTTCCGACCGACAGGATCCCCCGATGCGCCGAATCCTCCTCCTCGCGATGGCCGCCGGCCTTGCCGCATGCGCCAGCCAACGGAAACAGGAGGCCGCACCGGTCGACACCGCGCCACTCTCGCTGATTCCCATGCCGGCGCAGGTGCAGCGCGTTCCCGGTCATTTCCGCCTCGATGCGATGACCACGATCGGCGTCGCGGCGGGCGACACGCAGGCGAAGCACGTCGCGACGCAGCTGCAGGGATGGATTCGCCAGGCACGAGGCATCACACCCGCGATCGTCGAAGGCAAGGGCAAGGGCGGTATCTCGCTCGCGACCGTGTCGACGGTGAAGGGTCGCGAGGCGTACACGCTGGATGTCGACGGCAACGGCGTGCGCATCGCCGCGAACGACGAAACAGGTCTCTTCTATGGCGCCGTCACGTACTGGCAGCTGCTGACCGATCCCGCCGCGCAGAACGGCGTGCCGGGCGTGCACATCGTCGACGCGCCGCGATTCGAATGGCGCGGGCTGATGCTCGATTCCAGCCGCCATTTCCAGTCCGTGAGCGACATCGAGCACCTGCTCGACCAGATGGCGATGCACAAGCTCAACACGTTCCACTGGCACCTGACCGACGACCAGGGCTGGCGCCTGCAGATTGAGAAATACCCGAAGCTCACGGAAACCGGCGCGTGCCGCAAGACCGTGGGTCCGGACGTCGCGCTCACCGGCGACGTCGACAAGCCGTATTGCGGCTTCTACACGCAGGACGAGGCGAAGCAGATCGTCGCGTACGCCGCCGAGCGTCACATCACCGTGGTGCCGGAGATCGAGATGCCCGGTCACGCGCAGGCGGCGGTGGCGTCGTATCCGAAGGTGGGCGCTGGCGCGAAAAAGCTCGGCGTCTCGACGGACTGGGGTGTCAACACCGCGCTGTACAACGTCGACGATGGCACGTTCACGTTCCTGCAGGACGTGCTCGATGAGGTGATGGCGATCTTCCCGTCGACGTACATCCACGTCGGTGGCGACGAAGCGGCGAAGGACGAATGGGAGCGCTCGAAGACGGTGCAGGCGAAGATGAAATCGCTGGGCATCGACGACGAGGAGAAGATGCAGGGCTGGTTCATCGCGCGCATCGGCACGTACCTCGACAAGCACGGCCGGCGCCTGATCGGCTGGGACGAGATCCTCGACGGTGACGTGCCCGCCAGCGCCACCGTGATGTCGTGGCGCGGCACCGCCGGCGCGATCAAGGCCGCGAACGCCGGCCACGATGTCGTCATGGCGCCGTCGCCGACGCTCTACCTCGACCGCCTGCAGTCGACGCTGCCCGACGAGCCGCCGGGCCGTCCGTCGGAGCAGACGCTGAAGACCCTCTACGATTTCGACCCGGTGCCGACGGAGATCGCCGCGAACAAGGCGAACCACGTGCTCGGCGCGCAGGTCACGGTGTTCACCGAATACCTGCCGAACTGGTATCGCACCCAGCATGCGATCTTCCCGCGCATCGCCGCGCTCGCCGAGCGCACGTGGTCGCCGAAGGCCGACTGGAACGGCTTCGTCGCGCGCCTGCCGGCGCAGATGTCCCGCTATCGCTCGGCCGGCATCGTGCCTTCCGACGGCGCGTTCGCCGTGGCGATCGCGGCCGATGGCGCCCCCGACGGCAAGGCGAAGGTCACGCTGTCGAACCAGACCGGTTACGGCACGCTCCGCTACACGACCGACGGCTCCGCGCCCACCGCGCAGTCCGCCGAGTACACGGCGCCGTTCGATGTCGATCTGCCGACCACCGTGCGCGCGAACGCGTTCGCCGGCGGTTTCGGCCTCGCGGGGCCGCGCGATCGCGAGATCGATGCGAAGTCGCTGCTGCGCCGGACGAGCGACGAGCTCGACATGTGCGGCGACAAGCTCGTGCTTCGCCTCGAGTCGCCGAACGCCGTCGACGGCAAGCGGCCGGTCTACAAGGTCGACATCATGGACACGTGCTGGAAGTGGAAGAACGTGAAGCTGGATGGGCGTTACGGCGTTTCCGTCACGGTCGACCGCCTTCCGTACAACTACGCGCTGTGGAAGGACGCTGCGGGCATCGTCTCGCGCAAGGCGCGCTCGGCCGCGGGCGAGCTCGAAGTGCGCCAGGACACGTGCGACGGTCCGAAGCTGACGACGATCCCGCTGGCCAAGGCGAAGGACGGCCGCGCCACGCTGGACGGCATCCTGCCCAAACGCGAAGGCACGCACGACCTGTGCTTCGTGATCACGGGCAAACCGGGTCCGAAGCTGTGGGTGCTGGGCGACGTGCAGCTGCGCTGACCGTTGCCCGCTGCCGCGGGATCGCCGATGCGATCGGCTCCCACCCTTCGGTAGCTACGTTGGCACGAGAAGCTCGCCTACCGAAGGGTGGGAGCCGATCGTATCGGCGAAAGCCAACGGAGCGGCGACGCCGGGCGTCAGTGAACGAGGTTGCGCATATCCGCCCTGCGCTGCAGAGCGCCCCGTGCCTCGCGCTCGTCGTCGCCTTCCAGCGGCGTGAGCGCGACGAACTTGCCCGCCACCATCGCGGCGAGGGGCACGCCATCGCGGATCGCCAGCCGGTTGCCGATCACGGCGGGCACCTTCGCCGAACCGGCGAGGATCGATCCGATCAGGTTCAGCGGGTCGGTGCCCGCGATGCAGACGATCTCGCCGTCGTGCGGCCGGTGCCGGATCTGCCGTAGCGCCGCGAGCGCCTCGGGCAACGCGAACTGCTCGCCGACGAGGCCATCGACGAACCGGCCGCCACGGATCTCGCCGCGCGCTTCCAGCCGATGGTAGACGCGGCGCAGGTCGCGCCACGCGGGAAGCCATGCCGCCTCCCGCTCCAGGATCCGCCAGCTGACCACGCCGTAGCGGCGCAGCAGCGTCCGCGCGATGTGTTCCAGCCCATCGGCATCGTTGCGTTGCTCGCTCGCGCGACGTGCGAGCGACCAGCGCCCCGCGTCCTCGATGCCGCTGAGCATGTGCCGGCGCGTGCGCCGATGGCGGCTTCCGTTGCGCTTCGACGCCGGCAGCAGCAGGGCGCGCAGGCCCGCGAAGCTGTCGGCGGTGACGCGGCCCGCCGCGACGAGCTCGCCCAGCGCATCCTCGAGCTCCGTGCGAAGCAAGCGGGTGGTCGATGCGAGCTCGTCGAAGAACAGCGCGCCTTCGTCGCGCAGCGCATCGGCCACGGCCTGCGCTCGCGAGGACAGCGCCACGTCGTCGGTCGCGGCCGGCGCGGCGGCCGACCACACCGGCAGCTGGCGACGTGGCAGCAACACGATCGGCGTCGAGCGCACCGGTCCGCCGCTGCCCGTGCCCAGGCGCAGGCGGCTCCAGACGACACGGCCCGCCCGACACAGATCGTCGAGCCAGCCGATGCCGTAATCGGAAACGCGCGACGGCAGCAGCTCGGTTTCCCATGCGCCCGCCGCGGCTTCGAAGCCTTCGAGCTGCCCGATCGTGCCGGCGAGCGCGTCCGGGCCGGTGACCTGCGTGGCACGGGTGACATGCTGCCAGTCGAGCAGGAAGCGATAGAAGTCGCGCGGCGCCACCGGCTCGATCTCGCGACGCAGGCGCCCGATCGTGTAACGGTGGATGCGCGCGAGCAGGTGACGTTCGCACCATTCGACGTCGGTGACGCCGGGCGAGAACGGCCCGCGCATGACATAGCCTTCGGATTCGAGCGCACCGAGGGCGAGCTCGACATCGGGCAATGGCATGCCCAGCGACGCGGCGAGCGCGTTCGCCGGCACCGGACCGAGACCGCCGAGGCGCCCGCGCACGATGTCGATGAGCGCCGATGCCGGCGTCCAGGTCTGCGCCGCGTAGCTGGCCGGTGCCGCGATCGCCGGCGACATCGCGGCGACGGAAACCATCGCCTGCCACGCCGGCAAGCGTTCCGCGGCGACCCAGAGCGCATGGTCGCCGTGCGTCAGCAACGTGGCCCGCGCGTCCTTCGCCAGCGCCGTGAGCAGCTTCGCCCATCCGGCGTTCTCGCGTACCTCGTCCTGGGTGATCGCGCCCAGCTGTACGAGGGCCTCGTGCATCTCGTCGGCGCTACGCGCCTCCGGCCACGCCTCGAGACGCACCGCGTCGATGGCCTCGGCATCGAGGCGGCCGAGGTCGTCGGCCGTCTCGGCCTCGTTCCAGCGGCGCGACTGCACCGCCTGCGTGCGCCGCTCTTCCAGTGGCGCGTCGTCGAGAAACGCATACGGCGCGGCGCTCAGCACTTCGGCCGCGAGCGGCGACGGCGTGGCGAGGTCGCGCGCGACCATCGCGATGCGGCCGGACTCGAGCCCACGCAGGATCTCGAGCAGGCCTTCGCAATCCATCGCCTCGTGCAGGCAGTCGTCCAGCGTCTGCTTCACCAGCGGATGGTCCGGCACCTCGCGTTCGCCCACGAGGTTTTCCGCGCACGCGACCTGATCCGGGAACACGGTGGCGAGGAGATCCTCGCTCTTCATGCGCTGCAGCTGCGGCGCGACCTTGCGGCCACCCGTGAAGCGCGGCAGCGCGAGGGCGGTCGTCGCGTTCCAGCGCCAGCGCACACCGAACAGCGGCGCATCGAGCAATGCCTGGATCAGCACATGCTCCGCCGAATTCGAATGCAGGTAGCGCGCGACCTCCTCCAGAGGAAAGCTGTGGCTGGTGGAAAGCGACAGCACGATGGCGTCTTCGGTCGCGGCCGCCTGCAGTTCGAAATTGAACTTGCGGCAGAAGCGCTTGCGCAAGGCCAGGCCCCATGCGCGGTTGATGCGGCTGCCGAACGGCGTGTGGATGATCAGCTGCGTGCCGCCGGACTCGTCGAAGAAACGCTCCATCACGAGCGTGTCGCGGGTCGGCAACGCGCCGAGCGCCGCGCGTGCGCGGAACAGGTAGTCGACGATCTGTTCGGCGGCCGCTTTCGGGAGCGCCAGCTCGCCGGTGAGCCAGCGGAAGGCGCCTTCGCGGCCGTCCGCGTCGAACGCCGCGGCGATCTCGCCGCGCAGGCGCGACACGCCGAGCGACAGCTCGTCGGTGCGTCCGGGTGCCTCGCCCAGCCAGAAGGGAATGTTCGGCGGCGCGCCCTGCGCGTCTTCCACGCGCAGCCTGCCCGCCTCCACCCGCATGATTCGGTACGAGCGATTGCCGAGCTGGAAGACGTCGCCGGCGAGGCTCTCCACCGCGAAATCCTCGTTCACCGTGCCGACGATCGTCGACTGGGGTTCGAGCAGCACGTTGTAATCGCCGGTGTCGGGAATGGTGCCGCCCGACGTGACGGCGGTGAGCCGTGCGCCGCGACGCTCGCGCAGGCGGCCGTTCACCGCGTCGCGGTGAATGTACGAACCGCGTGGCCCGATACGCGTGGTGAAGCCTTCCGACAGCATCCTCACCGTTTCGTCGAAACGTTCGCGCGTCAGCGCGCGGAAGGGGTAGGCGCGGCGGATCAGGTCGTACAGCGCGTCTTCGTCCCACTCCTGGCAGGCGACCTCCGCCACGATCTGCTGCGCGAGCACGTCGAGCGGCTCGTCCGGCATGATCAGCGCGTCGAGTTCGCCGCGGCGCACGCAGTCGAGCAGCGCGGCGCATTCCACGAGGTCGTCGCGCGAGGTCGGGAACAGGCGCGCCTTCGGCGTTCCGCCCACGGCGTGACCCGCGCGGCCGGCGCGCTGCAGGAACGCGGCGATCGAGCGCGGCGAGGCGATCTGGCAGACGAGGTCGACGTCGCCGATGTCGATGCCCAGCTCCAGCGACGCCGTGGCCACCAGCGCGCGCAGTTCGCCGCGCTTGAGCCGCTGCTCGGCGTCGAGGCGTTGCTCGCGCGACAGGCTGCCGTGGTGCGCCGTGACGGCTTCCTTGCCCAGGCGCTCGGACAGGTGCCGCGACACGCGTTCGGCCATGCGTCGCGTATTCACGAATACCAGGGTGGTGCGGTGTTGCTCGATGAGGTTGCCGAGCCGGTTGTAGACCAGTTCCCACATGTCGTTCGACATCACGGCCTCGAGCGGCACCGGCGGCACTTCCAGCGCGAGATCGCGCTTGCGCGTGTGACCGATGTCGACGATGGCGCAGTCCTCGCGCTCGCCGCCGGTGAGGAACGCCGCGACCTTCTCGATCGGTTTCTGCGTCGCGGAAAGACCGATGCGCGTGATGCGGCGCTGCGCGAGCGACTCCAGGCGTTCGAGTGAGACGGCGAGGTGGCTGCCGCGCTTGCTCGCCGCCACGGCGTGGATTTCGTCGACGATCACCTCGCGCACGTCGCGCAACATGGCGCGCCCCGAATCCGAACCGAGCAGCACGTAGAGCGACTCCGGCGTGGTGACGAGGATGTGCGGCGGGCGGCGCTTCATCTTCTCGCGGTCGGACGACGGCGTATCGCCGGTGCGCACGGCGGTGCGGATCTCGAGGTCGGGCAGGCCGCGCGCGCGGAGCGCCTCGCGGATGCCGGCCAGCGGCGCCTCGAGGTTGATGCGGATGTCGTTCGACAGCGCCTTCAGCGGCGAGACGTAGAGGATCGTGGTGCGATCGCGCAGACCGCCTTGCTCGACGCCTTCGCGCACGAGGGTGTCGATTGCGGAGAGGAACGCGGTGAGCGTCTTGCCCGAGCCGGTGGGCGCGGCGACGAGCGTATGCCTGCCCGAACGGATCGCCGGCCACGCGGCTACCTGCGCGGGCGTGGGCTCGAGGAACGCCT
The DNA here is from genome assembly GCF_900111665.1 of Luteibacter sp. 329MFSha. Taxonomy (NCBI): domain Bacteria; kingdom Pseudomonadati; phylum Pseudomonadota; class Gammaproteobacteria; order Lysobacterales; family Rhodanobacteraceae; genus Luteibacter; species Luteibacter sp. 329MFSha. The sequence goes on along the minus strand of NZ_FOJE01000005.1, from coordinate 258,059 downwards.
CGCCGAACCACGCGGCGACGGCGGGATGAAAGGCGCTGAGGGTCATCGACTTTTGTGAATTCATTGAATCACTTAAGTGGGGTCCGGGGGCCTCGATGGCAAGCGTCGAGCGTACCGCGACGGCGTCTCGCGGGTTGCGATAAAGCCGTTACTTGGCGATGGTTGGCCCTTCCTCGCCGATCGACCGTGCCCCATGTCCGAGTTCACCCGCCGCACCACCCTCGCCGTCGCCCTCGCTGCAGGCCTCGCCGGTTCCGCCCATGCCGCCGCGCCGGCGGACAAACCGTGGATGGATCGCTCGCTGAGCCCCGACCGCCGCGCGGAACTGCTCGTCTCCGCCATGACCGACGATGAGAAATTCCGCCTGATCCGTTCCGATTTCGGTCTGGCCAGCGACAAGCACGGCGTCCCCGAAGGCGCCGTCGGTGGCGCCGGCTACGTACCCGCCCTGCCCCGTATCGGCCTGGCCGCGATCAATGAAACGGACGCGGGACTCGGCGTGAACAAGCCGGGCATCGACGGCAAGGGCGCGATCTCGCTGCCGGCCGGCCTCGCGACCGCCGCGAGCTTCGATCCCGCCGTCGCCCACGCGGGCGGCCGCATGATCGGCGGCGAGGCCCGTGGCAAGGGCTACGGCGTGCTCCTGTCCGGCGGCGTGAACCTGGTGCGCGATCCGCGCAACGGCCGCAACTTCGAATACGCGGGCGAGGATCCGATCCTCGCGGGCACCATTGTCGGCGCGGCGGTGAAGGGCATCCAGGAGCAACGGATCGTCGCGACGGTGAAGCACTTCGCCATCAACGACCTGGAAACCGGCCGCAACACGCACAGCGCGGACATCGATCCGGTCGCGCTGCGCGAGTCGGACCTGCTGGCCTTCCAGATCGCCATCGCGCACGGCGATCCGGGCTCGGTCATGTCGGCCTATAACCGCGTCAATGGCGTCTACGCCGGCGAGGATGCCTGGCTGCTCACCGACGTGCTCAAGAAGGAGTGGGGCTTCAAGGGCTTCGTGATGTCCGACTGGGGCGGCGTGCACAGCGGCGCCAAGGCCGCGCTGGCCGGACTCGACCAGGAATCCGCCGGCGAGGTGTTCGACAAGGAGGTGTACTTCGACAAGCCGTTGCGCGCTGCCGTGGCGTCGGGCGAGGTGCCGAAGGCGCGCCTCGACGACATGGCCCGCCGCATCCTGCGCAGCCTCATCGCCCATGGCGTCATCGACGATCCCATTCCCACGAAGCCGGTCACGCCGGTGCCGTACGCGGCCGACCGCATCGTCGCCCGGGACGCGCTGGAAGCCGGCGCGGTCCTCCTGCGCAACGAAGGCTCGCTGCTGCCGCTGGCGCGCAAGGGTCAGTCGGTCGTCGTGATCGGTGGCCATGCGGACAAAGGTGTGCTGGCTGGCGGAGGCTCGTCCACGGTCACCGACGAGGGCGGCGACCCGGTGCCCGGGCTCGAACCCACCGGCTGGCCGGGCCCGGTCCGCTATCACGCGTCCGCGCCGCTCGCGTTCATGCAGAAGCTGGGTGGCAAGGTGACCTTCGATCCGGGCACCGATCCCGCGGCGGCCGCGAAAGCCGCCGCGGCCGCCGATGTCGCCGTCGTCTTCGTCACGAAGTGGGCCGCCGAGTCGTACGATGCGCCGGACATGTCGCTGCCGGATGGGCAGGACGCGCTGGTGGCCGCCGTCGCGAAGGCAAACCCGAAGGTCGTCGTCGTGCTGGAAACCAATGGCGCGGTGAAGATGCCCTGGCTTCAGAGCGTCAGCGCCGTGCTGCAGGCCTGGTATCCGGGATCGGGAGGTGGCGAAGGCATCGCGCGGCTGCTCTATGGCGAAACCGCACCGTCGGGGCGCCTGCCGGTGAGCTGGCCGAAGGACGAATCGCAATTGCCGCGCCCCACGATCCAGGCCGCGGGCCTGTACTCGAAGGAAAAGCCGGCGGACAACATCGACTACACCATCGAGGGTGCCGATGTCGGCTACCGCTGGTTCGAGAAGACCGGGCGCGAGCCGCTCTTCGCCTTCGGCTACGGCCTGACCTACACGTCGTTCGCGTACAGCGATTTCGCCGTGGACAAGGACGCGACCGGCCGGGCCGTCGCGCACGTCACCGTGAAGAACACGGGCAAGACCGCCGGTGCGGACGTGCCGCAGGTCTACGTCGCCGCGCCGGACGGCGGCATGCGCCGCCTCGCCGGCTGGCACAAGGTGAGCCTGAAGCCGGGCGCGAGCCGTCGGGTCGACATCGCGCTGGAACCCATGGCTCTCGCCCGCTACGACGACAAGGGCAAGCGCTGGCGCGTCGCGCCGGGCACGTACACCGTGAAGCTCGGCCGCTCCGCCGCGGATTTCGCGGGCGAAGCGAAGGTCGACCTGTCGGAAAGCTTCCCGGTCCTCAAGGCCGGATCGCGCTAGGTCACGGCCCCGGCGGCCGTTGTGGGAGCGGACCTGGCCGCGACGGCTTTTTGCCCCGGTCCCCAAGGTGGCGCGCCAGCTCCGGGGCACGGCCTCAACACATGTCGCGCCCAGGTGCGCTCCCACAAGGGGGGGGGCCCGGCGGCCGTTGTGGGAGCGGACCTGGCCGCGACGGCTTTTCGCCTCGGTCCCCAAGGTGGCGCGCCAGCTCCGGGGCACGGCCTCAGAAGATGTCGCGCCCAGGTGCGCTCCCACAGGCGGGGCGCCGAGGCCGTTGTAGGAGCGGACCTGGCCGCGACGGCTCTTCGCCGCGATCCCCAAGGTGGCGCGCCAGCTCCAGGGCACGGCCTCAAGACATGTCGCGCCCAGGTGCGCTCCCACAAGGGGGGTGCCGAGGCGGTTGTGGGAGCGGACCTGGCCGCGACGGCTTTTCGCCCCGGTCCCGAAGGTGGCGCGCTAGCTCCGGGGCACGGCCTCAGACATGTCGCGCCCAGGTGCGCTCCCACAGGCGGGGCGCCGAGGCGGTTGTCGGAGCGGACCTGGCCGCGACGGCTTTTCGCCTCGGTCCCCCGTTCGTCGTGACGCGGTCGCGACGGTCGCGCTTGCCACAATCGCCGCATGACGCCACGCCCTCTCCTCGCCGCCCTCGCCCTCGCCGTCCTTTCGACGCCTACCTTCGCCGATCCGCCCGATTTCGACCGGCCGGGGGCCGGCTTCGCCACCACCGTGCTGCCCGCGGGCACGCTGGCGCTCGAACAGGGGCTGCCGACGTACGAGCGGGAGCGAAGCGACGGCTTCCTGGATCGCACGTACACGGCCGACAGCGTCATCCGCCTCGGTCTGGGCGGGCCGGTCGAGCTGCAGGTCGCTGGATCGGCATGGAACCGCCTCGAAGAACGCGGGATGGGCTCGCGGCGACATGCCACGGGGCACGGCGACACCAGCGTGGGCCTCAAATGGGCATCCCCGGGATCGGGCGACGCGGGCTCGTTCAGCTGGGCGGCGCTCGGCAACGTGACGTTCGACAACGGCGACGAGGACTTCGGCAACGGCGCGCGCGAGGTCAGCCTCGGCAGCACGATGCAGTGGAAGCCTGACGATGACCATCAGAACACGCTCTACGCGAACGTCGACCACCTGAAGGGGCGCAACACCTGGACCCTCGCGCCGACCTTCGGCCGCAAATTCGGCGATCAATGGATGGCATACATCGAGGCCGACGCCATCCACGACGCGGACGAGGGTAACGAGCTGCAGGCGGGCGGCGGGCTGGCCTATACCATCGGCGACCACCTGCAGCTGGACGCGTACGCCCTGCACCGGGTGGCGGGTCATGGGCCCTCGTTCATCGCCGGGCTCGGCGTCTCGATGTTCTTCGGCAGGAAGAGCTAGCGCCGGTTCGCGCGGCGCATGGCACGCAGCAGGATGACGGCCAGCGCGAGTCCGACGATCAGGCCGATACCGCCGCCCCAGACCGAGCCGGTCCGTCCATCGATGAAATAACCGATGGCGAAACCGATGAGTGCGATCAGGGGAACGGGAAGACAGCCCATGGGGCGAGCATACGCCAGAAAAGCATGGCCCTCGCGCTCACGCGGAGGGCCATGGCGACCGTCCCTTGGTCTGGCGGCCTCGGCCACCCGAACGCGGCCCGGCGAAGCCGACGCGGCGTTACCGCCGATGAAGGGGGGATCGATCCTTGCGCTAGGGACGGACGGCGTCCTGCCGTCGGATCGGTCATCGGCGATGTGTTGCCACGCCGATGTCGCCGGCGCGGCGTGACCGTAATGTTGCGTAGGTCGGCCGGCGGCGGATATAGGAGAATTCTTAAAATTAGTGCCGATTTGCCTTCGCCCGTGTAGGCGAAGGGCGGGTTTTACGCCAGGGCGTGGGATTCACGGCTTTTCTGCTCGTCCCTACGCCGCTCCGGGCGCGGCCTTTCAGGGCGAGTCGCCGGCGGCTTTGGCGCGGTCCGCTGCGGAATGCTCATGCCCCGACTGGCGAGACTACGCAGGCTCGCACCGTCGGACGACCCGTAATCCCGTTTGCCTGGTTCGCGTTGCATCGTTCATTTCTCCATTGCGCGCTCCACCCCGGGCGATCAGGTTGGTCGCAAAAGGCGAAATTTTCGGTGGCAGACCGGTGAACGTTGTGTGACAGGCCTTCACGCGCCGGAACGGCGATCGTCCGTTAAGGCGACGTCGACGCGGCCGCCGGCTGCGCGGGCATGCGCTGGATGAGCTCGGTCGCCAACGCTTCGTAGTTCTCGTCGAAATGGTGGGAGCCGGGCTTCCGGTAGACCGTGACGAACGATGGCAGCTTCGGATCGGTGCAGCCGCTGTCGTCCGCATCCTCGGCGCCGTAATAGCAGGCCATTGGCGGGTGTCCGCCCAGCGCGGCGATCGGCGGCACCGCATCGGTGTGCACGACCGGATTGAGCCACTGCAGGAAATTGTGCGTGTGGGTGGTCCACCAGCCCTGCTGCATGTAGCCTTCGAGTTCGATTTCGAAGTTCACGTCGCGGCTCGCGGAGAGCAGCACGAGCTGGCTCAGGCGCGCGCGGTTGTCGGGACGGAGTTTCCCCACGATGGTCGGCAGTACGTCGGCGCCGAACGAATAGCCGATCAGCAGCACGCGTTTCTTCTTCCAAAGCGCCGTGTAGCGATCGAGCAGGCCGTCGAGATCGTGCGCCGATTCCTCCGGCGACCGGTATCGCCAGAAGTACTTGAACGTGCTGACACCGGCCACGGGAATGCCGCGCGAGGTGAACACCGCACCCAGGCGCTGGTCGAGGTCCCACCAGCCGCCGTCGCCCGAGTAGATGACGACGAGCAGGTCTTCCTGTCCGGCCGGCGCCGTCGTGAGCGCGGGCAGCTCGACGGTGGATTTCTCCATCGACGCATGTGTCCACGGATGCCAGGCGAGCAGCGCGAGCACGCCCAGGGCGAGCAGGCCGAGCAGGGAATAGCGGATCGTTTTCTTCATGCGTCTCTTCATCGGCGGACGACGCCACCCAGCCCGCCGGAGATCAGGCTGGCGACGTTGGCCAGCGCGAGGGGAAGCGCGATGCCGCCGGGCACCGCGATGTAGCGCGGCTCCCACTCGGGATCGAACTTGTCCTTGTAGCGCTGCAATCCGCGGAAATTGTAGAAGCGCTCGCCGCGTCCGAACACCATGGCGCCGAAGCGGCTCCACAGCGGCGCGGTGCGCCGGTTCTGCAGGCCCGACAACGGCGCCATGCCGAGGTTGAACCAGCGATAGCCCTCGGCCTTCGCCCAGACCATCAGTTCGATGAACAGGAAATCCATGATGCCGGAGGGACCGTCCGGCAGGTGGCGCATGAGGTCGACCGAGGCTTCCTCCTTCGTGTCCGTCACGAACACGTTGGCGAACGCGACGGGCTCCTCGCCCTGCCAGACCACCGCCATCGGCGTGCGGGCGAGGTAACGCTCGTCGAACAGGCCGAGGGAGAAACGCTTCTCGCGGACCTTCTTGTCGCGCATCCACGCATCGGAGATGACCTTCAGGCGCGGCAGCAGCGCCGGCACGCCGTCGACCGGCACGATCTCCATGCGCAGGCCGTCGCGCGCCAGCTTGTTCACCGTGCCGCGCAGGGTCTTCTTCGACTTGCCGTCGAGATTGAACGACTCGAGTCGCACGCGCGCCTCCTCGCCGATCTTGAGCAGGCTCATGCCGACGTCGAGGTAGAGGTCGAGATCGCGTGGGCGCACCTGGTAGAACAGCGGCCACCCACCGGCGCGCTCGCATTCCTCCCGGAACGTCCAGACCAGCTCGCGGCGAACGTCCTCGTCGGTGCCGACCGGGTCGCCCATCGCCACCCAGCTGCGGCCTTCGATGTCGTACATGATGAAGGCGCGGTCATCCGGCGCGAACATCAGCATCTTGTCGCCGACGAGCGCGAGGTGCGCCTGGGCCGAATCGAAACCCTTGACCAGCGGCAGCGCGCGCACGAGTTCGGCGTCGCCGGGACGCGAGCGGCGCGCACGCGCCGGCCGGATCAGGTTGGCCAGCGCGACGAGCATCACGACCGCGGTCGCGCCGACCAGTGCCCGCAGTGCTCGCGGCGCGCCACCATGGCGGAAGCTGAACTCCCACCACAGGTTGTTGCTGTACTCGACGTGCTTGAAGCTGAAGAACACCAGCCAGGTGGAACAGGCCAGCACTGCACCGATCGCGAGCACCCAGCCGGGCGAGAACGACGCGCGGAACAGCGACGCGCGCCGGTAGAAATGCCGGTGGGCTGGCGCGAGGGCCAGCGCGAGCAGGGTCAGTAGGGTCGCTTCCTCGTAATCGATGCCCTTGAGCAGCGAGAGGATGGCGCCGAGGATCAGCAGCACGAGCGTGAGCACGTACGCAGCGTCGAGCCGGCGCTGCAGGCCGCGCGCGAGGATGAGCAGGAGCATGCCCACGACGCTGGACAGGAAATGCGAGACCTCCACCAGCGGCAACGGCACGAAGCCGCGGAGGATTTCCATGCGCCCCGGGATCGCCAACGTGGCGCCGGAGAACAGGAGCACGGCGCCCGACACGAGGGTGAGCCCGGCGAAGAACGGCGGAAGCAGGCTGCTGAACCACGGCGTGATCAGCGAGGTATGCCGCAGGGCGCGCACCTCGCGCCAGATCACCATGACGGTCGCGGTGCACAGCGGCAGGAGGTAATACACGAGGCGGTAGGCGGCCAGCGAGCCGAGGATCGGGGCCTCGAGTCCATGGTTTCCGGTGGCGCCGAAGCCGGCCAGCATCACGGCTTCGAAGACACCGAGGCCACCGGGTACATGGCTGATCAGTCCGGCCATCTGCGCCAGGACGAAGATCGCCAGGAAATGGCCGAAGCCGCCCGCGATCGCTTCGGGCATCAGCACGTAGAGCACGCCCGCCGCGAGGCCCCAGTCGAGCGCGCCGATCAGGATCTGCCGCGCCGCGACGACCGGGGTCGGCGCTTCCACCGAGAAGCGCCACACGCGCAGGGGCCTGCGCACCGCCACCGCGATGGCGAACCAGGCCAGGGGCACCAGCACGAGGACGATCGCCAGCGGAATCCGCCAGGCGGAAAGCGGCACCTCGGGAGGGATCGGCACGGCGAGCAGCGTCACGCCGGTGAGGGCCGCCAGCCCGAGCCAGAAGCTCAGCGTGGTGTACAGCACGACCCGCGCCACCTCGCCGGTCGTCAGGCCCGCCTGCACGTAGAAGCGGTAGCGGATCGAGCCGGAGACCAGCAGCGACATGCCCAGCGCGTTGGAGAACGCGTAGCTGATGAAGGAGATCAGCCCAACCCGCTTCGCCGGCAGCCGCTTGCCGATGCTGGCCAGCCCGAACCAGTCGTACAGCGTCATGACCCCGTACCCGGCCGCCGTCAGCAGGATCGCCAGCGCGATGTCGGTGTTGGGCAGCGCATGCACGTATCCGGCGATCTGCCGGTACGTCACCTCGCTGGCCATCGCGTGCAGGGCCCAGAGAGCCAGGCACAGCAGCGCCACCGAGAGCAGCGGTCCACCCGCGCGACGGAGCAGGGTCAGATGGAGGGCACGCCTGGCCAGAGGCTGATCGGTCGACGGGAGCTCCGCCATGGTTTCTTGCTCCACGTGCGCCGTGGCTCCGGTGGGTCGTCTCGTAAGGTCGTGTAGGTTGCCACAGAGACGGTAAACGCGGCAGGTCACGTTTTCTTGCGGCGGCCGATCGCGGATGGCCATGAACCGGATAGCCGACCAAAGCTTCGGCTAAGGATAAGGAAAGGGCGCCGTAAGCCCCTGCGCCTACCCTGCCCGGAAACGCCTGGCCTCCGAAGGGCCGTCACGATCCGAGAAGCAGCATGCGCGCGCCCCCGACCTCCGTTCAGACCCTGCGCCAGAGGTTCCGGCCGCTCGTGTGGTTCGGCGTCCTGTTCCTTGCCGTCGCCTTTCTCGTCCGCCTCGTTCTTACACTGCGATCCCGCCACGAGCTCCCGGGCGCGCCGCTCGAGTGGCTGTACGCGTTCGTCGCCGGCTTCGGCTACGACCTGGTGACGTTCGTCTACGTCGCCTGGCCCCTCCTCCTGGTGACGTGGCTCGTGCCGCGCCGGGCGTGGTCCTCGCGCTGGGGTGGCCGGGCGGTCGTCGGGCTGTGCGCCGTGCTCGCCTTCGCCACCCTCTACCTGGGCGCGGCCGAGCTGGTGTTCTGGAACGAGTTCAGCGCGCGCTTCAACTTCATCGCCGTGGATTATCTCGTCTACACGCACGAGGTCATCGGCAACATCCGCGAGTCGTACCCGATCGGCACCTGGTCGGCGCTGCTGCTGCTGGCGACCGTCGCCGTCATGGTGGGCAGCCGTCGCGTGCTCGTGGTGCGCGACGAAGGGTCGCGTTTCCTCCAGCGCGGCGCCGTGGTCGGCGTATGGTTGCTGCTGACCGTCGCGGTGAGCTTCGCGGTCGACGGGCAGATGAAGGACCGCTCGTCGAACCAGTACGTGAACGAGCTCGCCGGCAACGGCATCTACGAGTTCTTCGCGGCCTTCCGCGAAAACGAGCTCGACTACGCCAAGTACTACCCGACGCTACCGGACAAGGACGCGTTCGCGAACCTGCGCCGCCTGCTGAAGACGCCGGACGCGACGTTCACCACCGACGATCCGCAGGACATCACGCGAACCATCGTGGCGAATCGTCCGGAGAAGAAGCTCAACGTCGTCCTCATCAGCGTGGAGAGCCTGTCGGGCGACTACGTGGAAGGTCTCGATGTCAGCAAGCACAAGCACCTGATGCCGAACCTCGACGCCCTCGCGTCGAAGAGCCTGTTCTTCAGCCAGCTCTATGCCAACGGAACGCGCACGGTGCGCGGCCTCGAGGCGCTGGCGCTGTCCGTGCCGCCGACGCCGGGCGAGTCGATCGTGAAGCGGCCGAACAACGAAAACCTCTGGTCGCTCGCGGACGTCTTCAACGAGAAGGGCTACACGTCGGAGTTAGTCTACGGTGGCTACGGTTACTTCGACAACATGAACCACTTCTTCGCGAGCAACGGCTACAACGCCGTGGATCGCGACGCCATCGCCGACAAGGACATCCACGCCGAGAACGTCTGGGGCGTGGCGGACGAGGACCTGTTCACACTGGTCATGAAGCGCATGGACGACGCGTACGCGGCCGGCAAGCCTTACTTCGGACACGTCATGACGACGTCGAACCACCGGCCGTTCACGTTCCCGCAGGGGCGCGTCGACCTGCCGCAGGGCTCGCGTCGCGCGGCGGTCAAGTACACCGACTGGGCGCTCGGCGACTTCCTCCGCCGCGCGGCGACGAAGCCGTGGTTCGACGACACCATCTTCGTCATCACGGCGGACCATTGCGCGACGAGCGCGGGCAAGACCAGCCTGCCCGTCGATCGATATCACATCCCGCTGTACATCTACTCGCCGAAGCACGTCGCTCCGGGACGCGTCGATCGCCTGATGAGTCAGATCGACATTCCGCCGACGCTGCTGGGCATGCTCGGCTTCAGCTATACGTCGCGGTTCTATGGCTACGACCTCTTCCGGCTCGAGCCGGGCCGCGAGCGCGCGTTCCTGAGTACGTACCAGGAGCTCGGTTACCTGCACGGCGACCGGCTGACGTCGCTGATTCCGCGCCAGCCCGTGAAGCAGATGGTGCCGACGCTGCAGTCGGGCGACGCGGTGCCGGTCGAGCACAAGGATCAGCAGGACGCGCACGACGCCGTGACGTACTACCAGACGGCGGCGTACCTGTTCACGCACGGGTTGATGAAGCGCAACCCACAGGCGCGCTAGCGAAAACCGACCGCCTCGCCGTGGACCCCGGCGTGCGCCGGGGTGACGCTGGTCTCCGTCATAACGGCGCACGCCGGCCCCGGTCCACGAGGTCCGACGGCCCCGCCCTTTGTCGGCGCCCCGCGCCCGCTCCGACGTGTCGCAGGTCCCGTCATACCGGCGTACGCCGGTATCCACGTCCCCGGTCCACGAGGTCCGACGGCGCCGCCGGTTTCATCGCCCCGCGGCGGCCTTCTCGCGCACTTCGGCGAACGACCAGTCGCGCAGCAGTTCGCCGTTCTCCCACACCGTCTGCATGACCTCCTCCCAGCCGTGCTCAAGCACATCGGGCGGAAGCGAGACGGCGTCGCCGGGTAACGCGGCGGTGCGGTACGTGCCGTATTCGCGGTGGCGCAGGAGGGTCATCCGGCCGCGCTTGGACATCTTCCCCTGGTCCGTGACGGGATCCTTCCACACGTCGCGCCATGCGCCGTCCACGCGCGCCGCCGAACACTTCAATGCGAACTTCTGCGTGTCGCGCGTCAGCTTCTGCAGCAGCGCGCCGCCCATGCCGAACGCGAGGTTGTCGGCCGAATAGCCCGCGCCGACGATGCGCTCGAGGATCGCGCGGATGCTCTCCGGATTCACGCCGTCGCCCTGGATGACGCGGACGTGGTTGAGGACGCGAAAGCCCCTGCCGTTCACCGTGCTGCCGAAGGCCTCGTCGAGCAGGCTCACGCAGCGGTGCACCACCTCGACCGGGTCGCCCGAATCCGGACGCACGACGACCGTCGCACCCGACGCGATCACCTCGTCGCGCAACGCCTTGCCCCAGAGCTCGCGAATCGCGTGGTAGATGTCGTAGCTGTCCGACACCACGGCGACGAGCGAACCCGGCTTCGCGAAACGCCGCAGCATGTTCCTGTACGCGTCGACCTCGTGGTCGCGTCCCCAGCTGGTGATGGTGCTGTGCTCGGCGGCGGGAATGGAGAAGCCCGCCATCGGCTCGCCGTAGTAGGCGCGGGCGGCCAGCACGCCCGACACGGTATCGGTGCCGAGGAAGTTGACCAGGTGCGCCATGCCGCCGAGCCCGGCGGATTCCGCGCTCGACACGCCGCGCGCGCCGAAGTCGTGCAGTTTGAAAGGAATCTGCGCTGCGGCGTCGTCGGACGTCCGTTCGAGGTAGTGCAGGATCGTCCGCCGCGCCTGCCAGCTGGTCGTCGCCACCGTGACGGGATACCACAGACGTAGCAGCAGCGTTTCCAGGTAGGACGGCAGCCAGTACGCCGCGGGATCGGTGGATTCGACGGTCACCAGCGCCTGGTGCGTCGGCACGACGCTGCCTTCCGGCACCGCGCGCACGCGCACGGGGAGGCGGCCGCCATGCGTGTCAACGATGTGGCGCCAGCCGTCTTCGTTGAAGGGTTCGCCGTGGGCGGCGAAGAAGTCGCGCGCTTCGTCGACGTCCGCGTGCGTGACGCGGCGGCCGAGGCGGGACTTCAGGATGGCCTGGAGGCCGAAGAACACCGTGCTTTCGTACGTGCCGCCACGCGATTCCACGTAGAAGAACGTGGCGGCCGTTCCGGGCGGATACTGCAGCCAGTGGCTGGCCTTGTAACTGTCGGTGTCGAGGATCGGGTTGTCGAGATGAAGCATGCCGTGGGTCGTCATGACCCACAGCATACCCTTCGGTCGCCTTACGCGGCGGCGTCGACGAGCACCAGTTCCGCGTCGTTCGACGCGGTGATGCGCAGCACGTCCTCGTCGCGGATCGCCGCGCCGTCACGTGCGTTCAGCTGCACGCCGTTGACCTCGACCGTGCCCGTGGCCGGCACCATGTAGACGTGGCGGCCCTTGCCGACGGTGTACTCGACCGTCTCGCCGGCCTTCACCGTGGCGCCGAGCACGCGCGCATCGGTGCGGATCGGCAGGGCGTCGGTGTCGGCTTCGCTACCGCTGGCCAGGGTGACGAACTGGCCCGAGCGCTCGCCCTTCGGGAAGGGGCGGGTGCCCCACGACGGCGCCTTGCGCTCGCGATCGGGGATGATCCAGATCTGGAAGATCCGGGTCGTCTCCGGCTCGGCGTTGTACTCGGCATGGCGGATGCCGGTGCCGGCGCTCATCACCTGCACGTCGCCCGCTTCGGTGCGCCCCTTGTTGCCGAGGCTGTCCTCGTGGGTGATCGCGCCTTCGCGAACGTACGTGATGATCTCCATGTCCGAATGCGGATGCGGAGGAAAGCCGGTGCCCGGGGCGATGGTGTCATCGTTCCAGACGCGGAGCGCGCCCCAGCCCATGCGCTTCGGGTCGTGGTACGAGGCGAAGGAGAAGTGATGCTTGGCGTCGAGCCAACCGTGGTTGGCGCCACCGAGGCTGTCGAAACGACGGACGTCGATCATGTCGTGCTCCCCCGGGATTACCGGACTGGATGAGTGGATGGGTGTATTTTCCTCTTCCGTCCGCGCCGTGGCGCATCGCTTCCGGGAACGGATTGTTTCCCAAAGCCGACTTTATGGGTTGCAAAGCCATCCCCCGCGCCCATGTGGGAGGGATTGGCGGACCGTCCGCCGCCCCTTTTCCCCGAGGTGTCTTCCGGATGATCCCCTTCTCCGTGCTCGACCTGTCCCCCGTGATCCGCGGCGCCACGCCCGGCGACGCCCTGCGCAATTCGCGCGATCTCGCCATCCATGCCGAGGCGCTGGGCTTCCATCGTTACTGGCTGGCCGAACACCACAACATGACCGGCATCGCCAGCGCCGCGACGTCGATCGTGATCGGCTACGTGGCCGAGGCGACGAAGACGATCCGCGTCGGTTCCGGCGGCATCATGCTGCCCAACCACGCGCCGCTGGTGATCGCGGAGCAGTTCGGCACGCTCGCGTCGCTCTATCCGGGCCGCATCGACCTCGGCCTCGGGCGCGCGCCCGGTACCGACCAGGGCACCGCCCGAGCGCTGCGCCGTGCGCTCGGTCCCAGCGACGACCGTTTCCCGGAGGACGTGCAGGAGCTGCAATTCTTCCTCGGCCCGCAGCAACCCGGTCAGACCGTGCGGGCGGTACCGGGCATGGATACGAACGTGCCGATCTGGTTGCTCGGCTCGAGCCTGTTCAGCGCGCGCCTCGCGGCGGAGCTGGGCCTGCCGTTCGCCTTCGCGTCGCACTTCGCGCCGGACCTGATGATGAAGGCCCTCGAGGTCTATCGCACGATGTTCCGTCCGTCGGAAACGCTGGACAAGCCGTACGCCATGCTCGGCATCAACGTGGTCGCGGCGGATACGGACGAGGAAGCGCGCCGCCTGTTCACCTCGCAACAGCAGGCGTTCTGGAACCTGCGTCGCGGTGCGCCGGGCCAGCTCCCGCCGCCGGTCAACACGATGGACGGTGTGTGGACCCCGATGGAAAAGGCGCAGGTCGACCATGCGCTCTCCTGCGCCGTCGTGGGTTCGCCGGACACCGTGCGCGAAGGCCTCGCCGCGTTCATCCAGCGCACCGGCGCCGACGAGCTGATCATCACGGCGCAGATCTACGACCACGAGGCGCGCAAGCGCTCGTACACGATCGTGGCGGAGCAGCACGCGCAGCTGGCCGCGCGCGCGGCGGCCTGATCCCGAGTGCGGGTCGTCCTCGACACGAACGTCTGCCTCGACGCGTTCGTCTTCGACGACCCGCGTTCGGCGCGATTGGTCGCCGCGCTGTCCTCGGGTGAACTGGAAGCCGTCACGCGCGACGATTGCCGCGCGGAATGGCTTGCCGTGCTGCGTTACCCGGCGTTGAAGCTCGACGACGCGCGGATCGCTTCGTCGATAGCGCGTTTCGATGCGCTGGTGACGGCGTTGCCAGCCGGCGCCACGCGCACGTCGCTACCGCGTTGCCGCGATCCGGACGACCAGAAGTTCCTCGAACTCGCGGCCGACGCCGGCGCCGCGCTGTTGTTCTCGCGCGACGCCGAGGTGCTGCGCCTCGGCCGGCGCACGCGACGCGACGGCCTCTTCGCGATCCTCAAGCCCGAAGACTGGCCTCCGCCGTAGGAGCGCGCCCTGCGCGCGACATCTTTTCGCCGCGATGGAGGGCTCGCGCGCCAGCTCCAGGTCACGGCCTCAAAACATGTCGCGCCCAGGTGCGCTCCCACAACTGCCTCGAAGCTGGTCCCGGAGGGCCGCGACAGCTGTTCGCCCCGGTCCCCAAAGCTCCAGGTCACGGCCTCAAAGCTGGTCCCGCAGGCCGTTGTGGGAGCGGACCCGGCCGCGACAGCTTTTCGCCCCGGTCCCCAAAGCTCCAGGTCACGGCCTCAAAGCTGGTCCCGAAGGCCGTTGTGGGAGCGGACCCGGCCGCGACAGCTTTTCGCCCCGGTCCCCAAGCTCCCGGTCACGGCCTCAAAGCTGTTCCCGAAGGCCGTTGTGGGAGCGGACCCGGCCGCGACAGCTTTTCGCCCCGGTCCCCAAGGCTCCAGGTCACGGCCTCGAACGATGTCGCGCCCAGGTGCGCTCTCGCATCGGGTCAGTCCGCCGGCACCAGCGCGATGAAGTTGCGCAGGCTGTAATAGCGCTCGTGCTGTGGCCAGTCGACCGATGCGATGGCCTTGTGGCCGGCGGCCCAGGGCTCGTTGTCGAGGAGCACTTCGATCTGCGTCTTGCCGTTGCCCACGTTGCCGTAGAACACCCGGATCCAGTGCACGTCGAGCGTGAGCGGCGCCGTGGCGATCGCGGCCTCGAGGGCCGAGAGTCCGTCTTCCGGGATCTCCATGGGCGCATCCTTCTCGCCGCGCAGCGTGAAGTCGCCGACGAACACCGTGAAGCGCTGCGTGCCGGCGCTCAGTTCGCGCACGGCGAGCTTCTTGCCGTTCACCACGTTCCAGCAGGCGGCGAGCACGACGTGGAAATCGTTGCGCGCGAAGCTTTCCAGCGCGTCGCGGCAGCCCGCCTTGCCCTGGCCGATGCCGCCGAAGCTTTCCTCGATGGTGCGCTCCTCGTCCAGCACGATGTCGATGTCGAGGCGACCCATGCCGCCGTCCTTGCCTTCGTGCCAGATACCGCGCACGGCGGGATAGTCCTCGCCTTCCGTCAGCAGCCAGTCCTCGTCGGGCTCGAGGGCGACGCCATGCTCGGCGAAAAGATCGATCAGGGTGTTCTGGATGAGACGGTCCATGGGGCATCCGTGGAAGGAAAGGCTGCGATTATGCGCCGTCGGTAAGTCTACGCAGTGCGACCGCGGCCGAGGGATTGCGGACCTTCGCCGCGGCGATGAAGAACACGAAGACGTCGCGCGGTGCCGACGGAGCCTCGATGGCGGCCACGTGCGGCAGCGCCTCCGGATCGCCGCCCGCCGCCCATGTCGCGGCATGGTCCGCCCACGTGCGTAGCGCCTTCGGCGTGTAACCGGTCGCCCGATCGGCGACGCTTCGCATGAGGCGGGCGTAGATGAAGGGGCCCGTGATGTCCGCCATCGACGGGTAGTCCTCCGAGTCGGTAAAGACGGTGGCGACGCCGCGCTCGCGCGCGAGCGCCACCCAGCGCGGATCGAGGAAACTCTCGTGCCGCACCTCCACCGCATGGCGCAGGCGCAGGCCGCCGTGCTTCTCCGGCAGCAGATCGAGGAAGGCGGCGACGTCGTCCGGATCGAAGCGCCGCGTCGGCAGGAACTGCCAGAGCAACGGGCCCAGCCGGTCGCCGAGGGCGACGGCGCCGTCGAGGAAGGCCGCGATGCGCGTGCCGGTGGCGGCCAGCGATTTCGTCTGCACGATGTGCCGCGGCGCCTTCACCGAGAAGACGAACCCCTCCGGCGTCTGAGCGGCCCATCGGGCGTACGTGGCGGCGTCGGGCGCGCGGTAGTAGGTGCCGTTGATCTCGATGGCACCGACATGCGTGCTCGCGTATTCGAGCTCCCGCTTCTGCACCAGGCCCTCGGGATAGAACGGGCCGCGCCAGGCGGGAAATACCCATCCGCCCATGCCGGTGCGGATGCGTCCCGACGCTGGAGCGCCGGCCTTGCTGCGTTTCGTCGCCATGATCACGATGCTCGCAACGGTTGGAGGGTACGTCCTTACACGCTTGTCGCCGAAAGATTGCGCGATACTCGTCCCTTTCGAGTTTCCCGACTGTGAACCATGGCGCCCATACGAATCCTGACCGTCGATGACCATCCCCTCCTCCGCGAGGGCATCGCGGCGGTACTCGAGGGCCATGACGGGCTGGAGCTCGTCGCCGAGGCCAGCACGGGCGAGGAAGCGATCGAACGCTACCGCGAGCATCTCCCCGACCTGACCCTGATGGACCTGCAGATGCCCGGCATGGGTGGCATCGCGGCCATCGAAGCGATCCGCTCGGAGTTTCCGGAGGCGCGGATCCTGGTGCTGACCACTTACCGTGGCGACGTGCAGGCCCTGCGCGCGTTCCGGGCCGGCGCGCAGGGTTACCTGCTCAAGAGCGAGCTGCGCAAGGACATGCTGGCGACCATCCACCAGATGATGGAAGGCAAGCGCCGCATTCCGGAGGAAATCGCGCAGGAGATGGCGGGCCACGCCGAGGACGACGAGCTGACCCCGCGCGAGACCCAGGTGCTCACCCACGTGGCTCGCGGCGAGGCCAACCGGGATGTCGCCGGGGCCCTCGGCATCGCCGAGGAGACCGTCAAGGCGCACATGAAGAGCATCCTGGCCAAGCTCCAGGCCAACGACCGGACGCACGCGGTGGCGATCGCGCTCCGGCGGGGGATCATTGAGCTCTGAGGCGCTAGCCGATACCTTTACCGCCGCCCCCCTACCGAAGGGTGGGAGCCGATCGCATCGGCGATCCCGCGGCAGCGGGCCGGTTCTCGACGGGGCTCAGGAAAGCGCCGTCGGCTGCTCGAACGGCATCGGCACGGCGCCGGTCGCGACGACCGCCCTATCGGCCTGATCTTCCGCCTCGCCGTCGGCATCGACCACCAGCAGGATGCGGCCCGACTCGATCGTTTCCTCGAATTTCTGCCGCACGGGATCGGGCGACGAGGCGCCCATGAGCGCGGCCGTCCATCCGCCCACCAGGGCACCAGCGGCGCCCACCGCGAACGCGCCCGCGATCGTGACGCCCAGCGGCGGGATCGCCATGGCCACCAGTCCGGCCAGCAGACCCGTGACGCCGCCCTCGGCCAGCCCGCGCACGGCGGCCGGCTTGAAGTCCGTATGTTCGTCCTTGTCCTTCTCCGGGATGCGGTCGAGTTCGATGTCCGACCGGGCGATGAGCGACAGGTCCTCGTCGGGAACGCCGGCCTGCCGCGCGGCGGCCATGGCCGCACGGGCGCTGGCGAGGTCGGGCGTGCTGTAGACACGTCGGGTTTTCATCGCGGCTCCTGAGGCTGAGGTCGCTCCGATGGTTCCGCCGCGTGGGTCGAACCGGTGTGACGGGACGATCAAGCGTGTCGCTCCCGACGGTTACGAATGAAACCGATCATGTAATTGCTCTGAGAATCATTCGCACTTACGATGGCCGCTTTTCGCCCGAGCAAAGGCCGCGTTCATGCCGTTCCGCCCCACCGCCCTCGCCTTCGCGCTGGCCGGCGTCCTCGCCGCCGCACACGCGCAGGCCCAGGACGCCGCCCCGCCGCCCGCCACCGAGCTGGAGGGCATGAAGGTCGTCGGCGACTGGCTGGGCGAGGCCTCGCGGAACGTCGTCGAAAACCATCCCGGCGCGCGTACCGTGGTCCGTCGCGAGCAACTGCGCGAGGCCGGGGCGATCAACCTCCGCGACGCGCTGCGCCGGATTCCGGGCGTGCAGGTGCAGGAGAGCAATGGCACGGGCGGCAGCGACGTCTCGCTGAACGTCGGCGTGCGCGGCCTGACCGCGCGACTCTCCCCTCGCTCGACGATCCTGCTGGACGGCGTTCCGCTCGCCGTCGCGCCGTACGGCCAGCCGCAGGTCTCGATGGCGCCGGTGGGCCTGGGCAACCTCCAGGCGGTGGACGTCGTGCGTGGCGGCGGTTCCGTGCGCTACGGGCCGCAGAACGTCGGTGGCATCATCAACTTCGTCACGCGCGACATCCCGCGGGACTTCGGCGGCAGCGCGGGCGTGCAGTTCCAGGGCGGCGAGCACGGCGGCATCCGGACGAATTCGAACGTCCTCGTCGGCGGCACCACGGCGAACGGCCTCGGCGTGGCGCTGCTGTACAACGGACTGCACGGCCCCGGCTTCCGTGAGCGCGAAGACAACGAGAGCATCGACGACCTCATGCTCAAGGCGAAGTACGCGATCACGAACGACGACACACTCACCGGCAGCATCCACCACTACGACGGCCAGGCGGGGATGCCGGGCGGCCTGAACCAGGCGGATTACGACGCCGACCCGTTCCAGTCGCGCCGCCCGTTCGACGATTTCCACGGTCGCCGCACCGACTACGTGCTGAAGTACAGCCATGTCGACGATCGCCGCAGCTTCGAGGTGCAGACGTACTATTCCGACAGCTTCCGCGGCAGCCACATCGAAACGATCACGGCGAACGCCAACGGTACGTATGCCCACCAGTTGATCGCCTATCCGCGCAACTACCACGTGTTCGCGATCGAGCCGCGCTATTCGCAGCTGTTCGACTGGGGCCAGGTGACGCACGAGATCGGCGTCGGCTACCGGTACACGAGCGAGGCGATGCACGAGCGCACGTTGCGCAACAACCGCTACGTCTCGAACCTGCCGTACACGCCCTACGACAGCTTCCCCTACGGCGGGCCGTACGTGCTATCCGGAGATAACACCGGTAGCAACGAGGCGCACGCCTTCTATCTCGACGACACGATCAACGCCGGCAACTGGACGATCACGCCCGGCATCCGCTACGAACGCATCGACAGCGAGTGGCAGGCGCATCCGGGCGGCACGGTGATCGTGCGTGGGCCGACGTCGCGCCAGAAGGATTACTCGAAGCCGTTGCCGTCGCTCAACGTGATCTATCACCTCGACGACGCGTGGAAGCTCTACGCGAACGCCGAAACCTCGTTCGGCTCGCTGCAGTACTTCCAGATCGGCCAGAAGGATTCGAACAATCGCTTCGCGGCGGGACTGAAGCCGGAGACGGCGCGCACGTACGAGATCGGCACGCGCTACGACACGAAGGCCTGGGGCGGCGAAGTCTCGCTGTTCCGCATCAACTTCGATCACGAGCTCCAGCTCGTGGGCCGCCTGCCGAACGTGCCCGACTCGTACGAAGGCTGGACGAGCCTCGGTGCCACGACGCACAAGGGCATCGAATCCGCCGGGCACGTCGACTTCGGCGCTTTCAGCGACGCGCTCGAGGGCCTCACGCTGTGGGGCACCGCGACGTACACGCACGCCTTCTACAAGCACGGCTCGTTCGCCGGTAAGGACCTGCCGTTCTACTCCCGCCGTACCGCGAATCTCGGTCTGCGCTACGGCATCGCGCAGTGGACGTTCAACCTCGATGCCTTTTCGCAGTCGCGCCAGCATTCGCCGGGCTCGCCCAGCTTCGATCCCGCGAACCCGACCGCGTACGTCACGGAGCCCTCGCCCGAGGGCGAACTCGGTGACATCCCCGGCTGGACGACGTGGAACGCGCGGGCGGAATACGCGTTCGGGCCCGCATACTCGAACCTCCGCCTCGGCCTCGGCGTGAAGAACCTCGCCGACAAACGCTATTTCACGCGCTCGACGGACAACAACGACGGCATCTACGTCGGCCAGCCGCGTACCTTCTTCGTCCAGGCCTCGGTGGACTTCTGAGCATGAGCCCGCACCCGCGCAGGTTTCGCAGCACGCTCAAGACCCTGCATCTCTGGCTGGGCCTGAGCCTCGGCCTCGTGCTGGCGCTGGTGACGCTGTCCGGCAGCGTGCTGCTGTTCGAACAGCCTCTGTTCGCGGCCGGCCACCCGGAACTGGCATCGCGACCGCTACCCGACCTGGCGACGCAGGGGCGTTCGCTGCGGGCGATCCTCGCCTCGGACGACGGCAAGGCGTTGCGGGGGCTCTCGCTGCCCGACGCGGAACTGCCGGTGTGGGAAGGCAACGAACGCGGCGGCAACCGCGTGTACTTCGATGCGACGACCGGCGAGCGTCTGCTGCGGCGGACGAAGTCGGGCGACGGGCTGCTGACCCTGCTCGACTGGCATACCCACCTGCTGTCCGGCGAAGTGGGCGAAACGGTGCTTGGCGTCGTCGCCTGCACCGGGCTCTTCATGCTGTTCTCGGGCGTGTGGCTCTACTGGCCGGGGCGCCAACGCGCGCTGCGGCACCTCAAGCCGCACACGAACCCGCCCATCCTGCGCTGGGCGAGCCTGCACCGGTTCGTCGGCGTCGTCGCCCTGCCCCTGCTCATCGTGATGATCGGCACCGGCACCACGATGGCGTACCGGGGCGCGGTGCGGAGCGGCCTGGCGTCGGCCTTCGGCGAACGCCCGCCCGCGCGACCGCCGAAGATCGCGCCTAGTGCCGCGCCGATCGACTGGCCCGCGGTGCTCGCCGCCGCGCAGGCGGCGGCGCCAGACGCCCGGCTCACGCGGGTGACGCTTCCCGCGAAGGACAACGGCACGGTGGTGCTGCGCATCCGGCGACCGGGCGAATGGAATCCCGCGGGACGCAGCTCGTTGTGGCTCGATCCGGCCACCGCGACGGTGATCGGTGGCGACGACGCGACGAAGCTCGGTCCCGGTGGACGTCTCGCCAACGCGCTCTTCCCGATCCACTCGGCGGCGATCGGCGGCCTGACGTGGCGTGTCGTGGCCTGCATCACCGGGCTGTTGCCGATGTTCCTTCTGGTGACCGGATTCCTGTTCTGGCGCGCGCGGCGCAGGCACAAGCGCTGAATCGGCGCCGACGCGCGCATCGGAACTCGCCGCAAGAACCCGTTCGCGCCATGGCGTCGCCACAACCGCGTCCCACGCGGCGTCCTATGCTCCCGACGCCAATGCCAAGGAGATCCGCATGCGCCGCACCCTGCTCGCCCTCGCCACCCTTATCGCCCTGCCCGCCGCCGCGGACACCAACCCGCTGTGGACGCAACCGGTCGCTCCGCATGCCATCTACGGCAACACGTACTTCGTGGGCATGAAGGGCCTCTCCGCGATCCTGGTGACCTCGCCGCAGGGGCATGTGCTCATCGACGCGCCGATGGAGGCCAACGCGGCCACGATCGAGGCGAACATCCGCAAGCTCGGCTTCCGCGTGGAGGACATCAAGGTGATCCTCAATTCCCACGCCCATTTCGATCATGCCGGCGGCATCGCGACGCTGGCGAAGGACAGCGGCGCGGTCGTGCGCGCCACCGCCGCCGGTGCGAAGGAGCTTCGCCTCGGTGGCGACGATCCGAGCGATCCGCAGCATGGCGAGGCGCCGCTGTTCGCGAAGGTGGATGCGAAAGGCGATGTCGCCGACGGTACCGTGGTGCGCGTGGGCCCGCTCGCGCTCACCGCGCACATCACGCCGGGCCACACGGCCGGTGGCACCGCCTGGACGTGGCGGTCGTGCGAGAACGGCGCGTGCAAGACCATCGCCTACGTCGACAGCCTGTTCGCGTTCTCGGCCGACGGGTATCGCTACAGCGACCACCCGGCGTTCGTCGCCGCGTACCGCAAGACGTTCGATCGCGTCGCCGCGTTGCCGTGCGACATCCTCGTCACGCCGCATCCGGAGCAGGGCGAAGGCAAGACGTGCGGGGAATACGCGGACGCCGGGCGCAAGCGACTCGACGAGAAGCTGGCCCAGGAAGCCGGGAAGTAACCCGGGTCACCGGCGCCGTGCCCGCTGCGGCGGGATGGCCGATACGATCGGCGCCCGCCTGCCGGTGGTGGGTGGCTAGGCGCCGAGCATCGCCCCGATGCGCGCATCCTTCTCCGCCCACAGTGCGTTGATCCACAGCTGGAAGCGCTCGCGGAACGCCGCGTCGTTCTCGTAATCGCCGCGCATGGCGGCGGGAATCGGCAGGCGACGGATGTGCATGCGCACCTCGCGGATACGGCCCGCGATCATGTCCATCATCGTGGCGGGGCCATCCGGATACACGATGGTCACGTCGAGGATCTGCCGGATCGCATCGCCCATCGCGTCGATCACGAAGGCGACGCCGCCGGCTTTCGGCTTGAGCAGGTGCGCGTAGGGCGATTGCTGCGCGTCGTGCTTGGCGCGCGTGAATCGCGTGCCCTCGGTGAAGTTCATCACCGAGACGGGCAGGTGGCGGAACTTCTCGCATGCGCGCCGCGTGGCGTCGCGATCCTTGCCGCGGAGTTCCGGCCGTGCCTCGAGCTGCTGGCGCGAGTGACGCTTCATGAAGGGGAAATCGAGCGCCCACCACGCGGGTCCGAGCAGCGGCACCCAGATCAGCTCGCTCTTGAGGAAGAAGCGCATGAACGGAATGCGGCGGTTGAACACCCGCTGCAGCGCGGGGATGTCGACCCAGCTCTGGTGGTTGCACACCACCAGATAATTCTCACGATACGAAAGTCCCTCGTCGCCTTCGACGATCCAGCGGGTTCTCGTGAACGCGCCGAACAGCCAGCCGTTGAAGCCGAGCCAGCTCTCCGCGATGCCCACCAGCATGGCGCCGATCGACCGGCGCACCGCCTGCACAGGCACCAGCAGGCGCAGCAGGGTCAGGGCGAACAGCGGCAGCACGTGCAGCACGGTGCTGACGATGAGCAGCAGGCAGGCGAGGGGGACGCGCAGGAAGGTCGGAAGCGAGGCGAACATGGGTAACGGGATGGGGAAGATGCACGGAGTCTACATGAGCCGCCCTCGACGCCCCGCACCGACGGGGCGTCAGTCCCCGAGCTTGTCCGCCACGGATGCCAGGTCCTGAACCACCGTGTCGATGCCTTCCCACGGATCGTTCCTGAGACGCGCCAGCCGCTTCGGCACACTGTGGATGTCGAAGGCGTTGCCGGATTTCACCTTGCCCAGTTCGTCCCAGCGCAGGGGCACGGCCACCGGTGCGCCTGGCCTTCCGCGCAACGAATAGGAAGCGACCGCCGTGGCACCGCGCCCGTTGCGCAGATAGTCCACATAGATCCTGCCGTTGCGGAAACGCTTCGTCGCCGTGGACACGAATTCCAGCGGATGCATGGCCGCCATGGCTTCCGCGAAGCCGCGCGCGAAGGTCTTGACCGCGTCCCATCCGGCGCCCGGGTTCAATGGCACGACCACGTGCAGGCCCTTGCCACCCGTCGTCCGCACGAAGGAGACGAGGCCCAGCTGGTCGAGCAGGCCGCGCACGAGCCGAGCGGCCGCGACGACGCGCGGCCAGGCCACGTCGTCGCCGGGATCGAGATCGAACACGACGCGGTCGGCGATGTCCGGCGAGGCGACGTGCGAGCCCCAGGGGTGGAATTCCACGGCGCCGAACTGCACGAGCTCGATGAGGCCGGCCTCGTTCCGCGGGTACAGGTACACCGCCTGCGCGCCGGTCTCTTCCTTGAGCTTCGCGGTGCCGACGTGGTCGAGTCCGGCCATCACGTGCTTCTGGAAGAAACACGGCGAACCGATGCCGCCCGGGCAGCGGATCGTCGACGTGGGCCGGTCCGCGATCGGCGGCAGGATCCATGGCATCACGGCGCGGTAGTAGTCCACGACCTGTTGCTTCGTGATGCCGTCGTCGGGGAACACGACGCGATCGGGATGCGTGATCACGACGTCCTCCGCGCGTCCGGCCGGCGCCGTGACGGCGGGCTCGGGGCGGCTCTTGCGCGCGGACTTCGCCGCTGGCGTCGCTCGGTCGGAATCGCGGAGGTCCTTCGGTGTCTTGTCGACGCGCAGCGTCTTCAGGCTCGGCTGGCGCAGCAGGTTCTTGTTGCCGATGCCGCGGTAGTAGACCTCCGCGACCGCGGTCGGCGGCACCCACAGGGCACCGCGCAGCGTGGGATCGATCGCGTCGATGCGCACGGTGGGCTTCTTCGAGCCGCCCTTCGCGAGGGTCTTGCCCAGGTCGCGCAGCATCTCGTCGGTGAATCCCGTGCCCACGCGCCCCACATAGGTCCAGCCACCGTCCGCATCGGGGCGCGCGAGCAGCAGCGACCCGAACGCGAGCCGCGACCCTTTCGCCGGCGTGTAGCCGACGACGGCGAACTCGTCGCTCTCGAGGCGCTTGATCTTCTGCCAGTCGTCACCGCGTCCGGGGTGGTACGGGCCGTCCGCCCGTTTCGAGATGATCCCTTCGAGCTTCTGTTCCATCGCCATGGCGAACACGTCGTCGCCATGGCCGACGGTGTGGGCGCTGTAGGAGAGATGGGCGGGGGCGTGCGCGAGGATCCGTTCGAGCAGCGCCTTGCGTTCGACGAGCGGCGCGCGCGTGAGATCGTAGCCTTCGAGATAGGGCACGTCGAAAAGCATGTACACGAGCGGTGCGTTGGCTTCGCCGGACAGCGTCTTCTGCAGCGCGTTGAAATCGCTCCGGCCTTGCGCGTCGAGCGCGATGAGTTCGCCGTCGAGTCGCAGGCTGTCGAAACCGAGGCGCTCGACCGCCTGCACGATCTCCGGAAGGCGTTCGTTCCACGGCAGCGCGTTGCGGGACCACAGGGACGCTTTGCCCTTGGCCACGCCCGTGAGGATGCGATACCCGTCCCACTTCACCTCGTGCAGCCACGCGTCGCCCTGCGGCGGCGACTCGCGCAGCTTCGCCAGCTGTGGGGCGAAGAACGCGGCATCGGGCTTCGCCTTGCGCGCGCCCTCCAGCGCGGCCGCCTGCTTCGCAAGCGTCGCGACGCTCACCTTCCGGCCCTTCGGCGGTGCCTTCCTGCGCGCGGTGGAGGCCTTCGCCGCCGCGCGCAGCGCCGGTGTCCTCGCGGCGCGGCGCGTGCTTTCTCGCATCTTCGCGTCCATCAGGTCATCGGCCTCGACATCGCCCGCGTATTCGTCGTCCACCTTGATGAGGAACCAGGCGGGCTGGCGCTCCTTCCTGCCGCTGCGCACGAGATGCCAGCTGCCTTTCAACCGCTCGCCGAACAGCTCGAACGCGAGATGACCCTTGGCGATCTGCGCCTCCGCATCGCCGCGAGTGGCCCAGACGCCTTTGTCGAAGAGGTCGACGTGGCCCTTGCCGTAACCTTCATCGATATCGCCTTCGAAGGTCGCGTAAGAGACCGGATGATCCTCGACCTCGACGGCGAGTCGCTTCACCTTGGGATCGTAGCTCGGCCCCTTCGGTACCGCCCAGCTACGCAGCACGTCGCCCACCTGGAGGCGGAAATCGAAGTGACGCCGGGACGCGTGATGCAACTGCACGACGAAGATCGAGCGCCCGCCGGTGCCCGCGGAATCCTCGGGCGCCGGCTCGCGCGTCTTGCGGAAGTCGCGCTTGCGTCGGTAGTCCTGAAGGGTCATGCCTGATGGTTCGCCGTGGCGCGTGAACGCGCTGTCGAAAACACCGACGGCGCGTCATCCGCTTTTGCGAAAGATCGTATGGAACGCGTGGTCGCGCCTGCGGACCATGGCTCCTCCGGCCCGCGACGGCCTGGTCGCCCCGGAACCATCCCCACCCCCGCACAAAGGTACCGCAACATGTCGATCCGTCTCGTCGGACTATCCTCGTCCCTGCTCTTCCTCGCCGTGCTTTCCCCCGCGGCGTACGCAGGCTGCACCAGCTACGCGTCGCAAGGCAGTGCGCAACACCTCTCGTTCGGCACGGTGAAGGTGCCTCGCGACGCCCCGGTGGGAAAGGTGCTCGCCGAGACCACCACCGTCGCCTGGACAGGCGGTAGCGGCAAGTGCTCCAGTCCACGGCGCACCGCGGCCCTCGGCATCTTCAGCAAGCCGAGCGCGATCGGAAACAAGACCTACGAGACGAACATTCCTGGTATCGGCATCCGCCTTTTCCATTACGGGTTCGGGGACAACAACAATCCCGTGCCGGACGATTTCCAGTACGGCTGGAACTTCAGTGCGCAGGTCATCAGGGGGCACTTCCGCGCGCAGCTGGTGAAGACCGCGGAGAAGGTCGGGTCCGGCGACCTGACGACCGGTACCGTCGCGCAGGCGGGATTCGATGGTCATCGGCAGATATGGGCGGACCTCGTCAACACGCAGATCGTGCCAGAGAAGCCCACGTGCGCCTTCGCCGCGAAGCAGGTTCGCTTCGACCTCGGCCAGATCGACGGCAGCATGCTCCTGTCCCAGGGATACAGCGCATGGGCGAACCAGTCGTTGGTGACGACGGGATGCACCGGCGCCACGGAGATGTTGCTGACGTTCGCCGGCGCGGCCGACGAATCCGCACCATCGCTGTTCCGTCTCGACAACAAGGGCGCGGGCGCCGCGGGCGGCGTCGCCGTGGAATTGCGTAGCGTTCAGCCGGATGAACAGGCACTACCCAATGCCGCGCCGATGGCGCTCCCGACGACCGACGAAGGACGCGCTTACGGATTCCGGGCCCGCTACCGGAGCACCGGTGAGGCGATCACGCCCGGAATCGCCAACGCGAGTGTCACCGTCAACGTCGCGTATCGTTGAGTCCGGCGAAGCACGTGGAGCCTGCTCCAGAGTTGTCGGAGGTGGGATATCCCGGCTAACGTCGCCGCTTGTCTCCTTGCAGCGACCGCCGCATGTCCGCCTCCGACGACTCACGCATCCGTGGCTCCCGCCGACGTTTCGTCCAGGGTCTCGCCGTCGCGGGTATCGCCGCGGGCGCGGGAATCCGCGCGGATTTCGCCATGGCATCCATGCCATCGGCCGGGGAACTTCGCGGTCCGGACGTCGATCTGCGTATCGGCCAGGCCACGGTCGATTTCACGGGCCGTAGCCGTCAGGCCGTCACGGTCGGTGGTAGCGTGCCGGGGCCGACGCTGCGATTCCGCGAAGGCGACGTCGCGACGATCCGGGTGCGCAACACGCTCGATACGACGTCGTCGATCCACTGGCACGGCCTCATCGTGCCCGCCGATCAGGATGGCGTACCGGGTCTGAGCTTCCCGGGCATTCCCGCGCGCGGCGAATACACCTACCGATTCACCCTGCGGCAGTCGGGCACGTATTGGTACCACGCGCACAGCCGGTTCCAGGAACAGAGCGGACTGTACGGCGCGATCGTCGTCGAGCCGCGCGACGGGGAGCGCTATCCGGCCGACCGTGAACACGTGCTGCTGTTCAGCGACTGGAGCGACGAAGACCCGGAGCGCATCTACGCGCGGCTGCGCACACGCAGCGACACATACAACTATGGACAGCCGACGTTGCCGGATTTCCTGCGCGACGCACGCGCGAAGGGCTTCGGGGACGCGCTCGCGATGCGGCGCATGTGGAACCGCATGCGCATGAACCCGACCGATCTCGCCGATATTTCGGCCGCCACGTACACCTATCTGGTCAATGGCGTGACGCCCTCGGGAAACTGGAGCGGGCGGTTCGCTCCGGGCGAACGTGTGCGCCTCCGCCTGATCAACGGCTCGTCGAATTCGATCTTCGACCTGCGCATTCCCGGCCTGCGTCTCCGCGTGGTCGCGGCGGACGGGCAGGATGTCGAGCCGGTGGACGTCGACGAGCTGCGCATGTCGGCAGGCGAAACCTACGACGTGCTGGTGGAGCCGGGCGAGGATCGCGCCTACACCGTCTTCGCCCAGTCGATCGACCGCTCGGGCTACGCCCGTGCGACGCTGGCACCGCGCGCCGGCATGTCGGCCGCCGTACCCGCGCTCGACCCGCGTCCGCGGCTGTCGATGCGCGACATGATGGGTTCGATGGCCGACGACGCCGGGCACGACGATGGCCCCATGGTGATGGCGAACCATGCGCGCACCGAATACGGGGCCGGGACGGACATGCGCGTCGACATGCCGCGCACCAATCTCGACGACCCGGGCGTGGGCCTGCGCGGGCGTATCCATCGCGTGCTCGCGTACGCCGACCTGCGCACCGTCGGCGGTCCGCTCGATACGCGCCCCCCGGGTCGCACGATCGAGCTGCATCTTACGGGCAACATGGAGCGCTTCGCCTGGTCGTTCGACGGTGTGAAGTACTCGGCGTCCACGCCCGTGCATTTCCGTCGTGGCGAGCGTCTCCGCATGCGCCTCGTCAACGACACGATGATGAACCATCCGATCCATCTCCACGGCATGTGGAGCGAGATCGAATCGCCCGACGGCGCGTTCCAGGTACGCAAGCACACGGTCAACGTGCAGCCCGCGCAGCAGGTGACGTACGCCGTCACCGCCGACAACCCCGGAAGCTGGGCGTTCCACTGCCACATGCTCTTCCACATGGAGGCGGGCATGTTCCGCGAGGTGGTGGTCTCGTGATGCGCCGGTTCGCGTTGCTGGTCGCGCTCGCGGTGCCGTCGGCGGCGTTCGCGCAGTCGATGGAAGGCATGGATCACGGCGCCATGCATCATCCCGCGGCGACCGACGCCGCGGCCACGCCCACGTCGTCCGATCCCCGTGCGGATCACGGCATGGTCCCGGCGATGAATCACGACGGCGGCCACGACATGGGCGCGATGCGGATGGGCCCGATGCAGGGCGGAAGCGCGCCGGCGGATGCGCGCAGCCCGGACTGGTCGGACGGCGTACCCGCGTCGTCGATGCACGGCATGGCCATGCACGACATGGACGATACGGCGTCGGTCGGAACGCTGCTGCTCGATCGGCTGGAAAGCTACTCGGGACAGGGCGGTCACGGGCAGTCGTGGGAGCTCGACGGCTGGTACGGCAACGACACCGACAAGCTCTGGCTGCGAAGCGAAGGGGAGCGGGAAGATCGCCGCGCCCACGACGCCGACGTCGAGCTCTTCTGGAGTCACGCGGTCGCAACCTTCTGGGACACACAGCTCGGTCTGCGTCGCGACGTCGGCGAGGGAGGAGGGCGCACCTGGGCCGCCTTCGGCCTCCAGGGTCTCGCGCCCTACTGGTTCGAGGTGGAGGCGACCGCGTACGCGGCGGAGGGCGGCCGTACCGCCGCGCGCCTGCGCGTGGAATACGAGCTGCTGCTGACCCAGCGGCTCATTCTGCAGCCCGAGCTGGAATTCAACGCGTACGGCAAGGACGACGATCGACGCGGCATCCGGTCCGGACTGTCGAACGTCGAAGGTGGCCTGCGCTTGCGCTACGAGATACGGCGCGGCTTCGCGCCCTACGTCGGCGTCGCGTGGGAACATCTGGCTGGAGGCACTGCGGATCTCGCGAGCGAACAGGGTCGCCGCATCACCGACCGGCGTTGGGTCGCGGGACTGCGCCTGCAGTACTGAGGCGAGCTCCGTCGAGCGCCGGCGCGTGTCAGCCCGGCCTGGCGGTTCCCCGCCCCAGCAGCAGTGCCGTCACCACCGACGACACGACGGCCAGTCCCGCGGACAGCAGCATCACCGCACGGAAGCCCGCCACGAACGCCTCGTGGATCGCATCGCGCGCCGCGGCATCGTCCACCACGATGCCGGCGAGCTTCGCCTTCTGCATCGCGATCTCGTGCATGACGTCGCCGGGTAGCGCGAGAGGGGCGAGTCGCGCCTGCAGGGCGACGTCGAAGACCTGGGTCATCACGACGCCGAACACCGCGATGGCGAGCAGGCCCGCGGTGCGCGACACCGCGTTGTTCACGCCCGACGCCGTGCCCGCGAGGCTGGGCGGAAGCGCGTTCATCACGGTCGTGGTCAGCGGGGCGACCACGATGCTCATGCCCAGGCCGAGCACGCAACTCGCGGGAAAGAACGTCGTCCAGTAGCTGCCACCGACGCCCGGTAGCGCATACAGCGCGAAACCCGCCGCGGCGACGAGCGGACCGACGATGAGGGGCAGGCGCGCGCCCACGCGGTCGACGAGCTGCCCCGTGATCCGCGAGAGCGCGAACATGATGACGATGAAGGGCAGCAACGATGCGCCCGCGCCCGTGGCACCGTAGCCCTGCACCTGGATGAGGTTCAGCGGAACGAAGAACAGGCTGCCGCCGAGCGCCGCGTAAAGCAGCAGCGTCAGCGCGTTCGCGGCGGCGAAGTCGCGATGGCGGAACAACGACAGCGGCAGCATCGGCGCCGCGGCACGCCGTTCGACGAGGACGAAGGCGACGAGGCCGGCGATGCCGATCGCCGCGGCCGCCAGCACGGCCGGCGCGGACCAGCCGAGCAGTGGGGCTTCGATCAGCGCATAGACCACGCCCGTCAGCCCAAGCGTCGCGAGCAGGGCCCCGCCGATGTCGAGCCTGCCCGCGACCTCGCCGCCGCGACTTTCCGGCACGCGCCAATAACAGATGGCGAGCAGCGCCACGCCGAGCGGCAGGTTGATCAGGAACGCCCAGTGCCAGGACACGTACTCGACGAGGTAACCGCCCAGGACCGGCCCCGCCGCCGCGGTGATGCCGCTGAACGCCGACCACGTGCCGATCGCGGCACCGCGGCGCTCCTTCGGGTACGCGCTGCTGATCAGCGCGAGGCTACCGGGAACGAGCAGGGCCGCGCCAAGGCCCTGCAGCGCGCGGGCCGCGATCAGCGCATCGATGCCGGGCGAGAGCGCGCAGCACAGCGACGCGAACGTGAAGATCGCGGTGCCGAGGACGAACACGCGGCGTCGGCCGAAACGATCGCCAAGCACGCCGCCGACCAGCAGCAGCGCGGAGAGCAGCAGCGCGTACGCCTCCATCACCCATTGCGCATCGGCGGTCGTGGCGTCCAGCGCCTGCTGGATGGCGGGAAGGGCGACGTTGACGATGGTGCCGTCGACGAACGCCATGCCCGAGCCGACGATGGCCGCCACCAGCGTCCAGCGCTGGGCGGACGGACTGCACGCGACGACGTCGGAGGAGTTTGCGAGGGGCGGGGCATCGGAGGGGCGCATGGTCGACGAGCCTACGCCTTCGCGACGCCGCGTGCCTTGGTCCTGTCACCCGACATGACGTGCCCTGAACGCAACGCGGTGTATCCGTATCCGCACCGGAGGAGACCGACCATGAACCAGCGCGAGCCGTACGACGACCCGACCACCAACTCGGGCGACCCGACCCATGGACAGCCACCGGGGCCCGAGGAACCGGTCACGACGGGCTCGGGCGACCCGCAGCACCGCATGCCGCAGGACGACGAATAACCGATGGTTGGAGCGCACCTGGGCGCGATGCTCCGGGATGTGATGCCGTCGCGTTGACAAGCCACGCCCCCGCCGCGACAGTCGGGGATCGCACACCAAGGGAGCGGTCCATTGAATCGACGCGATTTCGCGAAGGCGCTGGCGGTGGCCGGCGCGCTCGGCGGCGGCATGACGACGATCGGACGGGCGATGGCGTCCCCGGTTGCCTCACGCTCCGAGGGGTCACACACCGTCGTGGACCCGCAGCGCCTCCTCGAACGGCAGCAGGCCTTCCTCGACATGCGCTTCGGCATGTTCATCCATCTGAACATGGCGACGTTCGAGGAGCGCGAATGGGGCGATCCGACGCTCTCGCCGAAGCTGTTCGATCCGAAGCACCTGGACACCGACCAATGGGCGCGCGCGGCGAAGAGCGCGAACATGGGCTATGCGTGCCTGACGACGAAGCATCACGACGGCTTCTGCCTGTGGCCGACGAAGACGTCGAGCGCCAACGTCATGCAGTCGTCGTATCCGCATGACGTCGTGCGGCGCTACGTCGATTCGTTCCGCAAGGCCGGCCTTGGCGTCTGCCTGTACTTCTCGATCCTCGACCTGCGCCAGGACATCCGCGCGCGCACCGTCACGCCGGAGAAGATCGCGCTGATCAAGGCGCAGATCACCGAGCTGCTCACGAACTACGGACCGCTGACGGCGCTGATCCTCGATGGCTGGAACGCCTCCTGGTCGCGCATCTCGTACGCGGAGCTGGCGTACCGCGAGATCTACGACCTCGTCAAAACGCTGCAGCCCGATTGCCTGCTCACCGATCACAACGCGGGCAGCTATCCCGGCACCGCCCTGTACTACACGGACATCAAGCAGTACGAGCAGCATGCGGGTCAGAAGATTCCGCCGGACAGCCCCGTGCCGTCGCAGTCGGGCACCACGCTGCAGAGCGACTGGTTCTGGAAGAAGGCCTACCCGACGGCCGAGCTCGCCTCGGCGAAGACCATCGTCGAGGAGTGGCTGAAGCCGTTCAACGACAACCACTGCAACCTGATCCTCAACGTCGCGCCCAACCGCGGCGGCCGCTTCGACGACAACGCCGTGGCCCGGCTGGCGGAGATCGGGCGCCTGTGGAAGAACCCCGGTCCCGCGCCGAAGATCGCGCGCTCGGTGACCGTCACCACTCCCGACCTCGCGGCGGGGCGGCCCGCCTGGGCCAGCGCGAGCGACGAGGCGGTCGGGCCCGACCAGGCCTTCGACGACGATTTCCGCAGCTACTGGCTCGCGGATCGCGGCAAGGAGGATGCGTGGATCGAGGTGCGCTTCGACGCGCCGGTGTCGTTCAACACGCTGTCCATCGTCGAGCCGCTGCATGCCGAGGGTTACGGGGATGCGAGCCGCATCGCCACCTACAGGGTCGAGGTCGAGCGCGACGGTGCCTGGGTGACGCTGGTATCGGGAACGAAGCCGGCGCATTACCAGTTCCATGAAATTCCGCGCACGACGGCGAAACGCGTGCGGCTGTCGGTGACGGGCAAGCAGCCCGGCGTCACCGAGTTCGGGATCTACGACGAACCGAGGAAAGGCTGAGGAGGACGGCGAGGGCGGACCAACGCCCTCGTCACGCCTTTAAAACCAAGGGTTTGCCACCATCTTAGGGGGAAAGTGCGAGTCCCCCGGAGGTGACCCATGGCGACCGGTTGGGCCGGCGACACGGCCGTTCAGGACCAGATCGACGCCACCGTCGAAGACGCGGTGAAGCGTGCCCGTAGCCGCATGGCGAGGGGGCCGAGCCTCGAGCGCTGCGAGGAGTGCGACAACCCGATTCCCGAGGCGCGCCGCAAGGCCGTCCCGGGCGTGCGCCTGTGCGTCGCCTGCCAGGAAGCCGCCGATCGGGACGAAGCCGCCTTCGCCGGGTACAACCGCCGCGGCAGCAAGGACAGCCAGTTGCGCTGAGCCTCATTGCTCTGTCTTCCCGCTGCCAAGTTATTGAAATAAAAACGAAATATGCCGAAAATCGCTAAAGTCGGCGGGCTTGGCGCCGACATCGAGGGTTCCCCGTTCCCCTCGAGCTTTCCATGCGCCTCCCCCGGTTTTCCGTTCCGACCCTGACGCTCCGTACCCGGCTGGTGCTCCGGCTCGCTGGCACGATCCTTCTTCTGCTCGCCCTGTGGATCGTGGGTGGCGCGCAGTTGCGCACCGCCGACCGCCGGCTCAACGACGTCGTTGGCGGCACGCTCGCCCCGGTCGCCGACGTCGGCCACATCCAGAACGATTACAACGACCTGCTCGACGCACTGGTCCACGCGACGCTGACGCGGCTGCCCTCGGCGCTCGACGATGCGGCGACATCCATAGGCACGGACCGCAAGCGCATCGATCGCCAGTGGCGCTCGCTCGAGGCCAGCGCCCTCGGCCGGGACCAGGCGAAGCTCGTCCAGCTCGCCGCCGCGCATCGCAAGGCCGCCGACGACGCGGTGGACGCGGTGCTCGAGCTGCTCAGGGCGGAGCAATACGACCTCGCCCAGTTGCAGCTGTCGAACGACGTGCAGGCGGCGGTCGTGCCCCTGAAGAGCGACTTCTCCAACCTGTTCGCCCTCGCGCTCGACGGCGGCAAGGCCGCGGTGGACGCGCAGCACGCGGAGATCCGTCGCGGCGCGGTCTGGTCGTCGGTGCTGCTCGGCGTCGCCCTCGTCCTCGCCGGTACGGTCGACGTCGCGATCATCGTCTCGCTGGGACGCCGGCTGCGTCAGGCCGCCGATGTCGCCGCCGCCATCGCGCAGGGACGCCTCGGCGAGCGCATCGACGTCGGCCGGGACGACGAGGTGGGCCGCCTGCTTGCCTCGCTCTCGCACATGGATGCGCAGCTCGTGCGCGTCGTGTCCCACGTCCGTCATCGTGCCGCGCTCGTCGCGGAGGCCGCGTCGGGGATCGAACACGGCAACGACGCGCTCAGCGAACGCACGCGCATCCAGGCCGCGCATGTCGACCACACCACGCGCTCGATGCGCGAGATGGCCGCCGCCGTCGCGTCCGGCCTCGGTCAGGCCACGCAGGCCAACGGCGCCGTCGGCGAGGCGCGCGAACTCACGGAACAGGGTCGGGACATCGCCGGTGCCGCGATCGACACGATGCATGCCATCCGCCACAACAGCGAACGCATGACCGAGGTTCTGGACCTGGTCGACCAGGTCGCCTTCCAGACGAACCTGCTCGCCCTCAACGCCGCCGTCGAGGCGGCGCGGGCCGGCGAGCACGGCCGTGGCTTCGCGGTCGTCGCGCACGAAGTGCGCGAGCTCGCGCGGCGTTGCGCCGCCGCGGCACGCGACATCCGCACGCTGATCTCGGAGAGCGACGAAGCCGTCCAGGCCGGCGTCGCCTCCGTCGACCGCGCGGCCGACGTGCTTTCGCACATCGGCACGCGCGTGTCGTCGCTGGCGACGATGATGGCCTCCGTGATGGACGCCACCCGCGGCCAGCGCGACGGCATCGCGCGTGTCGACGAAGCGGTGGCGGGCATCGACGGCGTCGCGCGCGAGAACGCGGAGCTCGTCGGTCGCGCCGCCGGCGCGAGCCGCGCGATGCGCGAGAGCGCCGAAACGCTGAAGCGGGAAGTGGCCTACTTCAGCCTCGCCGACGAAGCCGCCTGACGCTCAGAGGTGGAACTTCGCCTCCACGAGGTACGTGCGCGAGGGGTAGGGGTAGTACACGTAGTAACGCCGATCCGTCAGGTTGTCGACGCCCACGCCGAGGTCGACGTGATCGCCGGCCTTCCACGTAACCTTCGCGTCGAAGGTAAGGAAGTCGCTGGCGCCGCCGAACGTGTCGGGATGGATGTCGCTGTGGTCGAGCGTGTTGTACTGCCTTCCCGAATAGCGGCCGGCGAGCGTGAGCGCGAGCCGTTCGGTCGCGCGCCAGGTGGCGACGAGGTTCGCCCGCCACCGGGGGATGCGATAGAACTGCTTGCCTTCCGACGCCGGATTCTTCCGGTTCGTCACGGTGGTGGCCTGCGTCCAGGCGACGTTCGCGGTGAGGTCGACGCCCGGCCAGACGACGTCGCGCGCATCGTAACTCGCCTCCGCACCGCGCGTCCTCACGAGGCCGACGTTCTGCACGTTGGTGACGTTCGGGAACACGGTCGTGTCGGTCTGGCTGAAGAGCGTATCGCGTGTGTCGCTGCGGTACACCGTGAAGCGTGCCACGCCGTTGTCGTGGTACCACTCGGCGGAAAGTTCGCGCGACAGGTCGTTCTCGGGCTTCAGCGACGGATCGTTGTTGATCAGCGCGATACCGTTGAACGTGCCCTGGAACAGCTCGTTCACCGTCGGGAAGCGATATGCGCGGGCCGCCGAAAGGCGCAGCAGCAGCGAGTCGCTTACGGTCCACGCCAGCGAGGCCTTGGGCGAGGTGTGCGACTCCTTGCGCTCGGGATAGGCGACGCTTGCCGTCGCCGTGGCGCGCATGCCGCCGAAGGCGCGCCATTGCTCATAGCGCGCGCCGACGGTCAGGCGCCACGCGTCCAGCAACTGCCAGGCATCCTGCACGTACACGGCCTGCGTCTGGGTGCTGCCGCCGTTGGAGGCCGTGCGCGCGCCCGCGTCGCCGCGTCGCCAGGCGTCCAGCGCGTAGCTCGCGTTGTCGAGGCGGTAGCCGTCGTAGTGGTAGCCGAAACTCAGCGTATGCGTGTTCGGCGCGATGCCGTCGGGCGCATGGCTGGCACGCAGGTCGAACGTGCGCCAGCGGCTGCCGTCGCCGGCGGTGAGGAGGCCGGCGCCGTCGTACGTCACGGCCGAAGCCACGCGGTCGCGGTTACGGTCCATGTCGAAGTAGGACGCGTTGCCCTCGACGTTCCAGCCGCTGTCGCGATGCGTGCCGAGCGAGACGCCGTAGAGATAGTTTCGGCTCTGTCGCGTGCTGGGCGCGAAGTAGTTCGCGGGCAGCGTGTACTGGCGTCCGTCGATGTTCACCGGTCCCGACCACACGGGACGTCCGTCGGCGTCGCGCAGGAACGTCGCGGTGCGGTGCGACATGTCCTGGTTCCAGTAGCCCGCGGTGACGCCGCCGGTCACGTCGGGCGTGAAGTCGTACGTCAGGCGCACGTGCGCCTCGTCCTGGCTCGTCGCCTCCTGGCCTTCCGCGTTGATGCCGACGATCTGGCGCGGCAGGCCATTGGCGCCGGTGTCCGCGATCGCGCCGCCGACCGGACGCGCACCGCCGGGCCGCGTCGACAGGTTCTGGGTGGCGTACACCAGCGGCTGCCCGTTGGATTGCAGGTGCGACACGCCGACGAGGAACGCGAAGCGCCCCGAACGGTCGCCGATGGTCGCGCTCTGGCGGCTGCCGCCGAAGTCGCGGTCGACGCCGTAGTCGTCCACGTGCTGCGTGAACGCCTGGACCTCGCCGGTCACCTCGAGGCGATCGGGCATGCGCGTCGTCAGCAGCACGGTCGCGCCGATGGCGTTGCCGGGATACAACGCGGAATACGCGCCGTAGATCACGTCGACGCGCGCGAGGTTCTCCGGGAACGCCATCGACCAGCGCGGCGGATTCGCCCAGTTGTTGCCCAACAGGTTGGAAAGCAGCAGGCCATCGAGGTAGACGAGGCCGCGCGCGCTCTGCTGGTTGCTCGTGCCGCGGACGGAAAACGTGGCGTTCTCGTCGCCGATGAAGCGCTTGCGGATGCCGAACGAGGGCAGGTACTTCAGGGCGTCTTCGACGTTGACGACGTTCAGGCGGTCGAGTTGCGCCGCGCTGACCGTCTCGACGGCGGAGGGCATGTCGGGATCGACGCTGCTGTCGTGGCTCGCGGCGGAGACACGCACTTCGCGCAACGTGGTCGCGCGTTGCGGTTCGTCGTCCGCGTGCGCGGCGAACGAGAGCGTCGCGAGCGCGCAGGCGATGGCGCGCGACAGCGCGCGCCCATGGGAATGGCACAGGGGCATGAGGTGGGGTCCATGATCGTTGGCGTACGGGATCGGAAGATCAGGCGTGCGCCGCGGACGGTGGACCTCGGGGTGGTGCGTGGATGGTGTGGATCGCCGGCCCGGCGCGAATGGCCGGGAGCGGGGCGGGCATGTGCAGGATCGCGAGCAGCGGGTGCCCGATGAACACCGTGCCCGCCATCGCGGGCTGCTGCGCGAACAGCGTGCAGTAGCCGCAGGCCGCATCCGGATCGCAGGCCTCGTGACCGCCGTGGGACGACGGCGTCGCCATGTGACCCATCGGGGCAT
The DNA here is from genome assembly GCF_900111665.1 of Luteibacter sp. 329MFSha. Lineage (NCBI taxonomy): Bacteria > Pseudomonadati > Pseudomonadota > Gammaproteobacteria > Lysobacterales > Rhodanobacteraceae > Luteibacter > Luteibacter sp. 329MFSha. The sequence goes on along the minus strand of NZ_FOJE01000005.1, from coordinate 220,705 downwards.
GGTCCATGCCTTCGTGGGACATGCCGCCGTGGGCGGTCGTCCGCGATTCGCACCACGGGCCGAGATCCGGGAACGCGAGCCACTCGACGGTGCGCGACACGGTCGGGACGAGCGCGGTGAGCCAGACGGCGACGAGCGCCATCCATCCCAGCCATCGCTTCGAGACCGCGCTGCGGCGCACGGGCATACCCCTTGATTCAACCCTGGATCAGGGTCCGGGGATCATCGCACGGCGTCGCGTGAAGCCCATGCGACACGGTGTCGCTGGGCCGGTCAGGTCCGTGACGACGGCAGTGGCGGCACGGCGGGCGCGGTGACGATCGGCGGCGGTTCGCGCAGCACGAGCACGAGGCAGACGCCGAGCAGTCCGACGCACGAGGCGAGCAGGAAGCCGTCGAGGGTCGACAGCGTGTACGCCTGGGCGCGCACGGCGGCAGCGAGCAGCCCCGTACCGCGCGCCTGCGCATCGCCGGTGCCCTGCGTCGACGCGCCCACGACCTGCGCATAGGCGGCGATACGCTCCATCGTGGCCGGATCGCCGGCGGCCACGTGCTGGCCGATGAGGTTGGAGTGCCATTGTTCCGCCTTGCGCGTGAACACGATCAGCACCGAGGTGCCGAGTTCACCGCCGAAGAGGCGCGAGGTCTGGATGATGGCGCCGAAGGTCATGCCGTCCGTCGGGCCGACGTGGTGGGCGAAGAAATAGATCACCGCCGTGAGTTCGAGCGTCTCGCCGACCGCCTGCAACAGCAGCGCCATGCGGAAGTTCTCCTCCGACCATTCCGACGTCAGGCCGGTGGCTAGCAGGAAACCCGCGGTCGCGATCGTAAGACCCGTGCCGATCGCGAAGCGCGCGTCCACACGATTGAGCAGCCACGCGACGGTCGGCGCGATGATCAGCTGGGGCAGGGCGACCCAGAGCAGCGCGCTGCCCACCTCCAGGGGGCGAAGTCCTCGCACCGAGATGAGGAAGTTGGCCACGAGCGTATTGCTCGAGACCACGAGGAAACGCGTGATCACCACCAGCACGATGCAGACCATCACGTTGCGGCGGACGAGCAGCGAGAAGTCGATGCTCGGCGCCGGCAGCGTCGCCTCGTGCAGCAGGAACAGGCCAACCGCGATGACGCCGAGCGCGAACAACGTGACGATGAACGACGACGAGAACCAGTCGAGCCGGTCGCCCTGGTCGAGCGCGATGAAGATCAGCGTGAAGCCGGTCGCGCCGATCACCATGCCGCGAAAATCGCCGGCGCGCAGGAAGTCGCGGTCGACCGGAATGCGGCGCAGGCCGAACCAGTAAAGGCCGACCAGCGGTATGGCGAGCACGGCGTTCTGCCAGAAGATCCAGTCCCAGGTGACGTGCTCGACGTACCAGCCTTCCAGCGTCGACGCGACGTTGAGACCCAGGATGATGTTCATCACGTAGGCGCCCAGGCCCCACGGCCACAGCTGCTTGGGCAACGAGGTGAGGATGAACGCCGCGGTCAATGGGATGAACGTGCCGGAGCCGAGGCCCGCGAACACCTGGAGCAGGAGCATGGTGCGCAGGTCGGGCGAGAAGGGGATGAGGAACTCCGCCAGCCCGTAGGTGACGCAACCCGCGAGCAGCACGCGGCGTGGCGAGAACGCGCGGCCAAGGAAGATCGAGATCGGCCCGATCATCATCTGCGCGGCCGAGAACGCCGTCGGGATCCATGCGCCTTCGTCGAAGCCCGCGCCCACCGCGCCGCGCAGGTCGGCGAGGCCGATGGACGTGAGGCGCGAGGTGAGCGTGGTGGCGATGGCGCCGACGAGCACGGCAACGATGCCCAGCCAGGGCAGGGGCGCGGTCGGGGCGGGGGCGGGCGCGGCCACGGTGGCCGCCGTCGCGTTCATGGGCCGCCGTTCGCGGTGGCGACCGGCTGCCTCGGCACGGCGTCGCCTTCGCGCCAGCCGCCGCCGAGCGCCTTGATCAGCGATACCGCGGCTAGCAGGCGCTGCCGATCGTTCTGTATGGCGGCACGTTGCGTCACGAGGGCCTGTCGCTCGGAGTCGACGACCTCGAAGTAGCCGGCCAGGCCGCGGTCGTAGCGCGATCGCGACACTTTCGCCGCCGCGACGGTCGCATCGACGGTCGCATCGAGGGCTTCGCCGCGCTCGCGCAGCCAGCGCGTGTCGTCGAGGGAATCCTGCACCTCGCGAAACGCGACGATGCCGCTCTGCTTCCACTTCGCCAGGGCTCCGCGGTACGCGGCCTCGGCACCCTGCAGGTTCGCGCGGTTGCGCCCGCCTTCGAAGATCGGCAGCCGCACGGCGGGCCCGATCGACCACGCCTGGCTGTCACTGCGCGTGATGTCGCCGAGGCGGTTGCTCGCGACGCCGGCGGACGCCGTGAGGCTGAGCTGCGGAAAGAAGGCCGCCTTCGCCACGCCGATGCGCGCGCTCGCGGCGGCCAGGGCGCGTTCGTCCGCCGCGACGTCCGGGCGGCGCTCGAGCAGCGCGGAGGGGAGGTCGGCCGGAACGTCGGGCACGACGGGCGTCCATGGCCGCGCGAGCACTGAGAACTCCGGGGCGTTGCGTGCCTCGAGCACGGCGAGCGCGTGTTCGAGGTTGTCGCGGCTCCGGCGGGCGTCCGCGAGATCCGCGCGCGTCTGCGTCAGGTCCGCTCGTGCGCGGAGCACGTCGAGATCGCCGACGACGCCCGCCTTCGCGCGCCGGTCGGCGAGCTGCAGCGCGTCCTCGCGCAAGCCCACCGTGCGCACCAGCACGTCGATGTCGCGATCGGTGCTGCGCAGGGACAGGTACGTCGACGCCGTGGACGCCGCGAGGCTCAGGCGCAGCGCGGCGATCGTGTCAGCATTGCCTTCGACCTCGGCGCCCGCCGCTTCCACGCTGCGGCGCACGCGGCCCCAGAGGTCGACTTCATAGGCCGCGTCGACCGGCACGCGCCAGAGCGTCGTCTCCAGCATGGGCAGGCGGTTGTCCACCGTGCCGGACGTGCGTCCCCGGGCATAGGCGGGATCGAGCGTCACGTTCGGGAATTCGTCGGCGCGGGCCACGCCCAGCAGCGCGCGGCTCTGATCATAACGCGCGAGCGCTCCGGCCAGGTCCTGGTTCGCCGCGAGCGTGGATTCCACGTGCCGGGACAGCTCCTCGTCGCCGAAAAGCGTCCACCACGCGTCCGGCAGCGGTGCTCCCGCCGCGAGAGCGTCGTGCCATGCCGCCGGCGCGGGGGCGTCGGGCCGCCGGTAATCCGGACCGACCACGCAGCCGGCCAGGCAGGCCAGTCCCGCGGCGAGCATGACGTGCTTCGCGCTCACGGTTCCGCCTTGCCGTCTTCGCGAATCTTGACGATGGTCGACAGCCCGGGGACGAGCCGTGGCCGGTAATGCCCCAGGTCGTCCGACGAGAAGAGGATCTTCACCGGGACGCGCTGCACCACCTTCGTGAAGTTGCCGGTCGCGTTGTCCGGCGGAAGCAGCGCGAACTGCGAGCCGGAGGCCGGGGCGAAGCTGTCGACGTGCCCGAGGAAGCGCACGTCGGGAATCGCGTCGATCGTCATGTGCGCCTCGGTCCCGCGGCGGATGCCATGCAGCTGCGTCTCCTTGAAGTTGGCGACGACCCAGACCTCGTCCGAGACGATCGCGAGCAGCGTCTGTCCCGCGTTCACCCGCGCGCCGACTTCGACGTTGCGGCGTCCCACGTAGCCACTGACGGGCGCGACGACCTTCGTGTACCCGTAGGCGAGCAGGGCGTCGTGCAGGGCGGCCTCCGCGGTGGCGACCTGCGCCTGCGCCGACTCGAGGGCCGCCACGGCGGCGACCTTCCGCGCCTCCGCGCTCGCCCGGTTCGCGACCGCGGAATCCGAGGCGGCGCGGGCCGCGTCGAATTCCTGCTGGGAGATGCCGCGCGGCGTCTCGTGCACGAGCTCGTCGGCGCGGCGCAGGTCGAGCGCCGTCTTCCGCGTCGAGGCGTTGGCGGCCACGATCGCGGCGGACGCCTCGGCGATCTGGGCCTCCGCGCTGGCGACCTGGCCCTTGGCCCGGTCGATTTCCGCCCGTGCCTGCTCGACCGCCACGTCGAAGTCGCGGGTGTCCAGTTCCAGGAGGACGTCGCCCGCCTTCACGTGCTGGTTGTCGTTCACCCGCAGTACCTGGACGGTGCCCGTCACGCGCGGGGCCACCGGATGGATGCGTCCGGTGACGTACGCGTCGGTGGTGGTTTCCGTCCGGTCCAGCCAGAAGAACAGCAGGACGGCCAGCGTGCCCAGCACGAGCAGTCCGCCGATGATCGCCAACGCGTGTTTCATGTGCCCCTTCCCTGTTCGTAAGGCGCCACGCTGCCATCCCTCACGTTAACAGGCTTGGCGATTCTTTCCGGATCGACCGGTAATGCGGAGCGCGCGGTCGGGCGCATTGACCGCCCGCTATGTAGATTCCTATATTGCGGTCGTCACGTCCCAAGGATCGCACCCATGCGGCTTCGCCCGTTCGTCGCGCTGCTCCTGCTCGCCGCCTCGGGTTCCGCGGCGGCGGCTGACCTCGTCGTGTCCGCCGCCGCCAGCCTCACCGACGCCTTCCAGGCGGTGGGCAAGGCGTACGAGGCGAAGCATCCGGGCACCCACGTGGTGCTCAACTTCGCGGCGTCGGACGTCCTGTTGCGCCAGATTTCCAGTGGCGCGCCGGCCGACGTCTTCGCGTCCGCCGACCAGGCCGCGATGGACCAGGCCGCGGCCGCGAAAGCCATCGACGTGTCCACGCGTCGCGATTTCGCCCGCAACGGCCTCGTGCTCATCGTGCCCGAAGGCGATCCCGCGAAGGTCGCTTCGCCGGAAGGCCTTCGCGCGTCGGTGGTGAGGCGCGTCGCCTATGGCGACCCGGCGTCGGTGCCCGCGGGACGCTACACGAAGGCCGCGCTCGAACAGCAAGGCCTGTGGGAGGCCGTTTCGGCCAAGGGCGTGCTCGCGCAGAACGTGAGGCAGGCGCTCGACTATGTCGCGCGCGGCGAAGTCGAGGCCGGGTTCGTCTTCGCGACGGATGCGCATCTCATGCGCGATCGCGTCGACGTGGTCGCCGACGTCGCGACACCGACGCCGGTCACCTATCCCATCGCGGTGGTGGCGGGATCGAAGCATGCCCGGGAAGCCGCCGCCTTCGAGGACTTCGTGGTCTCGGCGGAGGGCCGGAAGATCCTGGCGGTGTTCGGCTTCCAGGCGCCCTGAACGCCGTGGACGCGATCTGGGTGCCGCTCGCGCTGACGCTCAAGGTCGCGCTCTGGGCGACGGCCATCAACCTCGTGCTCGGCGTGGCGGTGGCGTTCGGACTGGCGCGCTGGCGCTCGCCGGCGCGCGAGGTGGTCGATTCGGTACTGACGCTGCCGCTGGTGCTCCCGCCCACGGTGCTCGGCTATTACCTGCTCGTGCTGTTCGGACGCCGGGGCGTGTTCGGCGAGTGGCTCGACCGGCTCGGCATCGAACTCGTGTTCACCTGGCAGGGGGCCGTGGCCGCCTCCACGCTGGTCGCGTTCCCGCTCGTGCAGAAGGCGGCGCGCGCGGCGTTCGAGGCGGTCGATCCGCAACTGGAGGACGCCGCGCGCGTGCTCGGCCTGCGCGAGGCCTCGGTCTTCTTCCGCGTCTGCCTGCCGCTCGCCGCGCGAGGCATCACCGCCGGCGCGCTGCTGGCCTTCGCCAGGGCGCTGGGCGAGTTCGGCGCGACGCTGATGATCGCCGGCAACCTTCCGGGACGCACCCAGACCCTCTCCGTCGCCATCTACGCGGCCGTGCAGGCAGGCGACGACCGCACGGCCGGTGTCATGGTGGCCGTGATATCGGTCACCTGCGTCGCCGCGCTGCTGCTGGCGGGCTGGCTGGCGCCCGGACACCTGCGGCGGGTGCGGCCATGAGCGTCGTGGACGTGGCCATCCGCAAGCTCCTGCGCGCCGACGACCGGCACTTCGAGCTCGACGTCGCCTTCGCCTCGACGCAGCGGCGCATCGTCCTGTTCGGCCCGTCCGGCGCGGGCAAGAGCCTCACGCTGCGCGCCATGGCGGGGCTGCTGACGCCGGACGCCGGGCACGTCCGCGTCGACGGGCGGGCGTTGTTCGACCACGCGGCCGGGATCGACCTGCCCGCGCGCGAACGTGGCGTGGCCTATCTTTTCCAGGACTACGCCCTGTTTCCCCACCTGACTGTCGCCCAGAACGTCGCTTTCGGCCTGCACAGGGGCTGGCTCAACGCGTCGCGGCACACGAAGGACGAGCGCGTGCGGCACTGGATCGACGCCCTCGAACTCGGCGGCGTGGCCGCCAGCTATCCGGCGCGCATCTCGGGCGGTCAGCGCCAGCGGGTCGCCCTCGCGCGCGCCCTGGTTTCCTCGCCGCGCCTGCTCCTGCTCGACGAGCCCTTCGCGGCGCTCGATCCCGCGCTGCGCGGGCGCATGCGTGCGGAGCTGCTGGCGCTGCAGTCGCGCCTCGACCTGCCCATGCTCGTGATCACCCACGATCCGGCGGACGTCGAGGCCCTCGACGGCCACACCATCGAGATCCGCGATGGCCGGGTCGGCCACGACTGACCCTCGGACTTTGTGGGAGCGGACCTGGCCGCGACAGTTTTTCGCGTGGCGCGACAGGTCCCGTGGCTCCTCGCGAGAAGCCATCGCGGCCAGGTCCGCTCCCACAGGCGGTTTCAGTCGGTGACGCCGAGAATGACCGCCGACGCGTCGAAGATCGCCGCCACGGCCGAGCCTTCGGCCAGTTCGAGCGACGCGGCCGCCTCCCGGGTCACGATCGCCGTCATGCTGCCGCCGCTGGCCAGGTCGATGGTGACCTCGCTGTTCACCGCGCCGGGCAGTACCTGCCGCACCACGCCTTCCAGGCGGTTCGACGCCGAGACGCGCAGGCGCTCGTCGGGCAGGCCGAGAATCACCCAGCTCGCCTTGACGAGCGCGACGACCGGCCGTCCGGGCGCGAGCCCGAGACTGGCGGTGCTCTCCCGCGTGATCGTGGCGACCACGGTGGCGCCGCCGTTGAGTTCGACGGTCACGGTGTCGTTGACCGCCCCTTCGGCGATATCGCTAACCGTGCCCGCCAGCTGGTTCCTCGCACTCGTTCGCATCGTGAATCGCCTCAGCAGGTGGAGATCGTCCGTCGCGTCTTCGCCGAGCGCCGCGAGGCGTTCGACGAAGCGACGGTGTTCGGCTTCTATGCCGCGGAACGACGCGATGAGCCGCTGCGCCCTCGGCGTGAGCGAGGCGCCGCCACCGCCGCGGCCTCCGGTGGCACGTAGCACCAGTGCCTCGCCGGCCAGGTTGTTCATGGCTTCCACGGCGTCCCACGCGCCCTTGTAGCTCATGCCCACGGCCTTGGCGGCCGCGGTGATCGAACCGGTCTCGCCGATCCGGGCCAGCAGCTCGATGCGGTCGGTGCCACCCCAGCGACGCGCGCCGTCGGTGAGCCAGAGCGAACCCTCGTAATGGAGCATCGTGTCACCGCGAATGAAGTTTCCCCGGTCGAGTCTAGCCCCGGCGCCCCCCTCCCGTGGGATCATCGCGTCTTTCGCGGGGATAGCTCCGCCAGTTCGGATAGCGCGGTGACGGATAAGCACGACAAGGCGGACGCGAAGGCGGCGGTGCTTCGGGTGGCGAAATACCTGCTGACGGCGGCGATCGTCGGCGGCGCCGTGTTCCTGCTGCACCGCTACATCGCTCGCATGGCCTGGGCGGACGTGCGCGAGGCCATCGACCGCATTCCGCGCTGGCACGTCGCCGGAGCGATCGGTGCCACCCTCGTCAGCTGGACCTGCCTGACCGCCTACGACGTCTTCGCGGTCGAGACCGTGGTTCCCGGCAGGGTCTCGATGCGGATGAAGATCTTCTCCGGTTTCACCACCCACGCCATCTGCAACGCGCTCGGCTTCCACGCGATCACGGGCACGGCGTTGCGCTATCGCATGCTCGCGACGCAGGGCGTCAGCGCGGCCAACGTCGCGCGCATCGTCGGCCTCGTCGGCTTCGCGGTGGCGCTCGGCTTCGCGAGCGTCACCTGCATCGCGCTTATGCTGGAACCGTCGATCGCCCTCGGCTGGGGACGCTGGCCCGGCGTCGTGCTGGTCGTCCTGTTCGCCGTGCTGCTGCGCTGGCTCGCCGGCAAGCACGACGAACTGAAGGTCTGGAAATTCTCCACGCCGGTGCCGTCGGCGCGCTCGGCCGCCGCGCAGATCGTGATCGGCATCGTCGAGATGGTCGCGGCCATCACGGTCATGTACCTGCTGCTTCCCGCCGGGATCGCCGGCAGTTTCCTCGACTTCGCGCCGATCTATGTCGGCGCCATCCTCGCGGGCATCATCAGCAACACGCCGGGAGGCATCGGCGCGTTCGAGGCGCTGACGCTGGCGGCGTTCCCGCAGGAGCAGCGCGCGGAGGTGCTGGCGGCGCTGCTCGCCTACCGCGCGATCTACGGTTTCGGGCCGCTGGTGCTCGCCTCCGTCGCGTTCGGCGCCTTCGAGCTGCGCCAGCGCGTGAGGGTGACCGCATGAAGCATCTCCTGTGCCGGCTCGCCGTGTTGCTCGTGGCGATGTGGCTCGCCGCGTGCGCGCCGCCGCACGCGCGGCGCACCGATGTGCTGTTCTGGAATCAGCCGCAGCGCGAGGCGAACTTCCGCGCGATGGAGACGCAGTACGCGAGCAACGTCGTTCGCCACGGCAAGGCCCATCCGCTGCCGAAAGGCGCCGCGCTGGCGCCGCGTTTCGACGATGGGCAGACGCTGGACGGCTACATGGCCGACCATCACGTCGCGGGCATCATGGTGGTACAGGATGGCAAGGTTCGCCTCGAGCGCTATGGCCTCGGTGCGGACGCGACGACCCGCTGGACGTCGTTCTCGGTGGCCAAGTCGTTCACGTCCACGCTGGTGGGTGCGGCGTTGCGCGACGGTGCGATCGGGAGCCTCGACGATCCGGTCACGCGCTACATCCCGGAACTCGTCGCCGGAGCCTATCGCGACGTCACGGTCCGCCAGCTTCTTTCCATGACCTCGGGTGTGCGCTGGAACGAGGATTACGCCGATCCACACTCCGACGTGGCGATGATGTACGAGGGTGAGCGCAAGACCGGCGTGCCGCTGCTCGTGTCGTACATGTCGAAGCTGCCGCGCGAATTTCCCGCCGGCGCCCGCTGGGTTTACAAGACCGGCGAGACGGACCTGATCGGCATCCTCGTGACGCGCGCGACCGGAAAGTCGCTCGCGGCGTACCTCGCCGAGAAGATCTGGATTCCCTACGGCATGGCCGAGGATGCGATCTGGCTCAAGGACGACGTGGACGGCACGGAGGCCGGCGGGTCCGGCGTGTCGGCGACGCTGGCCGACTACGCCCGGCTGGGCCAGTTCCTGCTCGATGGCGGCGTCGCCGCGGGCGAGCCGGTGCTGGCGCCAGGCTGGCTCGATGCCGCCACGCGCACGCAGGCGTCCATCGGCAGCCCGGGACGAGGCTACGGCTACCAGTGGTGGACCTACGACGACGGCAGCTACGAGGGCATCGGCATCTTCGGCCAGCTGCTTCACGTCGATCCGCGCCGCCACCTGGTGATCGTGCAGCTCGCCGCGTGGCCGGTCGCCACGGACGATGCCCAGGCTCGCGATCGCGCCGCCTTCGTGCAGGCGGTGAACCGCGCGGTCGAGGCGCGTTAGACTGGCGCTTCCCCTCGCGACGACGCCGCCCCCATGGCCCTTTCCTGGAACGACCTCACCTGCACGCCCGACAAGGAAGCGATCGACGCGCTCGCCGAATCGTGGCGCTGGCGCATCGGCGACGCCTTCACGCCACTGCTCTTCACGGCGCTCGGCGACATGTTCTACGAGGCGGACGAGGGCGGCATCTACTGGCTCAACACGGGAACGGCGGAGCTCGAACGCGTCGCGGAAAGCGTGCCGGGATTCAACCAGCTGCTGCGCGAGGACATCGCGGACGACTGGCTGTTGCCGACGCTGATCGAGGCGTTGATCGAGGCGGGCAAGACGCGCGCGGAAGGCGAGTGCTACACGTACGTCACCCTGCCGGTGTTCGCGGAAGGCGAGTACTCGGTCGAGAACCTGAATCCCGTGTCGGCGAAGGAACACTTCGAACTGACCGGCTCGATCCTGCAGCAGCTTCAGGACGTGCCCGACGGCACGAACGTCGACATCGACATCACGCACTGACGCTCAGGCGAACCAGTCGTCCCGCCGCTTCCGGTGGTTACCCGCACGCTTCCACGCGCGCTTCGAGGAGTCGACGTTCGCGCTCGTTGCGGGTCATGGCGGCGGCGCGGCGGAACGCGTCGCGCGCCTTGTCGAGCCGGCCGAGGCGGAAGAACAGGTCGCCGAGGACGCTCGGCAGGAGGTGGTAGTCGCGCAGGGCCGGCTCGTCGACGAGCGCCTCCACGAGCGGAAGCGCCGCCGCGGGACCCTCGGCCATCGACACCGCCATGGCGCGGTTGAGTTCGACGACGGGCGACGGCAGCACGACGACGAGTTCGGCGTAGAGGTTCGCGATACGCGACCAGTCCGTGTCCTCGGCCCTCGTGGCGCGGGCATGGCACGCCGCGATCGCGGCTTGCAGGGCGTAGGGGCCGCGCTCGCCGCCCAGCCGCGTGGCGCGCGCGAGAGCCTTCTCGCCGCGGCCGATGAGCAGCCGGTCCCAGCGACGGCGGTCCTGCTCCAGCAACAGGATCGGCTCGCCATGCGCATCCACGCGGGCGCCCATGCGCGAGGCCTGCAACTCCATCAGCGCGACGAGGCCATGCACCTCGGGCTCGTCGGGGACGAGTTCGGCCAGGACGCGGCCGAGGCGCTGCGCCTCCTCGCACAGGGCCGGGCGCATCCAGTCGCCACCCGCCGTCGCCGCGTAGCCTTCGTTGAAGATGAGGTAGAGGACACGCAGCACGGCCGCGAGCCGTTCGCCGAGTTGCGCGCCGCGCGGCACCTCGTAGCCGATGCCGGGGGCGGCGAGGCTGCGCTTCGCCCGCACGATGCGCTGCGCGATCGTGGGCTCCGGCAGCAGGAAGGCGCGCGCGATCTCGTCGGTCGAGAGGCCGCCGAGCAGGCGCAGCGTCAGCGCCACCTGCGCTTCGACGGACAGCACCGGGTGGCACGCGGTGAAGATCAGTCGCAGCATGTCGTCGCCGATGTCGTCGTCGAGCCGGTCGATCAGTCGCTCGTCCTCAGACTCGAGGAGCCCTTCCATGTCCTGGCCGAGCGCTTCCAGCTTGCGGCCCGCCATCCGTTCGCGCCGGATGCGGTCGACGGCCCGCCGCTTCGCCGTTTGCGTCAGCCAGGCGCCGGGGTTCCTCGGCACGCCCTGACCCGGCCACTGTTCCAGCGCGGCGACGAGGGCATCCTGGGCGAGTTCCTCCGCCAGGCCGACGTCGCGCACCATCCGCGCGATGGTCGCGATGATCCGCGGCGACTCGATCTTCCAGATCGCGTCGATGGCGCGATGGGTGTCGTGCGTCGTCATGGCCACGCATGACAGCATCGGCCGTCATGCGTGGCAAGCCGCGTTGCCGCAATCAGGGCGCGGCGGGCATCAGTTCTTCCATCCGGTACAGCTCGCGGATCTCGAGCCGCGCGTCGTCGCCATCGGGGAACGGATAGGTCGCGATCCACGCGAGCACATCGTCGAGGGTGTCGACGCGGAGTACCCAGAAGCCGGCGACCATCTCCTTGATCTCGGCGAACGGGCCGTCGAGCACGGTCGCCTTGCCGCCGCTGAAGGCGACGCGCTTCGCGTGCCGGCTCGACGACAGGCCCTGTCCCGCGATCAGGTGGCCGGCGTCCTGGCCCGCGCGGTTCGCCTCGGCCATGCGCCCGAGGATCTCCGGGCCCGGGTCGAAGTCCGTCTCGCTACGCTCGTTGGCCTTGAGCATCACCATGAAGCGCGGGCGTGACGAATCCCCTTCGCTCGGGTCGCCGAAACCCGAGAGGCCACCGGGGCAGCCGATCGGACGGATATCGATCCGCGCGTCGCCTCCGGCATCCTCGACCGGCCAGCCTTTCACCCACTCGACGGCTTCGTCGATGGACGCGGCGTCGATGATGCTGAAGCCCGCGATCAGCTCGCGCGTCCCGGCGAACGGCCCGTCGACGACGATCGGTTCGCGGCCCGGGCCGAACGTCACGCGCACGCCCTCGCCGCTGGGCTTCAGCCCTTCGCCGGCCAGGAAACGGCCTTCCGCCGCGAGGGTGTCGACGTAGTCGCCCATCGCCTCGATCAGCTCGCGCGTGGGCCGCGCACCCGCCTCGGTCTCGTCATCCGCCTTGCGCAGGATCAGGAATCGCATGATCGCCTCAGGCTTCCGGCTTCGGATCGGGGCCGTTGATCATCCAGGGGATGTCGAAGCGGTCGGTGAACATGCCGAAGCCGGTGGACCAGAACGTCGGTCCGAACGGCATCTCGATCGTGCCGCCGGGCGAGAGCGCGTCGAAGGCCTTGCGTGCGTCCTCGACGTCGTCGAAGCCGAGGGTGATCTTGAAGCCTTCGAACCTGAGCGGCGGTTCATGGGCCTCGCGCACGGCGTCGGAGCCCATGATCAGGTGCCCGTCGACCGAGAGACTGGCGTGCATGACGTAATTCCTGTCCCGCGCCACGCGCATGGCGTCGGCCGACGGTCCTCCATGGTTCTCGGCCTGCGCCCCATCGGGCTCGGGCATCTCGCTGTAGTGGTGCTTCTCGACGATCTTGCCGCCGAGCGCCCTGGCGTAGAAATCGAATGCCTCTTCGCACGTACCGGGGAAGAACAGATAAGGCTGAACGGTCATGACGGTTTTCCTTGTGTCGGTGGATCAGGCTTTGGATGCCAATTCGGCGCGCAGGCGATCTTCCTGTGCGCGCGCCTCGGCGGTGAATTCGGGACCGAAGTCCTCGGCTTCGAAGACCCGGCGGATTTCGATCTCGGATTCGCCGTGCTCGAACGGGTTGGGTGCGCGTTTCATCCATTCGATGGCTTCGTCGAGCGAACGTACCTGGATGAGCCAGAAGCCGGCGATGAGCTCGCGCGTCTCGGCGAACGGACCGTCGAGGACGTCGCGGCGGTCGCCGGCGTAGCGGATGCGGGCGCCTTCCCGGCTGGGGTGCAGGCCTTCGCCGGCGAGGAGCACTCCGGCGCGGACGAGCTCCTCGTTGAAATTGCCCATGGCCGTCAGCAAGGCCTCGCTCGGCATCTCGCCGGCCTCGGATGCCTTCGTCGCGCGGACCATCACCATGAATCTCATCGGTAGTCTCCCGGTCTGGCGCCAGGACGATTCCCGGCGTACATGGAGACGTCGATTGTGACGCGCCCGAATCGACAAGGGCGACCGACATTTTTTCAACGCTCGTCGCCCGGCGGTGGCGATGGGTCAGGCGCGGACGGCGGGCGCGTCGAAAACGGCCCTGACGCCGTCGGCCTCGAAGCGCACCGCGGGCTCGCCGGAGGCCCGACCCGACACCTTCTCGATGAAGCACGTGCCGAAGCCGCGCCGTGCGGGGCGAACGACCGCCGGACCTCCGCGCTCCTTCCATTCCAGGCGGGCCTCGCCGCGCTCGCGAGCGGGATCGAACGACCAGGTGAGCTCGACCGTGCCCTTCGCCGTCGAGAGGGCGCCGTACTTCGTCGCGTTGGTGAGCAGCTCGTGGACGGCCATGGTCACGGAGACGGCCGTCCCGGGGTCCACGGCCAGCGGCGGTCCCGAGAAGGTGACGCGTGAGTGGCCCGGATCGTGCGGGGCGACGGCATCGGCGACGACCTCGTCCAGTGCCCTGAGGGCCGATGCGGGCGCGAGGAGCAGGTCGTTCGCGCGAGCGAGGGCTCGCAGTCGGGTCCCGAACGCCGCCATGGAGCAATCGAGCGGACGGTCGTCACGGAAGCTCTGCATGGCGATCGCCTGTACCACCGTCAGCATGTTCTTCATGCGGTGGTTGAGATCGTCGATGACCAGCCGCTGGGCGCACGCCATGTCGCGCCACGCGGCGAGGTCGTCGAGGGAACTGGTCGCGTCGTTTCTCATCGTGACGCCACAATAAACGAATAAATCAGCGCGTTACATGACGTTACGCACCCGTCGTGAGCCAGGTCACGCTGCGAATAATCCGACACGATTTTCAGAATTCTTCCATTGCATTCCCAGGGGACGGACGATCGATGGGGCTGCCTCCGATGTGCCAGAATCCGGTCGTCGTGGCGGCCGATGCCACGCGCAGGATGACTCTGGGGATACGAATCGACTGGCTGGCTCGCCGCGCATGCGCGGCGGGTTGGCCGCGACGTATCCGCGGCACGGCGGCGGCGCCGTCACTCACGCTTCGGACCGGAACACATGGATCTGCTTCGTTTCCTCGCCCTTCTCCCCCTCCGCCTCGTGCGGGCCCTGTTCCGTTTCCTCGGGTGGGTGCTCCGGCCGGTCTTCGGCGACATGGCCTGGTCCGCGCCCGCCTGGGTGCCGGCGACGGGCCGCGTCGCCCGGACGCATCCGCTGAAGTTCGCCGGCAGTATCGCGGCGGTGCTGGCGCTGGCCGCCGCCGGCTGGTTCGGCTGGCACTGGTGGCAGAACCGCCCCCGGCCGGTGGAGCCCGACCGCATCACGTTCGAGGCCCCGGCGCCGGTGGTGACCGACTACGACCGCGTCCCGGCGGACATCCACCCGCTGGTGGTCACGTTCTCCGCGTCCGCCGCGCGTCTCGAGGCGCTCGGCAAGCCGGTCACCGACGGCATCGCGATGGAGCCGAAGCTCCAGGGCCAGTGGACCTGGGACAACGACCGCGTGCTTCGCTTCACGCCGGCGACGGACTGGCCGGTGGGGCGCAAGATCGACGTGCGCTTCGACAGGACGAAGGTCTTCGCGCCGCAGGCGTTGGTCGCGGACGATCACTTCACGTTCGACACGGCGCCGTTCACGGCGAGGGTGGTCAACGGCGAGTTCTACCAGGACCCGCAGGACCCGACGCGCAAGAAGACGATCGTCCACCTCGGCTTCAATTACCCGGTGGACGCGGCGCAACTCGAGAAGCGGATCGCCCTCGAACTGCGCAACGGCAACGAAAAGCGGGGCGACGCGCTCAAGTACACCGTGACATACGACGAACACCGCCTCAACGCGTTCGTCCACTCGCAGCCCCTGCAGCTTCCGCGTGACGACGGTTCCGTGGCGCTGAAGCTCGAGGACGGCGTGGTCAGCAGCCGCGGCGGCGAAGGCACCGAAAAAACGCTCGAGACCGCCGTGCGCGTGCCCGGCCTGTACAGCCTGAAGATCGACGACGTCTCGGCGACGCTGGTCGACAACGAGCGCTTCGAACCCGAACAGGTGGTCGTGATGCAGTTCGGCGGCCCGGTGAGCGACGCCGAACTGGCGAAGAAGCTCCACGTCTGGGCCCTTCCTCTCGACGACGACAAGCACTACGCCATGTCGTCGATCGGCGAGGCCGATCTGCGCGGCTTCACCGCGCTCAAGCCGGAAGTCGTGCCGACGGAGAACGATTGGTCGGAAACCCAGAGTTTCCGCTACCACGCGCAGCCGGGGCAGCGGATCTACGTGCGCGTCGACAAAGGGATGACGTCCTTCGGCGGTTACGTCATGCCGCGGTCGCGCAGCGACCTGCTCACCGTGCCCGACTACCCGCGCCTCCTACGCTTCATGGCCGACGGATCGTTGCTCTCGCTCAATGGCGACCGTCACATCTCGGTGGTGTCGCGCAACCTGCCGGGCATGCGCATCGAGGTCGGCCGCGTGCTGCCGGACCAGTTGCAGCACCTGGTATCGCTCAACTCGGGGAGCTACGCGAAACCCGAGATGTACGGCTTCACGCCCGACCACATCGTCGACCGCTTCGTGAAGAAGGTCGCGTTCCCCGACGAAGGCCCGGGCAAGGCGCATTACGAAGGCTTCGACCTGGGCCAGTACCTCGCAACCGGCAAGCGTGGCGTGTTCCTCCTGAAGCTGTCGGGCTACGACCCGAAGGCCGAGCGCGAAGCGCGCGAGCGAAAGGAAAAGGCGGCCCGCGAAGCGGCCGCGCGAGAGGCTGGCGCCGATCCGGATGCCGCGGCGGCCGAGGCCGCCCGCAGCGACGACGATATCGACTTCACGCCCTACGACTGGCCCCGCGACGAGCGTCTGGTCGTCATCACCGACCTCGGCGTGATCGCGAAGAAGTCGCTCGACGGCAGCCAGGACATCTTCGTGCAGTCGATCCGGAGCGGTTCGCCGGTCGCCGGCGCCTCCGTCGCCGTGATCGCGAAGAACGGCAGCACGCTCCTCACGCAGACGACCGGCGGCGACGGCCGCGCGCATTTCGCCAATCTCAAGGGCTTCACGCAGGAGAAGGCCCCTGCGATGTACGTGGTGCGCCAGGGCGAGGACCTCTCGTTCCTGCCCGTGAGCTCGTACGATCGCTCGCTCGACTTCTCGCGCTTCGACATCGGCGGTGAGCCCAACGCGCACAGCCAGGGCCAGTTGTCCGGCTACCTGTTCTCCGATCGAGGCATCTACCGGCCGGGCGATCTGTTCCACATCGGCATGATCGTCCGCGCGAACAGCTGGACGCGAAGCGTCGCCGGCATGCCGCTCATCGCGGAGATCGTCGACCCCCGCGGCACCACGGTGCGCCAGCAGACCGTCTCGATGGACGGTGCCGGATTCGCCGAGCTGGAGCACGCCACGTCGGAGACTTCGCCGACGGGCAACTGGACCGTGAACCTGTACATCGCCAAGGACGGCAAGCCGTACTCGCAGATCGGCAGCACGACGGTGCAGGTGAAGGAGTTCCAGCCGGATCGCATGAAGGTGTCGGCGAAGCTTTCCTCCGCCGTGCCGGAAGGCTGGGTGAAGCCAGCGCAGCTGAAGGCCATGGTGGACGTGCAGAACCTCTTCGGCACGCCGGCGGCCGATCGCCGGGTGGAAGGCTCCCTGACACTGCGCCCTGCCTTCCCCTCGTTCCCCAGCTACAAGGATTACCACTTCTACGACATCCGCCGCGCGAAGGAAGGCTTCGAGGAGAAGCTCGCGGACGCGAAGACCGACGACAAGGGCCACGCCGAGTTCGCGCTGGATCTTTCGCGCTACGCGGATGCGACGTACCAGCTCTACTTCCTCGCCAAGGCCTACGAGGCCGAAGGCGGTCGCAGCGTCGCGGCAGCGACGCAGGGCATGGTGTCGTCCAACGACTGGCTCGTCGGCTACAAGTCGACCGACAACCTCGACTACGTCAGCCGCGACGCGAAGCGCAGCGTGACCCTCGTCGCCATCGATCCGTCGGCGAAGCGGATGGCGCTCGCCGGCCTGAAGCAGGCGATCGTCGAGACGCGCTACGTGTCCGTGCTGACGAAGCAGGATTCCGGCGTGTTCAAGTACGAGTCGAAGGCGCGCGAGACCACGATCACCGAGACGCCGCTGTCGATTCCCGCGGCCGGCGTCGACGTGCCGCTGCCGACCGACAAGCCGGGCAACTTCGCGCTGGTGGTGAAGAACGCCGATGGCAAGGAAGTGAATCGCGTCGCGTGGTCGGTGGCGGGCGAGGGCAACGTGTCCCGTTCGCTCGAACGCAACGCCGAGCTCCAGCTCACGCTTTCGAAGAAGGACTACGCCCAGGGCGAAACCGTCGATATCGCGATTCGCGCACCCTACGCCGGCAGCGGCCTGATCACGATCGAACGGGATCGCGTGTACGCGCACGCTTGGTTCCACGCCGATTCGACGAGCTCCGTGCAGCACATCGCCGTGCCGGCCGACTTCGAGGGCAACGGGTACATCAACGTGCAGTACGTGCGCGATCCGTCGTCCGACGAGATCTTCATGAGCCCGCTGTCCTTCGGCGTCGTGCCGTTCTCGGTCAACATGGATGCCCGGCGCGACGCGATCGCGGTGGAGTCGCCGTCGCTGGTGAAGCCCGGGGACACCGTCACGTTCCACGTCACGTCGCCCGTGCCGACGCGCGCCGTGGTGTTCGCGGTGGACGAGGGCATCCTGCAGGTCGCGCGCTACAAGCTCGGCGATCCGCTGCAGTACTTCTTCCGCAAGCGCATGCTCGAGGTCTCGACCTCGCAGATCCTCGACCTCATCATTCCCGACTTCCAGAAGCTGATGGCGATGGCGGCGCCGGGCGGCGACGCGGACGGCGCGATCGGCCGGCAGCTCAATCCCTTCCGCCGTAAGCGCGACAAGCCGGTGGCTTACTGGTCGGGCATCGTCGATGTCGACGGATCGCGTGACCTGACCTACAAGGTGCCCGACTACTTCAACGGCAAGCTGCGCGTCATGGCGATCAGCGTGTCCTCCGAACGCATCGGTACGTTCGAGGGCGCGACCACCGTGCGCGGCGATTTCGTGCTCTCGCCGAACGTGCCCACCACCCTCGCGCCTGGCGACGAGGCCGAGATCAGCGTCGGCGTCGCCAACAATCTCACCGGCCTTGGCGGAAAGGAGGTTCCGGTCGCCGTGAACCTGAAGGTGGGCCCGCAGCTGCAGATCGTCGGCAACGCGTCGGCGACCCTCGGCTTGGGCGAGATGCGCGAAGGCGTCGCGATCTTCCGCGTGCGCGCCACCGATCGCCTCGGCTCGGGCAACCTGACGTTCACCGCGGGATACGGCGGCAAATCCGCGAAGCAGGGCGTCGACCTCTCGGTCCGGCCGGCGTCGCCGATGCGCACCGACCTGGCCTTCGGTCGCGTCGACGCCCACGGACGCGCGGATGTCACGGGATTGCGCGACATGCATGACGAGTACGCACGGCGTGACGCCGCGTTCTCCACCGTGCCGCTCGTGCTCGCACGCGGGCTCGCCGCCTACCTCGTCGACTTCCCGCATTACTGCACGGAGCAGGTCGTCAGCGCCGCGATGCCCGCACTCGTCCTGGGACAGCGGCCGGAGTTCGGTGACGTGAAACCGGCGCGCATGTCCGACGGCGACACGCCCCCCGCCGACCCCGTCGCCGCGCTCTTCGACACGCTGCGCGCTCGCCAGAACGGGCAGGGTGGCTTCGGCCTGTGGACGGCCACGCCGGATACCCATGCCTTCGCCACCGACTACGCGGTGCATTACCTGGTGGAAGCCGGCGACCGGGGAGTGGCCGTGCCGCACGACCTGCTCGCCTCGGCGGATAATGCTCTTCGCCAGATCGCCGTCGACGACACCGACGACTCGCTGCCCGCGATGCGGCAGCGCGCCTACGCGATCTACCTGCTGACGCGGCAGGGCAATGTCACCACCAACGACCTGGCGTCCGTGCAACGCCGCCTGCAGGAAGTCCACGCGAAAGCGTGGAAGGACGATCTCGCGGCGGCCTGGCTGGCGGCGTCGTACCAGTTGCTGCATCAGGACAGGCTTGCCGCAGACCTGATGTCTGGCCCACGCAAGCTACTCGGCCGCAAGCCGGCCGACGAGCCTTACGCTTACGAGTCTTACTACGACGCGCCGATTCGCGACGCCACGGTCCTCTACCTGCTCTCGAAGCACTTCAGCGAGCAGGCGAAGGCGCTGCCGCCGGAGACGATCGAGAACCTCGTGCGTCCGCTCGGCAAGGGTCGGTACAACACGTTGTCCTCCGGCATGATCATCCTCGCGCTCGATGCCTGGGCGAAGGAAGCCGGCGGCGACGTCGCGAAACTCTCGATCGGCGCGGTGGCGGCGGACGGCAAGGTCACGCCGATCGGCACGCCGAAGGGAGCCATCGTCGATGGCCGCTGGACCGCCGGCACCCAGCGCCTGCGGATGGTCGACGATGCCGACGCTCAGGCCTGGTATGCCGTCTCGCAGGCAGGCTTCGATCGCAAGCCCTCGACCGAGACGCGCAAGGACGGCATCGAGATCACGCGCAGCTACACGGACGCGAAAGGCAAGGCGATCGACACGGTGAACACGGGCGACGAGATCGACGTCCATCTCCGCATCCGCTCGACGCGCGACGGAGGTATCCCCGATGTCGCCATCGTCGATCTGCTGCCGGGCGGCTTCGAACCCGTGCTCGATACGAGTCCTCCGGCGCAGCCGCAGGCGAGCGCCGCGGAGGAAGACAGCGAGGCGTCCGGAGACGAGGGTGCGGAAGGCGAGGACGAAGGCGAGGGCGACGAGACACCGGCATGGCGTTCGCCCATCGGCACGCCGGAGTCCACGTGGACGCCGGAGTATGCCGACGTGCGCGAGGATCGCGTGGTGGTCTATGGCTATGCGAGTCGCGACGTCCAGGAGTTCATCTATCGCATCAAGGCCACCAATGCGGGTCGCTTCGTCATTCCGCCGGTTTTCGCCGAATCGCTCTACGACCGCGGCGTGCAGGCGCGGGCAGCGGGCGGCGGTACGATCGCGGTGGAGAGAAAGCCGTAGCGAGGGGCGGGCCGCTCCCGCCCCCGGGCACCGTTCATCGCCAGACTCATGAAGCTCCTCTCGCGCCTCCGTCGCGTCAAATGGCACAACGCCCTCGTGGCGTTGTTGCTCTTCGCCGCCGTGCCCCTTGCCTTTCGCCTGTGGCCACACGAGCCGCTGCGCGCGTCGTTTCCGTCCTCGACGGCGGTCTACGACGCGAACGGGCACCTGCTGCGCCTCACCCTCGCGAGCGACCAGCGTTACCGGCTGTGGGTGCCGCTGGAGGACATCTCGCCGGCGATGGTCGACGCCGTCCTGCTGCACGAGGATCGATGGTTCCGCTGGCATCCGGGCGTCAGCGCGTGGGGCATCGCGCGCGGCGCGTGGATGACGTACGTTCGGCGCGCATCGCCGCAGGGCGGTTCCACCATCACGATGCAGCTCGCACGGCTGATGTGGCGACTCGACACGCGGAGCCCCGCCGGCAAGTTCACGCAGGCGCTGCGCGCGATCGGTCTCGAACTGCGCTATTCGAAGCACGACATCCTCGAGGCCTATCTCAACGCCGCGCCCTATGGCCGTAACGTCGAAGGTGTCGGCGCGGCGAGCCTCGCCTACTTCGGCAAGGCGCCGTCGCGGCTCAGCCTGCCGGAGGCGCTGACCCTCGCGGTGATTCCCCAGGAGCCGGCGCGCGGCCTGCCCGGCGACGCGAACGGCGACGCCGTCATCGACAGGGCGCTGAAGGCCGCGCGCGACCGGCTGTTCGCGCGCTGGACGTCGCGGCATCCCGAGGACGCATCCGCGGCACCGCTGTTCGCGCTGCCGTTGAGGCTTCGTCCGCTCTCGCGCCTGCCGTTCGAAGCGCCGCACTTCGTCGAGCAGGTGCTTGCCGCGCGCCGCCTCGACGGCGACGACGACATGCGGGTCGTCACGACGCTCGACCTCGGGCTCCAGCGCAGCCTCGAACGACAGGTTCGGCAGTACGTCGAACGCGCGGGCGATCGCGGTATCCGCAACGCGGCGGCGATCCTCGTGGACACGCGCGACATGGGCGTGAAGGCCATGGTGGGTTCCGCGGACTATTTCGATGCGGCGATCCAGGGCCAGGTGAACGGCACGCTGGCGAAACGCTCGCCCGGCTCGACGCTGAAACCCTTCATCTACGCGTTGGGGTTCGATCAGGGCATCCTCCATCCCGAGACGGTGCTACGCGACGTGCCGAGCGCGTTCGGTCCGTATACGCCGGAGAACTTCGACGGCCATTTCCTCGGCCCCGTCACGGCGACGCAGGCGCTCGTGCGCAGCCGCAACATTCCCGCCGTACAGGTCGCCGCGCGGCTGGCTCACCCATCGCTCTACGATTTCCTTCGCGACGCCGGCATCTCGCGCATGGCGAGTGAGCAGCATTACGGGCTCGCCCTGGTGCTCGGCGGCGGCGAAGTCACGATGCAGGAGCTGGCCGGCCTCTACGCCATGCTGGCGAATCGGGGCGAGCTCCGCCCGCTGCGTCTTCTCGCCTCGACGCCGAAGGCGGGCGGCACGCGCGTCCTTAGCGAGGAGGCGAGCTTCATGGTGATGGACATGCTGCGCCAGAATCCGCGGCCCGACGATGTCGTCGCGGCGCAGCCATCGCGGGTCCCCGTGTACTGGAAGACGGGAACCTCCTGGAGCTTCCGCGACGCGTGGACGGCAGGCAGCTTCGGGCCATACGTCCTCGTCGTGTGGATCGGCAACTTCGACGGTGCGGGCAACCCGGCCTTCGTCGGCGTCGACGCCGCGGCACCCTTGTTCTTCCGTATCGCCGACGCCCTGCGGGCGGAACGGCCCGGGCTGGCGGAGCCGATCCGTCGCAATCCGCCCAACCTGCGTCGCGTGCCCATCTGCCTCGCCAGTGGCGACTTGCCCAACGCCTGGTGTCCGCAGCTCGGCAGCACGTGGTTCATTCCCGGCAAGTCGCCCATACGGGTCAGCAACGTGCACCGTCCCGTGGTGGTCGACACGACGACCGGCAAGCCCGCGTGCCCACCGTACGATCCGCATCACACGCGCACCGAGGTCTACGAGTACTGGCCGTCCGACCTGGCGCGGGTGTTCGCGCAGGCCGGCATGCCGCGGCGCACGCCGCCCCCGCTTCCCGACTGCCAGGGCGGTGGCCAGCTCGCCGGCGAGTCGCCGAAGATCACCTCGCCCATCCGCGGCAGCAGCTACCAGATCCGCGCATCCCGCCTCGGCAGCGAGCGCATCGCGTTCACCGCGACGGTGGACGCCGCCGCCCAACGCATCTACTGGTTCGTCGACGATACCTATCTGGGCAGTGTCCCCAACGGCCAGGGGCTGATGTGGGCGCCCGAACGCACCGGGCGATTCCTGGTTCGCGTCGTCGACGATCAGGGCCGCACCGACGCAAGACCGCTGGTGATCGGACAGGCCGACTAGGCCGAATCGACGACAGGCGTAAGTCGTCGCTAAGCCGCTGCGCGAATTCGGCAAAGACGCTTCGGCAGCGTCAAGTTAGTCTTCACGTGGGACGATAAGCGATCTCCAGGCATATCCAAGGAGCACGACACCATGGCCTTCGACCCCATCGCACGACTCCGCGCGCTGCTTGGACGGTCTGCCGGCGTGCGCGGGAAAATGGACGCCCTGAACCGGACGCAGGCCGTGATCGAGTTCGCGCTCGACGGGACCATCCTCGACGCGAACGACAACTTCCTCGCCGCGCTGGGCTACGAGCGCGCGGAGATCGTCGGCCGTCACCATCGCATGTTCGTCGCGCCGGAGGAGGCCGCGGCGCCGGAATATGCGGCTTTCTGGCAACGGCTGGCGGCGGGCGAGCCGGATGTCGGTCTCTATCGCCGCCTCGGTGCCGATGGCAGGGAAGTCTGGATCCAGGCGAGCTATAACCCCGTACTCGACCGAGCGGGTCGTCCGCTTCGTGTCGTGAAGTTCGCGACCGACGTGACGGAGCAGCGCCTGCGCAGCGCGGACATGGAAGGGCGGCTGGCCGCGATCGACAAGGCGCAGGCCGTCATCAGCTTCTCGCTGGACGGGATCATCCTGGATGCGAACGACAACTTCCTGGCCACCATGGGCTACGCGCGCGACGAGGTCGTCGGGCAGCACCACCGCATGTTCGTCGACGGCGCCGATCGCACGAGCGCGGCGTATCTCGCCTTCTGGGAGAAGCTCGGCCGCGGCGAGTACGACGCCGGCCTCTACCGCCGCGTCGACCGCAGGGGCCGCGAAGTCTGGATCCAGGGAAGCTACAACCCGATCCTCGACATGGCGGGACGCCCCTTCAAGGTCGTCAAGTACGCCACAGACGTGACGGCGCAGACGCGCGCGACACGCACGCTCCACGCGTCGCTCGCGGAGCTTGCCGACACGGTGCCGGCGATCGCCGCGCAGGCGCGCGCCACCAACGCGCTGGCGAACGAGGCGAGTCGGTCGGCGGCGGACGGCGGCGCGATGGTCGAGGCGGTCATCTCCACCATGTCCGCCATCCAGGACGGCGCGCGTGACATCGCCGAGATCGTGTCGATGATCGACTCCATCGCGTTCCAGACGAACATCCTGGCGCTCAACGCGGCGATCGAAGCCGCGCGTTCCGGCTCGCACGGCAAGGGGTTCGCGGTCGTCGCGCAGGAGGTCCGCGTCCTGTCCCAGCGGAGCGCCGAGTCCGCCCGCGAGATTCGCGCCCTGATCGAGGGCACGCTCGACCGCGTGCGCGAAGGGAGCGAGCGCAGCGGCGAAGCCGGTGTCGCCATGCGCGACATCCTCACGTCGGTGGGCACGCTGTTGGAGCGCGTCTCCGATGTGGCGCAGGCCACGAACCAGCAGGCCGGCGGCATCGACACCGTGCGCCGCGCCGTGGCGGAGCTCGCCTGAGCCTGCTTTCGGATTGGCTGACGGGGCAATGGTTCCCCGGCACGGGCCGGGTTACCGTCGGCACACCGCCAAGGAGACCCTCATGAGCAGCACCGTCATTCCCTGTCTGCGCTATGCCGACGCCCCCGCCGCCATCGATTTCCTGTGTACGGCGTTCGGTTTCCAACGCCAGGTCGTCTACGAGAGCAGTGCGCACCCCGGCCTGATCGACCACGCGCAGCTGACCTACGGCGACGGCATGATCATGCTCGGCTCCGTTCGCGACGACACCCCCTTCAGCCGTCACATGGTCCAGCCCCGTGACGTCGGTGGCCGCCAGACGCAGTGCGCCTGTGTCACCGTGGCCGACGTCCGCGCGCACTACGACGCCGCGAAGGCGGCCGGTGCCGAGATCGTCGACGACTACGAGGAAAAGGATTACGGCGGCGCTGGCTACTCGGCCCGCGATCCGGAGGGCTACCTCTGGTACTTCGGCAGCTACGACCCGTGGGCGCCAGCCACCACGTAGCCTTCAGCGCCGGCCGCTCTCGGCCATGTGCAGACGAATGGCGTCCTCGCCGATCTCCGCGAGCGCGCGCAGGCACTCCTGCTGGATCGCGTCGAGCCGCCGGGGCGCCGTGTCGAACACGCACAGCGTGCCGATGACGAACCCATCGGGGGAGTGGAGGGGACACCCCGCGTAGAAACGGATGTGGGGCTCGCCCCGCACCAGCGGGTTGTCGCGGAACCGGGCGTCGCCGCGTGCATCCTCGACCATGACCATGTCGTCGGCAAGCAGCACGTGGTTGCAGAACGCGAGGTCGCGCGGCGTCTCGGTCGCCTCGACGCCGTGGCGCGATTTGTACCACTGCCGGCGCGCGGTCAGCACCGACACGACGGATGCCGACGTGCCGGCCATGATCGCAGCGAGGCGGGTGAGGCGATCGAACGCCGGATCGGGCTCGGTATCCAGCAGGCCTGTCCGGCCTACCGCACGCAGCCTCGGCGTTTCGTCCGCCGGCACCGGGTACGTGGGGTCCTGGAGCGGGAGCAGCTCTTCCGCGACGGCCGCCGCCGGGCGCGCCAACGCCGTGCGTTCCTCGAGCAGGCGCAACACGGCCGTTCGCCGCATCCGCCGATGCCCACCCGGCGTCTTCCACGATTCCACCGCGCCGCCCTCGATCCATTTCTGCGCCGTGCTCACGGAGATGCCAAGCAGCTCGGCCGCCTCGCGGGTCGTCAGGGCAGGATCGTGGTCGTCGGATGGGGTAGGCATGGCGGGCACGTTCGAACGGTTTCCGTGGAAGTAAACAGACGGACGCTAACACAGCGCGACGTCCCGCCGGCTTGGCGAGACCTGCGCCTCGGGGCACTCGACGACCGCGCGCGTACCGGGCGGCGACAGACCGCGCCTGAATGGCCTGCGGGCTCGGATCACCCGTTAACCGTCGTTCCCGAGGATGCACGCGAGCGGACGCCAATCCTCGATAGCTTGCCGAAAACGCTTAAACCTCGGGCCCCGATTCCTCCGCCACGGGATCACCGCATGCCGACACCTCTCACACGGGCCGGATACATGCCGGGGCATCCAATGAAGGGATCGCATCGAGACAAGGACCCGCCTGTGGACGCCGTCGTCACGCAGAAAGCCGCAACCGCCCATCCCAGGGCCGCCATCGTTACCACCTGTATCCTCGCCGCGCTCGCCGGCCTCATGTTCGGACTCGACATCGGCGTCATCTCGGGCGCCACGCAGTTCATCCAGTCCGACTTCCGGGTATCCGACCGGATGATCGAGTGGATCGTCAGTTCGATGATGGCAGGCGCCGCCGTCGGTGCGCTCGGCGCCGGCTGGATGTCGGCCGTCCTCGGGCGCAAGCGATCGCTGATCCTCGCCGGCCTTCTATTCATCGTGGGCTCGCTGTTCTGCGCCTTCGCACCGTCCGCTTCGATCCTGATCGTCGCGCGCTTCGTCCTCGGCCTCGCCATTGGCGTGGCGACCTTCACCGCGCCGCTCTACCTCGCCGAGGTGGCTCCCGAGAAGATCCGCGGGGCCATGATCTCGACGTACCAGCTCATGATCACCACCGGCATCCTGCTCGCCTTTCTGTCCGACACCGCCTTCAGCGCCAGCGGCAGCTGGCGCTGGATGCTGGGCGTGATCGCGGCGCCGGGCGTGCTGTTCCTGCTCGGGCTGTTCTTCCTTCCCGACAGCCCGCGCTGGCTGATGATGCGCGGACGGCGCGACGACGCGAAGGTGGTGCTCGCGAAGCTCCGCGGCGACGCGGCCGTGGTGGAAAAGGAGATGGCGGACATCGACGAGCAACTGAAGACCCCGCAGCACGGCTGGAGCATGTTCCGCGAGAACCGGAATTTCCGCCGCTCCGTCGGCCTTGGCGTCCTGCTCCAGGCGATGCAGCAATTCACCGGCATGAACGTGGTGATGTATTACGCGCCGCGCATCTTCAAGGACATGGGCTACGACACCCACGCGCAGATGTGGTTCACGGCCGCGGTCGGCCTCACCAACGTGCTGGCGACCCTCATCGCCTTCGCCTTCGTGGATCGCCTCGGTCGCAAGCCGATCCTGTACGCGGGGTTCGCCATCATGGCGGTCGGCCTGGGCGTGGTCGGCACCATGATGGGTCTCGGCATTTCGTCGCGTGGCGAGCAGTTCTTCACCGTGGGCATGTTGCTGCTCTTCATCGTCGGCTTCGCGATGTCGGCCGGTCCGCTGATCTGGACGTTGTGCTCCGAGGTGCAGCCGTTGAAGGGGCGCGACTTCGGCATCGCCGTCTCGACGTTCACCAACTGGGTCACCAACATGATCGTCGGTGCCACGTTCCTCACGCTGCTCAGCGGCATCGGTAACGCACCGACGTTCTGGCTGTACGCCGCGCTCAACGCGGTCTTCATCGCCATCACGTTCTGGCTCGTGCCCGAAACGAAGAACGTGACGCTGGAGCAGATCGAGCGGAACCTGATGAGCGGCAAGCCGTTGCGTCGCATCGGACAGTAGTCGCCCACCTGCGATATCACGTCGCTACCAGAAAATCATTTCCGCGTCCTGAGAAACGGGGCCTCACTTCAAAAGTGCAGGCCCCGTCGCCGTTTCGGAAGAAAGTCAAAATTTTCCGAAAACTTCTATATGGCGCGTAGGCCAAATCCGACAAACTTTTTTGGCGCTCGCGTTCGTCGAGCCTGGCTGGCGTGATGCGCGGGGAAGACCCCGTGTCTCCCCAAAGCCGACATCGCCGGGAGGCGGTGTTGTTCACACATGAACGTATGAAAGGTTAATTGGATGAACCTCAAAGTTATGACTTCCGCCCTGCTTCTCGCGGGCCTGGCAGCTCCGTCTGCCTTCGCATCGACCGGCACGATCAGCTTCACCGGCTCGATCTCCAACGTGACCTGCTCGGTCAACGGCGGTACCGAGAATGGTGGCCCGGACTTCACCGTGGACATCGGCGCGGTCAGCGCCGGCGATTTCGCCAACGTGGGCGATGTCTCGGGCAGGATCGGCTTCCGCATCTACATCGGCAAGGACGGTGAGATGGCCTGCGCGAACGACACGAAGGTATGGGCGACGTTCGAAAACGGCGCGACCGTTGATACGGGCGGCGGCCTGACCGTCACCGGCGGCGCCAGTGGCGTGCGTATTCGCCTGTTCGACAAGAACAACGATCCGATCGACATCCTCGGCAACAACCAGAACAACGGTGTGAAGGAGACGGTCGTCAACCACCAGGCCATCCTGGTCTACGGCGCCGGCTACGAGTCGACCGGCACGGTGGTCGCGGGCGGCGCGAACAGCTCGGTGGTCTACACGGTCCGCTACGAGAGCTAAGCGAAGGAAATCGATCGCCGGCCACCGGCCGGCGATCGAACAGTCGAGATCTGAAGGAACGCCACGAACATGCAGGGAATCATCCGCAAAGTCATCGCGGCAGGCGCCATGTGCCTCCTCGGAACGACGCACGCCAGCGTCGTCATGAACGGTACGCGCTACGTGTATCCGTCCGATGCCCGCGAGATCACGGTCAAGGTCTCCAACGTCGGAAAACTTCCGGCCCTCACGCAGGCGTGGATCGACGACGGCGACGCGAAGTCGACGCCGGAATCCGTCGACGTGCCGTTCAACCTCACGCCGCCGATCGCGCGGCTCGAGGCCGGCAAATCACAGACGCTCCGCCTGGCCTACACCGGTTCCGACCTGCCGGGCGACCGTGAGTCGCAGTTCTGGATCAACATCCTCGAGGTGCCGCCGAAGCCGACCGACAGCGCCAACCGGAACACGATGCAGCTGGCGATCCGCTACCGCCTCAAGCTCTTCTTCCGGCCGGCGAACCTCAAGGGATCGCCCGAAGCCGCCCCCGCGACATTGCGATGGACCCGCGACGGCGAGGGCCTCTCCGTGACGAACCCGTCGGCCTTCCATGTCACCTTCAACGATGTCGCGGTCGTCGCCGGTGGCGCGAAGGCTGTGATCGAGCCGTTCTCCGTCGCGCCCGGCGCCACAGTGACGGTGAAGCCGCACGATGCGATGCCGTCGGGTGACGAGCTTCGCATCGACTACAAATACATCAACGACTTCGGCGGCTTCGTCGACGGCAGCAAACGCGTCGGTGCGCCATGATCCACGTCCGACGAACCACCCGATTCACGCGGCGGCCGCTGGCGCTCGCGCTCGCGCTGCTCGGGCCGGCGGCAGCCGACGCGGCTGCCATCGATCCCGTGTCGCCCGACCCAGCGCCGGAACCCGCGGCCCCGCAGGCGACCTTCAACAGCAGCTTCCTGCATTCATCGGGCGGCGCGGTGGACCTGTCCCGCTTCGAGCGCGGTAACGTCACGCTGGCGGGAACGTATCGGCCGACGGTGCATGTCAACGGTCAGCCGCTGCCGGGCTCGCGGTCGATCGCGTTCCGCCACGTGGCGAACAGTGAGAGCGCGCAACCCTGCTTCGACCGGAACATGCTCGTCGGCTTCGGCCTCGACACCGAGAAGCTGCGCGCCGCCACCGAAGACGCTCCGGCCACCCGCCCGCTGGGCGACGCCGCCATCTGCGGCAACCTCGGAAGCCACATTCCGGGTGCCACGGTCGACTTCGACGAGTCGGAGCAGGTGCTTCGCATCACCATTCCGCAGGCCTTCATGCGCTCGCAGGCGCGAGGCTACGTCGATCCCGAATTCTGGGAGCAGGGTGAAAACGTCGCCCTGCTCAACTACAACGCCAATACGTTCCAGGTACGCAGGGATGGCCAGCGCTCGACGAGGACCTACGTCGGTATCCAGGCGGGCGCGAATCTCGGCGGCTGGCGCCTCCGTCAACTGGGTTCGCTGAGCATCCAGTCGGGAAGGAGTCAATGGCAGAACACGCAGATGTACGCCCAGCACGATCTCACGGCGGCACGGGCGCAGCTCACCGTCGGCGAGTCGTACACCAGTGGCGACATCCTCGACAGTGTGCGCATACGGGGCGTGAGCCTCGTCAGCGATCCGCGCATGCTGCCGGCGTCGCAGCGCGGCTATGCACCCGTCATTCGTGGCGTGGCCGAGAGCAACGCGCAGGTCACGATCCGGCAGAACGGCTACATCATCCACAGCACCAGCGTGGCGCCGGGCGCGTTCGAGATCGATGACCTCTATCCCACCGGGTTCGGCAGCGACCTGGAGGTGACCATCACCGAGGCGGATGGTCGTACGAAGACCATCCTCGTGCCGTATACCTCGGTGCCGCAAATGCTTCGCGAGGGCGGATCGCGGTTCGGTGTGTGGGCAGGGCAGGTCGACGAGACGAGCGTCAGCGAGACGCCGTTCATCGCACAGGGAACGTTCCAGTATGGTCTGACGAACACGACGACCGTGTATGCAGGTACGACCGCGTCGAACAGCTACTGGTCGGGCCTTCTCGGCGCCGCCGTCAACACGCCGATCGGCGCGTTCGCGCTCGATGTCACGGGCTCGCGCGCGGCATTCCGTCGCGAAGGTGTCCGTCGGGGTGCCAGCACGCGGCTGCGCTACACGCGCAGCATCGCCAGCACGGGTACCAACTTCGGCGTCGCGGCGCAGCGCTTCTCGACACGCGATTACCTCGGCGTCGCCGATGCCGCGCGCGTGCGGAGCCTCCTCCGTCAAGGCTACGACACGACAGGCGTCGGCGGAGAGCGAAGCCGATTCGACGCCAACATCGGCCAGACGATCGGTACCGGACGGCTGTCGCTTGCCGGCTCGCTGGTCGACTACTGGGGAGGGCGCTCGCGTGGCGTGAACTACACGCTGGCTTATGGCAACAGCTGGCGCTCGATCAACTACAACGTTTCGGTCCAGAGATCGCGCATCGGAGACCTCTTCGGCCGCGACGACCGCCGGGGCGGACGCCGGCCGGGCACCGACACCACGGTATACCTTTCTCTTTCGGTGCCACTGGGCACCGCGGTGTCCGCGCCGAACTTCGGCGTCACGCACAATCGCGGAAACGACGGCGATGCGTCGACGCAGGCCACGCTCAACGGCCGTGCGGGCGATCACGACGACGTGTCCTACACGCTCGCCGCGAGCCGGAGCGAGTCCCGCCGCCGTCCGACGAGTCATTCCGGTAGCGCGAGCGTCGGCTACCGCGGATTCGCCGGTACCTATCGGGCCGGCGCGAGCCGGAGCAGCGGCGGGTCGACGCAATACTCGCTGTCCGCCACCGGTGCGGTGGTCGCCCATCGCGACGGCATCACGCTCGCCCAGGAGCTCGGGGAAACGAACGCGATCATCCACGCACCGGGCGCCGCGGGTGCGCGCATCGAGAGCCATGCCGGCGCCAGGATCGACCGCTACGGCAACGCCGTGGTGCGCAGCCTGATGCCTTACCAGCTCAATACCCTGTCGATCGACCCGATCGGGGCATCGCACGACGTCGAACTGGAGAGCACGAGCGAGTCGGTCGCTCCCCGCGCCGGCGCGTTCGTCCGGCTGGAATACAACGCCACGGTGGCCGACTCGTTGCTCATCCTCGCGACACGGCCCGACGGCGGACCGCTGCCGTTCGGCGCGTCCGTCTACGACGACGCCGGCCAGCCAGTCGGGGTGGTGGGACAGGCAAGCAGGATATTCGCGCGCGGTGCGCTTGCGGGCAGGCAGCTCACCGTGAGTTGGGGCGACGGCGAAAGCGAGGGCGGAAGCTGCCGCATCCTCGTGCCGACGGAACTCGAGGGGCTCGAGACGAAGGGCATGCATCGGTCCATCAAGGCGGCATGCGTGGACTCCGGCCCCGGCCTTGCCATGAAGAAGGCGGCCTGACCAGGAAACGACAGCACGGGACGCGGAGACGCCCGTTGAACAAGCGCACCGACGTCGACCAGTGAGGGTCGAGCGGCGCCTGCCAGAAACCAGTACGAATGGACCAGGGACAAACCGGCGGCCCGACCGCCGTCGTGAGGGAGCGCGCGCGGGAGAAACTCCTGCGCGATCTAGGCGACGCCTTCATGACCGCGTTCAACGACCCGCGCACGGTCGAGATCATGCTGAACGCCGACAGCCGCCTCTGGCAGGAGCGGCTCGGCGAAGGCATGCGCTGCATCGGCAGCATGCGGCCGAGCCAGTCGGAGGCCATCATCAAGACGACGGCGGGCTACTACGGGAAAGAGATCACGCGCTCCCACCCGGTGCTCGAATCCGAGTTTCCGCTCGACGGATCCCGCTTCGCCGCGCAACTGCCTCCCATCGTGTCCGGCCCGACGTTCGCCCTGCGCAAGAAGGCCGTCGCGATCTTCAGCCTCGCCGACTACGTCGCCAGCGACACGATGACGGCGCGGCAGCGCGACGTGCTCGTCGACGCCATCCGTCGCCATCGGAACATCCTCGTCATCGGCGGCACCGGCTCCGGCAAGACGACACTCATCAACGCGCTCATTCGCGAGATGGTCGAGATGGACGCGAAGGAACGGGTCTTCATCATCGAGGACACCGGCGAGATCCGGTGCATGGCCGAGAACTTCGTGCAGTACCGCACGTCGTTCGACATCGGCATGACGCAGCTGCTGCGCACATCTCTGCGCATGCGGCCCGACCGCATTCTCGTCGGCGAGGTGCGTGGCCCCGAAGCGCTCGACCTGCTCATGGCCTGGAACACCGGCCACGAGGGCGGTGCCGCCACCCTCCACGCCAACGACGCACGCGCCGGCCTTTCCCGGCTGGCGATGCTCATCAGCATGCACCGCGATGCGCCGCGGCCCATCGAGCCCCTGATCGGCGAAGCCGTTCACCTGCTCGTCCATATCTCGCGCACCCCCAGCGGCCGTCGCGTCCAGGAAATCGTCGCCGTCGACGGCTACGAGGATGGGCGTTATGTGCTGCGTCACCTATAAGTACCTGGAGCCACCCATGGATCGTCGTCCGTCCTCCCCGACCTCCCTCACCGGATATGCGTATGCAGCCTTGTTGCTGTGCGCACTCCTTATCCCTGGCGTCGCTCTCGCGCAGGCCACGAACCTCCCGTACGAGGACGGCCTGGCGACCTTGCGTACGTCGCTCACCGGGCCCGTGCCTTTCATCATCTCGCTCGTCGGTATCGTGGCATGCGGCGCGATGCTGATCTTCGGTGGTGAGATTAGTGGTTTTCTCCGTACGCTCGTCTTCATCGTTCTCGTCATTTCGATCATCGTGCAGGCCACGCAGGTGGTTGAGCTTCTCGGCGGTAGCTGGACCGGCGACGTGAGGCACGCTGTCGCCCTTGGGCTGCCGCTGGGCGGACTCGTCTGATGGGTATTCGAACCGTACCCATCCGGCGAGCTGGCAACCGCGACAACCTGCTCCTCGGAGGCGATCGCGAGCTGGTGATGGTTTCCGGTCTTCTCGCGGGTGCACTGATCTTCTCGGCACAAGAGGTCAAGGCGGCGACGTTCGGCGTGGCCGTCTGGTTCGCCGCCCTGCAAGCCTTCCGCCTCATGGCCAAGGCCGACCCGAAGATGCGTTACGTGTATCTTCGGCAGCGCCTGTACAAGAAGTACTACCCGCCCCGCTCGACGCCGTTTCGCGTGAACGGCCCGGCGGAGGAGAGGCAGTACCGATGATGGCCTGGATCATCGGGGGGATGGCGGTCGTTACCGCCGTCCTCGTCGCCCTGCTCGTCGCGCGCATCCGCCGGCTGGACGCCGAGCCCAAGCTCGATTTCCGTCGACCGCATGGGCAAGCCGTGGCGGACCTTCTCAACTACGCGGCCGTCGCGGACGACGGTGTGATCGTGTGCAAGAACGGTGCGTTCATGGCGGCCTGGATGTTCCAGGGCGACGACGCGGCGAGCAGCACGGACGAGCAACGCGAAACCGCGTCGATGCGCGTCAATCAGGCGCTGGCCCGGCTGGGCAACGGCTGGATGCTGCACGTCGACGCGGTGCGCAAGCCCGCGCGCGGCTACAGCGAGCCGTCGGAGTCGTTCTTCCCCGATCCCGTCTCGGCGGCGATCGACGAGGAACGGCGCCGCCTGTTCCGCAGCCTCGGCACGACCTACGAGGGCTACCTCGTGGTGACGCTCACCTACTTTCCGCCGCAGATCGCGCAGCGGAAGTTCGTGGAGATGATGTTCGACGACGACACCGAGGTCGCCGGCAGCACGGAACGCACGCGCAGCCTGATCGCCGACTTCCAGCGCGAGTGCCGGAGTTTCGAAAGCCGCCTTTCCGGCGTCTTCCGCATGGAGCGCCTGCGCGGTCAGCGCACGGTGACCGAGGAAGGCCGTCCGGTGACGCACGACGACTTCCTGCGCTGGCTGCAGTTCTGCGTCACGGGCCTCGATCACCCCATCGCGCTGCCGGATAACCCGGTGTACATCGATGCGCTCGTCGGCGGCCAGGAGATATGGACGGGCGTCGCACCGCGCATCGGTCGCCGCTTCGTGCAGGTCGTGGCGATCGAGGGGTTTCCCATGGAGTCGTACCCGGGCATCCTCGCGTCGCTCGCCGAGCTGCCGAGCGAGTACCGCTGGTCGAACCGCTTCATCTTCATGGATCCCCACGAAGCGCTGCGGCAGATGGAGAAGTTCCGCAAGAAGTGGCGGCAGAAGGTGCGCGGCTTCTTCGACCAGATCTTCCAGACGAACACTGGCTCGGTGAACTACGACGCGCTGTCGATGATGCACGACGCCGAGGCGGCGATCGGCGAGATCAACAGCGGGCTGGTCGCGCAGGGGTATTACACGAGCGTCGTGGTCGTCTCCGACGACGACCGGTCGCGCCTGGACCGCTCGGTGCGCCAGATCGAAAAGGCGATCAACGCCCGTGGCTTCGCCGCGCGCATCGAAACCATCAACACGATGGACGCGCTGCTCGGCAGCTTCCCTGGCCACGGCGTGGAGAATGTGCGGCGGCCGCAGATCAACACGCTGAACCTCGCC
The DNA here is from genome assembly GCF_900111665.1 of Luteibacter sp. 329MFSha. Lineage (NCBI taxonomy): Bacteria > Pseudomonadati > Pseudomonadota > Gammaproteobacteria > Lysobacterales > Rhodanobacteraceae > Luteibacter > Luteibacter sp. 329MFSha. The sequence goes on along the minus strand of NZ_FOJE01000005.1, from coordinate 186,180 downwards.
GACCTTCTCCCGAGCTCGACGATCTGGACGGGCCAGGCGGTCGCCCCGTGTCCGATGTACCCACCGGGCTCGCCACCGCTAATGCAGTGCGTGACGCAGGGCGCCACGCCGTTCCGGCTGAACCTCCACGTGAACGACCTGGGGCACACGTTCCTGTTCGGTCCGACCGGTGCGGGCAAATCGACACACCTGGGTCTCCTGGCGGCGCAGTTCCGCCGCTACAAGGACATGTCGCTGTATTGCTTCGACAAGGGTCGTTCGCTGTATCCCCTGGTCAAGGCGTGCGGCGGCCTGCACTTCGACGTGGCAGGCGACGACGACACGCTGGCGTTCTGTCCCCTGCAGTTCCTTGAGAGCAAGGGTGACCGCGGCTGGGCCATGGAGTGGATCGACTCGATGCTCGCGCTGAACGGGGTGCAGACGACGCCCGCCCAGCGCAACGAGATCGCGAGCGCACTGTTGTCCATGCACCAGTCGGGCGCGACGACGCTGTCCGAGTTCGTGCTGATGATCCAGGACGAGACGATTCGCGAGGCGCTGAAGGTCTATACGGCCGACGGCAGCATGGGTCACCTTCTCGACGCGTCGGTCGATGGACTCCGCCTCTCGGATTTCGCGGTGTTCGAGATCGAGGACCTGCTGAACCTCGGCGACAAGTTCGTGCTGCCGGTGCTGCTCTACCTGTTCCGTCGCATCGAGAAGTCGCTGATGGGGCAGCCGGCCGCGATCATCCTCGACGAGGCGTGGCTGATGCTGGGGCATCCCGTGTTCCGCGCGAAGATCCGCGAGTGGCTCAAGGTGTTGCGCAAGTCGAACTGCCTCGTGGTCATGGCGACGCAGAGCCTTTCCGACGCCGCCAATTCCGGGATCCTCGACGTCATCGTCGAATCCACCGCGACGAAGATCTTCCTGCCCAACCCCTACGCCCGCGACGACGACGCGGCCGCGCTTTACCGGCGCATGGGGCTGAACGCGAGGCAGATCGAGATCCTCGCCACGGCCGTGCAGAAACGCCACTACTACTACATGTCCGACAAGGGCCGGCGTTTGTACGATCTGGCGCTGGGTCCGCTCGCGCTCGCATTCATCGGCAACACCGACAAGGAATCCATCGCCACCATCCGCACGCTCGAGGCGCGCTATGGCGACGAATGGATACACGACTGGCTGCAACTGAAGGGTCTGAACCTGGCCGACTACGGAGTCTGAGCATGATCAAACAGAAGAAGAGGAGGGCGCAACGTACGTCCTCTCCGGGACTTCCCCATCCCTACCTGAACGCAAAGCGCACCTGGAACTCGCATGTCGGCAGCCTGATCGCGTCCCGCACGCTATGGCAGGCCGTCGCTCTCATCAGCCTGCTGGTCGCCTTCGCCGCCGTCGGCGGCGTGGTCTACATCGGCAGCCAGTCGAAGTTCGTGCCGTACGTCGTCGAGGTCAACAAGCTGGGCGAGGCCATGGCCGTCGCGCCGGCCAGCCAGGCGGCGAAGGTCGACCAGCGCATCGTCCGCGCGTCGGTCGCCGAGTACATCGTCAACGCCCGTACCGTCACACCCGACATCGCCATGCAGCGCCGGGCGATCTTCAAGGTGTACGCGCTGATGAACCCCGGCAGCGCGGCCACGCGGAAGATGACGGCGTACCTCAACGGCAATCCGGAGACCAATCCGTTCAAGCGCGCGGAGAAGCAGACGGTGAACGTCGAGATCGTCTCGGCGATCCCGCAGACGTCGGCCACCTGGCAGGTCGACTGGATCGAGACGCAGCGCACCCGCAAGGGCGAGGTGATGGGCAAGCCCTATCGCATGCGCGCGATGCTCAACGTCAGCAGCCATCCCATGGCGCCCGACGCGACCGACGACCAGATCCGCCTGAACCCGATGGGCGTCTATGTCTCCGATTACTCCTGGACCAAGCAGTTCTGAGGAAGCACGAACAATGAAAACAGCCCTCACGATCGCCGCGGCGGCGATGCTCATGGCAGGTACGGCCGGCGCGACCACCGAGACGGAGCTCGCGAACCAGTTCTTCTCGAACGACAATCCGAAACTCACCGATCAGGAAAAGGCGGGTCTCGACATCTCCCGCAAGTGGATCGCGAGCACCGCCGCGTCGGTCAAACCGGTACCCGGGCCCGACGGCACGATCCGGTTCCTCTACGGCCAGTCGCAGCCAAGCATCGTCTGCGCGGTGCTGCAGGTCTGCGACGTCGAGCTGGAGCCGGGCGAACAGGTCAGCTCCGTGAACGTCGGCGACGCCGTGCGCTGGCTGGTCGAACCCGCGCTCTCGGGCGCGGGTGACGAGGCGGTGCAGCATCTCGTGATCAAGCCGCTGGACGTCGGACTGGAGACGTCGCTGATGGTCACGACCGATCGGCGCACCTACCACCTCCGCCTCCGTTCACACCGCACGGAGTACATGCCGCGGGTGGCGTTCAGCTACCCGGAGGCGGCCGCCTCGAAGTGGGCCGCGGTGAAGAAGCGCACGGTGAACGCCCAGGCGGCGAAGGAGTCGACGAAGGGCAAGGAGTACCTGGGCAACCTCGACTTCGCCTACCGCGTGAGCGGCAACGCGCCGTTCAAGCCGGTGCGCGTCTACAACGACGGCGTGAAGACGATCATCGAGATGCCGAAGACGTTCGCGCAGGGCGAGGCGCCGACGCTGCTCGTCGTCCGCGAAAGCGGCAGCGTGTTCAAGAAGGACGACCAGGTGATGGTCAACTACCGGGTCCAGGACGGCCGCTACATCGTCGACACGCTCTTCGAGAGGGCGGTGCTCGTCGCCGGCGTCGGCGTCGGACAGCGCAAGGTGACGATCGAGAGGCGCCGATGAATGCCCGTGGCATCGCCATCACCTTGAGCGCGGTCGCGCTGGCCGCCTGCGCGCATCGGCCGCGCAAGGTCTACATCGCCGATAACGACCCGCTTCTCCACGCCATCGTCGCCGACGTGTCGGACGGCATCGGCGAGGTCTACGAAGCGAGCGAGACGATCCTCATTCCGACGCGGGCGATGACCGGTACGTTCAACAACACGCTGATCAACGCGTTGCGCGACCGGGGCTTCACGTTTCGCGCCGACGGTATCGGCGAGCCGTTCGACTGCCGCGTCGACGTGTTCGAGGGGCCGATCTACCGGGTGGAGGCGCACGTGGGCACGACCACGCTCTCGCGTCTCTGGGTGCTCAACGGCGCCGACGCCTACTCCGGTGGGTCGTGGGCGAGGACGGAGTGATGGCAGTGGAAAAACGACCCTCCCAGATCGAAAGCCCGGATGTCGATGACGAGCGCCTGCCGCGTCCGGGCGAGTCCTCGTTGGGCGTGCGCCGTGTCAACAACGTTCCCCTGGTCATCATCGGCGGTGTCCTGGTCGTGTTCGTCGTGCTGGTCGCGATGGTGGCGGCGCAGCGTGGCGAACGAAAGCCGGTGGATGCGCCGGAGGTGCCGCTTGCCGAGAACAACCAGGCGCTGGATCAGATGCTCGCTAACGGTGCCCTGGGTGGCATCGTGCCCGACCCGGATGAGAGCCGTGCGCCCTCGTTTCCCGTGGCGCGCGTCGAGGACCCCGACATGCCACCGCCGCCGCCACCGCCGGCGGCGGACGCCAAGGACAAGGACGAGATGGCGTCCGAAAGGATGAAGCTGTTCCGCACAGCGATGGCCGCGAAGACCGGGCTTACGAAGATGGCGGAACCACATGCCACCGTGCCGGCCGACAGGGAGAAAGGCGCGGAAAATCCGGGGGTGGGGGCAGCGGAATCCGGCGAGACGGATACACGCGTGCCCGTGGCGGCGGCCGGAGACTACGGCAAGTACGATCGTACCTCGTCCGATGGCAAGGAAAAGAAAGATCGCTGGCTGCTTGGATCGGATGTGGAAGCGCCCCGGACGACGTATGAGGTGCGGGCGGGCTCTGTCATCCCGGCGACGATGATTTCCGGCATCAATTCGGACCTGCCAGGTCAGATCGTCGCGCAGGTAAGTCAGGATGTCTTCGACACGGCGACAGGTCGTTTCCGGCTTATTCCTCAGGGATCGAAACTGGTGGGCCGATACAACCACCGGGTCATCATGGGGCAGTCGCGTGTACTGGTGGCCTGGCAACGCCTCACGTTTCCCGACGGCAAGGTGATCGACATCGGTGCCATGGAAGGCGTCGACGGAGCGGGGTACGCCGGCTTCGGCGACAAGGTCGATCGACACTACCTACGCCTGTTCGGCTCCGCGATCCTCATGTCCGCCGTGACATCGGGACTGACGTCGTCTCGCGTCGATCCGGACAACGATCCGTTCGGCTCATCCAACGCATCGACGCTCAGCCAGAGCCTCGCGCAGGAGATCGGTCAGGTGGCGACGAAAATGATCGAAAAGAACATGGATATCGCCCCGACGCTGAAGATACGTCCGGGCTACCGCTTCAACGTGATGGCCGTGAAGGACCTCACGTTCGAAAAGCCGTATCAGGCGTTCGATTACTGATCGGCATGCTTGCCAGGAGCCGGATCACCCGGAGAAACATATGAAAGGAAATCGCATGAAAAGAATGCTCAAAAGAACGACGTGCTGCCTCGTTGCGGCCACCGGCACGGCCTTGTCGGTGCCCTCCCACGCCATGATCCCCGTCTGGGATGTGCCGAACTTCATCGTGAATGTCGGGCAGAAGATCATGCTCATGCGCATCAGTCATCAGCTCGAAGACAAGGGCGAAGGCACCATCAACTACAACACGACCTGGATCGACAAGAGTACGAGGAACATCGACAACAGTACGCACAATATCGATGTCACGACGGACAATAGCTACCGCCTGGACATCACCAACACGAACATCGACGCCAGCTTTACCTGGATCATCAACAACGACGCAGGCGGTGGCGAGATCATTCCGATACCGAGGAAGCTCAAGGACAAGCTGGCGGAGGTGATGAAGAGCCAGAGCGTCGATCAATACACGTCGCACTACAAGGAGTACTCGGAGTACGCGAGCAATCCCTTCGGTCGTTATGGCGACGACGCGGTCGTCGAGAGCGCTCGCGCGCGTCGGGCGGCGAACACCGCGCTCGTTGAGGCGGTGGTCAGTCAGGAGGCTGAACTCGACTCCGATGCCCGGGCACTGAAGACGCTCCAGGAGAAAGCGGCGAAAGCCGAGGGGCGTAACGCCCAGCTCCAGATCGGTAACGCCATCGCGGCATCCGAAGTGAACCAATTGGCGAAGATGCGCTCGATGATGGTCGTCGCCGAAGCCCAGCGCGTCGCCGAGGCGCAGGCGCGTGCGGACAAGGAGGCTCGCGCGGTCGCCGTGGGTAGTTCCATGCGTCACGGCCTGGATGACGCCATCCGACATACCGTCGCGCCGGCGCCCGTCTACTGATCGATGGCGACGCGGTCCCGCGTCGCCATCTCCCCTTTTCCGGCGTTCGCCGGACCGCTCTATCCGGTTCATACACATGTCCCTTCGCTACGTCTCATGGACGCTGTTCATCGGCTTCCTTTGCCTCATGGCCGGCACCGCGAATGCCGCACCGGAGCAGATCAGGCCGGACGAGCTCGTCGATGATGTTCTGCGGTCGATCACCTCCTATTCGGTGAATGACTCGGTCTTCGTCGGTGCGAAGACATTGTTCTGGTCCCTGGCTGTGATCAGCCTCGTCTGGACGATGGGGACCCTCGTCGTGCGCCAAGACATGGGCGAAATGATGATGGAGTTTCTGCGCTTCATCATTGTCACGGGCATCTTCTACTGGCTTCTCATCAACGCCAGCGACCATGCGGGCGGCGACGGATTCATCGTCGACATCGTGCAGTCCTTCCTCCAGATGGCGAACGGCGACCCGTCGGACACGCTCATCAGGAGCAAGGCGACGGGGATACTCGCCCGGGGTCTTTCCGTCTTCTATCACGTCATCGACGAAACGGGTGATGGCAACATGGCCGACCAGATCCTGAGCGGCTTGATCGCCATCCTCATTCTCATGGTCTGCGCGCTCATGGCGGCCCAATATGTTCTCGTCCTCGTCATGGCATGGGTTCTTGGCTATGCGGGGATATTCCTCCTCGGCTTCGGCGGTTCCCGTTGGACATCGCAGATCGCCATCAACTATTACAAACACGTCGTCGCCGTCGGCGCGGCCCTCCTCGTCATCGCGATCGTCGGCGTTGTGGCCGCCGACCTGCTCGAGAACCTCAAGTACGAGTTGAACCACCGGGCCTACTCGGCCTACCCGTATCTGGGGCTCATGCTTGCGGCCTGCACGCTGATGATGGTGCTATCGATCAGAGTGCCGCAGATGATCTACACGCTGGTCACCGGGTCGACGCTTGGCATGGTCGCCGGTTCGGCGACCGCCGCGGGTACGGCCATCGCCAGCGCCGGTAGCGCCGCGTATTGGTCGGCGGCGGGACGGCCGGGCCCCGGGCATGGCGGATCGCCGCATGGTGGCGGCTCCACGTTCCGATCCGATTCGGTCATGGATGCGGTGCAGCGATCGGCCGTCATGTCGGGCGGCATGACCGATCCGTTCCATGTGCAATCGGGCAGCGATCCGTTCGGCGTGCCGCGTCGGGCCGATCCCCACCGAAGCGGGGGGGAAAGTGTGTTCGGCGATACGCCGCGGGGTACGTCGACGGGCGCCGACAGCATCATGCGTGCATCGTCGGGGCACGGGCGTAAGGACGTCGCGTGGGCGACGCCCGATGTTGGCGACATCGCACAGCATGACGTCCGTGCCGGGAGCGAAACATCCACGCAGGCAGCGCGGGGCGCTACGCGTGGCACGGCCACGTCGACGGCGCGATCGGCGGATGCCGCCGTCGAGGCTTCGCGCGACGATACGATCGTCGACGCGACGTCGTTCGGGCACGCGAGTCGGGAGAGTTCGGTTCTGCCCCACGACGAAAGTGGTAGGCCTGGAGTGGATGCCCGCGTTCGCGTGGCATCGCAAGACGCCGCGTCCGCGCTCGACGCGACACGTGACGTCGCGGCCCCGAATGCATCGCTACACGACGATGCCACCGACCAGGCAAGCTCTCGAGAAGTCCGGCACGAGGGCGTGCGTCCCGAGCGGCACGCCCATGTCGACCATCATCGCTTCGAGCCGGAGCCTGGCTCGCAAGACCGGGTCGGCACCGATGCGGCAGCCCGGACGCTCGTGGACGAAGCGCGCGTATCGCCGCTCGATGTGGAGCGGGCGGGCGTCTCGCGTGGCGACGTCGAGCATCGCGCTCCGGCCGCCGGCCGCATCGATACCGACGTGACCTCCAGCGACGACGCGCACTCTCAATCCGGAAACACGATCGCATCGCCGGCTGCATCCAGGCATGGCGCTCCCGACCGCCACCATGTCGACACGAGTGCCGTAGCGGGCAGCGCCGATGTCGAGCTCCCGCCGCCGGAACTCGTCATGCGCGACGAGCGAGCGGCTGCAGACCGTGTCGGAACGAGCGATACCGTCACTGCGACGGCGGCCTCGACGATCGCCTCGACGACCGCGAACTCGACCGTGCTTCGCGAAAGCGACGGTGTACCTCGACCGGATCTCTCGCCAGCCGGGGTGACCGAGTCCATGGAGGCTACGCGTCCGGTCGGAGGGGATGCCGAGCATCGCACGGGCGTCGCGGCGAATGGCTCGCCGACGATAGCGAAAAACACCGATGTCCGCATGGCTGCGATTCCGGCCGCGTCGATCACGAACCCGATCGACCGTGCCGACCCGAACGCGATCGAATCGAACGAGTCGGCTCGGCATGCCTTGCCAGACGGCGATCACGTCGACCGGGTCGTGCATGAGCGGAAGAGCGACGTCCGGGCGGGTGACGCCACGTCGTCGGTGAGTGCGACGACGGAGTCGACCGCCGTCGCCATGGAAGAGCACGCCCCGGTATCGATCTCGCGCACGGTGACTCCGTCGGCGGCGGAAGGCACGCTTTTCGCCCAAACCGGGGCATCGGATCACACGGGCAACATACCGACCACTGACAAACACGTGGCCGAAAAGCGCATGTCGCCGCTCGATCCCACGGAAGAGGGGTCTCATCGATCCGTCCACCGGGATGGTGGGATGGAAGCGGCTGCCACCACGTCCGGCGAATCAGCGTCGAGAGTGACGTCCGACGCGACCGACAGGGGAGCTGTTTCCGCGACCTCCGTCGCCGCGACGCGGACGGCCGACGATGCCGCCCGCGGCGAAGCGGCAGCGAGCTCGCGCACCGATGCACTCGTGGAGGCTCGCATCGCGGCGCAGGGCAACGCGGCGGGGCCTGCAGCGACGCCGGAGGGCGGAGAGCAAACCCATCTTCAGGGCGACATGCACTCGGCAAAGCCGATCGGGGATGCCACCGTCACGGTCGACGAAAGCGCGACAACGGCGCCGCAACCCACGCGTGCAACGGACGACGATGGGGAGACGGAAACTCGCGACGGCCGTCCTCGCAAAGTCCGCACGGCGAAATCCTCCTATCCGGAGGGGCGACCGTCGCCGGACGAGACGACGACGAACCTGCAACCGAACGACGACGAGCCCACGGAGGATCCATCGTGATCGATACCTTGCCGGATATTCCGCCCCACCAGCAGGAAATGGTGACCTGCGCGCTTGGTGCCGCGCTTGCCTACGACGTACCCGCCAACGTGCTTCTCGCGATCGCCGAAAAGGAAGCCGGAAAGCCTGGACAATGGGTGCGCAATGAGAACGGCACCTTCGACGTTGGGTCACTGCAGTTCAATACGGCATATCTGCGCGATCTGTCGCGCTTCGGCATCACGGCGAAGGATGTCGCCGCGCCGGGTTGCTACCCGTACCTCCTCGCGGCATGGCGAATTCGCGGCCATCTGCGCCAGGACGCGGGAGACGTGTGGACGCGCGCGTCGAATTACCACTCGCGCACACCGAAATACAACGCGCGCTACCGCTCGGATCTGATCCGTCGTGCGGCGCGCTGGACCACCTGGCTGGACAGCCATTTGCCCACCCACGAAGCGAACGTGGATACCCACCTTACGGAGAGAGGTCATTGATGAAAACGAGTTCGAAGAGCCTGATGCTGTTGCTGGTCGCCCTAGCGTCTGTCGGTGCTGGAAACGATGCGGCGGCTAAGGAGGGCGGTTGCGCGAGAGAAAATCTCGCTACGTACCAATTGGGGCAGACACGATTCATCGATGCGGAGAACGACATGGATCCGGGCACGCCCGTGGCGCATGGCAATGACCACGGGGAAGGCAAAGTGCTGTTGAGATGCGTCGAAGGAGTCGCCCATTTCCGGGGGACGTACGCCCAGCCACTGGAGGGAGGGCTGATTCCCCTCTACGTGAATAATCAGCGCGCGGGCCTCGGTATCCGCGTGACCCTTCGGGACAATAATGCCGGACCCGTCCGCGAGTTCCCCCACGCTTTCGACGAGACATTCAAGCTCAACGATGCAGTAACGAGCGACGAGGACGACGTCGCCTATGAGGTCGTAAGGATGACTGGACCTATCGTCTTCGGGGCCGTCGACACGGACCTCATCGCCCAACAAAGCGTCAGCCTGCCGGGCAGCGGAGCTGAGATCGTCTTCCGCGAAATGAAGATCTACGAGATGACCATCCGCCGCCCCACGTGCAGCATCACGCCGGATACGCTCGATCAGACAGTCGAAGTCGGCGATTACAACCTGAGCAACTTCGCAACCCCCGACCGCGCGACGCCGTGGGTGCGGTTCAGGCTCACGGTGCAGGAATGCGCCGAGCCTGTCGGCCTGGTCGCGAAGTTCACGTTCGGCACCCAGAACGACGCGGATGGAGACAATCCCGATCTCTTCCGCCTGACGGGGCCGCAGAACGTGGGGCTGGAGCTTGGCAACGCGGACAAGAAAACGATGAGGCCGGGTGAAGAAATTCGGATGAATGCCCTGGGCACGGGCAAGGACTATGAGTTCTATGTGCGATTGCGCGAGACGAAGCCGACCGTTCGAGGGGGCGTCGTGAAGCTTCCCGTAGCCGTGCTGGTGGAGTTCGAAGGGTAATGCGAACACCGCCCCGTGTGTGCGACGGGGCGGTACGCGAACGATCAGTACTCGGCGACGAGCTTGCGGAACGGCGTGGCGATGCGCACGCCATCGGCATCCCACGTCGCGGCCGCCTTGCCATCGATGGTTACCTTCCGTGGCTTCACGCGGTCCGGCCAGAACACGCGCACCGGCGTGCCGGCGGCGATGCCCTTGTCGAGCGTGACCGTCAGCGTGCTTCCCATGCGCCTCGCCGTCATGCTGAGCGAACCGTAGGTCACGGGCAGGCGGGAGATCGACAATCCCGGCCCCGCAACCCACGCCGGCGGCGCGCCGGGAAGCAGGTACAGCCCGTCGTCGGCGTCGCGCATAAGCATGCCGAAGATCGTGCGGGCGTACTCGGAGCCGATCCAGGTGTGTGGCATGTCGCCCAGATAGCCCGGGTGGCGGAGGCGCGAGTGGACGACCTCCGCCCACATGTTCCACTCGGGCGGCCGGCGATCGGCCACGACGTCGGCGAGCAGCTCCTGCGCGTCGGCCGGGCGGTTCAGGTAGACGTACGTCAGCACGTTGCGCAGTTCGTACGGTGTGTATGCGTAGAGTTCGCCTGGTGCCTTGCGCTTGCGCACGTCGGCGAGATAGCGGTCGAACGTGCGGGTCAGGGCGTCCCGCGGCAGCACGTCCATCTGTCCCGCGGGGTCGAGCGCGATCGACACGCTTGTCGGATCGCCGTCGCCGAGATCAGCGGCCGCGGGAATGGTGTCGACGCCCTTCCAGGCCATCGTGGCCTCGATCGATCTGCGGACCGACTCGCGCAGCGCGGCGTACTGTTCGCGCGCATAACGGGCGAGTTCCCTGTCGCCCCACTGGTCGGCGAGCCAGGCGCCATCGTGCCAGCCCTTCAACGCCCAGTAATCGTCCCAGTAGCTGTGCGTCGGACTCGAATAGCCCTCGTGGCTGATCGACGGCGCGATGATGCCGTGGAAGCGCTCGGGAGCGGGAAGGTTCGACAGATAGCCGGGCACCATCGTGCGCTCGCGCAATTCCTGCATGAAATGCAGGGCGGCGCGCACCTTGGGCTGGTAACCCTTCACGCTGGCGGCGCCACCGCCGAAGCGGGCCACGTCCGCGACGAGGTTGATGAATTCGCCCTGGCTGTCGTATTCGATGTCGGAACCGAAGCCGGTGTTGACGCTGCCATCGGCGTTGAGGATCGGCGAGACCAGGCCGTTCTCGTGCACCGCGTGCGCCGCGTACCAGTCGAGATAATCGCGGGCGGTCTTCGTCTCGCCCATGCGCAGCAGGATCGACGCCGTGGCGGCACCGTCGCGGATGAACGAACGGTTGTAGTTGCGTGGACCCGCCTGCATCGCATGACCGGTCTGGTTCACGAGCATGTAGGCCGCCTGCGAGCGCAGGATGTCCACGAGGGTTTGATCGGGCAACGAGATGCCGACGCCGCCGAGGCGCTTCTGCCAGGCGGCGGAGACGTCGTCGGCGAGCCTGTCGAAGCCGTCGGCGGTGAGCGCCTTCCGGTCGATCGGCGGCGGCTCGGGCAGATGGCCCTTCGTATCGGCGGGCGAGTCGCCGAGCGGGAAGGCGACGACGACATCGCGCTGCTCGCCCGGGGCGAGATGCACGCGATAGTCGAGCATGCCGGCCGCGAGACCGTCCGCGTCATGCGCGTCGCGCGCGGAAGGCACCGTGCCGGCGGCCACCCGCGCGGTGATCTCGGTCTCGCCATGCGCTCCGAACGGCGCGGCCCCGCCGGCATCGACGGGCGTCAGCGACGCCATCAGCGTGCGACCTTCGACGCGCACGTCGGTGTGCGCGCCATCACCGGCGATGGCGATGTCGTGGATCGGCGAGGGGCCGCCGTTCTGCCACGGCGGATTGACCTGGATCGGGCGCACGACGAGCGACAGCGTGCCGTCGACGGTCGCGGTGCCCTGGTTGCGCAGCCGATGGCGCAGCAGCACGACAGGCTGGCCGTCGCCTTCGACCGCGATCGCCTCGCTCGTCACCGACAGGCCCGGTTGCACCGTCCAGCGTACCGACGGCATCGGCTTCCAGCCGTCGCGCAACGCGTGCGCGCGTTCCGCGCCATCCGATACGGCCGTGCGGCCGGACGCGTCGCGCCAGATCGCCTGGATCTGCGGACCGCCCTTGTACGGCTCGATGTCGCCGTACTCGTCGAAGATGGCCTTCTGCAGGCCGGCGGGCACGCCGACCGCCGTCCAGTACACCTGCCGCATGTGCAGCGACGAGGGAAACAGCGCGGCGTTCTCGCGCGACGCGGCGATCTGGTAGCGCTTCATCGCGGTCATGACACGCGGAGGGCCGAGGAACCGCAGGCGCTCGATGCGCGGGGTCGCGCCGTTCTTCATGCCCACGACGAGCCGCAGCGCGCTCGCCTGGAAGGGCTCGCGGGCGGCGAGGTACGACGTGTCGCCGAGGCTGCCCGGATCGCTGTCGACGGCGCGCCACTGGCCTGCTGCATCGCGGGCTTCGAGCGTGGCGCCGTCGCGCGGACCGTCCCACGTCACCTCGATGCCCGCGATGTCGATCGGGCGGGGGAGGGCGATGTCGAGCTGGCGTGCGCCCTTCGGTCCGTTGCCGACGATTCCGCGCGAGGTGCCGTCGGCCCAGAGCGCGGCGCCGTCGCCCTTGCCGTCGAGACCCGTGATCCGCGCGGTCTCGCTTGCCGCGAACGGCTCGAACTCGAACACGGAGACGCCCCAGTCCGCCGTGCGCGCCGGGGCGGCGAGCCGCACGTAACGTGCCTGCGTGGCGGGAAAGACGAGGTACTCGGTGCCACCCGGCGAGTCGGTCACGGCGTAGACCGGCTGGAACGTCTTGCCGTCGACGGAGGTCTGGATCGAATAGGACGCGGCGAATCCGCTATCCCAATGGATGCGTACGCCGCCGACCGAGGCGACCTTGCCCAGATCCACCTGGAACCATTGGCCGGGGCTGAACGCGCCGCCCCAGCGCGTGGTTTCGTCCCCGTCGATCGCATGGGCCGGCGCGAGCGCGGGCACCTGCTGGGACGAGCTACTGGCCTTCCAGCTTGCGCGTGGGGGCAGGCTTTCGGCGGCGAAGACGGGCGTCGCGAGCAGCGCGGCGAGCAGGAGCGTCAGCCGGGCGGGGCGGTGAGCGATTCGGGCTGGCATGGGTCGGTACCTCCGGGGAGGTCGTCAAGCCTAGGCACGTAACGCGATGTAACCAAGCGGTCGGCGGTAGAATCGGGCGATCCGAAGGCAAGAAACGTCTACCCATGCGCAATCCACTTCAGGAACAGCTGCTCAAGGCCGGCCTGGTCAAGAAGGACAAGGCCGCGAAGATCGTTCGCGATCAGGCGAAGCAGCGCCAGGGCAAGGCGCCCGCGCCGGCCGCGGAAGAACAGGTCGACGCCCGTCGCCTGCAGGCCGAGCGTGCCGAGCGCGACCGCGCGCTGGCCGCCGAACGCAACGCCGAGGCGCGCGCGAAGGAAATCCGCGCGCAGGTACGCCAGATCGTCGAGACCACGCGTGTGAAGCGCGACGGCGACGTGGCTTACCGTTTCACCGATGGCGAGAAGATCGCCACGCTGCTCGTCAACGAGTCGCTGCGGGCGCAGCTCGCGTCGGGCGCGCTGGTCATCGCACGGCTCGGCGACAGCTATGAGCTGATTCCGCGCGGTCCCGCCGACAAGATCCACGCGCGCTCGCCCGAGACGATCGTGCTCGACCATGGGCGCAAGGACGGCGACGCCGTGCAGACCGAGGAAGAGATCGACGACTACTACAAGCAGTTCGTCGTCCCCGACGACCTGATCTGGTAACGGGGCGCGCATGGCGATCCTCGTCACCGGTAGCGCCGGGCATCTGGGCGAGGCGCTCGTGCGCCGTCTTCGTGAGGATGGCCGTCATGTCATTGGCCTGGACATCAAGGCCTCGCCGTTCACCGATCTCGTCGGCTCCATCGCCGACGAGGGCTTCGTGCGCGACGCGATGTCGGGTGTGACGGGCGTCATCCACAGCGCCACGCTGCACAAGCCACACGTGGCCACGCATACGAAGCGCGAGTTCGTGGAAACGAACGTCGCGGGCACCGTCGCGTTGCTCGAAGCCGCGACGCTGCATCGTGTTCGCTCGTTCGTCTTCACCAGCACGACCAGCGCGTTCGGCGCCGCGTTGTCTCCCGCGCCCGGCGAGCCGGCGGCCTGGATCGACGAGACCGTCGCGCCCGTGCCTAAGAACATCTACGGCGCGACGAAGATCGCCGCGGAAGGCATGTGCGAACTGGTGGCCCGCAAGGACGGTCTTCCGGTCGTCGTGCTGCGCACGTCGCGATTCTTCCCCGAGGACGACGACAACGCGGGCGTGCGCGCGGCCTACGACACGGCGAACATGCAGGCGAACGAACTGCTGTACCGTCGCGCGGACATCGAGGACATCGTCGCGGCGCACCTGCTCGCGCTCGAGCGTGCTCCCGCGCTCGGCTTCGGTCGTTACATCGTCTCCTCGACGACACCTTTCACACGCGATGACGTCGCGGCCCTGCGCCGCGATGCGCCGTCCGTCGTCCGCCGGCTGTATCCCGAGGTGGATGCCCTATACGCGGCGCGGGGCTGGAGGCTGCTGCCGTCGCTGGATCGCGTCTACGACAGCTCGCTGGCGACCCGCGACCTCGGATGGACGCCGAAGCGCGACTTCGCGTTCGTGCTGGAGTGCCTGCGTCGCGGCGAGGACTTTCGCAGCGACATGGCGCGAGCGATCGGCAAGAAGGGCTACCACGACGCGGTGTTCGAGGAAGGCCCATACCCCGTGAGCTAGCCGATCCGTGGGAGCGGCCCCGACCGCGGCGGCTTTTCGCGGAAGGGCTCAGGCCCTGTGGCTCACGGCCTCAAAGGCTGTCGCGGCCAGGTCCGCTCCCACCACCGCGGGTATTGTGGGAGCGGCCCCGAGCGCGGCTTTTCGCGGAAGGGCTCAGGCCCTGTGGCTCACGGCCTCAAAGGCTGTCGCGGCCAGGTCCGCTCCCACCACCGCGGGTATTGTGGGAGCGGCCCCGGCCGCGACGGCTCTTCGCGAGAGCGCTCAGGCGAACCTTCGTTCGTGCCGCAGCAACCAGTCCTTGCGCCACAGCCCACCGCCATAGCCGGTCAGGGACCCGTCCGCACCGATCACCCGGTGGCAGGGGATCACGATCGCCAGCTGGTTCGCACCGTTCGCGCGAGCCACCGCACGCACCGCCGTGTGCCGCCCCGCGGCGGCCGCGATGTCGGCATAGCTGCGTGTGCTCCCGGGCGGAATGGCGACGAGCTCGTCCCAGACGGCCTTCGTGAAAGCCGATCCGTGCAGGGTCAGCGGCGTCTCGAAGCGGCATCGGGTGCCGGCGAAGTACTCGCGCAGCTCGGCCTCGATGGCATCGATCGCCGGCGTCCGGCCGAAGGTGACCGTGGACCGGGTCGCCGTGCGCAGGCGCTTGAGCTCGGTCGGCAACGCGGTGCGATCGAAGAACTCGAGCAGATGAATCGAGCGCTCGTCGCCCACGGCGAGCATGTTGCCGATGGGGGTCTCGATCCAGTCGGCCTTGAGCCATTCGCGTCCGCGCAGGTCAGCCGGGCACTCGCCGAGCAGGCGCACGATCGCGTCGCGGAATCCGCTGCCGGAGTCGTAACCCGCCGCCTGCTGGGCGTCGATCACCGACGAACCCGCGACGATGCGTTCCATGCCCCGGCCGGCGCGCCGGAGACGGGCCATGTCCAGGAACGTCAGCCCGAGGTGGCGCTTGAAGGCGCGGCGGACGGTCGACGGGTCGTAGCCGAGTCGCACCAGGTCGTCTTCCGACCAGACCCGTTCGGGCTCGTCTTCCAGCGCGCGAAGCAGGGCCGACACCAGGGGTTCGCGCTGGCCCACCGGATCCAGCGGCCGGCAGCGGAGGCAGGGGCGGAACCCCGCCTCGAAACATGCCGCGACCGAATCGTAGAACCGGGTGTTCTCCAGCAGCGGCTTGCGGGCCGCGCAGGTCAGGCGGCAGAAGACGCCGGTACTCGTGACGCCCACGAAGACGTGGCCGTCATAGGCCGGGTCGCGGTCGAGGAGGGCCCGGTAGAGCGTGTCGCGGTCGGGTAGGTCGAAAAGCATGGCCAAAGGGTACGCCGGCGGGCCGGCGCTCGCCGCCGCGAATCGGGCGGCGATTTACCAAGGCTGGCGTCAGGCCTTGTTGCGGTCCGTCTCGAACGCCTTGTTGATGCGCAGGGCGAGCAGGGTGCAGGCCACGCCCGAGAGCAGGTAGACGCTGACCGCGCCGAGGCCGAAGCGCATCGACAGGCCGAGGGCCACCAGCGGGGCGAAGGCCGCGCCGATGAGCCAGGCGAAGTCGGACGTCAGGGCCGCGCCGGTGTAACGGAAGCGGCGCGAGAAGTTCGCCGTGACGGTGCCCGCGGCCTGGCCGTAGGAGAGGCCGAGCAGGGCGAAGCCGATGATCAGGAAGGCGTCCTGGGCGATCCGGCCGCCGCCGAGCAGCCACGGCGAGGCGATCGCGAACAGACCGATCAGCACCGCCATGGTGCCCAGCGTGTTGCGGCGGCCCACCTTGTCGGCGATAACGCCCGAGGCCACGGTGGCGAGGATCGCGACGAGGGCGCCGACGATCTGGACGGTCAGGACGCTGTCGACCTCCTGCGTCTGATGCACCGTGATCCACGACAGCGGGAAGATCGTCACGATGTGGAACAGCGCGTAGCTGGCCAGGGCGGCGAACGCGCCGATGAAGAGGTTGTAGCCCTGTGCGCGGAACATCTCGATGATGCCGATCGGCTCCAGCTGGCCCTCTTCGAGCAGCTGGGTGTATTCCTCGGTCACCACCAGGCGCAGGCGGGCGAACAGCGCCACCACGTTGATCGCGAAGGCCACGAAGAACGGATAGCGCCAGCCCCAGCCGAGGAAGTCCTCGCGGGAGAGCTGCGTGTTGAGGAACAGGAACAGCGAGGCGGCGATCAGGAAGCCGGTCGGGGCGCCCAGCTGGCCGAGCATCGCGTACCAGCCGCGGCGCTCCTTCGGGGCGTTGAGGGAGAGCAGCGACGGCAGGCCGTCCCAGGATCCGCCCAGCGCAATGCCCTGCAAGAACCGCAGTACGGCAAGAACCACAATGACCGCGTAGCCATTGGACGTGTTCGCCGGCAGGAAGGCGATGCAGACGGTGGAGGTGCCCAGCAGGAACAGGGCGGCGGTCAGCTTCGTGCCGCGGCTCCAGTTGCGCTGGATCGCCATGAACAGCGTCGTGCCGATCGGGCGGGCGATGAAGGCGAACGAGAAGATCGCGAAGGCCAGCAGGATGCCATCCAGCTGGCTCAGGAACGGAAAGAACACCGACGGGAACACGAGGACGGACGCGATGCCGTACGTGAAGAAGTCGAAGTACTCCGAGGCACGGCCGATGACGACGCCGACGGCGATCTCACCGGGGGCGACGGCCGCGTGGCTGGTCTGGTGCTGGCGGCGGACGTCGTGTTCGGCGCCTTCCGCGGCATTGTGATGGGCGTGTGAAATGCTCGACATCGGATTCGGCCCGCTCGGGGAGGTGGATGGCAGGATAGCGAAGGATCGCACTACTCGGCTTGTAGAGCCATGGGACAAAGTGTCCTATGGTGAGCGCAGGCGGATCGGCGTATTTTTTCGTGTCCCCACGGTTGCCTCCATCATGCGAATGTCCATGAAGATGTTGCGCGGATTGCTGATCCCCGCCCTCGCCCTGCTCCTTTCGGGCTGCGATGCCGTGCTTTTCTCGCCGTCCGGCGACATCGCCCGGCAGCAGCGCGACCTGATCATCATTTCCGTGGTCCTGATGCTGCTCATCGTGGTCCCCGTGATCGTGATGATCCTGCACTTCGCCTGGAAGTACCGTGAGTCGAACAAGGCCGCCAGCGCCGAGTACGCCCCGGACTGGAACCACTCCACGGTGCTGGAACTGCTGATCTGGGCCGCCCCGCTGCTCATCATCATCGCCCTGGGCGCCATCACCTGGACCAGCACCCACAAGCTCGACCCGTACCGCCCGCTCGACCAGGTGTCGCAGGGCCGTCCGCTGGTCGCCGGCGTGAAGCCGCTGCGCGTCGACGTCGTGGCGCTGGACTGGAAGTGGCTGTTCCTCTACCCGGAGCAGGGCATCGCCACCGTCAACGAGATGGCCGCCCCGGTCGACCGCCCGATCGAATTCCACATCACCGCCTCCACGGTGATGAACGCGTTCTTCGTGCCGTCCCTGGCCGGCATGATCTACGCCATGCCGGGCATGGAGACGCAGCTCAACGCCGTGATGAACAAAACCGGCGATTTCGAAGGCATTTCGGCCAATTACAGCGGTGCCGGCTTCTCGGACATGCGCTTCCGCTTCCACAGCCTGTCCGAAGGCGACTTCGACGCCTGGGTGGCCAAGGCCAAGGCCAGCGCCGATGAGCTCGGCCGCGAGGACTACCTGAAGCTCGAACAGCCGAGCGAGAAGGAGCCGGTCCATTACTACGGCACCGTCGCCCCGGGCCTGTACAACGCCATCCTCAACCGCTGCGTCGAATCCAACCGCATGTGCGCCAACGACATGATGGCGCTGGATGCCCGCGGCGGGCAGGGCGTGGTGGGCGCGTACAACGTCACCTCGCTCGATGCCGCGACCCGTGCGCGCGTCGGCCTGGCGGACGACGACCGTCGCTACGTGGGCGCCCTGTGCGTCGCGAGCAACGGCGGCCAGCCGATGACCCCTGCCGGACGTCCGCTCTAAGAGCGCGGCGCCTTCCAAGTATTCAAGCCTTTGCCGAGTCCGGTAATGAACATGCCCGATCTAGCCAAACTGATCTTCGGACGCCTCACCATCGAGGCGATTCCGTACCACGAGCCGATCCTCATCGGCACCTTCATCGCGGTGGCGCTCGGCGGTATCGCCCTCCTCACCCTGATCACCCGGGCGAAGCTCTGGGGCTATCTGTGGAGCGAGTGGTTCACCAGCATCGACCACAAGAAGATCGGCATCATGTACATGGTGCTCGGCATCGTGATGCTGCTGCGCGGCTTCTCCGACGCCATCATGATGCGCGCCCAGCAGGCGATCGCCTTCAACGGCAATCCCGGCTTCCTGCCGCCGCATCACTACGACCAGATCTTCACCGCCCACGGCGTGATCATGATCTTCTTCGTGGCGATGCCGCTGGTCACCGGCCTCATGAACTACGTGGTGCCGCTGCAGATCGGCGCGCGCGACGTCGCGTTCCCGTTCCTCAACAACTTCAGCTTCTGGATGACGGTCGCCGGCGCCATGCTGGTGATGGCGTCGCTGTTCGTCGGTGAGTTCGCCCGCACGGGCTGGCTGGCCTATCCGCCGCTCTCGGGCCTGGCGCAGAGTCCGGATGTCGGTGTCGACTACTACATATGGTCGCTACAGGTGGCCGGCGTGGGAACCACCCTCTCCGGCATCAACCTGCTCGCCACCATCGTGAAGATGCGCGCGCCGGGCATGACCATGATGAAGATGCCCGTCTTCACCTGGACCTCGCTGCTGACCAACGTGCTGATCGTCGCCGCCTTCCCGGTGCTGACGGCGGTGCTGGCGCTGCTGGCGCTCGATCGCTACGCGGGCACCAACTTCTTCACGAACGACTTCGGCGGCAACGCCATGATGTACGTGAACCTGATCTGGATCTGGGGCCACCCCGAGGTCTACATCCTTGTGCTGCCGGTGTTCGGCGTGTTCTCCGAGGTCGTGGCGACCTTCAGCCGCAAGCGCCTGTTCGGTTACGCGTCGATGGTCTACGCCACGGTCGTGATCGCGGTGCTGTCGTACCTCGTGTGGCTGCACCACTTCTTCACCATGGGATCCGGCGCGAGCGTCAACTCGTTCTTCGGCATCACCACGATGATCATCTCGATCCCCACGGGCGCGAAGATCTTCAACTGGCTGTTCACGATGTACCGCGGCCGCATCAAGTTCGACGTGCCCATGCTGTGGACCGTCGGCTTCATGGTCACGTTCGTCATCGGCGGCATGACCGGCGTCATGCTCGCGGTGCCGCCGGCCGACTTCCTGCTGCACAACAGCCTGTTCCTGATCGCGCACTTCCATAACGTCATCATCGGCGGCGTGATCTTCGGCCTGTTCGCGGGCATCAACTACTGGTTCCCGAAGGCTTTCGGCTATCGCCTCGACGAGTTCTGGGGCAAGTGCTCCTTCTGGTTCTGGCTGGTCGGTTTCTGGGTGGCCTTCACGCCGCTGTAT
Organism: Luteibacter sp. 329MFSha; assembly: GCF_900111665.1. Taxonomy (NCBI): domain Bacteria; kingdom Pseudomonadati; phylum Pseudomonadota; class Gammaproteobacteria; order Lysobacterales; family Rhodanobacteraceae; genus Luteibacter; species Luteibacter sp. 329MFSha. The sequence continues at coordinate 165,953 of NZ_FOJE01000005.1, read as the reverse complement.
GTCCTCGGCTTCATGGGCGTCACCCGCCGCATGAACCACTTCGAGGATCCGTCGCTGCAGATCTGGTTCCAGATCGCCGCGTTCGGCGCGTTCCTCGTCGCCCTCGGCATCGGCTCGTTCCTGATCCAGCTGTGGGTCAGCTACAAGCGTCGCGACCAGCTGCGCGACGTCACCGGCGATCCGTGGCACGGCCGCACGCTCGAGTGGTCGACCTCGTCGCCGCCGCCCGCCTACAACTTCGCGTTCACGCCGGTCATCCACGACAACGATGCCTGGTGGGACATGAAGGAACGCAACGCGCGCCGTCGCCTGGAAGGCTACCTGCCGATCCACATGCCGAAGAACACGGGCGCGGGCGTGATCCTCGCCGGTATCTCGTTCGTGTTCGGTTTCGCGATGATCTGGCACATGTTCCTCGTCGCCGGTATCGCTTTCGTGGCGCTCGTCGCCACCGCGATCGGCCATACGTTCAACTACAAGCGCGATTACTACATCCCCGCCGACGTCGTGGCCCGGACCGAGGCCGCCCGCACGGAAGAGCTTGCCGCCCATGTCTGATATGCACGCCACGCCCTCCGCGGCCATTGCGGAACAGGACGTCGAGTTCTGGATGAAGGAAGACCACCACCCGGCCAACGGAACGTTGCTCGGGTTCTGGATCTACCTGATGAGCGACTGCCTCATCTTCGCCTGCCTGTTCGCCACCTACGGCGTGCTCGGCCGAAGCTATGCGGGCGGTCCGTCCGGCGCCGACCTCTTCGACCTGCCCCTGGTGGCGGTCAACACGACCATGCTGCTCCTGTCCTCGATCACGTACGGCTTCGCCGTGCTCGAGATGCAGAAGGACCGCAAGGGCACGATGATGGCCTGGCTCATCATCACCGGCCTCTTCGGCGCCGCGTTCCTCGGCATCGAGCTGTGGGAGTTCTCGCACCTCATCCATGAGGGCGCGGGCCCGCAGCGCAGCGCCTTCCTGTCGTCGTTCTTCACGCTCGTCGGCACGCACGGCCTGCACGTCACCTTCGGCATCATCTGGCTGATCACCCTGCTGTTCCAGGTGGGTCGCCTCGGACTCACGCCGGCCAACAAGCGTCGCATCATGTGCCTGTCGATGTTCTGGCACTTCCTCGACGTGGTCTGGATCGGTGTCTTCACCTTCGTTTACCTGATGGGATCCCTGCCATGAGCGCGCAGATCGATTCGCACGGCGCGCATGGCGCGCACGACGACCACCACGACGACGGCGTCGGTCACAGCACCCTGAAGGGCTACATGATGGGGTTCTTCCTCGCCGTGGTCCTGACGGCGATCCCGTTCTGGCTCGTGATGGAAAAGGTCATCCCGAACACGCAGACGCTGGCGGTGGTGCTCCTGACCTTCGCCGCGATCCAGATCGTGGTCCACATGATCTACTTCCTGCACATGAACCCGCGGTCGGAAGGCGGCTGGAACATGCTGGCGCTGATCTTCACCCTCGTGATCGTGGTGATCACCCTGGCGGGATCCATCTGGGTCATGTTCCATCTCAACTCGAACATGATGCCCGGCATGTCGCACCAGATGACCGAGCAGCAGGTGAAGAACCTGCCTTGAGCGCGGACGTCGCCACGGAGAAGAAAACGCCGCGTCCTCGCGGCGTTTTCGTTCTGGGAGCGCTGTCGCTGCTTGGCGTGGCGCTGTTCGCGGGCTTCGTCGCGCTCGGTACGTGGCAGGTGCATCGCCGCGCCTGGAAGCACGACCTCGTGGCGCGCGTCGACGCGCGCGTCCATGCCGCGCCGGTCGATGCCCCGGGGCGTGCACAGTGGCCGAGGATCACCGCGGCCGACGACGAGTACCGCCGCGTGAAGCTGACCGGCGAGTTCCTGCAGGACCGCAGCGTGCGCGTTCGGGCCAGTACCGAACTCGGCATGGGCTCGTGGCTGCTGACGCCGATGCGCTTGCGCGACGGCGACGTGGTCATCGTCAACCGCGGCTTCGTGTCGCCCGCCTGGTGTGGCGGCAAGGCCACATGCGCGACGGGGCCCTCGGGTGAGACGACCGTGTCGGGCCTGCTGCGCATCAGCGAGCCGAAGGGCGCCTTCCTCCAGCCGAACGATCCCGCGGCCGACCGCTGGTATTCCCGCGACGTCCCGGCGATCGCGGCGGCCCGGGGGCTGTCGGACGTGGCGCCTTACTTCGTCGATGCGGACGCGGCGTCCTCGCCGGGTCGCGGCGACGGCAACGAGGGTCCCGTCGGCGGCCTCACCGTGATCGCCTTCCCGGACAACCACCTCAGCTACGCCCTGACCTGGTACGGCCTGGCCCTGCTCACCCTGCTGGGCGCCTGGGTCGTCTGGCGCGACGAGCGGCGCAAGCGGAGCGGCTGATCCTCCGGCGTTACGGCGTCCCCGGCACCGGGCCCGCTGCGCGGGATCGCCGATGCGATCGGCTCCCACCTGTCTTGCCCATTTCAATTTTCCGCGCCCTGCACGTCTTAAGGACATGCAGTCCCGTTACCCACACAGTGCGCCGTTCGACGACCTGCCCCACGGCTGGGCGTCGCCCCGCCAGCCGAAGGAGCGCGGCCCGCTGGCCCTCGTGATCGGCCATGCGAGGCGTCGCGCGGCATTGCGCCGGTCGCGTCCCATGCCCGAGCGACGGCTCGCCTACCTCCTGCGCACGCTCGCGGCGTTCAAGCGCCAGGCCGAGTGGCTGCGGCTTGTGGGCACCTCCCGCGTCATGCGGGCCGCGGCCGAGACGAACCCCCGGGTCTACGAACGCTGGCAGTCGCACTACATCTCGCGCTCGTTCGATCTCGACATCCGCGCGCGCATGATCGAATCGCATTACCGCTTCGTCGCCCGACAGTTCCCCGAGCGGCTGAGCAACCGCATGCTCCGGGGCCACGACGTGCGGCTCGCGACGCTGCCGCTCGGCAACGGTGAAATCGCCTACCTGCATGCGCGCGCGCCGGAGCATGAATGCACCGGCGAGCTGGGGCTGTTCCTGCTCAACGGCGACAAGGAAGTGGTGTCGTCGTGCACGGTGACCTTCGCGGGCGAGCAAGGGTTGCTGATCGGCGCGATGCGCGGGTCGTGGGCGTACCTCGGCCGCAACGCGATCGCCCGTTTCACGCGCGCGACCGGCGGCCTGCGACCCCGCGACCTGCTGCTCTCGGTGGTCCGGGCGCTCGCGACGCATTACGGCATCGAGCGGGTCCGCGGCGTCTCACGCGCCGCCCATCCGCTGGACCGCCGTACCGGCGTCACCGCCGCGGCCTATGACCGCTTCTGGAAACGCCACGGCGGCATCATGGGGCCGGACGGCTGCTACGAGATTCCCCGTATCGACACGGCGAGCGGCCGCGCCGAGCGCGACGCGTTCCGCCGCGAAGCGTGCGACGTGGCGCTCAGGGCATTCGCAAGACAACACGCAGTGTTGTAGGAGCGCCGTGGGAGCGGCCCTGGCCGCGACGCCTTTTGGGGCCGTGAGCCACAGGACCTGTAGCTGTTCGCGAAAGTCGCCGTCCCCAAAACGCACGAACGCGCCATCGATCAAAAGTCGTAACACCCCGTCAGCAGCACCACGCGCCCCTGCCGTACCGGCACGAACGTCTCGTCGAAATTCACCGCGTAGAGCGTGCGGTCGAAAAGGTTCTTCACGCCGAGCGTGACGCGCCAGCGCTCGCCGTAGCGGGAAACGTTCGCCTCGACGCTGGCCTGGCCGGGGATGCCGAAATAGCGGCCGTCGGCGGTGGTGCGACCGAGGCTGCGGCTCCGCGCGAGCACGCCGGCGGCCACGCCCCACGGCTTCACCTCGCCGCTGCCGAAGCGGTAGCTGCCCCATACGGCGGCCTGGTGCTTCGGCGCGCCGGTCGGACGGGTGTCGTCGTTGTTGTGGATGCGCGCCTCGGTGAGGCTGGCCAGCACGTCGAGCCCGGGTGCCACTTCGCCCGCGAACTCCACTTCCAGTCCGCGGTTGGTCTGTCCGGGGCCGGGCGTGGCGAAGAACGGCGGCTCGGGCGAGACGAGGTCGACGCTGTGATCGACGCGGATGCGGTAGACCGCCGCCGTGAGGCGCGCCCGCTGGTCGAAGAGATCGAACTTTCCGCCGACCTCCACCTGCCGCGACGTCGCCACCGGCAGCGGCTGGCCATCCTTGCCGAGCAGCGGATCGGGCTGGAAGCCGGTGGAGGTGTCCGCGTACAGCGCGACATCGGGCGACAGCTTGTACACGACGCCGAGCTTCGGAATCCAGCGCGACTGGTGCACGCGCCGCGGCGAGCCGTCTTCCCATCGCGTCTCGAGCCGATAGCTGGTGCGGCGAAGCGCGGCGAGCACGTTCCAGTCCTCGCCGATCGCGATCTGGTCCTGCAGGTAGATGCCCGCGTTGGTTTGCCACGAGCCGCCGAGATTCTGCACCGTCGTGCTCACGGGCGTGACCATCGCGTTGTACTTCTTCGAGAAGTCGCTCGTCGTGCGCAGGTCGTACGCGATGGGCCGCGTCACGATGACGGACCCGCGATCCGACGTGCCCGCCATGTCGTCGCTTACCTCCACACTGCCGTTACCGTCGTCGCCGGCGTGCGTGCGCGCAAGATCGACACCCAGCAGCAGCGTGTGCGTGACGTCGCCGTGCTCGAAGCGCGTGGTGAGGTCGTTCTGCCACGTCCAGTAGGTGCCCGAATAACGGAAGCGGCGATCCACCGCGTCGAGCGAACCGGCGAAGCCACCGATCAGGTACGACTGGCTGCGGCCGTCGCTGTGCTGGCGCACGTACTGGCCTTGGCTGTGGAACGTCCAGTCGTCGGCGACGTCGTGATCCACCTCGAACACGGCGCGGCTGGTGCGGAACGTGGAGACGTCCGTCGGATCGTTCGACGAGACGTCCGAAAGCGTCGCGGTAGAAAGCGTCGGACCCAGCAATACCGAGTGGTCGGGCCCCGGCACGCGGTTGTCGACGAATTCCAGCCCCGCCATCACGCGCGTGCGGTCGCCCTGCCACGCGAGCGACGGGGCGAGGTAGGCGCCGCGCCCGCCGCCGTAACCCTGCGGCGTCTTCTCGCCGCGTTGTCCCGCGGCGACGAGGCGATAGGTGAAAGCACCGTCCTTCGACGCGGTGCCGGCGAGATCGAGACCCACGCGTGCGCCGTCGTACTCGCCGAGCGAATAGGTCAGCGTGCGCACGGTGCTCGCCTGCGGCCGCTTCATGACGACGTTGATGGAGCCACCGAAATTGTTGTTCTGCGAGGCGTCGCCGAGGATCGCTTCCGGGCCGCGCAGCACTTCGACGCGCTCGATGCCGATGAGCGGAGGCAGGTCTTCGGTGCGGGCGATGCCGTTCGGCATGCCGTCCGTCATCCCATGCCCGGCATCGAAGCCGCGGATGAGGAAAAGTGGCGATCCGCCGTAACCATCCACGTACTGGACGCCGGCGACGTAACGCGCCACGTCGCCGATGTCGACCGCCTGCTGCGATTCGATGGCCTGCTTGGTGACCACCGTGACCGATTGCGGCACGTCGCTCAGGCGGGTTTCGTTGCGCGTGACCGTGCGGGTCGAATCAGCCTTGAAGCCGGTGTCGGAGACGAGGCCGCGCACGTCGACCGTCGCCAGCGGCACCACGCTGGTCGGATCGAACGTCACCTCGTTGTCGATGGGCGCGGGCGTCGCGTTCCCCGCCTTCTGGCGCTGGCGGACGACGACGGTGCGCGTGTCGTAGGACTCGCGCTCCAGGTCGGTGCCTTCGAGCAGTTCGTCGAGCGCCTGGTTCGGCGTCAGCACGCCTTTCGCACCGCTGGTGCGCCAGTTCGCGATCGATCCGGAGGCGGTGAGCACCTGCACGTTGGCCTGCTGGCCCCACGCGAGCAGGGCGGTCGCCAGCGGTTGCGGATCGATGGAAAACGCCTTGGGAGGCAGGTTGCCGTCGGCCGCGGCGTCGGCCGCGCTGGCGCAGCGCATCGCGACGACCAGCGCGAACGCGCCGGTGAGTGCGCGCCGGCGCCCGCGAAGCATGTACGGCAAGACCTGCGGCCCCTTGGGTTTTCAGCGCGGCTGGGCACTCCGCGCCATCGTCGTCTGACGGGCGAGCTCCAGTCGATCGGGGTAGGTGGCGACGCGCACCGGGAAGACCCGCGGCAGGGCCGCCACCCAGCTGTCGATGGTATCGACCTCGACCGTACCGGTAAACGTCAGCTTGCCCAGCGCGGGGTCCGCCAGGCGAATCGGGCGCTTGCTGTAGCGGTTCACGTTCTCCACCACCGACGCCAGCGGCTCGTTGACGAACTCCAGCCGGTGGCCTCGCCAGGCGACGGCGTGGGCCGGATCGACGTCGAGGATGCGCATCGCCTGAGTCTCAGGATCAAACGAGACTTCGCGACCGGCGCCCAGTTCGACCGTGCCGGCGTCGCTCTGCGCCGCCATCGGGGACACGCGAACGCGGCCTTCCGTCACCGTGACCGTGACCCGCTCGCCCGTGCGGCGGACGTTGAACGCGGTGCCGAGGTCGCGGATCCGCAGAGGCCCGGCGTTGACGATGAAGGGACGCTCCGCGTGCGCGACGCGGAAGAACGCCTCGCCCGCGTCGAGATCGACCATGCGCTCGTCGCGGCCGTAGCGCGCGGTCACCGAACTGGCGCCGCCCAGCTCGATGCTCGAGCCGTCGGGAAGCGCGATGTCGCGATGACCGGCGCGTTCGCTGGCGTAGCTGGCGCTCACGTCCGGCGTGCGGGGCTTCAGGGCAAGGAACGCGCCCGCGCCCACGACCGCCAGCGCGACACCGGCGGCGAGCGCCAGGGCGAAGCGCGGACGACGGGCGCGCGCGGGGTGCGGCGCCGTCGCGGGGGCGTAGCGGTCCACGAACGCACGGCGCTCGGCGCCCCCCATGGCGGCGATGGACTCGGCGAGGGCGGACGCCTGGTCGAAGGCATCGGCGTGACGCGGATCGGCCTCCAGCCACTCGCTCCAGGCGAGGAGCTCGGCGTCGGGCAGGGAAGGATCGCGCAGCCGCGTCCACCAGTCGGCGGCGGTGTGCTCGAGTGGCCGGTCGAACGGGGAGGTGGTCGTCGTCATCGGGGGTTCTCCGCGCTGTCGCGGCGTTCTCGGCAATGCGCCAGGGCATTGCCGACGTGGTAGCGCACCATGCGCTCGCTCAGATTCATCTCACGCGCGATGGCCGCGAAGTCGCGTCCGTCGATCATGTGCATCACGAAGGCGCGACTCGTTTTCGGCGGCAGCTCGTCCAGCGCAACGCGCAGGTCCCGCCACTGTTCGTGGGCCGACGCGTGCTGCTCGGGAACGGGCGTGACATGCCAGTCGTCGGCATCGGGGTCCACCGGCGCCGTCGCCCGCACGTTGCGCATGCGGATCCGGTCGACAGCGAGGTTGGACGCCGCGCGGAAGAGGAACGCGCGCGGCGAGTCGATCACCGTGTCGTCGCTCAGCGAGAGCAGCTTGAGGTAGACCTCCTGCGCCACTTCCTGGGCGTCGGCCAGCGAATTCAGGCGCGCGCGGAGGAAGGCGACGAGCGCCGCGTTGTGCTCACGGAACAGGTCGACGACCTGCCGGGCCCGGTTGCCGCCCGACGAGGCGGCCGCCTCGGATGGATCCATGGTTTGCCTGACCGCGTTCATGGGCTGGAGGAGGATGCTTATGGTCGCACGGTGGGAAATCGGCGCCCGTACGGGCAGGGACGAACGCCGATTTCCGCACCGGCGAACCCTTAAGACGTGCCAGCTCCACGAAATTGAAACGGCTTCGGCGAGAAAATGCGGTCACGTCGACTAAGCCCTTGATAGGGTAGAAAGACTTTTCTTCGGCTAGGATCGCCCCAGCCCGCCAGGACCGCCGGTCGAGATGCCACAGAACGACGAACGCCTCCCCTTACGTGAATTCGCCTGGTTCATGCTGATCGCGCTGGTCGTGCTCGCGGCCGGCATCGGCGTGCGCGACCCGTGGCCACCGGACGAACCCCGCTTCGCCCTCGTGGCCCGCCAGATGCTCGAAACCGGCCAATGGCTGTTCCCCCAGCGGGGCGCGGAGCTGTATTCCGACAAGCCGCCCATGCTCATGTGGACGGAAGCCTTCTGGATGTGGATCACCGGCGGCTGGCGCGGCGCGTTCCTGCTGACCTCGCTGCTTTCCGGCCTCGGCACCCTGGCGCTGGTCTGGCACCTCGGCCGTCGGCTGTGGAGCCCGCGCGTCGGGCTGGTCGCCGCCGGGCTGGTGCTGGCGACCATGCAGTTCGTGGACGTGATCCGTCACGCCCAGATCGATCCCCTCAATCTCTTCTGGATCACCCTGGGCAACACCGGGATCCTGCTGCACTGCCTGCGCGGCCCGAACTGGCGCATGTACTGGCTGGGCTGCTTCGCGGCCGGCCTGGGCGTGATCACGAAGGGCGTGGGCGTCATCGTCCTGCTGATGCTGCTGCCGTACGTGCTGCTGCGCGTGCGCGCTTGGCCGGGCATCACGACGACGCGCGGCGATGGCTGGCGATGGGCCGGCGGCGCGGCGGCGTTCCTCGTCGCGGTGTCCCTCTGGCTGGCGCCGATGCTGCTCACGGCGTACGGCCAGCCGACGCCGGAGCACATGGCGTACGTGCGGGACATCCTGTTCCGCCAGACGGCGGAGCGTTACGCGAACTCCTGGCAGCACGAGGAAGCCCCCTGGTACTTCCTGCTGGTCATCCTGACGCACTGGGTGCCGACCTGGCTGCTGATCCCGTTCGTGGCGAAGCCATGGCGCGAGGCGCTGCGCCAGCGGGACGGGCGCGTGTGGATGCCGCTGCTGTGGGTCGTGCTGGTGCTCGTGTTCTTCTCGATCCCGAGCGGCAAGCGCGAGATCTACATCCTCCCGGCCCTGCCGATGCTGGCGCTCGCGATGGCGCCGTACGTGCTGGAGCTGCTCAGGACGCGCTGGCTGCAGCGCGCGGCGTTCGCGATCGGAATCGCCTGCGGCGCGATCTTCGGCGCGGCCGGCCTGTGGGCCCTGATCAAGGCGCCGAAGGCGGCGCGCCGTATCGCCGAGGGCTACGAGTTGAGCGGCCACGGCGAGGCGCTATGGATCTGCGTCATCCTCGTCGGCGCGGGCTTTTTCCTCGCCGCGGCGATCGCGCGGCCGCGCCGTGGCGTGGCCGCGCTCGCCGGCGGCATGGCGCTCGCATGGATCATCTGGCCCCTCGGCACCTTCCCGCTGCTCGATGCGAACCAGTCGACCCGCCAGCTCATGGAAGAGGCCGATACGACGATCGGCCCCGATGGCCAGCTCGGGCTCGTCCTCTGGCGCGAGGAACTGATGTATCAGGCGCGGCGGCCGGTCGCCGAGTTCGGATTCGCGCGCGACGCGGCCAGCCAGTTGCGCGATGCGCGCGCCTGGCAGGCGGCCGATCCGGCGCATCGGTGGATCCTCATCAACGACCAGGCGCTCGACGCATGCGTCGTGGCGGGCAAGGCGGTGCCACTCGGGAAGGCGAACCGGGTCAGCTTCTCGCTGCTGCCCGCGGAAGCGACGCGGGCCGGTTGCGAACCCGGCCCGACGCGGCCTTAGACCGCGGGTGCCTCGGCGCGCGTGCGCCGGAGCATCCGCTCGTACTTCTTCTTCGTGCGCGACGCGTTGTGCGCGCGGTTCATCGAGCAGTGCGGCACGATGTTCTTCTCGCCGAAGCCGTCGATCATCACGAGCCGCGGGCCGCCGCGTGAATCCTCGCCGTAGACCACGTTCCAGGCGTGGAGGTCGGCGGCGATGGTGTTGTGCGAAAGCAGCCGGGCGTAGAAGCTTTCGAGTTCCTGCTCCGTCCTGCGCGTGAAGCCTTCCGCCTTCACCCAGTCGTGCAGCGTCGGGGCGAGGCGGCCGTCCGGGGTCCGCACCTTCTCCACGATCTGGCCGAGGCCGATGTCGGTCATCTCCAGCCCCACGACGCGCGCGATCGGCGAGGTCTCGTACCCGCCCACGTAGATGCTCGTGACGTACTCCCGGAACTCGCGCACGAAGTCCTTGTACGGGCCGCTGCGCGCCAGGCGCCGGTACCACGGCGTGTCGTTCCAGCGCTGCTCGATGGACGCGGCGGAGATCACCTTGATCAGGAGGTTCTCGTCGTCGGGATGCTGGTACACCTCGCGGACGTGGCCCGTGGCGATCGGCGTGGCATCGGCCAGTCTGAACATCGTGGATCCTCGCTGGGGCCGTCGGCGAAAGGCGGCCGTAAGTTGCTGACAAGGCGCACAGTGTAAAGTCACGGGCCAGTAACATGCGTTTTCCATGCGCGGCCGTCCGCCGCGCTCGATCCGGGACCTACTCGTGCGCAAGCTTTCCTGGCGTTTCATCGTCGTCGCCCTCGTCTTCCTGACGCTCTCACGTATCGGCCTGTCGGTCTGGCAGTGGGGCCGCGTGCACGATGCCGGTGGCATCTGGCCCATCCTGCTCGGCGGCTGGCGCATCGACATCTCCCTGGTGGCGATGATCGTCGCCTGGCCGGCGCTGCTGTCGCCATGGCTGGGCCATCGCGCATGGCCCACCCGGCTGGCCGCCTGGTGGCTGCGCTTCTGGTGGCTGGCCTTCGTGCTGCTGGAAGTCTCCACGCCGCAGTTCATCGTCGAGTACGACACCCGGCCGAACCGCCTCTGGTTCGAGTACCTGACCAGCCCCAACGAAGTGGCATCCATGCTCTGGCAGGGCTACAAGCTCTCCGTCGGCGCCGGGCTCGTCGTCTTCGTCCTGCTCGGCTGGCTCGGCTTCCGCCTGCTGCCGACGCGCCGTCCGGATGCGCGTCCGATGCGCGGCTGGTTGCGCCCGGTGGCGACGGCGCTGATCTTCGTCGTCCTCTTCCTCGGCGGCCGCGGTACGCTGCAGCACCGTCCGCTCAACGCGTCGCAGGTGGCGTTCACCAGCGACGCGATGGTCAACACGCTGCCGCTCGACTCCCTCTACAACGTGCTCAACGCCGCCATCGCGCTCGGCAACGAGCGTTCCGCGTCGGCCGTGTACGGCAAGATGCCGGAAGACGAGATGCAGTCGATCGTGCGCGCCGCCGCCGGTTTCGACGGCGCGCCGCTCGATCCGACGTACCCGAGCCTGCATCGCCAGCAGGCGACGCGGCAGGGCGACAAGCCGCTGAACCTCGTGATCATCCTCGAGGAAAGCCTCGGTGCGCAGTTCGTCGGCAGCCTCGGCGGCGCCGGCTACACGCCGGAACTCGACAAGCTTTCGAACGACGGCTGGTGGCTGACGCGTGCCTACGCCACCGGCACGCGCAGCGCGCGCGGCCTCGAAGCGGTGACGACGGGCTTCCTGCCCACACCGGCCGAAGCGGTGCTGAAGCTGCCGCGCAGCCAGCGCGACTTCTTCACGCTCGGCGCGCTGCTCGACACGTTCGGCTACCACACGCGCTTCCTTTATGGCGGCGAGGCGCACTTCGACAACATGCGCTCGTTCTTCTTCGGCAACGGCTTCAACGAAGTCGTCGACCGCGCGACGTTCGAAACGAAGCCGTCGTTCGTCGGTTCCTGGGGTGCGTCCGACGAGGACATGTTCAACGAGCTGCATCACCGCCTGATGGACGACGGCGAGAAGCCCACCCTGACCGTCGCGTTCTCCGTCTCGAACCACACGCCGTGGGAATACCCGGCCGGCCGCATCCAGGCCGAGGGCGATCCCGCGAGCAACGCGAACGCCGTGCGCTACGCGGACTGGTCGATCGGCCGGTTCTTCGAGAAGGCGAAGCAGTCGCCGTACTGGAACCACACCGTGTTCCTCGTCGTCGCCGACCACGATGCGCGCGTCTTCGGCGCGAGCCTCGTGCCCGTCCGCCACTTCCACATTCCCGCGCTGATCATCGGCGCCGGCGTGCCGGTGAAGAAGGACGATCACATCGTCAGCCAGGTCGACCTCGCACCGACGTTGCTCTCGCTCATCGGCATCAGCAGCGAGCATCCCATGCTCGGTGCTGACCTGACGCAGCGCTATCCCGATCGCGCGATCATGCAGTACGGCGACAACTACGGTTACCTCAAGGGCGACACGCTGGTCGTGCTGCGCCCGAACCAGGAGGCGACCCAGTACCACTATCTCGTGCAGGGCGAGAAGCTCGACCCCGAGGCCGTCGATCCGCAGCTGGAGAAGACGGCCCTCGCGCACGCCCTCTGGCCCAGTTGGGCGTACGGCAACCAGCGATACCGCCTGCCTCCGAAAGGCGAGTCGAAGTAACGGATGCTCAGAGCGGCTGCATCACCCAGCCGCTCGCCGTTACCTCCAGGCGGTGCGTCAGCCCTAGCCGGTCGAGGAACGCCTCGTCGTGCGATACGACGACGAGCGCGCCGTCGTACTGCGACAGCATCGCCTCCAGCGCCTCGAGCGACGCGAGGTCGAGGTGGTTGCCCGGCTCGTCGAGCAGCAGCAGGCCCGGTGGCGGCTCCGCCACCAGCGCGTGCGCCAGCGCGGCCTTCAGCCGCTCGCCGCCACTGAGGCTGCCGACCTTCGCCGAGATGCCGCCCGCGTCGATGCCGAGCAAGGCGAGCCGCAATCGCAGCGCATCCTCGCCGGCGGCGGGATTCGCCTCGCGCATCTGATCGATCAGCGGACGCGAGGCGTCCAGCGCCGCCAGGCGCTGATCCAGGAAGGCCACGCGCGCCGGCACGTCGCGGCGGCCGTCGATCGGGTCGCGGTTCCCTGCGAGCACGTGCAGCAACGTCGACTTGCCACTGCCGTTCGGCCCGACGACGCCAATGCGCTGGCCCGCGCCCACGATCAGGTCGACGCGTGCCGCCGCACCGCGCACGAAGGGAAGGGTGACGCCATCGAGCAAGGCCACGCGGCGCGGGCCGCCGGCCGTTCCAGCGGGTACGAGCAGTGCCACCGACGCGTCGTCGTCGACGCGCTTCGACGCATCGGCCACGCGCGCGGACAGCGCATCGCGCGCGTCCTCCTGCCGCCGCCGGAGCCGGCCGGCGCTCGCTTCGCTACGTCCTTTCTGCCCGCCGAGCAGGATCGGTGCCTGGTTCGCGTCGGCGGCATCCTTCCTGCCACGCGACTGCCGTCGCTCCTGACGCTCCCGCTGATCGCGCAGCGCCGCCTCACCGCGCTTCCTTTCCGCCTTGCGCGCCTCCAGCTCGCGCAGGGCGTTCTCACGCTCCCGCTGACGCGCCTCGGCGTAAACGTCGTAACCGCCGCCGTAACTGCGCAGCCCGGATGGTGTGAGTTCCACGATGCGCTCCATCGCGCGCAGCAGGGTCCGGTCATGGCTGACGACGAGCAGTCCGCCCGGCCACGCGCGGATCCAGTCGAGCAACGCCACGCGCGCCGCGCCATCCAGATGGTTGCTCGGCTCATCGAGGATCAGGTAATCCGCGCCACGCAGGCGCGCGCCGAGCAGGGCGACGCGCATCGCTTCGCCGCCGCTCAGCCGCCGTGCCGGATCGCCCACGCCCACATGCGCGAGGCCGTCGGCGTCCAGCGCGTCGCGCAGTCGCTCGCGCGCGTCCCAGCGATCGTCCACCGCGTCGAAGTCGGCCGGATCGCTGCTGCCCGCCTCGATGCGGCCGAGTGCGTCGATCGTCGCGCCGACGCCTGCGAGCGAGGCGACCGTCTCGTCCACGTCGTCGGCGACGCGCTGCGCGAGGTAGTACACCGTTCCATGGCGCACGACGCGCCCGCTCGTCGCTTCGGCCTGCCCGGCGAGCACGCGGGCGAGCACGCTCTTGCCGACACCGTTGCGGCCGACGAGCCCGGTGCGCCGTTCGTCGAAGGTGTCGTGGAGGTCCGAAAAGAGTGTCCTGCCATCCGGCAGGATGAAAGAAGCGCCATCGAGCGCCAAGTACGTCGTCGTCATCTGCGATTCCAATGCATGCCGTCGGCTTCCCCGAAGTCGGGAAGGTCGAGTTCGCCCGGGACGGGCAAAGGGCATCACTGGCGCATCGGACGAATACCTCTATGGGAGAAATCGGACGGTCATCATACCTGCATGGTGCGGCACAGGCATCCCATCCGACGATTCACCCTGCCGCCTGCTCCCTGGCAACCACGGTGCGCGCCACGATGTCCGCGAGCGTGGCCTGCGAGTACGGCTTCGCGAGGCGGGGCAGATCGAGCGTCTGCCCCGGCGGCAGGTCCGCGTAGCCGGTGGCCATGACGATAGGCAGGTCCGGGTGGCGTTCCCTGATCGCCGCGGCGAGCTGCGCTCCGGTCATCTGCGGCATCGCGTGGTCGGTGATCACCAGGTCCACGCATGCTCCTTCCAGCAGGCGCAGGGCCTCCGCGCCGGAGCGCGCCGCGACGACCGAGTACCCGAGGTCCTCGAGCATCTCGACGGTCGTCGCGCGGACGAGATCGTCGTCGTCGACGGTGAGGATCGTGATCGAACCGGCCGATGCGCAGCGGCCGGGTACCGCCTCCGCGCCGACGGCCACCGCGGGATGGACGGCCGGATCGACGGCCGCCGCGGCGGGCAGCCAGATCTCCGCGGTGGTGCCGATGTCGCGCCGGCTGCTGAGCAGCAGGGCGCCGCCGAGCTGTTCGGCGAGGCCGTGCACCATCGACAGTCCCAGGCCCGTGCCCTTGCCGACGCCCTTGGTCGTGAAGAACGGCTCCGTGGCGCGCTTCAGCGTGGCATCGTCCATGCCCGCACCCGAATCGGAGAGCGACAGGCGAACGTACCGGCCCGGCGCCACCGGGCCATCCGTGTCGTGCACCCAGGCCTCGCTCGTCGCGATGACGATGGTGCCGACGCCGTCCATCGCGTCGCGTGCGTTCACCGCGAGGTTGAGCAGCGCCGATTCGAGCTGGTTGGCGTCAGCTTCCACCGGCGACAGATCGGCGGCGAAATGCGTTTCCACCACGATGGTTCCGCCGAGCGATCGCTGCATCAGCTCCCGCATGCCGTCGACCAGCGCGTGCACGTCGATGCGCTCGGTCTTCAGCTCCTGCCGTCTCGCGAAGGCGAGCATGCGGCGCGTCAGCGTGCTGCCGCGATCGGCACCGGCCATCGCGTTGTCGACGAGGCGCAGAAGCAGCGGCTCGTCCGAAAGACGCTCGCGCAGGAGTTCGAGGCTGCCGCGCACGGCCATGAGGAGATTGTTGAAGTCGTGCGCGATGCCACCGGTGAGATTGCCGAGCGCCTCCATCTTCTGCATCTGCAGGAGCGCCTGCTCGGCCTTCACGCGCGCCGTCTTTTCCACGGCCTCGTACACCATGGCCACGACCTTGCCGTCGTCGTTCGTGACGGGGCGCAGCGACAGGTCGAAGGCGCGCGTGCCGGTCGGGAGATCCAGCACCACGCCCAGGTTTTCGGTCGCACCCGCCGCGACACGGCGCGCGGCGGCCTCGATCGTCCGGGGCATGCCGGGTGTCTCGCTGAACCATGGAGTCAGCCACAGCGGCAGGCCGACGACCTCCGCGAGCGTGCGGCCGATGCCGGCCAGCGACGTCGCGTTGGCGAAGCGGACGGTGCCGTCGAGGTCGATCAGGCCCTGGAACAGGTGCGAGGTCTCGAGGATCGTCCGGCTGTTCGCCTCGCTGCGTTCGAGCGCGGCCGTGCGATCCCGTACCTGCGCTTCGAGTTCCTCGCGGAAGCGTCGTTCGCTCTCGCGCGCATCGGCCTCGGCGCGCACGCGCTGGATGTGCGGCCAAGAACGCTCCGTGACCTCACGCATCAGCGCGAGCTCGCGAGGCTGCCAGCGTCGCGGCGCCTTGTCGTGGATCGCCATCAGGGCGGTGAGGCGGCCCTCCTTCAGCAGCGGCATGCAGACCGTCGCCGCGAGCCCGATGTCGAGGAACGTCTTCGCTTCCTCGGGAGCCAGTTCGGCCCGGATGTCGTCGATGACCAGCGGCGCGCCCGCGTGCAGGTTCCGTACGGCCCGCGTGCCGAAGGCGGTGAGGCTGTAGTGACCCACGATGCTGGGCGATCCCGGCCGCGACCAGTCCCCACGGATGGTGAAGCCGTCCTCGTCGGGTTCCATGTCGGCATAGGCGCAGACGGCGACGCCGAGGTGCTCGCCCAGCAGTCGCATCGTGGTGGCGAGGATCGCGTCCGCGTCGGTGTGGCGCGCGGTCGCTTCGCGCAGCTCGTCGAGGAACTGCAGGCGCGCCTGGTTCTCCCGCTCGCGCTGATCCGCCAGCACGCGCTCGGTCGTCTCCACGACGATGGCGATCACGCCCGCCGGCTTGCCGTCCTCGCCCAGCACCGGCGAGTAGTCGAGATCCATCCACACCGGCTCGGGCTTGCCATGCCGGACCAGGCTCAGCTGCTGATCCTTGTACGCCAGCGTGCCGCCGGCGAGGCCGACGCGCATCACGTTGTCGTTGAAGTCGGCGATCTCGTCCCAACCCTTGCGCACTTCGGAGCCGAGCAGGGCGGGGTGCCGGTTTCCCGCGAAAACCGAATAGGCGTCGTTGTAGATCATGATGCCCTTCTCGCCCCACAGCAGCACGATGGGCACGGGCGAAAGGAGCAGCATGCCCGTGACCGTGCGCAGGCTCTGCGGCCACGATTCGGGCGGACCGAGGCCGGTCGGCGTCCAGTCCATGGAGCGAATGAGCTCACCGACCTCGCCGGCGCCGTTGAGCCAGCTGAGATCGCGGGAGCCTGGCGTCGTCGCGGTCGGGGTCATGCGTTCTCGGTCCGGGCGTTCTCGCCGCAAGTGTAAGCGGGCCATATGTGACGACGACCGCAAGAAGATGCCGTGAAAGCCTTCAGGGCGCGGCGCGACTCCTCGCCGCGTCCAGCGCGACGCATAGCGTGCGGACACCCGGAAGGATCGATGGCGAGGGCAGGGCGAGCGTCGGCGCGTCGATCGCGAAGACGTTCTGGTGTTTCACGGCGGTCAGGAATCCGGACCGCTTCCAGTCGTCGAGCGACTCGCCCTCGGCGCCGCCGCTGACGATGACGTCGGGGTCGCGTGCCAGCACGGCTTCGCGGCTCACCGTCGGGGCGGCCACCGTGAGGTCGGCGAAGACGTTGTCGCCGCCGCACAGCGTCAACGCGTCGTCGATGATCTGCGCGCGCCCGATGGTCATGAGCGGGCGGTCCCATATCTGATAGAAGACCTTCAGCCGCTTCTTTCCCGCATAGGTCGCGCGCAGCCCGGCGAGCGCCTCCTCGAACGCGGTCGCCTGCCGATCGGCCACGCGGCTGGTGCCGGCCAGCACGCCGAAGCGGCGTGTCGCGGCGGCCACGTCGGCCAGTCGCGTGGTTTCCGCGTAGAACACGGGAATGCCGAGGCGCACGATCTTCTCGACTTGCGCCGCCGCGTTGCCGCTCTTCCACACGACCACGATGTCGGGTTTCAGGGCGACGATCCGCTCCAGGTCGATCATCGTCGCGTCGCCGACGACGGGAACCTTCCTCGCCGCTTCCGGGTAGTCGCTGAACCGCGATGTCCCCACCACGTAGGCGCCGGCACCGGCGGCGAACAGGGCGTCGGTGATGTTGGGCGCGAGGCTCACGATGCGATGCGCCGGCGCGGCCAGCGTCACCGTGCGGCCCGCGTCGTCCACCACGGTGACGGAGGCGAAAGCCGGCGCCGCGACGAGGCAGGCGAGCATGATGACATGGCGGATCATGGGGGCGTTCCGTTGAGGCGGCCGGCGCGGAAGAACAGCTCGTCGTCGAGCATCACGCCGTGGATCGGATGGTGGAAAGCGGCGCTCAGGTGCTCGCTCGTGACGACGTCGTCCTTGGGACCGGCGAGCGCGCCGCCCCGGCCATCGAGCAGCACGGCGTGCGTCGCGTGCTGGAAGGCGAGGTTGATGTCGTGGACCGTGTAGACCACCGATCTTCCTTGCTCCGTCGCCACGCGCATCAGCTCGTGCAGGGTCTTCATCTGGTGATGCAGGTCGAGCGACGAGAGCGGTTCGTCGAGCAGGAGCAGCTCGACGTCCTGCGCGAACAGCGTGGCGATGTTCACGCGCTGGCGCTCCCCGCCCGAGAGAGTCGTGACGTCGCGCCGCGCGAGGTCCTCGAGTTCGAACGTGTGCAGTGCGTCCACGGCCGGTGCCGTGTCGCTCTCGCCCCACGCCCAGAACGGCAGACTGGGATGGCGTGCGGACATCACGGCTTCCATCACCGTGAGGCTGAAGGCGTCGACGATGGTCTGCGGCAGGAAGCCGCGCCGGCGGGCGAGTTCGATCGGCGGGAAGCTTTCGACATCGCGGCCACCGAGCAGGACGCGTCCGCCGTCGGCCGGCCGCAGTCCGGCCAGCGTCCGCAACAGCGTGGACTTACCGGCGCCGTTGGGTCCCAGCACGCACCAGACGTCGCCCGGCGCCACGCGCATGTCGAGGCCGCGCACGAGTTCGCGATCGCGCATCGTCAGGCGGAGCGCGTTCGCCGTCAGTTCCAGGCTCATCGGCGGCGCACCAGCAGGAACATGAAGGTCGGCACGCCGATGATCGCCATCACGGCGCCCACGGGGAGCTGGATCGGATCGGCGACCACGCGTGAAATCGTATCGGCGATGGTCACCACGATGCCGCCGCCGATCGCGCACGCCGGCAGCAGCACGCGCTGGTCGTTGCCGACGACGCGGCGCAGCGCATGCGGTACCACGAGCCCGACGAAGCCCACGGTCCCGGCCGTCGTCACCGCGACCGCGGTGGCGATCGAGGCGATGACGAAGATCGCTGACTTGACCACGTTGGGCCGCACGCCGAGCGCGCTGGCGGATTCCTCGCCGCGCATCAGCAGGTTCAGTTGCCGCCCCAGCGGGACGACCAGCAACACGCACGCCGCCAGCGTGGCGACGGGCAGCAGCCAGTTCGCGACGCCGCTGAGGTCGCCCATCATCCAGAACAGCATGCCGCGCAGGTTCCTGTCGGGTGCGAGGACGAGCATCATGCTGACGATGGCGCCGAGACCCGCGGCCAGCATCACGCCGATCAGGATCAGATCGGTGGAGTCCTCGCGTTGCGCGGCGCGGGCCCGGGCCAGGAGGTCGCGGTGCGCGAGCACGAACACGGCCACGCAGGCGACCAGCGCGCCGGCGGCCGCACCCAGCGCCGTCGCGACGGCACCCGCACCCGCGAGCATCGCGCCGAGGGCGCCCACTGCGGCGCCGCCGGAAAGGCCAAGCGTGTACGGATCGGCGAGCGGATTGCGCACGAGGATCTGCATGAGGCAGCCGGAGACGGCGAGCAGGCCGCCCACGCCGCAGGCGGCGACCGAACGCGGAATGCGCAGCTGCCACACGATCGCGTCCATCGGTGTGCCGGTGGACCCGACCAGCGCCTTCCACGAGGCGGCGACCGACGAATCCGCGCCGCCGATCAGCACCGAGCCGAGCAACACGGCGACGCCGCACGCCAGCATGCCGGCCCAGAGGCGCAGCGCGGAACCGAACGTCTTCATGCGCGGCAGGTTTGGTTCACGCATCGGAGCCCGCTCCCGTTGTGGCGATCCGATAGCGCGTGCTGCGGCCGCCGCCCTGGAGTCGTTCGACGAGTCCCTTCTCCAGGAGGTCGGAAAGATGGCGCGTGGCGGTCGCCTTCGATACGCGAGCGACAGCCTGGTACTGCGATGCGCTGATGCCGTTCGCGAAGCCGCGCTCGCCGCCGTCGAGCAGGCGGTTGAGCACCTTGACCTGTTCGGCCGACAGCTCCTGCGCGCGATGGCGCTGCCAGAAGCGCGACTTGTCGAGGACGCGATCGATGTCGCCGCGAGCCTTCTCCAGACTGCGCAGCAACGTGCCGAGAAACCACTCGAGCCACGGCGTGATGTCGAGCCCAGCCTTCTGGCTCGCTTCCAGGACCGCGTAATAACCGGAGCGATCGTCGAGGATGCTCGACGACATCGTGTAGAACCGGATCGCCTGCCGTTCCGCCTGCGCGAGCGCGAGATCGGTGAGCGCCCGCGTCAGGCGGCCATTGCCGTCGTCGAAAGGGTGGAGCGTCACGAACCAGAAGTGCGCGACGCCCGCGCGTAGCAACGGGTCGAGCGACGTGTCGCGCCGGCTCGCGGCGAACCACGCCAGGAACGCGGCGACGCCTTGTTCGAGGCCCTCGCGGGGTGGGGCTTCGAAATGCACACGAGGGCGATCCAGCCGTCCGGAAACGACCTGCATGGGTTCGTCGCCGCGCAGCGCTGCGACGCGCAGGTTCCGCGTCAGCAGGCCGGCCTCGGGAGGGAAAAGAAGCGCGTGCCAGCGCAACAGCCGGCCCAGGTCGAGCTCGTCGTCGTAACGACGGGTCGCGTCCAGCATCAGCTCTGCGAGCCCTTCGCTTCGTGCGCTGGTGCGACTGGCGGTTTCTTCGTCGACGCCGAGGCGGCGTGCGAGCGACGAGCGAACGGAGCCGACGTTCAGTGCCTCGCCCTCGATCGCCGACGAGGTCACGATGTTCTGCAGGAGGGCATCGAGCTCCACGCGGGCGTCCGTGTCGGCATCGGCGGCCCCGGCGACACCGAGCAGGCGCCCCTGGGCGAGTTGGCAGGCGCGCAGCAAAGGTGCGAGCACGTCGTCGCGCCAGCGGAACGCTGGCCACCCCTCCTGCTGCCATATCCAGGTTACGTCGCGCATCACCGGTCCCAGCGGTGAGCCGATTAATGGATCTATTCGGCTCATTCAGTGAGCCGAATATACGCCCTATTCGGCTCACGGGCCATTCGGACCGCCTCCGCCATGGCCATGCGCGAGGCAGGGGCACAGGCAAGATCGCCCACACGGCCATGGCGTACCATCCGGGGCCTGATTTCGTTCCCCCGTCCCCCGGAGTTACCCGTGACCTACCAAGCCGCACCGGACCGCTACGACAACCTCATGCCTTACCGCCGCTGCGGTCGCAGCGGCATCGACCTCCCGGCGATCTCGCTGGGCCTGTGGCAGAACTTCGGCGGTGCCGACGTCTTCGAGACCGGCCGCGCCATCCTGCGCCGCGCGTTCGACCGCGGCATCACGCACTTCGACCTCGCGAACAACTACGGGCCGCCCTACGGTTCGGCCGAGGAGAACTTCGGTCGCGTCATGGCGACCGATCTCGCCGCCTACCGCGACGAGTTGATCATCTCCACGAAGGCGGGCTGGGACATGTGGCCGGGCCCATACGGCGGCATCGGCGGCAGCCGCAAGTACCTCATCGCCAGCCTCGATCAGTCGCTGAAGCGCATGGGGCTGGATTACGTCGACATCTTCTACTCGCACCGCGTCGATCCGGACACGCCGCTGGAAGAGACGATGGGCGCGCTGGCGCACATCCATCGCCAGGGCAAGGCGCTCTACGTCGGCATCTCGAGCTATTCGCCGGAGCTGACGCGCAAGGCCGCCGCGATCCTCGCCGAGGAACGCGTGCCGCTGTTCATTCACCAGCCGAACTATTCGATGTTCAACCGCTGGATCGAGGACGGCCTGCTCGACACGCTCGAAGACCTCGGTACGGGGTGCATCGCGTTCTCGCCGCTCGCGCAGGGCCTGCTCACGTCGAAGTACCTCAAGGGCGTCCCCAGCGACGCACGCGTCACGCGCGACGGCTCGCTCGGCAAGAGCCAGCTCAACGAGACGAACCTGGAGCGCGTTCGCGCCCTGAACGCCATCGCCGAGCGTCGCGGCCAGACGCTGGCGCAGATGGCCATCGCGTGGGTGCTTCGCGATCCGCGCGTGACGTCGGCCCTGATCGGCGCGCGCACGGTCGAGCAGCTCGACGATTCGCTCGGCGCGCTGCGCGGCCTCGCCTTCACGGCAGAGGAACTGGCGGAGATCGATCGCTACGCGAGTGACGGCGGCACCGACCTCTGGCGCGAATCGGCGAAGCTCTGAGACCGTAGGAGCGCACCTGGGCGCGATGGAGGCTGAGGGAGTGCCGAGATCGCGCCCAGGTGCGCTCCTACGGGTGAGCCCTCAAGGCGGGCCGGCTCGCTTGCGCAGTTCGCTGACGGGCACGCCGTGCCAGCCCCAGTTGTCGAGGTCCACTTCCTCGATCACCACGAACGTGCTGTCGAACGGCTTGCCCATCACGTCGAGCAGGAGCTGGCTCACACCCTGGATGAGGGCCGCCTTCTGCTCGGCCGTGGTGCTCGTGGCACCGGGGGCCGTCCCTTCGCGTGTCACCTGAATCGTCACGATGGGCATCGCACGCACTCCTTACCAGCGGCCGGCATGCTGCCCGCCATCCACGTTGAGGATCTCGCCGGTGACGAACGGGGCGCGTTCCAGGTAGAGGATCGCGTCGACGACATCGGCGATCTCGCCCAGCCTGCCCACCGGATGCAGGCCGGCGAGGAATTCCAGCGAATCGTTCGCATGCATCGGCGTGCGGATGATGCCCGGCGCGACGGCGTTCACGCGGATGCCCGATCTGGCGTACTCGATGGCAAGGCCCCTCGTGATGGCGGCGAGGCCCCCCTTGGTCAGCGACGCGAGGCCACTGGGCACGCCTGCGATGGGTTGGTCGACGATCGTCGTGGTGATCTGCACGATGTGACCCGAGCCCTGTCGCAGCATCTGCTGCGCGACGAATTGCGTGATGTGGAAGAACCCCGCCAGGTTGACGTCGACGGCATTGCGGAAATCCTCTTCGGTGAACTCGACGAACGGCTTCGAAAGGAAGATGCCGGCGTTGTTGATCAGCGTGTCGACGCGGCCGAAGCGTTCGATCGCGGTGGTGGCGACCTGTGCCGCCACGTTGCGATCGGCGATGCTGCCGGCGACCGTCACCAGGTCGTCGTCAGTGGACGGACGGATGCCGCGCGAGTTGGCGACCACGGCGAAGCCGAGTCGGCGATACGCCTCGACGATTCCCGCGCCGATGCCCTGCGACGCTCCGGTGACCACGGCGACCTTGCGTTGCGATTCCACGGTGGTTGTTCCCGTCAGCCTGCCTTCCGATGCTAGGCCTGGCATACGTGCGCGGATTGCCGTTTTCTGCGCTGCCGGTCACTTCGAGACGCAGCCGCGCAGCAGGGGGCGGTCCGGGTCCTTGCGGGTGTCGTAGTAGTCGCCCTGGCGGCCCTTGCTCCACCACGTGACGAAGCCCGATTGGTATCGCACGCCATCGGCGGACGCCGTGGCGACGAGCAGCTGCGGTACGCGGTCCACCGGCAGCAACGCGAAACTCTGGCCGTTGCTGCCGTTGAAGTACGTCACGCGAAAGGATTTGCCGCCGGGACAGCGGTACATCGCTTCGACGGGCGGGCCGACCTGAACCTGGGGCACGTGGAGCGCCGCGGCGAACGCGGGCGGGCACAGCGGCAGGCAGAGCGGCAGGCAGAGCGCCCACAGGCCGGCAAGCGGATGGCGGCGGGAACCGGGCTTCTTCGTCGTCACGGCAGTTACCTCGATGGGGTGGGTGTCGGGGACGAGCGGTTCATGGCGTTGTACACCAGCGCGTGCCGCGGCAGGGTCCCCGTTGCCGATAGCGTGTAAAATGGCGGTTTTTCAGCCAGTCTCATCGTGCAAGCAACTCGTCGGACGACCGTCCGCGGGCCGACGTTCATCCGCCTCCTGGCGCGCCTCGCGGACGTCGACGCCCCACAATCGAGCCAGTCGTTGCCGGACCACCTCAGCGGGTGGCTGAACTGGACGCAGGCGATCGCCCTGTCGACGGCGCTCGACGGGCGGTTGCCCGAGCCCGACGACGAGGCCCCGGCCTTCGAGGACGGCCCGGCGGCCGAATGCGCGCGCCTGCGCGAGGCCCTGGCCGAGACGATCGCCAACGCGCGTGAGCTGGTGCCTTCGGCCCAGCGCGAGCCGGCGCAGGTGCCTCCCGTGGAGGGCTGGGTGCCGCCGCCGCCCGACTATGCGCCCTACCGGCAGCGCTACCTCACGCTGCAACGCGCCATGCAGGGCACCACCGGCCGCCTGCGCGGCGAACTGCGCGACCTCCTCGGCCGGGCGTCCGAGGACATGGCGCGGCTGGCGGAGCTCGATGCCGTGATGGAGCTGGCCCTGAGCCCGCGCGAGCAGCGTCTCCTGGGCACGGTGCCCGGCCTGCTGGAAACCCATTTCGAACGCCTCCGTCGCGCGCACGCGGGCGAGGGCTCGCCGGATGCTCCGGCCACGGCCACGCACGATGCGTGGCTCGACATCTTTCGCAAGGACATGCAGAGCGTCCTGCTCGCCGAACTGGACGTTCGTTTTCAACCGGTCGAAGGCCTGCTTGCGGCGCTCCGCGCCCGCTAACCGAGAAATCATGTTCAGGAATCTCCTCTATCTCTTCGTGTTCGTCGTGGGCCTCGCGGTCGTCGCCTGGATCGGCATCGGCTATGTCGGCAGCAATCCGCTCGGCGCGGCGATCGCGGCGTTGATCGGCGTCTGCTACGTCGCGGGCGCGCTCGAACTGTTCCGCTACCGTCAGGCGACGGGTTCGCTGGGCGCGGCCGTCGGCGAGCTGTCCGGCGAGCCGCCCTCGCTCGCCGCCTGGGTCGGCCGCCTGCATCCCTCGCTGCGCCAGACGGTGCGCCTGCGCGTGGAGGGCGAGCGCGTCGCGCTGCCGCCGCCGGTGCTCACCCCTTACCTCGTGGGCCTGCTGGTGTTGCTGGGCATGCTCGGCACGCTGCTGGGCATGATGGCCACGCTGCACGGCACGGGCCTGGCGCTCGAGAGCGCCACCGACCTGCAGGCGATCCGCAACTCGCTCGCCGCGCCGGTCAAGGGCCTCGGCTTCGCGTTCGGCACCTCCATCGCAGGCGTCGCCAGTTCCGCGATGCTCGGACTCCTTTCCGCGCTGTGCCGTCGCGAACGCGTCGCCGTGGTTCAGCAGCTCGACGCCGCGATCGCCACCACGCTGCGCGTGCATTCCCGCGCGCATCAGCGCGAGGAATCGTTCCGCCTGCTGCAGCGGCAGAGCGAAGCGATGCCGGCACTCGTCGATCGCCTGCAGGCGATGATCGAAGCGATCGAACGCCAGGGCACCGTGACTGGCGAGCGTCAGCTCGCCAGCCAGGAGACGTTCCAGGCGAAGACCGAAGCGATCCACCAGCGACTCGCCGCGGCCGTGGAGCAGTCGCTTCGCGAGAGCGTCGTCGAGAGCGCCCGTGCGGCGGGTGCAGCCTTCCAGCCGGTGGTCGACACCACCATGGCCGCGCTGGCGCGCGAGACCACCGCGCTGCACGAGGCGATCAACGCTTCCGTGAAGCGCCAGCTCGAGGGCCTTTCCACCGGTTTCGAAGCCGCCGCGACGCAGGTGTCGTCGATCTGGACCGACGCGTTGGCCGCTCAGCGTGCGGCCAACGACGAGCTCGTCCGTCAGCAGCGCGACAGCCACGAAGCCCTGACCCGCGAGCTCGCCGGCACGCTGGAGGCGTTCGGCACGACGTTCGGTCAGCGTTCCGCGACGCTCGTCGACAACGTGACCTCGCGCCTGGACGCCACGGGCGCGGCGATCGCCGAGGGCTGGGGTGCCGCGCTGTCGCAGCAGCAGGCAGCCAATCGCGATGCCGCGGCACGCAGCGAACAGGCGCTGGCGCAGGCGGCGGCGACGTTCGAACGACATGCCGCGTCGCTCGTCGAGAAGGTCGATGCGACGCAGCTCGCGTTGCAGGAAACGCTGCAGGCGCGCGACGACGCGCGTCTCGACGCGTGGACGGGTGCGTTCACCCGCATGGGCGACACGCTGGGCGAGCAGTGGGCCGCCACGGGCGATGCGACCGTCGCGCGCCAGCAGGCGATCTGCGACGCGTTCGAGTCCACGGCGAAGCAGGTCGCCGCGCAGGCGCAGGCCAGCGCGAGTGAGACCGTCGCCGAGATCTCACGCCTCCTGGATGCGGCGTCGGAAGCGCCGAAGGTGGCGGCCGAGGTCGTCGCCGAGTTGCGCCAGAAACTCTCCGACAGCATGCTGCGCGACACGGCGATGCTCGAGGAGCGCACGCGCCTGCTCGCGACGCTCGAAACCCTCCTCGATGCCGTGAACCATGCCTCCACCGAGCAGCGCACGGCGGTGGATGCACTCGTCGCGCAATCGGCGGAGCTGCTGGATCGTGTCGGCACGCGCTTCACCGATCACATCGAAGCGCAGACCGGCAAGCTCGAAACCGTGGCGGCGCAGGTGAGCGAAGGCGCGTCGGGCATCGCCGGCCTCGGCGAAGCGCTCGGCGCGGCGGTGGCCTCGTTCGGGGAAGCCAACGGCGTGCTCACCGAGCACCTGCAGCAGGTCGCCTCCGCCCTCGACAAGTCGATGGCCCGCAGCGACGAGCAGCTGGCGTACTACGTGGCCCAGGCGCGCGAAGTCGTCGACCTCAGCATGCTTTCGCAGAAGCAGATCGTCGAAGACCTGCAACGCCTCGCCAGCCAGCGCGATCGCGCCGGAGCCGGCGCGGCATGAGCGACGAGCTGGAATTCGAGAACGAATCCGGTACGCCGATCTGGGCCGCCTTCGGCGACCTGATGTCCGTGCTGCTTGGCGCGTTCGTGCTGATCCTCGTCGGCGTCATCGGCATGCAGCTCGCGCTGTCGAGCCGTCTCGACGAAGAGGTGAAGCACCGGCAGGCCGAGGAGCAGCGGCGCACGACGCTCGAGCAGGCGCTTGCCGTGCCGCTCGCGGCGGGGCGCGTGACGCTGGTCAACGGACGCATCGGTATCCGCGGCAGCGTGCTGTTCGCGCTCAACTCCGACCAGCTGCAGCCGGAGGGCCGCGAGTTGCTGAAGACGCTCGCGGGGCCATTGTCGAGTTATCTCGCGTCGCGCGGCGAACTGCTGATGGTCAGCGGCTTCACCGACGACCAGCAGGTGCACGACGGCAACCGCCGGTTCGCCGACAACTGGGAGCTCTCGGCGGAGCGCGCGTTGACGGTCACGCGCACGTTGATCGACGACGGTGTGCCCGCGTCGTCCGTGTTCGCCGCCGCCTTCGGCGCCGAGCAGCCGGTCGGTTCCAACGCGGACGAAGAAGGCCGTGCGAAGAACCGCCGCGTCGAACTCGCGCCGGTGCCGAAGTCCTCCAGCACCGGTCCGGCGGCGCATGGCCCGTAAGCGCCGCGACGACGATGCGAAGCAGGTCCCGGTGGCGACGTCCGCCGCGGGCGGCCTGCGTCAGCTCGTCGACGAACTCTCCGCGCGCGCGGCGGCGCGCGACGCGGCGGCGCCGGTGCCGTATCCCGAGCTTGGTGTCCTCGACGCGTTTCGCGCGCTCTGGTCGAGCGTGCGCACCGAAAGCCAGATGCGCGAATCCCTCGCGTATACGGCCGACGACGCCGGCCCGTTGAACTCCAGTGCCCTCGTGCATCGTTCGATCGCGCTGATGCGCGAAACGTCGCCGGGCTACCTTCAGCACTTCCTGTCGTACGTCGACGGACTGGCCTGGATGGAGCGTCTCGGCGCCTCCCGAAGCGACGGTCCGAAGGGCGCGCAGCAGCCCGCAACGATCGGCAAACGCACCCGAGTGAAGCCTCGCGCGCGCAAGTGAGTGCACGCGGCGATGCTTTCGTCCAAGCCGCGATGGAATCGTCCCACGACTACCCTTTCGTAGGGTTGCATGGCACGCGCGTTCTTCCGATAGTTCCCCGTCTTCGTTGACGAAAGGCCGGGAAGCGACACATGGGCACCATCTCCGACGACGTGCAGGTGGAGGGTGCCGAGGTGGTCTTCGGCCCGTTCCGGCTGTTGCCGGTCGAGCGACGGCTGCTGCGCGATGGCCAGCCGGTCGACATCGGCGGCCGGGCGCTGGACCTTCTCGTCGCGCTCGTCGAGCGTCCGGGCCGCGTACTGACGAAGCGCGACATCATCCGGCGCGTCTGGCCCGACGTGGTCGTCGAGGAAGGCAGCCTGCGCTTCCACATGACATCGTTGCGCAAGATCCTCGGTGACGGCGAGGCCGGGGCCCGCTACATCGCCACGCAGGTGGGCGTCGGTTACGCGTTCGTCGCGCCCGTGCAGCGCGTCTTCGCCGAAGCGTCCATGCCTCTGGCCACGCCGGTGCATGGCGGTCTCGTCGCGGGCGCCGGACGGCTGCCGCGTCGCGCGCGGCTGATCGGTCGCGCGAACGACGTCGCGCGCGTGCTCGACCGCCTCGGAACATCGGTGCTCTACACGATCGCCGGCGCCGGCGGGGTCGGCAAGACGAGCCTCGCCGTCGAAGTGGGACACCGGCTCGTCGACGAAGGCCGCACCGTGCGCTTCGTGGATCTCGCGCAGGTCGAGGATCCCGCGCTCGTTCCCTTCGCGCTCGCGAGCGCGCTGGAGATACCGGTGCAAACCGACGATCCGGTGAGCGTCCTCATCGCGCACCTGCGCGCCTCGACGCTCCTGATCGTCGTGGACAACTGCGAGCACGTCGTCGACGCCGCATCGGTGACGCTGGAACGCATACGATCGTCGGCGCTCGGCGTCGGCATCCTCGCCACCAGTCGCGAGCCGCTGCGCGCGACCGACGAGCACGTGCACTGGCTCGACCCGCTCGCCTTTCCCGCAGAAGGCGACGGCGTTCCGGACGACCTGCTCGCCTTTCCCGCCATGGAGCTCTTCATCGAGCGCGCGCGGGCGGGCAGCGCGATGCCCGAGCCGGGCCCTGAAGATCGACGCCTGATCGCCGACATCTGCCGGCGACTCGACGGCATGGCGCTGCCCATCGAACTGGCGGCGCTGCGCGTGGGCACGCACGGGGTCGCGGCGACGCACGCCATGCTCGGCGAGCGTTTCAGTCTCGGCTGGTCCGGCCGGCGCACGGCGGTACCGCGGCAGCAGACGTTGCGCGCGACCCTGGACTGGAGCTACGAGCTGCTCTCGGCCGCCGAGCGGCTCGCATTCGATCGGCTGTCGGTGTTCGTCGGCCCGTTTTCCTTCGACGCGACCGCGCATGTGCTCGCCGACGCGCGCATGGACGCGGACACCGCCATCGCGACCCTCGACGCCCTCGCGGCCAAGGGCCTCGTGGCCGTGGACCGCGGCGTCGCGGCCGGCTCGTTCCGCTTGCTGGAAATGACCCGAGCTTACGCGCGCGAGCGCATGGCACGGCACGGCGACGCGGAGGTGCGCGCTCTGCAGCGCCGGCACGCGGCGTACTTCCTGCGTGTGCTCGACTCGCTCGGCGA
Source organism: Luteibacter sp. 329MFSha (assembly GCF_900111665.1). Classification (NCBI taxonomy): domain Bacteria; kingdom Pseudomonadati; phylum Pseudomonadota; class Gammaproteobacteria; order Lysobacterales; family Rhodanobacteraceae; genus Luteibacter; species Luteibacter sp. 329MFSha. Next base: position 137,039 of record NZ_FOJE01000005.1, on the reverse strand, counting down.
AACGGGCGAGGAAGCGGTGCGCGAGTCGCTGCGGCTCAGTTGCCAGTTCGGCAACGTGCGCAGCGCGCTGGAGTGGAGCTTCGGCCCGCAGGGCGAGAGCGCCATCGCCATCCCCCTCGCCACCGTCAGCTCGCGGCTTTTCCTGCGCTTCTCGTTCATGGCGGAATGCCGCACGTGGTGCGAGCGCGCATTGAGCCTCCTCGGGATGCCGTATGTGGGCACGGCGGTGGAGTTCGAGTTGCAGGCCGCGCTCGGACTCGTGCGCATGTTCACGCTCGGCAATACCGATGCGACGGGAGTCGCCCTGCGCCGCGCGCTCGAGATCGCCCAGGCACTGGACCGTCCCTGGGACCAGCTGCGCATCCTCGGCCGGCTGCAGATCTACGAGGAACGCCTCGGCGACTTCGCGGCGTCGCTCGCGTGGGCCGAACTCGCCACCGAGGTCGGCCGCGCGATCGACGAACCGGAGGCCATCGCGGTCGCGGCGTCGCTCGCCGGCGTGTCGCAGCACCTGCTGGGCGACCAGGCGGCCGCACGGCGCTCGCTCGAGCTTTCGCTACGCTACAGCCTGCCCTCCGAGCTCAGTCGCACGATCCACTACGGATTCGATCATCGCAATCGCTCGTGCATCGCGCTGGCGCGCACGCTGTGGCTACAGGGGCACGCCGACCAGGCGCGGCACTGGGTACACCGCGCGCTGCGCGAAGCCGTCGCGCTCGATCACCCCGTCACCCACTGCATCGCGTTGATCTGGACGCTTTCGGTGCACATCTGGACGGGCGAGATCGATCGCGTGAAGGAAGCGCTCTCCACGTTCTCGGTCGCCGCGAACGCGAACATCTTCCGCCCGTACATCGCGGCGGCGGACGGCTTCCAAGGCATCGTGCAGGTACTCGGTGGCTGTTCCGGCCGGGCCGTGGACACGATCCGCGACAGCCTCGCGCGACTGAAGGCGATGCGCTACGAACTGCTGACGACCACGTTCGAGATCGCCCTGACCGAGGCGTTGCTCTCCAGCGACAGGCCCCTTGAAGCGCACGAGCTCGTCGAGGCGAGCATCGCCCACTGCGAGCGCACGGGCGAAGCCTTCGCGCTGCCCGAACTGCTGCGACTCAAGGCCGCGGTGTCGCGGCGGCTGGGCGCTTCCGACAGCACGTTCGAGGAGACGCTCCAGCGCGCGCTCGATCTCGCCACGACGCAGTCGGCATCGGCGTGGGCGCTTCGCTGCGCGATGGACCTCGCGCGTCACTGGCGTTCCACGTCGCGCCACGCCGAGGCGGACGCGCTCCTGGTGTCATGCCGCGATGCCTTCGTCGAAGGTGCCGATACGCGGGACCTGCGCGAGCTCGACGCGTTGATGGTCGACGTCGGCGCAGGGCAGCAGCAGGGTGACGCATAACCCACCGGCGTCGCGGTTGGCGAGGCGCAACCGGCCGCCGAGGTTGAGCGCCAGCCGATGCGCGATCGCGAGACCGAGTCCGGATCCTTCGGCGTCGGGTTCGGTGGCACGGCGCACGCGATAGAGCGGGCGCAGGACGGCGTCCAGCTCGTGTTCGGGGATGCCCGGGCCACGGTCCGACACGTCGATGCCCACGGCGCCCGACTCCGTTCTGTGGATGCTGAGCTCCGCATGCCCGCCGTGCTTCACCGCGTTGTCGACGAGGTTGGCGAGGATGCGCCGGAGGTCGTTGGGGCAGGTGTGGATCACGAGGGAAGGCGCCGCCGCGAACGCGACCGGCTTCCCCGCGTCCCTGTAATCGCACGCGAGGCTGTCGACGAAGGCGACGAGGCAGAGCTTCACCGGTGACTCGCTCGGCGCCTCGGCGCAGCGCGCATAGCGGACCCCGTCGCGGACGAGACGCTCCATGCGGTGCAGATCGTCGATCACATACGGCCGCCCCGGCACTTCTTCCATGGCCTCGACGCGAAGACGCATGCGTGCGATGGGCGTCTGCAGGTCGTGCGCGATCGCGGAGAGGAACGCCAGCCGCTCCGCCACGTGATCGCGTACGCGCAGGTGGATCGCGCGCAGCGCGTGGGTCGTCCGCGCCATGTCGGCCGACGCGCTCGCCGGTGGCGGCGGGAGCACGTACGCCGGATCGAAACGTTCCAGCAGCTCGGCCGTCTCGTTGAGCGGGCGGACGGCGGCGCCGATCGCATGCCACGTCCACGGCAGCATCGACACGAACGCGACCGTGGCGCCGACGGCGACGGGCGCCCCGGCCAGCACGAGGAGCACGCAGGCCACCTGCGCGAAGAAGATACCCGCGCATTGCAGCAGCATGATGCGGGCGGCGAGCCCATGCGGAAGGGCGCAGCGTAGGGGAAAGGACATCGGGCGGTTCATCGATCCACCTCCTCGGGAGGAATCGACCACAGCCTGCGCGCGTTCCTCCGCGGCGGCCAGTTATATGCTGTTAGACACCGTTAGTACCCTCTCCTGAATCGAGGGGCCGGGGACATCGGCAAGAGGAGCCGTTCGCCGCTATGATGACCCCATGCGCGCACGGCTTCTTTTCCCGTACGCCGCCTCCGGTGCGGCCGTGATCCATGGATGAGCGACGGACGGAGTCCCGTCGTGCGATCGTCATCGTCGTCGCGCTCGTGTCGCTGCTCAGCCTGGGCGCGGTGCTCGCGCCGTCGTTCCGCCCACCCACGGCGGTCGCCGTCGACGCCGCCCCCGCGCCGCCGGTCGTCTCCCGCGTGGAGGTGTGGCTGAGCACGGCCGATCACCGGCTCAAGCTCGCCCGGCAGTCCGATCTGGTCGTGCGTCCGAACGACGCGTCGCCCGCCGACATCGTGATCGACGCCAGCGCGCGCTACCAGACCATGGTCGGTTTCGGCGCGGCGATGACGGATGCCTCCGCGTGGCTTCTTCACACGAAACTGGACGCGCCGCGGCGACGCGAGCTGTTGCGGGAACTGTACGGACCGCCACCGAACCTCAACCTCGACATGATGCGCCTCACGATCGGCGCGTCGGACTTCTCGTTGCGGCTCTACACGCTCGACGACATTCCGTTCGGGCAGACCGACCCGACGCTGCGCCGCTTCGATGTCACGGCCAACGAGGAGGACGTGATCCCCGTCGTCCAGGAAGTGATGGCGATCGAGCCCGACCTGTTCGTGGTCGCCTCGCCGTGGACGGCACCGGCGTGGATGAAGACGAACGAGAACCTCATCGGTGGCGAGCTCCAGCAGCAGTACGAGAGCGTCTACGCCGACTACCTCGTGAAGTACGTCGACACGTATCGCGGCTACGGCATTCCCATCGCCGCGTTGACGCTGCAGAACGAGCCGGCTTTCTCGCCCATCAGCTATCCCGGGATGCTCATGGGCGCCGAACAGCGTGCCCGCATCATCGCGAAATATCTGGGCCCGAAGCTTGCCGGGCGCCGGCCGCCGACACGCATCCTCGACTGGGATCACAACTGGAGCCATCCCGAGCAACCGCTGGCGGTGCTCGGCGATCCCGCCGCGGCACGTTACGTCGACGGCGTGGCATGGCATTGCTACGAAGGCAGCCAGCACGAGCAGGGGCGCGTGCACCGCGCCCATCCCGACAAGAACACCTACATCACCGAATGTTCCGGTGGCGACTGGGAGCTGAGCGTCAACGGCGAACTGCTCTGGTTCTCGCGCAACCTCCTCGTCACCGGCATCCGCCAGTGGGCGAAGGGAGCCATCTACTGGAACCTCGCGCTGGACGAAAACCATGGCCCGCATTTCGGCGGCTGCGCACTGTGCAAGGGCATCGTCACGATCGATTCGCAGACGGGTGCGGTCACGCGCAACGACGAGTACTACGCGATCGCGCACTTCAGCAAGTTCGTGACGCGGGGCGCGGTGCGCCTGAAGTCCACGGATACCGACGCCGACAAGAACATCGCCAACGTCGCCTTCCAGAACGAGAGCGACGACGCCTACGTGCTCGTCCTGGTGAACATCAACAAGAAAGCGCGGCGCGTGTCGATCGCGCAGGGCCCGAACCGCATCGACTACGACATGCCCGCGGAGAGCGTCGCGACGCTCGTCTGGAATCGTAATCCGGCAGGGGCGTGGATACGCCGGGTGCTGCGATGGCTGGGACCTTCGCAGGCCCCGGCCATCGCGGAGTGATCCGGATCAGTTCAGCGGCCGGGCTGCGGGAGCTTGACCACTCCCCCATAGAGCTTCTTATCGAAGACGCCGTCTTCGGGCGGCTCGAAGGCCCAGAATATCTTCACATCCGGCCGATCGGCGGGTTTCCACCTGCCGTCGTACCATCGGCTGATCGAGAACGTGCACGTGTGCGTCGAACCTGGTTCGATCTTCTTCTTCACGGGAAGCACGTACTCCACGATGCCTATGCGCTCCCGTGGAACGCCGACCGCGCCCTTTCCTACGAAAGCCATGGTGGCAAGTTCCGTGGAACTGCACGGGGACTCGCGCAGATCGATCTCGACGACATGAGCGCTCGTGTTGGAAAGCCGAATCGACAGTACATCGTCCGGACCTTCCCGTAGTAGCGCTACATTCACCGAAATGGGTCCCCGGTCAGGCGTCCCGCGGGCGGTGAGGCCCGGCGCTTGCGAGGTCGGCATGCCATCGGCGCCACGAGGGTAGGCGATGTCCTGGCTGAAGGCCGAAACCGCGCAGAGCTGCGATGCGCCGAAGGCAGCCAGCCTCGCAACGTACCTTATCGACATTCCCTTGCCCCCCGTGGCATCGAGCCATATGTGACGACGTCACTTGTCACCCATCAGACAAGAGCGGCCGAACCGGCCGATCTTGTACGTCGATCGACGCCGCCTTCGATTGCAGGATCACCCCATCGCGTAACGCTCTTTCGCTCAGTTCAGCGGCCGGACCCAGATGTTGCGGAAGCTGATCGGCTGCGAGTGGTCGCCGTGGGCCTGCAGCTTGATCGGCGCATCGGTGTACGCCTTGTACTTCGGCTTGCCGATGTAGAAGGTTTCGCCGGTGAGTTCGGTGTGGTTCTGCACGAGCACGCCGTTGTGGAACAGCGTGACGTACGCCGGCGACTTCACGGAGCCATCGGCGGCGAAGACGGGCGCCGTCCAGACGATGTCGTAGCTCTGCCACTCGCCCGGGCGGCGCGCGGCGTTCACGAGCGGTGCGGTCTGCTTGTAGATGCTCGCGGCCTGGCCGTTGACGTAGGTCTTGTTCTGGTACGAATCCATGATCTGGACTTCGTAACCCTCGTCGCCCGGACCGGTGGAGGCGAGGAAGATGCCGCTGTTGCCGCGGCCCTGGCCTTCACCCGTGATGTCCTTCGGAATCTGCCATTCCAGGTGCAGCTGGTAGTCGCGGAAGCGCTGCTTGGTCTGGATGTTGCCCGTGGTCTTGTCGACGGTGACGATGCCGTCGTGCACCTTCCAGGCGGCGGGCGACTTGTCCTTCGACATTTCCCAGCCGGCCAGGCTGCGGCCGTCGAAGAGCACGACGGCATCGGAGGGCGGCGCGCTGTCCGTCGCGCCCGGCGTGACGACCTTGGGTACCGGTTCCCACTGCTCCGTCGCCTTCGGATCGTCCTGCGCCAGGGCGGATGTCGCACCGAGGGTGGCGATGGCGGCGAGGGCGGGGGCCGTCGGATTGAACTGTTTCATGGGGCGTTCCTTGGGGAGGGGGTCAGACCGCGCAGATCCGGAACGCCTCGGCGAACGAGTCGAACGGATCCGCGTGGGTCGGCATGAATTCGTGCGCGATGAAGCCCTGGTACTTCAGGTCAGCGATCGCGGTCGCGACGGCGCGGTAATTCAGCTCCTGCGTGCCGTCGATCTCGTGGCGACCGGGCACGCCGCCGGTATGGAAGTGACCGATCCACTGGATGTTGTCGCGGATCGTGCGGATCACGTCGCCTTCCATGATCTGCATGTGATAGATGTCGTAGAGCAGCTTGACGTTGGGCGAATTCAGGCCCTTCGTCACCGCCACGCCGAACGCCGTGTGGTCGCCCTGGTAGCCGTGGTGGTCCACCTTGCTGTTGAGCAGCTCGAGGCACAGCGTGATGCCGTTCTCCGCGGCGTAGGGCGCGATCTTCGACAGGCCGGCGATGCAGTTGTCGATCGCGCGCTGGTCGTCGATGCCAGCCTTGCGGTTGCCGAACATGGTGATGATGTTGGTGACGCCGGCGCGCTTCGCGAGCGGGATCGTGGTCTCGATCTCCTTGATCAGCGTCGCGTGGTTCGCCGGATCGTTGAAGCCCATCTCGATGAAGTTGTCGCGCTTGGCGGGATAGCCCATCGATACGGCCATGCCGTGATCGGCTACCACCGACCACTCGTCCGCGTAGAGCAGGTCGACGCCGGTGAAGCCGATCGTCTTCAGGCGCTTGCACAGATCGGGCAGCGGCGCCTTGGACGTCCAGCGGCTGAGCGACTGCTTGAGGCGTCCACCGCCGGGTGCCGGCGAAGGTGCTTTCCCGGCGACCGCCTGGGCGGAAGCGAGGAGCGGCACGGCGCCGGCCAGCGCGGCGGCGGTGGCGAGGCGGCCCAGGGCGGAGCGGCGGCCGATGTCGGTCGTGTCGTCAGGCATGCTCATGTGGCGTGTCTTCCCGTCAGATCTTCAGTTCCGCCTCGACGGCCCACGCCCGGCCGTTGCCGGCCTCGGACAGCGGGATGTCGGCCTTCCACTGGGCGGGCACGGCGGCGTACTGCAGCACCTGCGTGCAGCCCGGTTGCGAGAGGAAGAAGCCCAGCATCGTGAGCTTCTTGGTCATGAGCACGAAGTCGGCGGCCGGCGGGATCTTGCCGCCCTTGGGCACGGCGAGCGCTTCCTTGTGCAGCCGCTCCACGAGCGCCTTGCGCTGCGCCGGGTCGAGCTGCTGGAACGGCTTGCCGCCCGCCTTGTCGAAGGCCGCCATGGCGGTGGTGTAGCGCGCCTGGTCGGGCTTCGCGTAGACCGCGAAGAACAGCTGGTCGATGAACAGCGGCACGCCGGCGTCGGTCGCGCCCGGGGTATCGGTGCGCGGAATCACGATGTCGGCGACGGTGCCGACCAGCGTGTACTGCGCCGGATTGAAGAACTGCGGCTTGGCGCCCGGCGCCTTCGCCGCGGCATGCGCGTCGAACACCGCGAGCAACGAGGGGCCCGCGATGGCACCGACGGCCAGCGTGGACATGCTTTTCAACCATTCGCGACGATTCATGGGTCGGTCCTCAGATGTTGCCGCGCTTGAGTTCTTCCACGGCGTAGTTGGCCGCGCGCGCGGTCATCGCCATGTAGGTGAGGGACGGATTCTGGCAGGCGGACGACGCCATGGCCGAGCCGTCCGTCACGAAGACGTTCTTGCAGGCGTGCATCTGGTTCCAGCCATTGAGCACCGACGTCTTCGGATCGCGGCCCATGCGCGCGGTACCCATCTCGTGGATGCCGGCGCCGACGTTGGCCTTCATGGAGAACGAGCCGACGTCACGATAACCGGCGCCGGTCAGCATCTCCATCGCGTCCTCGATGATCGCCTTGCTCATCAGGATTTCGTTTTCCTGGTGCGCGGCGTCGAAGTTGAGCACCGGCAGGCCGTACTTGTCCTTGTGGTTGCGGTCGAGCGTGACGAAGTTCTTGTGCGACGGCAGCATCTCGCCGAAGCCCATCATCGAGACGTACCACGGGCCCGGCTCCTGCGCGGCGCGCTTGAGGTCTTCGCCCAGCGCCTGCTGCTCGACGAGGCGCGTCCAGTCCTGGCGACCCGCGCCGCCCTGGAAGCCGAAGCCACGCAGGTACTTCTGCTTGTCGGCACCGATGTTGCGGTAGCGGGGAATGTAGAAGCCGGTGGGGCGGCGGCCGGAGTAGTAGCGGTCTTCGTGGCCCTCGACCATGGCGCGCGCGCCGGTGCCGAAGAGGTGGTCCATGATGTTGTGGCCGAGCTCACCGCTGTCGTTGCCGAAGCCGTTCGGGAAGCGCGTCGAGGTCGAGTTCATCAGGATGTGCGCGGTGCCGAAGGTCGACGCGCACATGAAGATCACCTTGGCGAAGTACTCGGTCTGCTTGCCGGTCTCCGCGTCCAGCACGCGAACGCCCGTCGCCTTGCCCTTGTCGTTGTCGTAGATCAGCTCGTACACGATGGCGTTGGTCACCATCGTCATGTTGCCGGTGCGCTCCGCGGAGGGCAGGGTGGACGAGTTGCTGCTGAAGTAGCCGCCGAACGGACAACCGCGCATGCACAGGTTGCGGTACTGGCAGGTGCCGCGCTGGGGGCTCTGATCATGCTTGAGCGGCGCGGAGAGGTTGGCCGTGCGGCCGATGATGAGCTTGCGGTTGAACTTCGCGTCGAGCTTGCTCTGGAAGTCCTTCTCGACGCAGTTGAGGTCCATGGGCGGCAGGAAGTCGCCGTCCGGCAGCTGGGCCAGGTGGTCGTTGTTGCCGCTGACGCCGATGAAGTGCTCGACGTGGTCGTACCACGGAGCGAGGTCGTCGTAACGGATGGGCCAGTCCACGCCCACGCCTTCCTTGCCGTTCGCCTCGAAGTCCATCGGGCTGAGGCGATAGCTCTGCCGGCCCCACATCAGCGAGCGGCCGCCGACGTGATAGCCGCGGAACCAGTCGAACGGCTTGGTCTCCTCGTACGGATTGTCGATGTCGTCGACGAACCAGTGCTTCGTGGACTGCGTGATGCCGTAGAACGAGGGGCGCGTGTGCTTCGGCCAGCGAGCGAGGTCTTCCTGCGTCGGCTCGTCGCCGTACGGCAGCTCCCACGGCGCCTTCATGGCCGTCGGGTAGTCGAGATGCTTCACCATCGGGCCACGATCGAGGACGAGCGTCTTGACGCCCTTCTCCGTGAGTTCCTTGGCGGCCCAACCGCCGCTCACGCCGGTACCGACGACGATGGCGTCGAATGTGTTCTTTTCCATACGGGTTCCTTAGCGCAGCGGGCGCAGGTAATCGAAGTCGACGCGCGCGGCGTCGAGCGAGCTCATGCGGGCGAACGGGCCTTCCTGCTCGACGAAGCAATGCTTCAGGCCGGCCGCGTCGGCGGCGGCCATGATCGGCTTGTAGTCGAGCGTGCCGCGACCGAGTTCGGCGCCGGGATAGTCCTTCGCGTTGCCGGGCAGGAAATCCTTCGCGTGCATCAGCGGGATGCGGCCCGGGTTGGCCTTGAAGTAGCCGGCCGGATTCTTGCCGCCGGCGTGGACCCAGCCGCAGTCCAGTTCGAACTGCACGAGCTTCGGATCCGTTTCCGCGAGCAGCACGTCGTAGAACGTCTTGCCGCCGCCCACGTCGGTGAACTCGTCGTGGTGGTTGTGATACGCGTACTGCAGGCCGGCTTTCTTCGCCTTCTCGGCGAGGCGATTGGCGTACTCCGCCGTGCGCTTCGCATCGTCTAGCGTATAGGTGAGCTTGCCCTGGCCGCCTTTTTCCTTCTGCATCGTCGCGGGCAGCATGCTGCTGACGATGTACTTCGACCCGAGCACGTGCGCGGCATCGATGCCCTTGTCGAAACCCATGCTGTCGAAATGCATGCTGGGGCAGGCGAGGCCCGCTTCCTTCAGCTGGTCGCGCAGCGTTTCGGCGGTGGTGGTGACGATCGCCTCGATCTCGGCGTAGCCGATCGACTTCAGCGTCTTGAGCGTGCCGACGGGATCCTTCTGGTACGCATCGAGCACCATGTAGAGCTGGATGCCCATCGTCTTGCCCGCGGATGCGGCGGCGAGAAGTTTCCCGGACGTGCCGAGACCGAGCCCCAACGCCGTGCCGCACAGCGCGGACCGCGCAAGAAACTGCCTGCGAGTCATCATGAGAGAGTTTTCCGAGTCTTTGGGTGCCGACGAGGGGCACGAATCGATGCCGGGCGTCACCGGTCGATTACCCTGGCGCTTGTCGAAATCGACTGGCTTGCCATGCTTCCCCCAACGGCCCACCGCCGTTGAAAATGTATTCGATTACATCCGCATGGCCGGTGGACCCGAAGTCCTTCACCATGAACGGGATGTGTGAGGTTCAACAGGCGGCTTGCGGGTCGCGCGCCATGAACATGCCAAGATATGTATCAGATGGGTGAAGAGCCCTGCAACGGTTTTATGCAAGCCGTTACGTTGCATCGCAACATATAGGGAACGGTGCGAGCGGCGTTTCGCTCGTTCACGTCCACGCAGGAACGGGATGAGATCGGGTGAGCGTCGAGCGACCAGGACCGAAGAAGAAAAGCGGCAAGGGCCGGGGCGCTCATGTTGCGCCGCAGACGGTACGCGTGCGTACGGTCAAGGAGATCGCCGCGATCGCGAAAGTTTCGGTCGCAACCGTATCGCGCGCGCTGCAGCGTCCGGAAATCGTCAGTGAGGAAACCCGCCAGCGCATCCACGAGATCGTCAAGCGGCTGGGCTACACCCCGAACGCGCTCGCACGCAACCTGCGCACGGCGCGCACGCGCCTGATCGTCGCGCTGCTTCCCGATATCGCGAACCCGTTCTTCTCGGAAGTGATCCGCGGCATCGAGCAGGTCGCTTACGAGAACGGCTATTCCGTGTTGCTCGGTGAAACGCAGAGCAACCTCGTCCGCGAACAGGCGTACGCCGACATGGTGGCCGCGCGGCAGGCGGACGGCATCATCACGATGTTCCACCGCATCCCGACGATCCCGGTGGACGGTCGCCTGCCGATCGTCAACGCGTGCGAATACGTGAAGGATCGTTCGATCTCGAGCGTGTACGTGGACAACGTGGCGGCCGCCGCCACCGCCGTCGACTACCTCGTGAGCCTCGGCCATCGGGACATCGCGTTCGTCGCGGGCCCGTCGTCGAGTCCCATCTGCGTCGATCGCGAAGAGGGCTACCAGCTGGGACTGAAGCGTGCCGGCATCCGCGCGAATCCCGCGCTGGCCGCGGTGGGCGACTTCTCCATCGAGGCCGGGGAGCGCGCGGTCGATCACCTGCTTGCGCAGGGCGGTGGCTTCACCGCCGTGTTCTGCTCCAACGACGAGATGGCCATCGGCGCGATGCGCGCATTGATCTCGCGCGGGCTGCGTGTGCCGGAGGATGTGTCGGTGGTCGGCTTCGACGACATCCGTTTCTCGCGCTACACCACGCCCGCGCTGACGACGCTGTCGCAGCCGAAGAACGCCCTCGGCCGCGAGGCCATGACGATGCTGATCGAGATCCTCAACGATCCCGAGGTGCCGCCGCGCAAGCGCGTCCTCTCGGCCGAGCTCGTGGTGCGTGGCTCCACGGGGCCGTGCCGCCGGGATTCACGCCCCGTCTGAAGCCTCGATCGCCTGGGGCGGCACGAGCGCGATCACCGTCCAGCCGGGGCGGGGCGCGAGAGGGTGCGGGCCCGTGGCGATGCGCAGGTCGCCGCGCGGCTCGACGCCGAAGAGCGGCAGGGCGTCGCTGCCGTACCGGGCCAGAAATGCCGTCCAGTCGAAGGTCTCGCTGAGGCGCGTGGTCTTGACGCGCCAGCCGTCGCGCAGCAGGTCGTCGAAGCGGTCGTGCGTCATGTCCTCGGCGAACAGCGCCGGCGCGAGCAGGCTGCTCGCCAGCGACACGCGGCCATGGCTCTCCTCCGGCGACAGATTGCGCAGACGGAACACCTTGTCGCGACCGAATTCTTCGCGGTAGTGCACGCTCACCAGCGAATTCAGCTCTCGATGCGTCGACATCGCGAGCAGGTGCCCGATCCCCGCGAGATCGAGGTGACGATCCGCCGCCTGGGACGCGGGATTGCCGAAGAACGTCGGCACGCCTTCCATGCGCACGGTACGGATGCCATGCCAGTCGTCGTCCGCGACGACGACACGCAGGCCCTCGATGGCATGCAGCGCCCGCGCCACCTCGATGGCGACGGCGTTGGCGCCGTACAGCAGCACACCGCGCGGCTCGGGCTCGGCCACCTTGAACCAGCGCGCCAGCGGACGCGCCGTCGCGCTCTGGAACACCACGGTGCCGATGATCATGAGGAAGACGAGCGGGACCAGCCTGTCCGCGCCGGTCATGCCGGTCTCCTCCATGCGTATGGCGAACAGGGCGGAGACCGAGGCGGCGACGATGCCGCGCGGCGCGATCCAGCCGATGAGCGCGCGCTCGCGCCACGTCAGTTCGCTGCCGAGGGTGGAGACGAAGACCGACAGCGGACGGATCACGACCTGCGCCACCGCGAAGATCGCGAGCCCGGCGACGAGCGCGCCGTCCGGAAGCGGCCAGTCGAGCCGCGCCGCCAGCAGGATGAAGAGCGTGGACACCAGCAGCGTCGTGAGGTGTTCCTTGAAATCCATGATGTCGTCGATGTGCACGTCGCGCATGTTGCCGAGCGCGATGCCCATGATCGTCACGGCGAGCAGGCCCGACTCGTGGGCGATCGCGTTCGACAGGCTGAAGGTCATGAGCACGGCGGCCAGCGTGCCGAAGTTCTGCAGGTATTCGGGAATCCAGTGGCGCCGCAGGAGGTTGCCGTGCAGGAACGCGGCGATGCCGCCCGTCACCGCGCCGCAGGCGATCGTGCCGAGGAACACCTGCAGCGAATGGCCTTCGCGATGCGACGCGATCGCCTCGTACACCAGCACCGCGAAAAGCGCACCGATGGGATCGATCACGATGCCTTCCCAGCGCAGCGCGTTCGCGATGCGCGCGTTCGGGCGGACGGTTCGCAGCATGGGCGCGATGACCGTGGGACCCGTCACGCAGGTGAGCGCGCCGAACAGGAACGAGAGCTCCCAGCCCAGCCCGCCGATGACATGCGCCGCCGCGGCGAGCAGCGCCAGGGCCAGCAGGGCGCCGTAGGACACAAGCCCACGGACGGCATGGCCGATGCCTTTGAGCTCATGGAAGCGGAGCGTCAGGCTCCCCTCGAACAGGATCACCGCGACCGCCAGCGACACGACCGGGAACAGCAGGTCGCCCATGAGCTTGTCGGGCCGCAGCAGCCCGGTCACCGGCCCGGCGACGATGCCGGCGAGCAGCAGGAATAGGATGGCGGGCAGGCGCACGCGCCACGCCACCCACTGGCAGAAGAACCCGATCACGAGCATCAGGGTCAGCAGCAGGGCGGGTTCGATCGACATGGGATCCTTTGGCCGGCATGGACGGGTCCGGCTCGCGGCGCAGCCTACAAAGGATCATGTGAAAACCGGGCGGTGCCCGGACGGCGCGCATCCCTGCGCGCCGGTGGCCGGCCTTAGAGGGTCCAGCCCTTGCGGTACTCGCGGGTCAGGTACTGGTTGGCGTCCGCCAGGTTGGTGATGCGCATGTTGGCCGCGTCGTATTCGATGCGGCCGCCCGCGCGCAGGGCCACGACGCCCAGCAGCATGATTTCCGTGAGCTTGGCGGCGTACGGGAACGGCGATGTCGCCTCGCCCTTGCCCTTGCATGCATCCACCCAGTTCATCTCGTGGGACGTCTTGATGCGCGCGACGGTTTGCGGCGGCGTGCCGACCGAGTCGTGCAGCGACTTCGGCAGCAGGCGCGGGTTGTCGCCGTAGGTTTCGTGCACGAGCTTGCCCTTAGAGCCGACATAGAGCGTGCCGCCGTCGGGCATCTGGCCGGCGCCGAGTGCTTCGAGCCCCGGCGGTACCAGGCCGCCGTCGTACCAGGTGAGCTTCACGGGCGGCTTGTCGCCACGCGCCGGGAAGTCGAAGTGCGTCATCGTGGCCATGGGGTACGAGGCCTTGTCGAACGGCGTCGAAACCGTTTCGATGGCGGTCGGCAGGCCGAGGTCGAGCGACCAGAACGGCGAGTCGAGCAGATGCGCGCCCATGTCGCCGATGGCGCCCACGCCCCAGTCCACCCAGCCGCGCCAGTTGAACGGGTGATATACCGGGTGATAGCCGACTTCCGGGCCAGGGCCGAGGAAGAGGTCCCACTCCAGGCCCTTCGGCAGCGGGTAGTTGCCGACCATCGCGTTGGCGAGGCGGGCCGTCACCGCGTTCATGTCCCAATCCGCGGGACCCGGGGGCGGCACGGCCACCGGGCGGGGAATGCCCTGCGGCCAGTACGCGAGCGGGCGGTTCGTCCATGCGTGGACTTCACGCACCTCGCCGATCGCGTTGGCGGCGATGTAATCGTTGACCAGGCGCGCGTCGTCGGACGAGTGCCCCTGATTGCCCATCTGCGTGACGATGCGCGGGTTGTCGATGGCCTTCTTCGACAGGAAGCGCGCTTCGTGGATCGACCACGTCAACGGCTTCTGAAGATAGACGTGCTTGCCGTGGCTCATCGCCGCGCTGGCGATCGTCGCGTGCAGGTGGTCCGGCGTGGCGATGACCACCGCGTCGATGTCCTTCTGCTCGTCGAGCATCCGGCGGAAGTCGGTATGGCGCTTGATCGAGCCATACTGGCGCGAGAGCAGGCGAATGTGCTCGATGTCCTCCTGCACCTTCTTGCGCTCGGCGGGCGTCTTCGCCTTGTCGAGCCGCGCCTGCGCCTTGCCCAGGCTGTCGAACATCTTGTGGAACGACTTGTCGGTGTAACCCCAGTCGACATCGCACAGCGCCACGATGTTCTGGCTGGCGAGGTTGCGGATGTTGCTCGCGCCCATGCCGCCGACGCCGATGCCGGCGATGTTGAGCTTGTCGCTGGGTGCCGTGTGGCCCACGCCGCCGAGGACGTGGCGTGGGACGATCATGAGTCCCGTCGCCGCGATAGCGGTGCCCGTGATGAAGCTGCGGCGTGAAAGCTGGATGTTCCCCTGGGTGTCCGTGCGCGCGTCGGCCGCGCGGCCGTTCGCCCCTGATTCGGTCTTCGGTTCGTCCGTCATGCTCTGTGCTGTCTCCCGAGTGGTTGCCAGTTAGCGTTCGGGACGAGGCCCCGAATCCCCATGATAAGCACGTGTTCTTATCACAGAGTGGGGCCGGATTCTCACATTGATGCGCGTCGATACTTCACGGAAGTGATTTCAGCGGTGGCCGTCTGGGTGTCTGGGCGGCTTTTCGACGTGCGTGAAACGACGTACGCATGCGCATGGTTTCGCGCGTTTCGATGCGCTACGGCGCGATCGCCGTCGACGACGGCACGATCGGAAGAAGGACCGCGCTCGGTCCTTGCTTGCCATGCTCGATCGTCACTGTCGCGGGCCGATAGTCATGCGGCTGCGCGAAAAAAATGTTGGGCACATACGTTTGTGGGTTGCGATCGTAGAGCGGGAACAGCGACGACTGCACCTGCACCATGAGACGATGGCCCGGCTTGAACGTGTAATTGATCGTCGGCAGTCGGAACCTGTATTCCTGCACGACGCCCGGATCGATGGCGGAGGGATGTTCGAAGCTCTTCCGGTAACGCCCACGGAACATCGCGAGGCTCACGGGAAGCTGGTAGCCGGACAGTTCCGGCGCGTCGGCGTTGCTGGCCGGGTAGACGTCGACGATCTTCACAACCACATCGGCGTCGCTGCCCGTGGTGCTCATGAAGATGTCGGCGACAGGTGCGCCCTGAACATGCACCGGCGCCTCGAGGATCGGCGTCTGGTAGCTCATCACGTCGGGCCGCGTGGACACGAAGCGCTGATCCTGCACCAGCCACGTCGACCAGCTCGCGTGATCGCCCATGCGGATCGGCAGCGGCTCGAACGGTACCGGCTTGGCGGGATCGGAGACGTAACTGTCGCGACCCGCGTCGGGGAGCGCGCGCGCGAGGTCGCCCTCCGGTTGCAGGTACATCGGCGTGAGCTCGTCCGGACCGGCGCCGGGCCAGTCGGCGAAGCGTTCCCAGCGATCCTCCGCCGGGTTGTAGATGATCACGTGCGGCGTGGGCCGCGCCGGCTTGCGATCGCGAAGATAGGTATCGAAGAAGGGCAGCAGTACCTCGCTGCGAAACCAGGCCGCGGTGTCGCCGCTCCAGCGCAAGGGGCCGAGCGCATCGGCGCGGCCGTTCACCTGGCTGTGGTACCAGGGCCCCATGGCGAGGTGATTGGTCGCCGCCATCCCCTTCGCCTTCAGCGCTTCCCAGCTATGGACGGCGCCGTAGATGTCTTCCTGATCCCATAGTCCCTGCACCCACATGGTCGGAACCGACGAGGGATGTGCGGCGACGAGTCGGTCGAGCGCCTGGCCCTGCCAGAGCGCGTCGTAGGCGGGATGGCTCGACAGGCGTCGCCACCATGGAAGCCGATCGATGCCGTGCCGCGCGGCGTATGCACCCGCCGAGCCCGCGTCGAGCATTTCCTGGTAATCGTCGCGCCCCGTCCGGGGAACGGCGCGGCCCTTCCCCTTCGCGCTGGTCTGCTCGACGACGTAGTCGAACATCTTCTGCCGGAAGGCCCCGTACTGAAACCAGTCGTCACCCATCCAGCCGTCGATCATCGGGCTCTCGGGCGCCGCCACCTTCAGTGCCGGATGCGGATGCAACAACGCCATGACGACCGCCCAGCCGTCGTACGACGAACCGATCATGCCGACGCGACCGTTGCCTTCGGGCACATGCTTCACCAGCCAGTCGATCGTGTCGTAACCATCGGTCGTGTCGTCGGTCTTCGCGGGATTGAGCGGACCGATGGGAGGCCGCGTCATGACGTACGTGCCTTCCGAGCCGTACTTGCCGCGCACGTCCTGCGCGACGAGGATGTAGCCGTTGTCGGCCCAGACGCGATCGCCCGGGAGCAGGCGATCGCGGAGTCTTGCGCCGTTGCCGGACACGAACGAGCTCGCATCGTACGGTGTGCGTTCGAGCAGCATCGGTGCGCCCGTCGCGCCACGCGGGATGACGATCACCGTATGCAGCTTCACGCCGTCCCGCATCGGGATCATGACCTCGCGTCTGACGAAATCCTCATCGCGCGCGGGTTCGTGCCATGCCTTCGGTATGTCACTGCCGCGCTGGACGGGATCGACCGGCGCCACCTGTGCGTGGGCCGTGGAGAGAAGCAGGAGAAGCGCCGCGGCAGCCCGCACCATGGATGGCATTCGTCGATCCTCGTGTGAGCCGTACCGTCGGCGCTTCCGGCTTCAATCAACCCTCGTCCTGCCAACGACGCAGGTCCGTCTGATCGTGGTAGGGCATGCGATCGGGCGTGGTGATGAATTCCATCGTCGTGCCCCACGGCATCTGACAGTAGCAGACCTTGTTGCCCGGTCCCTTCTCGGTGGCGTACGGAATGGCGCGCGGCGCGGTGAGCGCCTTACCGCCCGCCTTCTCGAAGCGCGCGACGGAGGCGTCGATGTCGTCGGTGTAAAGCGCGAAATGCGTGATGCCGAAGTCGCTGGCGCGGATCGGCTGCGCCTGCTCCGGACCGTGCATCTCGAACAGCTCGATGTCGGGGCCGGTGCCGATCTTCACCATCGCCTGGGCACGCACGACGGTGCCAGGGTAGGCGCCAACCGCACGCTCGAACTCGGGGCCCTGTCGCGGCGGATCCTGCGGTCCGAACGACTGATAGATGAGCTGGCCGCCGAAGGCCTCGATGAGGAACGCTTTCGCCGCTTCGATGTCCGGAACGGTGATGCCGACGTGGTTGACGCCGCGGATTTCAGGTGCAGACATGATGGTCTCCGTTGGGGTTCGGGTGTTGACGTGAAACGTGCCGAGGTCGTCCCGGATCACCGGGCGCCGAGAAAATCGATCAGTGCCGCGGCGACCTCATCGGGCCGTTCGTCCGCGACGTAGTGGCTGCACTGCGCGATCGAACCGCCCGTGACGTCGCTCGCGAACTCGCGCAGCATGGGTACCATCCGTGGGCCGAAGCGCTGGTCGCCGCCCAGCGCGAGGGCGGGTATGTCCAGCGGTTGCTTCTTGTATTCGAGCGACGCGGCGTGGTCCGCGGTGAGCGTCCGGTACCACTCCATGCCGCCGCGTGTGCGGCCGGGTAGCGCCATGGCTTTGGAGAAGATCTCGACGTCCGCCGGATCGAAGCGGCTGTGGTCGTGGAACCGCTCGGCCATGAACGCCGAGACGTAGTCGTACTCGCGTCCATGGATCATTCGCTCCGGCAGATCGCGATTCATATGGAACGAGAAGTGCCAGAGTTTCGCGATGGTCTCCTCCCATCCGCTCCATCCCGGAAGCGGAACGTCGAGCACCGCCAGATGCGTGACCGCGTCCCGGAACAGCGCCGCCTGCGGCAGCGCGACCATGCCTCCGATGTCGTGGCCGCACACCGCGTAGCGTTCATGACCGAGCGCGCGCATCACCTCATGCGCGTCGCGCGCCATCGTCGCCTTGTCGTAGCCGTCCAGCGGGCAATCGGAGAAGCCCGCGCCGCGAAGGTCGATGGCGACCACGCTGTGATGCCTGGCGAGTAACGGCATTACGTGATGCCACTCCCACCAGGTTTCGGGCCATCCGTGGAGCAGGAGGATGGGCGTGCCTTCGCCGCCCGTGACGGCATTGATTCTGATGCCGTTGACCGGAACGAGTTGCTGGGTGAAACCGGGTAACGTGGGGAACATGCTTGACTCCATCGCGGGGCGAGCGCCCGTGCTCATGGGTTATCGAAATCGGTGTCGATCGACACGTCGCGCCATGCGTCGACGTCGTGGCGCAACGAGGCCAGCTTTCGTTCGACGATCGCATGAGCCACGGGGCCGAGCGGAAGATGCAGCGGCGGCTCGTCGGCATCGATGGCCTGCAGGATCACAGCCACGGCCTTATCGGGATCGCCCGCCTGCTTGCCGTCGTTCGTCTCGCGATACCGGCGCCGCGAACTTGCCGCGTATTCAGGCATCTCGTTCGCCGCCATCGTGATCGAGCGACCCAGGAACTCCGTACGGAACGGGCCGGGCTCGGCGAGGATCACCCGCACGCCGAACGGTGCGAGCTCACCCGACAGCGCTTCGGACAGACCTTCGACGGCGAACTTGCTGGCGTTGTAATAGCCACCGCCGCCACTGCCGGCGATGCCGGCGCCCGAGGACATGTTGACGATCGTGCCGCCGTTGCGTCGCAGGGTCGGCAGCACGGCGCGCGTCGTTTCGATCAGGCCGAAGACGTTCACCTCGAACAGTGGGCGATATTCTTCCGGCGTGCCCTCTTCGATCGCGCCGAACAGACCATAGCCGGCGTTGTTGACGAGCACGTCGATCGTTCCGAATGTCTCGAGAGCGGTCGCGATCGCGGCCTCGATCGATTCCAGGCGGGTTACGTCGAGGGGCAGGGCGAGCATGCGCCCCTCGAAGGGCACGGCCATGTCGCGGATCGCGTCGACGTTGCGAGCGGTCGCGACCACCCGATCGCCACGCGCCGCGGCGGCGAGCGCGAGTCGCCGGCCGAAACCACTCGAGCAGCCGGTGATGAGCCAGGTCTTCATGCGTGCCCCTCCATGCTGCTGCGGGACGACGACGTCGACCCGTCGCCGGCTTGGTCGACCTCGGCCATGATCGACCAGTCCTTCTCGCCAAGGCCGACCGACACGACGCGCATCAGCCGCTCGCGAACGACGTCGAGCATCGGCAGCGGGCGACCGGATTCCTCGCCCAGTGCGCTCGCGAGGCGCATGTCCTTCAGCGCGAGCTTCGCCTTGAAGCCGGGCTCGAAGTTGCGCTCGGTCATCTGGGCGCTGTAGCTCTCGTAGGCGCGACCGGCGAACAGCGTGCCGAGGATGAGCTCGAAGAAATCGGCGCGATCGAGACCGACGCTCTCGGTGAGCGCGACGCCTTCCACCATCGCCTCGATCGCCATCGCGATCATCATGTTCGCCGCGAGCTTGGCGGCATTGGCCCGCACCGGATCGTCGCCCAGCTTCCACACCTTCTTGCTGAGCGGCGCGAGCACGGGCTCGATGGCGGCGATCGTGCCGGGCTTACCGGCGGCAAGGATGTTGAGCTGCCCGCTCGCCGCGACGTTCGGTCGTCCGAGCACCGGTGCCGACACGTAGCCCAGCCCCGCGGCCTCATGCAGCCCCGCCAGTTCCCGCGCGAACGCGACCGAGATCGTCGAGGTGACGACGTGGATCAACCCAGGGCGCGCATCGCGAAGCAGGCCGGCATCCAGCACGACCTCGCGGATGACCGCGTCATCCGACAACATCGTGAAGACCACCTCCGCACGGAACGCGTCCCGCGGACTGTCGAGAAGCGTCACCCCGGGCACCGCGTCGGGATCGACGCGACTGCGATTCCACGCACGCACCTCATGGCCTGCCTTCACCAGGTTGCGGGCCATGGCGGAGCCCATGCTCCCAAGACCGATGAATCCGATCTGCATATCTATCTCCGTAGCCTGTTGAACCAGTGCGCGAGCGGAGCGAAAGCCAATGGCTTCCAGCGCATCGCGCCGATGGATTCAAGCTACCAAGAACAATATTGATCGGGGACTGACAGGGCTGAACAATGGGTGTTCAAATATGTTCGGTGGCGGTCGCCTAGGATCGGTCATGGCCGCGAAAGGCCTAAAAGGAGTCGAGATGCCCCGGCAGCGCTCGCGTTACCCCGACCGCTACCGTCGCCCTGCGCGATGGATCGTTGCCACGTTGTTTGCCATCTCGTTCACGTCGACGCGGCTCGCCCAGGCTGAGGCGACCCAGAGCAGGGAGGGGGGCAACGTCCACATCACCGCTGAGCGAGCCATGCGCGGCATGCTGGAACTCATTCGCAAAACATCATCGGTTGTCGAACTCACGCCGGAGGCCATGGGTCATCGCCTGGGTTTGCCGATCAGGCGCGTCAGTGCGGATCATTTCGGCTACGCGCAGTCGCTGGGCGGTGGCTGGGCTGTCAGTATCGAGCGACAATCGACAGGTGACGCGGGGCCGCGTGTCGATCTCATCTTCTCCCCAATCGGCGAAGGCCATCCTGCTGCGACGCCTATATGCACGCCTGACTTTTCGCAGTTCACGCAAGAACTCGAACGGATGGGCTTCAAGCGCCAGAGCTCCTACGGTGAACATGGCAGATGGACCTACGATGCCTTCGACCGTAGCGGGGCGCATGTAGCGGTCTATCCCCTGGTAGCCGGCGGTGGGGCTATCTGCGTGCAGATGGTGCTTGTGCGATAGGTCTGGCGAGGCAGTCGCGGACGACGCGCCACGGCTACTCAGGTTCGTCTGTTTGCGATCGCGGATGCGCAAGCGGCGGCCTTGCAAGTGACCTCCGAAATGCGCCGGCGGGCTCTAGCTGGCAACCATGTCTCAGCGAGTGGCTTGCGGATTAGAAAGAAAGGCTCACCAGCAGAATTTTAGAGACCAATGAGCGGCTGGACAGGCGAGCGCAAAGAACGGACTAGACCTCCGCATGATCTTTCTTCGCTCCGTGTATGGCTAGAATGGCGAGTGCTCCATCGATCTTCCCCGATATGTGGCGGCACGTTGCCGCGAACTGCCGAAGTTCCACCACATCATCAGCGCTCCGAACGTTTTCGAGCTCGCGCTGCGCGATCACTGCACGCCAAGCATCCAACGATTCGCGTACGTTGAGGATCCCTGCCGCGACCTTCAAAAGTTCGGCACTTTCGACGTGCCCGAATACGGCAAGACGATCAAGGAAGTTGGTGATCATCGTAGTGCGACGCAGCCGTCGGCCATGCAGGGCCTTGCCGAAGAGTTCGGGTTGCATCGTGTCCGCGGCGGCGTCGGCAGCCACAGCAATTTCGGGCAACTCTTCCTTGGCCCGGCGAAGCTCATAGGCCAGCGCCGGCGCGATGATGCCCGCGAGCTGCGTTCGCTGCCTTTCCTGCTCCTCGACCGGGATGCGGGCGATCCGATAGGCCTGCCTTGCAGTGAACCCAGCAAAAGCGGCTGCAGCGGCCGACGCTAGGCCTCCGAACCAAGTTGCGAGATCGCCGACTTTCCAGTCCCAGAATGTCGTCAGTGTCTGAGGATCGATTTTCATGCGTGAAGCTCTCCCGCTCCTGAATTGACACGTGGTTACCTGCGAACACTCCGTTTCGCGCTCGGCTTCAAGAAGGCTTTTGAGCTTGCGGCACAGGGTGGCGCTAGCGTGACATCAATCGGACGCAAGGGGACAACGCCCTGCATGCCGTCGTCGCCGGACCTTCGGCCGCACTGCTGGCGACCTTGTAGTGCAGCGAGATGTTGCGTTTTCCGCGGCACTTCCAGGTCGCCTAACCATTTCACGTACTCGCGGGTCACGATCGGCGGGGCGCGCTCGGGCGCGAGTTGATCGTAGACTTGAGCCACGACCAATTGCACGTTTCCGCAGGTAGCCGCGACAGCGGCCTTCGCTCACACGGTCGAAGTCAACGGTAAGGAATGGCTCGGACTTGCACATGGTGGGCCCACCAGGATTCGAACCTGGAACCAAGGGATTATGAGTCCCCTGCTCTAACCGTTGAGCTATAGGCCCGCGTGCGGCGGTGAAGTGTAGCGAATGGGGGCGGCGGTGTCTGTCGGTGGGGGTGGGGCGGGTTGATGGCGGGGTGGGGCGTTTGGTGCCGGTGGCCGCAAATGCGTATAGAAGTGTGGGGCTGTCGGGGCGACGCCTGGTTCTAGGGGATCAGTGCGTGGGCGTTCGCTTTTGTTCTGTGGGAGGACCTCGCGAGCACCCTTCGCGCGCGAGCGCGCTCCCACACAAGCCCCGGTCCCAGACAGGCTCGCTCCGTTGATCAGCGGTGCGCCTTTTGTCAGCTGCTGGTTGCGTAGTGCAGGCAGGCGAGGGCGATGCCGATCGGCAGGCCGATGATGAGAATGACCATGCCGAGGCAACCTTTCGAGCCCCGGGGTGAGCCTCGGTACACGGGCGGCGGGCGCGTGTTTGCCTCGGCAGCGTCGCGGCGGGGTGCCTCATCGGTGCGCCTCGTCGCGGCGCCGCGTGATAGGGGTGCGTCGTCAGGGTGCGGCGCCGCCTGCGAGGGTCGCGGCCCGGAGGGTGATCGGGGCGCCTCATGCGCCGGTCGCGTGGCTAGCCATGCGCGGTGACATGTCGCGCAGAAGTACCTGTCCTTGCCGGCCTGCCATGCGCGGATCGTGCGGTTGTCGTGGCGCGTCGTCTTGCGGCAGCGGCCGCAGCTGAAGAACGCGTTTTTCGGACGGCGCTGGCGGCTCAGGACCGCTTTCACGAAGAGCACGAGGATCGTGCCGGCGATGAGCAGGACGACGTTCTTGTCCATGAGATTTCCCCTTGGTGGGCGTTGGGACGCCTGGGGGTATTAGAGCTTGGGTGTGGGGGGGCGCCACTGTCTGGAGTCGCATCAGGAGCGGTGGGTATGTCGCGATAACCGGGTGCATCGACGTGGATACCGGCGTGCGCCGGTATAACGATGAGGGGGCGTGGGCCGGTCCGCGCGGAGCCAAAAAAAACGCCCGCTTGCGCGGGCGTTTTCGTCGCGTCGCCTTTCGTCGGTATCAGTCGATATCGAGGAACGAGCGCAGGGTTTCCGAGCGGCTCGGGTGGCGCAGCTTGCGCAGGGCCTTGGCTTCGATCTGGCGGATGCGCTCGCGGGTGACGTCGAACTGCTTGCCGACTTCTTCCAGCGTGTGATCCGTGTTCATGTCGATGCCGAAGCGCATGCGCAGCACCTTGGCTTCACGCGGGGTGAGGCCGGCGAGCACGTCGCGCACGGTTTCCATGAGGCCCGTCTCGGTCGCCGACTCGATGGGCGAGCTGGCGTTGGTGTCTTCGATGAAGTCGCCAAGATGCGAATCTTCGTCGTCGCCGATCGGGGTTTCCATGGAGATCGGTTCCTTCGCGATCTTCAGGACCTTGCGGATCTTGTCTTCCGGCATCTCCATTTCCTTCGCCAGTTCTTCCGGCGTCGGCTCGCGGCCGAACTGCTGGAGCATCTGGCGGGAGATGCGGTTGAGCTTGTTGATCGTTTCGATCATGTGCACCGGGATGCGGATGGTGCGGGCCTGATCGGCGATCGAGCGGGTGATGGCCTGGCGGATCCACCACGTCGCGTACGTCGAGAACTTGTAACCGCGGCGGTATTCGAACTTATCGACCGCCTTCATCAGGCCGATGTTGCCTTCCTGGATGAGGTCGAGGAACTGCAGGCCGCGGTTGGTGTACTTCTTCGCGATGGAGATGACGAGACGCAGGTTGGCCTCGACCATTTCCTTCTTCGCGCGACGGGCCTTCGCCTCGCCGACGGACATGGCGCGGTTGATTTCCTTGATGTCGGTCAGCGGCAGGTACAGCGTGCGCTCGATCTGCGCCAGCTTCTCCTGCTCGCCGTCGATCTGCTCGCGGAAGTTCTTGATGTTCGGCGACCACTTCTGGCGCTTGCGCGACAGCTCGGCAGCCCACTCGAGGTTGCCTTCGTTCGACGGGAAGCTCTTGAGGAACTCGGCGCGCGGCATCTTCACGTGCTTGACGAAGATGTCCATGAGCACGCGCTCGTGGTGACGGATGTCGTTCACCACTTCGCGCAGCTTGCGCACGAAGCTGTCGATCAGCGCCGACGGGAGCTTCAGGTTGAGGAAGGCTTCCGACATCTGCTCGCGGATCTTCGCGACCTTCTTGTCGTTGATCTCCGCCTTCGGCGCGGCCTTCTGGAACTTCTGGTGAAGGGCGCGCAGTTCTTCCATGCGGCGCTTCACTTCTTCCGGATCGGGACCGGTCGGGCCTGCCTCTTCTTCCTCGCCTGCGCCTTCGACTTCGTCGTCGTCGGTCTCGGCGTCGCTGTCGTCGGCCACGGCGTTATCGGCCTCGGCCTGGGCGGCATCCGCGGCTTCTTCCAGGTCGGCGAAGCCGGCCAGGATTTCGGACAGGCGGCGCTTGCCCTCGACGTGCTGGTCGTATTCCTCGAGCAGCAGCTGGATGGTGAGCGGGAAGCTGGCGAGCGCGGTCTGCACCTGGCTCAGGCCTTCCTCGATGCGCTTGGCGATGGCGATCTCGCCTTCGCGGGTCAGCAGCTCGACGGTGCCCATCTCGCGCATGTACATGCGGACGGGGTCGGTGGTGCGGCCCACCTCGGCGTCGACGGCCGACAGGAGCGCCACGGCTTCTTCGGCCGCGGACTCGTCGTCGTTGCTGGTACCCGGCGCGGCGCCGTCGGAGATCGTGTCGGTGTCGGGGGCGGAATCGTGGACCTCGATGCCGACGCCCTTGAGCACCGCCATGATGTCTTCGATCTGCTCCGGATCGACGATGTCGTCGGGCAGGTGGTCGTTGATCTCGGCATACGTCAGGTAGCCCTGCTCCAGACCCTTGGAGATGAGCTGTTTGATTTCAGACTGTTGCTCGTGAGCTTTATTAGTCATGCCGACCGCCGCGGGTTACAGGAACCGATCAGTATAGTCATTTGATGATTTTTTGACCAGTTTTCAAGTGGATCGGCCTCGTCGGGCCAACGCAAGAATCGCGCCAGACGGTGCGTCCCGCCGGACTTCCGGGCGTGGCGACGAGGGGGAGGATCGGGGCGGAATGCCCCGCGCAGTGACGCCTCAGCGCACCTCCAGGCGGAAGGTGACCGGGCCGTCGTTGATCAGATGTACCTTCATATGGGCACCGAAGCGGCCGGTTTCCACCCCCGGCCTGGCTTCGCGCGCCAGGGCCACGAGACGGTCGAACCAGCGCCGGCCCTCCTCGGGCGGCGCTGCCGTGGTGAAGCTGGGCCGCATGCCCTTGCGGGTGTCCGCGGCGAGGGTGAACTGGCTGACCAGCAGCAGGCCGCCGCCGGTATCGGCCAGCGAGAGATTCATCTTTTCCTCGGCATCGGAGAACACGCGATAGCCGAGCAGGCGCTCGAGCATGCGGCGGCACTGGGCCTCGCCGTCGCCGGGTTCCACGGCGACGAGCGCGAGCAGTCCGGCGCCGATGGCACCCACCGTTTCACCCTCGACGTCGACGCGTGCGGATTCGACCCGCTGGATCAGAGCAATCATGGAAGACTTAGCGGCGGATGGCGGCCAAGCTTAATGGCGAACGCGGCCGCGTTACACTCCGGCGGATGCGCCCGGATATCTATCTTCTCTATCTCCTGCTCAGGCTGGTCAGCCTGTTTCCCCTTCGCACGGTCCATCGCGTCGGTGCCTGGATCGGCCGCCGCTCCCTGCGCTCGAACTCGCGCAGCGCGCGCTTCAGCGCCGTGAACCTGCGGCTGACCCGCCCGGAGCTGTCCGAGGCGGAGCGCCATGACCTGCTCGTCCGCACGATGGAGGAGTCCGGCAAGTCGGTGACCGAGGTCGCCGCGATCTGGGGCGGCGGCGCCGAGAAGTCGCTCGGGCTGGTTCGCGAGGTGGTCGGCGGCGAGCTCTTCGATCAGGCGCTGGCGTCGGGCAAGGGCGTGATCATCGCCGCGCCGCACCTGGGCTGCTGGGAGCTCCTGAACTACTGGCTGTGCAGCAGGACGCCCATGGCGATCCTCTACCGTCCGCCGCGCATCCAGGCGATCGAAGCGCTGCTGCGCAAGGTCCGCGGCAAGCTGGCGCCGGAGCAGGTGCGCGCGGAGGGCGCGGGGGTGCGCACGCTGTTCAAGCGACTGGGCGCCGGCGGCACCGTGGGTATCCTGCCCGATCAGAAGCCTCGCGAAGGCGAAGGCGAGTTCGCACCGTTCTTCGGCGTGGACGCCCTGACGATGGTGCTGCTGCCGCGTCTGGCGGCGCGTACCGGCGCCATCGTGCTCTTCAGCTTCGCCGAGCGCCTGCCGGATGGCCAGGGCTTCCGCATCCATGTGCTGCCGGCACCGGAGGGCATCGACAGCGCCGACCTGCACGTGGCCTGCACCGCGCTCAACCGCGGCGTCGAGGCCTGCGTGACGCGCGCGTTCCCGCAGTACCAGTGGCACTACAAGCGCTACACGGCCCACGACCGGCCGGATCCCTACAAGGTCAGCGCGGCCGCGAAAGCCGGTTGAGGAAGACGGTCATTTCCTTCGCGGCCTGCATGTCGCCGCGGCCGTTGGCGGTCTCGATGCCCGAGGTCCACGCGGCGGCCGCGCCGGCCTCGTCGTCCATGGCGAGCAGGCTCTTGCCCAGCAGTTTCCAGGCCGCCGAATAGGCCGGATCGAAGTCCAGCGCGTCGCGGAACGACTGCGCGGCCTCGGCGTACGCGCCCTCGCCGAGCAGCGCGTTGCCGAGCGAGAAGCGCAGCAATGCCCCGTCGCGGACGCCACCGATCTGCTCGCGCAGGCGTTCGACGAGGGAGGCGGTCATCGGGCCGCCGTCCGGGTGCGCCAGTAATCCTGCGGGTAGAGCAGGGTGGGCTGCTTCGGCTCCGGCGGCACGCGACCATCCAGCAGTGCGTCGAGCGTCGCGGCGTCCCAGATCATCAGCCAGCCGGTTCGCGAAGGCTGGATCAGGCGCGCGTAGCGGAACGCGTTGGCCGGCGGATGCTTCGCGTACGACACGATGACGCCGTCCGGATGGTGGCGCGCGAAGTCGTTGAGGCTGTCGCCGTCGCGCACTTCGTCGTCATCGTCGTCCGCCTGCGCGGGCATGCCCGGCACCACGTTGATGCGTGCGATCGGATGCATCAGACGGCCGGCGAAGTGGTACTGGCCGTTGTACGAGACGCCGAGGTTGCCGATCGGGCGGCCGGCCGCATCGGCCTGCGCGAGGAAGAGCGAGGCGGGTGCCAGGTCGTAGCGGTACCAGAGGCCGAGGGTGAACAGCGCATTGAGGGCCACGGTGCCGATCAGGCCCGCGAAGGCGAGGCGGCGCATCTCGCCGCGCCCGCGCAGCAGCAACAGCGCGCCGAGCACGATGAAGATCACGCCGAAGAAGCGGGCGTACGGCGCCATGCCGGTCAGCCAGATGTTGTCCGGGAAGCGCGTCGGCACGATCCAGGGCATCACGAAGAGCGCGATCGCCAGGAGGAACGCGCCCAGCGACAGCGGCCACGTGCCCAGCGCGTAATGCGAGGCGAGGCCCTTGTGGCGTTCGCGCAGGTCGGCGACCGAGGCCGCCACGAGCATGGTCGCGCCGGCCAGCTCCGGCATCACGTAGTACAGCTGCTTGCCCGTGATCAGGGAGAACGTGAGCAGGGTGGGCAGGAGCCACGCGACGAGGAAGCGCAGGCCGGGTTCGAGCGGCTGGCGCAGCAGCGCCACGAAGAGCGGCACCGCGAACAGGACGACGAGCACCTTGTCGACCCAGCCCGGGAAGGGCGCGCCGGCGGCCGACGCCAGCAGCAGGACGAGCGCGATGACGGCGACGATCAGCGCGGGCCGGGTGATGGCATGCCACGGCCGGCGGAACAGCGCGGTCGGGACGGCGACGATGCCGCGCAGCCAGCCGCTGAGCGGGAACAGCAGCACCGGCAGGAACACGAGGTAGTACCACGCCGGGCGGGCGTGATTCTGCAGGTCGCGCGCATGGGTCTCGACCACGCGGCCGGCGGTCTGCGTGAAGAACAGGCGCTGGCGATAGGCCTCGCCGCCGGCTTCGCCGGCAGGGATCGCCCAGGCGAGCAGGATCGCGAAACCGATCAGGAGACCGAGGACGCCGAAGCCGTACCAGCGCGCCTTGTTCTGCCGCGCCCAGTCGTTCCACAGCGGACCGAGCAGCAGCGGGAACAGCACGTGCACCGCCATCACCGGGCCCTTGGTGAGCAGTCCCGCGCCGACCATCAGGCCGAACAGCCACCAGCGCGGCGACGCGCGCGTGGCGGTCGGGGTGAGGCAGAGCAGCGCGGCCAGCACCCAGACGCCGAGGAGCACCTCGTACATGATCTGCAGGCCGAACAGGAACGAGTAGGCGAGCGCCATGAAAAGCCATGGCGTCGCCTTCGCGACCCAGGGCCGGGCCGGGAACAGACGGCTGGCGAGCGCCGACGCGAGGATGAGCTGCGCCGCGCCGACGATCACCTCGAGCACGCGCGGCCAGACGTCGCTGACGCCGAACACCGCCCAGCCCGCATGGATCATCCAGAAGAGCAGCGGCACCTTCTCGCTGTACGGCTCGCCGTTGATGTGCGGCACGAGCCAGTGGCCATGCGCCCACATTTCCCAGGCGACGGCGAGCGTCCGCGTCGAGAACATCGGCATGGGGCCGTGGGCGAAGATGGCCAGCAGCGCCATCGCGCACCACAGCGGAAGCCATGGCCACAGGGCGCGAAGGTGCTCCGATCGGGTATAGGCGCTGTTGGACAAGGGCGTCGTCACCGTAAGAGGATCATGAATTCTAAACGCAGGACGGCCGTCCTGGCTGACCGGAGTGGTACAGCTCCCCTCGTCGCGGCCATGTCTAGGGTGTCCGGCGCAGCAGTTCGTCGAGGGCGCGGCCGAGGCGCTCGGGGAATCCGGCCTGGTTGGTCTCGTACCACGCGCGCGCCGCCTGCCCCAATGCCTCGACCTCGGCGTCGGGCATGCGCACGATCCGTTCGACGCACGCTTCCAGCGCCTCGTCGTCGAAATGCCACAGCGTCGCGGCGTTCATCGTGCCGTTTTCGTGCGCTGCCACCCGGATGCCCCGGTCGTCGGTGACCAGCTCGTTCATCGGCGCGCCGTCCGTCGCCAGCACCACGGCGCCGCAGCTCATCGCCTCGACGATGTAATGCCCCCAGCCCTCGGCCTCGGAAAGACAGAGGTGGAAGCGGTGCGTGTTCTGCAGCCGTCGGATGTCTTCGATGTCCGGGACGAACGTCACCCGGTGATCCAGGTTCGGTGCCGCGGGCGGTCGGTCGGTCGCGGCCACCGACGGCGACTGGTACACGTGCAGCGTCGGCCATTCCGGATGCCGGCGCCAGACGTCGAGCAGCCGCTCGGTTCCCTTCATGCGGCTACCGCCGGCCAGGTGCAGGAAGTCGCGATCGCGGACGATGCCGTCACGCCGGCAGTCGTCGCTGATGAAGCCGATCTTCGCCGTCCGCAGGCCCTGCGCGCCGAAGGTGGCCATCGCGCTGTCGGTCTTGCACAGGATCGCGTCGAAGCGGTCGAGGTGGCGACGATCGCGGCGACTGAGCCATTCCGGATTCGGCACGAAGGCGTTGCGTCGCGACATGGCCAGGTAGCCGGGATGGACGTGCTCGATCGTCAGTCCGAGATCGAAGCGCCGCGGGCCCCGGCCGGTCATCCAGCGGAACGCCATGGCGATCCGCGCGCCGTACGCGCGCCACGGCAGACCGTGGGTGCGCCGAGGCGCCTGGGTGACGACCACGTCGTGGCCGAGGTCGCGCAGCGCCTGCTCGAACAGCCGGATGTCGTGGGCGAGGCCACGGCCGTTGTTCCATGCGATCAGGTTGATCCAGGCCATGGGCTCAGACCCGCTCCGTCGCCGGTGGACGGAGCGCCAGCATGCGCGCGACGTAGACCGCGAAGCCCAGCGTGAGGAAGAAATAGAGCGAATGCGGCATGGGCCGGTAGAAGACGTTGTCGGTCAGGCCGCAAAGCGCGTACATGCACGCGGTGCTGAGGCCCGCGCAGGCGGGCATGGCGATGGCGTCGTCGCGGTCGAAGGCGTGCCGGCCGAAGAAGCCGATGGCGCCGCCGAAGAGCGCGATCAGGAGAAGCAGCCCGGGGATGCCACCGGTCACGGCCCACTCAAGGTATTCGCTATGAGGGTGGTCGTAGCGCTCGACGGTGGCGCTGACCTCGCCTTCGGCGATGCGCGCCCGCGCGTAGCCGCCGAACTGATTGATGCCGACGCCGGTCAGCGGATGCGTCTCGATCGCCATGCTGGCCGTTCGCCACATCTCCAGGCGTTCGCGCACGGCCCCCTGGGTCTCCTGCTCGCCGTACGTCGCGACCTCGTGCTTCACGGCCTCGAGGCGATCGAGCATCTGCCCCTGCAGGGCCATCACGCCGGCGAGCAGCGCGCCGACGACGAGGACGAGCACGCCCTGCCGCCAGCGGCCGCTGCGGCGCGACTGGATCAGCACGACGATCGCGAACACCGGCAGGAAGGCGAGCAACGGGCCGCGGCTCTGCGTGAGCACGGCGCCGTACAGGCCCAGCAGCGCCAGCAGGGCGTGGACGACGCGCTCCCAGCGCGGCAGGCCGGCACGCAGGGCCTGCGCGATGGCGATCAGCGAGAGGACCAGCATGAACATGCCGAACTCGATGGCGCCCCACAGACCGTTGTTGACCCCGTAAACGCGATCGATGCCCTCGACGTAGTGCTGTTCGAGGCAGATCACGCCCAGAATGCCGGCGGAGATGCTGATGCCGAGCCGGAGGACGTCGGTGCGCAGCGGCGCGGCGAAACACGCCGCGACGACGAGGAACGCGAGCAGGTGCGACATGACGTCGAACTCGCGCCATGGAATGGCGTGGGTGGCGGTGTTGACGAGCCAGAAGACGAACGCGGCCGCCGCGGGAACCGTGACCCACGCGGCGCGGCGCCAGGCCCGGCGCGCTTCCGCATCGCGCGCCAGCATCCACAGCCCCAGCAGGAGCAGGGCGGCGGCGGGCACCGATTTGGCCTTGAGGGGCAGGGCGAACGTCAGGGGAGTGACCGCGATCAGCAGCGATACGATCCACATGCGCCACGGGTTGTTTTTGTCGAGCACTCGGCACCTGGCTAAAACGTCGGGACGGCACGGCGGCCGCATCCCATGACGACCGGTGTCGTCGGGGGAGCATGCGAGGGCATGGTACTTTACCGGACGGCCGATGCCGCCCTCGAGCCCCGGTGCGGGCGGGCGGGAATTCAGCTTCGACGTTCCCCCGACCGGCTCCGCGAGATGAAGCTCCTCTTCACCAATTTCCACGATGGCGACGGCGGCGGCCACACCACCTATATCGTCGGGCTCGCGCGCGGCCTCGCCGGCCGGCACGACGTCCACGTGGCCGCGCCCGCCAGCAGCCGGCTGAACCGGGAGGCGCGCGAGATCCCGGGCGTGACGGTGGTCGACCAGCCGTTTCCGAACGGCCTGCGCCGGCTCGCGGCCCGGCGCGAGGCGCGTCGTCTGCTGGCGGCGTACCTCCGGCGGGAACGTTTCGACGTGGTGCACGTCAACGGCTCGGCGGACCACCGCCTGGCGATGTCCGCCAGGCGCGGCATGCGCCCCCGGCCGCCCATCGTCCTGACCAAGCACAACTCCAAGCCGATGACGGGCATCGGTCACCGCTGGCGCTCGCGCTTCGGCACGGACCAGGTGATCGCCGTGTGCGAGTTCGTGCGCCGCCAGGTGCTGGCGTCGCCGTATGCCCGGTGCCGCGTGGCGACGGTGTTCAACGGCGTCGACATCCATCGCTTCGCGCCGCGTCCGCCCGATCCGGCGGCACGCGACGCGTGGCTGGCGCCGCCGTCCGACGTGCCGCCCCTGCTGATCGGCAGCAACGCGGGCACCGCGCGCTACAAGGGCTGGATGGATCTCGTCGAGGCGCTCGCCTCGCTGGCGCCCGACGAACGCGATCGTTTCCGCGTGGTGCTCGCCGGTGGCATGCCCGGCAGCGACGACCTGGCGAAGGTCGAGGCGTTGGGTGTCGCGGGGCAGGTCCGCTTCACGGGCCGCCTGACCGATGTGCGGCCCATGGTCGCCGCGCTGGACGCGGGCTTCGTGCTGTCGTGGGATGTCGAGACGATCTCGTTCGCCTGCCGCGAGATGATGGCGATGGGCAAGCCGGTGCTGGTCAGCGACTACGCGGGTCTGCCCGAGAACATCCGCCCGGGCGAGGACGGCTGGGTGGTGCGTGCACGCGACCGCGCGGCGATCGCGGCCGCGTTGCGTGCGTTGCTCGCGGCGCGCGGCACGCTTGCCGGCATGGGCGACGCCGCGCGTCGGCATGCGGAAGCGGAGTTCGGCATGGAACGCTTCGTGGACGCCACCGAAGCGGTTTACGCGGCGCTCGTCGCCGACTTTTCCAGCAAGGCGTAATACATCCCGTCGAGGTCGCCGTCGCCGGGCAGGATCTGCCAGCCGATGGCGGCCGGCTGTCCGACCGGCAGGCTGAAGGGAACGACCTTCGCGTCGTCGCGTCCGGCGACGAACGTGCCGACCACACCTTCGTTCTCCCGCCGCAGCAGCGAGCACGTGACGTAGAGGAGTCGCCCGCCGGGAGCGAGCGTGTCCCAGCAGGCCGCGAGGATGCGGCCCTGCTGCGCGACGAGCGCGTCGATGTCCGCGGCACGTCGGTGCAGGCGGACGTCCGGCCGCCGGCGGATGACGCCGGTGGCCGAGCAGGGCGCGTCGATCATCACGCGTTCGAACGGGCGGCCGTCCCACCACGCCGAGGTATCGCCGGCATCGGCCACGACCACGCGGGCATCGAGGCCGAGGCGTTCGAGGTTCTGCCGGATGCGCGGCGCGCGCCGCGCCTCGGACTCCACGGCGAGCAAGGCGACGTCGGCGCGCTCGAGGGCGTGGCAGGCCTTGCCGCCTGGCGCCGCGCACGCGTCGAGCACGCGCTGCCCGTCGGCGAGGTCGAGCAGGTCCGCCGGCACCTGCGCCGCGCCGTCCTGCACCGCGAACAGGCCTTCCGCGAAGCCGGGCAGCCGCGTCACGTCCGTGCTGTGCGGCAGGACGAGGGCGTCGACCAGCCACGCATGCGGTTCCACCGTCTGGCCCGCGCCGCGCAGGGCCTCGGCGACCGCGTCGCGCGTCGCCCTTCGCCGGTTCACCCGCAGCATGAGCGGGGGCTCGATGTTCGCCGCGGCGAGCACGGCGTCGGCGTGGTCGGGCCAGTCGGCCGCGATCGCGTCGGCAAGCCATGCCGGATGCGCGTGGCGGGTGGCCGGCGTCGCGTCGAGCGCCGCGAGGTGGGTGTCGCGTTCGCGCTGCCAGCGGCGGAGCACGGCGTTGGCGAGTCCCGCGAGGCGCGGGCGGCGCAGCTCGCGCACGGCTTCGACGGTGGCGGCCACCGACGCGTAGGCCGGCAGTTCGAGCACCTCGAGCTGCACGAGCGCGGTCACCAGCAACGCGTGGATCACCGGTTCGTTGCGGCGGATGGGCTTGTCGAGAAGGCGGTCCAGCGCGGCGTCGAACCGCGGCCACCAGCGTGCGCCCTCGTTGAGCAGGGCGGTGAGCAGGGCGCGGTCGCGGGAGTCCGGCAGGCGCGGCAGGGCGCGATCGGCGACCTCGCGCAGCGAATGCCCGGACAGCGCGATGTCCGCCAGCGCTTCGGCGGCGAGGGCGCGTACCGAGATCGCGCGACTCACGACGCGGCCTGCTTCAGCTCCGGGCGGGCGTTGAGATAATCGGCGATGCCGATGCGCCGTCCGCCGGCGCGCTGCACGGCCAGCAGGCGCAGCGCCCCTTCGGCGCACGCCACGTCGATGCCCTCGCGCGAGGCGGCGACGATGCGGCCCGGCTCGGCCCCCGCGACGCCTTCGACGGCGCGCGCGGCCCAGATGCGCAGGCGCTCGCCACCGACATCGGCCTCGGCGACGGGCCAGGGATCGAAAGCGCGGACCTTGCGCTCCAGCGCGATGGACGGCTCGCCGAAGTCGAGCTTCGCTTCCGCCTTGTCGAGCTTGTGCGCGTACATCACGCCGTCCTCGGACTGCGCACGGGCGGCGAGCGTCTCGCCGGCGAGCGTGCGGCGCAGGCCTTCGGCGAGCGCATCGGCGCCGAGCGCCGAAAGGCGGTCGTGCAGGCTGCCACCCGTCTCGTCCGCCGCGATCGGGGTGCGGCGCTCGATGAGCACCGGGCCGGTATCGAGGCCGGCTTCCATCTGCATCAGGTCGACACCGGATTCGCTGTCGCCGGCCAGGATCGCGCGCTGGATCGGCGCGGCACCACGCCAGCGCGGCAGCAGCGAGGCATGCACGTTCCAGCAGCCGAGCGCCGGAATCGCCAGCACCTTGCGCGGAAGAATGAGGCCGTAGGCCACGACGACCATCAGGTCGGGCGCGTAGGCGGCGAGGCGCTCGCGGTCGCTTTCGGCCTTGAACGATTCGGGCTGCTCGACGGGGATGCCGGCGGCGAGCGCGGCTTCCTTCACCGGACTCGCGGCCAGCTTGCGGCCGCGACCCGCGGGGCGGTCGGGCTGCGTGTAGACGGCGACCACCTCGGCGCCGGAGGCGCGGCAGGCGGCGAGACAGGGCACGGCGAAATCAGGGGTGCCGGCGAACACCACGCGCAAGGGACGGACCGCCATGGGTCAGGCGCTGGCCTTGCGCTGTTTCTCCATCCGCTTGAGCAGCATGCCGCGCTTGAGCGGCGACAGGTAGTCGACGAACACCTTGCCGGCGAGGTGGTCCATCTCGTGCTGGATGCAGACGGCGAGCGGGCCTTCGGCCTCGACCACGATCTCGTTGCCCTCGACGTCCCGGGCGCGGACCTTCACGTGCAGCGCGCGGGTCACGTCGGCATAGATGCCGGGGAAGGACAGGCAGCCTTCCTGATAGACCTGCTGGCCGTCCTTCTCGAGGATCTCGGGGTTGATCAGCACCATCGGCTCGTTGCGGTCGTCGCTCATGTCGGCGACGAGCACGCGCTTGTGCACGTTCACCTGGGTGGCGGCGAGGCCGACGCCATTGGCGGCGTACATGGTCTCGTACATGTCGGCCACGAACTGCTTGAGCTCGGCGTCGAACTCGGTGACGGGCGCGGCGACGGTGCGCAGGCGCGGATCGGGAAACTCGAGGATGGTGAGGGTGGACACGGTGTCACCTTGAACTGTTCACGGGCCGGTGCGGCGCCTTGTCCGCGGATTTGCGGGCAAATCGGCGAAATCCAAGCAGCGGCGACGATAGGATGGCCTCCTATTCTACGCGCGCGCCGGGGGCCGGGCGAGCGTGGGTCACGTATTGTGCCCATTAACGATTCGGTTACACTCGCGACAGCACCGGGGGAAAGGGGAAAACCCGCCATGATCAAGAAGTTCGCCATGCTGCTTGGCGGCATGTTTTTCACCGTGGCCGTCTATGCCGCGGCGTCGCAGATCCGTCCCGACCACCCGGATACGTACACCGTCCGGAAGGGCGACACGCTGTGGGACATCTCGGCACGCTTCCTCCGCAAGCCCTGGCTCTGGCCCGAGATCTGGCAGGCGAACCCCCAGGTCCGCAATCCCCACCTGATCTACCCCGGCGACGTGCTCAACCTGTCCATGACGGGCGGCGGCCCGCGCATCGGCCTGCAGCCGCGCGTCCGTGAAGGCGGCGACGCCGTGACCGCGATCCCGCTGGGCGAGCTGCGCATGTTCCTCAAGGAAATGCGCGTCATGAACGCGGACGACGTCGAGCAGGCGCCGTACCTTGTCGGCTTCGAGGAAGCCCGTCTGCGCGCCACCCCGGGCAACAAGCTCTACGCCCGCGACCTGGATTCGGCCCAGCCGGGCCAGCGCTGGGCGATCGTCCGCCCGACCCATCGCTTCCGCGATCACGGCGGCTCGTCCGGCGGCTTGGACGCGCTGAACAACCCGTCGCACGGCTCGTTCGTCGCCGACGAACTCGACAGCGACGTGTCCATGGCGCCGAGCCCGTGGCGCGAGGACTCCCGCCACGACACGCACGTCGGCAAGGGCGCGGACCGCGGCGTCGAGGTGTCCGTGATCGGCACGGCCGAAGTGATCGCCACCAACGGTGACGTCGCCAGCCTCGTGCTGGTCGATTCGACGCTGGAAGTGCGCAAGGGCGACCGCCTGATGCAGGTCGACGACACGCCGTACGACCCGTATTTCTATCCGCATGCGCCGAAGTCGATGCCCGCCGATCCTCGCGTGCTCGGCTTCGCCGACGCGTATTACGGCGTCGGCAGCCGCCAGGTGATCTCGATCTCCGCGGGCAGCGCCGATGGCGTCGACAACGGCACGACCTTCACGGTGATGAGCCAGGGCGAGACCATCAGCGACGAGGTGTCCGGCAACTACAATCGCCGCGGCACCTCGCCCGATGTGAAGCTCCCGGACGAGTACGGTGGCCACATCATGGTCTTCCGCACCTTCGACCACGTCAGCTACGCGCTGGTGATGGACGCGCTGCGCCCCCTGAAGAAGGGCGACAAGCTGGTGCTCCCCGAGTAATCCGAGGCTTCCGCAGGAGCGGCCCTGGCCGCGACGGGTGCTCGCGCCAGTCACCCCCGTCGCGCGCCAGCGTGGTTCTCACAGCGGGCCTCCCGAGGCCCTGGAAGAAATGTCCCTACGCCGATCGACGACGGCCCCGGACATGATCTTCCCCCGCGCGCCCTAAACTGCGCGGATGACCGATTCCGATGCCCGAAACTGGCTGATCCTCCTGCGCACGCCCGGCCTGGGCGCCCGCCGCATCCGCGAGGGGCTGGTGGCCCGGGGTGGGGCCGCCGAGCTCCTGCGTTGGCTGACGCGCCATCCCGAGAACCTCTCGTCCGAGGGCCGAGCCTGGCTCGAGCAGCCCGACGAAGCGGCGCTCGAGCACGATCTCGCCTGGCTGGCGGGTGACGACCAGCGCCTTCTGCGCTGCACGGAGGAGGACTTCCCGCCGCAGCTGGAAGCGATCCCGGACCCGCCCGCCGCCCTGTTCGTGAAGGGCGACGCCGCGCTCCTGCTCCGGCCGCAGGTGGCCATCGTGGGCGCGCGCCGGGCACTGGAGCCGGGCCTCGCCAATGCCCGGCGCTTCGCCGCGGAACTCGCCTCCGCCGGCCTGCTCGTCACCAGCGGCCTGGCCGATGGCGTGGACGGCGCGGCGCACGAAGCCGCCCTGGCGGCGGGCGAGCCTACCGTGGCCGTCATCGGCACCGGCCCGGACCGGGTGTACCCGCGCAAGCACCACGCGCTGGCGCGGCGCATCGCGGAGCAGGGCGCCATCGTGAGCGAGTACCCGCCGGGCACCCCCGCCCTGGCGCACCACTTCCCGAACCGGAACCGCATCATCGCGGGCCTCAGCCTCGGTGTGGTGGTGATCGAGGCCGGGCTGCGCTCCGGGTCGCTGATCACGGCGCGCGTGGCGGGGGAGCAGGGGCGCGAGGTCTTCGCGCTGCCGGGGTCCATCCACAATCCGCTGGCCGAGGGCTGCCATTCCCTGATCGCGGACGGCGCGCGGCTCGTCCAGCGCGCCGACGAGGTGCTCGCCGCCCTGGCTCCCGCGGCCAGGGAACTGGGGGCGGAGCTGCGGGCCCGGCTGGAGCGCGGCGAGCCCGCCACGGGGGCGCCCCGGCGCAAGACGGCCCCGTTCGACTGGCGCCAGGATGAGGAATATCGCCGCCTGCTGGACGTCATGGGGTACGATCCCGCCTCCCTCGACGCCCTGGTGGACGCGACGGGCCTCTCCCCGGGGGCGCTGTCGTCGATGCTGCTGATTCTGGAACTGGAAGGCGAAACCGCCACCCTCCCGGGAAACCGGTACCAGCGCGTGGTTTGACCGCTGGCGGCTTGACAGTCGTCGGCGCGATGTGTTCCCACTAAATATATACATGAGCTGGGGTCCACTCGCCCCGCGACCCTCGGAATCGGTAACGAATGGCAAAGAACCTCCTCATCGTCGAATCGCCGGCGAAAGCCAAGACGATCAACAAGTACCTGGGAGCCGACTTCCAGGTGTTGGCGTCGTATGGCCACGTCCGCGATCTCCGGCCTAAAGAGGGCGCCGTCGATCCCGAGCACGGTTTCGCCATGGCCTACGAGGTCATCGACCGCAACGAGAAACACGTGGACGCCATCGCCAAGGCGGCGCGGGCGGCCAGCAGCATCTACCTCGCGACCGACTTGGATCGCGAAGGCGAGGCGATCTCCTGGCACATCAGCGAGATCCTCAAGGAGCGCGGCCTGCTCGAAGGCAAGGACGTCCAGCGCGTGGTCTTCAGCGAGATCACGCCCAAGGCCATCAAGGAAGCGGTCGCCAACCCCCGCAAGCTTTCGCACGATCTCGTCGACGCCCAGCAGGCGCGTCGCGCGCTGGACTACCTGGTCGGCTTCAACCTCTCGCCCGTGCTGTGGCGCAAGGTGCAGCGTGGGCTGTCCGCCGGCCGCGTGCAGTCGCCGGCGCTGCGCATGATCGTCGAGCGCGAGCTCGAGATCGAAGCCTTCAAGGCGCGCGAATACTGGACGATCCAGGCCGGCCTCGCCCACAAGGACGGCGCGTTCGACGCCCGCCTGGTCAAGCTGCACGGCAAGAAGTTCGAGCAGTTCGACCTCACCAACGAGCAGGACGCCATGGCGGCGCGCGCCTCGCTCGAGAAGGCGGCCGCGGGCCGCTTCACGGTGGGCGAGGTCACGAGCCGCGAGCGCAAGCGTCGCCCCGCGCCGCCGTTCACCACCTCGACGCTGCAGCAGGAGGCCGCGCGCAAGCTGGGCTTTTCCACCAGCCGCACGATGCGCGTGGCGCAGGGCCTCTATGAAGGCGTGGCGCTCGGTGCCGAAGGCAACGTCGGCCTGATCACCTACATGCGTACCGATTCGGTGGCGCTTTCCGACGACGCCGTGGCCGAACTGCGCGACCTGATCGGGCGCGAATACGGCAAGGGCGCGCTGCCCGATGCCGTGCAGGTCTACAAGTCGAAGTCCAAGAACGCGCAGGAAGCCCACGAAGCCGTGCGCCCGACCTCGGCGATGCGCATTCCGCGCAGCGTGGCCTCGTACCTCAACGACGACCAGCGCAAGCTCTACGAACTGATCTGGAAGCGCACCGTCGCGTGCCAGATGATCCACGCCACCATGAACACGGTGTCGGTGGAATTCCCGGTCGGCGACTCGGCGTTCCGCTCGACGGGCACCACCGTCATCGACCCGGGCTTCCTCGCCGTGTACGAGGAAGGCCGCGACCAGAAGACCGACGATGACGACGACCAGCGCCGCCTGCCGCTGCTGAAGCAGGGCGACGTCGTGCCGGTGTCGCAGATCGCCGCCGACCAGCACTTCACCGAGCCGCCGCCGCGTTACTCGGAAGCGAGCCTGGTCAAGGCGCTCGAGGAATACGGCATCGGCCGTCCGTCGACCTATGCCAGCATCATCCAGGTGCTGCTCAGCCGCGAATACGTCCTGCTCGACAGCCGTCGCTTCAAGCCGACCGATGTCGGCCGCGCGGTCAGCCAGTTCCTCTCCGGCCACTTCACGCAGTACGTCGATTACGACTTCACGGCGCGCCTCGAAGACGAGCTCGACGCGGTGAGCCGTGGCGAGGAGGCGTGGGTGCCACTGCTGGAGCGCTTCTGGCTTCCGTTCAAGACGCTCGTCGACGACAAGACCGAAACCGTCGACCGCAACGAGGCCACCGGCGCGCGCGAACTGGGTACCGATCCGAAGAGCGGCAAGCCTGTCTCGGTTCGTCTCGGCCGCTACGGTGCCTACGCGCAGATCGGCAGCAAGGACGACGAGGACAAGCCCACCTACGCGAGCCTGCGTCCGGGCCAGAGCATGCACACGATCACGCTCGACGAGGCGATGGAGCTCTTCAAGCTGCCGCGCACTCTGGGCCAGTCGGAAGCCGGCGAAGACGTCACGGTCGGTATCGGCCGGTTCGGCCCGTTCGTGAAGCAGGGCAGCACCTACGCCTCGCTGAAGCCCGAGGACGATCCGTACGTGATCGAACTGCCGCGTGCGCTCCAGCTCGTGCAGGAAAAACTCGAAGCGATCGCCAACCGGACGATCCTCGACTTCGGCAATGGCACGCAGGTGCTCAACGGCCGCTACGGTCCTTACATCACCGACGGCGAGAAGAACGCGCGCATCCCGAAGGACCGCGACCCGAAGACGCTCACCGAAGCGGAGTGCGCCGAACTGCTCGCCGCCGCGCCGGTGAAGAAGCCGCGCGGCGGTCGCGCCGCGAAGAAGACCGCGACCAAGAAGGCCGCCGCGAAGAAGGCGGCGACGACGAAGGTCGCGGCGAAGAAGGCGCCCGCGAAGAAGGCCGCGGCGAAAAAGGCCACGAAGAAGACCGCGACGAAGAAGGCCGCCGCGAAGAAGACGACGGCCAAGACCACGGCCGTGAAGAAGGCCGCGGCGAAGAAGACCGCGAGCAAGACGGCGTCGTCCGCGGCCGAGTGACATGCGGCGCTTCGACCTTTCGTCCGTCGGTGCGGCCGCCGCGCTCCTGCGCGAGGGCGGCGTCCTGGCCTATCCCACGGAGGCCGTGTTCGGTCTCGGTTGCGATCCCCACGATCGCGAGGCGTTCGAGCGCCTGTTCGCGCTGAAGGGTCGCCCCGCGACGCAGGGCGTCCTGCTGATCGCGTCGGACTTCGCCCAGGTCGAGCGCTACATCGATCGCGCGCAGGTGCCCGACGCCGTGCTGGCGCAGGTGCTCGCCTCGTGGCCCGGCCCGAACACCTGGATC
The DNA here is from genome assembly GCF_900111665.1 of Luteibacter sp. 329MFSha. NCBI lineage: Bacteria > Pseudomonadati > Pseudomonadota > Gammaproteobacteria > Lysobacterales > Rhodanobacteraceae > Luteibacter > Luteibacter sp. 329MFSha. The sequence goes on along the minus strand of NZ_FOJE01000005.1, from coordinate 96,218 downwards.
TTCCCGCGCAGCGCCGAGGTTCCCGACTGGGTGGCCGGTGCCCATGCGGGCATCGCGCTGCGGGTGACGGCGCACGAGCCGGCCGCCGCCCTCTGCCGCGCCTTCGGCGCGCCACTGGTCTCCACCAGCGCGAACCCGCATGGCGAGCCGCCGGCGCGCGACGTCGCCACGCTCGAACGCTACTTCGCCGGGAGGCTCGACGCCGCGCTGGACGCGCCCCTCGGTGGCCTCGATCGGCCGACGGTCATCCGCGACGCCCTGAGCGGCGCTATGATCCGCGCCTGATCCGGGGGGAAAAGCCGTTGGCCACGAACGTTCATGAAATGACCGGGCGCCTGCATGGGACGCCCCTGCCGCTGCTCGTCGGCTCGCTGTCCCGCCCGGTGGCGTGGCGCGACGGCAAGGCGGTGAGTGCCGGCGTGTTCCTGGCGCACGTGCGCCGCGTCGCGGCGATGCTGCCCGACGCCGATAGCGCGGTGAACCTGTGCGAAGACCGCTACGCGTTCCTCGTCGCCTTCGCGGCGCTGCTCGTGCGCGGCCAGACGAACCTGCTTCCGCCGTCGCGCGCGCCGCACGCCGTGGACGAGGCGATGGCCGGGCATCCCGGCTCGTACGCGATCGGCGAGCTCGATCTGTCGCCCGCGCCGTCGGGCTACGTGCGCATGCCGGCGCTGGCCGCGGACGAGACGCCCGAATCCATCGTGCCGATGATTCCGGTCGACGCCGTCGTCGCGATCGGATACACCTCCGGCTCGACGGGCCGGCCGAAGCCCAACGTGAAGACCTGGGGCAGCTTCGTCGCCAGCAACGCGGGCAACGCCGCCATGCTCGAGCGGGTCATCGGCGCGTCGTTCGATGTCGTCGCCACCGTGCCGCCGCAGCACATGTACGGCATGGAGATGTCCGTGCTGATGCCGCTGCTGTCGGAAGTGAGCGTGCACGCGGGGCGACCGTTCTTCCCCGCGGATGTCGCGACGGCGCTGGCCAGCATGCCCGAGCCGCGCGTGCTCGTGACGACGCCGGTGCACCTGCGCGCGCTCGTCGAATCCGGCGTCGCGTTGCCGACGCTGGCGGCATTCGTCTCGGCGACGGCGCCCATGCCCGTCGACCTCGCGACCACCGCCGAGCAGCGCTTCGGCGCGCCGCTGTACGAAGTCTTCGGTTCGACGGAGACCTGCGTGTTCGCGAGCCGCCGCACGTCGACCGACGACGACTGGACGCTGTACGCGAACACGTCGCTGCATCCGCAGCCGGACGGCACCCTCGTGCATGCGCCGCAGCTGGAAGCTCCCATCGCGCTCGCCGACATCGTCTCGCTGCATGACGAGGGCCGTCGCTTCCGCCTGTGCGGACGCAACACCGACCTGCTGGAAATCGCCGGCAAGCGCGCCTCGCTCGGCGACCTCAACCGTCGCCTGCTGTCGATCGACGGCGTGCGCGACGGTGTGCTGTTCCAGCTCGACGAGGCCGACGCCTCCGGCGTCCGTCGTATCGCGGCGCTGGTCGTCGCGCCCGGCATGACCGAGCAGGCCGTGCTCGCGGCGCTGCGCCACGCGATGGATCCGGTGTTCCTGCCGCGCCCGTTGCGCCTCGTCGCGTCGCTGCCCCGCAACGAAACCGGCAAGCTGCCGCGCGAGCATCTGCTGCAGGCGCTGCGCGGCACGGATACGCCCGCCCTGTAACGGGGCGCTCGCGCGTCAGCGATCGCCGAGCGCGCCCATCGATTCGAGGATTTCCCGCCCGATCGCGACGCGCTTGCCCGCGTCGTCGGCCGTCACCACGTCCATGTTCAGGGCAAAGAACCAGCGCTTGCCGCCGTGCTCCACCCAGCCCACGTACCAGCCGATGCCCGCCTCCTCCGCGGTGCCGTCGAGGCGCGCGTCGAGCTGCGGTCCCCAGCCCGTCTTGGCGTGCAGCACGTAACCCGGCGCCGCTTCGTAGATCGTGATGCGACGGACGATCTCCTGCGCGCGCTCCGAGAACGGCAGCGCGCCGTCCGCCAGGCGACGCAGGAACGCGACCTGTTGCTCGGCCGAGATCCGCAGCTTGCCGGACAGCCAGAACTGGTCGACGCCGCCGCCGATGTCGCGGTTGCCGTAACCGACCTTGTCGATCCACGACTGCATGCGCCCCTGCCCGGCGCGGCGAGCCACCTCCTGGTAGAACCAGACGGTGGAGTAGCGCATGCCGCTGGCGAGGCTGTTCGGCCGGTTCCATTCCTTGTTCGGCTTGCCGTCCATCGTCCGGACCTTGCCGTCCCACGGAATCGTCTCGAACTCGTCCGACACGGCCCCCGTCTCGATGGCGACGAGCGCGTTGAAGACCTTGAACGTGGAGGCGGGAAGGTAAGGGTGGCGGGCGCGCATGGCGTCGTAGACGTGCATGCTGTCGGTGCCCTCGTCGTAGACGAGCATCGTGCCGCGGACGCCGGCGTCCGCGAACGTCTTGCCCCATTCCGGATGCTCCTTCCACGCGGCGGCATGGCTCGTGGCGGAGGCCACGAGGGCGAACAGGGCGGCGAGTAACGTGGGAAGGCGGGCCATGCGGTCGATCTCCGGGGGTCGGGAGCCCGAGCTTCGGCCGGTTACGAGGGGCGGCGGAGGCGGCGATCTGGCCTTTCGCGGGCAGTCGGGGCGAGGTGCCGGGTAGAATGGGCGGTCCTTGGTCCGGAGAATCCCATGAAAGTCCTCGTCATCGGCAGCGGCGGTCGCGAACACGCGCTGGCCTGGAAGCTCGCGCAGTCCCCGCGCGTGGACGAGGTCATCGTGGCGCCGGGCAACGCCGGCACGGCGCGGGAGGCGAAACTTCGCAACGCGCCGGTCGCCGTCACCGATATCGACGGCCTGGTCGCCCTGGCGAACGCCGAGGGTGTGGGCCTGACCGTCGTCGGCCCCGAGGTCCCGCTGGTGGCGGGCGTCGTGGATCGTTTCGCGCGCGAAGGCCTTCGCTGCTTCGGCCCCACCGCGGCCGCCGCGCAGCTCGAAGGAAGCAAGGCGTTCGCGAAGGATTTCCTCGCGCGCCACGGCATCCCCACCGCGCACTACGCCGTGTTCACCGAGCTGGCACCGGCGCGCGCGCACGTTCGCGAGAAGGGCGCGCCGATCGTCATCAAGGCCGACGGCCTCGCGGCGGGCAAGGGCGTCGTCGTGGCGATGACGCTCGGCGAGGCCGAGGCGGCGCTGGAAGACATGCTGGGCCAGCAGGCGTTCGGCGACGCGTCCTCGCGTGTCGTGATCGAGGAGTTCCTCGACGGCGAGGAGGCGAGCTTCATCGTGATCGCCGATGGCACGCGCGCGTTGCCCATGGCGACGAGCCAGGACCACAAGCGCCGCGACGATGGCGACAAGGGTCCGAACACGGGCGGCATGGGCGCTTACTCGCCGGCGCCGGTCGTGACCGACGAAGTCTCGGCGCGCGTGATGCGCGAGATCATCGAGCCCACGCTCGCCGGCATGATCGCCGATGGTGCGCCGTTCACCGGGTTCCTCTATGCGGGCCTCATGATCGACCGCTCGGGCGCACCGAAGGTCATCGAATTCAACGTGCGCTTCGGCGATCCCGAAACGCAGCCGATCATGCTGCGCCTGCGCTCGGACCTCGTCGAACTGGTCGAAGCGGCGCTCGACGGCGACATCGGCCGCGTCGAGGCCGAATGGGATCCGCGTCCGTCGCTCGGCATCGTGCTCGCGGCCGGCGGCTATCCCGGCAAGGTGCGTGGCGGCGATCCCATCGAGGGCGCGGACGCCGCGTTCGGTGACGACGTGAAGGTTTTCCACGCCGGCACCGCGATCGGAGCGAACGGCGCGCCGGTCAGCGCCGGCGGTCGCGTGCTGACCGTGTGCGCCCTCGGTGCCGATCTGGCGGAAGCGCGGACGAAAGCCTATGCGGCCATCGCCGGTATCGGGCTCGAAGGGTCGTTCTACCGCCACGACATCGCGCATCGGGCGCTCGACCGGCGCTGACGATCGCAGGCGGCCGTCGCGCCGGCCCACCGTGACATGGGCTCCATTACACTTCCGTCGACTTCATCGACGGAACGGCCCATGTCCCAGTTTTCCCTGCTGACCAAGCGGCGTTTCGCCCCGTTTTTCTGGACGCAGGCGCTCGGGGCGTTCAACGACAACGCGTTCCGCAATGCGATGGTCATGCTCGTGGCGTTCCAGATGGCGCTGCCGGACGCGCAGGTATCGCTCTACACCAACCTCGCGCCGGCCCTGTTCATCCTTCCGTATTTCCTGTTCTCGGCCACCGCCGGACAGCTCGCCGAGAAGTTCGAGAAGACGCGGATCATCCGGTACGTGAAGCTCTTCGAGATCGCCGCCATGGCGATCGCGGCGATCGGATTCTTCACGCACCACGTGTCGCTGCTGCTCGTCGTGCTGTTCCTGATGGGCGTGCATTCCACGGTGTTCGGGCCGATCAAGTATTCGATCCTCCCGCAGGCGCTGGAGCGCGGCGAGCTCGTCGGCGGCAACGCGCTCGTCGAAACCGGCACGCAGCTGGCGATGCTCATCGGCATGATCGTGGGCAATTCGCTCATGCTGATCGCGGGGTACGGCACGCTGGCCGCGTCGCTGACGACCATCGCGGTCGCCTGCGCGGGCTATCTGGTCTGCCGCGCGATTCCGTCCGCGCCCGCCACGGCTCCCGACCTGCGGTTCAACTGGAATCCGCTGAGCGAGACGTGGCGCGTGCTGAAGATCACGCACGAGGACCGCGCGGTGTTCAACGCGGTGCTCGGCATCTCGTGGTTCTGGTTCTTCGGCACCGTGATGATCGCGCAGCTGCCGAATTACACACGGCACACGCTGGGTGGCGACGGATCGGTCAACACGCTCGTGCTGACGCTGTTCTCGCTCGGCACCGGCATCGGCTCGCTGTTGTGCGAGAAGCTGTCGGGCAAGCGCGTCGAGATCGGGCTCGTGCCCATGGGCGCGTTCGGCCTGACGGTGTTCGCGGTCGATCTCTTCTTCGCGCGTCCTGGCGTCGCGGCGGGCGCGGGTCTCGGCTGGACGGCGTTCGCCGCCGCGCCGGGCGCGTGGCGCGTGATGCTCGACCTGACGATGATCGGCGCGTTCGCGGGCTTCTACGTGGTGCCGCTGTTCGCGTTCGTGCAGAGCCGCGCACCGCGGGAGCGGCTCTCGCGCATCATCGCCGGCAACAACATCGTCAACGCGCTGCTGATCTGCCTCGCATCGGGCTTCGGCATCGGCCTTACGGCGATGGGTATCGACGTGCCGACGATCTTCCTGATCACCGGCATCGTGAACGTCGCGGTCGCGGTGTACATCTTCACGCTCGTGCCCGAATTCCTGATGCGCTTCATCACCTGGGTGCTGGTCAACACGCTCTACCGCGTGCGCGTGGACGGGCTGCGCAACGTTCCCGACGAAGGCGCGGCGCTCGTGGTGTGCAACCACGTGAGTTTCATGGATCCGCTGATCCTGATGGCGAGCGTGCGTCGCCCGATGCGCTTCGTCATGTATTACAAGATCTACGAACTTCCGCTGCTGCGCTTCGTCTTCCGCACGGCGAAGGCGATCCCGATCGCGGGGCGCAACGAGGATCCCGCCCTGATGGAGCGCGCGTTCGAACTCGTGGACGAGGCGCTGGCCAACGGTGAAGTGGTGTGCATCTTCCCGGAAGGCGGCATCACGCGCGACGGCAGCATCCAGAACTTCCGCCCCGGCGTGGACCGTATCCTCGCGCGCCGTCCGGTGCCCGTCGTGCCGCTGGCGCTGCGCGGCATGTGGGGCAGCATCTTCAGTCGCCGGGACAGCGCGCTTCGCCGCGCGCGCCTGCCACGCCGCTTCTGGTCGCGGATCGAGTTGGTGGGAGGAACACCGGTGCCGGCAGGCGAGGCGAGCGCGGCATCGCTGGAAGCGCGCGTGTCGCAGCTACGCGGCGAAAGCGCCTAGTGGGAGCGGACCCGGCCGCGACAGCTTTTCGCCGTGGTTCTGAAGGTCACGCGCCAGCTCGCAGGGTGGGGCGAAAAGCTGTCGCGGCCGGGTCCGCTCCCACAGTGCGGCTTCTGGTTTCTGGTTTCAGGTTTTAAGGTTTTCAGGCGAACCAGGCGGCCAGGACGATCACGGCGACGACGGCCAGCCAGACGACCAGCACGCGGCGGATGACGCGGCGGGCGTCTTCCAGTTCGGCGATCGGGTCGCTGACGTCCTGCACGTAGCCGTCGCCGGCCTCGACATCTGCGTCGACGCCCGCGCGCGCCACCGCGCCGAGGAAGTCGGGTTCCAGTCGCGTGCGTGGGCTGCCGGAGGTGCGGTGCCAGGTCTTCCAGGCGCCCATCACGGCGTCGAAGTCGGAGACCAGCGCCATCGCGAACACCATCAGGTGCGCGGGAATCCAGTCGAGCGCGTCGGCCACGCGGCGTGCGGCGGCACGCGTCGCGCTGTCCAGCGCGAGCGCGGCGTCGCGGCCGAGCACCTGCGCGAGCCGGTAGCCTAGGGCACCGGCGGGACCGAGCAGGAAGAACCACAGCAGCACGCCGAAACGGCGACGCAGCGCGCCGTAGAACGCCGCTTCCACCAGCACGGGCGCGAACCAGCCGAGCGGCGCGTCGTCGTGGCGCAATGCCGCGACCGCTTCGTCGCGACGCAGCGTGTCGGGTGCGCGCAGGATCGCGTCGATGTCGTTCTCGATCTCGCGAGGACCGAGGGCGTAGACGAGCACCAGCACCGCGAAGGCGAGCCAGGCGAGGTCGAAGAAGGGCAGGGACTGCAGGACGCCGCCGATGATCGCGCACGCGACGACCGGCACGAGCAGGACGATCGCGACGCGCCCCGCACCCGAGGTATCGCCGAGCCGGTTCACGAGCCCACGGAACCAGCGGTCGTCGCGCCAGCGCGACAGCTGCGGCACGCTCCAGGCGATGACGAGGGCGATCAGGACGGCGAGAAGGCGTAGGGCCATGGGCGAGGACTATCCGCGGTTCGTTGGCCCGATTGTAGGCGATGCACGAGATGTAGGAGCGCACCTGGGCGCGATTAGCTCTTCGCCCCAGTCCGAATCGTGCGCGCCGGCAAGCCCCCCTAAACGAGCGACCCGAGATCCACCCCACGCAACGCCAACCAATGCTCGATGAGCCGGTAGGACACCGACAGCGGCGGCGGCACGGCCAGCGTGCCGGCCTGCATGCCCTGGACGATGTCGTCGACCGTGAACCAGCGCGCGTCCTCGAGTTCCTCGTCGCGCAGGCGGATGTCGCGCGACTTCGCCGTGGCCGTGAAACCCACCATGAGCGACGCGGGCAGCGGCCAGGGCTGCGAGGAGTGGTAGGTGGCGTGCAGGACTTCCACGCCCGATTCCTCGCGCACCTCGCGGCGCACGGCGTCTTCCAGCGACTCGCCCGGCTCGATGAATCCGGCGAGGGTCGAATAGCGCCCGGTGGGCCAGCCGCGCTGGCGTCCGAGCAGGCAGGCGTCGCCGTGCTCGACGATCACGATGATCGCGGCGTCGGTACGCGGGAAATGCATGTGCGGGCCGTCGGGATTCGTGCACTGCACGCGATGCCCGGAGGCGACGACCAGCGTGGGCGCGCCGCACTGACTGCAGAACCGGATCTGCCGCTGCCAGTGCGTGATGCCCTTGGCGTAGGCGAAGAGGCCGGCTTCGAAGGCGGGGAGGATCAGTCCGGCCTCGCGCAGCGACATGCGCCGCGCGCCGCACAGGGAGATGTACAGCGAGGCCTGGGCCTCGTCGACCACCAGCGTGAACCACGCACTACCGTTCGCGAGGCCGAGGAACGTCGCGGGGATGTCGCCGAAGCGCTCGGAGCGCATCGTCGGCGACATCCATTGCGGCTCCTCGGCATGGGCCATCACGAAGGCGTTCCCCTCGCTGTCCAGGACGAGGAAGCGGGTGTCGCCGGCGGCCTCGAGTTCCTCGATCCACAGGCGATCCTCGCGCCGCTCGGACATCCGGTCGATGTCGATGCCGGCGAAGACGTTCTCCCGCGCGCGCGAAGCCGCGGCCTTGTCGCGTTCCTGGCCGACGCTCACGCCGCGGCGCCGGTCATGCGCTGAACGACGAACCGCAGCCGCAGGTGGTCTTCGCGTTGGGGTTGCGAATGACGAACTGCGAGCCGCTGAACGATTCGGCGTAGTCGATTTCCGCACCCGTCAGGTACTGCAGCGACAGCGGATCCACGACGAGCGTCACGCCCTCGCGCGATACCGCCAGATCGTCTTCGGCCTGTTCTTCGTCGAAGGTGAAGCCGTACTGGAAGCCCGAGCAGCCACCGCCGCTGATGTACACGCGCAGCTTGAGGCCGGGGTTGCCCTCTTCCTCGATCAGCTCGTGCACCTTGCGGGCGGCGGCCTCCGTGAAGATGAGCGGCGCCCCGCCGGACCGGTAATCCGGCGCCTGTGTCGGAGCCATGGGGAATGGGTTGTTCATGCCGACCATAATGGCGCCGATCGCGGTCAGGTCAAGCCTCGGTAAGCGCCGGAGCCGCCGCGATGGCGGCCTGGGCCAGCTGGCGTACCGTCTGCGGGGCGCGGTGGACCATCTTCCCGTTCACCTGCGCGCCGGCGGCCATCTCGAGCACCTGGTAGCACACGTCGCCGTCGATCCGCGCGAGCGGCGCGAGCTCCAGCCGCTCGGACACGTCGATGTCGCCCGTGACGCCGCCATTGATCACGGCATGGGGGACCTCGATGCGGCCGATCACCCGCCCGGTCTCACTGATCGTGAGCACGCCGTCGCTGCCCGCGTCGGCGTGGATCGAGCCCTCGACGATGCCGTCGAGGTGCAGGGCGCCGCTGAACAGGATGTCGCCACGCAGCGTGACGCCACGGGCGATCAGGCTGGCGGCGGCGCTGCCGACGGCCGGTCCCTGGTTCTTCCGGTTATTGCTGAACATTCGTGGCCTCGTCGTTGCGCTGGGTGTCGCTCCAGGACAGGGTGCCGGTGACCGCCGGGTCGCCGGTCACGTCGGCGGTCAGCCGCAGCCGGGTAGGGCGAAACCCTGCCGGCAACGTGAAGCTGCCCTGGACCTGCTGAAAATACTTGAAGGAGAACGGGAGCCCGTCGGAGGAATCGCCCTGGCCCAGCGCCGCGCCCTCGAGCGTCGTCACCGCGTTCCCCTGGATGCCTTCGACCGCGATCCGGAGCGTGCCCTTCACCACCTCGCCGCGGCGGGCGTTCTGGGTCAGCGTGACCACCACGTTCCAGGCGTTGGCCGCGCCGTTGACGGGGCTGGTGCGGGCCCCCTGGATCTTCAGGCCGTCGCGCTGCGCGCCGCCGCCCACCAGGCGCGAATAGAACGCGAGATCGGTGCGCAGGCCGCTGATCTCCTCGTCGCGCTCGGCCAGGTTCCGCTTGAGTTCTTTCGCGGCGACGTCGGCCACCTGCGCGGAGCGCTGCAGGTTCGCGACCTGCTGGCGCAGGTCCTCGTTGTCGGCCTGCACCTGCCTGACGGAGACGCGCGCGCCGCCGGGCGAGGGAACGCGCGAGGCGGCCAGCCACACGCCCGCGCCCACCACCAGCAGGCTCAGGAGCCAGGCGGCGGCGATGACGAGCCGGCGGCGGCGCTCGCGGACGGCGTCGTCGAGCGAGCGCACGACGAACCGTGGCGGATGGCGTGGAGCCATGCGGAATTCCGTGGTGAAAGCGTGAAGGCGGCGATGGTATAGCCCCCGCGCTCCGGAATGGTCAAGGAACCGGTCCCCACAACGAAGAAGGCCGCCTCGCGGCGGCCTTCTTCGGATCAGGACTTGTCGAGCGATCCGACCTTGCTGAGCATGTAGCGCTCGGGCCCGATGTCGGAGATCAGGCTGAACTGGGTTTCCAGCCAGTCGATGTGCTCTTCCTCCTGGCCGAGGATGAACTTGAAGAGATCGCGGCTCACGAAATCGTGGATGCCTTCGCTGTAGGCGATCGCCTCGCGCAGGTCCTTGGTGGCGATCATCTCGAGGTCGAGGTCGCCCTGCAGCGCTTCGACGACGTTCTCGCCGATGCGCAGCTTGCCCAGGTGCTGGAGGTTCGGCAGGCCGTCGAGGAAGAGGATCCGCTCGATGAGCTTGTCCGCGTGCTTCATCTCCTCGATCGACTCCTCGTACTCGTGCTTGGCGAGTTCGTTGTAGCCCCAGTCCTTGAACATCCTGTAATGCAGGAAGTACTGGTTGATCGCGGCCAGCTCGTTGTAGAGGACCTTGTTGAGGTATTCGATGACCTTCGCGTCGCCCTTCATGAGGGATCTCCCTGGTGTGCAGGGCACGACTATACGGCGGGGCGAATCGCCGTGACGAAACGAGAATGAAGATGTTTCGCGTCCGCGACGGGACGCGGGCGCGTCAGGCTGGCGAGGGCAGGAAGGTCAGCGTGGAGCGGACGTCCGACACGGCGTCGCGCAGGCACTGCCGGGCTTCCGGCTCGCAGGCGCCGCAGCAGTCCGAGCAGCCCGTGCGGGCCTGGAGTTCGGCGAAGGTCTCGACGCCCTCGGCCGCGGCGCGGCGGATGGCGTGGTCGGTGACGGCGTTGCACATGCAGATGTACATGGCTGCAGATTCGAACGCGAATGCGAACGATTGTCAACTGCGGAAAACTGAACGGGTTCAGATCCCGGCTTCGCGCGCCTGTCGTTCGGCCTCGGCCTGCTGCGGGCAACGGCCCACCTCGACGCTGCAGACCGTCTCCACGGTGGGGGCGAACTGGCGCAGGGCCCGCTCGTAGACCTGGCGCTTGAAGTTGACCACGTGGTTGGCCGGGTACCAGAAATCCACCCAGCGCCAGAGGTCGAACTCGGGTTTCTCGCAGGCGTCGAGGCGGAAGGCGTCCTCGCCGCACTTCAGGCGGAGAAGGAACCACACCTGCTTCTGCCCGATGCAGGTCGGGCGCTGGTGGTGGCGGACGAACCGGCTGGGCAAGCGGTAGCGCAGCCAGCCGCGGGTCTCGGCGAGCACCTCGACGTGCTGGGCCAGCAGGCCGGTTTCTTCCTCCAGCTCGCGGTACATCGCCTCCAGCGGCGTCTCGTCGCTGCGCATGCCGCCCTGGGGAAACTGCCAGCCGTCGCGATTGACGCGGCGCGCCCAGAACAGGCGGCCGTCTCCATTAAGGAGCACGATCCCCACATTCGGTCGATAGCCATCTGCGTCGATCATTCGCCCTCCGCGGACCGTTTCCGGCGCCTCCGGCCTCGTGGCCGGCCCCGCCGTTGCTTCGATTCAACCACAGCGCTCCAAGCGCGGGCAAGGCGCTACTTGAACGGGAGCCCCGGGCCGATTAAACTGCCCGGCCTTCGCGGGTCCGCCTGCGAACGACCAGGTTCCACGGCTAGGTAGCTCAGCTGGTCAGAGCGCGGCACTCATAATGCTGAGGTCGGCGGTTCGAGCCCGCCTCTAGCCACCAGAAAAAAGAAAGGCCGCCTCCGGGCGGCCTTTTTCTTGGGCAGGTCCCGGCGGTGCTATGCCGTGGCCGGCTCGTCCATCCTCGGCGGCATGTCGAGCACCGCCCGCGCAAGTTCCACCGCGTTGTGCACGCGGAGCTTCGCCATCAGGTTGGCCCGGTGCAGCTCCACGGTCTTCGGGCTGATGTGCAGCTCCCCGGCGATGACCTTGTTGAGCTTGCCGCACATGATGCCGTCCAGCACCTGCGACTCGCGGCGGGTGAGTGTCACGCCCGGCGGGAGGCACGCGACCGGCGCGGCGGCCGGCTCGTCGGCGACGCGCGACGCGTCGGGCAGGGGCATCAGGAACACGGCGTCGAACGCCGTGGGAGGAACGTCGATCACCTGCCTCGTCACCCGGTACCGGCGGGGCGCCGCATGGCGATCGCGGAACAGGAACTCGTCGGCCTCGTCGGTGGGCGCGAGATGCGAGGCCAGCCACGCGGGGCCCGCCCGGCCGCGCGACGTGCCGAACTCGCGCTGGAACGCGGGGTTGACCAGCACGGCCCGACGCCCGTCCCGAGGCCAGACGACGCAGGGCAGGGGGATCGCGGCGAACACTTCTTCAGCCAGTCCGCACACGTGCGGACCGTCGAGCGAATCACGACCGAGACACATCGAGGCCTCCTGGAGGCATGCGCAGGTGGGCCGGCGACACCCCTTCCGCATCGCCGACTGGTTACCACTGCAACCGCTTCGTCATGAAAAGTCCATGTTTCACGGGACCGGATGCCCCAAAATGCGAACCGCGTCGTGAATACCACTTTCGCCGGAAACGCTTGACCGCGTCCGTTACAATGGGCGATCCCCGCGAATCCGCCTCCCCATGCGCATCTTCAAGACCTTCAACATCGAGGCGGCCCACCGCCTGCCGAACGTGCCGGAAGGGCACAAGTGCTCGCGACTGCACGGACATTCGTTCCGGGTCGAGCTGCACGTCGAGGGGCCGACCGATCCCGTCCTCGGCTGGGTCATGGATTTCGGCGACCTCAAGGCGCGGTTCCAGCCGCTCTACGACCGGCTCGACCATCACTACCTCAACGACATCGAGGGCCTCGAGAACCCCACGAGCGAGAACCTCGCCCGCTGGATCTTCGACAGGCTGCGTCCGGACGTGCCCGGCCTGGCCAAGGTCGTGGTCCATGAGACCTGCACGTCGGGCGCCGAATACGCTCCCTGAGGCCCGGCGCAGCTTTGGTGGGAGCGCGCTCGCGCGCGAATAGGTGCTCGCGGCAAGCACCCGTTCGCGCGCAAGCGCGCTCCCACCGAAGCCGGGCCGGTCGCAAGGTTTCGCGGTTGCTGCGTCGCCGCAGACGGGTCTACACTCCGGCACCTCCCCGTTCCCCGACGGTCGTCCCGATGTCCCATGTAAACGGTTACCCCGATTTTGCACGCTTCGTCGAACAGGCCGCGGCTGCGCAGGCGCTCGCCTGGCGCGGCATGGAGCGCGTCGCCGACCTCCAGCTCCAGGCGATGGAGGGCCACGCGCGCGCCGCGACGGGCCTGATCGCCGATGCGATGGTGGCCCCGGACGCGGAGGCGCTGCGCGCCGTGCTGGCACGCGGCGGCGAGCTGCAGCGCGAAGGCGTCCAGCGCAACGCGTCGGTCGCCGGCGACATCCTCGACGTGGCCGTGTCGACGGCGACGTCGCTCGGCGCACTGGTCGGTCCGCCCGCCAGGGCCTGACCGACCGCGTCCCCTCGCGAACGACGCGACACAAGGTCGCGCCGGCGGGTGGTTATGGGCTTTCGTAGCTTGTCCCGCCGTTTACGCGGCTGGTATACTTTTCCAGATTAAACCGTGGCCCGTTGAACCAGCAGGTGCCGCCTTCGAGCGAAACCACGGGAGCCTCGCGTTGCTTAACAGTCTTGCCGCCGGTCGTCACCTCGCCTTGCGCATCGTCATCGCGCAGCTGGTGGTGGCCGTCGTAGCGGGACTCGCTTTTTCCCTGCAGGGTCGACCAGCCGCGCTGGCCGCCTTCGGGGGTGCCCTGATCGTCGCCATCGCTACCGCGCTGCTTGCCGCGCGAGCGTTCAGCGCACTGGGCGGGGCGGGGGCGACGTTCACGAGGTTCCTGGTGGGGATGATCCTTCGCTGGATCGTCCTCATCGGTGGACTGGCGCTCATTCTGGTTCAGTGGAAGCTGCCACCCTTGCCCGCTCTGGTGGGACTGGTGGCCGGCTACGCGGTCAACGTATTTGCATTCAGATTCAAGGGTTGAGCATGGCGAGCGAACCGCAGGGCGGTCTGACCGAATACATCCAGCACCACCTGAACCACATGACGGTGAATTTCAGCGCCGATCATTTCTGGTTCTGGAACCTCCGTGCGGACTCGATCATCATCTCGTTCGTCCTCGGCGCGGCGTTCTGCCTGTGGTTCTGGCTCTACGCGCGCAAGGCGACGTCCGGCGTGCCGTCGAAGGGCCAGGCCCTCGTCGAGCTCGCGATCGAGTTCGTCGACACGCAGGTGAAGGACACCTTCCACGGCGACCGTCGCACGGTCACGCCGCTGGCGCTGTCGATCTTCATGTGGGTGTTCCTCATGAATGCGATGGACCTCCTGCCGGTCGATCTCGCCGGCTGGCTCGTGCACGTGTTCGCGGGTGACGAAGTCGCGCACCATACCTACTTCCGCATGGTCCCCACCGCCGACATCAACACCACCGTGGGCCTCTCGGTCGCGGTGCTGTTCATCGTCATCGGCCACGGCATCAAGGCGAAGGGCGGTTTCGGCTTCGGCAAGGAGCTCCTCACCGCGCCGTTCCACGCGTCCAACCCGATCGCCAAGCTCATCCTGGTGATCCCGAACTTCCTTCTCAACGTCGTCGAAACCCTGTCGAAGCCCGTGTCGCTGGCGATGCGACTCTTCGGCAACATGTACGGCGGCGAACTGGTGTTCATGCTGATTGCCGGTCTGATGGTGAGCTGGATCAGCTTCGTGCCTGGCGTCGTGTTCAACACGGCGTGGGCGATCTTCCACATCCTGATCATCGCCCTCCAGGCGTTCATCTTCATGATGCTGACGATCGTCTACATCGCCACGGCGCGGGAACATCACTAACTCACCGCGACGCTAAACCTTTCAGCTCCACCCTTTTCGTTTCCATCCTTTCGCTATTCGTTTATCCCAGGAGAACACCATGGAACTCGCCTCGCTTCTCGCCCACGTCCAGGGCATGACCGCCATCGCCATCGGCGTGATCATCGGTCTCGGCGCGCTCGGCGCCTGTCTCGGTATCGCCGTCATGGGCTCGAAGTTCCTCGAGTCGGCCGCTCGCCAGCCGGAACTGGTCCCGCTCCTCCAGGGCCGCATGTTCCTGCTCGCCGGCCTGATCGACGCGGCGTTCATCATCGGTCTCGCCGTCGCCCTGCTGTTCGCGTTCTCGAACCCGCTGGTCGGTGTCGTGCGCGCCGCCGTCGGCGGCTAAGCAGCCGTTCGTCTTGTCGCCGTGACCGCACCGGTCACGGCGATCGTCAGTACCCAAGCGTTCGGAGTCTTTCGGAGAGATCATGGAAATCAACATGACCTTCCTGGGCCAGATGATCTCTTTTGCGATCCTGGTCTGGTTCACCACCAAGTTCATCTGGCCCCAGCTCAACGGTGCCATCGAAGAGCGCCAGAAAAAGGTGGCCGAGGGTCTGGCCGCCGCCGAGCGCGCGCGCGCCGAACTCAAGGATGCCGACGCCAAGGTCGCCATCGAGATCAAGCAGGCCCGCCAGCAGTCGACCGAGATCATCGATCGCGCCCAGGCGCAGGCCAACCAGATCATCGAGAAGGCCCGCGCCGAAGCGATCGACGAGATCAACCGCCTGAAGGCTTCGGCCCAGGACGAGATCGCCTCGATGGCCCAGCGTGCGCGCGAACAGCTCCGTGAGCAGGTCGGTGCGCTCGCCGTGAAGGGTGCCGAGAAGATCGTCCAGCGCGAAATCGATCCGGCGGCCCACAAGGCGCTTCTCGACCAGCTCGCTGCCGAGATCTGATCATGGCCCAGGCGCTCACCCTCGCCCGTCCGTACGCGCGTGCCGCCTTCGAGGTGGCACACGCGTCCGGTGCGCTCGCCGACTGGTCGGCGGCGCTGAATTTCTCCGCCGCGGTCGCGGTCGACCCCCGGGTCGCCGGCCTCGGCAACGATCCGCGCGTGCTGCCGACGCAGCTCGTCGCGATCCACCTCCCGCAGGGCATGGCTGCCGATGCGCCGTTCGCACGCTTCCTCGAGGAACTGGCGGAAAACGGCCGCATGCACCTGTTGCCCGAAATCGCCGCGCTCTACGACCAGTACAAGCTGGAGTCCGAGTCGACCCTGAAGGTCAAGGTCACGAGCGCACTGGATCTCGACACGGCGCAGGCGGAACTGCTGCGCGCGTCGCTGAAGCGTCGCTTCAAGCGCGAGATCGAACTGGATACGCACGTCGATCCGGCGTTGCTCGGCGGTGTCGTCATCGACACGGGCGAGCAGGTGATCGACGGTTCGGCGCGCGGCCGCCTGCAACGGCTGGCCAGCGCGCTGACGCACTGATTACGAGCTTCTCATACCACCGGGTGCCGTGAGAGCGGCGCAACCCAAGGAACCGACCATGTCCAGCACCACTCTGAATCCGTCCGAGATCAGCGAGCTGATCAAGACCCGCATCGAGCAGTTCAAGCTCGGCGCCGAGGCACGCAACGAAGGCACGATCATCAGCGTGTCCGACGGCATCGTGCGCATCCACGGCCTGGCCGACGTGATGCAGGGCGAAATGATCGAACTGCCGAACGACACCTACGCCCTAGCGCTGAACCTCGAGCGCGACTCGGTCGGCGCCGTGGTGCTCGGTGAGTACCAGCACCTGCGCGAAGGCGATGCCGCCAAGACCACCGGCCGCATCCTCGAAGTGCCGGTCGGCCCGGGCCTGCTCGGCCGCGTCGTCGACGCGCTGGGCAACCCGATCGACGGCAAGGGCCCGATCGACGCCGTGGGCACCAGCCCGGTCGAGAAGGTCGCGCCGGGCGTGATCTGGCGCCAGTCGGTCGACCAGCCGATGCAGACGGGCTACAAGTCCATCGACTCGATGATCCCGATCGGCCGCGGCCAGCGCGAGCTGATCATCGGCGACCGCCAGACGGGCAAGACCGCCGTCGCGATCGACGCGATCATCAACCAGAAAGATTCCGGCATTAAGTGCATCTACGTCGCGATCGGCCAGAAGCGCAGCTCGATCGCCAACGTCGTGCGCAAGCTGGAAGAGAACGGCGCGCTCGCCAACACGATCGTCGTCGTCGCTTCCGCGTCCGAAGCCGCCGCCCTCCAGTACGTCGCGCCGTATTCCGGCTGCGCGATGGGCGAGTACTTCCGCGACCGCGGCGAAGACGCCCTGATCGTGTACGACGACCTCTCCAAGCAGGCCGTCGCCTACCGCCAGATCTCGCTGCTGCTGAAGCGTCCCCCGGGCCGCGAGGCGTACCCCGGCGACGTCTTCTACCTGCACTCGCGCCTGCTCGAGCGCGCCTCGCGCGTCAGCGCCGAGTACGTCGAGAAGATGACCAACGGCGAAGTGAAGGGCAAGACCGGCTCGCTCACCGCGCTGCCGATCATCGAAACGCAGGCGGGCGACGTCTCGGCGTTCGTTCCGACCAACGTGATCTCGATCACCGACGGCCAGATCTTCCTCGAGACCGATCTGTTCAACGCCGGTATCCGTCCGCCCGTCAACGCCGGTATCTCGGTGTCGCGCGTCGGTGGTGCCGCCCAGACCAAGATCATCAAGAAGCTCTCCGGCGGTGTGAAGCTCGCGCTCGCGCAGTACCGTGAGCTCGCCGCGTTCGCGCAGTTCGCCTCGGACCTCGACGCCGCCACGCGCGCGCAGCTCGACCGCGGCCAGCGCGTCACGGAACTGATGAAGCAGCCGCAGTACTCGCCGCTGTCGATCGCCGAGCTCGGCGTGTCGGTCTACGCGGCCGAGAAGGGCTACCTCGACGACCTGCCGGTCAACAAGGTGCTGCCGTTCGAGAAGGGCCTGCACGCCTTCATGCGCCAGAACCACGGCGACCTGATGACGAAGATCGACCAGACCGGCGACTGGGACAAGGACATCGAGGCGACCTTCAAGGCCGCCGCCGACGAGTTCAAGAAGACCGGTAGCTGGTAAGCGATACCCACGCGGGGCGGCTCGTCCGCCCCGCTGCGTCACCCTTTACAGACGAGTAAGCCATGGCAAGCGGCCGCGAAATCAAAACCAAGATCAAGAGCACGCAGAACATGCGCAAGGTGACGCGCGCGCTCGAAATGGTCTCTGCGTCGAAGATCCGCAAGGCACAGGACCTGATGAAGGCCTCGCGTCCCTACGCGCGCCTGATGCGCAAGGTCATCGCGCACGTCGCGCAGGCCAGCACGGACTTCACCCATCCGTTCCTCACCGAGCGCGAGAACGTGGCGCGCGTCGGCTTCATCGTCGTGTCGACCGACCGCGGCCTCGCGGGCGGCCTGAACTCGAACCTGTTCCGCCGCACGCTGACCTCGATCCGCGAATGGCAGGGCAAGGGCGCGCAGATCGACGTCGTGGCCGTGGGCCAGAAGGCCGTGCAGTTCTTCCGCCGCATCAAGGGCGTGAACCTGATCGGCACGGCGACGCACCTGGGTGAGAAGCCGAAGGTCGAAGACCTCATCGGCGTCATCAAGGTCGTGCTCGACGCGTACACCGACAACAAGCTCGACCGCGTCTTCCTGGCCTACAACGACTTCGTGAACACCATCGTGCAGAAGCCGCGCATCGAAGCGCTGCTGCCGCTGTCGCTGGTCGCCAACGAGCTCGAGAACGCCGGCGGCGCGGAGTCGGAAGGCGTCAAGGTCGAACAGACGCACGACTGGGACTACATCTACGAACCCGATGCGCGCACGGTGCTCGAGCACCTGATGACGCGTTACATCGAATCGGTGGTGTACCAGGCCGCGCTCGAGAACCTCGCCAGCGAACACGCCGCGCGCATGGTCGCCATGAAGGCCGCGTCGGACAACGCCACGAAGGTGATCGGCGAACTGACGCTGGTCTACAACAAGGCGCGCCAGGCGGCGATCACGCAGGAAATCTCGGAGATCGTCGGCGGCGCCGCGGCGGTCTAATCGAACAAGCGAAGGCGACGCGAGAGCGGCGCCGCTACAGAAAACCTAAAGAAGATTCATCCGGAGCACATCCATGAGCCAGGGTAAAGTTGTTCAGATCATCGGCGCGGTCGTCGACGTCGAATTCCCGCGCGACCAGGTACCGCAGGTCTACGACGCACTGAAGGTCGACGGCACCGAGATCACCCTCGAAGTGCAGCAGCAGCTCGGCGACGGCGTCGTGCGCACCATCGCGCTCGGTTCCACCGACGGCCTGCGCCGCAACCTGATCGCCCGCAACACCGGCGAAGGCATCGCCGTGCCGGTCGGCAAGGCCACGCTCGGCCGCATCATGGACGTGCTCGGCAACCCGATCGACGAAGCCGGTCCGATCGGCGAGCAGGAAAAGTGGGTCATCCACCGCGAAGCCCCGTCGTACGACGACCAGGCCGCCGCGAGCGAGCTGCTGGAAACCGGCATCAAGGTCATCGACCTGATGTGCCCGTTCGCCAAGGGCGGCAAGGTCGGCCTGTTCGGCGGCGCCGGCGTGGGCAAGACCGTCAACATGATGGAGCTCATCAACAACATCGCGAAGGCGCACTCGGGTCTGTCCGTGTTCGCCGGCGTGGGCGAGCGTACCCGCGAGGGCAACGACTTCTACCACGAGATGAAGGACTCCAACGTTCTCGACAAGGTCGCGATGGTCTACGGTCAGATGAACGAGCCGCCGGGCAACCGTCTGCGCGTGGCGCTGACCGGCCTGACGATGGCCGAGTACTTCCGCGACGAGAAGGACGAGTCGGGCAAGGGTAAGGACGTCCTGCTGTTCGTCGACAACATCTACCGCTACACGCTGGCCGGTACGGAAGTGTCCGCGCTGCTCGGCCGCATGCCGTCGGCCGTGGGTTACCAGCCGACGCTCGCCGAGGAAATGGGCGTGCTCCAGGAGCGCATCACGTCGACGAAGACCGGTTCGATCACGTCGATCCAGGCCGTCTACGTTCCCGCGGACGATCTGACCGACCCGTCGCCGGCGACGACCTTCGCGCATCTCGATGCGACCGTCACCCTGAGCCGTAACATCGCGTCGCTGGGCATCTACCCGGCCGTGGACCCGCTGGATTCCACCAGCCGCCAGCTCGACCCGGGCGTGATCGGCCAGGAGCACTACGACACCGCGCGCCGCGTGCAGGTCACGCTGCAGCGCTACAAGGAGCTCAAGGACATCATCGCGATCCTGGGCATGGACGAGCTGTCGCAGGAAGACAAGGAAGCCGTGTCGCGCGCGCGCAAGATCGAGCGCTTCTTCTCGCAGCCGTTCCACGTAGCCGAAGTGTTCACGGGTTCGCCGGGCAAGTACGTCCCGCTGAAGGAAACCATCCGCGGCTTCAAGATGATCGTGGACGGCGACGTGGACTACCTGCCGGAGCAGGCCTTCTACATGGTCGGCGGCATCGACGAAGCCATCAAGAAGGGCGAGGAGATGGGTGCGAAGAAGGCCGCGTAAGCGCCTTCTTCTCCCATCCCCCGACCAACGGAAGACCAGCCCATGACCCATACCATCCGCGTCGACATCGTCAGCGCCGAAGCCGAGATCTTCTCCGGCGAAGCCACGCTCGTGGTCGCCACCGGTGAGCTTGGCGAGCTGGGCATCGCGCCGCGTCACGCTCCGCTGATCACCCGCCTCAAGCCGGGTCACGTGGACGTGGTCGCCACCAACGGCGAACGCCAGCAGTTCTATGTCTCCGGCGGCATCCTCGAGGTGCAGCCGCAGGTCGTGACGATCCTCGCCGACACGGCCGCGCGCGCCGCGGATCTCGACGAGGCCGCCGCCCTGAAGGCGAAGGAAGAAGCCGAGGCCGCCCTGGCGAATCGCGGCGAGCAACTGGACGTCGCGGAGGCGCAGGCCAAACTGGCCGAAGCCCTCGCCCAGCTCCAGGCACTCGAACGCATGCGCAAGACGCTCAAGCACTAAAAGAAAAACCCCGCTCCGGCGGGGTTTTTTTTGGCCCTGTGGGAGCGGACCTGGCCGCGACAGCTCTTCGCGAGGCGCCACAGGATCTCAAGGCTCTTGACCCAATGATCTGCCGGGCCCCGCGAAAACCCGTCGCGGCCAGGTCCGCTCCAACAAGCGGCCGGGTCAGGGCTCCAGCGGCTCGAT
Source organism: Luteibacter sp. 329MFSha (assembly GCF_900111665.1). Classification (NCBI taxonomy): domain Bacteria; kingdom Pseudomonadati; phylum Pseudomonadota; class Gammaproteobacteria; order Lysobacterales; family Rhodanobacteraceae; genus Luteibacter; species Luteibacter sp. 329MFSha. The sequence continues at coordinate 75,578 of NZ_FOJE01000005.1, read as the reverse complement.
CGGATCGTCGTTCTGCGGCGGCTCCGGGTCCGCGTCGCGCTCGGGGCGATAGCTGCCCGGCTGGCGGATCTCGTCCTCGGGGCGATTCTTGCCGGGTTCGGCGAACGGGGGCTGGGGATTGGTCGGTGTGTAGGGCATGGGTGTCCACTCCACGGTCGGGGAAGGGCCCCAACGTAGGCACCCCGAGGTGAATCCCCCGGCTAGGGCCCGTAAAGCCAGGGTGCAAGCGACGGCGCGGAGGCGAGACGTCGCGGATCGCTCGCGCTATCGTGCGAGCCGGATTCCGAAAGAGCGACAGCCATGAAAATCCTCGTTATCGGCGCCAGCGGCACGCTGGGCCAGGCCGTCATCGCCGAACTCGGCGGACGTCACGAGATCGTCCGCGTGGGACGTTCCAGCGGCGACATCCACGCCGACATCCGGGACGCGGCCAGCGTCACCGCGATGTACCGCCAGGCCGGCGAGATCGACGCTGTCGTCTGCGCGGCTGGCAGCGTGCCGTTCCTGCCTCTCGCCGACTTCACCGAAGCGAAATACATCGAGGGCCTGCAGGACAAGCTCCTCGGACAGGTGCGTCTCGTCCAGGCCGGCACGGCGCATGTCCGCGACGGTGGATCGTTCACCCTGATCAGCGGCGTCCTCAGCGACCAGCCCATCGTGGCGGGCACCTGCGCGAGCATGGTCAACGGCGCGATCGAGGCGTTCGTGCGCGCCGCCGCCATCGAACTTCCGCGCGGCATTCGCATCAACGCGGTCAGCCCGACCGTGCTGACCGAGTCGATGGAGAGCTACGGCCCGTTTTTCCGCGGCTTCGAGCCCGTTCCGGCCGGCCGCGCTGCCATGGCGATGTCGAAGTCCGTCGAAGGGCGCCAGACGGGGCAGGTGTTCCGCGTCTGGTAAGTCGGCGGAAGGCGCTTCTTCTTCGCCCTCACGCGATCGCCAGCGGCCGCTCGATCGCCGCGATGCCGCTGCGTGCATGGTCGACGATCTCGCCCGCGCGTCGAAGCGCGTCGAGGAAGGTGTCGATGTCCTCGGCGCGACCGGTGTACTCCAGCACCGACTGCGATCCATGCCGCTGAAGCAGGCGCGCACCGAAGCGCGCCACCAGCGCGTCGATCGTGTCGTCTTCGGCATCCACGCGCGCCACGAGCAACTCGCGTTCGACGTGCTCGCGACGCGTGAGCTCGGCGATCTCGATCACGTCGACGAGCTTCGCGGACTGCTTAACGATCTGCTCGATGACGCCGTCGTCGCCGTACACGACGAGCGTCAGGCGCGACGCGTCGGCGTCCTGCGTGGCGCCCACCGTGAGCGATTCGATGTTGTACCCACGCGACGCGAAGAGACCGGCGACGCGTGCGAGGGCGCCGGCTTCGTTCTGCAGCAACATGGAAACGAGATGGCGCATGATCAGAACATCCCTGTCGGTTCGGTGGACGAAGCGATCGGTGCCGAACGGCTCGGAATCCAGTCGCCGGTGATCATCTCGGCATAGGTCGCGCCCGGGCCCACCATCGGGTAGACCCCTGCATCGGGATCGATCACCACCTCGAGGAACGCGGGCCCCTCGAACGCGAGGAAGTCGGCGATGGTGTCGTCGATCGCGGCCGGATCGTCGAGGCGCCGCGCCCACTCGAAGCCATCGGCCTGCGCGGCGCGAACGAAATCCTTCTTGTGCAGGCTCTTGTCGGAAGCGGAGAAGCGGCCCTTGAAGAACAGCTTCTGCCACTGCCGCACCATGCCGTCGCCGCTGTTGTTGAGCACGACCACCTTCACCGGCAGGTTGTACGTGGTGACGGTTTCCAGCTCGCCGATGTTCATGCGGATGCTCGCGTCGCCGTCGATGTCGATCACGACGCGGTCGCGACGCGCGAACTGGGCGCCGATCGCCGCCGGCAGACCGAAGCCCATCGTCCCCATGGAACCGGACGTGAGCCAATGCCTGGGTTCGCGAAAATCAAAATACTGCGCCGCCCACATCTGATGCTGGCCCACGCCCGTGCTGATGATCGCGCGTCCGTCGGTGATGCGATTGATCGCTTCGATGATCGCGCAGGGCTGGATCGCATCGCTGTCGCGACAGAAGTTCATGGGATGGCTCGTCTTCAGCGCGGCCACATGTGCGTGCCACGCCGCGTAATCGGGGCGGAAGCCATGGCGCTCGCCGTACGAGGTCAGTCGCGCGAGCGCGACGTCGAGCGTGCCGACGTGGTGCCAGTCGACCGACTTCACCTTGCCGATTTCGGCGGGATCGATGTCGATCTGCGCGATCGTGCGCGCGCGGGGCGCGAACTTGTCGGGCACACCGACGACGCGATCATCGAAGCGTGCGCCGAGCGCGAACACGAAGTCGCAATCGTCCATCGCGTAGTTCGCGTAAGCGGCACCGTGCATGCCCAGCATGTCGAGGGACAGCGGATCGGTGGTGTCGAAGCCGCCGATGCCCATCAGGGTGGTGACGACGGGTATGCCGAACGCATGGGCGAAGTCGCGCAGCGCGTCGGCCGCACCGGCGGAGACGATGCCGCCACCGGCATAGATGAGGGGCCGCTCGGCACGGTCGAGCGCGGCGAAGAAACGGGCGCATTCGGCGTCGTCGATACTCGCCGACTCGACGGCGCGCAGGCGCGACCGATACCCGCGTACGGGCAGTTCGCGGCTGCCGTCGAACACGAGCGTGGCGTTCTGCACGTCCTTGGGAATGTCGACGACGACCGGTCCGGGCCGGCCGCTGCGCGCGATGTGGAAGGCGGTGCGCAGCGTCGCTTCGAGCGTGGATGCGTCGGTGACGAGGAACACGTGCTTCGCGCACGAGCCCATGATCGTGCTGATCGGTGCCTCCTGGAACGCGTCGGTTCCGATGGAGCCCGTCGGCACCTGGCCGCTGATCACCACCATCGGGATCGAGTCGGCCATGGAATCGCGGACCGGCGTCACCGCGTTGGTGGCACCCGGCCCGGAAGTGACCAGCGCGACGCCGACGCGGCCGGAAGCGCGCGCGTAACCCGCGGCCATGAAACACGCGCCCTGTTCGTTGGCGGGAACGATCAGCGGCATCGGGTCGCTACCGTCCTCGCGCGGATGATCGGCGTTGAAGCGGAAGACGGCGTCGTACACGGGAAGGATGGCGCCGCCGGAGTAGCCGAAAAGGACATCGAGGCCTTCGTCGGCAAGTACCTGCACGACGATGTCCGCGCCGGTCAGGGTGGTGCCGGCCAGGGGATGGTTCGAAGGTGGGCGGCGAATGTCGCCGACGGTGTCCGGTTGGGCGTTCACGGTGTGCTTGGTCCTTTGAAGCGCTTGGCGTCGTAACGATCGCTGGGTGGCACTGGGTCGGTGGGAAGCCCGCTTGCTCGCGAGCGCGCTTCCCACCTCGGTTTGCTACCGTCGTGGCGGAACCATCAACCCGCCTTCGCAGGCTCGACGGGCTTCGGCTGGTTCGCCGCGAGCCACGGCATGCGGGCGCGGAGCTGGGCACCGACCTTCTCGATCGGGTGATCGAGGTCCTTCTGCTTGAGCGCCTTGTAGTTCGGCAGGCCGGCCTTGTATTCCGCCGTCCATTCGCGGGCGAACGTGCCGTCCTGGATGTCCTTCAGCACCGCCTTCATCTTTTCCTTCGTGCTGTCGTCGATGACGCGCGGGCCGCGCGTGTAATCGCCGTACTGCGCGGTCTCGGAGATGAACTCGAGCATGCGCGCGATGCCGCCTTCGTAGAACAGGTCCACGATCAGCTTCAGTTCGTGCATGACTTCGTAATAGGCGATTTCCGGCCGGTAGCCCGCCTCGGTGAGCGTCTCGAAGCCCTTGATGACCAGCTCGGTCGCGCCGCCGCAGAGCACCGCCTGTTCGCCGAAGAGATCGGTTTCGGTCTCTTCCTTGAAATCGGTTTCGATGAGCATGGCGCGCGCGCCGCCGATGCCCGCCGCGTAGGCGGTGGCACGATCGGTGGCGTTGCCGGTGGCGTCCTGATGCACGGCGTACAGACAGGGCACGCCGCGGCCGATCTCGTACTCGCGACGCACCAATGCGCCGGGACCCTTCGGCGCGACGAGCACGACGTCGATGTCCTCACGCGGCTGGATCTGGCCGAAGTGCACGTTGAACCCGTGCGCGAACAGCAGCGTCGCGCCGGGCTTCATGTTGGCCTCGATGGCGTCCTTGTAGATGCCCGGCTGCGTCATGTCCGGCGTGAGCACGGCGACCAGGTCGGCGCCGCGCACGGCCTCCGACGGCTCGGCCACTTCGAAGCCGTCGACGTAAGCACGGTTCCAGGACGGACCGCCCGGGCGCAGGCCGACCACGACGTCGAGACCGGAGTCCTTCAGGTTGAGCGCATGCGCGCGACCCTGGCTGCCGTAGCCGAGCACGGCGATACGGGCGTTCTGCAACGGGGCGGTGGTGGCTTGCTTGTCGGTCATGGGTATCTCCTCGGAAAATCGAATGGGTTGGGGCGGCGCGACATCGGTTCGCGCTGGCTATGGGAGCCCTGGCTAGTTGCCGATCAGTTCCTGCGTAAAGTCCTCGTCTTCGATCTCGCGACGCACGCGCGTGCTGGCGACGGGCGCGTCGTCGAAGGCCTGGGTCACGGCACCTTCGGCGGCCGAGCCCACGAGGCGCGCGTACTTCGCGAGCACGCCGCGCGTCACCTTCGGTGCCGACGGTCGCCACGAGGCGCGGCGGGAGGCGAGATCCGCGTCGGTGCGCAGCTCGCGCGTCGAGGCATCGATGAAGATCGCGTCGCCTTCGCGCAGCAGGCCGATCGGACCGCCGCGCGCCGCCTCCGGCGCGATGTGGCCGACCATGAAGCCGTGCGTCGCACCGCTGAAGCGGCCATCCGTGATCAGCGCCACGTCGTTGCCGAGGCCGCGGCCGACGAGCGCGGCGGTCACGGCGAGCATCTCGCGCATGCCTGGGCCACCGGCCGGACCTTCGTTGCGGATCACCATCACGTCGCCGGCGCGGATGCGTCCCGCCTGCACGGCGGCGAACGCCTCTTCCTCGCTTTCGAACACGCGCGCGGGCCCGGCGTGACTCGTGCGGCCGTGACCGGCGAGCTTCAGGATGCAGCCCTCCGGCGACAGGTTGCCGTAGAGGATGCTGTAGCCGCCGCGTGGCTTGAACGCGTCATCGACGCTGCGCACGACCTGCTGGCCGTCGGTCGCCGGCGGCGCCGCGTCGAGTTCGGCGAACAGCGTGCGCCCCGTGACCGTCGGGGTATCGACGATCATGCCGGCCTTGCGCAGTTCGTTGGCGACCACGGCGGTGCCACCCGCCGCCGTCAGTTCGACGGCGCTGTAGCGGCCGCCGGGCTTCAGGTCGGCGATCACGGGCGTATGCGCCGACGCGGGTTCGAAATCCTCGATCGACAGCGGCACGCGCGCCTCGTTGGCCATCGCCAGCAGGTGCAGCACCGCGTTGGTCGAACCCGCGGTCGCGGCGACCATGCGCGCCGCGTTGTCGAACGCCTGGCGGGTCATCACGTCGCGCGGCCGGCGGTTGGCTTCGAGGCACTGCATCGCCAGTTCGCCGCACCGGAAGGCCGCGTCGCGCTTGGCCGCGTGCGTCGCCGGGATGTCGTTGAGACCCACCGGGGACAGGCCCAGCGTGGTCAGCACCATCGCCATCGTGTTCGCCGTGAACTGTCCGCCGCACGCGCCCGCGCCCGGGCAGGCGTGACGCTCGACGTCTTCCAGTTCCGCGTCGTCGATCTTGCCGGCGCCATGCGCGCCTACCGCCTCGAACACCTCCTGCACCGTGATCGGGCAGCCGTTGCGGCTGCCGTGATCGATGCTGCCGCCGTACAGCGCGACGCCGGGGATGTTCAGGCGGGCCAGCGCCATCGCGGCCGCGGGAATCGTCTTGTCGCAGCCGCACAGGACGACCATGGCGTCGAGGCAGTGGCCGTCGACCGCCAGTTCGATGGAATCGGTGATGATCTCGCGGCTGACCAGCGACGAACGCATGCCGGTGGTCCCCATCGCGATGCCGTCCGTGACGGCGATCGTGTTGAACTCCACGGGCGTGCCGCCCGCCGCGCGCACGCCGTCGGCCGCCGCGGCGGCGAGGTCGCGCAGGTTGAGGTTGCACGGCGACACGTTCGACCAGCTGTGCACGATCGCGACCATCGGCCGCGCGATGGCCTCGTCGTCGAGGCCCGTGGCGCGCAGCATCGCGCGCGCCGGGGCGCGGTCCGGGCCGGTCTTGATCGCATCGCTGCGCAGCGTGCGGATCGGGATCTTCTTCGTGTTCATGCGGCCTCCGCGTTGGCGGTGCAGGCGTCCAGGACGGCACGGGTGACGGCCTCGGTGGACGCGGTGCCGCCGAGGTCGCGCGTCAGGTTGCCGTGCTCGAGCACGTGATCGACGGCCGCCTCGACGGCCGCCGCTTCCTCGGACAGTCCGAGCGAGTGGCGAAGCAGCATCGCCGCAGAGAGGATCGTGCCCAGCGGGTTGGCGAGCGACTGGCCGGCGATGTCGGGCGCGGAGCCGTGGATCGGCTCGTACACGCCCGCGCCGGGTCCACCCACCGATGCCGACGGCGACAGGCCGAGCGAACCGGCCAGCACCGACGCTTCGTCGGTCAGGATGTCGCCGAACATGTTCTCGGTCACGATGACGTCGTAGTCGGCGGGACGCGTGAGCAGGTGCATCGCCATCGAGTCGACCAGCTGGTGTTCCAGCTCGACGTCGGGATAGTCGGCGGCGACGCGCGTCGCGACGGAGCGCCACAGGCGCGACGTCTCCAGCACGTTCGCCTTGTCCACCGACGTCACCTTCCGGCGCCGCGTGCGCGCCAGCTCGAAGGCATGGCGGACCACGCGCTCGACTTCGGCGACGCTGTAGCGGCACTCGTCGGTGGCGTCGTCGTCGCTGCGCGTCTTCGCGCCGAAGTAGATGCCGCCGGTGAGCTCGCGGATGAAGACGAGATCGACGCCCTTCGTGCGCTCCGGCTTCAGCGGCGACAGCGCCGCGGTGCGCGGATGCAGCTTCAGCGGGCGGACGTTGGCGAACACGCCGAGCAGCTTGCGCATGGCCAGCAACCCCTGTTCCGGGCGCACCGCCGCGTTCGGGTCCGACCACTTCGGTCCACCGACGGCGCCGAGCAGGATGGCGTCGGCGGCGAGCAGGGCTTCGCGCGTGGCGGGCGGCAGCGGATCGCCGAAGCGGTCGATGGCGTCGCCACCGATCGCATGCTCCGTGAACGTGAACTCGTGGCCGAAACGCCCGGCGACCTGGCGCAGCACCGCGACGCCGGCGGCGGCGACTTCCGGGCCGATGCCGTCACCCGGCAGTACGACGATCGAAGCCTTCATGCGGCTTTCTCCTGTTGGTGTTCGAAGGCGGCGATATCGTCGGCCTGCTGGAGCAGGAAGCCCAGCTGGTCGACGCCGTTGAGCAGGCAGTGGCGCGAGAACGCGTCGAGGTCGAAACGGATCGAGCCACCGTCGGGTAGCCGGATCGTTCCTTCCGCGATGTCGATGCGCAGCTCGGTGCCCGGGTTGTCGAGCAGCCAGCGATGCTCGGCGTCGCTGACGACGATCGCGAGCAGGCCGTTCTTCAGCGCGTTGCCGCGGAAGATGTCCGCGATCTCGTTGGAGATGACGGCCTGGATGCCGTAATCGAGCAGCGCCCACGGCGCGTGCTCGCGCGACGAACCGCAGCCGAAGTTGCGGCCGGCCACCAGGATCGAGCATCCGCGCGCCTGCGGCTGGTTCAGCGGGAACGCCGGGTCGTCGCTGCCGTCGGCTGCATAGCGCCAGTCCTGGAAGCAATGGCGGCCGAGGCCGGTGCGCTCGGTGGTGGTGAGGAAACGGGCGGGAATGATCCGGTCCGTATCGATGTTCTCGTCGCGCAGCACCGCGGTGCGCGAATGCACGTAGGCGAGCGGGCGGGTGGTCTGGCTCATGCGGCGACTTCCTGGTTCATGTATTCGCGGGGATCGGCGACACGGCCGGCGACGGCCGACGCGGCGGCGACCAGCGGGCTGGCGAGCACGGTGCGTGCGCCCTTGCCCTGGCGTCCCTCGAAGTTGCGATTGCTGGTGGCGACGACGAGCTGGCCCGGCTGGGCGAGATCGCCGTTCATGGCGATGCACATCGAGCAGCCCGGCTCGCGCCACTCGGCGCCCGCCGCGCGGAACACCTCGTGCAGGCCTTCCTGCTCGGCGGCGCGGCGCACCTGTTCGGAACCCGGCACGACGAGCATGCGCACACCCTCGGCGACCTGACGGCCGCGCAAGATGTCGGCGGCCGCGCGCAGATCGGACAGGCGCCCGTTCGTGCAGCTGCCGATGAAGACGACGTCGACGGCTTCGCCGGCGATCGGCTTGCCCGCGGTGACCTTCATGTAATCGAGCGCGCGCTGCTCGATCGCGTCGGCGGCGGCGGGAACCGGCGCGTGGATCGGCACGACCATCCCGGGATGCGTGCCATAGGTCACCGACGGCTGGATGGCCGAGGCGTCGATGCGCACTTCGCGGTCGTAACGCGCGCCCTCGTCGCTGGGCAGGGTGCGCCAGTACGCGACCGCGCGATCCCACGCGTCGCCCTTCGGCGCGCGCTCGCGACCTTCGAGCCACGCGAACGTCGTTTCGTCCGGCGCGATCAGGCCCGCGCGGGCCCCCGCTTCGATCGACATGTTGCACACGGTCATGCGCTCTTCCATCGACAGCGCGCGGATCGCCTCGCCGGTGTACTCGAGCACATGGCCCGTGCCGCCGCCGATGCCGATCCGGCCGATGATGTGCAGGATCAGGTCCTTCGCGGTGACGCCGGCCTGCAGCGCACCGTCGACATGGATGGCGAACGATTTCGGCTTGCGCTGGAGCAGGCACTGCGTCGCCAGCACGTGCCCGACCTCGGTCGTGCCGATACCGAACGCCAGCGCGCCGAAGGCGCCGTGCGTCGCGGTGTGGCTGTCGCCGCAGACGATGGTCATGCCGGGATGCGTCGCCCCGACTTCGGGACCGGCGACATGCACGATGCCGCGCTGCGGACTGTCCCACCCCATCAGGTCGACGCCGAACTCGCGCACGTTCGCTTCGAGCGTCGCGACCTGCGCTTCGGCTTCCTTCGTGTAGTAGGGACGCTTGCCGTCCGCGCCGGGCGGCAGCGTGGGCGTGGAGTGGTCGAGCGTGGCGAGCGTGCGGTCGGGCCGGCGCACGCGCAGGCCGCGGGAGCGCAGCTCGTCGAACGCCTGCGGCGAGGTGACCTCATGCACCAGGTGCAGGTCGATGTAGAGCACGCCCGGGGTGCTCTCGGTTTCGGCCTTGACCTGATGGGCGTCCCACAGCTTGTCGAAGAGGGTCCGTGCGCTCATGCCGCGGCCCTCCCGCTGGTCGCTTCCTCGACCGGTGTCAGCCAGCCCCAGCGGTCCTCGGTGCGGCCGTCGAACAGGCCGAAGAACGCTTCCTGCAGCTGTCGCGTGACGGGGCCCGGACGGCCGCTGCCGACCGGCTTGCGATCCACGGAACGCACGGCCGTCACCTCGGCCGCCGTGCCCGTCATGAAGACTTCGTCGGCGAAGTACAGCATCTCGCGCGGCAGCGACTGCTCGACGACGTCGAAGCCGCGGTCGCGCGCGAGCGTCAGCACGGCGTCGCGCGTGATGCCGCACAGGATCGAGGAAGCGGCCGGCGGCGTATAGATGACGCCCTTGCGCACGATGAACAGGTTCTCGCCCGCGCCTTCGCTCAGCAGGCCGTCGGTACCGAGTGCGATGCCTTCGGCGTAACCGCCGTTGATGGCTTCGCGCGCGATCAGCTGGCTGTTGAGGTAGTTGCCGCCCGCCTTCGCGCCGCTGGGGTAGGTGTTGGGCGCGGCGCGGTTCCACGACGACACGCACACGTCGACGCCTTTCTCGATCGCGTCGGCGCCGTGATACGCACCCCACGGCAGGGCGATGATCGCGACGTCGACGGCGGTATCCAGCGACGGCGCGAGGCTGAAGGTGAAGCCGCTGCGGAACACGATCGGTCGCACGTAGGCCGACTGCAGGCCGTTCGCGACGATCACTTCGCGGCAGGCGCGATTGATCGTCGCCGCGTCGTACGGCATCGACAGGTCGTAGATGCGCGCCGAATGGAACAGTCGCTCGGTGTGCTCCTCGAGGCGGAAGTAGCGCGGGCCGTCCGGCGTGGCGTACACGCGCACGCCTTCGAAGACGGAGGATCCATAGTGCAGCGCATGCGCGCCGACATGCACGGTGGCGTCGGCCCAGGTCTTGATGCGACCGTTGTGCCAGAGATGGGTCGGGGCTTCCATGGATCCTCCTTCAGGACTCGACCGCGACGCGCGCGGCGGTGGTGGTGTCTTCGTACTCGCGCATCAGTGCGACGAGATCGTCGTTGGTGACCGAGCGCTGGCTGTCCGCCAGCACCTTGAATCGCTCGAACACGGCGTCCAGCGTCGCGTCGTCCATCTCGTAATCGAGCTCGACCAGGCGCTGCCGCAGCGCGTGCCGGCCCGAGTGCTTGCCGAGGACGAGCGAGGTCTTCGCGCCGACGTCCTGCGGACGCATGATTTCGTAGGTGCCGCGGTGCTTGAGCATGCCGTGCTGGTGGATGCCGGATTCGTGCGCGAACGCGTTGTCGCCCACGATGGCCTTGTTGCGAGGCACCGGCTGGCCCGTCACCTCCGCCAGCAGGCGCGACGTCGGGAACAGGCGCTGGGTGACGATGCCCGTGTCGACACGGAACAGCGGCGCGCGCGTGTGCAGCGCCATCACCACTTCCTCGAGCGCCGCGTTGCCCGCGCGCTCGCCGATGCCGTTGATCGTGCACTCGACCTGGCGCGCGCCCGCGCTGATGGCGGCCAGGCTATTGGCCACCGCCATGCCCAGGTCGTCGTGGCAATGCGCGGAGAACACGACCTTGTCCGCGCCGCGCACGTGCTGGCGCAGGTAGCTGAACATGGCGGTGATTTCGGAGGGGGTGACGTAACCGACGGTGTCGGGCGCGTTGAGGACGCTGGCGCCGGCTTCGACGGCGACCGAGAAGATCTCGGCGAGGTATTCCGGCTCGGTGCGCAGCGCGTCTTCGGCGGAAAATTCGACTTCGTGTGCGAGGGCCTTGGCCCGCATGATCGCCGCGGCGGCGATGTCGATGACTTCTTGCTTGCTCTTGCCCAGCTTGTGTTCGCGATGCAGCGGCGATGTGGACAGGAACAGGTGGATCCGTGAATGCCTGGCACCTTCCAGTGCCTTGCCCGCGCTATCGATGTCGGCATTCTGACATCGGGCCAGCGCGGCGACCGTGGGTGTCTTCAGCACCCTGGCGATCTCCGCCACGGCGGCGAAATCGTCGGGTGAGGCCTGCGGAAAACCGGCCTCGATGATGTCGACGCCCAGTTCTTCCAGGGCATGCGCCATGCGCAACTTCGCGCGCCGGTCCATCGAGAAGCCGGGGGCTTGCTCGCCGTCGCGCAAGGTCGTGTCGAAGATGCGCACGCGTCCGCCTACGTCGCTGTCGACGGCGTCGGTGCTGCCCTGGTGTGCTGGATTCATGTCTGGCTCCGCTCGTTGATGAGGCGGGCCGGGCAACAAAAAACCCCGCATCCGTTTCCGGGTGCGGGGTTCTTTGGGAGTCTTCAGGTCGTTTTCTTGCTACCTGGACACTTGCCCTCAGCCCGCACCTCCGCAGGTAATAAGTACAAGGCTAATAAGAAGGAGGCCGCTGCCAAGACGCAGCTTGCCGACCACCGACGTAAGTCGGTTCAGGTCAATGCGGCCATGGGTGTTGCGCTGCGTCATGTGATCGAACGTAAGGCAGGTCGACGACCCGTGTCAACACTTACGAACGAAACTTTTTCCCGCGAGACGTCCAGACGTCCAAATAATGCGACGTGCGGCACGCTTCCATATATCTCACCACGACCGGAGCCAATTCGCGAAAATTCGCGGATCGGCCGTCATCGGTTCGGCCTCGGCGTCGCGCGAGAGCATGGCGGCCAACGCCTCCGGCACTTCGATGGGGTGCCCGACGAGCGGCTCGACGATGGATTCGAACTTGGCCGGATGCGCGGTGGCGGCGATCGTCCACGCGCGGCGGTCGTCCGCCATACGCCGGCGTTCGAACACACGTATGGCCGTGGCCGTATGCGGACAGAACACTTCGCCATCCGCGGCCGCATGGCGGTGGATCACGTCGCGGATGGCCGCGTCGTCGACGCTCTCCGCGGTACCGTTCATGCGTGTGGCGCTCTCGTCGCCGAACAGGTGGCGCAGGCGCTCGAAGTTGCTCGGCGCCCCGACATCCATCGCGTTCGCGATCGTGGGGATCGCGTCGCGCGGACGGTACGGCATGCCGCCGAAGAAGTCGGGCAGTGTTTCATTGGCGTTACAGGCGAACACGACGTCGCCGATCGGCAGGCCGATCGTGCGCGCCCACAGGCACGCCACGGCGTTGCCGAGGTTGCCGGTCGGCACGATGGTGTTCATCGGGCCATCCGCCTGCAACGACGCATGGCCGAAATACGCCATCTGCGGCAGCAGGCGGCCCAGACTAATGCTGTTGGCGGACGAAAGCAGCACGTCGGCCTGCAGGGCGGTGTCGCCCAGCGCACCTTTGACCAGCCGCTGGCAGTCGTCGAAGCTGCCTTCCACGCGCAGCGCGCGCACGTTGCCGCCGAAGCTCTCCAACTGGTGCGCCTGCCTCGGCGATACGCGGTTGTCGGGGTAGAGGATGGCGACCCGGAAACCGGGCAGGCCATGGAATGCGGCACCGACCGCGGCGCCCGTGTCGCCGGACGTGGCGACGAGGATCGTCAGGGGACCGTCCGCCGCGCGACGCAGGCGCACGAGGCACGCCGCGAGGAAGCGCGCGCCGAAATCCTTGAACGCGGCGGTCGGTCCGTGGAACAGCTCGAGCATGTGCGCGCCGTCGATGCGCAGTTCGCGCCGCGGTGCCGGATGCGCGAAGGCCTCGGCGCAGATGGCGTGTAGCTCGTCGGCGAGCGGATCGCCGGCGAAGAATGGCGCGAGCATGTGCATGGCCGTGTCGGGGAGCGAACCCTCGCTGGCGGGGCGTGACACGCGTGGCATCGCCTCGGGCACGTAGAGGCCGCCATCCGGCGCGAGGCCCGCCGCGATGGCGGCCGACAGTCCGACCGGCGCGGCGACGCCGCGCGTGCTGACATAACGCATCGTCACAGCACCCGGGCGGCGGGGCCGTCGATCGGGGCGACGAGCACGTCGCTCGGGTGACCCGCGGCGAGGAAGGCCGCATGCATGTCGCGCGCGGCGGCGGCGGCGGAATCCCTGTCCTCGAACCAGCCGAAGACGCTCGGTCCGGCGCCGGAGATGCTCGCGCCGAGCGCGCCATGGTCGAGCGCCGCCTGTTTCACCTGCGCGAAGCCGGGGATCAACGGCGCGCGTCGCGGTTCGACGAGCACGTCGGAGAGCCCCTCGCGCACCAGCGCCGCGTCGCCGCGATAGCAGCCGGCGAGCACCATGGCGAGGTTGGCGCTCTGCGCCACGAACTCGCCGAGCGCATAGTGCCCGGCCAGCGCGGCACGGGCCTTGCGCGTCTCCAGCACCACGTGCGGATGCACGAGCGCGCAATGCCATTCGGCGGGAACCGGGATGCGCACGAGGCGGTGCTCCGTGGCGAGCACGAGTCCGCCGAGCAGCATGGGGCCGAGGTTGTCGCCGTGACGGCTGCCGCTGGCGACGACCTCGCCGTCGAGGGCGAAGGGGTAGAGCGCTTCGCGCGGTAGCGGTTCGTCGAGCAGTTCGTTCGCGGCGACGACGGCGGCGACACAGGACGCGGCGGAGCCGCCCATGCCGGAGCCCAGCGCGATGCCTTTATGCAGTGTCAGCTCGAAGCCGAACGGCAACGCGAGCCCGTGCATCATGGAAAGCAGCGCGGCGCCGGCGGTGTTCTCGGCGGCGGCCATGGGCAGGTCGGTGATCACGCCATCGATGGCCACGATGCGCACCTCGCGTTCGGCGATGCGACGCACGTCGGCGCGATCGCCGGCACCTTCCACGGTATGGCCGAGGATGTCGAAGCCGATGCCGACGTTGCCGACGCTGGCGTATGCCTCGGCGATGGCGACATCCGCACGGACGAGGGGCGAGGATTGTTCTTTCAGCATGCGCACCGTTTTACTCCCATCGCGCCCGCCACGCGCAGCAGGTCGGTGAATACCGCCGCCGCCGTGACCTCGGGGCCGGCACCCGGCCCCTGGACGACCAGCGCATTGTCGCAGTAACGGCGCGTGGCGAAACGCAGGACGTTGTCCGTCAGTTGGGCGTGTGCGAAGGCATGGTCGCGCGGCACCACCTGTACGCCCACCGAACCGTGGCGGCCGTCGAACCGCGCCACGTGGCGCAGTACACCGCCCGCCATGCGTGCTTCGGCCAGCAGCACCGCCATGGGGCCGTCGAGCGCGGCGAGGCCGGCCATGAAGTCGTCGCGCGACGCATCCGCCAGCGGGGCGGGAACGAGGCTGCGCACGGCGATGTCGTCGAGCGAGAGGGCGACCCCCGCCTCGCGCGCCAGGATGACGAGCTTGCGCGCGACGTCCATGCCGGAAAGATCGTCGCGGGGATCGGGCTCGGTGTAACCCATCGCGTGGGCCTCGCGCACCAGCGCCGAGAACGGCACGGACCCGTCGAAGCGGTTGAGCAGCCACGCCAGCGTGCCCGAGAGCATGCCCTCCACCGCCATGAGCTCGTCGCCGGTGTCGAGCAGGTCGCGCAGCGTCTGCACCACGGGCAGGCCGGCGCCGACCGTGCCCTCGTAATGAATGCTCGCGCCGCTGGCCGCGGCCGCCGCGCCGATCCGCCGCCAGCGCTCCAGCGGCCCGCTGCCGGCCCGCTTGTTGGGCGTGACCACGTGGATGCCCGCACCGATCCACCCCGCGTAGTGGTCCGCCACGGCATCGCTGGCACTGCAGTCCGCGAGCACGGCCGGCTCGCCGTGCTCACCCGCGACATATGCGGCGAACTCGTCGAGTTCCGCCGGTCGCCAGGTCTGCGCGCCGTGGGTGCGTCCGTTGAGGGCGTCGTCGTCGCAGTCCAGCCACATGTGCCGGCTATCGCAGACGGCGCGCAGCCGGAGGTCGAGGTGGCAGTCGCGCAGCAGGCGCGGCGCGGCGGCGCGCAGCTGGGCGAGCAGGGCGGTGCCGACCTTGCCGGGCCCCACGATGCCGAGGTTCACGACGAGCGGGGCCACGGCCGCGCGCGCGGGTGCGGCACGTAGCGGTGAGCGGTGGGGAGCGATGGCGATGGACACGGGTCAAGCCTCCGGTGGAAGGCCCGTTCGTCGCGTCAGGTGGGATGTCGGCTGTCGAGGTTCCGGCGCCGGTCCCGTCCTGCGGGAGGTCGGGGCCGGCAGCGACAGGGAACTAAGCGCGCGCGGACTCCGATCCTCCGACGTTGGTCGTGGTCGTGGTTGTCGTCGTCGCGGAGGAAAGGAACGCGGGCGCGCCGGCCATGAGGGCCGGGATGAAACGCAGCGCTGGCGCGTGGTTGGACATGGCCCGACGTTATGCCCGGGTCTCGGGGGCTGTCAAGCGGCCGGATGGCCTAGGGGCTGCTCTCACAGGAGCGGACCCGGCCGCGATGGGTGCTTGCTTCGGGCCCCCATCGCGGCCAGGTCCGCTCCTGCAGGTGGCGCGGTCAGCGCTTCGACAGGTCGATCGCGTACACGGCCGTGCCGTCGCCGTTGTCGCGCAGCTGGCGGATGGGCAGGCCGAGCGACTTCGCCACGTCTTCCTTGCCGCTGGCCGAGGTGAACGTGACGGGACCCTTCGTCTTCACCGGTGCGAAACGCCAGGACGCCTTGTCGACATCCTTGCGCGTCAGCGTCTTCTTTTCCTCCACCCAGTGGATGACGACCTCGCGGTTGCCGTCCGGTGCGTTGAGCACGACGTTGTCGCCCTTGAGGCCCGGGAACTCGCCGCCGCCGTTCGCGCGGTAGTTGTTCGTCACGACGATGAAAGGCTGCGACGGCTTGACCGGCTTGCCCTTGAATCGCAGGTCGGAGATGCGCTCGCCTTCCGGCTTCGATACGTCGATGACGTAGGTGATGCCACCCTGCATCTGGTCGAAGTTGTAGCCGGCCATCTTGCCGATCAGCGGCTGCTCGCCGTCCTTCGCAGGATCGATGCGGTTGAAGCGCGACGCGGCCTTCTCGAGCCACGCCTTCACACCCGCGCCGTCGATCTTCACCGCGGCGAGCGTGTTCGGATAGAAGTAGAGATCGGACGCGTTGCGGATCGTCATCGGGCCCTTCGGCACGTCCGTGAAGTCGTCCGGGCCGCCGAAGCCCGTGCGGAACGCCGCCGCCGCCGAAATCACCGGCACGTCCTTCCACTCCGGGTTCGTCCGGGCGAGTGCCTCGCGCGCGTAGTCGATCTGCGCCGCGTTGACCACGGCGAGCGCGCTCATGTTGCCCTCGTCCGCGAAGTAGCTGGTCAGCGCGTGATCGGTCGCGCCGATCGGCGTGTTCACGTAGGCGACGGCGGCGTCGTGCGCCTCCTGCACGAGCGGCGCGATCGTCGGATCGGCGGCGACGCACTCGTTCTTCTTCGGGCAGATCGGGCGTACCTGGCTACGGCTCTTTTCCTTGTCGACCACCCAGCGATCGACCTCGCGCTTCAGCGTCATGTTGATGACGCCGAGATCCTTACCGAAGAAGCCGCCCATCACCGCGGGCACGCCGCGCACGATGCCGCGCTTCGCGTCGACGTCCTTCATGTCGGCGTAGCGGGGGCCGGGAAACTCGGTATGCGAATGGCCGAGCAGGAGCGCGTCGATGCCCGGCACACCGGCGAGGTACCAGCCGCCGTTCTCCATCTGCGGCGTGTACGGCGAGGTGTTCAGGCCGCCATGCAGGATGGCGACGACGAGGTCGGGATGCTGCGCCCGCAGCTCGGGCATGAACCGGTTCGCGGCTTCGACGACGCCGTCGACGGTGACCTTGCCGGCGAGGTTGCGCTTGTCCCAGTCGAGGATCGGCGGCGGCGTGAAGCCGATGATGCCGATCTTCAGCGTGGTGGTGACGGCCTTGCCGTCGACACCCTTGGCCGTGACCGTCTTCGTGACGATCGTCCACGGCTTGAAGATCGGCTTGCCGTCGCGCGCGCTGTAGACGTTGGACAACACGATCGGGAATTTCGGTCCCGCGCACTCTCGGGCGTTCACGCCGTCGACGTTCATCGCGGTGTTCGTCACCTGCGCGAGGAACGGCAGACCGTAGTTGAACTCGTGATTTCCCGCGGTGCCGCCGTCGTAACCGATGGCGTCCATCGCCTTGTAGATCGCGAGCTCGCTGTCGCAGCCGATGGGCTTCACAAGCGCCTGGTAGTCGGCCAGCACGCTGCCCTGGATGGTGTCGCCGCTGTCGAACAGCACCGTGTTCGGGAATTCCTTGCGGGCCTGGCGGATCAGCGTCGCGACCCGCTCGTAGCCGAAGCTGGTGTCGTCCTTCTGCTTGTAGTAGTCGTACGAAAGAAGATTCGAGTGGACGTCCGTCGTCTCGAGGATCGCGAGGTCGAGCGTCGCGCCATCCTTCACCCCGGCAGGTGCCGCGGTCTTGCCGGAAGGTGCGCCGGCGCAGGCGGCGAGCAGGGCGGCCGAGAGCGCGGCCAGGGCGAGGGGCTTGAACATGCGGAAGTCCGGTGGGGTTTCGGGGCGAAAACTAGCAGATATGCGGCTGGAAGTGCGACGCGCGTCACTCGTATCGGTGTCTTCTTCCCGCGGTAAAAAAACGTACACACACATCGCGCACGCTCGCCGGCTTCCCTGCCACGCGATTCCCCGATGATCTTCACCCGCCGCACCCTGTTCCTCGCCCTCGCTTCCGCGCTCGCCCTGCCGACCCACGCCGAAGACGCCACGCCGCCGAAGACCCAGGATCTCGAGGCCGTGTCCGTGATCGGCCAGGGCGAGACACGCCAGGTGCAGCGCATCGTGCCCGACGACCAGAAGGTGCTGCCGCCGGGCACCAGCCCGCAGAAGATCCTCAATCGGCTGCCCGGCGTTTCCGTGCAGTCGAACGACGCGTTCGGCGCCAACGAGGAGTCGCAGTCGATCACGCTGCGCGGCTTCAATACCACGCGCCTCGGTTACACCCTCGACGGGCTGCCGCTGGGCGACAACGCGTACGGCAACTACAACGGCCTGAACATCTCGCGCGCGCTGATCGCCGAGAACATGGCCACGGTGGAGCTCTCCGAAGGTATCGGCGCGCTCGGCACGGCATCCACCAGCAACCTCGGCGGTGCGATCCAGTATTTCTCGGCCGACCCGGCGAAGACGTTCGGCGGCAGGGTCGCGCAGACCTTCGGCAGCGATCACAATCGCCGCACCTACGCACGCATCGACACCGGCGACTACAAGGGCTTTTCGATGTACCTGTCCGGGGTGCACGCGGATGCGGACATGTGGACGCGCCCCGACTCGCCGACGAACACGAAGCAGTTCAACGGCAAGGGCGTGTACGAGTTCGGCGAGGGCAACCGCATCACCGGTTTCGTCGATACCTCGCGCACGAGCCAGGCCGATTACGCGTATCTGTCGAAGAGCGGCCTGCGCCGCGGCCTCGGCTGGGACTGGAACCTCTACGCGCCGGACTGGAACCGCGCCCTGGCGGCGGCGTATTGCGCGCCCGCCTATACGAAGGGTGGCGTGAAGGATCCGCGCTGCGGCTTCTCCGGCGGCGTCGACAACATCGACGACGCGTACTACCAGAGCCGCGCGCTGCGTCGCGACGACCTCTACTACCTGGCGGGCGATTTCGCGGTCGCCGACGCGGCGACGCTGCACACGCAGGTCTACCACCACGAGAACGCGGGGCAGGGGCACTGGTGGTCGCCCGGCCAGAAGTCGTTCCCGGGCACGCCGCAGGAGCTTCCGATCTCCATCCGCAGCACCAACTACACGATCAATCGCAACGGCGCGATCGCATCGCTGTCGTGGGACATCGGGGCCCATCATGTCGAAGGCGGGGTGTGGTACGAGAAGAACGACCACCACGTCGAGCGCAACTTCTACTACATCGACGGCCCGGTCAGCGACGACTACTACCTGAAGAATCCGAACCGTCGTCTCTTCGCGCAGGACTATACGATCACGACGAAGCAGGCGTACCTGCAGGACAGCTTCAAGGCGATCGACGACCGCCTAAGCGTCGACATCGGCGTGAAGAGCCCGCACACGACGATGACGGCGCGCGAGCTTCCGGGTGTCGAGAGCCCGTACGCGAACGGCACGCTGAAGGCCGGCAAGTCGCTGCTCCCGCAGGCGGGCCTCGCCTTCCAGCTGGCGCCGGGGCAGGAAGTGTTCCTGTCGTACGCGAAGAACATCGCCGCGTTCCAGGGCGGCGGCGCGGGCGGTCCGCTCTCCGTGTCGCAGGCCGCGTTCGACGGGACGAAGTCCAACCTGAAGCCAGAGGAATCGCGCTCGATCGACGGCGGCTTCCGTAGCGTGGGCGAAGGGTACGAAGCCTCGGTAGCCCTGTACGACGTGAAGTTCGACAACCGCCTGCTTTCCCTCAACCCCTGCCCGAGCATCGAGGTGGGCACGCGACCGGAATGCAACACGGCGTTCGTGAACGTCGGCTCGGTGAGCAGCCGCGGTGCGGAGTTCACCTTCATCTGGAAGCCGGTCCGCGGCTTCGAGTGGTACAACTCAGCCTCGTTCAACCGCTCGACCTACGACGACAATTACGTCGCCAACGGCCAGGTCGTCCCGGTGAAGGACAAGACCACCGTGGACACGCCCAAGCGCATGTTCGCCAGCGAGATCAGCTGGCGCGAGGGGCCGTGGTCGGCCAGCCTGCGCGGCAAGTACACCGGGCGCCGCTGCTACACTTATACCAACGACCAGGGCGTCGCGGGTGCCACGTCGTTCGATTTCGGTGCAAGCTACGACTTCGGACCCGTCGCGAGCCTGAAGGCCCTGACCCTCGCCCTGAACATCACGAACCTCACCGACCACCGCTACGCGACGAACCTCACGGCGTTCGCGGCGACGGATCCGCAGGGTCGTGCCCTGGCCTTCCACGCGAGCGCGCCGCGGCAGAGCTTCGTCACCCTGACGGCCGATTTCTGATGCGGGGAACTGGTCTATCCTCGTGCGCTCTTGCCCTGCTGCTCGGAGCGCTGCCGATGTCCACCCCCGCCGCCACGGCGACGCCCATCGCGTCGAAGGTCCTCGTCATCGGTCATCGCGGCGCGAGCGCGCTGCGTCCCGAGCACACGCTGGCGTCGTACGCGGTGGCGATCGAGGATGGCGCCGATGTGGTGGAGCCCGATCTGGTCTCGACGAAGGACGGCGTCCTGGTGGTGCGCCACGAGAACGAGATCGGGGGCACGACGGATGTCGCGAGCCACCCGGAGTTCGCGGCCCGACGTACGACGAAGACCGTCGACGGCGTCGCCATCACGGGCTGGTTCACCGAGGACTTCACGCTCGCCGAACTGAAGACGCTGCGCGCCCGCGAGCGCCTGGCGGACATCCGCAAGGCGAACGCGGCGTTCGACGGCCAGTTCAGCGTGCCCACGTTCGACGAGATGATCGAATTCGTGGCCGCGGAGGCGTCCGCACGGCGCCGGGTCATCGGCATCATTCCCGAGATCAAGCACTCCACCTATTTCCGCGGCACCGGCCTGCCGATGGAAGACAAGGTGCTGGCGACGCTCGCCGCGCACGCCTACACGCGCACGGCGCCCGTCGAGATCCAGTCGTTCGAGGTCGGTAACCTGAAGTACCTCCGTGGCAAGCTGGGCGCGTCGCATCCGAACATCCGGTTGCTGCAGCTCATGGAGGCGGGGGCGGAACATCCCGCCGACGACCCGTCGACGACCTATGCCGCGATGATGAGCCCCGCCGGCCTGAAGGCCATCGCGGCCTACGCGGATGCGATCGGGCCCTCGACGCGCAGCATCATCCCGCTGGGTGCGGATGGCCGGCTCGCCGCGCCGACGACGTTAGTTCGTGATGCCCATACGGCGGGACTCGAGGTGCATCCCTACACGTTCCGTCCCGAGAACCATTTCCTGGCGGCCGATTTCCGCAACGCGGCCGGCGACGCCACGCGCAACGAGGCGGGCTCGGTGGCAGAGATCCGCGCCTACCTCGCCACGGGTATCGATGCGTTCTTCACCGACGATCCGGCGCTGGGGCGCAGGGCCGTCGACGGGCGTTGATCCTTCTCCCGCCCCGTGCCCGCTGCCGCGGGGATCGCCGATGCGATCGGCTCCCACCTTTCGGCTGCCGGCGATTCGGGGCTCCATGAGGCGGACGCCTACACGCTGTGTAAGCGTCCGCCGGGGACAGGGCCAGCCCCTCCCGCTATGATCCCGGGTCAGCCAGCCCAGGGTCATCCTCATGTCGTTAGCCAGGTTCCTCCGCCACAAGTCCGTCGAGCAGTTGCAGGCCGAGGTCGGCCAGCGGAAGGACTTCCGGCGTGTCCTCGGCCTGTGGCAGCTGACCGCGATCGGCATCGGCGGCATCATCGGCGTGGGCATCTTCGTGCTGGCCGGACAGCAGGCGGCACTCAACGCCGGCCCGGCCGTCGCCCTCAGCTTCATCATCGCGGGCTTCGGAAGCGCGTGCGCCGCCCTGTGCTACGCGGAGTTCGCCGGGCTCATCCCGGTAACCGGCAGCGCCTACACCTATGGCTACGCGGTTCTCGGCGAGGGTGCGGCATGGATCATCGGCTGGGACCTGCTGCTGGAGTACGCGCTGGTGGTCGCCGTGGTGGCGATCGGGTGGTCCGGCTACGTGCAGGTGTTGCTCGCCACGGCGGGCGTGCACCTGCCGGAATGGGCGCAGAAGAGCATGAGCGCCGACACCATGAAGTATTACTGGCAGCACGCCATGGGCTCGCTGGGCGTGAGTTACGCGAACCCCGTCGCGGCACCAACCGACGGCCACCGCTTCAACGTCATCGCGGCGGGTATCTCGCTGCTGGTGGCGATCCTGCTCTCGGTTCGCACGGAGTGGGGCGCGCGCCTAAACACGCTCATCGTCGCGATCAAGGTGCTCGGCGTGGCGCTGGTGATCGGCGTGGGCGCGTTCTTCATCAACACGGCGAATTGGCACCCGTTCATCCCGGAACGCATCTTCGACGACAAGGGCGTCGGTCACTTCGGCTGGCATGGCGTGCTCACCGGTGCCAGCGTGGTGTTCTTCGCGGTGTTCGGATACGACACGCTGACCACGGCGGCGGAAGAAGCCCGCAACCCGCAGCGCGACCTTCCGCGCGCCGTGCTGCTCTCGTTGGCGGTCGCGATGGTGCTCTACATCGCCGTCTCGCTCGTGCTGACCGGCATCGTGCCGTATGCGAGCCTGAGCGGCGAGGCGTCCGTTTCGGACGCCTTCAACGCGATCGGCCTGCCGTGGATCAGCAACGTCATCGCCGTCGCCGCCGTGATCGGCGTCATCAGCGTGCTTTTCGCCTTCATGCTCGGCGCGGCGCGCATCTGGTTCGCCCTCGCGCGCGACGGCCTGTTGCCCGCGTGGTTCGCCCGCGTGCACCCGCGCTTCGGCACGCCGGCCCGTCCGACGATGATCCTCGGTATCTTCACCGCGATCGTCGCGGGCTTGCTGCCTATCGGCGAAGTGGCCGAGCTGGTCAACATCGGCACGCTCAGCGCCTTCATCCTGATCTGCGCCTCGGTGCTCGTGCTGCGGGTGCGCAAGCCCGGCCTGGAGCGGAAGTTCCGGACGCCGGCGGTGTGGTTCGTCGCGCCGCTCGGCATCCTCTTCTCGCTCGCGCTGATCTGGGGCCTGCCGTGGATCACGTTCGAGCGCTTCGCGATCTGGATGGCGATCGGCCTGATCGTGTACTTCACCTATGGCGTGCGCCACAGCAAGCTCAACGGCGCGAGTCAGTAAACCATTTCGAGACGGCGCTCTCCCTCGTCCGGGAGGGCGCCTGCCATGTACTCGCGCATGCGTCGCTGGTTCTCGGGCGTGTACCGATAGCAGTTCCTCCGCAACGCGTTCGAGTGCGAGTACAGGTTCGTCTCGCACGGCCAGAAGCCGGACCATTCGACGCTTGCATCCTCGTGCACGCCGCCCAGTGTGTGACCGTATTCGTGCGCGATGACCGTATAGGGTCCATTGAGCGAGGCGACGGCATGGTCGCCGCCGAGCCATGCCCGACCGTAATGGCCCGGCTCGATGGCGTCCGGCGTCAGCAGCATGAACTTGAACCACGAATGGCCCGGGATCGGCATGAGTCCTTCGCGCATCACCAGGCGCTGCATCGAAAGTGTCCAGCGGCCAAGAAGATCGCCATCGTGGCGCGGGATGTCCGTAAGGCCTGGCATGCGTCGCCGGTAGACGGTCTGGACGCGCCTGACCGCCAGGATGCGTCGCATGTCGACGGCCCACCACGCGACGTAGCCGGCGTGGATGTGCTGGTCGGAACGGTCTTCGACGTCGTCGTGCACGAACATGTGGAATCCGACCGTCGAAAGTCCCTCGTGCGGGTTCGGCGAGAGTCCTGACGTGGTCGGCGGCTCGTCGGCGACGGACGCCACCGCTCGCGCCGTCGCCGCGGCGCTTTCGGCGGAACCGTCGCGACGCAGACGATGAGGTCGCTCGGTATCGCCCGAGTAACCCGTGATCGACACGCCGGTGGCGTCGGCCACGGTGATGTCCAGGTGGCCGGCCGATCGTACGACGACGGCCGGCTTGCCTTGCCATGTCGCCATGTAATGCGTGCCACGTGTGCCATCGGAAAACGCGGTGTCCAGCCCTTCGACGAGCGAGGTCACCACGAGCTCGCCGCTGCTGGCGTCGCGCGCCTCGGCGTCTCCCGCGGGGAGCGCGACGCGCTGCGGAAGGCCAGCGGCGACGGCCTCGTCGAAAGCGCGGAGCGGACCGGAGGTGCTCGCGAACGCGGGGGCGGCCAGCACCACGGTGCATACCGCGAGGATCTTCAAGGTCGGTGATCCGGACGTGGCCATGTCAGTCCACCAGCGGCAGGCTGAGCGACGACGGGTCGAGAAGCGCCGGACCATCGGCGTGCCGGGAAAGATACGCGCGCATGCGGTCTTCGTTCGCGGCGGTATACCGGTAGCAGTTGGAAAGCACGGCGACGTCGCGAGGGTACAGATTCGTCTCGCAGGGCCAGACATAGGACCACCAGATCGCCGAGTCGTCGTGCACGCCGCCGAGCGTGTGTCCGAACTCGTGCGCGATCACGTTGTAGGCGCCGGAAAGCGATGCCATGGCCTGGTCGCCGCCGAGCCACGCGAGGCCGCTCGTGTTCTCCCGCACGGCGTTCTTCGTGACGAGCATGAACTTGTATTCGAACCTGCCCGGCTCGTAATGCAGCCTCGCCCTTGTCGCGTATTCCTGCGCGGCGAGCGTCCATTTCCACATCGACGCCTCGCGTCCATAGGTCAGGTCGGTCATGCCGGGACGGTTCTGAAGGTAGTACGTGCGGAGCCGATAGGCGGGGAGGATGCGCTGCATGTCCGCGATCCACCAGGCGACGTAACGCGCATGGATATGTCGCCGCGACGTGCCGGCCGTGTCGTCGTGGAGGAACATCCAGAACTCCAGCACGGGTGCCGTTCGCGGCTTGCCCGACGACGTGGCGCTCGTCGCGGTGTCGGCTCGGGCGGTCTGGCCGCTGGTGGAGGCGACGGGCGATTCCGGCCCGACCGGTTTGGCGGCCGGGAGCTGGTGTGCCTGTTCGGAATCGTCGCTGTAGCCGACGACGTCGACGCCATCGCCGCGCGGCACGGTGATGTCCACGTGCCCGGTGGAGCGAGTGATCACGGCAGGGTCGCCCTGCCAGGTGCCGACGAACGTCGTCACCGGCTCGCCGTCGGGAAAGCGGACATCGGCGTCGAGCGGCGCACGGATGGTAAGGGATGCGTCGTCCACGCGCGCCGTCGCACCTCTCGCGTCGTCGGTGGGTGAGGGCAGGACGACCGTGGCGGGGAAGCCGGCGCGGATCGCGGCGTCGAAGCGATCGAGGACATCGCTCGCCGCCGCTGGCGAGCAGGCGAGCGTCGCGATCAGGCAGGCGAGCGCGCTGCGCGAGGGTGTTGCCGTCATGGGGAGATTCCTTTCCCTGCAGGCGTCGTGGCGACGCGGGGCGGGGAAGATAGCTCGCCGCTCACGCGGGAGGGGGCCGGAATCGCGCGCCATGTCGAAACCCTACGCGTCGTGGTGTACCGGCGGAAATAACGCGCCTGGGACGCGGCGGCATTGAAACGGCGGACCCCACCACCTACCTTGGAACTTCGATCCGCCAACCAGGCTTTCCCATGACCGACCTTTCGTCGTTTCCCATCGCTTCCCGCTGGCCCGCCAAACATCCGGACCGCCTGCAGCTCTATTCGCTGAACACGCCCAACGGCGTGAAGGTCTCGATCATGCTGGAGGAGCTTGGCCTTCCCTACGAGGCCCATCTCGTCGATATCGGCAAGAACGAAAGCAAGGCGCCCGAGTTCGAATCGCTTAACCCGAACGGCAAGATCCCCGCGATCGTCGATCCGGACGGCCCGGGCGGGCAGCCGATCGGCCTGTTCGAGTCCGGCGCGATCCTGCTCTACCTCGCGGAGAAGACCGGGCGCTTCCTGCCAAAGGACGAGGCGAAGCGCTGGGAGACCATCCAGTGGCTCTTCTTCCAGATGGCCGGCATCGGTCCGATGTTCGGTCAGGTGGGCTTCTTCCATAAGTTCGCCGGCCGCGAGTACGAAGACAAGCGGCCCCTCCAGCGCTACGTCGACGAGTCGAAGCGCCTACTCGGCGTGCTCGACCGGCAGCTGGCAGGGCACGACTGGATCGTCGGCGACGAGTACACCATCGCCGACATCGCCACGCTCGGCTGGGTCAACAACCTGATCACGTTCTACGGCGCCCGCGAGCTGGTGGGCTTCGACGCCTTCGCCAACGTGGCCGCATGGCTGGAACGCGGCATGTCGCGTTCAGCCGTGCAGCGCGGCCTGAAGATCCCGTCGAGGGGCTGAGCGCAGGCCTCGGTTTCGACTCTCCTGCCACATCCTTGCTGGAAAAAAGGGCCGCGTGAGCGGCCCGTCGTCGCGCATGAAGTGTCAGGACGCCATCAAAACCGGAATTCGGCACCCGCGGCCCACGCTCCGATGTTCTGGTCGAAGTCGGACGAACGTTCGCTATGGGTGTGGAAGCGGAAGCTGTAGTGCTCGTACCCGAGCGTCACGCCGAAGTTGTCTGTGAAGTCGTAGCCAACGGCGAGCCCGCCGTAAAAGCCGGTGTCGTTCGACGTACTGCGATCGTGCCGGCTATGCTGGCCCGGCAGGACGATCACACCCACGTACTCGTAGCTGGACTTCTGTTCGCTGCGGGTGCGTGCCAGGCCCGTACGTAGCGTCAGCGACCAGCCGTCGCCGATCAGCCACTTCGAGTTCGCGCCCAGCAGGACCGCCTTGTTGGTGAGCTTGGTCCTTATATCGAACGGAAGGATGATGCTGCCGTTCGACCCCCTGTAGTCGGCGCCTCCCAGATCGACGTAGCCCGCTTCGGGTCCGATCGACCAGACCTCGTCGATGGTCCAGCGATAGCCGCCGATCACGCCGAACATCGTGTCCTTCTTGTCGGCGTGGTAACCGGCGCCATGGTCGTCAGGACCGAAGTCGCTGGACTGGCCGTCGATGGAGGTGCGGGATTGCCCGGCCGAGACGGCGATGAACCCGTCGCCACGCGCGCAAACCGGCGCGGCAGCCGCGCCGAAAACGGCGGCCAGCGCCGCCAGACACAATACCTTTTGCATGGGTTTCCCTGTTCCTGATGATGTCCGCCGGCTCCTGCGCCGTGCGGTCCCGCTCGCGCGGGCACCGAATCTTACGACATATCCACCGGGGCCGACCGTGACCTCTGGCATGGGGCGACCCCCTCCCCGCCGTTTAGGATCGAAGGCTTGCGCAGGGCCCTCGGGGCGGCGCCGATCCGCTCGCAGGGAAGAAAGGGCGACCACCATTTTCCCCAGGGGAGAACGACTTGAAATCCACCATGCTTGCTTCCGCGCTGCTGGCCGCCCTCGCGGGCGTCGGCGCCACCGCCGTTCGCGCGGACGATCTTTCCACCGTGCCGGCGCCGCAGGACGTCGCTTTCGACGGCGTGCTGAAGGTGACGGTCGACGCGACCGATCTCGATCGCCGCATCTTCCGCGTGCATGAGACCGTTCCCGCGAAGCCGGGCCCGCTGACGCTGCTGTTCCCCGAGTGGATCCCCGGTCACCATTCGCCGAGCGGCCCGATCGACCAGTTCGCCGGCCTCATCGTCACGGCTGGCGGCAAGCGCATCGAGTGGAAGCGCGACGAGTACAACGTGTATGCGTTCCACGTGGACGTCCCTGCAGGCGCGACGTCCGTCGACGTCGAATTCCAGACGCTGACGCCGCAGGACACCCGCGGCGGCCGCATCGTCATGACGCCCGACATCGTCAACGTGCAGTGGAACCAGGTCTCGCTGTATCCGGCGGGATACCGCGCCGACCGCATCCAGGTCGAGCCGACCGTGAAGTTCCCGGCCGGTTTCCAGTTCGGCACCGCGCTCGAACAGGCCAGCAAGAGCGGCGACACCGTCACGTTCAAGGCGATCGATTACGACAACCTCGTCGACTCGCCGATCTTCGCCGGCCGCTACTTCAAGCGCGTCGACCTCGACCCGAACGGCCGTTCGCCGGTGCACCTGAACATCGTCGCCGACAGCGCAAAGTCGCTCGAGATCAAGCCCGAAGCGCTGGACATCCATCGCAAGCTCGTTCAGCAGATGGACAAGCTCTATGGCGCGCGTCACTACAACCATTACGACTTCCTGCTGGCGCTGACCGACAAGCTCGGCGGCATCGGTCTCGAGCACCATCGTTCGTCCGAGAACAGCGCGTCGCCCAACTACTTCACCGAGTGGGACAAGAGCTGGGTCGGTCGCGACCTGCTCGCGCACGAGTACAACCACTCGTGGGACGGCAAGTACCGTCGCGGCGCCGATCTCGCCACGCCGAACTTCAACGTGCCGATGGGCGACAGCCTCCTGTGGGTCTACGAAGGCCAGACGCAGTTCTGGGGCAACGTGGTCGCCGCCCGCTCGGGCCTGCTCTCGCAGGACCAGGCGCGCGACATGCTCGCGTTCGTCGCCGCCACCTACGACAAGGGCCGTCCGGGTCTCGCCTGGCGCAACATCCAGGACACGACGAACGATCCCACGATCGCACAGCGTCGCCCGCTCTCGTACCGCAACTACTCGATGAGCGAGGACTACTATTCGGGCGGCCAGATGATCTGGCTCGACGTGGACACCAAGCTGCGAGAGCTGACGAAGAACAAGCGTTCGCTGGACGATTTCGCGAAGGCGTTCTTCGGCATGAAGGACGGTGACTGGAAGGTCAATCCGTACACGTTCGAGGAAGTGGTCTCGACGCTCAACGGCATCACGCCGTACGACTGGGCGAAGTACCTGCGCGACCGCGTCGACGGCCACAAGGGCGACCTGGAAGGCATCGAGCGCGGCGGCTGGAAGCTCGTCTACAACGACAAGCCGTCGGAAGCGTCGAAGGCCATCGAGGCGCGCCGCCATTACGTCGACCTGACCTACTCGGCCGGCTTCGCCGTGTCGTCGAAGGGCGACATCGCCGACGTGCGCTGGGACGGCCCGGCCTTCAACGCCGGCCTCGCGCCGGGCATGCACATCGTCGCGGTGAACAACAAGGAATTCGACGGCGACGCGCTGAAGGATGCCGTGACCGCCGCGAAGACCGACAAGGCACCGATCGAGCTGCTGGTGAAGAACTTCGACCAGTACAAGACGATCCGCATCGACTACCACGACGGCCTCAAGTACCCGCACCTCGAGCGGGACAAGAGCAAGCCCGACTGGCTGGGCGAGCTGTACAAGGCGAAGTAAGCACGACAGGGAAGGGCGCCGGAAGGCGCCCTTCTTCGTTTCAGCGTGCCACGTCACCGTCCATCGGGCCCGCTGCCGCGGGATCGCCGATGCGATCGGCTCCCACCCTTCGGCACACATCGGCGCACGCTACCATCCCTGCCATGACCTCCCGACCCACGCCTCCAGGAATGGAACTCGATCGCGCCCACGCGCGCCGCCGGCGTTTCATGTTCGCCTTCTGGCTACTTGCCTTCGGCAGCGCCGCGATCAGCAACACGCTGACGTTGCGCATCGACGCCGAGCGCCACGGCATCGCGGCGTCGGCATGGGAGATCGCGACCAACGAGTTCACCAGCATGGTGGTGTCGCTGGCGATGCTGCCGTTCCTTCTGCGCGCCTGCGACCGTTGGCCGCTGCACGCCGAGACGTGGCGTCGTCGTCTGCCGTTCTACGTCGCCGGCAGCATCGCCTGGTGCATCGGCCACATCGCCGGCATGGACCTGCTGCGCCTGGCGATCTTCTCCGCGACGGGCATCGGCTACGACCCGGGTCCGCTCTGGCTACAGGTCGTCTACGAATACCTGAAGGACGTCCGTACGTTCTTCATCGTCGTGGCGCTATGGCACATGGTTGCGTGGGTGGGCCGGCAGGTGAAAGGCGAGGCGCACCTGCTGGTGGCGCCCGACGACGCGCCGGCCGTCGAGCCGGTCGATCGCCCCGATCGCTTCCTCGTGCGCAAGCTCGGCCGCGACTTCCTCGTCGCCACCGCCGACATCGAATGGGCGCAGGCGTCCGGCAACTACGTGAACCTGAGGGTGCGCGGTCGCGACTATCCGCTGCGCAGCACGCTGGCGGCGCTGGAGGCACGGCTGGACCCCGCCGTGTTCGTGCGCGCGCATCGCAGCTACATCGTGCAGCTGTCCCAGGTGACCTCGATCGAGCCGGTGGACTCCGGCGACGCCCGCCTGCACATGGCCGACGGCACGGTGCTGCCATGCAGCCGCCGCTACAGGGAAAGCCTGCGCGCCGCGGCGGCGGGCGCCGAGCCGGTCCGCGCCCGGGCCGGATCCGGAGGCTAGGCCGCCGGGGTCATACCCGCTACAATGCCCGTCCGCCGTTACGCGCCTGTAGCTCAGCCGGATAGAGTAGTGGCTTCCGAAGCCATTGGTCGGGGGTTCGAATCCCTCCAGGCGCGCCATTCTTCCCCTCCGTGGTTCCCGCGGTTCACTTCGAATACGAAGTGAAGACGAGATCGCTGGCAGCCGGCAGCTTCTTGTGACATGCGTAGCACGCGTTCACCAGCGCGACGCTCTGGTTGGCCTTGCCGTCGTTCTCGAACTGGGCGTAGCCCCAGCCATCGGTGTCGGGGAAGCGCTTCGAATCCTTCACGCTGATCTGCACGTTGATCGGATCGCCGGCGACGAACGACTGGTCGCGGCCGAAGATCGCGTTGTTGCGTGCGGACGATTCGTACCTCCACGCCAGGCGCGCGATGATCGTGCCATCGGGATACGGCAGCGTGCCTGCGCGAAACGCCTTCATGGCGATGTCGTTGCCGAGGATGACGCGGATGTCGTTGTTGTTGCCCGCCTCGTGCGCGACGCTGATGGTCTGCCAGTCGCGGTAACCCTCGGGAAGGGCGACACCGAAGACGGGCGAGCGCGATGTGTCGCCGTGTCGGACCGCCGGTTCGCTGGCGAAGGCGCCGAGGGTGATGATGCCACCCACGATGAGTGCCATGGCGGCGACGAGCAGGAAGCGGTAGGGCATGGTCGTGTACTCGCTTGGGTGGTAACGCGGAGTGGGTACGCCTGGGATCAGGATGGCAGCGGTAGCGCGATGCGTCTTGGCGAATCGATCAGGGCATGTCGAGGCTTCTCGTGCCTTGCACGTGATGCAGCGGGATGGGCCTTCGACGTAGGCGACCCACCCCGGGGAACCTCGATGCCGCCATCGAGCGCGTGCCGCAGAGCGTCGGCGTTCGTGGCGGCGGAACGGGGGCGGGGAAGGGGTCAGGCGGCGACGTCTTCGACGAGGTGGATCTCGACATCGATGTTTCCGCGCGTCGCCTTCGAGTACGGGCAGGTGCGGTGCGCGGCCTGGATCAGCGCGTTGGCGACGTCGGTGGCCAGGCCGGGCAGCGTCACGTTGAGGCGCGCCTGGAGGTAGTAGCCGCCTTCGCCCGTGCCGAGGTCGATCTCGGCATCGACGGCCGTACCCTTGGGCAAGGCGATCTTGCGTTCGGCCGCGGCCAGTCCCATCGCGCCGATGAAGCAGGCGGACCAGCCGGCGCCGAGCAGCTGCTCGGGGTTGGTGCCCGTGCCATGGCCGCCGGGAGGCGTCAGCTTGACGTCGAGGCGGCCGTCGTCGCTGCGGGCCTGGCCGTCGCGGCCGCCAGTGATGTGGGTCTTGCCGGTGTAGAGGACGTTCGTGATCTGAGCCATGGTCTGTTTCCCTTGGGAAGTGTCGGCTGCGGATCAGCCGGTGTGACAAGGAGACCGTGGCGGCGTATCCGGGCTGTGTCCCCGCGGCGGCGGAAGCGCATCGAAACGTGTAGCGGATCGGCGCGGATACATTGCGGTACAAATCACGCGCCTCCGGCCCCCGGAGCGGCCGTCCGCGTCTTGTACGTATCGATACAAAAAGCCACCCCGGCGGACACGCCACGGATAACGGCGCGGCGTTGAATGGGCACCCTGCGCAGAACCGATGCGCCCTCCCTGATATCCGAGGTGCTTCCCATGAAATCGTTCCGTCTCCTCGCCGCTTCGCTCGTCGTCGCCATCGCGCTGATCGCCGCGTGGCCGGGTCACTGGCAGACCGCGCGTGCGGGCGAGTCGACCGCCGCGACGCCCGCCCCGGAATTCACCGGCATCGACCGCTGGTTCAATTCGCCGCCGCTGACCGTGGCGGGCCTGCGTGGCAAGGTCGTGCTCGTGGAGTTCTGGACGAACGAATGCATCAATTGCATCCACGTGCTGCCGCACACCAGGGCGCTCTACGAGAAGTACAAGGACAAGGGCCTGGTGGTGGTCGGCGTGCATACGCCCGAATACGACGAAGAGCGCGATCCGGCGACGGTGCAGGCCGCCATCCGCCGGTTCGGCATCACCTGGCCGGTGGCCCAGGACAACGAGCTGGCGACCTGGAACGCCTGGGGCAACCAGTTCTGGCCGGCGCTCTACCTGATCGACCAGAACGGAAAGGTGGTGTATCGCCACTTCGGCGAGGGAAACTACGAGCAGACCGAGGACCGCGTGCGCCAGCTCCTGCAGGAGAAGGCATGATGTGGGCCGAGGCCGATCCCGAACGCATCGATAACGTTGGAGAGCTGGAAGGCGTGGAACACATCGATCACATCCTCGTCGTCGACGACGACCATGGCATCCGCACCGGTGTCGTCGACTACCTGCGCAAGAACGGCCTGCGCGCCAGCGCGGCGGCCGACGGCCGCGACATGATGGCCCAGCTCGAAACGTCGGCCTTCGACCTCATCGTGCTGGACATCATGATGCCGGGCGAAGACGGCCTCGCGCTGTGCCGCAACCTTCGCGCTGGCAAGCATCGCGCCGTGCCGGTGCTGCTGCTGACCGCGCGCGACGACGAGACCGATCGCATCATCGGCCTGGAGATGGGCGCGGACGACTACGTCACCAAGCCTTTCTCACCGCGCGAGTTGCTGGCCCGCATCAAGGCCGTGATCCGCCGCACGCGCATGCTTCCGCCCAACCTGCGCATCACCGAGACCAGCGACACGATCTCGTTCGGACAGTGGCGGCTCGACACGACGGCGCGCCATCTCCTCGACGCCGACGGCACGGTGGTGTCCTTGAGCGGCGCGGAATTCCGGCTCCTGCGCGTGTTCCTCGATCATCCCCAGCGCGTGCTTTCCCGCGACCAGCTGCTCAACCTCACGCAGGGCCGCGACGCCGAGTTGTTCGATCGCTCGATCGACCTGATGGTGAGCCGTCTTCGCCAGCGCCTTCGCGACGACGCCAAGGAGCAGGCGTACATCAAGACCGTCCGCAGCGAGGGCTACGTGTTCTCGATGCCCGTGACCGTGCACGGGGACGCTCCATGAGCGAGGCGGCGCGCCGCGCGCCCGCCTGGCGTCCGTGGCCGCGGAGCATGGCCTCGCGGCTGTACCTCATCATCTTCACCGGCCTGCTTCTCGCGCAGGCGCTGTCGGTGGCGCTCGTCCTCTACGAGCGCTTCCAGTCGGCCACCTCGGTCATGCTCAACACGCTGGAGAACGACGTCGGCACGTCCGTGGCCGTGCTGGACCGGGAAGCGCCCGAGGAACGCGCGAGCTGGCTGCCGCGGCTGCGTCGCGACAATTATCGTTTCATCCTCGGACCGGGCGATCCGGGCGAGCCGTTGACCACGCGCCGCGCCCGCGACGTGACGCAGATGATCGCCAGGGAAGTCGGTGCCGGTTACCGCGTGCGTGGCGAAACCGTGTCGCGCTCGCCCGAGCGCTACCAGGTGCATTTCACGCTGCACGATGGCTCGCCGCTGACGCTCGAGATCACGCCGCGGGGCGTGATGCCGGTGGCGGACTGGCTGCCCGCCGTGCTGGTGTTGCAGGTGGCCGTGCTTCTCGCATGCGGCTGGTTCGCCGTGCGCCAGGCGACGCGACCGCTGCTTAGGCTTGCGCGCGCGGCGGATGGCATCACGCCGTCGGTGGACGGCCCACGCATGGCGCAGGACGGGCCGACCGAAGTCGCCCACGCGGCGTCGGCGTTCAACGCGATGCAGGATCGCATCGGCCAGTACCTCAAGGAGCGCCTGCACATCCTCGCGTCGATCTCGCACGACCTGCAGACGCCGATCACGCGCATGCGCCTGCGCGCGGAATCACTGGACGAGGGCGTCGAGCGCGATCGCCTCCTCGCCGACCTCGCGGAAATGGAACACCTCGTCCGCGAAGGCGTGACCTACGCGCGCAGCGCGCACGGCGGCGACGAGACGCCGGTACGCATCGACGCTCATGCATTCCTCGAGAGCCTCGTGTTCGATTATCAGGACACCGGCAAGCCCGTCACGTTGACCGGAAGCATCGAGGGCGTCGCCACCGTGCGTCCACGCGCGCTGCGCCGCGTCCTCGGCAACCTCGTCGACAACGCGGTGAAGTACGGCGGCTCGGCCGAAGTCGGCGTGTGCCGTGATGGCGGAGCGCTGTGCATCACCGTATCGGATCGTGGGCCCGGCATTCCCGAGGGC
This sequence comes from Luteibacter sp. 329MFSha, assembly GCF_900111665.1. Lineage (NCBI taxonomy): Bacteria > Pseudomonadati > Pseudomonadota > Gammaproteobacteria > Lysobacterales > Rhodanobacteraceae > Luteibacter > Luteibacter sp. 329MFSha. The sequence goes on along the minus strand of NZ_FOJE01000005.1, from coordinate 41,517 downwards.
GAACTCGACGACGTGATGCAGCCGTTCTACCGTCTCGAGGCCTCGCGCAATCGCGACACCGGTGGCGCCGGCCTCGGGCTGGCCATCGCCCTGCAGCTGATGCGTTCGATCGGCGGCAACCTGACGCTGGCCAACCGCGAAGGCGGTGGCCTGGTAGCGACGGTGGTCCTGCCCTGAAGCAAGCTTGCTGAAGCACGCGTGTGGGGAGCAGCGATCGCGTCAGGTCGCCAGGTCTTCCCGATACGCGAACAGCCCCGGCACGCCGCCCGTGACGACGAACAGCACGGTCTCGCCATCGCGCACCGCGCCGGAGCGCAGGTCGTGCAGCAGGCCGGCGAACGCCTTACCCGAGTACACGGGATCCAGCAGCAGGCCTTCGTGGCTGGCGGCGAGGCGCACGGCTGCCTTCATCGCATCCGTCGGCACGCCGTAACCGCCGCCGAGCTGCGTGTCGTCGATCCGGACGTCGTCGCCGGCCACGCTCGATGACAAGCCGAGCAACACGAGCGTCTCGTTCGCGAGCGACACCGTCGACGCCCGCGCCTTCGCCGCGTCCGCCAGCACCGAGTAGGCGCGAACGACCGTCGGATCGCGTCCCATCGCCACGTAGCCCGACACGAGCCCGGCCTGCGTGCCGCTGCTTCCGTTCGGCACGACGACACGATCGAAGCGAAGATCCATCGACGCCTCCTGCTCCGCGATCTCCCGCGCGCAGCGCGCGTACCCGAGAGCGCCGGTCGGTGTCGATCCACCGAGGGGGATCACGAGAGCCTTGCGTCCCGCGCGCCCGAGCTCCGCGGTGCGAGCCTCCGCGACAGCAAGGCCGTTCACGCCATGGGCGAGCAGCACGGGTTTCGCACCGAACAGGTCGTCGAGCAATACATTGCCATTGGCTTCGTAGTCGACGCCGTCCTTCGGGACCATGCGCGACAGGTAGAGCTCGCACGCGAAACCATGCTTCGCCGCCGCGGCGGCGGTCAGGCGCGCATGATTGGATTGCAGGCCGCCGGTGCTGATGAGCGTGTCCGCTTCGATGGCGCGCGCGTGGCCAAGATGAAACTCCAGCTTGCGCAGCTTGTTGCCGCCGCCACCGAGCGTCATGGTGTCGTCGCGTTTCGCGAACAGGCGTATGCCACGGGCGGCGAGATCGAGTGCCTCCTCGATGCGCGTCAGGCGCTGGATCGAGGTCGGCCCGTCGAGCAGGTCGACGCGGGCGATGGTGTCGAGGGTGGGCAATAGGGTCATGGACGGGCTCTCCCAAACATGACGCGGATCATAGGCCGTACCGGCGCGTTTTTCGTGGCGAAAAAAAGCCCCGGTCTGGGGCCGGGGCTTTCAAAGGCGAAGCGGGTGTCGCGTACTACACCCTGGGACCGCGACGGAAGCCGCCGAAGAGCAGGGAAAGGATGAACAGGATCAGGAAGACCACGAAAAGGATCTTCGCGATGCTGGCAGCGCCCGCGGCGATGCCGGTGAAACCGAAGATCGCGGCGATCAGCGCGATCACGAAAAAGATGACGGCCCAATGCAGCATGATGTTCTCCTGGCGAGTGGTGTGGAGGGTGACGCTCAGTAATTCCGATCGATGCGGTCGCGGAAATCCTTGACCTGTCGTTCCGCTTCGTCCCTCGCCACGCCATAGCGCTCCTGGACCTTGCCTGCGAGGTACTCGCTGTTGCCTTCGGCCACCTTGAAGTCGTCGTCGGTCAGCTTGCCCCACTGTTCCTTCATCTTGCCCTCCAACTGCTTCCATTTGCCCTTGAGGGTGTCTTCGTTCATGGCGGATCCTCGATCGGTGTCTGCCTGTGCGCGCTTGCCGCGCCAGGTCGGTCGCCATTCGATCATCGGCGGGTTGAACGAGATGTCTCGGAGCGGTGAGGTGCCGTCTCACCGCGTTTATGCATCGCCTACACGAATCTTGCGTCGAAACGAAAAAAGGCGCGGCTTTCGCCGCGCCTTTCGTCGTACCGCCGGTGACGGCGCTTACTTCTTCTTGACCTCGAACGCCTCGTTGCCCACGGCCTGGCCGTTGAGCGAGACCGTGACCTTGTACTTGCCTTCCGGCCACTCGTTCGGGTTCTGGATCTTGAACGTGGTGACGGCCGGGCCATCGGTGCTGATGGACTGGCTGATGTCGCTCACCGTCGTGACGGTTTCGCCGTCCTGGAACGTCCACTTGGCGTTCAGGGTGGCGCCGGCGGTGGTGCCTTCCGTCGCGACCGACGCGTAGATCGTCTTGTCGGTCGGGGCGAACGCGTTCTTCGCCTTGGCGACCTTCTTGTCCGCGCCGACGGCGTTGCCGAGCGTGACCGAGCCGACCTTCAGCGATTCGCTGGCGGCGGCGGGAGCGGCCGGGGCGGCGGCCGGCGCCGAGGGCGCCGCGGCGGCGGTAGCGGCGGGCGCCGGAGCCGTTGCAGGAGCGGTGGCGGCAGGTGCCGGGGTCGCAGCCGCCGGAGCGGTGGCCGCCGGGGCCGGGGCGTCCTGCTGTTCGTCCTTCTTGCCGCAGGCGGTGAGGACCAGCAGGCCGGCGACCGTGGCCGTGGCGAGGGCGGACGAACGCATGGAAAGCTTCATGTCTTGGGTTCCGTCAAAGAGTGCTTGGATAACAGGATCGGGAGCTGCAGGCGTGCATCCCGTCGCCGCGGCAGGTTACAGGCTATACAACTAAAGGCAAGACCAATGAAGAACGCATGAATGCGCCATTCATCCTTACTGGCGCGCCCCGCGCGGGTTGCCCGGGACGGCGTTCGCGTCGGTGCTGCGGAACGGGTTGATGTCCAGTCCGCCCCGGCGCGTGTAGCGCGCGTACACGGAGAGCTCGCGTGGTGCGCAGCGCGCGCGGATGTCCATGAAAATGCGTTCGACGCACTGCTCGTGGAATTCCGTGTGGCTGCGAAACGAGACGAGGTAGCGGAGCAGCCCCGCATGATCGATGCGTTGGCCCGTATAGGCGATCTGCACGCTGCCCCAGTCCGGTTGCCCGGTGACCGGGCAGTTCGAACGGAGGAGGTGGGACACGACCGTCTCGCTCGCATCGCCGTCCAGCGTGCCGAGGAAATCGGCGCGGGGCGGACCGTAGCTGTCGAAATCGAGGTCCTGGTCGTCGAGGAGCTGGCCCTCCGGCTCCCCGAGCGGGCAGCCGTCCAGCTCGTTCGGAGCGCGAAGCCACACTTCGGCTCGGCCGCCGGCCGCGGCGGACAGGTCGCGCTGCAGGGTGTCGTGGACGATGTCCGGCCCCGCCATGCGCTCCTGCGCGAAGCTGTTCAGATAGAGCTTGAACGACTTGGATTCGACGATGTTGGGCGTGGTCGCCGGGAAACGGAACTCCGCCACGGCCACCACGGGCTTGCCGCGCATGTCGAGCCACGACAGCTCGTAGCCGTTCCAGACGTCCACGCCGTGGAAGGGGAGGTCGGCACCGTCCACACCAATCTCGTCGCGCTTGCCCTGGCGGGGGATCGGGAACAGCAGGCCGGCGTCGTAGCGGTCGGCGTAGGTCGTGGTCTTGCCCAGCGGGGAGTGTTCGGGGGACGACATGGCGGTTTGCAGCTGCGTACAAACCGCCATTATAGGCCACCTGCCGGTTCGCCCCTGGATCCGGCGAACCTCAGGCGTTGATGGACCCCATCATGTTCGACGCGTAGCGGTCGCCCACGGCCGAATCGGGCGGGAACACCGCGTCGATCTCCGCGATTTCCCCAGCGCTGAGCACCACGTCCGCCGCCGCGGCGTTCTCCTCGAGGTACTTCACGCGCTTCGTGCCGGGGATCGGCACGACGTCGTCGCCCCGGGCGATGACCCAGGCGAGCGCCAGCTGCCCGGGCGTGCAGCCCTTGTCGGCGGCGAAGGCCCTCACCTTGTCCACGATCGCGAGGTTCTTGGTGAAGTTCTCGCCGGTGAAGCGCGGGTTGACGCGGCGATAGTCGTCCTCGGCGAAATCCTCCGGCTTCGTGATCGCGCCGGTCAGGAAGCCGCGACCCAGCGGGCTGTAGGCGACGAAGGCGATGCCGTTTTCGCGGCAGGCGGCGAGCGTGCCCGTGGTCTCCGGGTCGCGCGTCCACAACGAGTATTCGCTCTGCAACGCGGCGATGGGGTGCACCTTCGCCGCGCGTGCGATCGACTCGGCCGACGCTTCCGACAGGCCGAGATAGCGCACCTTGCCTTCCTCGACGAGGCGGGCCATCGCGCCGACCGTTTCCTCGATCGGCACCGTGCGATCGACACGATGCTGGTAATACAGGTCGATGTGGTCGGTCTGGAGGCGGCGCAGGCTGCCCTCGACGGAGGCGCGGACGTACTCTGGGCGGCCGCTGATGCCGCGCTTCATCGGGTCGGCGGGGTCGCGGACGATGCCGAACTTGGTGGCGAGGAAGACGGCGTCGCGGCGGCCCTTGAGCGTGCGGCCGATCAGCTCCTCGTTGGTGTGCGGACCGTAGGCGTCGGAGGTGTCCCAGAACGTGATGCCCAGATCGAGCGCGCGTTCCAGCGTGGCGATCGATTCCTTCTCGTCGCCCTGGCCATAGAACTCGCTCATGCCCATGCAGCCGAGTCCCTGGATCGATACGGCCGGTCCGTTCTTGCCGAGTTGGCGGGTCTTCATGCGTGTTTCCTCCGGTTCGAGGGGGTGTCCGCCGTCGACGCCGGCGGGACCGTCGTGTCGGGCGCGGGGAGGGGTTCATCGGGGTAGATCGCGCGGTACAGGGCGATCTTCTCGTCCAGCCGCGCGATCGTCTCGGTGAGGTCGACGAGCTGGCCGCGCAGGTAGGCGGCGTGGCGGGCGAGCAGGTCGCCGCGCAGGCGGATGCTCTCCGGCGTCTCGCCGAGGCGGCGAAGCCGCACGTATTCCTGGATGTCCCGCATGGACATCCCGGTGCCGCGCAGCCGGACCACGAAGCCGATGAGGCGCAGGTCGGTGTCGCCGTAGACGCGCTGGCCGCCGCGCCGGGGCACGGGATCGATCAGGCCGATCTGTTCGTAATAGCGAAGGGTGTACGCCGTGAGGCCGGTCGCGAGCGCGGCCTCGGCGATGGTCATCGAGGTAGGCATTCGACGAGCCTACCCCTTCGAGTGCACTCGAGGTCAAGGCCCCCGTCCGGGGCCCGGTGCCGGTCAGTGGACCGGCGTGGGCTTGTGCTCGGCGTCGAGCGCGATCATCGTGAAGGTGCCGCGCGTGCACAGCTCGCGCTCACCGGTGATGAGGTCCTCGGTGTACATGGCGACGTCCACCTTCATGGACGTGCGGCCCACCGAGACGACCGTGGCGATCAGCTCCACCATCTGGCCCTTGCGCACCGGGACGTGGAAATCGACCTGCTCGGAGCGGGCGGTGACCACGACCTTCCGCGAGTAGCGCGAGGCGGCGAGGAACGCCGCCTTGTCCATCCACGCCAGCGCCTGGCCGCCGAAGAGCGTGCCCAGGTGGTTGGTGTGGTCCGGAAAGACGATCTCGAGGACACGGGCCTCGGTCGGGCGGGCGACGGGAAGGTTGGGGACGTTTTCGGTCATGGCTGTCCTAGTGTACCCGTTATGTTGCACCGCCGCATAACGGGTAGGAGCGCGCCTCGCGCGCGACATCTTTTGAGGCGGCGAGCAACAGGCCCCGTTGCTCTTCGCGAAAAGATGTCGCGCGCAGGGCGCGCTCCTACTATCGCGCTGTCAAAACGACTGGTCGAACGCCACCTCGCCCTGCACGCCCACCTGGTAGGAGGAGACGCGTCGCTCGAAGAAATTGGTCAGTTCCTGGACGTCCTGCAGGTCCATGAAGTCGAACGGGTTCTTCGCGCCGTACTTCTTCGGCATGTCGAGCTGGACCAGGCGCTGGTCGGCGCAGTATTCGAGGTACTGGCGCATGTCGTTGACCGAAAGACCGGCCACGCCGCCCGAGAGCACGTCGGCCGCGAACTGCGTTTCGCAGGCGATCGCGTCTTCCAGCATCGCCTCGACCTGCTGGCGCATCTCGTCGTCGAAGAGGTCCGGTTCCTGCTCGCGCACGGTGCGCACGACCTCGAACGCGAACGCCATGTGGCCGGACTCGTCGCGGAACACCCAGTTGGTGCCCGAGGCGAGGCCGTGCAGCAGACCGCGCGAACGCAGGTAGTACACGTAGGCGAACGCGGCGAAGAAGAACAGGCCTTCGATGCACGCGGCGAAGCAGATCAGGTTGAGGAGGAACTGACGGCGATGCTCGCGCGTCTCCAGGCGGTTGAGGTCCTGGATCGAGTCGATCCACTTGAAGCAGAACTCGCCCTTCTGGCGGATCGAGGGGATGCTTTCGATCGCCGCGAACGCCTTGTTTCGCTCGGCCGGCTCGGGGATGTAGGTGTCCAGCAGCGTGAGGTAGAACTGCACGTGCAGCGCTTCCTCGTACAGCTGGCGCGAGAGGAACATGCGCGCCTCGGGGGAGTTCACGTGCTGGTACAGGTTGAGCACCAGGTTGTTCGACACGATCGTGTCGCCCGTGGCGAAGAACGCCACGAGGCGATGGATCAGGTGACGGTCCGCGTCCGACATCTTCGACTTCAGGTCGGTGACGTCGAGCGAGAAGTCCACCTCCTCCACCGTCCACGTGTTGCGGATCGCGGCACGATACATCTCGTAGAACTGCGGGTATTTCATCGGCCGCAGCGTGAGCTCGAAGCCGGGATCGAGGATGTGGGTGTCGCGGGTGATGGGAGAAGCGGACATGGATGTGGGGCCTCGGAATTCGAAAAAGGTGCTGCTGGGAGATGGGAGAAGGGAAGTGGGGGCGCTGCGCTCGGCAGTCCGACGGGGCCGGTGGCGCTACATGAGCCTCACCGGAACCCTCGGGCGATCGTCCATGCGCCCCCCATTCCCATCCCCCAGCCCCGGCTTTACTGGCAGGCTTCGCAGTACTCGGGGTTCTCGAGCGAGCAGAACACCGCGGCTTCCGCCTGTTCCTGCGCGTCCTTCGACGGCGCGACGGGTGCCGGCGCGGCGGCCGTGGAACTGACCGTCGTCTTCGCGATACGGGTGGCCGGCCGCGAGCGCAGGTAGTAGGTCGTCTTGATGCCGGCCTTCCACGCGTACATGTACATGGACGACAGCTGCCCGATGTTCGGGTTCTCCATGAACAGGTTCAGCGACTGGCTCTGGTCGATGTATGCGCCGCGCGCGGCGGCCAGGTCGATCAGGGCCTTCTGCGGCAGCTCCCACGTGGTGCGATACACCGCGCGCAGCTCGGCCGGGATCGCGGCGATGCCCTGCACGGAGCCTTCGGCCAGCTTGATCTGGTCGCGGATGTCCGCGGTCCACAGGCCGAGCGTCTTGAGCTCCTCGACGAGGTAGCGGTTGACGACGAGGAAGTCGCCCGACAGCGTCTCGCGCTTGAAGAGGTTGGACACCTGCGGCTCGATGCATTCGTAGCAGCCGGCGATCGAGGCGATCGTCGCGGTCGGCGCGATGGCGATCAGCAGCGAGTTGCGCAGGCCCTTCGCCTTGATGTTCTCGCGTAGCTTCGCCCAGCGGTCGTCCTTTCCGGTCGGCGTCGCGGCCGGCCAGTAGTCGAACTGCAGCTCGCCGTTGGCGGCGCGGCTCTCGTCGAAGCCCGGGTGGGCGCCGTCGCGTTCGGCGATCTCGTTCGACATCGACAGCGCGTGGAAGTAGATCTCTTCCTGGATGCGCGTCGACAGCGCGCGTGCCTCGTCCGAATCGAACGGCAGGCGCAGTTTGAAGAAGACATCCTGCAGGCCCATCACGCCGAGGCCGACCGGGCGCCACTTCAGGTTCGCCGTCTTCGCCGTGGCGATCGGATAGAAGTTCAGGTCGATCACGCGGTTGAGCTGGCGCACGGCGGTGCGCACGGTCGCGGCGAGCTTGTCGAAGTCGAACGCGCCGTCGACCACATGGCGGGCGAGATTCACGGAGCCGAGGTTGCACACCGCGGTCTCGTTCTCGTTGGTCACCTCGAGGATCTCGGTGCACAGGTTCGACAGGTGGATGACGTTCTTCGCCAGCGCCGTCTGGTTGCTGGTGGCGTTCGAGCGGTCCTTGAACGTCATCCAGCCGTTACCCGTCTGCGCGAGCGAGCGCAGCATGCGGGCGTAGAGTTCGCGTGCCTTGATCGACTTGACGGCGAGGCCGTCGGCCTCCGCCTTCTCGTAGGCGGCGTCGAACGCCGGACCCCACGTGTCGACGAAGTGCGGCACGATCTTGGGATCGAACAGCGACCAGTCGCCGTCGGTCTCCACGCGGCGCATGAAGAGATCGGGCACCCAGTTGGCGAGGTTCAGGTTGTGCGTGCGGCGCGCGTCGTCACCGGTGTTCTCGCGCAGCTCGAGGAATTCCTCGATGTCCGCGTGCCACGATTCGAGGTACACGCAGGCGGCGCCCTTGCGCTTGCCGCCCTGGTTCACCGCGGCGACGGAAGCGTCCAGCGTCTTCAGCCACGGCACGAGGCCGTTCGAATGACCGTTGGTGCCCTTGATCAGGGAACCGCGCGAACGGATGCGCGAGTAGGCGAGGCCGATGCCACCGGCGAACTTCGACAGCTGCGCGACGTCGCCGTACTTGGCGTAGATCGACTCCAGCGCGTCCTGCGGCGAATCGAGCAGGAAGCACGACGAGAGCTGCTCGTGCGCGGTGCCGGCGTTGAACAGCGTCGGCGAGCTGGCGAGGTATTCCAGCGACGAGAGCATGCGGTACAGCTCGAGCGTCTCGGCCACGTCGTTCCCGCCGAGCGCGCACGCGATGCGCATGAAGAAGTACTGCGGCGTCTCGATGACGAACCGCTTCGTCGGATGGCGCAGAAGGTAGCGGTCGTAGACCGTGCGCAGGCCGAAGTATTCGAAGCGGCGCGAGGCGGAGGTATCGACGGCGTCGTTGAGCTTGCGCGCGTTCACCTGCACGAAATCGCGGAGGCGCTCGTTGAGGATGCCCAGCTCGAAGCCGGTCGAGATCGACTGCGAGAACGAGTGGATGTCCTGGCCCGACACTTCCTTGTCGACGAAGGCGGCGAGCAGGCGCGCGGCGAGCTGGCCGTACTCCGGCTCCTCGGCGGTGAGCGCCGCCGCGGTGCGGATCGAGAGCTGGTCGAGCTCCTGGGTGGTCGCGCCGTCGTAGAGGCCGCCGATCGTCTTCAGCGCCACGCGCATGGGATCGACCGCGAACAGTCCGTCGGCGCTGCGCGTCACCGCGCGCACGATCTTGTTCACGTCCACGGCTTCCTGGCCGCCGTTGCGCTTGGTCACGCGCATCTGGCCCGGGTTGTGCGGGGGCGTCAGGGTGAAGGCCGGCGGCGCGTCGTTGCGGTAGCCGGCGGCCGGTGCCGTGCTGGCGGCCGTGGTCGAAGTGGTGACGGCGGCGTCGGCCGTCTCGGTGCGCTCGCGCGCGGAGGAATCCATCGTGATCGTCATTGGCGTGCCCCAGGGCCGTGTCCGGACTCCCGTTCCCTCGAACGGGTCTCGACGCGGTTCGGGCCGGGCGGAAAGGGTCGCGACGGAGCGCGCACGAAGGCGCTCCGGTCCGCGACGTGCCTCCCCGCGGAAGCCGTCACCACGAATCGGCGCCGCGCTGGGCACCGACTGTCGGCAGGTCTTCGGACTCGTGGACGAGGGCCTTCGGGCCGACCTAGCCCGTCGCTTCCCAGCCCCCGGAGGGCCAGTGCTGATGACGGGGTCGTTTCCACTTACCGCTGCGGGGCAGTTCCGGATTCGCACCGGATTCCCTTTTAAGTCCGACGGGCAGTCGCGCCTCGCCGGACACCAACGCGACACACGATATAGGCGGACCTGCGGTGGGTCAACACAAGATGTGGGGTCACCTGCTATGTCCCTGATACGCCGCGCCCTGCCGCCCTTCGCACGATGTGAAGGTCGTCTACACAAAGTTGACCGGGGTCCGACGATAAACTGTGAACTTCTTTTTGCGGACCCATAGAGGCCCGATGCCCCCGTCGCTCGCGCTGCAGGACCACAGCCTCATCTCCCGGTCGCTCGATTCGCTTCCTTATGGATTCGTGGCGCTTTCTCCCGCCGGGGACATCCTGTACGCGAACGCGTGGGCCGCCGGCCGGATGCCCGAAGGGGGCTTCCTGTCGATGTGGAACGCCGAGGGGCGCGAACGCGTCGAGGCGGCGCTGGCAGCGCCCGATGAAGACACCGCGCGCGGCTTCCAGATCGCGACGGGGACCGGTGGCCCGTGGCGGGTCGCTTTCGAAGCCTGGAACGATCAGACCCTCGGGCCGGTGGTGCTCGGGACCTTCCAGCCCGCGGGCGCGGTCGATGGTGGCTGGACCCAGGGCGACGGCGACATGGCACTGGGGATCACCCACGGCCAGCTCCGCCAGGCCCAGAAGATGGACGCCATCGGCAAATTGACCGGCGGCGTCGCGCACGACTTCAACAATCTGCTGCAGGTCATCAGCGGCAACCTCCAGCTGCTCGGGGCGGACATCGCCGGCAACGCGCGCGCCGAGCGTCGCGTCGCCAACGCCATGGCCGGCGTCACGCGCGGCACGAAGCTCGCCGCCCAGCTGCTCGCCTTCGGCCGCCGCCAGCCGCTCGCGCCCAAGGTGGTGAACATCGGCCGCTTCGTCCGCGACATGGACGACCTGCTCCGGCGCGCGCTCGGCGAGGCCATCGAGGTGGAAACCGTGGTCGCGGGCGGCCTGTGGAACACGCTCATCGACCCGGGCAACGTGGAGAACGCGCTGCTCAACCTGGCGATCAATGCCCGCGACGCGATGGAAGGGCAGGGCAAGCTCACGATCGAGGCCGGCAACGCGCTGCTGGACGCGACGTACGCGGACGCCCATGGCGATCTGCGTCCGGGCCAGTACGTGATGATCGCGGTCACCGATACGGGCACCGGCATTCCCCCGGAGATCATCGAGCAGGTCTTCGAACCGTTCTTCACGACCAAGCCCGAAGGACGGGGCACGGGCCTGGGCCTGTCCATGGTGTACGGCTTCGTCAAGCAGTCCGGCGGTCACGTGAAGATCTACAGCGAACCCGGCCACGGCACCACCGTGAAGATCTACCTGCCGCGTTCGACGCAGAGCGAGGACCGCGTCGTCGCGGTCGAGGAGGAAGGCGTGCGTGGTGGTGACGAAACCGTGCTGGTCGTGGAAGACGACGACGCCGTGCGCGAGACCGTCGTCGGCATGCTCGGCGACCTCGGCTATCGCGTGCTCAAGGCGCGCGACGCGCAGAGCGCGCTCTCGATCATCGAAAGCGGTATCGCGATCGATCTCCTGTTCACCGACGTCGTCATGCCTGGCACGCTGCGCAGCCCCGAGCTGGCGCGCAAGGCGGTCGAGCGGCAGCCGGGCATCGCCGTGCTCTTCACTTCCGGCTATACCGAAAACGCGATCGTCCACGGCGGCCGTCTCGACGAGGGCGTCGAGCTGCTGAGCAAGCCCTATACGCGCGATCAGCTGGCGCGCCGTGTCCGTCACGTGCTCGCCACGCGGCAGCGCCCGGCGGATCCCATCGCGGCGGTGGCTCCGTCGGAATCGGACCGCGTAGCGCCGCTGCGCGTGCTCGTGGTCGAGGACGACGCATTGATCCGCATGTCGATCAGCGAAATGCTCGAGAGCCGCGGGCACATCGTCTTCGAGGCCGGCGACGGCACCGAGGCCACCCGGCTGCATGCATCGGAGACGATCGATGTCCTGCTGGCCGACGTCGGCCTTCCCGGTATCAGCGGCGTGGAACTCGCCGCGCGACTTCGGGAATCCCAACCGACGCTTCCGGTGCTCTACGCCACGGGCGATCACCTCGCCAATGGCGTCGTCCGCGACGAGCGCACGGCGATCATCGTGAAACCGTACGGCGTCGCGGACCTCATGCAGGCGATCGACCGCATCGCGCGTCGTTGAGGCATTCTCATCGCGGTGGGAGCGTGCTCCCACCGCGGCTTAGCCGCTGTTCCTCAGGGCAACATGTGCCCGCCGGTCACGCCATACGTCTCGCCCGTGATGAAGCTGGCTTCCTGGCTCGCCAGCAGCACGTAGACGGGCGCGCACTCCACCGGCTGTCCGGGCCGCTTGAGCGGCACGTTCTTGCCGAATTCGACGACTTTCTCCTGCGGCTGACCGCCACTCGGCTGCAGCGGCGTCCACACCGGACCGGGGGCGACCGCGTTCACGCGGATGCCTTTCTCGGCCGCCTGCTTCGCCAATGCCTTGGTGAACGCCACGATGGACGCCTTGGTCTGCGCGTAGTCGAGCAGGATATCGGACGGCTCATAGGCCTGGATCGACGCGGTGTTCACGATCGCGGCCCCGGGCGGCATGTGCGGCATGGCGGCCTTCGTGAGCCAGAACAGCGCGAAGACGTTGGTGCGGAACGTCGATTCGAACGACTCGCTGTCGAGCTCGTCGATCGACTTCGCGAACTGCTGGCGACCTGCCACGTTCGCGAGGATGTCGAGGCCGCCGAGCTCCTTCACGGTGGTCGCGACCAGTTCCTTGCAGAAGGCCTCGTCGGCGAGATCGCCGGGCACGCCGATGATCGTGTGACCCTCGCCGCTCAGCAGGGCGATGACCTCGTCGGCGTCCTTCTGTTCTTCCGGCAGGTAGTTGATGACGACATCCGCGCCTTCGCGCGCGAACGCGATGGCGGCGGCGCGACCGATGCCGGAATCGCCGCCGGTGACCAACGCCTTCCGGCCCTTCAGACGTCCGTTGCCTCGGTAACTGGTCTCGCCGTGGTCCGGTTTGGGCACCATTTCCCGCGCGAGGCCGGGCACCGGCTGCGGCTGCTTGGAGAAATCGGGCTGCGGATACTGCGTGCGCGGATCGCGCATCGCGTACGGATCGCTGGCGGCTGCTTTCGACATGAGGGAAGCCTCGGGGTCGTGGGGAGGAGGCCTTCCTGTTTACGTGCCGGAACGTCCATGTCCCGTCCACGTCGTGTCATGTCATTTGCCCATGCCGAGCATGCCCTTGCCCTGCTTGAGGACGGCGTCGCAGACCTTGCGCGTCAGCTGGGCCTTCACATCGCCCGCGCCGCCGGCGCCCGCACCCGCGCCCGCGCTGCCAAGATCGAGCGTCTTGCCGCCGGACGTCCGCAGCAGGCCCTTTGCGCCATCGAGGTACCCCTTGTCCTGGGTAGGCGCCGCCGCGGAACTGCCCTCGGTGGGCTTCGGCGCGCTGCGGTTCTGCACGTCGCCGGTGGGAATGCCGTCGGCACCGTCGCTCCCGGCGTGCGTGCCTAGCTTGCCGAGCAGTTGATCCTTGATGCCCGACGCGCCGCTGTCGCCGCCCAGGTAATTGTTCGTCACGCAGTACTGCAGGATGCCGGCGGCGTTGCCCTTGCTGGCCGAGGTCAGCGAGCCGCCTCCACCCATCATCCCCTTGAGGCTGTCGAGTTGCCCGGCGGTCGCGGGCAGGGCGGCGCAGGCGGAGGCGAGGGCGATCCCGGCGATCAGCGTCTTCATGGCGTGCTCCATGGTCGAAGGTGCGGATGGGATACCGCGTCGCGCGTTAGATGGATGTATGGACGGCCACGCCGCCGCGTTATGCTCGACGACGACCGAAGATGAAGAAAGGCCCTCGCCTTGCGCAAACGCCATGTCGCCCTCGCCGGCGCACTGCTCGTCCTGTCGCCCCTCGCCACCGCGGCGGTCACGCTGTCCCTGCCACGCGTCGAGCGCAGCGACACGCCCGGTTACGTCGATGTCTCCGCGCCGCGCTTCTCGTGGGTCGTGCGCGACGACCGCAACGGCACGGTGCAGCAGGGCTATCGCATCGTGGTCTCGGCCGGAGGCGGCACCGTATGGGATAGCGGTGAGGTCGACGAGCCACGATCGTTCGACATCGCGTATGCGGGACCCACGCTCGAGCCAGGCACTCGCTACGCATGGCGAGTCACGGTCCGCACGAACCACGGTAAGGCCGAGGTGTCGTCGTATTTCGACACGGCGCTGGACGAGCCGGGCTGGCGCGGCGCGCGATGGATCGGCAAGCCCGCCGACATACTGCCCGCGCCGCTGCTGCGCAAGTCGTTCGCGATCGACGGTGCGGTCGAGCGCGCGACGCTGTACGTCGCCGCCGGCGGCTACGCGGACGTAGCGATCGACGGCAAGCCGGTCAGCGACGCCGTGCTGTCGCCGGGGTTCACCGACTATGCGAAGCGTGTCGAAGTCGTCGCGCACGATGTGTCCCTCGCGCCCGGCGACCACACCCTCACCACGGAGCTCGGGCGGGGTTTCTACGGCCTGACCAACGTCAACGTGTGGCATTGGGAGAAGGCGCCCTGGCACGGCAAGCCGAGGATCCGCGCGTTGCTTCGGGTGCGTTACGAGGACGGCCGCAGCGAAGACGTCGTCACGGACGAAAGCTGGCAGGTGGCGGACGGTCCGACGCGCCTGGACGATCTCTACGGCGGCGAAACGTACGATGCGCGCGCCGTCACGCCAGCGCGATGGTCGGCTGCCGCCGCGCTGCCCGCGCCCGCGGGACGCCTCGTCGCGCAGACCGAGCAACCGATCCGCGTGATCGAGACGCTGAAAGCGAGCGAGGTCACGGAGCCTGTGCCCGGAACCTACGTCGTCGCCTTCCCGCGCGTCGTCGCGGGATGGGCGACGTTCGACATGAACGGTCCGGCGGGCACGACGGTCGTCGCGCATTACGGCGAGACGCTCGCGCCCGACGGCACCGTGCAATGGCGTGACGAACACCACTACGTGAAAGGCGACTTCCAGACGGACCGGATCACGCTCGCGGGCGGCCCACTGCGCTGGCATCCGAAGTTCTCGTACAAAGGATTCCGCTATGTGCAGCTTGAAGGCTGGCCGGGTGGCAAGCCGCGACCCGAGGCCATCACGGCGCAGGTGGTCCATACCGACGTCGCGATCACGGGGCGATTCGACAGCTCGAACGCGCTGCTGAACTGGATCCATCGCGCCACCGTCGACACGATGGTGAACAACCTCCACGGCATCCCGACCGATACACCGATGTACGAGAAGAACGGCTGGACCGGCGACGGCATGCTCGCGGCGGACATGTTCCTGCGCAACGTCGACGCCGATCGTCTGCTCGCGAAATGGGTGCGCGACATCGCGGACACGCGCAACGCCGAAGGGGCGCCGCTGCTCATCGCACCGAACCCGGGCTGGGGCACGGGCCGCGCACCGACCTGGCATTCGGCCTATGTGTTCGTGCCGTGGTCCTTGTGGATGTTCGCGGGCGATCGTCGGCCGATCGACGAGCACATCGACGGCATCGCACGCTATGTGGCGCTGGAGGATGCGCGTTCGCCGGGCGGCATCGCGGATACCGACCTCGGCGACTGGGTCAGTCCGGAGAGCGATCCGGGCGGCGGCAACGCGCCGGAAGACAAGCGGATCGCCGCCACGGCGTATCTCTACGGCATGGAAAAGACGACCGCCGCGATGCTGAGGCTCACCGGCAACGAAGCCGGGGCCCGCGCGTTCGACGCGAAGGCGGCGCGCGTGCGTGACGCGTTCAACGCGCGCTTCCTCGATCGCGAGGCCGCGCGCTACCGGGGTGAGGGCGACGATGGTTATCGGCAGGCGCACAACCTGCTCGCGCTGGTGTTCGGTCTCGTGCCCGACGATCTGCGGGCGCGGGTGGCCGATGGCGTCGCCGCCGATGCGAGAGCGCGCGGCGACCACCTCAGCACCGGTGCGCTCGCGACGAAGGTCATCCTTCCGGTGCTCACCGCCACCGGACACCAGGACGAGGCATGGGCGATCGCCACGCAGGTGACGTTCCCGAGCTGGGGATTCTGGCGAGCGAACGGCGCGACGAGCCTCTGGGAACACTGGAAGCTCTCCTCGCGCTCGCGCGGTCACTACTTCCTCGGCACGATCGACGACTGGCTCTACGGCGACGTCGCCGGCCTGCGTCCGCTCGAACCGGGCTGGCGCCGTTTCGAAGTGCGGCCGCAGTTGACGGCATTCCTCGACCACGCCTCGGCCAGCGTGATGACGCCGCATGGCGAGGCATCGGTCGCGTGGCGCAAGACGCGCGGCACGGTGGAGGCGGATGTCGTGGTACCGGTCGGCACCGAGGCTACCATCGTGCTGCCCGGGGCGCCGTATCGCGTCGTCGGCGCGGGCAGGCATCACCTCGCCTCGCGCTGATCGCACGCCGTTACGATCGACCACGCCGGCTCATGATCTGAAGAAGGAACCCAAGATGCTCCACCCTCCGAGCTACGTCCACGGCGCGAGCGATACGCCCCTCCTGGGCGAAACCGTCGGCGCGCTGCTCGACCGCATCGTCGCCCGCTGGCCTGAACGCCCCGCACTCGTCGTGCGCGCCCAGGGCATTCGCTGGACTTACGCGCGGTTCGCGGAGGAGGTGGAGCGGGTCGCCGCCGGGTTGCTCGCGCTGGGCCTCGAGCCAGGCGACCGGGTGGGCATCTGGGCGCCGAACCGCGCCGAGTGGGTCGTCGCGCAGTTCGCCGCGCCCAAGGCCGGCCTCATCCTCGTCAACATCAATCCCGCCTATCGCTCGCACGAGCTGGCGTATTCGCTCAACAAGGTCGCCTGTCGCGCACTGATGCTTCCGCGCAGCTTCAAGGCGTCGCATTACCTCGATATCCTGCTCGGCCTCGCGCCAGAACTGGCGACCGCACCGGCGGGCCGCTGGCGCGCCGCCGCTCTGCCCGACCTGCGCCACGTGATCCTGCTCGACGACGAGGCCGCGCCCGGCACGCTGCGCTGGCAGGACATCGCAGCGGACGCGGCGGCGCGTGAGCGGCTGGCTGTCGTGGAGGCGGCGCTGTCGTTCGACGACCCGGTCAACATCCAGTTCACCTCGGGCACGACGGGCGCCCCGAAGGGCGCGACGCTCACGCACCACAACATCGTCAACAACGGCTTCTTCATCGGCGAAGCGATGCGCCTCACCGAGGAAGATCGCCTGTGCATTCCCGTGCCGTTCTATCACTGCTTCGGCATGGTGCTGGGCAATCTGGCCTGCGTGACGCACGGCGCCTGCATGGTGATCCCGGGAGAAGGTTTCGACGCGCTCGCGACGCTCGAAACCGTCGCCGAGGAGCGCTGCACCGCCCTGCATGGCGTGCCGACGATGTTCATCGCCGAACTGGAACATCCGCGCTTCCGCGAGTTCGACCTCACGAGTCTGCGCACCGGGATCATGGCGGGTTCGCCATGCCCGATCGAAGTGATGCGCCGCGTGGTCCGCGACATGCACATGGCGGACGTGACCATCGCCTACGGCATGACGGAAACCAGCCCCGTCAGCTTCCAGACGGTGCCGGACGACCCGCTGGACCTGCGCGTATCGACGGTCGGCCGCGTCCATCCGCATGTGGAAGTGAAGATCGTGGACGAGGCGGGTCGCGTCGTTCCGCGTGGCACGCCCGGGGAGCTGCTGACGCGCGGCTATTCCGTGATGCGCGGTTACTGGAACGACGACGAGAACACGCGACGCGCGCTGGACGACGCGCGCTGGATGCACACCGGCGACCTGGCCGTGCTCGACGACGACGGCTACTGCAGCATCGTCGGGCGCCTGAAGGACATGATCATCCGTGGCGGCGAGAACATCTATCCACGCGAGATCGAGGAGTTCCTCTACGGACACCCCGACATTCAGGACGTGCAGGTCTTCGGCGTGCCCGACGCGAAGTTCGGCGAGCAGGTCTGCGCGTGGATCCGCGTGCGCGACGGCGCGCGACTGACGGTCGCCTCGGTGCAGGAGTACTGCCGTCGGCACCTCGCGTACTTCAAGGTGCCGCACTACGTACGGTTCGTCGACACCTTTCCCATGACCGTGACGGGCAAGGTACAGAAGTACCTGATGCGTGAGGCGATGGTGGCGGAACTCGCGCGGACGGCAGCGCCCTAGCCGGGGCAGTGCGATGCGAAAGATGCACCCCCCTCCACCCGGGATTCACGCAACGGCCTCATCACGTGGTGCAACGTAAGGCATCCGGTGTCGGCAGGAGCAACCCAGGTGAGTGCAGCAAGGCGGTTCCACCCCGCGATCATCGTCACGATGGTCGTTTTCGCGGTGCTGGGCGCCGCGGTGCTGATCGGCGGCATTCGCCTCGTCGGTCTTGGTGGCTCGCCCTATTACGCGGTGGCGGGGGCCTGGACCCTGCTCGTCGCCCTGCTCGTCGCGTTCCGGTCGCGCCTCGCGCTGCCGACCTACGGTGCCCTTCTCGTCGCGACGGCCGCCTGGTCCGTCTGGGAGGTGCGCTGGGACTTCTGGCAGCTCCTGCCACGCCTCGACGTGTGGTTCGTGCTTGGCTTTTGGCTGCTCCTTCCCTGGGTGCGGCGTGGTCTGGGCGACGCGTCCGGCGCGTCGCGCCGGACCGGATCCGCCGTCCTGCTCGTCGGGCTCGCAGTCGTCGCCGCCGTCGGCATCGTTGGGGCGGTGCACCGTGACCACGACCTGGCCGGCGAGTTGCCGATGGCGCGGGTCGCCGGCGAGAGCGCGGATGCCGCGATGCGTCCGGATGCCGACTGGACCGACTACGGCGGCTCACCGTTCGGCCAACGCTACTCGCCGCTGACGCAGATCACGCCGGAGAATGTCTCGCGGCTCGAGGTGGCCTGGAAGATCCAGACCGGCGACACGCCGGGTCCCGACGATCCGACCGAAACCACGTCGGAAAACACGCCCCTGAAGATCGGCGACACCGTCTACCTGTGCACGCCGCACAGCCGGGTGATCGCGGTGGACGCGGCCACGGGCACGACGCGCTGGCGATTCGATCCGCAGATACGCAGCCCGGTCGGCTTCAAGCATTGGGAGCACATGACCTGCCGTGGCGTCTCGTATCACGACGACGCGAAGTACGGGGCCGCGGCACCCCGGACGACCTGCTCGCGTCGGCTCTTCCTGCCGACGGCGGATGCGCGGCTCATCGCGCTCGATGCGGACTCGGGCAAACCCTGCGCGGACTTCGGCAACGCCGGCAGCGTCGACCTGCGCGCGAACATCGGTCCTTTCACGCCCGGCGGCTACTACTCGACGTCGCCACCGGCGGTGACGAAGGACCTCGTGATCATCGGCGGCCACGTCACCGACAACGAATCCACGAACGAGCCGTCCGGCGTGATCCGCGCGTTCGACGTGCACGACGGCCATCTGGTCTGGAACTGGGATCCGGGCAACCCCGAGGCGACGGCGCCGATCGCGCCAGGCGAGACGTACACGCGCAACTCCCCGAACGTGTGGTCGCTCTTCAGCGTGGATGAAGGCCTCGGCATCGTCTACCTGCCGATGGGCAACCAGACGCCCGACCAGTTCGCGGCCGGGCGCACGCCCACCTCCGAAACCTACGGCGCGGGCATCGTGGCGCTCGACGTCGCGACCGGAAAGGTGCGCTGGAACTATCAGTTCACGCATCACGATCTCTGGGACATGGACATTGGCGGGCAGCCGACGCTGATGGACCTGCAGACCGCCGACGGGGTGAAGCCGGCGCTGCTCGCATCGACGAAGCAGGGCAGCGTGTACGTGCTGGATCGCCGCGACGGCACGCCCATCGTCCCCATACGCGAAGTGCCGCGGCCGCAGGGTGCCGTGCCCGGGGATCATACGTCGCCCACGCAGCCGATGTCGGACCTGAACTTCGCGCCGCCCGACCTGCGCGAACGCGACATGTGGGGCACGACGCCGCTGGACCAGCTGTGGTGTCGCGTGCGCTTCCGTTCGCTGCGCTACGAAGGCATGTTCACGCCGCCGTCGGAGCAGGGCTCGCTCGTGTTCCCCGGCAACTTCGGCGTGTTCGACTGGGGTGGTATCTCGGTCGATCCGGCACGCCAGCTGATGCTCATCAATCCGAGCTACATGGCTTTCCAGTCGCGGCTGATCCCGAAGGAAAAACTCGAGATGATGGAAGTCGGCCCCGCGAAGAGCGAAACGGAAGGCGTGAAGCTCGCGAAGGGCATCCCCTATGGCATCGAACTTTCCGCGTTCCTCTCGCCATTGGGCATCCCGTGCCAGGCACCGCCGTGGGGTTATGTCGCGGGCGTGGATCTGCGCACCGGCACCATGGCGTGGCGGCACAAGAACGGCACCATCGTCGACAGCGCACCGTTGCCCATTCCGATGCCCCTCGGTGTCCCGAGCCTCGGCGGCATGGTGACCACCGCGGGTGGCGTGACCTTTCTCACCGGCACGCTGGACTACTACGTGCGCGGCTACGACGTGCGAACCGGACGGAAGCTCTGGCAGGCGCGCTTGCCCGCGGGCGGCCAGGCGACACCGATGACCTACGCGGACGCGTCGGGCCGTCAGTACCTGCTCGTGACCGCGGGCGGCCATGGCTCGCTGGGCACGAAGCAGGGCGACTGGGTCATCGCCTACGCGCTGCCGAAGGGAACCGCGCCGGTCAGTCCTTCGCCGCGTCCGGCAGGAACGCCGTGAGCAGCCCGATCAACGGCAGGAACGCGCAGATGCCGTACACGGCCTCGATACCGATGTGGTCGGCGAGTTCGCCGAGCACGGCGGCGCCGATGCCGCCCATGCCGAACGAGAAACCGTAGAACAGCCCCGAGATCATGCCGACCTTGCCCGGCACCAGCTCCTGCGCAAACACCACGATCGCGGGAAACGCCGACGCCAGGATGAGCCCGATCGCCACGGTGAGCGGGCCCGTCCAGAACAGGCTCGCGTAGGGCAGCAGCAGCGTGAAGGGCAGGGTGCCGAGGATCGAGAACCAGATCACGCGCTTGCGGCCGATGCGATCGCCCAGCGGACCGCCGAGCATCGTGCCTACCGCGACGGCGGCGAGGAACGCGAACAGGTGGTACTGCGCGCTTTCGACCGACACGCCGAAGCGATGGATGAGGAAGAGCGTGAAGTAGCTGGTGAGGCTGGCGAGGTACACGTACTTGGAGAAGATCAGCGCGAGAAGCACCGCGATCCCGCGACGCGCGCGGCGGCTCACGGGTGCGGCGTCGCCATGCTTCGCGCCGCCGCGGGCCAGCCGCGGGAGCCCGTGGTGCCGGTACCACTGACCGACGTTCCAGAGGATCGCGGCGGAAAGAAGCGCCAGCAACGCGAAGAACGCGAGGCTCGACTGGCCCCAGCGGACCACAACCAGCGCCGCGGCGAGCGGGCCGAGTGCCTGGCCGGCGTTGCCACCCACCTGGAACAGCGACTGCGCGAGGCCATGGCGCCGGCCGGCCGCCATGCGCGCGACACGCGACGATTCCGGATGGAACACCGACGAACCCACGCCCAGCAACGCCGCTCCGGCAAGCAGGAGCGGGTACGCATGCGCCTGCGAGAGCACCAGCAGTCCGGCCAGCGAAAACAACGTGCCGACGGGCAGGGCGAGCGGCGTCGGGCGCCGGTCGGCATAGAGGCCCACCATCGGCTGCAGGATCGACGCCGTGATCTGCCAGGTGAGCGTGATCAGACCGATCTGCCCGAAATCGAGCGAGAACTCGGATTTGAGTCCCGGATAGATCGCCGGCAGCAGCGATTGCATCATGTCGTTGAGCAGATGGCAGAAACTGATCGCGAAGATCACGCCGTAGACGGTCGTGTCCGCGCGGGGGCCATCCAGCGCCGCTTCGGCGGGGGCTTGCATGGGCGTTCTCGGATTCGGGGAGTGCTTATGAGAACACGGAAACCGCGCGCCCGGGGCAGCTTCGCAGGGCCCGTGGGAGCGGCCCCGGCCGCGACATCGTTTCGCGAGGCGTCACAGGCCCTGTCGGCTCGACGCGAGGAGCGGTCCTGTCCAGGTCCGTTCCTGCGTCAGGAGGCCTCGCGGCAGCCGGCCCGGATGATGCACTCGACGACCTCCGCAGGCGCCGGGCCGATCGCGACCGCCAGCGCTTCGTCGTCGCCCGGCGGCTCGAGCGTCGCCAGCTGGCTGTCGAGGAGGGCAGGGTCGAAGAAATGCCCGGACCGTGCCCGCAGGCGTTCCGCCAGCAGCTCCCGCGTTCCGTGCAGATAGACGAACGCGACGTCGTCGTGGCCCGAGCGCAGGAAATCGCGATAGCGGCGCTTCAGCGCCGAACAGGCCAGCACGAGCGACGCGCCGCGGTCCCGGTACGCGTCCATCGTCGCCACGATCGCCTCCAGCCACGGCTGGCGGTCCGCATCGTCGAGCGGCACGCCGCGTGCCATCTTCTCGCGGTTCGCGGGCGGATGCAGATCGTCGCCGTCGACGAAATCCTGGCCGAGCCGCGTGGCGAGGGCCTCGCCGATCGTGCTCTTGCCGCTGCCGGAGACACCCATGACGATCGTGATCATGCGCGGCAGCATGCCGCGAGCCAGGCCATGGATTCGTGAACGCCATCACGTACCATCGTCCGGTCATCCCCACCGAAGCCCGGACCATGCGAATCGTCGACCTGCGCAGCGACACCGTCACCCAGCCCACCGACGCCATGCGCGAGGCGATGCTGCGCGCGCCGGTCGGCGACGACGTGTACGGCGAGGATCCCACGGTCAACGCGCTGCAGGAGCGGCTCGCCGGCGAGCTCGGCTTCGCCGCCGCGCTGTTCGTGCCCACGGGCACGCAGAGCAACCTGCTCGCCCTCATGAGCCATTGCGAGCGCGGCGACGAATACATCGTCGGCGCCGACGCGCATACCTATCGCTTCGAAGGCGGTGGCGCCGCGGTGCTGGGTTCCATCCAGCCCCAGCCGATTCCGCAGGACGCCGACGGCACGTTGCCGCTCGACCGTATCGAAGCGGCGATCAAGCCTGACGATCCGCACTTCGCACGCACGCGGCTGATCGCGCTGGAGAACACGTGGCACGGCCGCGCGCTGCCCTTCGGCTACCTGGCGCAGGCGCGCGAGCTCGCCACGCGGCGCGGGCTCGGTTTCCATCTCGACGGGGCGCGCCTCTACAACGCGGCGATCGCGTACGGTCGCCCGGCGCGCGACGTCGTGGAAGGTTTCGACAGCGTGTCGGTGTGCCTCTCGAAGGGCCTCGGCGCACCCGTCGGTTCGGTGCTGCTCGGCAGCCGCGAACTCATCCACCGCGCGCGCCGGTGGCGCAAGGTGACCGGTGGCGGCTGGCGCCAGGCGGGCATGCTCGCCGCGGCGGCGCTGCACGCGCTGGACCATCATGTCGAGCGGCTGGCCGACGATCACGCGCGTGCCGCCCGTCTCGCCGATGGCCTGCGCGCGATCGACGGTCTCGACGTGAAGGGTTGCCATACCAACATGGTGTTCGTCGACGTGCCGGCGGCGAGGCTGAAGGACCTCGCCGCGCATATGGCGGAGCAGGGCATTCGCCTCAGCATCGGCTATCTGCCGTCGATCCGCCTCGTGACGCACCTGGACGTGGACGACGCGGCGATCGAACGCACGATCGCCGCGTTCGCGTCGTTCGCCTACTGACGCGGCGCCATCAGCTTGCGTTGCAGCGAGTAGAGGATCGCGGCGTCCGTGGCGTCGAGCGTGTCGGTCTCCATCGCGCGGTAATGGCGATGGAACGCCGCGATGGCGGTGCGTGGCGTCGAGACGTCGTAGCCCACGAGGCGCAGCGCCGCCAGGCTGTCGAAACCCGGCGGTGCGGGCACGAGCACGGCATCCGGCCAGAGGCCGAAACCATAGCGGGCCAGCGTGGCCCACGGGAACTGCGCGCTCGGATCGGTCTTGCGGCCCGGGGCGATGTCGCCGTGGCCGACGACGGCCTGCCGCGGAATGCCGAGTCGCGAGGTGAGATCCGCGAGCAGGCGGATCAGCGCCTGAATCTGCGCGTCGGTGAAGGGCGATTCGCCGTCGTTGTCGATCTCGATGCCGATCGACGAGGAGTTGAGGTCCGTCATGTCGCCCCAGCGGGACGCGCCGGCGTGCCATGCGCGATCGCCGTCGTCCACGAGCTGGTCGATGCGGCCGTCGGACTCGACGAGGTAATGCGCGCTGACCTGGCCTTCGCTGTTGCGCGTGCTCAGCACCCGCAGCGCCTCGGTCGCGTTGCCGATCGAGGTGTGGTGCAGCACGATGATCTGCGCCTTGCGCGCGTTGTAGTTCGGCGAGGGCGTCCAGTGCGCGATCGGGCTGCGCTGCGGCGCCACGCGCGGCGCGCTGGCGCAGCCGGCCAGCGTCGCCATCGCCAGCACGACCGCCGCCCGGACGGTTCGCCGCGCGACGATGGCGTGGCGCGGCGTCATTCGACGCGGAAATCGCAGCTGGTGATGACCCAGTCGATCTCGTCGCCGACGTCGCCGGTGTCTTCCTTCGACGCGACGACGATCTGCAGGTCGACGCAGTCATGGCCTTCGGAGAGCCATTCGGTTTTCTCGAGGGCCATGCCGCCCTGCTTCAGCGCCGCCCGCAGCGCGGACATGGTGGTGTCGCGCAGCTCGATGCCTTCGTGCATCAGGCGGCCGTGCAGCACCTCGACGTCGCAGAGCTTGTCGTCGAGGAAGCGCAGGCGCAGCCATTCGTGGCCCGCTTCGTCGGTGTATTCGTCCTCGTCGTCCCAGATGTTCTCGCCGGAGGACTTCCAGCCGAGCGCGTCGCGGAGTTTCTTCCGCGGCATGCCGAAGAAGATGTCAATGTTGCCTCGGCGGATGCCGCGGCCGGGAACCAGCTCGCAATGTTCCATGGCGTACCTCGTCAGTGGCGCGGGTGACCCGCCTATCAAGCATGGACGACGACGGACCCGGCCGCACAGCCGGTTCCGTCCGTGCCGTGTCAGGGTTTATGGTCACGCCCAAGGTAGTCCTCGCTCTGCATTTCGATCAGTCGCGATTCCGTGCGACCGAATTCGGCGCGAAGCTTCGCACCATCGTACAGCTCGGTGATCGGCGCGGCGGCGGAGAGGATCAGCTTGACGTGACGGTCGTAGAACTCGTCGACCATGAGGACGAAGCGCTTGGCTTCGTTCTCCGTGTAGATGGTGAACTGCGGGACGTTGGAGACGATGACGGCAGGGTAGCCCTTCGCCAGTTCGATGTAGTCGGCGACCGCGCGTGGCCCCTCGCACAGGGCGCTGAAATCGAACCAGAGGATGCCCTCGGCGCGTTTGCGCACGGCGATGTCGCGACCGTTCACCGCGATGGACCCGCCGTCCGTCACGTCGCCCTGCGCCTGGCCGGCGAAGATCTTCGCCAGCGAACGTTCGGCTTCCTGGCCGGGCGGGACGAGGAACACGGACGCCTGGCTCAGCGCGCGCAGGCGCCAGTCGCGGGGCGAGACCATCTCGTGCACCACGCAATGGCGCTCGATCGCCGCGATGGCGGGCAGGAAGCGGGCGCGTTGCAGGCCGTCCTTGTAGAGGCCCTTTGGCGGGGTGTTCGACGTGGTGACGAGGGTCACGCCGCGTGCGAAGAGGCCGTCGAGCAGGCCCGCGAGGATCATCGCGTCGCCGATGTCCGACACCAGGAACTCGTCGAGGCACAGCACGCGGTGCTTGGCCGCGAGACGCGCGGCGACCTCGTCCAGCGGGTTCTGCCGCTCGCCGAGCTCGCGCAGCGTGGCGTGCACTTCCAGCATGAAGCGGTGGAAGTGTCGGCGCAGGGCGAGACCG
This sequence comes from Luteibacter sp. 329MFSha, assembly GCF_900111665.1. NCBI lineage: Bacteria > Pseudomonadati > Pseudomonadota > Gammaproteobacteria > Lysobacterales > Rhodanobacteraceae > Luteibacter > Luteibacter sp. 329MFSha. The sequence continues at coordinate 16,103 of NZ_FOJE01000005.1, read as the reverse complement.
GGCGCGAGGCTGGACACGAAGAGGTCCATCAGGAAGGTCTTGCCGCGTCCGACGCTGCCCCAGAGGTAGAGTCCCGGCACGGGCTGCCGCGGCTCGTTGCCGAGCATGCTGCGCAGGCGCCCGAACAGGCCGCCGCCCGAGGGCTCGGGCGCGCAGAGCGCCGCGTGCAGGCGGTCGAACTCGGTGATCACGGGCAGCTGCGCGGGATCCGATTCCCAGCGATGGCCCGCGATGCCGTCCCGGTAGCGTTCGCCGGGCGTCGATTCCGTGCAGTTCATGCCTGGCGCGGCTCCGGCGGCCAGTCCTTCACCGCGTGCTTGATGGCGCCACGCAGGTCCATCAGCCGACGGTGGAAGAAATGGCTGGTGTCTTCCATCTTCACGAGCTGCGGGCGCTGGTCCTCGGGAATGCTCTCGACCCAGTCGTACACCGCTTGCGGCTCCACGATCTCGTCGGCGTCGCCCATCACGACCAGCCAGGGCACGCGGGGCAGGTCGATGGGCCCGAAATCCCAGCCGCGGCCAGCGGCCGGCGGCGCGATGCTGATCAGCGCGCGGGCGTCCAGGCGAACGGCGTTGCGCAGCGTGACGTAGCTGCCGAACGAGAATCCGGCGAGCCAGAGAGCGGCGCCCGGCCGGGCCCTGCGGGCCCAGGCCACGACGGTGGCGAGATCCTCGCTTTCGCCATTGCCGTGGTCGAATTCGCCCTCGGAGCGGCCGACGCTGCGGAAATTGAACACGACGGTGTCCGCGCCGGACTCGCGCAGCGCGCGCTCGATCATCGTCACCACCTTGTTGTGCATGCTGCCGCCCTCGGTGGACAGCGGGTGGCAGATCACGGCCACCACGTCGCGGGACACGTCGGCGTCGGCCGGCTTCGCCTCGCATTCCAGCTTGCCTGCGGGACCCGCGAGCGCGAAGCTCAGGGTTTCGGCCGGGAAATGTTCCGGCGCACTCGGTAGAAGATCGCTCATGGCCGCCATGATAACCGCTGCCCGCCGTCCTCGCGGCCAGGCCACCCCGTGAACGTACTGGCGCACGCCCTGCTGGCGGGTGACGACCCGGCCCTGCGGCTGGGCGGGGTCATGGGCGACTTCGTCCACGGCACCCCCGATCTCGCGCTGCCGGCGCGGGTTCGTGAGGGCATTTACTTGCACCGGGCGATCGACGTATTCACCGACAGTCATCCCGCGGTGCGCGCGGCCCGGGAGCGCATGCAGCCGCCCTTCCGCCGCTACGCGGGCATCCTGCTCGACGTGTGGTTCGATCACCTGCTCGCCAACGACTTCCCGTCGTGGAGCGACACGCCGCTCGACGTGTTCTCGAACGGCCTGCGCGCCGAGCTGCGCGCCGCGGAAGCCATGCTGCCGGATGGACTCAAGCGATTCGTCGCCTACATGGACATGCATGACCTGCCGGCAGGCTATGCGCGACTCGACCGGATCGAAGGCGCCTTCGCCGGCATCTCGCGACGGCTGTCGCGAGCGAACCCCGTGGCGGACGGTGTGCCCGTGCTGCTGGCGGACGCCGAAGCGTTGCGCGGGACGTTCGCCGAATTCTTTCCGGCGTTGCGCCGGTTCGCCACCGGGTGGGCGGCGGAGCGCATCGCGCTTACTTCGCCTGATCGACCATCCACTTGACCGTGTTGCCGACCTGTTCGTCGGTCAGCGACGGGTTGCCGCCCTTGGCGGGCATGTGGTTGCCGTCGGGGCCGGTATAGCCCTCGATCGCGTGCTTGGTGAGGGTGGCGAGGCCCTGGGCGATGCGGCTTCCCCAGGCACTCTTGTCCGCCAGCTTCGGCGCGCCGGCGACGCCGGCGGTGTGGCAGCTGTGGCAGAGGTTGTCGTAGATCGTCTTGCCGTCGGTGCTGCCGCCGTAGGCGACCTGCGAGGCAGCGGCCTTGGCGGCGGCTTCCTGCGCGGCGAGCATGGCCGCGCGGCCCGTGTCGCCGGCATAGACGGCGCCGACGGGGGCGATCCGGGCCTCGGTGCGCTTCGCTACCGCCGGATCCTGTTCCTTGGGAATGTTGCTGTAGATGGTATAGGCGATCACCATCAGGACGACGGCCAGGACGCTGAGGCCGGCGGTCAGCCACGAGAACTGACGCATGAAGTTCTGGTCGGACTTGCTCGGAGAACCGCTCACGCATTGACTCCACTGGATTGGGGTGTGCCGGCCCCCTCCCCGGGATCCGGCTGCCTTCCGGCCGCTTCGCGGCGTCGAACTTCCCGAGTATAGCGGAACCTCCGGACGATTCAGGAGTCCGTCACGGCCGGGGTCGGGATGCGCCGATACATGCCGTCAGTCATGCTGTACCCCTGTCAACCGGCATTGTTCAATGCCGTTCCCCTAAACCTATATTGGCGCCGTCGAATGTTCACCGGAACCGGGTATAACCCCGGGTGGTGCAAGGCGCCGCGGTCGGAACTGGTAACCCGTCCGGTTATTCATCTGGGAGTTTTACATGTCGCGTTTTTGGAAGATCGCGCTGGGCGTCATCGTGGTTCTGGTGATCGCCGGCATATTCGTCGTTCCCCGCCTGGGCAACCATGGCGACGCGAACGCGCAGGGAGGCAAGGCGAATGGCGACGGTCAGGGGGCCGACCAGCCGCCGGTGCCGGTCACGGTCGTTCCGGTCGTCGCTCAGGACGTCCCGGTGTACCTCACGGCGACCGGTACCGCCCAGGCGCGTAACTCGGTCGTGGTGCGTCCCCAGGTGGGCGGCCAGCTCATGAAGCTGAACTTCCAGGAAGGCCAGGAAGTGAAGGCGGGCGACGTCATCGCCGAGATCGATCCGCGCACCATCCAGTCCCAGTACGACCAGGCCCAGGCCAAGCTGCGCCAGGACCAGGCCCTCGCGGCCACCGCCAAGAACAACCTCGAGCGTTCGCAGAACCTCGTCAGCAAGGGCGGCCAGCAGTACGTCTCCAAGCAGGATCTGGACAACCTCAAGAACACGCTCGACCAGGCCAACGCCACGGTCGTCGCCGACCAGGCGTCGATCCGTGCCTCGCAGGTGCAGCTGGGCTTCACCAAGGTCGTCGCGCCGATCGACGGTCTCGCCGGCATCCGCGCCGTCGACGTGGGCAACATCGTGTCCACCACCGACTCGATCGTCACGCTGACCGAGGTCCACCCGATCTACGTCTCGTTCAACCTGCCCGAGAAGAACCTCGACCTCGTCCGCACGTCGATCCGCGAGGACGTCGGCACGCCGCTGACCGTCGACGCGCTGGACCGCATCGATTCGCACGTGGTCTCGACGGGCAAGCTCGAGGTGATCGACAACACCATCGACACCACGACCGGCACGTTCCGCCTGCGCGCGATCTTCGACAACGCGAACACCGAGTTGTGGCCGGGTCAGTTCGTCAACGCCCGCCTGCAGGTGCGCACCGTCAAGGGCGGCCTCGTGGTGCCGGCGCAGGCGGTGCAGCGCGGGCCGGACGGCGATTACGTCTACCTCGTGCAGGGCGACAACACGGTCAAGATGACGCCGGTGGAAACCGCCAGCGAGGTGGGCGACAGCCACGTGATGATCGGCAAGGGCCTGAAGCTCGGCGAGAAGGTGGTCACGGAAGGCCAGTTCCGCCTGAAGCCGGGCTCGAAGGTGCAGCCGCTGGCGCCGGGCCAGGTGCCCGCCGCGCCGACGGCCGAAGAACTGCAGAAGGCCAAGAAGGGCCAGGGTCGCCAGGGCGGACGCCGGGGCTGACAGCGCGCGGCGTGCCCGGTGACGGGCGCGCCGCCCACGGACCGCGAGGTCCAGACACCAGGATCAGACTGTGGGTTTCTCGACACTCTTCATTCGCCGGCCGATCGCCACCTCGCTCCTGATGGTGGCGGTGCTCCTGCTCGGCATCCTCGGCTACCGGCAGTTGCCCGTCTCGGCATTGCCGGAGATCGACGCGCCGAGCCTGGTCGTCACCACGCAATACCCGGGGGCCAGCGCCAGCACGATGGCGGCGCTGATCACCACGCCGCTGGAGCGCAACTTCGGCCAGATCTCGGGCCTCGCCTCGATGAGCTCCGACTCGTCGGCGGGCCTGTCGACGATCATCCTGCAGTTCAACATGGACCGCGACATCGACATCGCGGCCCAGGACGTGCAGGCGGCGATCAACCAGGCGCGCGGCACGCTGCCCAACAACCTGCCGTACCCGCCGGTGTACAACCGCGTGAATCCGGCCGACGCGCCGATCATGACGCTGATGCTCACGTCGGACACCCGTTCGCTGCGTGACGTCAACAACTTCGCGGATTCGATCCTCTCGCAGAAGCTCTCGCAGGTGCAGGGCGTGGGCCTCGTGTCCATCGCCGGCAACGTGCGTCCCGCGGTGCGCATCCAGGTGAATCCGGCTCAGCTCGCGAACCTCGGCCTGACGATGGAGGACGTGCGCAGCGCGCTCACGCAGGCCAACGTGAACGCGCCGAAGGGCACGCTCAACGGCAAGACCCAGTCCTACAGCATCGGCACGAACGACCAGCTCGCCGACGCCGCCGAGTACAAGGGCACGATCATCAGCTACAAGAACGGCGCGCCCGTGCGCCTGTCCGACGTGGCGAACGTGATCGACGGCGTCGAGAACGACCAGCTCGCCGCGTGGGCGAACGGCAAACCCGCCGTGCTGCTCGACATCCGCCGACAGCCCGGCGCGAACATCGTGCAGACGGTGCAGCAGATCCGGCAGACGATCCCGGACCTGCAGAAGGTGCTGCCGGCCGACGTGAAGCTCGAGGTCTTCTCCGATCGCACGATCACGATCCGCGCGTCGGTCGAGGACGTCCAGTTCACCCTCATCCTGACGATCTGCCTCGTCGTCGCGGTGATCTTCGTCTTCCTGCGCCGCCTCTGGGCGACGGTGATCCCGTCGGTGGCGGTGCCGCTGTCGCTGATGGGTACCTTCGGCGTGATGGCCTTCGCGGGCATGTCGCTCGACAACCTCTCGCTGATGGCGCTGGCGGTCGCGACGGGTTTCGTCGTCGACGACGCGATCGTGATGATCGAGAACATCGTCCGCTACATCGAGCAGGGCCAGGACGCCAAGACGGCGGCCGAGGTCGGCGCGAAGGAGATCGGCTTCACGGTCCTGTCGCTGACCGTGTCGCTGATCGCCGTGTTCCTGCCGCTGCTGCTGATGCCTGGCGTCACCGGCCGTCTCTTCCACGAGTTCGCATGGGTGCTGACGATCGCCGTGGCGATCTCGATGCTGGTCTCGCTGACGCTCACCCCGATGATGTGCGCGTACCTGCTGAAGGCCGATGAGCTCCCGGACGCCGAAGACGCCCACGAGCACGCCGCCGCGGCGGGCAAGCACACCACCTGGTCGCGCATCGTCGAGGGCTACGGCCGCAGCCTCGACTGGGTGCTCGACCATCGTCCGCTGACCATGGTCGTGGCCGCCCTCACGGTCGCGTTGACCGTGGTGCTGTACATCGTGATCCCGAAGGGCCTGCTGCCCGAGCAGGACACGGGCCTCATCACCGCCGTCGTGCAGGCCGACCAGAACGTCGCGTTCCCGCAGATGGAGCTGCGCACGAAGGCCGTCGCGGATGCGCTCGCGAAGGATCCCGCCGTGTCCGGCGTGGCCGCGTTCATCGGTGCCGGCTCGGTGAACCCCACGCTCAACCAGGGCCAGATCTCGCTGGTGCTGAAGGATCGCGGCGACCGCGACGGTCTCGACGACGTTCTGCCGCGACTGCAGAAGGCGGTCTCGGGCATCGCCGGCGTCGCGCTGTACCTGAAGCCGGTGCAGGACGTGACGCTCGACAGCCAGGTGTCCGCGACCGAGTACCAGTACTCGCTGTCCGACGTGAACTCGGCGGAGCTGGCCGGGTTCGCGCAGCAGATGACGACGGCGCTGCGCAAGCGTCCCGAACTCGCCGACGTGGACAGCAACCTCGCCGACAAGGGCAACGCGCTCAAGCTCACCATCGATCGCGACAGCGCGAGCCGTCTCGGCGTGCCCGTGCAGACGATCGACGACACCCTCTACGACGCCTACGGCCAGCGGCAGATCTCGACGATCTTCACGCAGCTCAACCAGTACCGCGTCGTGCTGGAGGTGTCGCCGGAATACCGCACCAGCACCGACCTGCTCAACAAGCTCACCGTGCGCGGCAACGGCAACGGCGCCCTGACCGGTTCGAACGCCACCAGCTTCGGCCAGCTCGCATCGAGCAACTCGGCGACGCCGGCGGGCATCGGCAACACCGGCAACGTCGGCTTCCAGGTGGGCGCGGGCGGCACGATCCCGCTGGCGGCGCTCGCCAGCGCGGAAGTCACGAGCGCGCCGCTGGTCGTCAGCCATCTGCAGCAGCTGCCCGCGGTCACCATCTCGTTCAACCTGGCGCCGGGGTACTCGCTCTCGTCGGCGGTGGACGCCATCCACGACGTGGAGAAGGAACTCGCCTTCCCGCCGCAGGTGCGCGGCCAGTTCATCGGCAAGGCGGCGGAGTTCTCGTCGTCGGTCGGCGACGAGGTGCTCCTGCTGCTCGCGTCCATCATCGTGATCTACATCGTGCTGGGCGTGCTCTACGAGAGCTACATCCACCCGCTGACGATCATCTCCACGCTGCCGCCCGCCGGCGTCGGTGCGCTGCTGGCCCTGCTGATGTGCGGCATGAGCCTGTCGGTGGACGGCATCGTCGGTATCGTGCTGCTGATCGGCATCGTGAAGAAGAACGCGATCATGATGATCGACTTCGCCATCGAGGCGAAGCGCACGGGCCTCAACGCGACCGACGCGATCCGCCGCGCCTGCCTGCTGCGCTTCCGCCCGATCATGATGACGACGGCGGCCGCGTTGCTCGGCGCGCTGCCGCTGGCGCTGGGCAACGGCATCGGTTCCGAGCTGCGCAAGCCGCTGGGTGTCTCGATCGTCGGTGGCCTGCTGCTCTCCCAGCTGGTCACCCTCTACACCACGCCGGTGATCTATCTGTACATGGAACGGTTCTCCGACTGGCTGGCCGAGCGCAAGCGACGACGCGCGCTGGCCCACGGCGGCGAACCCCACGTCGCGAGCTGATGGGTCCCCGCCGCACAACCGCATCTCCACCCTCATTCGCCGGGCGGCCCACCGCCCGGCGAAACCTTTTTCCGGCTGGCGCGTTAGGGATGGGATGCCCGCGCGCCGCCGCGCTCACCTAAGTCCCCGCATTCGATGAATATCTCCGGTCCGTTCATCCGCCGCCCCATCGGTACGTCGCTGCTGGCGATCGGCATTTTCGTGATCGGCATCATCTGCTACTCGCTGCTCGGCGTCGCCGCGCTGCCGAACATCCAGTTCCCGGCGATCTTCGTGCAGGCCCAGCAGTCGGGCGCGGACGCCAGCACGATGGCCTCCACGGTCGCCGCGCCGCTGGAGCGCCACCTGGGCCAGGTGCCCGGTGTCGAGTCGATGCGTTCGAACAGTTCGGAGGGCAGCACGTTCGTGCTGCTGTTCTTCCAGAATGGCGTGAACATCGACGCCGCGGCGCGCGACGTGCAGTCGGCGATCAACGCCGCGCAGCCCGACCTGCCCAGCGGCCTGCTCAGCGCGCCCTCGTACACGAAGGCCAACCCGAACGACGACCCGATCATCGTGCTGGCCCTCACGTCGGACTCGGTGGCGCCCACCACCCTCTACAACATCGCGGATTCCATCCTCGCGCAGCGGCTGCGTCAGCAGGAAGGCATCTCCACCGTGGAGATCGCCGGCAGCGCCACGCCGGCGATCCGCGTCGACGTGAACCTCCGCGCCCTCAATTCGATGGGCCTGTCGCCGGACCAGCTGCGCAACGCGCTGACGGCCGCCAACGTGACCTCGCCGCAGGGCTTCCTCACCGACGGCCAGACGACGATGGCCGTCACCGCCACCGACTCGCTGCACAAGGCGTCCGAGTTCGCGGATCTCATCATCGGCGTGAAGGACGGCGTGCCCATTCGCCTCTCCGACATCGCCAAGGTGTACGACGGCCAGCAGGACGCCTACCAGGCGGCCTGGTTCAACGGCCGGCCCGGCATCCTGATGTACGTCTACAAGAAGGCCGACGCGAACGTCATCGAGACGGTCGACCGGGTCAAGACGCTCATGCCCGTGATGCAGACCTGGCTGCCCGCCGGCGTACAGCTGCATTCGTTCTTCGACGGCACGCCCACCATTCGCGCCTCGCTGCACGAGGTGCAGGCCACGCTCCTGATCAGCCTCGCCATGGTGATCATGACGATGGCGTTGTTCCTGCGCCGCCTGGCGCCGACGTTGATCGCGGGTCTCGCGGTGCCGATGTCGCTCGCCGGCGCGTTCATGGTGATGTACGCGTTCGGGTACACGCTGAACAACCTCACGCTGCTCGCGCTGGTCATCGCCATCGGCTTCGTCGTCGACGACGCGATCGTGGTGATCGAGAACGTGATCCGGCACATGGACGAGGGTATTCCCCGCTTCGAGGCCGCGCTCCTGGGCGCGCGGGAGATCGGCTTCACCATCGTCTCGATCACCGGCTCGCTGATCGCCGTGTTCGTGCCGCTGCTGCTGGCGCCGGGCATCATCGGCATGTTCTTCAAGGAATTCACGGTGACGCTGGTCGCGGCTATCGTCGTGTCGGCCCTCGTGTCGCTCACGCTGACGCCGTCGCTCTGCGCGCACTTCCTCACCGCGCACAAGGACGACAAGCCCGAGTCGCGCCTCGGTCGCGCGCTGGAGCGCGGTCACGAGCGCCTGCTCGGCCTGTACCGCGTCGCGCTCGACTGGACCCTGCGGCACGCGTTGCTCATGGCGCTCACGCCGCTGGTGCTCGTCGCGATCACGTTCGTGCTGTTCGGCATGGTCAAGGGCGGCTTCTTCCCGCCGCAGGACACCGGCCTGATCGGCGCGCGCGCGACGTCCAGCTCCACGGTGTCGTTCGGGGAGATGAAGACGCGCCAGGCGCGCCTCACCGAGATGCTGCTGGCCGATCCCGCGGTGGAAGCCGTCGGCTCGCGCCTCGGCACCAGCCGCACCGGCTCCAGCGGCTTCTTCAACATCGAACTGAAGACGCGCGCCGAGGGACGCAAGGAAACGACGTTCGAAGTGCTGGACCGGCTGTCGGCCAAAGCCAACAAGTATCCCGACCTCAACCTCCGCCTGCGTCCGATCCAGGATCTTCCCACCGGCGGTGGCGGCGGCAACACGCAGGGCGGACAGTACTCGGTGTCGCTCAAGGGCGACGACCTCGCCGAGCTACAGGCGTGGGTGCCGAAGCTGGTCGACGCGCTGAAGAAGAACCCCATGCTGCGCGACGTCGGCAGCGACATCGACGCGCAGGGCCTGCGCCAGAACATCGTCATCGATCGCGATACCGCGGCCCGTCTCGGCGTCGCCGTCGGCGACATCGACGGCGCGCTCTACAACGCCTTCGGTCAGCGCGCCGTGTCCACGATCTACTCGGACATCAATCAGTACCGGGTGATCGTCAACGCGCTGCCGCAGATGGCGGCGACGCCCGAATCGCTCAACCAGCTCTACATCCGTTCGCGCTCCGGCGCGATGGTGCCGATGACCGCGGTGACCCGCCAGGTGCCCGGGCTGGCGCCGAGCCAGATCGTGCACGAGGACCAGTACACGAGCATGGGCATCAGCTTCAACCTCGCGCCGAACGTCAGCATGGGCGAGGCGATGGAGATCATCCAGAAAACGATCAGCGGCATGCGCTTGCCAGGCGACATCCGCCTCGACGCCGGCAGCGACTTCGGGCGCTTCCAGCAATCGCAGAGCGACATGCCCCTGCTGATCCTCGCCGCGATCGTCACGGTCTACCTCCTGATGGGCATGCTCTACGAGAGCCTGATCCATCCTGTGACGATCCTCTCGACGCTCCCGGCCGCCGGCGTGGGCGCGCTCGCGGCGCTGGTGATCACGAACACGGAGCTTTCCGTCATCGCGATGATCGCGCTGGTGCTGCTGATCGGCATCGTAAAGAAGAACGCCATCATGATGATCGACTTCGCCCTCGTGGCGCAGCGCGAGCATGGCCTCGATTACCGCGGGGCCATCCGCGAGGCGTGCCTCGTCCGCTTCCGGCCGATCATGATGACCACCATGGTGGCCATCCTCGCCGCCGCCCCGCTGGCCATCGGCCTGGGCGAGGGCTCGGAACTGCGCCGTCCGCTGGGTATCGCCATGATCGGCGGCCTCGTGATCTCGCAGAGCCTGACGCTGCTCTCCACGCCGGCCCTGTACGTGATCTTCGCCTGCCTCTCCGAGCGCTGGAAGGCCCGCAAGGCGCGCCGCAAGGAGCGCCGCGCGCTGCGCGCTTCGCGTGCCTGAATCGCCGATACGATCGGCTCCCACCCTCCGGTAGCGGGCGCTGGCCTCACCTTCGCTACCAACGGGTGGGAGCCGATCGCATCGGCGAAAGGCCGTGCGCCGGTCCCGGTTCGTGCCAGACCGGAAAAAGGTCTGTGCCGGCTGCTCGCTTCCCCCTCTGCCGCGTTCCGCGCCACAATGGGCGGGTTTCCGCTCGCCGGTGCGCCCCACGAGGCCTGCGCCGGCCGGCTCCATGACCTGGCCCACTCAAGCATAAGGCTCGATCGATCATGTCCAGCTCCCCCAAGATCATCTACACGCTCACCGACGAAGCGCCGTTCCTCGCGACCGCCTCCTTCCTGCCGATCGTCGAAGCGTTCGCGGGTACCGCGGGCGTGGCCGTGGAGACGCGCGACATTTCGCTCGCCGGCCGCATCCTCGCGCAGTTCCCCGATCGCCTGACCGACGCCCAGAAGATCGGCGACCACCTGGCGGAACTCGGCGAGCTCGCCACCACGCCGGAAGCCAACATCATCAAGCTGCCGAACATCAGCGCCTCCGTGCCGCAGATGAAGGCCGCGATCGCCGAACTGCAGTCGCAGGGCTACGATCTTCCGGATTACGTCGACGCCCCGGCGACCGACGCCGAAAAGGAAACCAACGCCCGCTACGGCAAGGCGATGGGCAGCGCCGTGAACCCGGTGCTGCGCGAAGGCAACTCCGACCGCCGCGCTCCGCTCTCGGTGAAGAACTACGCCCGCAAGCATCCGCACCGCATGGGCAAGTGGTCGTCCGATTCGAAGTCGCACGTCGCGCACATGGACGGCGGCGATCTCTATGGCAGCGAGAAGTCCGCCACGATCGAGAAGGCCGGCAGCCTGCGCATCGAGTTCACCGGCAAGGACGGCGCCACGAAGGTGCTGAAGGAAAAGGTCGCCGTGAAGGCAGGCGAGATCGTCGACGCGGCGGTGATGAGCCGCAAGGCGCTGGCGACGTTCATCGATGCGCAGATCGCCGACGCGAAGGCGAAGGGCGTGCTGTTCTCGCTGCACCTGAAGGCCACGATGATGAAGGTCTCCGACCCCATCATGTTCGGCATCGTGGTGCGCGAGTTCTACAAGGACGTGCTCGCGAAGCACGCCGATGCGCTCGCGAAGGTCGGTTTCGACGCCAACAACGGCATCGGCGATCTGTACGCGCGCCTGGGCAAGCTGGACGCGGACACGCGTGCCGCCATCGAAGCCGACCTCACCGCGGAATACGCGCAGCGCCCGGCGCTGGCGATGGTCAATTCGGACAAGGGCATCACGAACCTGCACGTGCCGAGCGACGTCATCGTCGACGCCTCGATGCCGGCGATGATTCGCGACTCGGGCGGCATGTGGAACGCTGAAGGCAAGCTGCAGGATGCCAAGGCGGTGATTCCGGATCGCTCGTACGCCGGCGTGTACCAGGCCGTGATCGAGGACTGCATCGCGCACGGCGCGTTCGATCCCGCGACCATGGGCAGCGTGCCGAACGTCGGCCTGATGGCGCAGAAGGCCGAGGAATACGGCTCGCACGACAAGACCTTCCAGATCCCGGCCGACGGCGCCGTGCGCGTGCTCGCCGACGACGGTTCCGTGGTGTTCGAGCACGCGGTGGAGCAGGGCGACATCTGGCGCATGTGCCAGACCAAGGACGCGCCGATCCAGGACTGGGTGAAGCTCGCGGTGCAGCGTGCGCGCCTGTCGTCGACGCCGGCCGTGTTCTGGCTCGACGCGAAGCGCGCGCACGACGCGCAGGTGATCGCGAAGGTCGAGCGCTACCTGAAGGACCACGACACCAGCGGCCTCGACATCCGCGTGCTGGCGCCGGTCGACGCGACGAAGTTCTCCCTCGATCGCATCCGCAAGGGTGAGGACACGATCTCGGTCACCGGCAACGTGCTGCGCGATTATCTCACCGACCTGTTCCCGATCATGGAACTCGGCACCTCGGCGAAGATGCTTTCCATCGTGCCGCTGATGGCCGGTGGCGGTCTGTTCGAAACCGGTGCCGGCGGTTCCGCGCCGAAGCACGTGCAGCAGTTCGTCGAAGAGGGGTACCTGCGCTGGGATTCGCTGGGTGAGTTCCTCGCGCTCGCCGCGTCGCTTGAGCACCTCGCCGAGCGCTACGACAACGCCCACGCGCGTGTGCTCGCGAAGACGCTCGACCAGGCGAACGGCCGCTTCCTCGACAGCAACAAGTCGCCCGCGCGCAAGGTCGGCGAGATCGACAACCGCGGCAGCCACTACTACCTGGCGCTGTACTGGGCCGAAGCGCTCGCCGCGCAGGACGACGACGCCGAGCTGAAGGCGAAGTTCGCGGGCGTGGCCAGGGCGCTCGCGGAGAACGAAGCGACGATCAACGCGGAACTCATCGCCGCGCAGGGCAAGCCGGTCGAGATCAAGGGCTACTACCACCCGGACATGGCGCTGGTCAGCGCGGCCATGCGTCCGAGCCCGACGCTCAACGCCGCGCTCGATACCCTGAACGCCGCCCGCTAAGTATCGGCCTGTGGGAAGCGCGCTCGCGCGCGAAGGGTGCTCGCCGCGAGCGCCCGGTCGTGCACCGGCGCGCTTCCCACGAACCGGCGGGGATCACTCGTCCCCGGCCGCCTTCAGCTTCGCCAGCTCCGCCTCGCCGAGCGACAGCGATGCCGCCTTCGCCAGTTCGTCCAGCTGCGCCACCGTCGTCGCGCTGGCGATGGCCGCCGCGATCGCCGGCTGCGCCATCACCCAGGCGAGGGCGACCTGGGCGGGCGTCGCGCCGTGGGCTTCGGATACCTCGTCGAGGGCCCGCAGCACGCGATAGCCGCGCTCGTTGAGATACGCCTTCACCTTCGCCGCGCGCGCGGAGCTCTTTTCCAGATCGGCCTCGCCGCGGTACTTGCCGCTCAGGAAGCCGCTGGCGAGCGAGTAGTAGCTGATCACGCCGACGTCCTCGTCGACGCAGAGCTTCTGCAGGCCGTCCTCGAAGCCCTTGCGGTCCATGAGGTTGTATTCGGGCTGGTTGGTCTCGTAACGCGCGAGGTCCTTCTCACGGCTCGTCTTCAGCGCATCGCTCAGGCGTTCCGCCGAATAGTTGGACGAGCCGACGACGCGCACCTTGCCCGCCTTCACCAGATCGTCGAACGCGCGGAGCGTTTCTTCGAGCGGTACCTTCGGGTCGTCCTCGTGCGACTGGTAGAGATCGATGTAGTCGGTCTTCAGGCGGCGCAGCGAATCGTCCACGGCCTCATGGATGTTCACCGGCGACAGACCTGGATACCTGGCCCACTTGCCCACCTTGGTCGCGATCACGACCTTGTCGCGCTTGCCGCTGCGCGCCAGCCAGTTGCCGATGATGGTTTCCGATTCACCGCCTTCGTTGCCGGGCACCCAGGCTTCGTAGACGTCGGCGGTGTCGATGAGGTTGAACCCGTGGTCGACGAACGCGTCGAGCAGATCGACCGAGCGGGCCTCGTCGACGCTCCAGCCGAACACGTTGCCACCGAACGCGAGGGGGGCCACCTTCAGCGGCGAACGGCCAAGTGGTCGAAGGGTCATGCGTCATCTCCGATGGGGTGGAAAACATCCATCATGACGCAAACGAAGTTCAGGCCGCGTGTCCGTCAGCAGGTGGCGCAGGCCGTTCGCGAAGGCACCACGGCTGCCGGTTCCTGGACGGGGCGGGGCGCCGCCTGCGGCGAGCGTTCGCGCGGGCGCGGGGCCTCGTCGCGGCCAAGGCGAAGAACCAGTTCACGATCGACGATGTGGCCGTGCATGAACGCAAGACCGGTGAAAATCGATGCCATGGCAACCTCCCTCGGGTGACGTGTCGCAAGGGCCTGCGATTCAACGTGGGCTAAAGGGTGCACTTTCCGCAGGCGCGCAGAAAGCGATATGTTTGCAATCCGGCCTTGAGGATTATTCACATGTCCCGCCTGCCACTCGGTCTGCTTCAGGGGTTCGTCCTGGTCGCCCGCACGGGGAAGCTGTCGCGCGCGGCGGAGCAGCTCAACCTCACCGTCAGCGCCCTCAGCCACCAGATCCGCAACCTGGAGGAGCGACTTGGCCGCACGCTCTTCGACCGCGGGCCACGCGGGGTCACGCTGACCGCGGACGGCGCGCATCTACTGGAGGCCATCGGGCATCACTTCGAAGGCATCGAGCACGCGCTGGGGCGTTTCGAAGGACGGCACCACGACGCGGTCACGCTGAGCGTGCTCCCTTCCGTCGCATCGAGCTGGCTGGTCCCTCGCCTGCCGCGCCTGGTCGGCAAGCATCCCGAACTCGAACTCAGCCTGCACTCGTCGGTGTCGGTGGTCGATTTCGACCGCGAGCCGAATGTCGACGTGGCGTTCCGTTACGGCCTCGGCTCGTGGCCGCGCACGAAGGCCGAGCGTCTGTTCGACGAATACATCGTCCCGATCGCGAGCCCGTCGCTCGTTCGCCGCATGGGCGGCCTGCCCACGACGTCGCTCGACGGGTGGCCGTTGCTCGGCGATCCCTCCGGCCGCTGGAACGACTGGGCCGAAGCGTTCGGCATGCCGTTGCCGTCGCGCTACGTCGCGCGCTTCGACAACACCGAACATCTGCAACGCGCGGTGCTCGAAGGACTCGGCGTCGCCCTCGGCCGACTGGTCATGGCGCGCTCGCTGATCGAATGCGGCGCGCTGACCGTGTTGTGCAAGGAGCGCCTCCGCGTCGCGGAAGCGTATTACCTCGTCTACCCGAAACGCTCCGAGGCGCACGCCGGCGTGACACGGGTGCGCGACTGGCTGCTGGAGGAAGCGCGCGAGTACGAAGCCGGGCTGGTGGACACCGTGCCGGTACCCGTCGAGGTCGACTGACGCGCAGCCCAAAGTCGCCGCCGCTGTCACGGCGTAGTTTGCTGAACGCTGGAAAATGCAAGGGCGATCATTCTCATACGCGCCTCGCGGCGCTCGTGTAGTCTCCGCATCCATGCCGGTGTGGGGAGCACACGGGCACGCGTAGCGAGGCCCGCCGGGCGCGCGCGCCGGTGATTCATGGAAGGGCGCGGCATCGCGTCCAGGCAAGGAGATCGCATGAGTTTCATTCCCATGCCGCGACGCGCGTACGACCCGGCGCGCGACATCCTCGTCCACCGCGGGAGGGTCGCGCCCGCCACGAGCGACATCGCGTCGACACGCATCGAAGTCCACGTCACCCGGCGCGAACAGCCCCTCGCCGCCTGGGTCTTCGCATGCGACGTGTCGGAGACGAGGGGCTCCATCCGACGCCACGTCCATTGCCTCGACCGCGAGAGCCTGCACGCGAACCTGCTGACGCGAGACATCGTCGCGCCCGACCTCGACGTGTCGGCGTTCCTGCGCTACCTCGCCACCGGCACCGCCGCCGCATATCGCTCGCCCGGTCTCGACCGCGACGCGACCGAATGCGTCGTCGCCGCCACCCGTGACGCCCTCGACCTTTGCGGCTTGCCCGCACCGCACGACGACGAAGCGCCCGGCGGCTACGTGCTGGCACGTGCCGCGAATCCCGGTACGTGGTGGGACTGACGGGGCCGGTCGCTGGATCGATTCATCGGAAGAAGTAAGGAAGTACAGATGGGTTTCGTTCTGAAGGGCGGATTGGCACACGATCCGCAACGCAACATCGAGTTCTCCCGTGGACGCATCGAGCCCATGGGCAACGATCGGACGTCGGTGGAGTTTCAGGTCAACGTGTGGCGCGGGGAGGCATTCGTGACGATGCTTGTCCTCGACGGATCGATAACCTTCGAGGAGCCATTCGGCTATCGCCACAAGGCCATCGTGCCTCCGGTTGAGCTGGAGTTCCTGATGGACATCAAGAAA